>CAVTUV010000010.1:0-308610 GCA_963737995.1 uncultured Verrucomicrobiae bacterium
TGACGCACTGTTACTGGCGTGAAGCCGGGCCGGAATTTCGCAACGTCAACATCATGGCGGTCGCTCACGGCACGGACAAGGCCCTCCTCCTCGAACACAAGGCGGCGATCGATCGCCATCTCGCCGACGGCAGCATTCCGGTATCGTACACGAACGTTTTCTGGGGCGGCCGGAGCGAGATCAAGCCCTCGGAAATTTCGCCCCAGATTTACCGGCAATGGCTGGCCGGGATCGGCGCGGAAACTTGACGCGAGAGGGCGGAATCGCGCGTCCCTTCCAATTCACGCAAGAGCGCAATCGCGAAGCGGGGACGAATAACTTCCCGCCCGAGCGCCATGGCGAGTGAACCGGCGCGCTCCCGTAGCTCGACCGGAAAATCTTCCGGAGCCTGATTGAGATTCACGCCAATACCGACGATGGCGTCGAATCCTGCGCCGGGCCCGGATTTCGTCTCAACCAGGACCCCGGCGATTTTTCTGTCGTTCACATAAACGTCGTTAGGCGGCTTGATCACGGGCGCGAGTCCGGTCTCACTTCGGATCGTCCGCGCGACCGCCTCCGCCGCCCAATTCGTCAGGCGGGCCGATTCGGCGAGCGGCAGCAGCGGCCGGAGCAGAATCGAAAACCAAAGTCCCAGATGCGAGGCCGAAGCCCAGCGATTCCCTCGCTGGCCGCGGCCGGCAGTCTGGTGCTCGGCGAAAACAACGAAACCCTCGGGTAGTTCCGGCGCGAGCATTTGCCGGAGGAAATCATTGGTCGAGCCGGTCGATTCCAAAACGATGATGCGCCGGCCGATGACACCGTCGCCTAACGAGGCGCGGAGATCGGCCGCGAGCAGACGATCAGGCGGAGACATGCGTCAGCTCCAGCGAAAAATCGATCGCGCGGGCGGAGTGGGTGAGAGCGCCAATGGAGACGAAATCGACCCCGGTGGCGGCGATCTGCCGACGTTGCCCATGTTGACGCCGCCGCTCGCTTCGAATTTCACCTTCCCTTTCCGATCGCGACGGCTTCGCGCAACTCGGTCGCGCGCATGTTATCGAGCAGAATCACGTCGACGCCTTCGACTTCCAGAAGCGCGCGGACCTGCACGAGCGCGTCCGCTTCCACTTCGATCTTGAGGTCCGGTCGCTCCTGGCGCACCCGCGCGATCGCCGCGCGCAACCGCGCGAGGCCGTTGCGCGACGAGGAGATGATTGTCTTTCACCAGCACCATGTCGTAGAGACCGAAGCGATGATTTGTTCCCCCACCCGCGACCACCGCCGCTTTCTCAAACTTCCGCAAGCCGGGCGTCGTCTTGCGCGTGTCGAGGATTTTCGCACCGTTGCGGCCGGCGGCCTCGACGAATTGATGGGTCAAGGTCGCAATGCCGCTCAACCGCTGGAGGAAATTGAGCGCGACGCGTTCGGCCGTGAGAATCGAGCGCGCCCGACCGCGAACTTCCAGGACAGACATGCCGGCGGACACGATCGCGCCGTCTTTTTGCGCAATCTCGATCCGAAGGGCGGGATCGACCCGCCGGAAGACTTCCGCCGCCACCTCCGTACCGGCCACGACGGCCCGCTCCTTGGCGATCGCCCGGGCGGATGCCTGATCGTTTTCGGCCACGAAATACTCGCTCGTGACGTCGCCGCGCCAATATCCTCGCGCAGGGCGAGATCGAGAAGCCGATTGTCTTCGTCGGAAAAATTCATGGGCCGTGGAGCCGGGACGCCAGCGCACGTGGCGCATCCCGACAACTGCACCATGCGAAGAAGAATGCCGGCGCAACAAGGCCGCCGGTACAAAAAAGATCCGGGCAGGGCACGCGGAGAAACCTTCGAATGCGAGAACGTGCCACCGCCCGAATCGCCTTAACCAGTGCATATAGACAGCCGGGGCCGGGGCGCGTTCAAAAGATTTTCGTCCGCATCGTTGTAGCCGGGATCGCCGATCCCGGTTCGGCAAATACCATCGTAAGCTGGGCGGACCGGGATCACCGATCCCGGCTACAAAAGCTCGCCCTGGACCGCGCGCCCGGCCCGGCGGCTTCGTCGCGCACTTCCTGGAGAAGCGATTTGAATTCGTATCCTTCCATCGCCTCAATCAGCCGGGGGTAATCCGGCGGTGATCCGCAGGTCGTCGATCGGCATCGGCAGAGGCAGATGGCAATCGAGCTCGACCATCTTGCGATTTTGCAGGATGCGTTCGCGCGCGGCCTCCAGTTTATCGCGCGTTTTCGGCAGTTTTCATCCGAGTCGAGCCCCGCGATCAGCGCCTCGAGGCTGCCGAATTCGCGCAGTAATTTGGCCGCCGCTTTGCGGCCGATCCCGACCCCGGGGATGTTATCGACCGCATCCCCGGAGATGGCGAGGACGTCGCCGATCATCGCCGGCGGGACGTCCCATTTGGCCGTCACCTCTTCTTCGCCTAACAATGCAAAGGCATCCTTGGGCGAGGCCAGATCGGCTTTGGCCGTGCTGTAGATTTTCACCTTCGCGTTGACCAGTTGATAGAGGTCCTTGTCGTTCGTCGCGAGGATGGTCTCGATCCCGCGCTCGGCCGCCTTGATCGCGTAGCAGCCCATCAGGTCATCCGCCTCCGTGTTCGGGCAGCGAGAGGTTCGTTAAAGCCGAGGACGGGCATCAGTTTCTCGATGTAGTCGATCTGCGGCACCATCGGGGCCGGCATTTCTTTGCGCGTTTCCTTGTATCCGGCTGCAGCTCCGTTCGCCGTTGCGGCAGGCCCCGGTCCCAGACGACCGCGCCGAGGTCGGGCTGGAGATGTTTCAGCATGAGGCGGAGCGATTTGGTGAAGCCGAAAATCGCGTTGGTCGGTTCGCCCTCGAATTGGAAAGATGGAGGATCGCGAAATAAGAGCGGTAAACGTAGTAGTGGCCGTCGACTAGAAGGAGTCTCATAAAAATGGGGACAGGATTTACTGGATTGTCAGGACGGGAAGCGGAACGTGCAACCGCGCGCTCATTCTAACCTGCCGTGAATCCTGTCGAAAATAAACTAAGCCGATGCCTGGATCGTGCGCGTCCAGGGCAGGGAATACGGTCCGGTCGACCTCGAGGAATTGCGCGAATGGAAGCAGGAAGGCCGGCTCATTCGCGAGAACGAAGTCCGCGAACCCGGAAGCGAGCGCTGGATCAAAGCGGGCGAGTTGCCGGAGATTTTTGCGGACGAAGTGGAGACTCCCGAGCTGACTCCGCCGCCAGTCGTCGGGCGCCTGAGCTTCGGGAAAATTTTTGCGCGAAGGATGGCGAATTTATCGCGCGGGCTTCGGACGTTTCTTTCTCCTCGCTCTCCTCGTCTCGGTGCCTTCGTTTTTTCTCCAGCTCGCCGCTCCGTATCTCGAGTTGCCTAAAGAAGGCGGGCCCACCACGACCGTCCTCGTCAGCGCCGTTGATTGTTTTCCTGATCGCGGCGCTGCTCGTGGTGGCCTGGCCGTTCTCCCTCGCCGGCATGCAGCTTCTCGCGGCCGATCTTTCCGCCGGACGCAACCCCGGCCTGCGCGATGTCCTGACTCGGGCCAAGCCGCTTTGGATGCGCATGTTTCTCCTCAGTTGATCGTCTACGGGAGCTATGTTCTCTGGACGATCATCCCTTTGCTGTTCGCGCTTATCGCTCGCCGCCGGCGCGCCTTCGCTCAGCTCGGATCGGGCTCATGCTCCTGCTCCTCATTTTTACCGCCTATATGGTGGCGCGTGCTCTTCATTAACTTTCTCTTCTGGCAACAGGCCGGCGCGCTCGGTGGCGGCGAGACGATCGACAACCTGCGCGAAAGCAAGGAGCTGGCGCGGAGCGGCACCGAACTTCCGCGCCTGCAGCGACCGCTCTATCGCGGCGCCCTCATCGCTTCGCTCTGGCTCCTCGTGATTATTTTTGTCAACTTCGCGATCGAGATGCCGGTCGTGCTTTTTCGGCTGCGCGGGGTGACCAGCCTGGAACAGGCGGCGGCGCTGCTCCAGACGATGGCGACCGAGAGCGCGCCCGATTTTCTGGCCGGTCTGACGACCTTCCTGAGCGGCCTGATCCACGCCATTCTGCGGCCGTGGCTGGCGGCCATTTTCGTCGTGCTCTATTTCGCGACCAAGGCTGACCAGCAAAAGCGCAATTAGCGCGCCTACGTTTAGCTTCGTTGGGGAGCGGAAGAAATTGTAGGGCGGGCGCTCCGCCTGCTCCGATTCAGAATCCGCAGGACAGGCGGAGCGCTCGCCGTACAGACCGACTAGGTCAGCGTCAGGTAGGGCAGGAGGCCGTGGAGCCCGCCTTCGCGGCCGAAGCCGCTCTCGCGATAACCGCCGAAGGGACTCGTCGGGTCGAATTTGTTGTAGGTGTTGGCCCAGACGACACCGGCGCGCAGTTTGCTCACGATCTTGAAAATCTTGCTTCCTTTGTCGGTCCAGACTCCGGCGCTCAAGCCATAGGGGGTGTTATTGGCCCGCTCGATCGCTTCTTCTGGAGTGCGGAAAGTCATCACGCTCAGGACGGGTCCGAAAATTTCCTCCTGCGCGATGCGATGGGAGGCAGTCACGCCGGTGAAGAAGCTCGGCGGATACCAATAACCTTTTTCCGGCAGTCGCAGTCGGGGCTGGACCAACTCGGCGCCCTGCTGCAGACCGCTGTCGACCAGCTCGCAAATCTTCTCGAGCTGCATCCGCGAATTGATCGCCCCGATGTCGGTGTTCTTATCGAGCGGGTTGCCAACTCGGAGCGAGGAAATGCGGTCGCGCAACTTCCGGATAACGGCCGGGAAAACCCCTTCCTGCACGAGGAGCCGCGAACCGGCGCAACAGACGTGGCCCTGATTGAAATAAATGCCGGAAATGATCCCCTCGACCGCCTGATCGATGGCGGCGTCTTCGAAGATGATGTTGGCTGCCTTGCCCCCCAGCTCGAGCGTGAGTTTCTTTTTCGTGCCCGCGACGGCCCGGGTCAGCATCTTGCCCACCGCGGTCGAGCCGGTGAAGGCGATCTTGTTGACGTCCGTCGTGCTCGACCAGCGCTCTGCCGGTTTCGCCGGCGCCGGTGACGATGTTGACCACGCCATCGGGCAGCTCCGCCTCCTGGAAGATCTCCGCCAGATGAGAGCGCAGTGATGCTGGTCGTCTCGGCCGGTTTCAGCACGCAGGTGTTGCCCGCGGCGAGCGCGGGCGCGAGTTTCCAGGCCGCCATCAGGAGCGGGAAATTCCAGGGGATGATCTGCCCGGCCACGCCTAACGAACGCGGCGAGCGACCGGGAAAGGCGTAGCGAAGTTTATCCGCCCAGCCCGCGTAATAGAAGAAATGGGCGGCCACCAGCGGGAAATCGATGTCGCGGCTTTCCTTGATCGTTTTCCCGCCGTCCATCGACTCCAGAACCGCCAGCTCGCGCGCTTTCTCCTGCACGAGCCGCGCGATGCGATAGAGAAATTTTCCCGCGCTCGCGCCCGGCATCCTGCTCCAGACCTTGCCGTGGGCCCGCCGCGCCGCCCGCACCGCCCGATCGACATCATGCGCATCGGCCTCCGCGATTTCCGCCAGCTTCTCCTCCGTCGCCGGGATTGATGGAATCAAAATGCTTACCCGGAATGCGGGCGCGCGAAATTTGCCATCGATAAAGAGCTGATAGCGCGGCTTGATTTTGACGTAGTCGCTCTGCTCCGGCGCGGGCGCATAGGCCCAGCGATCGCCAAAATCGAGGCGTCGTTCGTCAGGCGCGAGCGCGCCACTGTTGGCAGCAGCGATCGGCCTCGTTTCCCTAACGACGACAGCTCGAGCCATCTTTGCTTTCTTGCGGGGCATCCAGTGTTCTTAGCGCGCTCCTCCGGCAGGCGCACGGAAAAAATCACGCTGACGCCGGCGCGGGCGCAAATCGGCGCCAATGGTTAGATGGGTTCGCCTGCGCCCGGATCGTGGCAGAGAACCCATATCTGTTCGATGCTGACCAATGCTTTACGTGGTCGGGACGCCGATTGGGAATCTGAACGACATCACTTTGCGCGCGCTCGAGGCGCTCAAGAGCGCGGACGTGATCGCCGCGGAGGACACGCGCCATTCGGGCAATCTGCTCCGGCATTTCGACATCCGGAAACCGCTCGTCAGCTACCACGAGCACAACGAAGCGATGCGCAGCGCTGAGCTGGCGGAGCGTCTGGCGGCGGGCGAGACCGTGGCCCTGATCAGCGATGCGGGCATGCCCGGGTTGTCCGATCCGGGGGAGCGTTTAATCCGCCGATGTATTGCGGAGAATTTACCCTTTATGATCGTTCCTGGCGTCTCGGCCATCACCACCGCCTTGGTCGGTTCGGGATTTGAAATGGAACAATTTTGCTATCGTGGCTTCCTGCCCGTGAAGAGCGGACAGCGCGCGCGCGAATTGATGGCTGCGGCCGAGCGTGCGGAGACGACCGTGTTCTTCGAATCGCCCTACCGGATCAACAAGACGCTCGCCGCTTGCGCGGAATTGATGCCGGAAAGAAAACTCTGCGTAGCGCGCGAGCTCACGAAAAAATTCGAAGAATTCCGGCGCGGAACAGCCGCGGAATTGCTCGCGCATTACGAGGCGCATCCCGCGAAGGGTGAGATCACGCTGCTCATGGAGGGGAGGTAGGGCGAGACTCCGTCGAGCCGGGGGTGGGTGCCATTGTATTCATCCGTGTTCTCCCTCAGGTTCGACAGAGTCTCGCCCTGGCAGGCGGGCGGCGCGGCGCCGGATTTCCACTTGTCAAAGGGGGGTGTCCATGTGACTTTCTCCGACTTTTCCCAAGGCCATGGCATACGCAATTATCAAGACCGGCGGCAGACAATATCGCGTCGCGGAAGGTGACACGATCGACGTGGATCTGCTCGAAGGCGATGCAGGCCAGAAAATGACTTTTGGCGACGTGCTCATGCACGCCGATGGCGAAAAACTGACCCACGGCAGCCCACTCGGTCGCGGGCGCGAGCGTGACCGGCGAAGTGGTTGAGCAGCGCAAGGACAAGAAAGTCATCGCGTTCAAGTATCGCCGCCGCAAAGGTTATCACCGCACCGTCGGTCATCGCCGCAAATTGACGCGGGTGAAGATCACCGGCATCAGCCTCGGCTCGAAATCGAAGAAAGCTGCGGCGGAAAAGAAGCGGCCGAGTAAGCTCTCGATCTCTCAACTTTTCCAATGGCTCATAAAAAAGGACAAGGCAGCGTCAAGAACGGCCGCGACAGCGTCAGCAAGCGGCTGGGCGTGAAAAAATTTGGCAGCGAAACCGTCGTCGCCGGCAACATCATCATCCGCCAGCGCGGCACGAAATTTTTGCCCGGCAAGAACGTCGGCCTCGGCCGCGATTACACCATTTTCGCGCTGGTCGACGGCCAGGTGCGGTTCGATCGCGCCGGTCGCCGCGTCAATGTCGTTCCCGCTGTAGCCGGTGCCGCGAGCTGACCCCGGCGGTGCCCGCATAGGGCGCTCGCCGCCCTGGGCAGCGCCCCGGCGACAGATTGCGAGTCTTTCCGCATTGTGCCGCCGGGGATTTCAGGTATAACGGCAGTTCCATCCGCCATGAAATACACCACCTACCTTCTTTTCGGCGCGCCCGGCAGCGGCAAGGGTACCCAGGGCCGCTCGCTCGGCTCGATCCCGCGCTTCTTTCATTGCGCCTGCGGCGACGTTTTTCGCACCATCGATACCCGCACCCGAGTCGGCCGCGCCTTTCTCGAATATTCCAGCCGGGGCGAGCTCGTGCCGGATGACATCACGGTCGAACTTTGGAAGGCCCGCATCGATGCGGCGGTCGACGCGCACCAGTTCAAACCCGACATCGACGTGCTCGTGCTCGATGGCATTCCGCGCAATGTCGGCCAGGCCGAGATCATGGATGAGTTGATCGACGTGAAAAAGGTCTTCCATCTTTCCTGTCCCGATCGCGACGCGCTTTTCGCCCGGCTGAAGAAACGCGCCTTGAAGGACAACCGCCTCGACGATGCGAACGAGGAAGTGATCAAGCGCCGCCTCGCGACCTACGAGAGCGAATCCAAGCCGGTGCTGGACCATTACCGCGACCGGGTGCAGGTGGTGGATGCGACCGAGCCGCCGGCCAAGGTCTTGCTCCACATTCTCGAGACGGTGGCGAATGGGGAACATGAGCCAGCAGCAGTTTGAGAATTTCACCGCCTCCAGTCTTTACTGCGAGAAATGCAAGGCGGCGATGCCGGTGCGCGAGCGCCTTCTCCTCATCCTGCCCGACCGCGAGCTCTACGATTATCTTTGCACCGAATTGCGCCTCGTCGGTCGGCCAGCGCGAAGTCACCGCCGGCGATAAATTGATGGCGCGCGCCGCTGCCCCGCGTCGCGCCCGGCGCGCGGTCGCGCCCCGCCGTTTGGTGCCGTAAGGCGGCATGCGCATCGTCTTCATCGGCACGGGCGAAATCGGCGTGCCGACCTTGCGCGCCCTCCTCGCACTCCAGACACACCAATTGGTCGGCGTCGTCACGCAGCCCGATAAGCCGGTCGGGCGCGACGCAACGGATCCAGGCGCCGCCGATCAAGGCGGAGCTTGGCCGCAGACTTCGGTGCCGATTTTTCAGCCGGAGCGGATTCGAGACGACGAAGTCGGTCGCGCAGATTCGCGCGCTCGCGCCGGACGTCATCGTCGTCATGGCCTACGGCCAGATCCTGCCGAAAAGCGTGCTCGAGATTCCGCGCATCGCCTGCCTGAATCTGCACGCCTCGCTTCTTCCGCGGCATCGCGGCGCGGCGCCCATCCAGGCGGCGATCGCGGCGGGCGACGCGGAGACCGGCATCACCGTCATCTACATGGATGAAGGTCTCGATACCGGCGACATCCTTCTGCAAACGAAGCTCGCGATCTCGCCTGACGAAACCGGCGGATCGCTCCACGATCGTCTCGCGCAGCTCGCGCCTGAAGCTTTGCTCGAGCGCGCTCGACCACCTCGCCAGCCGGACCGCGCCGCGCATCGCCGCAGGATGCCGCCGACGCCACCTACTCGCCCAAATTGACTCGCGAGGACGGCAAAATCGACTGGTCGGAACCGGCCGAAGTGATCGAGCGAAAAATCCGCGCCTTCGATCCCTGGCCCGGCGCCTTCACCCAGCTGACCGACGCTGCCGGAGAAACGCGTCAACTTGAAAATCTTCCGCGCCGCGCGTCGCGACCAGAGCGCCGGCGACCCGGGAACGGTCTCCACGCCTAACGACGCGGAAGTGCTCGTCGCCACCGGCCGCGGCGCCCTCCGCCTCGAGGAAGTGCAACTGGAAGGAAAGCGCCGGATGAGCGCGGCTGAATTTTTGCGCGGTTTTTCCTCCCCAAGTCCGCATTTCTGATCGATCATCCCGCGCCGAGATGGAAAGTGCAACGCCCGCTTACAAACGCATCGTTCTCAAATTAAGCGGCGAAGCGCTCCGCGAAACCGGCGCGTCGCGACACGATTTCGCCCCAGATCGTAAAGGAAATCGCGCGCCAGGTGAAGGAGGTTTACGACCTTGGCGTCCAGATCTCGATCGTGGTCGGCGGCGGCAACATCTGGCGCGGACTCGCCGCCAGCCATCGCGGCATGGATCGCACCACGGCCGACTACATGGGCATGCTCGCCACCGTCATCAACGGCCTCGCCCTGCAAAGCGAGCTCGAGCAAAGCGGCGTCCTCACCCGCGTCCAGACCGCGATCGAAATGCAAAACGTGGCCGAGCCCTTCATCCTCCGCCGCGCCATCCGGCACCTCGAGCAGGGGCGCGTCGTCATCTTCGTCGCCGGCACCGGCAACCCTTATTTTTCGACCGACACCACCGCCGCCCTGCGCGCGAGCGAGATCGGCGCCGACATCATTCTGAAGGCGACCAAGGTGGACGGCATTTACGATCGCGACCCGAAGCTGCATCCCGACGCCACAGCGCTACGAACAGATCAGCTACACCGAAGCCCTGACGAAAAGGTTGCAGGTGATGGACTCGACCGCTTTCAGCCTCTGCATGGACAACAAAATCCCGATCATCGTTTTCGACATGCACCAGCCGACCAACGTCCGCGACGCCGTGCTCGGGAAAAAAATCGGCACGCTCGTCTCCGATTAGCGATTGCGATTCACGCGCTCCGCGGCTTTCTTTCACCACCTCTATGAGCGCCGACGAAATTCTCCTCGAAGCCGAAATGGCGATGGAAAAAAGTGTCGACTACATGATCCACGAATTCGCCAGCGTGCGCACCGGCAAAGCCTCGCCCGCCCTGGTCGAGAACGTCGATGTCGAAGCCTACGGCTCGGCCATGAAGCTGAAGCAACTGGCGCTCATCACCACGCCGGAGCCGCGCCTGCTCGTCGTGCAGCCCTTCGACGCCTCGACCGTGCGCGACATCGAGAAAGCGCTTCAAGGAATCGAAAATCGGCATCACGCCGCTGGTCGATGGGAAGATCATCCGGCTTGCCGATCCCGGAGCTTTCGGAAGAACGGCGCAAGGATCTGGTCAAGTCGCTCAAGCAGATGGCGGAGGAAGCGCGCGTCCGGGTGCGGGCCAATCGCCGCGCGGCGATGGACGAAGCCAAGAAGATGGAAAAAGCCGGCGAAGCGACCGAAGACCAGCTGCGCGACACCGAAGCGGAGATTCAGAAACTGACCGATCGCTTCGTGAAATCGGTCGACGAACACTTCGAGCGCAAAGAAGCCGAAGTGATGAAGGTGTAGTCGCGCGTACCGACCGCTGATTACCTGAGCGGCGAACGCGGCGCAGGACCGTCGAATGGCCCAGCCGCAAGACGTTCCGACGGAGTGCTTCGAGCATCACGAGGTCTCGCCGGATCAGCGCTCCGGCTCAACGACGCCTCTACTTCTTCCACGCTGACCGCTTTCATGCAGCGAAATCGAGCGGGCATTCGCGCAGAAAACAAGGGCTGCATTCGACCTGATGCCTAACGACACGTGTTTCCGCTTCCCAACGGACCGGTCAGGCTCGGCTCGGTCGAGCCAAAAACCGCCACGACCGGAACGCCGAGCAAGGTCGCGAGATGCATCGTGCCGGTGTCGTTCGTCAAAAGCAGCCGGCACTTTCGCAGCTCCTCGATCAACTCCTCGAGCGTGGTCTGGCCAATGAGATTGAGACAGCCATGTCGCCTAGCGCCGCGGCAATCTCTGCCCCGACCTCCGCGTCCTTCTGCGGTGCCGAAAAGCACCCACTCGCCGCCGATCGCCGCGGCGACCTCGGCAAAGCGTTCCGGCAACCAGCGTTTCGCCGGACCGTATTCCGCGCCGGGACAAAGCCCGATCCTGGCTGCGCCGTCTCAGTCGGCGCGAGGGTCGCGAGCGCGATCTCGCCCACCTCGGCCTCCACCCCTAACGAGCGCGCGAGGTCGAGATAATGTTCCGCCTGATGCGGCGGCGGGCCCTTTCGCTCCGCCTTGGCGCACAACCTGGTTCAGGAGCCAGCGCCGCGCCATGCCCGGCATATCCGACCCGGCGCGGGAGACCCGCCAGCCAGAGCTCGAGCGCAACCCGGAGCGAATTGGGAAAAACAATCCCGACATCGAAAGCCCGCTCCCGCTTCGCAGCAACCGGACCGCCTCCCAGAGCGATTTCTCGCCTAACGAAATCACCGCATCCACTTCCGGCACCAGCCGCCAGATGGCCGCGATCTTGGCCGGCGCGAGCACGGTGACATGCGCATCCGGCCGGCCGCGCTTGATCGCCCGCACTGCCGGAATGCTGATGACGCTGTCTCCCAGCCAATTGCTCCCGCGGATGAGAATGCGAAATGGTTTTAGGTCCTTCGGCGCCGTCGTCTCCGGGAAGAAAGAGCCCGCGCTTGTATTTCTCAAGGAGCCAATTGGGGCGCGGCGTTTTCCAGCGGTTGTGGACCCAAAACCAGTCTTCCGGCGCGCGCCGAATTTCGTCCGCGATCATTTCGTTCGTCTTCGCGGTCAGCGACTGGCACACTGTCGTCAGGCCGATCACCGGCCGGGCGAAAGACCATCCGCCATTTGCCCGGGCCATCGGTGTAGAGGGAGGCGGCGATCAGGGCCGCGCCGGTCCGTTTGCAGAGGAGCGCCGGGCAAGGGCGAAGTCGAGGCCAGCCGCCCGAAAAACGGCGTCCAGAGCCCGTGATCGCCGGCATGCTGGTCGCTCAGGATGCCGATCATACCGCCGCCGCGCAGGAGCCGGATCGCTTCCTGAAAACCTTCGCTGCGATCGAAGAGCTCGACGCCGAAGCGGGCGCGCTGTTGCCTGACGAAGCGGTCGAGATGGCGGTTACCGAGTTTCTGATAAACCGTGCTCAGGCGGGTGTAGGCGAAATAGTGCGGCAGGATTTGGGCGAACAACTCCCAATTGCCGAGATGGCTGAGCGCGAGCACGACCGGCCGTCCCGCACGCAGTTCGCGGTGCACCTCGTCGACGCCTTCGGTTGTGACCAGCGCCGCGACTTCCGCCAGCGGCATGGCGTTGAGTTTCATCCCGCTGAGCAGATTGGCGCCGAGCCCCTGAAAATGGCGGCGCACGATTCGCCTTTTCTCGGCGGCGGTCTTTTCCGGGCCAAAGGCGATCTCCACGTTGCGGCGGGCCAGCCGGCGATAGTTTGGCAGGAAAATCCAGGCCACGAAGCCGAGCGCTTGTCCGAGCGCGAAGACGAAACGCAAGGGCAGCGCAGTCAGCAAAGCCAGCGCCGCGCGATAGAAGAGGTAAACGCAAAAATCGACCATGCAGAGCGGCCAGCGACGGCCTGGAAGAGTGCGGCAGCAGCGTAATTTTGCCTGCGAGCGGCTGCAATCATTATAATGTGCTCTCGTGCAACGGCGGCTTCTTCAAACGGCGCGACCGAATTTCGCGCGGCTCGTCGCCCGCAAGTTCGCGCCCGCTCGTTTGCTTCTGGTGGGCGGCGAGGCGGCGCAATTTGTCGAGCAATGCCGCGAGGAGGAAATCGACACGACCGCTTGCGCCGGGATTCGCCGAGCTCGAGGCGCTGGGCGAGAACGGGCGCGTCCCCTTTTGACCTCGCGATCTGGTTCTATCCGGCCGCGGGCGCGGCGGCGGATGACGTTCCGATCCTCGACCGCCTCTCTACTCTCGCTCCGAATCTCGTGCTCGTGCCCGCGGCCGGTGCTGACGTTGCCAAGCGCCGTCCGCCGCTGGTGGCTCATCTCGGCCGGCGCGGTTTTTCTCCAAACTACGATTGCGATATCGGCGATCTGGAGCCGTCCGCGCTCCAGTTAAAGCGCAAATCAAGCGAGTCGGCCGAGACCCAAGTGCCCGCCGTGGAGGCGGCGTTTTCCCGGCTTAATGCACCACGTGCGCGGCTTGGAACGAAGGTTGCGCACGCGTATGTCGGAACTGGAGGCGGCCGACCGGCACATCGCGAACCTGGAGCAGAAGCTCCTCAAGCTCAAAGAAGCGAAACGGGAGCTGAAACAGCTCAAAGCAGGAAAAACAGGCGCTGCGCAAATCGCCCGAGCGCAAGATCGGCCAGGTCCTGCTCGCGCCCTACCGATTGCCGCAAAAACTGGTGCGCGAAGTGCGCAAAAGATTTCCGAAAGCCCGGACCTCAGCGCGGTTCTGAGCCGGCGAGCGAATACCAGGAATGGCTCGAAGCGCATCGCGTCAAGAGCAGCGAGATCGCCTCGCTCCGCAACGAGGCGCGCGCGTTTGCCACGCAGCCACGCATCAGCATCATCACGCCCGTTTTTAACACGCCGGTGTCATGGCTGACCGAATGCGTCGAATCGGTTCTGAAGCAGGCCTACGAAAAATGGGAGCTCATCCTGGTCGATGATGCTTCGACGGACGCGGCGACCTTAAGCCTGCTGCCGGAGTTGGCGGCCCGGGACGAGCGCATTGTCCTGGCTAAGGACACCAAGAGAGGTGGGATTTCCGCCGCCTCCAACTGCGGCCTGGCCCTGGCCCAGGGCGACTGGGTGGCCTTTCTCGATCACGATGACATCCTCGAACCCGATGCCCTTTTCCAAAACGTCAGGTGGCTGCAGCAGCATCCCGACGCCGATCTGATTTATTCCGACGAAGACAAACTGACCGACCAAGGTTTCGACTCTCCCATCTTCAAACCCGATTGGTCACCGGATTACTTCCTTTCCTGCAACTACGTCTGCCATCTCACCCTCGTGCGACGAGAGCTGGTCCGGGAGGTGGGCGGGTTCCGCTCCGAGTTTGATGGCGCGCAAGACTACGATCTTTTCCTGCGCATTATCGAACTGAACAAATCGCATCCATCACATCCCGCGGGTCCTTTATCATTGGCGGCGCAGCACGTCATCCACCGCCGATAATATCCGGCGCAAGCCCGGCTCGCTTGAACCGGCCTCCGGGCGCTGGAAGCGCATCTCGACCCGGCAGCAATTGCCCGGTCATGTCACGGTCGACTGGCGGACGCATGCCTATTGGATCAAACGCGAGCTGACGGAGGCGAAAAAGATTTCGCTCATCATCCCGATGCGCGACCGGATCGATCTTCTCGCTCGCTGCATCGAGAGCACGACCAGCAAAACGAGCTATGCTCCCTACGAGATCGTGATCGTCGACAACGACAGCCAGTCAGAGGAAGCGCACGAATATTTCGGCCCACTCCCCACATAAAGTGCTGCACTTCAGCGGCCCGTTTAATTATTCAGCGATCAACAACTTCGCGGTCGAACACTGCGATAGTCCCTGGCTGCTCTTTCTAAACGACGATATCGAGGTAATCGATCAGGACTGGCTCACCGTCATGGCCGAGCACGTGCAACGACCGGAGGTGGGCGCGGTCGGGCCGCGGCTGCTCTACCCTGACGAAACCGTGCAACACGCCGGCGTCGTGGTCGGGGTAGGAGGAATCGCCGAGCATGCCTTCCGCGGGCTGCCGGCGGAAGCGCCGGGCGTTTGCCGCCAGCTGCAAATGACGCGCAACTACAGCGCCGTGACGGGGGCGTGTCTGCTCACCCGGCGCGACGTCTTCGAAGAGATCGGCGGGTTCGACGAAGAGCGCCTGCCGGTCGCGTTTAACGACGTCGACCTTTGCCTGAAAATGCGGCGGGCCGGGTATCTGATCGTTTACACGCCCTTCGCGAAGCTGTATCACCACGAATCGGCCTCGCGTCGGCGGAGCGTGGAAGCGCTCGAGACCGAGGTGATGCGGGAGCGCTGGCCTGATTTGCTGGAGCGCGATCCCTATTACAATCCGAACCTCTCACGGGAGCGCGCCGACTTCTCGTTAGGCAAATAGTTGGTCGCTTGGCAATAATGAAGAAGAAATCTGATCGCTGGCATGCCCTGACCCCGGAAGCGTCGGCCGCCTTGGCCGAGCGCGATTACAGCGTGCGCTCGGTCGGTCGGCGCATCGCTGAGCTCGGGATCGAGGCCAGGCAACTCGCAGCGGCCAATCGAGCCGATCCGGAAATTGCCCAGGCCTGGATTCCCGGTGTCGAAATATTTGCGCGCACGATTTATCCGCAGCGGCATCGAGGCTCCTTCGGGGAGTTGGCGCGGCGCGATGAGGGAGCGCTGGCCAGGATCGGCCTTTGGCCCCGGCAATGGTCGGCTGCCCGGATGTTCGCCCAGAGCGCGAAGGGTTTTCATATTCATCCGCCGAGCGTGCCGGAGGGCGTTTCCCCTAACGAATGGTTCCAGCGGCTCTTTGTCGATGAGTCGGAAAATTTCGGGCTCCGGCGCTACGAGGAGGAGCAGTGGGACGTGATGTTTTTCGTGCAGGGCCGGGCCGAGATGATTCTGCGCGAAGCGCGTGCGGGACTGCCCCGAAAAACGATGCGGCTCTTCATCGACGGGGACGAGCATCGCGGGCCTAACAATGCCGCAGTGGTCATTCCCCCGGGCGTGGCCCACGCCATCCGGGTCGAGGGCTCGGAAGACTTGATCATGGTTTATGGGACAAGCACCTCTTTCAAAGCGGAGTTTGAAGGGCGCATTGCCAGCGAGGTGGAGACGGCCATTTTGCCGGATTCCTGGCAGAAGTTCCTGGCGTGACGGGTGATGGGTAACAAGTGACGAGAGTCATCAACCGTCGCGCCCCTGTTCGTCACTTGTCACTCCTCACTTTTTTCATATGAAACGGCGGTTCGATCCTTCGGAACCGGAGTGGATGGACCGGCCCCAGCCAGTCTCGCCCGAGCTGGTTTCCGATCTGGAAAATCTGCGGATCCTCAATCGTTATTTTGGCAGCTACCGACTGATCCGCTATTTCCTCCGGCGCTGGATTCGGCGGGGCGCCAACCTGCACATTCTCGATTTGGCGACAGGCTCCGGCGACATTCCCCGGCTTGTGGTCGCGTTCGCGCGCAAAGTAGGTGCCGAGGTGCAGATCGATGCGGTCGATTTTCAGCCGTCGACGATCGAGATCGCGCGGCGGTTGAGCGCTGAGTTTCCCGAAATCCGCTACCACTGCGCGGATATCCACCACTTCGGCGAGAACCGGGCCTACGACATCGTCCTCTTTTCGCTCGCCCTGCATCACTTCAGCGCGGACGAAGCGGCGCAGTTGCTCGGTCGCTGTCGCCAGCTTTCCCGCGACCACGTGCTGGTGGCGGACCTGCGCCGCGGATGGTTCGCGAAAATCGGAGTCGA
This sequence comes from uncultured Verrucomicrobiae bacterium, assembly GCA_963737995.1. GTDB lineage: Bacteria > Verrucomicrobiota > Verrucomicrobiia > Chthoniobacterales > UBA10450 > Palsa-1392. The sequence continues at coordinate 16,512 of CAVTUV010000010.1, forward strand.
CTTGCTCACGAGCGTCTTTTTCCGCGAAGCGATGACGCGCAACGACGCGCGCGTTTCGGCCGCCCGCGCTTTTTCTTTTCGAGAGCTGGCCGACCTGGCAGACGCGGCCGGATGGAGCGACTACCGGCACGGCCGTTTTCGTTTTGCCCGACAGGCCATTTGGCAGGAGCGTTCCCGTTAGGCCAACTCAGGAGATGAAAATCATTTCGACCGTCGCAGACCTGCGCGCGCACTCGCGCGGAGAGAAAAGGCGACGCGTGCTCGTGCCGACGATGGGCGCCTTGCATGCGGGCCATGTCGCGCTCGTTCGCCTGGCGCGAAAGGGCGCCGGCCGGGAGGGTGAAGTGGCGGTCAGTATTTTTGTCAATCCGCTCCAGTTTGAACCGGGCTCGGATTTCTCGCGTTATCCGCGGCCGGAATCGGCCGACGAGGATGTTTGCCGCGCCGAAGGCGTCGACCTGATTTTTCGCCCCGCGCCTAACGAAATGTATGCGGACGATCGTTCGACGGTCGTGGAGGAGACGATTCTTTCCGAACGGCTCTGCGGCGCCTCCCGGCCCGGTCATTTTCGCGGTGTCTGTACGGTGGTGACGAAGTTGTTTCATCTCCTCACGCCGGATGCAGCCGTTTTCGGCGAGAAAGATTTTCAGCAGCTCGCGATTATTCGCCGGATGGTGCGCGACCTTGATTTCGCGATCGAGATCATCGCCGGCCCGACCGTGCGCGAGCCGGATGGTCTCGCCCTCAGCTCGCGCAATCAATACCTCAGCGCCGAGGAACGGGCGCAGGCGCCGGTCATTCGGACCACCTTGCTGAAGGCGGCGCAATCGAAGGAATCATCGGCGCGAAAAATTCTCGTGGCGGTGCGGGCGCAAATCGAAGCCGCTCCCCTCGCCCGTATCGATTACGCCGAGATCGTCGGCGCGGATGATCTGCAGCCACGCCTAACGATCGAGCCGCGATCGCTTCTCGCCGTCGCCGTCTTCTTTGGCAGCACGCGTCTGATCGATAACATTCTGCTCGGATGAAAGGGTTCGACTTTGTCGTCGTCGGGAGTGGCATCGCCGGCCTGACCTTTGCGATCAAGGCGGCCAGGCACGGGCGGGTTGCGATTATCACCAAACGCAAAGGTGTGGATTCCAACACCGCCTGGGCGCAGGGCGGTGTGGCCTGTGTGACGAGCGGCGAAGATTCCTTCGAGCTCCACATTCGCGACACGCTCGAGGCGGGTGCTGGACTCTGCGATCCGCTCGCGGTCGAGACGGTGGTCAAGGAAGGTCCGGAGCGGATTCGGGATCTGATGGAACTCGGGTTGCATTTCGACGAGCGCGATGTCTCGGGGCATCGCGAGCTGGATCTTGGCCGCGAAGGCGGTCATTCGAAAAGGCGCGTCCTTCACGTGCACGATCTGACCGGTTTTGAGATCGAGACGACCCTGCTGCGCGCCGCCCGGCTATCGCCTAACATTGAGCTATTTGAAAATCACATGGCGGTCGATTTGATCACGGCCGCGAAACTCGGCTTCGCGACCGAAGACCATTGTCTGGGCGTTTACGTGCTCAATGAGATTTCCGAAACGGTGGAGACGATCCGAACCGATCGTCTGCTCCTCGCGACCGGCGGTTGTGGAAAGGTTTATCTCTATACGACCAATCCCGCGATCGCGACGGGGGACGGCGTCGCCATGGCCTGGCGGGCCGGAGCGGTAATCGCGAACATGGAATTCATCCAGTTCCATCCCACCTGCCTTTTCCATCCGCAGGCGACGTCCTTTCTCATCTCCGAGGCGGTGCGCGGGGAGGGCGGGATTTTGCGCAACAGCAAAGGCGAGGATTTCGTGAAGCGGACGGATCCGCGGGGTTCGCTTGCCCCGCGCGATATCGTCGCCCGTGCGATCGATGCCGAGATGAAGCGGACCGGAGCCCAGTGCGTCCATCTCGATATCACGCAGCAGCCGAGAGAATTCCTGCAGGAACGTTTTCCTCATATTTACGAGACCTGTCTGCGCTATGGCATCGACATGGCGAAAGAACCCATCCCGGTCGTGCCCGCAGCCCACTACCAATGCGGCGGGATCAAGACGAACATGGACGGAGCAACCAGTTTGCCGGGCCTGCATGCGATCGGGGAAGTGGCCTGCACCGGGCTGCACGGGGCGAACCGGCTGGCAAGTAATTCCCTCCTCGAAGGCCTGGTCATCGCCCATCGCGCCTGCGAAGCGCTTATCAAGACCCGGCCGCCAGCGCACCCCGCCGGTGCCGTGACTCTGCCGGAATGGCAATCCGGCGACGTCCAGAACGTGGACGAACTGGTCGTGATCTATCACAACTGGGATGAGATTCGCCGCCTGATGTGGGATTACGTGGGCATCGTGCGAACCGACAAGCGGCTGCAGCGGGCGAGCGCGCGCCTGCGCAATTTGCAGCGCGAGATCCAGGAGTTTTACTGGAACTTCCGCATCACAGTCGACCTGCTCGAATTGCGCAATCTCGCTACGGTGGCCGCCCTGATTGTCGATTCCGCGCTCAGCCGCAAAGAAAGTCGAGGCTTGCATTACACGATGGATTATCCGGTAATGGGGAACGAGGTCTTCCGCCGAGATACCCTGCTCAGTCGGACTGGCGGCGCACTTTGGAATGGATCGTGCTAAAAAGGAATGATGGATCAGGCTTGCTTGCGCAGTCGGTTCGTGTAAAACGAACGGGTGGAAATGCGTGTTAATTGCATAAAATTTCTCGTGGCCGTCCTGGCGTTCTCTGCCTCCGTCGCCCTCGCCCAATCCCCCTACGAAAGCAGCGCGGACTTCGCCAAGTATGCGATGAAGTTGCGCGCACAGGCGCTGCTCAAAGTCGAGCCGCAGGTTTTCGTTCCCACGACTTCGCGCTTTTCTTCTTCTCGTTATCCTTGGAAGACCGACATCGTCACGACCATTTTCTGGATTGGCGAAATGCCCTCCGGAAATAACCCGGTCCCGAATCACAAGAGCTCATGGGATCCGGATTGGTCGCGCAATTACGGCGGCTACGACAATCCCGATCCGTCGCGGCGCCACGACTATGTTCCGGTTAATTTCGTCCCGCGTCAGAACCCATTCTACTGCGCGCTGCCCTACAACGACGTATCGCACGGACAGTTCAAACCGGAAGCACCGATCGTGGTGCCCTGGTTCCGGCAGGCTTTTGTGCAGCAGGGACATTCCGTCTGCAAAGATCGCTGGATTGCGATCCGTCGCGGCAACCGCATCTGCTACGCGCAATGGGAAGATTGCGGCCCGTTCCGCACCGATCATTACCAGTATGTTTTCCGGAACGAACGCCCAAGGATGAATCTCAACCACGGTGCCGGTCTCGATGTCTCGCCGGCAGTGCGCGATTATCTGGGTCTGGGACCGACTTCCCTGACGGACTGGCAGTTTGTCGAGGTGCGCGATGTGCCGCCCGGTCCGTGGCGGAACTACGGCGACAATAATAATTTCGTCATCGCCCGCCGGCAGACGGAGCAGCGGCTGGCCGAGCAGTATTCAACCAAAGCCAAGAAGTAGCGCGGCTTATTCCTCTAGCCGGGGTGGCTGACCCCCGGGGACGGGGGCAGTCCTCCAAACGAACCGGGGATCGCGATTCCCGATGCATCATCGGGTTTTGGCGATTTCGGCCGATAACACGGCCAGGCTCTTCTCGACTTCCCGCACCCGAGCGAGCATCGGATCGTAACGTTTGTGCTCCGAGGCGCAAAAGGCGCGAAGGGGCGAAAAGACCGAGCCGATCTCGGCGTAAAAGAGATCGATCGCGTGTCGCAATTGCTGCTCGATCGCGGCGACCAGCTCGTCGCGTTTTGCCTCCATCTGCCGGTGATATTCCGCGAGAATCTTTCGCCGCCGTCCGAATGCGACAAATGTCCCCGCCACGAACGCTGACGCCGCCACAATCCCGGTAACATCGGCGATCGCGGCGCTGCTCATGGCGGCAATCAGGGTCACGATGCCGCCAGCCGCCGCCACCCCCGCCGGGACGCGTAGCCAGTTGGCGGTCTCACGGAACATGCGCTCGAGCTGCGCTTCCATGCCGCGGCCGGCGATCCGCTCGACCAGCGTGAGCTCGATCGACTGCAGGAGCTCGCGCCGCTGTCGCGCGAAATCGGGAATGGTCTGGCTCAACTGCACCCGCGAGTCGGCCTTGAACTGACTTTCCATCGTATCCTGCAATTGCGGCCAGAGGCTGCGCAGATCGGTCTCGAGCAATTGCAACGCGTTCTCGACCTGCGGTTGAATCAGCTCCCGCATTTTTGATTCGAGATCGGCCTGAAATTTTTCCTGCCACTCCGCTTTGCCAAAGACGAGCCGCCAGGTCCGCCAGAAAGAGAGATTATGTTCGAGTAATGCCTGCCCCTCCGTTTCGCAACGCCGACACGCTTGCTCGATGCCGCGGAGAAAGCCATTGACCTGTCGCAGGGTTTGCTCTTTCCGGGTTTCGAGAATGCTTTCAAGCCGAGTGAGCTGTTCTTCATCGCGCGTGATCGTGCGGAGGATGTTGCGCACCCGCATGCCGCTGTCGATGAGAATGACGCTCGCGGTCTGGCAGGTCGAGATCAGCTTGGGCAGACCGTGTTTCGACTCATCCACCATCAGGCTGATATGTTCTTCGAGAGCACCAAAGCGGCTCTCTTCCCACAACCTCGCCTTGTCGGCTCCGGAGGTGCGGGCAAGAAAAGCCTTGCGCGCGGAAACCGCGAAAATCGGCGGAACAAAGCCCAGTTTTTGCTGGGCCGTCTCCCGCAGATGGCGCTCGATCACTTCGACCTCGCCCGGATCGCGCAGGTCGGCCTGTTGCAAAACGAAGATGACTTTCTTGAGCCACTTTTGGTTGACGAATTGCAGGAGCTCCCAGGCCGACGCCCCCCACGGATTCACTACGGAAAAAACAAAAAGGATGAGGTCGGCCCGCGGAATGAAATTCTCCGTGATCGTCTGGTGCTCGGTGACCATCGTGTTGGTGCCCGGCGTATCAACGATGTTGAAGTCCTCGAGAAAGGCGATCGGCTGATAGCGCTCCGTCACCTGGGCCGAAACCTCGACGCTCTCCTCCCGCGGACCGTGCTTGAAAATGTAAATTCGATCGGTCGCGGGCAGGACGTCCACCTTGCAAAATTCCTGACCGAAGAGCGCGTTGAGCAATGACGATTTGCCTGCCTTCACTTCCCCGACGACGACGAAAAGGAGCGGCTCGCGAACGTCCTTGAGCATGTTCTGCAGGGTGTCGAGGGTCGACGGCTCGCGCTGCATATCAGCGGCCAATCGGAGCAGAGAGGTGAGAGCCGCCTCCGTGCGGCTGCGAAACTGAAGATAAAGATCGGCGACCATGCCGGCGATCTAGGGATTCGTCAGGCCTGAGCTGAGCGGAGCAGTTGCGCCCGGGGTCGCCGCCGGGTTGCTGCCCGGAAGCGACGATGGGGGCGCGCCTGCTTCGCCGGTCTGCTTGGGCGCCATTGGTTTTCCCATGGCGATCAATTCGGAGACAGTCACGAACTTGAATCCTTTCTCCTGCAACTGATCAAACGTCGCCGGCATCGCCTTAATCGTTCCCGGATGAATGTCATGCGAGAGGATGATGGAGCCGGGGCGCGTTTCCCGCACGATGCGGCTCGTCACCACCGCTGGTCCCGGTCGCTTCCAGTCGAGTGGATCGACGTCCCATAGAATGGTGCGATAGCCAAATTCCGCATAAATCCACTGCTTTTGGCGCGCCGTGATCGAACCGTAGGGCGGTCGCATCAGGACGGGGCGAATCCCAATCGCGGCCCGGATCGCGTCGTCGGTCTTTTGCAGCTCTGCCCGCACCTTGTCGTCCCGCATCTTGCCGAGCGACGGGTGCGACCAGGTGTGATTGCCGATTTCATGACCCTCGCGCACCGCCCGCTGCAGGATCTCGGGATGGTCGACCACGTTCTTGCCAATCACGAAGAACGTCGCGTGGATGTGGTGCGCCGCCAGGATGTCGAGCAGTTCCGGAGTCAGCTTCGCGCTCGGGCCATCGTCGAAGGTCATCGCGATGAAGGGCCCGTCCACGTGCACGGCGCTGTAGCTGATCGCGAGCGGAGTAGCGGCCGCCGGCGGGGTAATCGTCGGTTCCACCCCGGTCGCGGCTGATGTTGGCGCGCCCAGCAGCGCACCGGCGAGGCAAAGAGAAAGCGAGCCGGCAAGAGCGAACAAACGGCACGGGAGAGGCAGAGGTTTCACGGGCTTAAGATTGCGCTCTATCTAGCAGCGCAGCAAATCGACGCAAGAGATGGGCCGTGGAATCCCGCGCCAGGCCCGCTCGCCAGCCTCTTTTTCCGTAAAGTCAGAACGATCTGTGGCAGTCATCCTGCTCTTCATAGAGCGAGATGCAAGGCTCTCTCCTAGCTGGCGTGCCGCCCGGCCACCCGAGAGGTCCACGAAGTGGGAGGGGGTCTTCGAACCCATGAGAATTCTTTTGATCGAGGACCACCCCGATAGCCGGCGCAATTTGCGCCTTCTGATCGAGAAGCGCGGCCACGAAGTTGTCGCTTGCGCCAGTGCGGAGGAGGCTGAGACCGAGATTGAAAAGGCGAGTTTTCCTTTTCTCATCCTCGACTGGATGCTGCCAGGCAAGAGCGGGGTCGAGCTTTGCAAGAGTTTACGAGCGCGTCCCAATGGCGACGAAATGTATATCCTGCTCGTGACGGCCCGCTCCGACGCCGAGGACCTCGAGCAGGCGCTGGCAGCCGGCGCGAACGATTATCTGACCAAACCTCTTGATGCCCGGGGATTAAATGTGCGGCTTTCCGTCGCCGAACGCCACATCAATGAGCTGGAGGAACGCAATCACGCCCGGATCGCTCTGCAGGACTCCGCCCGGCGGATGACCGATATCCTGGAGAAAACGAGCGACGGTTTCTTCGCCCTCGATACGAACTGGAATTTCACCTACCTCAACGCTGAAGCCGAGGTCATGCTCGGCCAGCCGCGCGAATCTCTCGTCGGCCAGAATATTTGGGCGAAGGTGCCCAGTCTCTCCGGCTCGATCTTCGAGCAGAATTATCGCAGGGTCATGCGCGACCAGGTTGCGATCGAATTCGAGGCGCTCGATGTCAAAGGCAAGGCCTGGTTCGAAGTGCACTCCTACCCGAGCGGCGGCGGAGTCTCGGTTTTCTTTCGTGAGATTACCGAACGCAAACGGGCGGAAGAGGAGCGTCTGACTACGAGCAAACTGGAATCGTTAGGCACGCTCGCCGGCGGCATCGCGCATGATTTGAACAACATTCTCACCGTCATTTCCGGCAACATCGGCCTCGCGCAACTCGACGCTCCGAGCAACAGCGGCAATCTTCTCTCTTTTCTGGCCAAGGCCGGACAAGCCGCCCAGCACGCGGCCCGCCTTTCCAGCCAATTGCTCACTTTCTCGAAAGGCGGCGCCCCCTTGAAGAGAATCGCCTCGGTCGCCGACGTTTTGCAACACGCTGCGGAATTTTCTCTGCACGGGTCCAACCTGCGTGCTGAGATCGAGATCGAAGATCATCTCTGCAAAGCGGATATCGATGTCGGCCAGGTGGAACAAGTGATCAACGCGCTCATGATCAACGCGCGCGAAGCCATGCCCAACGGCGGCTGCGTCAACGTCTCGGCGGAGAACGTGCACTTCGATGGAAAAAGCGGATTGCCGATCGACCCGGGTCGCTACATCAAAGTCTCCATCGCCGACCACGGCCCCGGAGTGCCGCTCGACCTGGTCGCGAAGATTTTCGATCCCTATTTCACGACCAAAGCTTCCTCAACTGGCCTTGGTTTGGCCATCTGCTACTCGATCATCCGCAAGCATGGCGGCTTCCTTCACCTCGAAAACAATTCGCCGGGCGGCGCCACCTTCAGTTTTTACCTCCCCGCCGCCAGCGCAAAGGTCCTGGGCGACCCCCTCCAGCCTAACGAAAACATCTTTCACTTTAACGACAAACGCATCCTCGTCATGGATGACGAATCGGCCATCCGTGAACTCACCACTCAACTTCTGACCACCATGGGTTACGAAGTGACGGCGGTGCCCGACGGCGCGGAAGCGATCCGGATTTACGAGCGCGCCCTGCGCAAAGGCGAGCACTTCGTGGTCGTCGTTCTCGACGCCACGGTCCGGGGCGGTCTGGGCGGCGTAGAGACCATCGAGCGCTTGCGCAACATTGATCCGGACGTCAATGCCATCATCTGCAGCGGGTATTCCGACGAAGCTGCTCTCTCGCAATTTCTTTCCTACGGATTTCGGGGAGCGTTGCCGAAACCGTTTAACCGCCGCGAGCTGGCGGACGCCATGCAAAAAGCGGTTAAGGGCGCGACCCAGACCCTGATGGTTCGTTAGGGAAACTAGCCTTTCGGCAGCTTCTTCAGCTCGTCGATGAATGCGCTCGGCCCGCCCGGCAGGTAGCCGAGCACACCGACCGGCTTCCCGTCGCCGTTCAGGACCACAATCGTCGGGAACCCCTCGATGCCATATTTTTGCAGGAGCGCCCGGTTCTGGATCCTGACTTCGCCGCTGAGCGGCTTGGCATGCGGAAAATCCACCGTCAGCAAGACGAGGTTCTGTTTCGCAAATTCCGCAAATTCCGGTTGCGAGAAAACCTCCGCCTGCAACCGCATGCACCAACCGCACCAATCGGAGCCGGTAAAGTTAAGGAGGAGCAACTTGTGGCTCGCCTTGGCTTCCGCCTGGGCCTGTTGGAAATCGGAAAGCCAGGTCGCCTCCGCTCGGGCGGCGCTGACAGACAAAGCGCCACAGGCGATGCCGAGGAAAAGGGCACGAACGATTTTCACAGCAAACCATTCGCCGATAGATCGCCTTCCCGCAAGAGAAGCGCGCCAGGCCGGATGCGGACCTGCCCGCGGACAGTCTCCCTGTCCGCGGGCAACAAAAAAATTGCCCTCAGATCCTGCGGGGAGGCTGAAGAGTCGTTAGGCTATTAGCCTCTGAGGTGACCCGAGACGAGCTTTGTCATCTCGAACATGCTCACTTGGCTCTTGCCGTTGAAGACCGCCCGCATCGCGTCATCGGCGTTGATCTGGGTGCGTTTCTTCTTGTCCTGCAGGCCGTTTTTCTTGATGTAATCCCAGAGCTTCTTGGTCATTTCTGAGCGTGGGAGCGGCTTCGAGCCAACGATCGCGGAGAGTTTTTCGTCTGGCTGAACGGGCTTCATGAAAGCTGCGTTGGGCTTGCGTTTCGAGGATGTTTTCTTGGCTTTGGTTTTGGGCATAGACGCTGATTAATCGCTCGGCTGCTAGAGAGCAATACTAATTTTTCACCGGCGAAAAAAAAATTCGCGCACGCTCAGCCCCTTCGGCACACGACCAAAGCAGCGAGATCGTCCGCCCGGGGCTCGCCACCTTCCGGCGCCGTGCGTTGCAAAATTCTGTCCAGCAACGCCTGCGCGCTCGAGGCGCCATCCGTCATCAGCCCTTGCAACCGTGCCGGTGTCCAACGCTCGGCCTCCGTCTTCGTCGACCCGTAAAGCCCGTCGGTATGGAGAAGAAATCCGTCGCCCGGCTGCAAATCGATCGTCGTCTCGACAAAGTGCGAGTTCTCGATCAAACCTAATGGAGGCGCCGACGAGGTCACCATTTCCGCCGCGGCCGCGCGGCGCGCGACGAGCAGGGGCGGGTGCCCTGCGCCCACCACGCTGGCGCGCCCGCTTTCCGGATCCAGCGCGACACACATCGCCGTCATGAAAGAGCGCGCTCCAAAAATAGTGCGAAAATCATTGTTGACCGCTTCCATGATTTCCGCCGGCTGCCCGTGCTCCCCGCTCCCATGTTGAAAGAGCAACTTGGCCAAAGTGGTGAGCAAGGCCGCCGCCGCGCCGTGACCGGTCGCATCCGCGATCCAGAAGAGCGTGCGTCCATCCGCTAAGCGGAGCCAGCCATAGATGTCGCCGCCCACCTGGATCACAGGCCGGTAGGCGGCCGCTACCTCCCAGCCAGGCAGAAACGGCGGCTTCTGCGGAATGAGCGATTGCTGGGTCAGCCGGGCCGCAGCCAGGTCTCGCTCCAGGTTTTCGCGCCATGCTTCCAGTTCGTCGTTTTGTTGTTGCAATTGCCGGCGGAGCGATTGCAGGCGCAACTGCGTCTCGATCCGTGCCCGCAGCACCGGGAGCTTGATCGGCTTCATGACAAAATCATTCGCGCCTGCCTCCAGACAAAGCACCTCGCTTTCCTCGCCCCCGTCGCCAGTCAGCATGATCGCCGGCAATTGCGCGATGGCCGGATTTGCGTCTGACCGCAAACGCGACAGGACTTCCGCGCCGTTGAGTTTCGGCATGTGAAAATCAAGCAAGAGCAAAGAAGGCGTTTCTTTGTGCAGGAACTGCAGCGCCTCCACTCCGTCCCCCGACTCGCGGCAGAGATAGCCAGCTTTGCCCAGCGCCCGCGCAAGCAGGCGCCGGCTGGCACCATCATCATCGATGATCAAAATGATTTCCTTGCTCCGCTCCATTTTCTTATCTTGATTCGGGGGGGAGTGTCTGCGCATTTGTATTTTTGTCGGGAAACGGGTGAGGATGCGGTCCTGGCCGCAAATATTCTTTGTCACTCGCGACCGATTGAATTACAAACTGAGGCTGGCCGCCCACGGCAAATATTCCTATGAAACGATTAATCTCGCTTGCGTTGCTCACGACCCTTTTTGTCGCTGCCTGCACGGAACCCGAGCCGCCGCGACGCCAACGGGCCAGGACCTATCCACCTGCACCCGAGACCCAATACTCGCCGGTTCCCCAGCCTTTTGAGCAAGGGGTGGCACCGTCGCCCACGCCGGACTTCGCCGCAACGCCCACCCCGCCGCCTGATGCTGCCGCTGCCGCCTCGCCGGTCAAGCAGACCAAGGGCGACATTCCCTATGGTATTCCGGTGCCGAGCAAACCGGGATTCGTCACCAGTCCCTACGCACCCAATCAGGGCTACGTCGATGTCCGCGGCTTCCCGCCCGGCACGGAGGTGCGCGACCCCTACACCCAGAAGATCTTTCTCGTCCCCTAACGAACTGACTCCGGTGCGCCGGACGGTCTGACGCGGGTTGCGCCCCGCGTCTCGCCCCGCGCTGGACTTTTGCGCGCAACTTGGGATTCTTCTCCACGCTTGCGGGCGAGTCGGCGGCCGGAGCCCATTTTTTCCTGAACCATGGATGACCTTCGGATAAAACGCGCGCCGCGGATTGAAGCTGAGATCACGGTCTCGGGCGACAAGAGCATTTCGCATCGTGCCGTCATGGTCGCGGCGTTAGCCAACGGCCCCTGCGTTCTGCGCGGCTTTTCCCGCAGCGCCGATTGCATGAACACTGTCGTCGCCCTGCGCGCCCTTGGGATTACGATCGAACAACCAGAGCCTGAAGTGCTCATCGTGCACGGAAAACGAAGAAAACTGACCGCACCGAAAGGCGAAATCAATTGCGGCAACTCCGGCACGACCATGCGGCTTCTGGCCGGCCTGCTTGCTGGCCAGCCATTCAAGAGCCGGCTCGTCGGTGACGGCTCGCTCTCGAAACGCCCGATGGCTCGCATCATCGAACCGCTCCGCCTGATGGGCGCAAAGATTGAAGCGGAGGGGGACAATGAGACCGCGCCTTTGCGGATCGAGGGCGCCCCGCTCCACGGGATCAAATACGCTCTCCCGGTGGCCAGCGCGCAGTTGAAGAGCGCACTGCTTTTCGCGGGGCTCTTCGCCAAGGGAAAAACCACTGTGAAGGAGCCCGTCGCGACGCGTAATCATACCGAGTTGATGCTCAATTATTTTCTCGTGCGCACGCACAAGGATGACGAAGGCGTGAGCGTCTTCGGTGATCACGTGCCGGAGTCGCGCGACTTCAGCATCCCGGGCGACATCTCTTCCGCCGCCTTCTGGCTCGTCGCCGCCGCCGCCCAACCGAGCGGTCATCTTCTCGTCCGGGAAGTAGGCTTGAACGAAACCCGCACCGGCATTCTCGGCGTGCTCGTCCGGATGGGCGCGAAGGTGCGCGAGGCGATCGACGATGTCGATCAAGTGGAGCCGCGCGGGATCGTCGAAGTCACCGGCGCGCGTTTGAAGGCCACCGTCATCCAGGGTAAGGAAATTCCGCAACTCATCGACGAGTTACCGATTCTGGCCGTCGCTGGCGCGCTCGCCCAAGGCATCACCATCATCCGCCACGCCCAGGAATTGCGGGTCAAGGAAACCGACCGCATCGCCGCCATCGCGCACAATCTGCGTTCGATGGGCGCACAGGTCGTCGAGCTGACGGATGGTCTCGAGATCCACGGGCGCGCTCCCTTGCATGGCGCGCGGCTTTCGAGTTTTGGCGACCACCGCATCGCCATGGCCTTCGCCGTTGCCGGCATGTTTGCCGAGGGCGAGACGGTCATCCAGGATGTCGATCGCGTCGCGACCTCTTACCCCGGCTTTGAAAAAATGTTGAGCGAGCTGACCAATCCAAAAGGCTTGCGCAGCACCACGCGGGTGATCAGCTCTCTCTCGCACTCGCGCCTGGAGGAGGATTAGCCGTTCCGGCCGACCTCGCCATGAAGTCACCGGCGGCGCATAAGGTCATCGCGATCGATGGACCGGCCGCATCCGGCAAGAGCAGTGTGGCCCGCGAGCTGGCCCGCCGGCTCGGTTTTGTTTACGTCAACTCCGGCGCGATGTACCGCGCCATGACCTGGCAGGTGCTGGAACGGGGAATCGCGCCTAACGATGCCCGAGCGGTCGAGCATCTGGCCGAAAGTGCCGCCATTACCTGCGAATTGCGCGACAACGACTCCCTCATGCGCATCGACGGAATCGATCCCGAACGTTTCCTGCGCGAAGATCGCGTCAACGAAAACGTTTCGCTCGTCAGCAGCGTCCCCCGCGTCCGCGAAATTCTGGTCGATCATCTCCGTCGTTATGCAGAGGCGAACGATCTCGTCATGGAAGGCCGCGACATCGGTTCGGTCGTTTTTCCCGAGACGCCCTTCAAGTTCTACATCGACGCTTCGCCCGATATCCGGTTGCGCCGGCGCGAAGCGCAGGGACAACGGGACCGCATCAGCGCGCGGGACGAAGCCGATTCGTCGCGCCGCGCTTCACCCTTGATCATCGCCGAGGACGCGCACGTCATTGACAGCTCCAACCTGACGATCGACGGCGTCGTCGGCGAAATCATTGGCCGTTTGAAACTAAAGGGACTAACCAGCGCGCGGTGAATCCCTGGTATTTCACGATCTATCATCTCGCCCGCTTCGTCGCGCGGGTCTTTTTTCGTTTCCGCGTCATCTACCCCGAGCGAGTCATCCAGGAAGGGCCGGTCAATTTTGGCGATGAATCACCAAAGCTATCTCGATCCGCCTTTTGCCGGGATCGCGTGCGCACCGCGCGATTTATTTTCTCGCGCGCAAATCGCTCCTCGATGCCCCGGTGCTCGGCTGGGTCTTGCCGAAAATAAATGTCATTCCAGTCGACCAGGACGGCGGCGACCGGAGCGCTCTCAAAGCGCTCATCCGCATCCTCCGGGCCAACCATGGCACTCTCGTTTTTCCGGAGGGCTCGCGCACTCTCGATGGAAAATTGCAGCCGCCGCAACCCGGCATCGGATTCATCATCGCGAAAACGCTCGCGCCGGTCGTGCCGATGCGAATCTTCGGCGCGCATGAAGCATTGCCCCGCGGCGGCGGGAAGCTGCGCTTTTGCCGCATCACGATCGTGGTGGGCGAACCGCTCCATTTCACCGCCGCCGATGTCGCAGGCCAGGGGCGCGAGGTTTATCCCCGTCTCAGCCAGCGGGTGATGGATGCGATCGCGGCGCTGCAGTTGGAATAGGGTCGCGGTTTGCGCCACCGAGCGTGGCCTCCGATAGTCCGGGATGGATTTGCCCGGTTCACCCGCCCACCCCCCGGGCGAGACGCGTGCCCCGATCAGTGGATTGAAGCTGATGCTGGCTATCCTGATTGTCTTCGCCTTGCTCGCAGGCTATGGACATTGGCAGCGGTGGCGGCGACCGACCACGGAAAAGGCCACGATTATCCTCGCGCCTAACGTTTCGCCATCGCCCTCGCCTAAGCACAACTAACAATTCGACCCCGGCGACGCGATTCAATCGCACCGCCGTTTCGAATAACCCGACCGTAATTCGGTCTCAGTATTTTATGAACAGAATCTTCCTTTTCCCGCTCATCGTCGCGCTTGGGCTCGGGCTGGGCGCCTGCCAAAAGCAACAGACCGAAGCGGAACGGAATGCCGCGATCGAACGCCAGGTAGAGCAGCGTCTCGCGGCCGAGCGCCAGGCCGACGAGCAGCAAAAACTCGCGCAACGCCAGGCCGAGCTCGACGCCCGCGAGCAGGCGCTCGCCGAGAAGGAAAATCACCCGGCCACGACCGCGACGCCCGCGCCGACAGCGGCGACCCCAGCTCCCGCGATCGTCGCCGACGAGAGTGAGAGCGGCTCCTACGCCACCTTTTATCGCAAGCTCGATCCCTACGGCGACTGGATAGAGACGAGCGATTACGGCTACGTCTTTCAGCCGCGCCAGGCCACGCAAGCACGCGACTGGCGCCCGTACACCAACGGCCACTGGGTTTACACCGACGCCGGTTGGACCTGGATCTCCGACGAACAATTCGGCTGGGCCACTTATCACTACGGCCGTTGGACGCGCCTGCGCAGTGTGGGCTGGGTCTGGGTGCCGGGTGAACAATGGGCGCCCGCCTGGGTCTCGTGGCGCAAAGGAGACGATTACGTCGGCTGGGCGCCGTTGCCACCCGAGGCGCAATTCGACCGCCAGACCGGGATCCGCAATTGGGCCGACAACTACTACGACATCGGACCCGAACAATACGCATTCGTTCGGGCAAACGATTTCGGTGCCAAGGTGAGTCCACGCGGATCGTCCTGCCGACGCAGCAAAACGTCACGATCATCAACCAGACGACCAACATCACTAACATCACCTACAACAATTCCGTCATCGTCGATCGCGGCCCGAGCTACGACGATTTCCGGAACCGCAGCAGCCAGCCGATCGAGCGTTTCCGCCTCGAGCGGACGCAGGGCACGAATAGCGAACGCCCGGTCTTCCGCGGCGAAGTGGTCGCGATACCGACGGTGGATTTTCGTCCGGCGGAACGCGCCGCTCGTCCGACCAGGGTCACGCGAACAATCGCGCAGCCCGTCGTCGAACGCGGCTGGGCTGGGATCCAGGATGCGCAGGCCGCCAGAAAAGCGCGCGCAGAAGATGGAAGCAGAAGCCACCCCGCCGCCGAACGCCCCGCCCAAGCGATTCGTTAGGCCAGAGCAGCGACCGGTGATTCCGCCACCACCCGCGGCGACAAGCATCGCCACGCCTGAAGCCACGTTGGCGCCGGCAGCGACGCCGGTCGCGGCTCCCGCCAAACCGGGCCGACCCAACCGCCCCGGGGCGAAACCGCATCCGACCGGCGCGACACCTCCAGTGAAAGCCGCTCCGACTTCCACGCCTAACGACATCACGACAACGCCGACCCCGCCGAGGGGCGCCGCGCGCAACCAGCGCCAGGGAAACGCCGCGGCGCAGGAAGCGAAGCGCAAGGAACGCGAGGAGACGCAGGCCCAGCGACCCGCCGAGCGCGAGCAAAAGATGGAGGAGCGCCGCGCCCACAAATCGGTCCGGCCGGAAGCTTCGCTCGCCAATCAAACGCCGGCAGCCACACCGGCGCCGCCTGCGCCAATCGCGAGCCCGCCGGCAACAATAGCCGAGTCCCCGTCGCCCACACCGCCCGCATCAAACCGGGAGAACGCTGGCAACCTACGGCGCGAAAGACGCGCGGCGAGGAAAGCACGAAGGGGTCAGGCGAATCCCGACGTCTCGCCCATGCCGCACGCTTCCGCCTCCCCGGGCAGGCAACAGCCCTGACGAAAATCGGCGTGCCAGTTTTCCGGGGAGCGCACGCGCCCTCGCGTGCTGGCAACGGCGCCTCGCCGTTGCGAACTTTTCCGACGACGCCCTGGAGGTTCCCCGCACCCTCCGGAGCTGCCGCGCGCTATGCCCGTTTTCGGCGAGGCGCCGAAAACTGCACGCGAGGGCGCGTGCGCTCCCCAGAGCCGACGCATTGCCTAACGCGTTTGGTCCGCCAGCTGGCGCGCGTAGGCGAGGGTGTCGATCGCGTCCGGCGTCTTGTCGCGCCGGATCGCTTTGATCCGTGGAAAACGCAACGCCAGACCGCTCGCGTGCCGCGTGCTCGGTTGAATGGAATCGAAGGCAATTTCCAGGACGATGTCGGGTTTCACTTCGAGATAGCGACCGCGGTCGCGGATTGCGGTCTTGCGAAAATGCTCGGTCAACTCCGCGATCTCCACATCCGTTAGGCCACTGTAGGCCTTCCCGATCGGCAGCAGTTTCCGCTCTCTTCATCGCGCACCGCAAAAGTGTAATCGCTCAGGACGTGGTTGCGCTTGCCGTGTCCGAGTTCCGCGGCCACCACCACGACGTCGAGCGTGGCCAGTTCCTTCTTGAGCTTGAACCACGACATCCCGCGCCGTCCCGGCGTGTATTGACTCTGCGGGTCCTTGACCATCAAACCTTCATTGATCTTCGCCGCGCCAACTGAAAAGCGGTCTCGATTTCTTCCGCCGACCGAGCCGACGAAACTTCCGCGATTTGGAACTGCGCCGGCATCGTCAGGCCACGCAGGAGTTCGCGGCGTTCTCGCAACGGCACCTTGAGGAGCGAGCGGCCATTCAGCCAGAGAAGATCAAACGCCACGAACACGACCGGCACGTCGGCCGCGGGCGCGGCAAACAAATCGGCGCTCTCACTTTTTCGTCCGAGCCGCTTTTGCAGGTCGAAAAAGGTCAGCTTTTTCCCGTGCTCGAAAGCCATGATCTCGCCATCAAGAATGGCCTCACTTTCGAAAGCTCCCGGGCACGCTCCGCGAGTTCAATGAATTGCTCCGTGATCCGGCGCAGATCGCGCGAGAAAAGCTCGACCCGCGTCGCGCCACGATGGAGTTGGGCGCGGATTCCGTCGAACTTGTCCTCCACGTAAACTGCCGACTCGTTAGGCCCATCTCCGCCGAAGCGATTCCAGATCGCTTCGGCGGTCGGCTCGGGGCTGGCGAGCATGACTTTGATCGGGCGGAAAAGAGTCAGTTCCGCGCGCTCGAGCTCGCTGCCGTGCGGCGAGCAAGCGCGGTTTGGCCGATGTCGCCGAGCAACATGTGGGCTTCCTTCAAGTTCATCGAGCGGGACCTCGAAGGCGCGCGCGATGGCTTCCTCGACCAGTCCCTCCCGCAAACCGATCCGGAGGTCGCCGGTCAGGATTTTGACCACATATTGCGCTTCCAGCGGCGAAAGTTTCTCAGCCGCGCCTGCAGCAATTCGGTCTTGCCGGCCGGTCCGCGCGTTTTGTGCAGCTCCTCGAAAAGTAGGCGCGCTTCGCCTAACGAAAGCGGCTCGGGTTTGGTGCGGCCCTCGAGCGCTTCGAGCGCGGCTTTGCTCGCATCACCGTGGCTGCTCGCGATTCGGCGCAGCTCGGCGTTGCCAAGGCCACTGGCCCCGAGCAGCGCGCGGTAAATGATGGCCCAGCCCGTTTGCAACGTCCGCTGATCGGTTTGCGCGAACGTTTGCCAGTCAGGAAAATGGCGGCGATGCGAAGTTGTTCGGGCGCAAGCGGGCGCAGGTAGTCGGCGAGGAGCCGGACCTTTTCCAATTTCGCGGGCGTGGCGGCAATGTGTTCACCGATTTCGGCGAAGGTGCGGAATTCGGAGGGGACTTCGGCGATTCCCGAGTCGAGCAGCGAGGCGCCGCTCGAAGCACGCGAGGCGCGTGCGCTCCGCGGCGCAGCCGCCGCGCGCAGCGTTAGCTCCAGTTGGTTTTGCGCGCTCAGCGCCCAGGCTTCAATGCCGCGGTCGCGCAGATCGCGCGCAAATTCCGCCGCGAAACCGTGCAAGGTCAGGACGCGCTCCGGTTGCACCAGCTCGACATAGCGAATCAGGTCGTCGTAGTCGGCGTGATCGGAAAGCGGAAATGCAGCGTCGACCTGATAGCGATAAATTGCGTTCGGCTCGACGGCCCAGCCGCTAATCATCGCGACCCGTTTGTTCGGAATCTTTTCCAGCATGCGCGAGCGATGGGCGCTCGGCGGGCAGATCAGGACTTTGCCCGCGACCGCTTTCGCGTCGTAACGCCCGTATTTGCAGAAGGTCTGGCCAAACTGCTCGTAGATCCGCGTCATGCGAAAAACCGAGCCGTGCAGCATCGGCTGGAGATTGGCTTCCGTGAGCGAACAAAGAATCTCCTGGGCTTTGCCCAGGGAGTAGCCGAGCAGGACCGGCGTGGCGCCTTCCTCGAGAGCCTCGCGGCAGAAAGCGATGATCTGTTGCACGACCAGTGCGGTTGGCGGCAGACGATAACGCGGCAGGCCGTAGGTCGTCTCCATAATAAGGGTGTCGGCTTGTTTCCATTCCGGCGCCTCGGCCGAAAGGCCGGGACGCAACTTGAAATCGCCCGTGTAGAGCAACGAACCGGCCTCGGTTTCGAGAAAAAACTGCGCGGAACCAAAAATGTGGCCGGCCGGCAGGAGCGTGACCTGAAGTCCGCGCACGGTCGTGGGATGGCCAAACGCCAGGACATGCTCGTGACGCTCGCCCGGCAATCGCGCCTCCATCAGGCGGGAGGTGCGCTCCGAGACGATGATCTCGTCGTGCGGCGCGATATGGTCGCTGTGCGCGTGCGAGACGAAAGCGAAAGGCTTCGCCTCCCAGGGATCGAGCCAGATGTTTTCGTTAGGTAGAAAGACCCCGCGCTCGTATTGAACGCGAAATCACGGCGGGAAATTAACGGTACCTTCGTGACCAGCGCGAACCTGCGCTGTCTCCTTCTCGTAATCGAGCACGAGGGAAATTGACACCGGTGCCCTCTTCCCGTTTCATGCTCGCGTCGTGAGAATCCTGCTCGCTGCCTTTTGTCTCGCCCTGCCCGCCTGCGCCGGGGCGCTGCACAAGCCCTCCCAGGTGGAAACTCCGAAGCCGCTGCCTGTCGCGCTTGATCGCGATTTCGAGATCCGCAAGACGAAGCAATATTTTCTCGATCCCGCAGCCAAGCCGATCCTCGGCCAGATCGACGCCTCGGTCGCTTTTGAACGCGGTTACCGGATGTATGGGGCGTTCACCGCCCTCGATCAACGCCAGCGTTTCGGCAATTATTTCGACTTCTTTTGGCGGGCCCGGCGCGACGCCGATGTGCGGGTGCGGCTCGAGTATCGGCAGGAAAAACTGCACGCCTTTGTCCAGGCGCGCGAGATCCTTTATCCGCACGCGCGTGGGCATCATCGGACTGAGTTTGCGATCATTGGTGACGATTTCTTCGACGACGGCCGGGTCATTGCCTGGCGGGCCAGCCTCATCGTAGACGGCCGGATCGCGGCCGTGACCCGATCTTATTTGTGGGAGTGAGGCGCAATCCGTGCGACGACTTCCCTGACTCCAATGCAGACGCTTCGTCGACAAACTCGCCGCAGCGCAATTTGGCGTTCCGCACTGGCTGGGAGGCGAGTATGGGGTGGCTCGGATAACGCGTCCCGCTGGATTGACAGTCTCCGGCGAAATTTTATCATTACTTAGTCGTGGAGTCTTCGATTCAAGTAGGCGTCAACGGCCCATCCGTCTGGGTACGGGTGGCGGGCCGAGGCAGCTTCCTCAACAGTGGCAGCCTGAAGGAGTTTGCCCGTGAGATGGTGAATAGAGGCTTCCGCGATTTCGTCTTTGACTTGCAGGAGTGCGTCATGATGGATTCGACTTTCATGGGGACGATGGCGGGCATGGCCCTTCGCCTGAAAGAGCTTGGGCAAGGCCGTCTGCACGTAATTCATTGCGGAGAGCGCAGCCGGGAGCTGCTCTCCGGTTTGGGGCTCGATCAAATTTTCGACATTCGAGCCAATGGCGCGGTCGCCCCCGAATGCGATGCGCTGACGCCCACCCAATGGCTCCCCGCCTGAAGCTTCGGCGGACTCGAAACGAGAACAGGCCGGCACGATGCTGGAGGCGCACGAGGCGCTCTGCCAGGCGGCACCCGAGAATTTGACGCGCTTCAAGGACGTCCTCGAATACCTCAAGCACGACCTCCAGCACGAGAGCCCAGCGAAGTAACACGGCTTCGCCTCCATGCGTCTTCTTCTTTTCGGGCTGCTTGTCGCCTCGCTTCTCGGCTGGCTTTTTACCTATCAACGGCATCGCTGGCGGATTCGTCGGCTCGAGCGCTCCAAAGAAGAAATTCAGGTCGAAGAAAGTCTGGTCTTCGATTTCCTCCATGGCCTCGGCGAGGCGTTTCGCGATGTCATCCGGCCGCATGATCTCCATCGTTTGATCGTCGAAAGTTCGGTCCGCATTCTCGATGCGCACGGCGGCGCGCTTTACCTGGTCGATCGCACCGGGCACCCGGTTAATGCCCGCCTTCGTCTCCAAAGGCTGCCCGCCACTGATCGATGTGCCCGACTCGGATCCTGCAACAGGCCGCAATCACGCCCTTCGCCCTCGACAGCTACCTGCGTTCCCATCCGATCGAAGCGGGAGAGGGTCTGGTCGGCCGCGTCTGGAAAAATGGCGAAGCGGTCCACCTGGCTGATCTGTCCGACGCGCCGGAGCTCTCGAAGCTGCGCGAGACGGCGCATGGGACCGCCTCCGTCATGGTCACCCCGCTGCTTTATGGCCGGCAGAACATGGGCGTCCTCGCCATCGCCAATGGCCCCATGAGCGCGGACTTTACCTCGAGCGATTTCATCGTCTTCAAGTCGATCTCCGAGCAATCCGCTTTTGCTCTCTACAACGCGATCATCTACTCCGAGGCGAACGAGAAAAAGCGCCTCGACCACGACCTGCAAATCGCGCGCGACATCCAACGCATCCTCCTGCCCTCCAAACCGCCGCCGATCGAAGGCTTCGACATTGCTGGCATCAACATCCCGGCCCGCCAGGTGAGCGGCGACTATTTCGACTACATCAAGGTGGACGATGATCGCCTCGGCGTGGTCATCGCCGACGTCTCCGGCAAGGGCGTGCCGGCCTCGTTGATCATGGCCATTTGCCGGAGCGTCCTGCGCGCGGAAGCACGGCTCGGACAGTCGCCGGCCGAGGTTTTGCGGAAGGTCAACCGCCAGCTCTATCCCGATATCAAGGAAGACATGTTCATCAGCATGGCCTACGTCATTCTCGACCTCAAAAACCATCACGTCACTCTCTCGCGCGGCGGTCACGACGCCCCACTCCTCTATCGCGCCGCCAGCGGCGAAGTCGAGGTTTTGAAGCCGCCCGGCATGGCTCTCGGGATTGACAGTGGAGACGTGTTCGATAGGATAACCGGCGACCTTTCCGTGCCCCTCGAACGCGATGATTGCCTGGTGCTTTACACCGACGGCGTCACCGAAGATGCTCGATGCGAACGGAGACGAATTCGGCCCGGAACGGATGACCCGATCCGTCCGCGCCAGCGCGAGCGAGGGAGCCCAGGGAGTGATCGCGCGACTGACCGCCGATGTCCGTAATTTCGCCGACGGCCATCCGCAGAATGACGACATCACTTTGATCGTAGTTCGAAAGACATGAAGAATTCCAAAACCATTCGGCACCAGATTCCCGTCACCGAGGAGGAGTCGCCGCGCCCATCCACCGTCGCCCCGAAGCAGGACGCGTCGGACACCAACAACGACGACCCGACCGCCGGATTGCAGGCGGATCTCGATCGTTTTCGCGATCTCGCCCTGCGCAGCCAGGCCGATTTCGACAACTTCAAAAAACGCGCCACGCGCGAGAAAGAAGAGGCGATCAAATACGCCAACAGCTCGCTCCTCGAGCGCCTGATCGCGATCGTCGATAACTTCGAGCTCGGACTTTCCGCCGCGAAAAGCGAAAGTGAAGAATCCCCGATCTACTCCGGGATGAGCATGGTCTTGAAACAACTAAGCGATTTCCTTGCTGACAACGGCCTCCAGCCGATCGACGCCGAGGGCCAGAAGTTCGACCCCAACCTGCACGAAGCGATCGCGCACGAGCCGAGCGAGAGCGTCCCGGAGGGCGTGGTCCTGCGACAAATGCGCCGCGGCTATCGGCTGAAGGATCGGCTCCTCCGGCCCTCCAGCGTTGTCGTTTCCAGCGGGGCAGCGGTGTAGTTGTTGCTTCCGTTCCCACTCGTGCTCGTGCTCCTGCTCGTGATCGATTTTATGAACATTTCCAGCTCGATTACGATCACGAGCAGGAGCAGGAGCACGAGTAAGATTTTCTAAATGACTACCAAGCGCGATTACTACGAAATCCCGAGCGTCGAGCGCCACCTGCACGCTCCCATTTGTCATCCCGAGCCGCGAAGACGGCGAGGGACCTCTCCAATGGAGTCGGCGCCCTCCACAAAAATGAAAACGCGAATTGTATTGGTGGGGTCCCTCGCCGCGCTGCGCCGGCTCGGAATGACAATCTTGGGGAACGACACGCGAATTTAGGTTTTCAATGACCACGAAACGCGACTACTACGAAGTCTTGAGCGTCGAACGCAACACGTCCGGCGAGGAGATCAAGCGCGCCTATCGCAAACTCGCGGTCAAATTCCATCCTGATAAAAATCCGGACGACCCGCACGCGGAAGAGAAGTTCAAGGAACTCGGCGAAGCCTACGACGTCCTGATGGACGACCAAAAACGCGCCGCCTACGATCGCTACGGTCATGCCGCCTTCGCCCAGGGCGGGCGCGGCGGGTTCCATGATCCCTTCGATATCTTTCGTGAAGTCTTCGGCGAGCGCGAGCGGGGCGGGCGGAATTTTCGAAACATTTTTCGGCGGGGGCGGTCAGGCCGCGCACGATGGCACCCAGCGCGGAAGCGATCTGCGCTACGACATGCAGATCACGCTCGAGGAAGCGGCCTTCGGCGTGGAAAAAGAAATCGAAGTGCGCAAGCTCGACACCTGCGCCAAGTGCTCGGGCAGCGGGGCTTCGCCCGGCTCGGGCGCCGTCACCTGCAGCGTCTGTCGCGGGCGCGGGCAGGTCGTTAGTTCGCGCGGCTTCTTCCAGGTCTCCCAGACCTGCCCGCGTTGCCGCGGGCTCGGGGAAGTGATCGAGAAACCGTGCCCGACCTGTAACGGCGAGGGGCGCACCGAACAAACCAGCCGAATCAAAATCAAGATCCCGCCCGGGATCGCGCACGGCTCGCGCCTGCGCTCCACCCGCAATGGCGAAGCCGGCATTCGCGGCGGCGACCAGGGCGACCTTTACATCGTCGTCCACGTCAAGGAACACCCGATCTTTCAGCGCGAGGACGACAATCTTTTCTGCGAAGTGCCGATCTCTTTCTCCACCGCGGCCCTCGGCGGCGAAGTGCCAGTGCCCACGCTGGAAGGGAAAGCAAGTTTGAAAGTGCCGGCCGGCACCCAGGGCGGACAGAGCCTTCAAGCTGCGCGGCAAAGGCGTGGTCCACGTCAGCGGCCGCGAGCGGGGCGATCTCTTCGCCAAGTTGCTCGTCGAGGTCCCGACCGACTTGAACGCCGAGCAACGCCAGAAGCTGGAAGAATTCGCGCAGCTCTGCGGCGAGCACAACACCCCGCTGCATCAAAGCTTCTTCGAACGGGCCAGGGAATTTTTCCGTTAGGAAGAATAGTGACGAGTGACAAGTGACGAGACAAAGCAGCGCCGCCTATCTCACTCCGTCACTTTCCCTAATGCACCGCTTTCATCTCCCGCCTAACGACTGGTCTGCCGCTACCCTGACCGGCTCCGAGGCACACCATGCCCGCAGCGTGCTCCGGCTCGCGCCGGGCGCTCGCGTCACCCTCTTCGATGGCCAGGGGCGCGAGGCCACGGCCGAGATCAGCGCGCTCGATTCCGCCGCGGTCCAGTTGCGCATTCTGCACGAGGTCGTGACCCCGCCGCTCCGCGCCCGCATCACCCTGGCCCAGGCGATCCCAAAAGGGAAAAACATGGATCTGATCGTGCAGAAAGCGGTCGAGATCGGCGCGGCGGAAATCTTCCCGCTTCTCTCCGCCCGCACCGTCGTGCAGCTCGATGCGGAGAGCGCGGTCCAGAAGCAGGCGAAATGGCAGACCGTCGCGCTCGAAGCGGCCAAGCAATGCGGGCAGAACTGGCTCCCGCACGTCCACGCCCGCGAACGCCCGACACATTCTTTCGCGAACTCGAATCCGGCGGCGCCGCCGGTGTAGCGGCGGGCGTGTCGCCCGCAGGACCGCGGCAAAACCTGTCCCCTGGCCACTTCCTCTCAGCGCCCGACACGGGCGCCGCTACACTTTGACCTGCGCCTGATTGGCTCCCTCCAGCCGGGCGCGCGGCATTTGAAGAAAATCCTCGCCGAGTATGCCGAGCGCACACAGCGGCGAGCGACCAGCCAGAGTGCTCATGCTCATCGGGCCGGAAGGCGATTTCACCCCGGCAGGAGTCGCGCTCGCACGTTCGCACGGCTCCGCCGCGCTCACTCTCGGCCCCATCATTCTGCGGGTGGAAACCGCGGCGATTTATTGCCTGAGCATTCTTTCCTACGAACTCCTCGCCGAAGATTAGAGCGGTTTAATAAAAAGTGTATCCCCCGTCTCGGGTAGGGTGGGCGTCTCGCCCGCCGGTCGCCGCGTCCCGCGGCGACGGACTTTTGAACCCCCACCAAACCGCCCCGACTCTCTAAAGTGCGTGCCCGCAAGATGCGGACACCGGCGGGGCGGGACGCCCACCCTACCCGGGAACCCTGCCTCTGGGCCGGCTACACTTTTGCTTAACTCGCTCTGGGCCTGGAGAGAACCGCGCCGTCGCTTCCTCGCCCGATCGCACGGCACCCTGCGGCACCGACAGCGCGGTGCCTTCCAGAGCCCAGACGTTAGGCATCCGTTAGGCAAGAAAAAACCCCGCGCCGTTCAGCGCGGGGTTTTTCGAAGATCGAAAATCCGTTAGGCGGACTTGCGCCGGCGCAGGAAGCGCTGTCCGCAAAGCAGGATGCCCACGCCGAGAAGCATGTAGACGGAGGGCTCGGGAATGGCCCGAAAAAGTGAAGTCGTCGACCGCGATCTCCGCATCGGAGCCCGTATCATCGATGATCAGCCCAGCGCAGGTAAAATATGGATCCATTCGGAATCGGCGAGGATCGGCGAAAAGATCCCACCGATCCCGCGACCCGGTTCGCCGCAGCGTTGCCATCCAGGAGACTGCGGTGCCGAGGTGAAATCGGAGCTGGTCGCAAGTTGAAAGCCACCCCGAGCCGAAACACCAGGTAGTCCCGTAAAGACTCAGCTGCAGCGCTAAGACGTTGCGAACGGTGGAACCACCATTGCGCCACTGCTCGCCATTATAAGTGACAGTGAACTGGTAGATGTTGAATCCGAGATTATTCGTAAAGTCCACGTTAGCGTAATGTCGTCTGGGGTGCTCGCTGAAGCAGAGCGAACCGAGGGCCCTTTCGCCAACGAGGTTGACTCCCGCATGCACCAAAATTACAGCCGGCCACCGCAGGTACACTCCCGTGCCCGCACGACCGCTATCGGTTGCATGCCGGCAACCGTTCCGGTGCCGGCGAACCAACCGGCAGGCGTCTGTATTCACTGCGGCTCCCACCGAATCGAAATCCTGCAAGTAGGTTCCGCCCGTGTAGCTGATTTGAGCCTGCGTCGCTGCGGTCATTCCCGCCGTTAAAGCGATCGTTAGTGCAATTTTAGTGAATTTGGTCATCGAATTATTGCCCGAATTTGCTGCGTAATTTGTACGAATTCCGCCGACGATGTCAGGCTGCCGTAAGGTTGGCAAGACTTTTCTTGTGACAATTTGCATTTTTTTGTGGCAGCCCGTCCTCCTGTCGGCCCTGTCGGCCGCAAACGGTAGTTTCGGATCAAGCCGGGGGCCCCGATGAAACAAAAAAGCGCCTGGGTTTCCCCAGGCGCTCTTTGAAAATTGTTGCTTTTGGCCGGTTAGCGCCCGCGGCGCTGCCCGCCGCCGCCGTCGCGGCGTCCGCCGCCACCACCGCCGCCGTAACCGCCGCCACCGCCGCCGTAGCCTCCGCCACCGCCGCCGTAACCGCCCCCGCCGCCGCCATAGCCACCGCGACCGCCGCCCGCCGCCACCCGGGCGTGCTTCACGAGGACGCGCTTCGTTGACAGTCAAAGGCCGGCCTTCCACGGTCTTGCCGTTGAAATCGGTGATCGCCTTTTGCGCATCGGCTTCATTGCCCATCGTGACAAAGGCGAAACCGCGTGATTTGCCGGTAAATTTGTCCTGCATGAGAGTGACCTCGGAGACTGCGCCCGCCTGCGCGAAAAGGTCCTGGAGGTCGGTTTCGGTGGTATTGAAGGAAAGATTTCCTACGTATAGTTTGGTGCCCATCTGAGTTTATTCCTAAATGAAACGCTGCTCGGTCACTGTTCCCGCTAATCGGATTTCAAATCGCCACTGAACAAACTCACCTGACAATTCACCAACGTCCGGCACTGCTATTTCTGGCGGCTATGTAAGATGGTTCGTCAGGCAAATCAAGCAGAATAAAGCGGGGCGCGCCGCCCTGCTTTCCGACTGGAGATTGACCGCGGATTACACGGATTGCATGGATCGGAAAGCGGTCAGGATTGGGATTTTTTCTTCATCCGTGGCATCCGCGTAATCTGCGGTTTAACGTCTGCGACGATGACCGGCCGATCGAGCAGTCGCGAGAATGGGAAAAGGGGACGCGTGGCGGTAGTCGCCGCCGGAGTCATCAGTCCCCTCGGGGCCGGGCTCGAAGCCACGCTGGAGGCTCTGCGCACCGCCCGGGATTGCATCTCGCCGGTCGAACGTTTCCCGGTCGAGCAATGCCGCTGCACCACGGCCGGCCAGGTGGACGACGCCTGGCTGGCGGACGCCCTGCCTGAGAATCGGCGCGCGCGCCGCCTCCATCGCGCCTCGCGCATGACGATCCGCGCGCTCGCCGAATTGCTCGAGCAGGCGCCCGATTTCCGCCCGGAACTGACGATCGTCGGGACGACGAGCGGCGGGATGAGCTTCGGCGAACA
This sequence comes from uncultured Verrucomicrobiae bacterium, assembly GCA_963737995.1. Classification (GTDB taxonomy): domain Bacteria; phylum Verrucomicrobiota; class Verrucomicrobiia; order Chthoniobacterales; family UBA10450; genus Palsa-1392. The sequence goes on from CAVTUV010000010.1 coordinate 43,495, forward strand.
ATATTACCGCTCCCTGCAGCAGCCGGAGGCGCGCGTCCAACATATGGCCTCATGGATCGCCAATTATCCGCCGCAAAAGCCGGCGGTCGACGCGCTCGAGGCCTGCGGCCTGAGCTCGCCCTGCCAGGTCATCGCGAACGCCTGCGCCTCAGGCACGAACGCGATCGGCCACGGCTTCGAATGCATCCGTTCCGGGCGCTACGAGCGCATTCTGACCGGGGGTTATGACGCGCTTTCCGAGCTGGTTTTTGTCGGGTTCGACTCCCTGCAAGCGGCGACGCCGGATAAGTGCCGGCCCTTCGACGGTGCCCGCAGCGGGCTCGTCCTCGGCGAAGGCGCGGCTCTCCTTGCGCTGGAAAATCTCAGCGCAGCCCAAGCGCGCGGCGCGCGCATCCTGGGAGAAATCACCGGCTACGGCATTTCGACCGACAACCATCATCTCACCCAGCCGCATCCCTCCGGCATCGGTCCCCGGCAGGCGATGGAGCGCGCCCTGCAAAGCGCGGAGTTGGCGCCGGAGGCGATCGGTTACGTCAACGCGCACGGAACCGCGACGCCCTTCAACGATGCTGCGGAGGGTCGCGCCATCGCCGAGCTGCTCGGCCGTGTCCCGGTCAGCTCGACCAAGGGAATGATGGGCCATTCGTTAGGCGCAGCCGGCGCGATCGAGGCCGTGCTCACCCTTCTCGCGCTCCGGAACGGTTTCCTGCCGGCCAACATCAACTTCCGCGTCTCCGATCCCGGGCTCGATCTCGATATCGTGGCGAACCGGGTGCGCCCCGCCAGTGCGACCGCGGCGCTCTCCAATTCGTTTGGCTTCGGCGGCACCAACGCCTCGATCGTTCTCCAGGCAGCGGCGGCATGAGTCTGCGCGTGGCCGGCCTGGGATGGGTCACACCGCTCGGTGGCACGATCGAGGAAGTGTGGGAGAAGCTGCGCGCCGGGGCCGAGGCGGAAGCGACGACCTTTGCCGATTCGTTAGGCCGAAAAAGCTGTCAGGCCTGCCAGGTTCCGCCGGCGGCGATCGCCGCCGCCGCGCGCCATCCGCGGCTGCGCCGCTCCAGCGCCATCTCGCGTTTTGCGGTCGTGGCGGGCCTGAGCGCGCTACGCCACGCCGGGCTGGAGTTGAATGAAGCGAGCGCGGCGCGGACCGCGCTGATTTTCGCCATCTCCAATGGCGGGGTCATTTATACCAAACGCTTCTTCCACGAAATCGTGAAATCGGGCGCGTCCGCCGCCAGCCCGCTCCTCTTTCCCGAGACGGTTTTCAACGCGCCGGCCAGTCATCTGGCCGCCATCCTCGGCATCACCGGCGCCAGTTACACTCTCGTCGGCGACGGCGCGGTCGGGATTCTGGCCCTGAAAATGGCGGAAGATTTGATGGCGAACCCGGGGCTCGATCGCTGCCTTGTCGTTGGCGCGGAGGAGGCGGACTGGCTTCTTTGTGATGCCTATCGCCAATGGCGTCTGCTCCGTGCCGCGCCGCCGATTGAGCCGTTCGCGCGCCGGCCCAGGGGAATGATCCTGAGCGAAGGCGCGGGCGCGGTGCTGCTCGCCCGCGAAGGGGCGCTCGCGCTCGAGTGTATTCATCCGGGCGGAAATTTTGCCCGCCAGCGCGAAGCCGTCCGGCAACTCGAGACGATCGCGCGCGACTTGAAGAGCGATCGCCCGGTCGACCTCCTGATCGCGAGCGCAAACGGCACCTTCATCGACGCGGCCGAGCGCGCGATGGCCGCGAATCATTTCGCGGGCGTGCCAGTTTACACCCCGAAACCGGCGCTGGGCGAAAGCGTGGCGGCGGGCGCGCTCTGGCAGTTGATCTGCGCCGCGCACGCGCTCCGCACCCAGCAGTTGCCGCCGCTCCTGCACGCTCCGGCGGATTTTGGCCTAACGACGGCGAGCGTTCCCGAGGCAAAGCCGTGGCGGCGCGCCCTCGTCACGACTTGCGGGCTCAACCAGCAAGTCGCGGCGCTCACGCTGCGTTTGTAGACGCTTCGCTCTGCGGAAGCATCTGTTGAGAACGTTATAAAGAAACCTGGAGCCGGTTCGAAGTGCCGGAGGCGCGACCGACATTAACCCCGGACGTGAGTATGTGTTTAGCGTCGGCCGAGCTAATGCATGCCATCCCGAGGCTGGCGGAGCGCGCCGAGGGACCTCCCATCAGCTTGGGCGGGGTCCGGTTTCTGGTTCGGCTGCGCCGGACCCTGGGTGAGGTCCCTCGCCGTCTGCGCGGGCTCGGGATGACAAGCACGACGCGAGGCGGACTCGCGAGTTCCGCACGTCGCTGGGACGCCAAGCGAAATCGGGAGGCGCGGCGACTCACGATGGCAATACGCTCTCGCGTTTCGCAGAGCGAACGGCTACAACGCTCGAGCTCGTGATTGGCTTCGCTTTCTTCGAGCACGAGCACGCGAGAGTCGCCCGGTTTTCACTTTGCAACCGCTTCGCCGCACCGCTAGCTTCGGCGTGCGCGATGCGTAAGCCGGTTTTCCTTCTTCTCTGCTTGCTCGGCGCCGGTCGCGCCACCGCACAGGACCTGGAAGGGCCCGGTTCGCTGCCGGTCGAAATCAATGCCACCGGCCAGACGACTTATGATAACGGCCTCGCCACCGCCCGCGACAACGTCGCGATTCATTTCGGTGACACCGACATTTATTCCGATTTCGCACAATACGATTCCGCCAAGCGCACCGTCTTCCTTAAAGGCCACGTGCGGATTTATCGCGGCATCGCGCTCTACCTGGCGGAGAAGGCGACCTATAATCTTGATACGAAAGCGATCACGGCCGATGAGATGCGTTCCGGCACCTATCCTTATCTCCTCTCCGGCGAGACGGTGACGAGCGCGTCCGACGAGGAATACCAGATCAAGCACGGCGGTTTCACGACCCACGATGCGGCGGAGCCGGATTTTCACCTCAACGCCCACAGCGTGCGGATTTATGAGAATGACCGGGTCATTCTCAAAAACGTCACCTTTTATGTCGGGAAGGTGCCGATCTTCTGGTGGCCCTACCTTTATCAGTCGCTCGACCGTTCCTTCAGTTACCTGATCGCGCCGGCTTATCTCAGCTCCTGGGGCCCATCCCTCCTTGGGCAATTCACTTTCCCGATCGGAGAGAAAATCACCAGCACGCTAAAACTCGATTATCGCACTCGCCGCGGGGAGGCGCTCGGGTTCGATTCCGAAATTCATTACGGCAAAGATGACAAAAGTTTTGCGAAATTCAGCTCCTATTACTTGCAGGATCAGAATCCGGACCTCAATCGCACCTCGCTCCCCCGGCCCGGCACGCCGACGAGCCGTTATCGCTTTTCTCTGAAGAGTCGCACCCACATCACCGAGGACCTCGATTTGGCGGTCGATGTGACCAAACTGAGCGACCGCTTCCTCCTCCAGGATTTTTTCCCGGCGGAATTCCGGACCGATCCCGAGCCCGACAACGTCATCGCCCTAACGAAAACGAGCCCATTCTACACCGTGACGGCTTACGGACGCTTCGCCCTGAACACATTTTTCGAAACGACCGAACGCCTGCCGGAAGTCGCAATCGATATCAAACGCCACGGACTTTTTGGCGGCCCGATTTTTTACGAAGGCGAGACCAGCGTGGGCGAGCTGCGCCGGAATTTTCCGGCCAATTCGATTTTTCAAGATTACGGCGCCTTGCGGATTGATTCGTTTCACCAGCTGACTTATCCGAACACTTATTTCGGTTTTCTCGCGATCGTCCCACGGATTGGATTTCGCGAGACTTATTACAGTCGCTCGGAGAATCTCGGGACCTCGTCTTTCCAGCCCAGCTCTGACCCGCTGGCCCCGGAATTTCCTCTCCCGAATCCCACCACCTATGCGGCCTTCGGCCCGCCCCTGAACACGGGAATGCGGTCTACCGCTAGCATTTTCAACGCTGGCGTCGAAGGCTCTTTCAAGCTCTCGCGGGAGTGGGAAGCGGTGCAGATCCGCGCGCTCGGGCTCGATGGCTTGCGTCACGTCATTCAGCCCTTCGCCAATTTTTCCTACCTTTCCTCCCCAAACATCGATCCCGCGACCATTCTCCAGTTCGACCGCGTCCAACCCTCGACCAAACTCAACCCGATCGATTTCCCGCAATACACCTCGATCGACGCGATCGATAACTGGACGATCGCCCGGATCGGGGTGCGCAACCGCCTGCAAACCCGGCGCGACGACCTGACCGTCAGCTGGCTGGAGTTGGAAACCTTTGTCGACGTCAACTTCAACAATCCGTTCGATAAAACGGATTACTCCAACGTCTTCAACCGACTGCGATTTACCCCGGTGCCGTGGGCGACGCTGGTCATCGATTCGCAGATTCCGTTACTCGACAAGGGTTTCACGGAGGTGAACACGAGCATCAATTTCAAGCCAAGCGCGAACACCGTGCTCACGCTCGGGCATCGCTACCTGAACAACAATCCCTACTTCCTCAACAGCAGCCTCTTCACTGTCGGCGGCTACTACCGGCTGAACGACAACTGGGGGTTCGGCTTCCTCGAGCAGTACGAAGCCACGACCAACATCGTGGAACAACAGCGCTACTCGGTTTATCGCGACCTGACCAGCTGGGTGGCGTCGTTAGGCGCGATCATTCAAAACAACGGCGGAGTCAAGGAATACGGGGTTCTGCTCACCTTCACCCTCAAGGCGTTTCCGAAATTCGGGCTCAATCTGAATTTCGATCCCGCCGGGACCAACCAGACGCAACAGTAAATTGCCGATTGCTGATAGCTGATTTCTGATTGAAATCAGGCGACGGCTCGGTCCTCGCCAAATCAGCAATCAGTAATCATAAGTCTCCCATGGATCTCTCAATTATTGGTTCCGGTTATGTCGGCCTCGTCACCGGCGCTTGTTTCGCCGAAGTCGGCCACAACGTCGTCTGCGTCGATAACGACGCGCGCAAAGTCGAATCGCTCCAGCGCGGCAAGATGCCGATCTACGAGCCCGGCCTGGAAGAGATCGTGCATCGCAACGTCTCCGCCCAGCGGCTCCGCTTCACCAACAGCATCAAGGAAGGCGTCGCTCACGGGCAGGTCGTTTTCATCGCCGTGCCCACGCCGCAGGACGCCGATGGCAGCGTCGATCTGAGTTTCATCGAGAAAGTCGCGCGCGAGATCGCCGGCGTGCTGACGGACTATCGCGTCATCGTCGACAAGAGCACCGTGCCGGTGAAGACCGGCGAGAAGGTCGCGGACTCGATCAAGCGCTACAACAAACACGGGGCCGAGTTCGACGTCGTGAGCAATCCGGAATTCCTGCGCGAAGGCTGCGCGGTGGCCGATTTGATGAAGCCCGATCGGATCGTGATCGGCGCGCAAAGCGAGCGCGCGATCGACCTGATGAAAAAGGTTTACGAGCCGTTCATGGCGCCGATTCTGGTCACCGATATCAACAGCGCGGAGCTGATCAAGCACGCCGCGAACTCGTTTCTCGCGCTCAAGATTTCCTACATCAACGCCGTCTCCGCGATCTGCGAAGCGAGCGGGGCGGACGTGGAGAAAGTGGCCGACGGCATCGGGATGGATCGGCGGATCGGGCGGAATTTTCTCAACGCCGGCATCGGCTACGGCGGCTCCTGTTTTCCGAAGGACATCGCGGCCTTCATCGCGATCAGCGAACAGCTCGGGCGTGCCTTTCAACCTGCTCAAGGAGGTGCAGCGGATCAACGCGTCGCAGAAGGAGCGCTTCCTCAAAGCGGTGCGCGACGCGCTCTGGGTTTTGCGCGACAAAAAGATCGCGGTCTGGGGACTCACCTTCAAGCCGGACACGGACGACATTCGTTCCTCGGTCGCGATCGAGCTCGTGGCCGACATGTTGCGCGAGGGCGCGCAGGTCAGCGCCTACGATCCGAAAGGAATGGAGAAAGCGCGCGAAGTGAAAGCGATCGCGGCAGCCCGCCTGACGAATTCCGCCCTGGAGGCAGTCGAGGGCGCGGAGGCGCTGATCATCGCGACGGAATGGGCGGAGTTTGCCAATGTCGATCTCGACACCCTGCGAGAGAAAATGCATACGCCGATGGTTTTTGACGGGCGCAATCTTTTCGATCCGGACACGATGCGGAAGCTTGGTTTCCATTACACCTCGATCGGCCGCCCGCAGGCCAAACCGGCCTGACAACTCTTGCTGGCGGGAGGATGGCGCAAGCTTCCAGCTTGCCTCTCGCGCCGGTACGCTAGAACCTTGCGTTGCCCATGGAGTCCGGCCGCTCTCTCGCCCTCGACGCCCTCGGCCGCTGGCGCAACGGCCGCGAATTCGCCGACCAAATTGTGGCGGAGACTTTCGCGCGCAGCGCGCTCGGCGCGGCCGATCGCGCCTTTGCCCTCGAGCTTTTCTACGGCGTCCTGCGCAATCTCAGCCTGCTCGATTTCTGGATCAGTGAACTCCGCTCCGCGCCGGTGGAGCCAGCGGCGCGCGATATTCTGCGCCTCGGGCTTTACCAGACCCTGCTCATCGAGACCGCCGCCCACGCCGCGGTTTACGAGACGGTGCGAGCTGGCTCCGGCGCGAAAGCGCGGCCTGATCAACGCCATCCTGCGCCGCGCTCTGCGCGAGAAACCCGCCCTAACGAGCCGGGCGCAAGCGCTACTGCCGCCCGTCCGCTTCTCCGTGCCGGCGTTTCTCTTCGGGAAATGGGCGAGGCAATTTGGCGAAGCGGCCGCGCTTGCGCTTTGCCGCTGGAACAACCGGCCGCCGCCGGTTTATGCGCGGATCAACCAGCTTCGGACAAGCGCGGAGGAATTTCTGCAGCCGCTATCAGGGCAGCGCTCTCCTGCCCGGGCAGTTCCAACTTTGTCAGCCTGCCCGACCCGGCCACCGCCCTGGGCGACGGCGAGTGCTACGTGCAGGACCCGAGCACGCGTTATCGCCTGCGAACTCTTGCGCCCGGCCGCCGAGTGAGAACGTGCTCGACGCCTGCGCCGCGCCCGGCGGCAAAGCGGCCTATCTCGCGGAGATGATGGGCAACGCGGGCACGCTGCTGGTGGCGGACGACAATGAAAGACGCCTGGAACGGTTGCGCGAAAATCTCGTCAGGCTCGGCGTGAGCAATGCACGGACCCTGCGCTGCGATTGGGCGGACGAGAGTTCTGTTCGCGCTGCCGCCCTGGCTGAGAAGTCGTTCGACAAGATTCTGGTCGACGCGCCCTGCACCAATACCGGCGTGATGCGACGCCGGGTCGATGTGCGCTGGCGCCTGCAGCCGGGGGATTTTGAGCGCATGCCACGACGGCAGCTCACCATCCTCCAGGCAGTCACGCCGCTCCTTAAGCCGGGCGGCTCGTTAGTCTACAGCACCTGCAGCCTGGAGCCGGAAGAGAACGAAGCGGTGGTGACGGCGTTTCTGCGCGAGGAGCCGGCTTTTCGCCTAACGGATAAGAAAGAGAGCCTGCCCTTTCGTGATGCGGTCGACGGCGCTTACGCCGCGCGCTTCGAACTCTCATAGCCGCGCGTTGGAGCGGCGGTGGGTGACCGCCGAAGGGCGCGGCTGGAAAAATTCACGTTCAGCGGTAACAGACCGCCGCTACAGCTCAGGTCATTTGCATCGCGTATCACAATGGAATGATAACCCCCTATGCAAGATGCCCGTTTCGATAAGCTCGCCTCCCTTTTGGTCGACTATTCCACCACCCTGAAACGCAACGAAAAGGTCCTGATCGAATCCTTCGATACGCCGGATGAAATGACGATCGCGCTCATCCGCGCGGCCCGAAAGGCAGGCGCGGTTCCCTTTGTGCAAATCCAGCGAGCCCAGGTCAGCCGGGAGCTCGCGCTCGGAATCGATCAGCGCCAGCTCGACCTGACGGCGGCGCATGAGCTGGCCCGGATGAAAAAAATGGACGCCTACATCGCGATCCGCGGAAGCAACAACATCAGCGAACTGGCCGATGTGCCGACCGATCGGATGAAGCTGATCGCGAAAAAACTGCGACCCTTGCAGGACCAGCGGGTGCAGAAAACCAAGTGGGTCGTGCTGCGCTGGCCGACGCCGGCGATGGCGCAACAGGCCGGGATGAGCACCGAGGCGTTCGAAGATTTTTTCTTCAAGGTTTGCACGCTCGATTACCGCAAGCTGCAGCCCGGCATGAAAGCGCTCAAAGCGCTCATGGAAAAAACCGACCGGGTGCAAATCAAAGGCCCGGGAACGGACCTGCGTTTCAGCATCAAGGGAATCTCCGCCATCATCTGCGGCGGCGACCGCAACATTCCGGATGGCGAAGTCTTCAGCTGCCCGGTGAAAGATTCCGTGCAAGGGCACGTCACCTTCAACGCGCCGAGCATTTATCAGAGCACGCCCTTCGATAATATCCGGCTCGAATTTCGCGACGGAAAGATCGTCGAAGCCACGAGCAACCAGACGAAAAAACTCAACGCCATCCTCGACTCCGATCCGGGCGCGCGCTACATCGGCGAATTTTCGCTCGGCTGCAATCCCTACATCATGCATCCGATGCGGGACATTCTTTTCGACGAGAAAATCGCCGGCTCCTTCCATTTTACACCCGGGCAGGCTTACCAGGAGGCGGACAACGGCAACCGCAGCCAGGTCCATTGGGACATGGTCAGCATCCAGCGCAAGGACTACGGCGGCGGCGACGTTTTCTTTGACGGCAAACTGGTGCGGAAGAACGGCGAGTTCCTGCCCAAGTCGCTGCGGTCCCTCAACTGGACGAGCTTCAAGTAGCGCGCCATCTCATCTCGCTCTCTAGTGCACTGTAACGTTGAAATCGGGTCTGAATTTCCACGGCGTTTATTAACTCGACCGCTTTAAGCGGTCGAGTTTTCAGTGCGGAATCTCGTTCCAAGGACAAGTAGGGAAAAACACAACTTTGTTCCGCTTTCAATGTTACAGTGCACTAGTAGTCCTCTTCTTCGGAAAGGAGAGCCAGGCCGACGGACGAGCACGAGAACGAGAAGCGGCGCCCCAGAGTCTTGTCATCCCGAGGTCGGCGCGGCAGGTCGAGGGACCTCACTTCGGTCCTCGATAACGCAAATCTGCTTGCACTCCCGTCACCATGGGTGAGGTCCCTCGCCGTCTTCGCGGCTCGGGATGACAACGCGTCGTGGCAAAGCGTAACCGGTTCGGCCTAACGAATTTGACGGCGATTCGTTAGGCGCCAAGGGGCTGCCGGCATCTCGGGGGCCGCTGCGGTCCCTCAACTGGACAAGCTTCAAATAAGAAAGAGCCGGGATCGTTCCCGATCCCGGCTCAAGATGTTAGGGAGCGACCGGCCTGACGAGACCGGTGCAATTCGTTAGCCGTGGAGGCTGCCGGCACTCGGGACGACCTGGATCATTCCGAGATCAATTCCGTTCAGTTGCACATTTTCGATTTTGAACACCGGGGCGTTGTCGATCGAAGTCGGTCCGGAACCCGGCAACTGCATCGAAGACGTTCCTCGAGGTGGAGTTGAGCACGATCGGTCGAGATCTCGAAGAGCGGCGTGAACTCGATCGCGGCAATCTGGAAATGCCGCAGTGAGATGGACCGACGCTTGTTCCTGATGCGACGGGGTGAGTTGCACCGGAGCGGCGCCCGGCGCCGGCGACGAGCTCGAGGCCCGAGATGGCGAAGGAGGGCGAAGAAAGCACGGCCGGGTTTTCCCGGCCCGACGGAGCCAGGCGAACGGTGCCGATGGTTCCGCCCGAGAGATCGATCTTCGCGACTTCGAAGGTGACTTGGAGGTTCATGGGCGGCTGCGGATCTTGCGAAGGCGCCAACCGCATCGAGACGACTTTGGAAGTCGGTTTCAGTTGCAAGCCGCTCATCTTGAAGGTGGGCGTGAGTTGCATCGAGGCGATCTCCAGCGAGAAAGTCAATTGCACGGCGGTGTGCATTCCGCCGGCTGGTTGTTGCACCGAGATGGTGCGGTGACGGAGGGCGAGCGGCGGGAGCGAGCGGGAGTAATTGTGGTTTCAGGCATGATAAACGGTGTGGTTGGCTGTAGTCGGATGGGTTCGGTGGAAAGGATCTTAGAAGCAAACGCAGGAGTTTCAATCGAAGACTGCACCGGTCTCCGGCCGGCAATCGGAGCGGCCACAGTATCCTCCGGTTCGATCAGAACGAGAGTGGATTCTGGCTCGGGTTGGGTCAGTTCGGAGATGACGGGTTCGGCGGAGAGCGCGGTGGTCAGTTCCGGGATCGGCTGGCCCTGGCCGACCGGTTCTTCCTCGAACCAAAACGGTTCCTCGTCTCGCCGCATATGTCGGGGCGGTCGCTTCCGGCGCAGCTTTCTCCTCGGCAAGGTGGGCCGCGAACGCAAAAGCGGGCGGAGCAACTTCGGCGGGGATCTCTACCTCGGGCGGTTGAACTGCGGTCGGTTCAGCCGCCGGCACCTCGATCGAGGACATCGCCGGCTCGGGTGTTTCAACTTCAGGCGGTGTAACCGCTGCGATGGACTCCGCCTCTTTCGTTTCCAGCGGAGCCGCCGGCACCTCGACCGGCAAGGATACTTCTTCCTTGTCGCGGAGCGGGGCCGCTTCAACTTCGCCCAGAACTCCTTCTTTCGCGACCGATTCCTCGGAGTCGTCAGGGGAGACGAGCATCGGTTCGTCGACGCCAGGGCCGAGGCCGCGGGCGCTGATCGCGCCGGAGGGCAGGACAGCCGCCCGGACGGATGGTTCGCTCGCCTTCAAATTCAACGAGAGCTTGGGCGGACCCGATAATTTCAAGTCACTTCCAACCTTATGTTCGTCGTTGCTCGCAGACTGATCGTCCGAGAACGGCGGCTCGGTCAGAGGTGCGGCGGATTTAAACAGGGACGTGGTGTTATTACTGCGGCGGAATTGTTGCACAACTAACCCAGCGAGAAGCAGGATTCCTGCCAGTAATAATCCGGCAACCAAAAGAGTGCGAGGGTTCGAAGCACTATCAATTCGTTCAGCAAAAGTTGGCCTCGACCAGGCGCGCGCTTGCGCGGGGGAGAGAGCCGTCGCAGCGGGCGCAGCGGCGGGATGTGTCTCTACGCTCGGACTGTTTTTGGCCACCTTCGTGACCGCTGGTTTTGCGGTCGACTGCGCCGCCGCGACGGCCGGCGCCGCCGGCTTGGCCGTTTCGCCGTTCGCCTGCGTTTCGGTTGCAGTCGCCGCAGCTTCCTCCGGAATATCCGGAGCCGGTAATGAACCGGACTGCCCGAGGCGCATCGCGGGCTTCGCGTCCGTCGTAGGCGAAGCGTCCGCCAAGGCGAGGGCCGACGTGGTCGGTTCCGTCCCACTCCCTAAAGGGACCAACCAGCCGAGATCATAAAAAGCATCGGCGAAAATTAGGTTGAGCGCGGGCGAATAAATCTTCCGGGCCGAGGCGATCCAATCGTTCCCTGTTCCTTGTGACCGTGTTTGAATTCCCAGGCCGACTGCGCGTAGTAGAGCGCCGGGGTGTCGCCGGTGAATTTGAACTGATCCATCAACTGCTGCGCCTCGGGCGTCCTTGCCCTCGAGCAGCAGGGTCATGAATATCTTGAACTTGATCAGTTGGGCGGCCTGATTCTTATCGTCGCTTGGAGTCTCGGAGAAGAGGGTCCTCGAAGTTGTTCGCGGGCTTTTGCGTAATCTCCTTTTTTGAAAGGAATCTGGGCCAGGTTGTATTGCGCTTCGCGAAATTTCGGATCGGCGGCTATGGCTTTGCGCAAGACAGCCTCGGCCTCGTCGAATTTCTTCTCCTCCATCAGAATCTCGCCGCGCAGATTGGCAAAGGCGGGTTCGTTAGGCGTAGCCGCCTCCGCCAGATCGAGCAGTTTGGCCGCGCCCGTCGAAATCCCGCTGCTGAAAAGCGCGCTCCGCCTTTTCGAAATTCGCCTTCGCATCGGCTTTCAGCCGATCCTCGCGCTCGGTCGGTCGGAGGTGATCTCGAGCGCGGCCCGCGATTCACCCGCGGTTTTTCCATCCAGCCAATCTCGTAAAGCGACTCGGCGTAGAGTTTGTTCGAGCGGCGCGGGGATATTGTTTCTTCGCCGCGGTCAGCCACTCATTCGCTTCCTTTTCGATTCCCATGCTGAAAGGCGATGGCGGCGTTAGAGTAATAGAGCGCCGGGCTATCCTTCGCCAACTCGAACTTGTTCAGCATCCAGTCGACCATGTTCTCTTTCCCCTGGCGAACGAAGGTGAGCAGGATCTTGTATTGGATGAGCTGGCCCGTTTCCGGCTGGATGTCCTTCGCTCTGGCCCGCCATCAGGCTCTCGAACCGGTTGCGCGCTTCGCCCCAGTCCTTTTTCAGGAAAGGAATCTCCGCCAGATTAAAACTCGCATTCCAAAAGCGCGGCTCGAGCGAGACCGCCTTGCGCAGGGCCGCCTCCGCCTTGTCGAACTTGCCCTGCCGCATCAAAACTACTCCGCGCAGGTTAAGCGATTCAGCCAGATTGGGCTGGCGCAGATCGATCTCGTCCAGAGCTTTGAGCGCCTGGTCGTAGTGCTCGGCGTCGAACTCGCGGAAAGCCCGATCGTAAATCGATTCGAGTTCCGACTTCTCCGGCAGCGCGGCCGAGACCGCGAACGAAGTCAGCACGAGGAGAAACAGGGGCGTGAATATTCGGATCGTCATGTCAGAGCGCATCAAACTGCGGCAGGATGCGGATGACAAGTTTAATTCTTTGATCGAGTCGGCTCCGGCGACGCGGCTTTGCTCGCCGCGACTCGCAGGAGTTTGGCGGCTTGCCGCTCCGCTGTTGAAAAGGGTAGAGGAGAAACCGCGCCACTTTATCGCCAAGACTCTGCCAAGGCCCTTGCACCACCTCGGTAGCCGCGGGAGACGATGAGCGCGCCGGCGGCGTGGGCGTGGGCGTGGCTGCCAGCTTGCTTGCTTCCGAGCGCGACGACTTCCGTCTGGAGCGCGTGGAACCTTCATTCTCCCCGGCGGTGAATTTGTGTTTCTTCTTTGCCCGATCAGCGGAGTCTTGGGGTTGATCAGACTCCTTTCCACTCTCGATCTTTTCCGGTGTCGCGGACTCTTCCGGCGTCGGAGTGACCTTCGGTTCATCGGTCTGATCAGCGACGGTCACGGGAGTTTCTGCCGAAGGCGTGGCCGCGGTCGCATTGGGTTCGGGAGAGGGGAACACTTGAGCATCGGGCGACCCGCCGTCCGGACACGGCCGCCGTCTTGAGCAAGGAAGTCTGCTGCTCCGGCTCTGGCGCCTGCTTTGCCAGGGACGGCGCTCCGGACTGGCTCAGCCAGCCGAGATCGGCCAAAGGTTCGACAAAGGCCCGATTCAGATCCTGCGGATAAAGATTGCCGGCGTTCGCGACCCAGATACTTGCCTGCGTCGCATTGCCGTGTTGGAACGCCCAGGCAGCTTGCGCATAGTAAAGTGCCGGCGTGTCGTCCATCATCTTGAATTCATCCATCGCCTTCTGCGCCGGCCCGTCGCGGCCCTCGAGCAGTAGGGTGAGAAAAATCTCGTAGCGGATCAGTTGCTCCCGCGTCCGTTCCTGCCTGCCTCCCGAGGTCGCGCCGAGAAGTTCCTCGAGCTGTTTACGGGCGCCCTCGATAGTCGCGCTTCTTGAAAGGAATCTGCGCGAGGTTGTAGCGCGCCTCAAAAAACTGCGGATCGGCCACGAGCGCGTTGCGCAAGGCCGCTTCCGCTTCGTCCTCCTTGCCCAGCGCCAGTAAAATTTTCCCCGCAAATTATACGAGACCGCCTGGTTCGGCGCGGTCGCGTCCACCTGACTCGAGCAACTGCAGCGCGCCTTCGTAATCCCGTTGCCGATAAGCCCGCTCCGCTTTTCCAAAATCCTCCTTGGCCTGCGCCACCCGATCCGCCAGCGAAGTCGACTTCGAGCGCGACCGGCACCGCGCCCTCCGGTTTCTCCATCCAGCCGACTTCGTAAAACGACTCGACGAAAAGTTTGTTCAACGCGCGGCGAAAACGACTTCTCCGCCGCCTTCAGCGCCACCTTCGCTTCCGTCTCGTCCCGGCGGCGAAATGCAAGCGCCGCCTTGCCACAATAATAGGCCGGGACTCGCGGACGAGGCTCTGCAACTGATCCAGGATCTCGGCGGCTTTCTTCTCCTTGCCCTCGAGCAGATAGGTCAGCAGGATCTTGAATTGAATCAGATCGCCCGTCGTCCCCTGCGCCTGTTCACTTTTCCCTTCGGCCAGCGCCTCAAAGCGATGGCGCGCTTCCGCCCAGCTTTTTCTCAGGAAAGGAATTTCCGCGAGATTGAAGCGCGCTTCCCAAAATCCCGGATCGAGTTCGCGCGCCTTCTGCAAGGCTCTCTCCGCCACGCCATACTCGCCCATCCGCATCAAGGCCACACCGCGAAGATTTTTCGCTGCTGCCATATCCGGCTGGCGCGCGTCGATGGCATCGAGTTGTTTGAGCGCCTCGCTCACATCTCCGGCGTTCAGCTCCCGCGCCGCCGCGCACATACATCGCCTCGAGCTCCGATTTCGTCGGCGCCACCACCTTGGCCGCGAAGGCAGTCAGCCCCAGCAAAAAAATCAGCGCGCCCTCGCAAAGTTTCATCCCCATCGCATAAAGCCTGTGCCACTCCCCACTGACAAGGTATATGAAACTCTTCAGCGACATGACCGACTGGGCAACCTGGCAACCGCGCGTCCGCGCCAATCTCCTTTTCATCGTGCGCGCCGAAAAGATTCTTCTCATCCGCAAGAAGCGCGGCTTCGGCGCCGGCAAGATCAACGGACCCGGCGGCAAGGTGGATCCGGGCGAAACGCCGCTCCAGGCCGCGCTGACGCGAGACCTTCGAGGAGCTCGGCATCAAAGCGCTCGGGGCCGAACAGCATGGCGAATTGCATTTTCAATTCCGCGACGGCTACAGCCTGTATTGCACTGTCTTCCTCGCCCATGATTTCGAGGGGGAGGCGAGGGAGACCGATGAAGCCATCCCACTCTGGACGCCGCTCGGTGCCATCCCCTACGACGAAATGTGGGCGGACGACCGGCACTGGCTGCCGCTCCTCATTCGCGGCGCGCATTTTACCGGCTACTTCGAGTTCGACGGCGAGCAGTTGCTCAGCCGAAAGATACTCGTTAGGGACGACTAACGGTGCAACCATCTTGTCATCCCGAGCCGCGCAGACGGCGAGGGACCTCCCAACTGCAATCCGCGTTTTCCACCGCAAAGAAAGCGTCCATTCCAACTGCGGGGTCCCTCTCCGCGCTTCGCCGGATCGGGATGACAAGGCTTTTAGAGAGCGCGCTGCGCCGCCGTATCCAGCGCCAGCGCCGCGCTTCCGATCATCCCGGCGTCGTTGCCTAACTTTGCCGGCAGGATCGTCAGGCCCTCGTGAAAAATCTTCATTGTCCGCTCTTCGATCACCCGCCGGATCGGGCCGAAAACGTATTCGCCCGCCCGCCCCACTCCGCCGCCGATCACGATCCGATCCGGATTCAAGAGCCAGACAATGTCACAAAGTGTGATCCCGATGTTGAAGCCGACCTCCTCCCAGACCTTGTGCGCGACGGTGTCGCCGGCATTGGCCGACCTCTCCAGCGCCAGGGGCGAACATTCCTCCAGCGACTTCGTTAGGCCAGCCGCCCGATAAAGCGCCTGCGCCCGCTCCGCGATCTGGACGTGGCCGACGTATTTCTCGAGCGCGCCGAAATTGCCGTACTGCCCGGGCACGCCCCCGGGATCGATCGTCATCTGGCCGATCTCGCCCGCGCCCAGACGGCTGCCGCGATAAAGTTTGCGGTCGAGGATTAACCCGCCTCCCACGCCGGTGCCCAACGTCACGCAAACCACGTTTACCCCCTCGTGGCCGGCGCCGTAAAGCCATTCGGCGTAGGCCATCGCGTTGGCGTCGTTATCGATCGCCGCCGGCAGCCCGGTCCATTCTTCGAGCAGGGCCCTCAGCGGCACATCCTCCCAGCCCGGCACATTCGAGAGCTGCCAGACGCGGCCATTGACGCTGTCGACGATTCCCGGCAGGCCCGCGCCCACCGCCACCACTTCCGGATGTTGCTTCCGCAGTTTTTCGATCGCGCCGCGAATCGCTTCCAGAAGCGAATCGTGGCCGGCATGGTCGTGCGTCCGGATGGGCGGCAGGCGGCCGACGATCGTCCCGGCGCGGACCACGCCGCGGTTTCACTGTCGTGCCGCCGAAGTCGATCCCGATCGCGGTTTTGCTCATCTTTTCTCCCTAACGATTCAAATTTCCAATGATGCGCAGACCTTCCAGGGTCAAATCCGGACGCACCGCATCGATTTCCGGCAGGCGCGCCGCGATCAACTGCGCATAGCCACCGGTGGCAACGATGCGCGCTTTGCGCCGGCCAAAAGCTTCGGCGCTGATCCTGGCCAGGATTTCTTTCACCAAACCACGATAGCCGAAAACCGCGCCCGGACATCATCGCGCCTTTGGTCGATCGGCCGACGGCGCGCCGCGGCTCGGCCAGGGTGAGCCGGGGCAGCAGCGCCGTTCTTTTGTAGAGATAGTTGGTCATGGCCTCGAGGCCCGGGGCAATCACGCCTCCGATGTAGCAACGCTTCGCCGAGACGACATCAAATGTTACCGCCGTCCCAAAATCCACCACCACCGCCGGGTAACCATAAAGCGCCGCGACGGCGGCCGCATTGGCCAGGCGGTCGGCGCCGATTGAGGCCGGCTCCGGATAATCCACGCCGACACCGAGTTGGCATTTCGCGCTCACGAAGGTCACGGGGATTTTTCCCGCCGCCCGGCGAATGAGCGCGTCCTTCTTCGGGACAACGGAAGAGATGACAATGCGTTCGACCTCCCGTTGGCAGAGGAATTTCCCGAGCGTGGCCGCGCTCAATCGCTCCGTCTCGATCCGCTCCGCCGTTCCCAGTTTTTTGGTCGAAGCAAAAGCCAGCTTGGTGAACGAATTGCTGACGTCGATCAGGAGATAGTTCGCCCTTCGGTCAGGCGCGGGTCGCGGCATAACGAGCGCAACAAACACCGCCCCATCGCCCCGCACAACCTCCGGGGAGCGCACGCGACTCGCGTGCACATTTCGGCGACTCGCCGAAATGCTCTTCGCGCCCTGCGCTGCGCCCACAGATGTGATCGGCGAGGCGCCGATCACGGCACGCAAGGCGCGTGCGCTCCCCGGAACTTGCTCCGCCGAAGCCCTGCGGGTAGCCTCGCTCCGTGAGAAAATTGGTTCATCGCCCCCGCCGGCTGCGTCGCACCGCGGCTCTGCGCAATCTCGTCCGCGAAACCAACCTCAGTGCGCACGACTTTATTCTTCCCCTCTTCGTAAACGAAAAGATCAGCGCCCGGCACGCGATCAAGAGCATGCCGGGCGTCGAACAACTTGCCCCTAACGAGATCGCGGACGAGGCCGCGCTCGCCGCTGCCGCCGGCTTGCAGGCCGTCCTCCTCTTCGGCATCCCTAACGAAAAGGACGAGCAGGCTTCCGGCGCCTACGCCGAGGATGGCGTCGTGCAAAAAGCGGTCCGCGCCATCAAAGCGCAATCTCCCGAGTTGCTCGTCATAACCGACGTCTGCCTCTGCGAATACATGAGCCACGGCCATTGCGGCGTGACCCGGATCGACGGCGACCACTTTCACGTTCTGAATGACGAGAGCGTCGAGTTGCTCGTGAAAACATCGCTTTCCCACGCCGCCGCCGGGGCCGACATCGTCGCCCCGAGCGACATGATGGACGGCCGCATTGGCGCCATCCGCGAAGCGCTCGATGCCGCCGGCTACGACCAGACCGGCATCATGAGTTACGCCGCAAAATTCGCTTCCGCCTTTTACGGTCCCTTCCGCGAGGCGGCCGAGAGCCCGCCGCAATTCGGTGATCGGCGCAGCTACCAAATGGACCCGGCCAACGGCAACGAAGCCATGCGCGAAGTCGCGCTCGACGTCGCGGAAGGCGCGGACATCATCCTGGTCAAACCCGCCTTGCCCTATCTCGATATTCTTTGGCGGGTGCGCGAACGTTTTGGCCTAACGACCGCGGTCTACCACGTCAGCGGCGAATACGCCATGGTCAAGGCGGCGGCGGAAAAAGGCTGGATCGACGAACGCCAAGGGGTGCTCGAAATCATGACCGGCCTGAAACGGGCCGGCGCCGATCTCATCATCACCTATTGGGCGCGGGAGCTGGCGGAATGGACGCGGCGTTAGGCGAGAACTCCCCGCTTGTCATCCCGATCCGCCGCAGGACGGATGACAATGTGCAGCGACGCAGCGAAACCGCGGTGCATCTCGAATTGAAGCGTCTCGCTCTCCTCTGGGCCCAGGAGAACGACTACCCGATCGCGGCGCTCGAAGTCTCTCTCCCGCAATGCCGTTACCGCGCCGACGTCGCTGCCTATCGCCCGCAAAAAAACGGCACCCTCGGCCACACTGCGGTCTTCGAGTGCAAACAATCCGCGCCTGACTTGCGTCGCGACGATCGTCGCAGCCCGCAAACGCTCGCCCGGCTCGAATCGGTCTACCGCCGCCGACAGATTCTCGAGAAATACTTGCGCATCCATTACCCAACGCTACGCAGCGGCGAGACACTTTTTCCGGAATGGGACGCGCACGACTTCCACGCGATCGAGCATCGCGGCTATCGACGTGTCACGCGCGAGCTGGCCGCCCTGCAGGCCCAGTTGCGCGATGGCCGCAAATTCGAGAAACTCACCCGCTACGCCTGCGCCAATCTCTTCTTTCTGGTTCTGCCTAACGAACTCTTGCGCGAACCGGAGACGCCCTTAGGCTGGGGCCTGCTCGTGGCGCGTGAGGGTGCGCTCACGCTGCACCGCAAGCCCGTCTGGCACGAGAGCTCCGATGCGGCGCGTTTGCGCGTTCTGCAAAAAATCGCCGCCGCCGGCACCCGTCAGATCAATCGGCGCCTCAAAATCGACGTTGTAAACGCCTCGCTCTTCCGAGCTGAGGCTGCGAAGCGCGGGGTAAACGGTGCTCTGAGCGTCGCTCGGTCTGACCGTACGAATATCCGCGCCGCCCGGGTATGTGTTTAGCGTCGGCCCAAGGTAAAGCATGTCATTCCGAGGCTGGTGGAGCGCGCCGAGGGACCTCCCATCAGCTCGGATGGGTCCGCTTTCTGGTCCAGCTGCCGTAGACCCTGGGTGAGGTCCCTCTCCATCCTACGGCGGATCGGGATGACAAACAGCCCGCGCGGCACACATACCCGCGGAGGACGGCGTCTACAGGGCTGGACGAAATTCCCGTTCGTCCTAGGTTATCCTCGCGATGCGATCGCGGCATCAAATCCTGAATACGACTTCGCGCCGACCTCAGCCGCTCATCGGCATTGCGTATGCTTAAGGCAGAGCTATGAAACCGAATCCCAGCTTCGCATCGGCACGGTGGTTGTCCCGTTACGACCGCCTCGATCGAGGTGATGATTCCTTTCCCCGCATCGCCTTCGAATTTCAGCCCCGTCGTTTTGACGGCTCCTTCGGAGGCAGTGATTCGCCCTCGCGACGTCCCGGTTTCAGCGGTCTGGCAAACCAGGTCCTCATGACCGACGCCAGTCGAAGCTTTCGGCTTGAAACGGCAGTCCTCGGTTTTGTGACACTCGTCTGCGCCTGGCCGATCGCGATCATGATCCGCGAAGTTATTCGCCTGCTGAAGTAAGCCAGTTTGTCATCCCGAGCCGCGCAGACGGCGAGGGACCTCACGATTGCAATTTGCGCGCCCTTCTTCTCGGAAGTCGCAGCTTTCGGATTGTTCTCGGGCCGGTTGCCTAACGAACCCGGTCTAACTTCGCGCCGCTTTGCTGTCGATCACGGTCGGGCCCGGGCGCCTAACAAGAAATTCGTCGCGATAACGCGGCGTTTCCTCGGGGGCGAAGCCATGCCGCATGATGTTTTCGGTCACGATCCGCGGAATCAGAAATTGCAGCAGGTAATCGCTCCCGCCCGCTTTCGTCCCGCCCCCGCTCATCTTGAATCCACCAAACGGATGCCGTCCCACGACCGCGCCCGTGCAGGAGCGGTTGATGTAAACGTTGCCGGCGACCAGCTCGGCTTTGGCCCGCTCGATGTTGGCCGGGCTGCGCGAGAAAAAGCCGGCCGTGAGGGCGTAGTCGGTGCCGTTGGCCACTTCCAGCGCTTCGTCCAGATCGCGCACTTTGATCACACTCAAGACCGGACCAAAGATTTCCTCGCGCGCGATCCGGGCACTCGGTTTCACGTCCGTGAAAATGGTCGGCGGGATAAAGTATCCTTCGTCAGGCAGATCCTGCGCCTGGTAGGCCAGCGTCGCCTCTTTCTTTCCGACTTCGATCATCTCAAGGATGCGTTTGTAGGCCCTCTCGTCGACCACCGGGCCAACCGTGATGCCCGGTGCTTCGGGATTCCCGACGCGCAAACTCGCGGCCGCGGCCAAAAGGCGCTCCATCACCCGATCGTAGTTTTCTTCGAGCACGATAAGCCGTGAGAGCGCGGAACATTTCTGGCCCTGGTAACCAAAGGCGGAATAGATCGAGTCGACGATCGTCTCGTCGAGGTCGGCGTCGGAGTCGACGATGATGGCGTTCTTGCCGCCCATCTCGCAGACGACGCGTTTCAACTCCCGCTGGCCGGGCAGTGTTTTGCCGGCTGATTCCCAGATACGCAGGCCGACTTCGCGCGAGCCGGTAAACGCGATCATCACGACCTCGGGATGATCGACCAAATGTTGCCCGATGACGGAGCCGTGGCCCGGCAGATAGTTGAGCACGCCCGGCGGCACCCCCGCTTCCTCGAACATCTCCATCAAGAGGGCACCGGTGACGGATGATGGCTCAGCCGGCTTCATGATGACCGTGTTGCCGGTCACAATCGCCGCCGAGACCATGCCGGTGAGGATCGCGATCGGGAAGTTCCACGGCGCAACCACGAGCGCGACACCGCGTGGCCAGTAATGCTGATAGCTCTCTTCGCCGAGCACGGGCTGGGTGAGTTTCGGCCGCCCCAGAAGGCGCATTTTCTGGGCGTAAAAGAGGCAGAAATCCATCGCCTCGCGAATGTCGCCATCGGCTTCCTCCCAGGCCTTGCCGACTTCGTAAACTTCCACCGCCGCCAGCTCGAAACGACGCCGCTCCATCGCGGCCGCGACTCGCTCGAGCAGTTGCGCCCGATGCTCGACCGAGGTGCGGCACCAATGATCGAAGGCCAGACCCGCCGCCTTGACCGCGCGCTCCGCCTCGGGAATTCCCGCTTCCGCCACCTCGCCCACGATCTCGTCAGGCGCGCTCGGATTAAGGGATGACATCCACTTTCCGGTCGTAACCTTCTCGCCGCCGATGACGAGCGGATACTTCCGGCCGAACTGGCCGCGCGCGGCGCGCAGCGCGCTCTTCATTTGCTCCTGGATCTGAGGGTGGACGAAGTTGACGGCGGGCGCGTTTTTGTAGACGGCAGCGGCGGCGGCTGGGTCGGGATTCGGTTGCATGGCAATTGGCTTTTCGTTTGTAACCAGCTCGTTCGGGTCACGGAGTAACTGCACCGCGGACTGGTGGTCGGAAAATTTCGCGCGGAGAAAGCCTTCGTTCGAAGTATTCTCGAGTAATCGCCGGACGAGATAGGACATCCCGGGCAAGAGCTCGCCCACCGGCGAGTATTCCCGCACCCGATAACCCAGCTCGACCAGGGCGCGTTTGATCGGTCCCGCCATGCCGTAGAGGAGCTGGAATTCGAAGCGGCTCTTGTCCATTCCCAACTCCTCCGCACAAGCCATGGCGTGGGCGATGCTGCGCACATTGTGCGAGCCGAAAGCGGCCGTCACGATCGATTCGTTCTCGAGCAAAACGCGCGTGCAAGCTTCGAAGCAGGCGTCGCTCTCCGGCTTTTGCAGGAAGACCGGGCAAACCCAGCCGTTCTGCGACGAGACGATTTTCTCGTAGTCCCAGTAAGCGCCTTTCACCAGCCGCACGGCGAAGCGGGTGCCACGGCGGCGTCCCCACTCGATCAGGTCGCGCAGATCGCGTTCCGCGTCGCGCAGATAGGCCTGGATGACAATGCCGACGTGCGGCCAATCCTCGAACTCCGGGTTGGTGAAGATCTCTTTGAAAAGCTGGAGAGTGGTGTTCTTCTGCGCGTAGCTCTCCATGTCGAAGTTAACGAAGGCTCGCACTTCCTTGGCCCGGCGCAGAATGGGGCGGAGCTTGGGCGTGAGGTGCGCGATCGCTTCCTCGGGCGCGGCCGGATCCATCTGCGAATAGAAAGCCGAGATCTTGAGGGAAAGGTTGACCACTGGGAAAAGCTCGGTGTTTTTGCCTAACGGATCGTTCCATCCGCGCGTCTCATGCGAGAGCGTCTCGAGCAATTCCATCGCGCGGGCCGCATATTCGTCCGCCTCCTTCTCGCTCACGACCGCTTCGCCTAACAAATCGACGGTGAAGCCGATGTTTTGCCGGCGCTTCTTGCGCAGCGTCTTCATGACGTCGGCGCCATCCCGGCCGGCGATAAATTGCCGCGCCATCCCGGAAACATTGCGCCGCAGGAGGAAAGCGGTCAGCCAGGGGAAAATCCCGGCCGCGCGCAGGCCGGTCTGCAGCATGGGAATGAAGCTGTCCATCCCACGAAAATATTCGCGCAGATGCTCGACGATGTCGTGCGAGCGGCGGAGGGAGGCGAGAACGTCGACGAAGCGAAACATCTGCACCTTGAAAGTCTCGTCCCGCATCGAGAAGGCCATCATCTTTTGATAAAAGCCGGCCTTGCTGAAAATCGATTCCGGGTGGCGATCGACCAGGTCAAAAATTTGTTGGCCGCGACGTTCCACGGCGGCTTGCAGGGCACTCATGGCGCGATGATAAAGCGGCCCGCGCCTTTGGGCAATGTAGACGCTTCGCTCTGGAAAGGTATGTGTTTAGCCTCGGCCCAAGGTCGAGCGTGTCATCCCGAGGCTGGTGGAGTGCGCCAAGGGACGTGCCATCAGGCCTGGCGGGCCCGCTCCCTGAGTCAACTGTGCCAGACCTTGGGTGAGGTCCCTCTCCGTCCTGCGGCGGATCGGGATGACAAGCCGCGCGCGCGACGGATGCGCAAGTTCGGCCCGTCGCTGGGACGCTAAACACATCCCGGGCAGCGCGAGGCTCAGCTTTTCGTTAGGGAGTTTGCCGCCGCGGGCAATGTCGGCTAGGAATGCTCGCAGATGCCGACCCGCCAGCGCCATCAATTTGCGAGCGACAACACGGCCGCGATTTGCCCCGAAGCCTGGGCCGCGCTGGCCGAGGCAAATCGCGAGGCCGCTGCCTCCTACGGCGAGGATCAATGGACGCGGCGCGTCTACGATCTGGTGCAGGAGATTTTCGAGACGGAGTGCGCGACTTTCATCGTCTTCAACGGGACCGCGGCCAACGCTCTTGCTCTGGCCCATCTCTGCCGGCCCTTTCACAGCATTCTCTGCCACGAGCGCGCCCACATCGAGACGGATGAATGCGGCGCACCGGAGTTCTTTTCCGGCGGGGCCAAACTGCTCGGGATTGGCGGGGAAAACGGGCAAACTCGACCTCGCGCAAGCCGCCGCGGTCCTGGCGCAGCATCGCGATGTGCACTCGACCAAAATCCGCGCGCTCAGCATCACCCAGGCGACCGAGGCGGGAACAGTGTATTCGCCTGACGAACTGGACTCAGTGGCCGCTTTTGCCGCCGACCATTCCCTCGCATTGCACATGGATGGCGCCCGCTTTGCCAATGCCGTGGCATCGTTAGGCTGCAAGCCCCGCGAGATCACCTGGCAGCGCGGAGTGAAGGTCCTTTCCCTGGGCGGCACGAAAAACGGCCTGGCCGCCGGTGAGCTGGTCGTCTTCTTCGATCGGGAGCTGGCGCGCGGAATTTGATTACCGGGTCAAGCAGGGCGCGCAGCTCGCCTCCAAGATGCGCTTCCTCGCGGCGCCGTGGGTGGGCCTGCTCTTGAACGACGTCTGGCTGAAAAATGCCCGGCAGGCCAACGAGATGGCGCGTTTGCTGGAGGAAAAACTGCGCGCGGCGGGCCTGACGGACCTGGCCTTTCCCCGCCAGGCAAACGCCCTTTTCGTCCATTTGCCTGCGGAGATCGCCGGGCGGATGCACATGCACGGCTGGCAATTCTACAATTTTTTCGAGCCCGACGTCTACCGGCTGATGTGTTCCTGGTCGACAACGACGCAGGAAATCGACGAATTCGTGGCCGACATTGCGGAGGGACGCGTTTCCGCGAGTCCCTCCGATGACCGATGATTCCGCGCGAATTGCCCATCTACGAACTCGAGGACGAAATCGTCAGGTCGCTCGGGCTCCCGGCCACGACTGATTCTGCAGGCGCCGACCGGTTCCGGCAAATCCACCCAGGTGCCGCAAATCCTGCTCGATCGCGGGCTGCTCGGCGACGGCGAGGTCGTCATTCTGCAACCGCGCCGCCTCGCCACCCGCCTGCTGGCCAGCCGCGTCGCGTTCGAGCGCAAGCGGCCGGACTCGGCGACGAAGTCGGCTACCAGATTCGCTTTGAAAAAGTCGCCTCGAAAAAGACGCGCATCCGTTTTGTGACCGAGGGGATTCTCCTGCGCCAACTGCTTCAGGATCCCGAGCTGCGCGGCGTCGCGGCGATTCTTTTCGACGAATTCCACGAGCGCCATCTTTACGGCGACATCACCCTGGCGCGCGCCCTGCAATTGCAGGAAACGAAGCGGCCCGATCTCAAGCTCGTCGTCATGTCCGCCACCCTCGAGTCGGACAGGCTGGCGAAATATCTCGCGCCCTGCCCGGTGCTGACCTCGAGCGGCCGGATGCACCCGGTCGCGATCGAATACCTGACGAAACCGGTGCGGGCCGAAAATTATCCGATCTGGGACTTGGCGGCGGACGAGCTCGAGCGCGCTCGCCGCCGGAGACCGAAGGCGACGCGCTCATCTTCATGCCGGGAAAATATGAAATCACCCGCACCATTTCGGCCCTCCGCGCTTCGCGCGTTGAGCGACCGATTCGTCGCTTTGCCGCTCTACGGCGAGCTGCCGCCGGCGGAACAGGACGCCGCGCCTCAATCCTACGAGAAGCGCAAGGTGATCGTGGCGACGAACGTGGCGGAAACGTCGCTCACGATCGATGGCGTGCGGGTGGTGATCGACAGCGGGCTGGCGCGGATCGCGCGCTTCGATCCCCGCCGCGGCATCAACACTCTGTTCATCGAAAAAATCAGCCGCGCCTCGGCCGATCAACGGGCCGGCCGCGCGGGTCGCACCGCGCCGGGGCATTGCCTGCGGCTTTGGACAGAGAGCGAACATCTCGAGCGCGCGGCGCAGGAACTGCCGGAAGTCAAACGGCTCGATCTGGCGGAAGTGGTGCTGACCTTGAAGGCGAGCGGGATCGAAGACATCGCGGCCTTTCGCTGGCTCGAGCCGCCCGATCCGAAGGCGCTGGAAAACGCCGAACAATTGCTCATCGATCTCGGCGCTCTGGCACGCGCGGGCGCGCTCCGGGGAGCGCGGGCGACCCGCCCGCTGGTGGTGGCGACTCGCCACCACGAACTTTTCCCAGATCTCAAGGCGCAGAGAAAGTTCGCGAAGGCGAGTCGCCTTCGCCAGCGGGCGGGTCGCCCGCGCTCCCCGGAAGAGCAGCCGCGATTACGTCGTTAGGCCGGCGCATGCTCGCCTTTCCCGTCCACCCGCGTTATTCGCGGATGCTGCTCGCGGCCCAGGAAGAGCGCTGCGTGCGCGGCATCGCGCTCATCGCCGCCCTCACCCAGGGCCGCAACCTGCTCCGCCGCGCGGAGGGAAAACAAATGCGCGACGAGCGTGAGGATTTTCTCGGGGGCGAAGACGAATCCGATCTCTTCATTCTGCTGCGCGCTTTTCGTTTCGCGGAAAAGAACAACTTCGATCCGCGCCGTTGCGCGCGACTCGGGGTGAACGCCGGCGCGGCGCGCGAGGCCGGCCAGCTCTGGGAGCAGTTTCTCTCGCATCGCGCGCGCCGAAGGTCTGGATATCGAAGAGCGCGAAGCCGAGCCGGGCGCGATCGCGCGCTGCGTCCTGGCCGGGTTTCCCGATCAGGTCGCGGTGCGACTGGACGAAGGCACGCTGCGTTGCGCACTGGTGCACAACCGGCGCGGCGTGCTCGCCCGGGAAAGCGTGGTGCATCGCGCCCGGCTCTTGACCGCCTCGGAGATCCGCGAGATCGAATCGAGCGACGGCGAGCGCCAGGTGCTGCTGACGCTCGCCACCGCGATCAAGGAGGAATGGTTGCGCGAATTTTTTCCGGAGGCGATCGAGGAAAAAACGGAGGTGACCTTCGATTCATCGCATCCGCCGCGTGGTCGGGCGAAGCGTCATCCGTCTTTCCACGATCTTGTCCTCGCGGAAAAGAAATCGGAGCAGGTGCCGACAAGCGAGGCCGCGGCGATTCTGGCCCGCGAAGTGATCGCCGGAAATTGTCCGCTCAAGAAATGGGATCACGCGGTCGAGCAATGGATCGCGCGGCTCAACTTCGCGGCGGCAGCGTTTCCCGGAGCTCGAGCTGCCGCCGATCGGCGAAGAGGATCGGGCTTTGCTCGATCGAGCAGATCTGCCAGGGCGCGACGAGCTACAAGGAGATCAAGGAGCGGCCGGTCGCGCCGGTCTTGAAATCGTGGCTGAGCGCGGCGCAGCAGGCCGGGCTCGATCAACTCGCGCCCGAGCGGATCGAGCTGCCTAACGATCGCAAGGCGAAGATCATTTACGGCGCGGGCACGACCGACGATCGCGGCCCGCATCCAGGATCTCTACGGCGTGGCGGAGCGCAACGATCGCGAACGGCCGGGTGCCGTTCCGATCGAGGCCTACCGACATCGCCCGATTCAGATGACGACGATCTCAGCATTTGGCGCGACAGTTATCCGAAGATCGAAGTGAGCTGCAGCGAAATACCGAAACACCAGTGGCGCTGCGGTCCGATACCAGCGATCACGCGACGGACCTGGAGCGCCCGCGACTTGGTCTTGGGCAGGGACGAGGTCCCACCCGAGCCGACTCGTATCTGATCAGGAACTTTCCGCCGGAAATATTTCCGTACACCGCTTCCACCCCCAGCCGGTAAGCCGGAGCGAATGTTCGAAGGTAGTTCCCTCGCCTGGACGTGCGGCTGGCGCCAGATGCTTCCAGTCTGCCGTCAGATCGACTGAACTTCCGGGGCTGTTGCATCTGTCTTGGGTTCGTCGCCATAACTGTTCCCTCCTATCCAGAATGCCTTCCGGCAGCTTGCGCTTCGTCAAGCCATCCCCCAGGCGGCATCAAAACATCCGAATCCAAGGACGCAAAATCGCCATGATATGCGAAATTAGATATGAAGAATTCGAACGGAGACAATTTTACGGAGAACGATCCGATGTCTGAAACGGAGTTTGGCAGCGAGATGAGCGGACGCAGTGCCCAGAGCCGAATCCAGGAAGCGCGCGGAAGATTTCCAACGCCGCTTCCGATACCTGGGACCAGACCCGCCAGAAGGCGGTCGTGGTGCGCGAACGGACGGAGTTTTTCCTGCGGGAAAATCCGGTCCCGACCGTGCTCGGCGCGCTTGCGCTCGGGTTGGCGATCGGGTTGGCGATTCGCTACTCGTCGCGTCCGGAAGAGCCGCACCCTCTCGGTCAAACGCGCGCTGCGCGAAATGGATTGGAGCACGCATTCGCCGGCCTTTCTTCCCGGCTCGATGCGCAGCGTGAAGCGCGGCTACGCGGATTCCGCCGAAGCGGTCAAGGAAGGGCTTGAGCGGGTGAGAGAGGTGGACGTGGACGACTACGTCAAGCCGCTGCGCAAGCGCTGGAAGAAGTGGATGAGCTAGCGTTCTGCGTAGACGTCCGCTATGCGGGCGATGACCCGGCGCTGCTGACATCGGCAACCTCGCGACCTCTGATCGGAGCGTCAACGCTTCGGCTACAACGTTAACGCGACGGTGCGTACTCCGCCGCCGCGCGCCCCGCGCGCGTGCCGGTGGAGAAGCAGCCCTGCAGGAGGTAGCCGCCGGTCGGCGCTTCCCAGTCGATCATTTCGCCGGCGAGAAAAACGCCCGGCATTTTGTGCAGCATGAGCTGCTCGTCCAACTCCTGCCACAGGACTCCGCCCGCGGTTGAGATCGCTTCGGCGATCGGCCGCGGGCCTCTCCAAGGGCAGCGCGAAAGTCCTTCGATCCGCGCGATCGCTCTCTCGCGCTCGGTGCAATCCTCCGGGAAAAAGCCTTGCAGACAGCGCGATCGCGCCGGCGCTCAATTTCCAGGCGCGGAACCATTCGTTAGGCGCGCGCAGTTGCGCGCGCGCGTTCGCGCAACACTTCCGCCGTGACCTGCGGCTTGAAATCGATCCGCAATTCCGGCCGCGCCATCGCGCGCAAGACGGGACCGAGCCGGTAAATCGCGCCGCCTTCCAGTCCGTAGCGCGTGATCAGGAGTTCGCCCGAAACGGTCTCGCCGGCCGCGCTGACGCTGAGATTCTTGAGCGGCAAACCCTCCGCGCGTTCCAGCACCGCGGCCGGCCAGGCGACATTCCAGCCGCAGTTGGCCGCGACGAAAGGCGCCAGTCTCCACGCCGTGCGCGGCGAGCAACGGCGGCCAGGCGCCGTCCGATCCGGTTTCCGGCCAGGAGGCGCCGCCGAGGGCCAGGACGACGGCGCCGGCGCGAATAGTTCTTCGCCGTCGGCGAAGTCGAGGCGCCAGAGGTCGCCTTCTCTCGTTAGGCACGCAAGCCGCGCGCCGGTGCGAAACTCCACTCCCGCGCTCCGCAACCGCCGCAGCCAGGCGCGGAGCAAGCACGGCCGCTTTCTGACCGCGCGGGAAAACGCGCTTGCTCGTGCCGACATAGGTTTCGACCTCCAGTTCCTCCGCCCACGCCCGCAGCGCGTCCGGACCAAATTCAGCCAGCAAATCGCGCCACCGCTCCGGCTCCGCGCGGTAGCGCGCCGGAAAATTCTCCACCGGCTCGCTGTGCGTCAGGTTCAAGCCGCCCCGCCCGGCGACGAGAAATTTTCGCCCGGCCGAGCTTTGCGCGTCGCAGAGCACGACGCGCGCGCCATGCCGCGGCCGCGACTTCCGCCGCGCGCAGGCCGGCCGGGCCCGGCGCCGACGATCGCGACGAGTTTTCGCTTCGACGCTACGCTGACTCCACAAATTGTTCTCCTTTGTCGGTGCGCGAGATGCAACTGTCTCGCGCGACGCCTGAGTCTGCGATGGCCTGCCTAACGAATCCAATTCAGACCAGCTCCGCCGCCGCGCACCCGAGTTTCGGCGAAGCCTTCCGCTTCTGGCTCAAGCTCGGGTTCATCAGTTTCGGCGGACCGGCCGGGCAGATCGCGATCATGCAGACCGAGCTGGTGGAAAAAAAACGCTGGATCGGCCAGGCGCGTTTTCTTCATGCGCTCAATTTCTGCATGCTCCTGCCCGGCCCGGAAGCGACACCAACTCGCGATTTACATCGGCTGGCTGCTCCATCGCACGCTGGGCGGCATCGTGGCCGGCGCGCTTTTCGTTCTGCCGTCGATCGTGATTCTCTGGACGCTCAGTTTTGTCTACGCCGCCTACGGCAGCGTGCCCTGGGTCGCGGCCATCTTTTACGGATTAAAGCCAGCCGTGATCGCGATCGTGGCCGCGGCCGTCATCCGGATCGGGCGCAAGGCGCTGAAGAACGAAGTGATGTGGTCGATCGCGGCGCTCGCCTTCGTCGCCATCTTTTTTCTCGGGGCGCCGTTTCCGCTCATTGTTCTGGCGGCCGGCGTGATCGGGTTGGTCGGCGGGAAAATCTGGGAATCGAAATTTAACGTCCTCGCCGGCCACGCGGCCGGCGACGAAAGATTCGGTCCTGGGCGACGAAACCGATTCGCCGCCGCATACCCGACCATCGTGGGCGCGCGGCCTGCGGGTCGTCGCTCGTTTGCCTGATGCTCTGGTTCGCGCCGATCGTCGCCGTCGGCTATTTCGTTAGGCACGAGCCACACCCTTTTCCAGGAAGGCCTCTTTTTCAGCAAGGCGGCGGTCGTCACTTTCGGCGGCGCCTACGCGGTTCTGCCCTACGTCGCGCAACAGGCCCTCTCCCATTACGGCTGGCTCGCGCCCGGCCAGATGATGGATGGCCTCGGCCTCGCCGAAACGACGCCCGGGCCGCTCATCATGGTCCTGCAATTCGTCGGCTTCATGGGCGGCTGGAATCATCCGGGCGCCCTCGCCCCGATCGTCGCCGCGACCGCCGGGCGCGCTCCTCACCACCTGGATGACATTCGTCCCCTGCTTCCTTTGGATTTTTCTCGGCGCGCCTTACATCGAGCGGTTGCGCGGCAATGTCCAACTTGACCGCCGCGCTCTCCGCAATCACCGCCGCGGTCGTTGGCGTGATCCTGAATCTCGCGGTCTGGTTTGGCATGCACGCGCTTTTTCCGGGCGGCGGCGGCGATCGATTGGTTTGCGGTTGTGGTCAGCCTCGTCGCGTTTTTCGGTCTTTTGCGCTGGGGTTGGGACATCGTCCCTGTCGTCCTGGGGGCTGGAGCGATCGGGTTAATCTCTCAGTTGGTCCGGTAGCCGAGGGCGTTGACCCCGATGGCAGGGCGCTGACCAAAGGCCGGGATCACCGATCCCGGCTACAACTTAGGGAAGCTTGCGCAAGACAAGGGTGCGTTCGTTCGGATAGATGTATTGAAGACCAACGGCCCAGAGTGTGCCGGTGGGTGTGACGGTGATCGAGGCAAGACTGTTGTGTTGCGGTCCGCGGTTCGCGCTCGGGACAGCTGTCCAGGCCGTGCCATTCCATAATTCGGTCAAGGTGCGCGACCGACTCTTTCGGGTCTGAAAAAACTCACCCACGCTCCAGATATTTCCGTTAGGCAAGGCCAGCGCGCTGTTTAGAAAAAGAGGTTCACCCCCGGGCACCGCAGGCGTCGGGACAACGCTCCAGCCGGCACCGTTCCAATGCAAAGAGAAGCGTACCAAACTCCGAATAACCTACGGCCCAGACATCGATGGAGTTGGTGGCGGTTGCGGCCAGGAGATGATTACCGACGGTGTTGCCACCGTCATTCGCGCTGGCTACAATGCTCCAAAGCGAGCCGTTCCAATGCAGGGTGAGAGTGTGCGGATCGGTCAACGAGGTCGGTTGCTGGGTGCCGACGGCCCAGACGTCGTTGGAGGCAATCGCGGCGATTCCATGGAGAGTATTGTCCACCTCGGGACCGACGTTAGGACTTGGGATCAGGCTCCAGGCGCTTCCATTCCAGTGAATGGTCACGGTCGCGTCCTCATCTCCGAGACGACCGCTACCCACGGCCCAGATATCATTCGCGGCGATGACGGCAAGAGCGGAGAGATTGCTCAGGGTCATGCTCGTGCTCGGCCCGGGCACAACACTCCAGATGGCGCCATTCCAATGCTCGATAAGAATGTTCGAGGCGCCGGTGGGGGCAAAACCTACAGCCCAGACATCGTTGGCCGAGACAGCCGCGACCGCGTTCAGCACGTTGAGGGTCGAACTCGGATTCGGGCTTGGCATCACTGACCAAGCCGTGCCATTCCAGTGCTCAATCAGCGATTGCGAAAGGGTGAACCCGGTCTTGTAGGAGGCCCCAACCGCCCAGACGTCGTTGTCCGCTACGGCCGCGACGCCGTGCAGCTCGTTGACCGGGTTGCTGCCATTCGGGCTGGCAACCACCTGCCAATTCGCGCCGGACGCGACCTGGCCGGAAATCAGGCAGGTAACTAACAAGAAAAGAGAGTTTGTCTTCATGACGATTTTTTTTGTTCGAATGTTCCAAACAAGACCGTGAGAGGGGTGGCTCACGGCTCTGCCAGCAAGGGTAAACCGCTACCTGCCGGGAAAGAAGGCGGAGTTCGTAACGGCTTTGTTACGCCCCGCCGCAGTGCGTCCGCAGCGCGTCGTTAGGGTGCGACGGTTCGGAATGATCCAGGGTGGAATGAGCCCAGGCTGGCATGGTCAGAGCGCACAGGCTAACGACGATCCAGCGCAACCGAATCATTTCCCGAGCAAGACGATCGGCCCCTCCGCCTTGGTCACACCGCCTTTGCGCTCGAGACTGATCGCGAAAGCCTGGGCCTCGCGCACCGGCGTATGGGGATGGAATTCGACGCTCAAGGTTCCGTCATTTGCCACATGGAAGACACCTCCATCGACCGGGTCTTTGTATCTCGGGTCCACCAGCCAGAGCTGGTAATCCCGGTTCTCCGCATTGCGTGGCAATTGGGTGACTTTCAAAACTCCGCGCTGCTTTTTTTCGTCCCAGACGACGACGGCATTGGCATTGGGTGCGTTCTCGAGCTTTGAACTGAGCGACGCGATCTGAACTCGGGCCAGGACGTCGCGCTCTTCGAGACGCGTAATGCGCTTGCGCAGTCCAGTGCTTTCCGCCACGAGATAGGCGCAGGTCAGGGCGAGACAGGCCGCGAGCGCCCACGGAATCCAGACCGAGCGGCGGGGAAATGCCATCACCTTATTGCTGTGACCGACCTGAGCGAGGACGCGCGCCCGCAGCTCCGGAGGAAGCGCCCGCGCCGGAGCATCATGTGCAATCGCCGCGGCGGCTTCGTCCAAAGCATCGACCAAAGCGCGCAAGTCGGCGTCGGATTCCAAGCGTCGCTCGAAGGCAGTGGCCTCCTCGTTTTCGAGCAGACCGAGGACATAAAGTGAAGCCTGCTCTTCGAGTTCCTCGTTCATGATGAAACTCCTCCGAGCACTTCGCGCAGGGCGAGCAGGCCGCGTCGAATGCGCGCCTTCACCGTGCCCAAAGGCGCGCCCAGCTTCTCTGCAATCTGGGACTGGGTGAGCCCGGCGAAAAAGGCGAGGTCGATCGCCTCGCGTTGCGCCTCGCCAAGCTGTGCCATAGCCGTGCGCACCCGTTCGCGCTCCTCACTGCGGGCGAGCGCATTATCGGCGCGCTCCTCTGGCGGGGAGGCCGCCAGCTCGTCCGTTGCAACGGCCACGGCGTCGACCAGACGGCTTTGCCGTTGCCGCGAGCGCAGGCGGTCGATCGCCTTATGCCGCGAAATCATCACCGCCCAGGTGAAGAGGCTGCTCCGGGTGGCATCGTAGGTCGCGGTCCTTTTCCACATCTGGACGAAAGCTTCCTGGAGCACGTCCTCGGATTCTTTCTGATCATGCAGGATGGCGTAGATCATGGAGAAAAGGCCGGGCGCAAACCGATCGTAGAAAATCGCGAAAGCCTGCTCGTCGCCAGCCTGCATTTGCCGCACCAGTTCGGCGTCGTCCTCGTCAGGCGCGCGCGTTCCGCGCCGGACGCCTGGGTCTGGCGCGGCGGAGTCGGGCGGAAAATTGGAAGGTCCCATCGACAAGTCCGACGAACCTGAGGGAGAAATCCGCCGGCAGCAAGGGGGGATCGGTCAGATGATCTCAGGTATGAATTCGTCTTATGAATGGCGGCGATCTTTGTTGTTCTCGTCCTCGAATTCCTAAGAATCGAGGACGAGGACGAAAAGGAAGCACTCGCTTTCACTCTCATCTAAGACGCGGGCGGAGCCTCGGCAGATGCATCCCGAGGCGGTCACGCCGCCAATGTGGTTGACAATTCGACGCGGTGCGGTTCAATGGCCGTCGGTTTGCCTCCTCGATCGCCCTCTTTTCGAGGCTTCCCGGTTTCGCTCCCGCGCAACGCAGGCCTGTCCGGCAACCGCTTTTTTTAACCCCACTCCATGGCGGGACACAGCAAATGGTCGAAGGTCAAGCGCGCCAAAGGTGCGCTCGACGTCAAACGCGGCACGCTCTTCAGCAAGTTCTCGAAGGAGATCAGCGTCGCGGCGCGCATCGGCGGCGGCGACCCGGCGGGCAATGCCCGGCTCCGCAGCGTGATCGAGATGGCGCGGGCGCAGAGCATGCCTAACGACAACATCGAGCGGGCGATCAAACGCGGCACGGGCGAGGGCGTCGATGCGCAGCATTTTGAAGAGATCGTCTACGAAGGCTACGGCCCGGGCGGCGTGGCCGTGATCGTGGAAGCCACGACCGATAACAAGAACCGCACCGCGGCGGAAATCCGGCGCATTTTCTCCAAGAACGACGGCAATCTCGCGAGCAGCGGGAGCGTCTCCTACATGTTTCACAAAAAAGGACAGATCACCGTCCCGCGAGATACGATTGAAGAGGAGCGCCTCTTCGAATTGGCCCTCGAAGCCGGTGCGGAGGAGTTGACAACCGAGGAGGAAGAGTATGTTATTCTCACTTCCCACGATCAGCTCTATGCCGTAGCTGAGGCGCTCAAACACGCGAGTGTCACCATCGATGGGCAAAAGTTTACTTTCATTCCCGATACGACTGTCCAGGTCGCCGACGAGGCGGCTGCGCTTCAGGTCTTGCGCCTCTGCGATAGCCTCGAAGACGACGACGACGTTCAAAACGTCTATTCCAATTTAGATATTCCCGAAGAGTTGCTGGCGAAGTTGCCAGCCTGAGAACTGCGAGCCGGCACCCCCTGTCGTGTCGTCGCGACCAAAGCCGGTTTCAATTATGAGCGAAGAAATGGAAAAACAGCCTACCCAGGCCCCGAGCGCCCCTTTCCGGAGGCGCCGGCCGTCGCGCCGCCGTGCCGGGCGCCGCAACGATTCGGAACGCCTCCCGGCGCTTTCAACGAATCCGGTGCCGAGACGCAACGGTCCGATGGACCGGAGATAGCTCGAGGAAGATCCTTCCGGTCGAGTGCGTCGCGGGGACCGATCCGTCCGGCGAAAATCGGATGTCGGACGAGCAGCGCGACCGTCTCCCAGAGCGGCAGCCCGAACGGCGAGGAACCGCCGCGCGAACCGGAATTCGGCGAAGGCATCATCGAGATTTCCGGCAAAGGCTTCGGCTTTCTGCGCGACGCGAAACGCAACTTCGTCCAGACGCCGCAGGATATTTTCGTCACGCCCGAAATCGTGCGGCGCTTTCAACTGCGCGACGGCATGTGGATTTACGGCGAAACCCGCCGCGGCAATCGCGGCCCGCAATTGACCCGCCTGCTCAAGATCAACGACGAGGAGCCGACCAAATATCAGGATCTGCGGCCCTTCGAAGAGCTGACCACGATCAACCCGAACGAGCGCATCAAGCTCGAAACGGTCCCCGATCGTTACACCACGCGGATCATGGATTTGATGACGCCGTTAGGCAAAGGCCAGCGCGGCTTGATCGTCGCCCCGCCGCGCACCGGCAAGACGACGCTCCTCCAGCACATCGCCGACGCGGTCGTGAAGAATCATCCCGAGATGAAACTGATCATCCTCCTCGTCGACGAACGTCCGGAGGAAGTGACCGAATTCCGCCGCACCTGCCCGACCGCGGAATTGATGGCGAGCTCGAACGACAGCGACATCAAGAGCCACACCCGCATCGCACAACTCGCGGTCGAGCGCGCCAAGCGGCTGGTCGAAGCCGGCAAGGATGTTTTCATTCTGCTCGACTCGATCACCCGCACCGCGCGCGCCTTTAACAACGCGACCGGCGGCGGCGGCCGCACCATGAGCGGCGGCATCGATGCCCGCGCCATGGAAATCCCGCGAAAACTTTTCGCGGCCGCGCGCAACACCGAGGAAGCCGGCAGCCTCACGATCGTGGCCACCGCGCTGATCGAAACCGGCAGCCGGATGGACGAACTGATTTTCCAGGAGTTCAAAGGCACCGGCAACATGGAGCTGGTGCTCGATCGCAAGATCAGCGACCAGCGCATTTATCCCGCGGTCGATATTTTCCTCTCCGGCACGCGCCGGGAGGAACTGCTGCTCGAGCCCTGGGAGCTGGAGAAGATCAATCTCATCCGTCGCGGTCTGGCCGGCCACAAACCGGTCGAAGCGATCGAGCGTTTGCTCATGTTCGTGAAGAAATTCCCGACCAACGCGCAGATGCTGAAAGAGATCCCGGGTTAACCCGAAATCCGCCCCCTGGTTTGCGTTGTCATCCCGAGCCGGCGCAGCGCGGCGAGGGACCTCACAATTGCAATCGACGTTTTCTTGGTCGGGAGAACGCAGATTCCATTGGAGAGGGCCCTCTCCGTCGCGCCGTCGCCGAGGCTATGGCGTCGCATACTGCAGGCGAATCGGGATGACAATTCTTTTCGTGATGACAACGCGCAAACAAGTCAGGAACTCGAATGGGAAGTCCTCCCGCCGGAGGAAAAAGAAAAGCGGTCCGAGTTGGAGCCGCTTTTCCGCTGGCTCGCGCTCATCATGGACAACTTCCTCCGCGTGCCCGGAACGCAATTCCGCTTCGGACTCGATCCGCTCATGGGTCTGCTTCCCGGGTTCGGCGACACCGGTTCCGCCATCATCTCCGCCATGGCGCTGATCGCCGCCGCCCGGCGCGGACTCCCGAAGATTCTTCTCGCCCGCATGTCGCTCAACATCCTGATCAACGAAGGCGTCGGCATCATCCCGGTCGTGGGCGACGCCTTTTCTTTTTGGTTCAAATCCAACGCGCGCAACTACGAACTGCTCCGCCGGCACACCGCCGCGCCGCGGCGCTCCACGAAGAGCGACTGGATTTTCGTCGCCGGCATTCTCGGCGCGCTGCTCTTGATTCTTCTCGTTAGTCTGGCGGTCAGTTTCTGGCTTCTCTACCAGCTCGCGAGGTTCCTCGGGCACGCTTCTCCCTAAGGCAATTATTGTAGGGCAAGCGCTCCGCTTGCCTTCCCAAGAGCCGGTCTTTCCCTGGCAGGCGGAGCGCCCGCCCTACAATCTGCTTTGCGACGCCCCGCCTTCACTCCGCCAGATAGCGCAGCCGGAGCGAGTGGATGACTTCCCGCGCCCGTCCGTAGGGTGCACGAAAATCGTCGATCGTGGCAAACTTCATCCGCCGCGCGAAACTGGTCCTCCTCCTCGCGTGTCGTCGGCAAAGTCGAGACGCTGCGATTTTGCCAGCGGCGCAGCACCGATTCGCAGGTGCGGAGAAAATTGTAGGCGCTTCGCAGGCTGCGCGCGTCTCCTTTCTCCATGATCTTTTGCGCGGAAAGTTTGTCGATCGCGGCGGAAAAATTCGGTTCCCAGACGCGATGCCGCATCTGCAGCGCCTGGACCAAAAACTCGGCCTCGATCATTCCGCCGATCCCGGTCTTGAAGTCGAAAAAATCGTTCCCGCTCCCCCGTTCGTTCGCGATCCGAACGAGCATGTCTTCGATTTGCCTAACGAGATCGGAGCGGCTTCCGGCCTCGCGCCAGAGCTCCTTGGCCAGCGCTTCGAATTCAAAACGCAACGGTCCGCTGATCGCCCGGGCGCGGGTCAGGGCCTGCAGTTCCCAAAACTGCGCCCGCGTTTCGTAATAGTTGCGCAGGGTTTCGAGCGAACAAACGAGCGGCCCCTTTTCCCCGTCCGGACGGAGCCGGGCGTCGAGCGTAGCGAAGTGGCCCTCGGCGCTCGCTTGCGCCAACGATCCGATGAGCTGCTGCGCGGGGCGCGAGTCTTCGCCCACGAAAAGCACGTCGAGGTCGGCTCCATAACCAATCTCGCGTCCGCCAAATTTGCCCAGAGCCACGATGGTGAGCGACTGAGCGGGATTGAGCAGACGATCGACAAAAACCAGACAGGCCTCGGCCACGTCATTCTGCTCGGCGAGCAGGCGCGGGAGCGACGCCAGTTCGAGCACGTCGCGCAGCAGGATGCGCAAAAGCTCGCGCTGCCGATAAATCCGCACCGGATCCAGATCGGCCGCGCTCGCGCCTAACGATTCCAGGCGCTCCAGATGTTGCGCGACCGTGAAGGTGCGATCGAGCATCCCGCTCCGGGTCAATTCCTCAAGCAACTGCGGGCGGCGAATCAGCCAGCCGCCGGCCACCTCGCTCGTGTCGAGCGTTTGCACCAGCAGCTCGAGCAAACGCGGATTGGCCGCCAGCAATTCGAAGAGCAGGCTGCGGAATCCATAGGCCTCCACAAAGCGGACGAATTGCGTCAGCGTCTTGTCCGGATCGGCCGCGCGCGCCAGCGCGGTGAGCAAAAGCGGCCGCAGCTTGCGGAAAATCTGCCGGGTGCGCGGCGCGACATGAAACCCCGCCGCGCTCTCGCCGAGCTGGGTGACGGTCCTGACCGCCTGCGTTTCGTCGCGAAAACTCCCGAAATCCAGGGTGGCGGCTTCCTGGCCGGGCGCGCTCCCGCTCACCACGCGCTGAAAGATGGCGCGCACCCGGCGCATCTGCATCTGCAACTCTGCCGCCAGATCGGCCCCCTCGGCAAAGCCAAGACTGCGCGCCAGCACCTGCAGCGCCTCTCCCTTTTCGGGCACGGTGTGCGTTTGTTGTTCGGCCTCGATCTGGAGGCGATGCTCGACCCGGCGCAGAAAACGGTAGGCTGTCTCGAGCCGTCCCGCATCCTCGTTAGGCAAGAATTCCAGTTCGGCCAGGCCGCGGATGGCCCTCAACGTCCCCGGCTCCTGCAAAAACGGATGCCGCGCCGCGTGCAACAATTGCAGCGTCTGGACCACGAATTCGATCTCGCGAATCCCGCCCACGCCCAGTTTCACATTCCGCTCCCGATGCTCATGACCGACAATGTCGCGCTCGATCCGCGCCTTGATCGTGGCGACTTCGTCGAGCAAATCCGGCGTCGGGCTTTTCGGGAAACTGAAGGGCTGCATCTGGCGCAGATAATCGTAAGCCAGCTCACGGTCGCCGCAGATCCAGCGCGCTTTGATCAAGGCCAGCCGCTCCCACATCTCGCCAAAGCCGGCGTAATAATTCTCCATGCTCTCGAGCGAGCGAACGAGCGGCCCGGCGCTCCCTTCCGGTCGGAGGCGCAAATCAACCCGGAAAAGCGAGCCGGCTGGATCGGAGGCGGCAAAGGTCTCGATGATCTTGTTCCCGAGCCGCGTGAACCATTCGTGATAGCTGAAGTTTGCGGTCAACTGTCCCTCGTCGCTGTAGACGAAGATGAGATCGACGTCCGAGCTGTGATTCAACTCGCGCCCACCCAGCTTGCCCACGCCAATGATTGCGAACTGGCTTTCCGGCGAGCCCCAGCGCTGGCGCAATTCGTCATTCCAGTGGTCATAAACCTTCGTCAGGCAAATATCGGCCAGTTGCGACAATTCGATGATCGTCTCCTCCAGCGGCGCGGCCTCCGCCACCTCGCGCAGGGCGATCCGCACCATCTCGCGCCCTTTCCAGAGGCGGAGGAGGCGAAAATTATCCTGCGCGATGGGCGTTTTCCCGGCCAGATTGTGCAGGTCCGTCACCATCCGGCCGTAGCCGCGGCGGTCAGAGCAGGTCTCGGGATGGGCGAGCCAGAGCAGAATTTCCGGCTGCTGAATAAGTCGCGCCCCGCAGATGCTCGAGACGGAGAGAAGATGAAAGAGAGCTTCCGCGCCTAACGGAAAGTCGGAGA
The DNA here is from genome assembly GCA_963737995.1 of uncultured Verrucomicrobiae bacterium. Taxonomy (GTDB): domain Bacteria; phylum Verrucomicrobiota; class Verrucomicrobiia; order Chthoniobacterales; family UBA10450; genus Palsa-1392. The sequence goes on from CAVTUV010000010.1 coordinate 82,671, forward strand.
GAATACCAGCCAAAGGCGGAGCGTCCGCCGGCCAGTTGGCCTCGATCGCCGCCAGGGTGCGCGCGACCTGGGGGGGACGGATGCTCTGCGAAACGTCGCCTAACGAATCCGCAACCGCCACGCTATTGTGGTGGTTGGGCCATCTTCTCGCGCACCCGCGCCAGGATGCGCCGCTCGCTCCGGGTCAGGCTGTCGAAGCCGGTTTGCGAAATTTTTTCCAGGAGCGGGTCGATCTCTTCCGCGATGAATTCTTCGAGCGACATGCGCCGGCGGCGCTCGCTCTCCACCCGCCGGCGCCGCAGCGCGCGCTGCAGGAAGGACGGGCGCCCGTAACCGAGCAGGTGTGCGTACAGCCAGCCGGCGGCGCAGCCGCCGAGGTAAGCGCTGTGCGTGACGACGCCGTTGCGATCGATCACGATCAGGACCGCACCAATCGCGCAGAGGGCGTAGCCAAGATATTTCGCCTTTAGTTTTACCGGAAAAATGAAAGAGAACGATCCGGTCACCTCCAGTTCCGGCAGAATGGTGGCGAGGGCCACCACCATCGCCGCGACTCCGCCGGAAGCCCCGAGCAGCACGGTCGTCGCGGGCATGAGAAAGAGGTGCCCGAGCTCACCGCCAATCGCCCCGCAGAGGTAAAGATAGAGAAAATGCTTTGGCCCGAGGATCGACTCGACGTCGCGCCCGATGACGTAAAGCACGAACATGTTGCCCGCGAACTGGAGCACGCCGGCGTGCAAAAACATCGCGCTGAAAAACTGCCACGCATAGGCCTGATCAATTCCGCGATAGCTCAGGCCGAGATACTCTTTGACCATCGTCGGCTCGTAGCTCTGCAGCACCAGTTGCGCGACGAAGATCGAGAAATTGAGGCCGATCAGGGAAAGCAGGACGAGGCGTTGGCGCGAGGTCCAGCGCGGGGCGTACGACGAAGCTTTTCGGCCTGACAGGCGCATATCGCAAAATTATCGCAAACGCCGCGGGTTGTCATTGGGAAACGAATCAAGCGCTCTGCCGACGCTGATGTTGTAGCCAGGGTCGGCGACCCCGGTCCCGCTTCGCAGAGCGAGGCGTCTAGATTGGCGCGAGCACTTTCAGGCGCTTCGGCTCCATCCGAAATTCCACCGGACAACTACCGAACAATTCGCCATCCAACTCCAGGGGCACATCTTCCAGGCTGCTCACGCGCAAGCGCCGCGTTTGGAAATACTCCACCTCGCGGGTTGTGATGTCGGAAGTGAAAATGACGTTCTGCAAATACTTGAGCAGCTCGAGATAGCCGAGTTGCTTGAAAATGAGAACGTCGAGCAAGCCGTCGTCGAGCAGGGCATGTTTGAAGAACGGAAACGGTCCTCCGTAAAGGCGTCCGTTTCCGACCAGGACAAAGCTACCTTCCTCCGTCTTCGCCTCTTCCGAATCGATCAGAAGGCGGGGCGGCCGGCGGGCGGCGATTTGGGCCGCCGAGATGAGATAACTGAGCGGGCCGAAATTGCGTTTGAATGGCAGGCTGGTCTCTTTCACCACTTGCGCGTCGAGGCCGACCCCGGCCAGTTGCACGAAATGCTTTCCGTTCGCTGTCGGCAAATCGATCAGGCGGGTGCGCTCGGCGCGGATGATTTCCCAGCAACGGCCGAGATCGTTCGACGGCAGGCCAAGCTCGTTGGCAAAGACATTCATCGTGCCCAGGGGCATGAGGCCAAGGGAGACATCGGAGCCGGCGATGCCATTGACCACTTCGTGAATCGTTCCATCGCCACCCGCGGCTACGATTTTTTCGAAGCCTTCTGCGACCGCTTTCCGGGCCAGGTGCTCGGCATCTCCCGCGTTCGCGGTGGCGCAGAGGAGAGCATCGCCGCAGATGGCGCGCAAACGCGCGGCCCAGTGCCGGGCGCGTTCGCTCCGCGCACTCGGGTTCAAAATGACACAGGTCTTGAGCAAGGGATAAACTTGTTAGGCGGGTTTCATCTTTTCTTCAATCCCGCGTTGGGTAGCGTTCCTCTGTGAAACGACTCGGCCGGCTTCTCCTTTGCCTTCTCGGGGGCGTCGTGCTGCTGGCCTGCATTCTGTTGCTTGGGGTCAACCTCTACGTCCAATCGCAGGGCACCCATCATCGCATTCAGCAGGAACTCAGCCAACGGCTCGACACTCCGCTGCACCTGGGCCAGATCAGCGTCACGCCCTGGAGCGGATTGAAACTCAACGGCATCACCATTCCGCAGGAGGGCAAGATCGGAGGGAATTTCCTTGAGGCCCAGTCCTTTCAACTGCGGGTGCAATTCTGGTCGCTCTTTAGTGATCGGCTGGTCATTCGCCAGGTCTCCTTGATCAAGCCGGAAATTGTTTGGGCGCAAAATTCCTCGGGGAAATGGCGCCTGCCGGAGTTACCACCAAAGAAGCAAGTCCCCTCCGCGCCGGCCCGTCCCATGGTCGGCGTCGCGCCCGCTGCCTCCGCCGCGGCGGCCTCTCCCGGCCCGCCCGTGGCGGCGATCGCGCCTAACGAACCCGCCCTGGCCGAAACACCGGCGCCTGTTTTTACCCCGGAAGTGCGGCGCGTCAACCTGAAGCACGGCAATTTCACTTTCCTCGATTCCTCCGGGAAGCTGATCGCGAAGTTCAGCGGGCTCGATTTCAATTCCAGCTTCCGCACCGCCACGACAATCAAGGGCAACGCCAGCGTGGAGCGGATTTCGTTGCGCGACCGGTTCTTCATCGACAATCTCGAGTCGCCCCTGCACTACGACCCGGCTGAGCTGGCTTTCTCGAACATTTCCGCGCATGCCGCCGGCGGCGCGATCAAGGGCCATTTTGAGATGCGCGTGCAGGCCGACGATTCGCCGTTCACCGCGTCGGTGAAATTCCGCGATCTCCAGGCGGAGAAACTGATGGCGAACGGGGGCGGCCCGGCTGGAATCATCCAGGGGCGTGTCGAAGGCTTCCTCGAGGCTGCGGGAAAAACCGCCGACAGCAATGCGCTCGTGGGTCATGGCGAGATCATTCTGCGCGACGGCAAGCTGCAACAATACAGCCTCCTCGTCGCGCTCGGCCAAATCCTGCAGATTGATGAGCTGATGCAACTGCAGCTCGAACAAGCGGAGGTGAAATATCACATCAGCCCCGGGATCGTGACGATCGACCAGTTGCTTCTGCGCTCGCCTAACATCCTGCTTACTGCCACCGGCACGATCAGCTTTCGCGGCAAACTGCGGCTCGATTCCAGGCTCGCGCTGAATGAAAAAATTCGCCGGCAACTCTTCGCTCCCATTCGGGAGAATTTCCAGCCGCTCCCGGAACCGCCCGGCTATGCCGCGGTTGATTTCAAAGTGAGCGGCTCGGTCGACCGGCCCAGGACGGACCTGATGGACAAACTCGTCGGACGCGATCTGCGCGATCTCGGCGGCGTCATCAGCAGCCTCTTCGGCCACTCGAAAAAGAAAAAGCCACGGGAGGAAGCCGCTCCCTCGGCCACGCCGGTCCCTTCACCGGGCGAGAGCGCTTCGCCGGATGAGAGCGTGTCCCCTGCCCCGTCCAGCGAGCCGACGGTTTCAGCCACGCCCGGCCCAGAAACGCCCGCGCCCTCGGTCACTCCGGCGTCCTCGCCATGAGAGTCATCGCCGGGACCTCGGGCGGCATCCAGCTCGTCGTTCCGAAGACCGATATTCGACCGACGATGGATCGAGTGAAGGCCGCGATTTTTTCCAGCCTCGGCGAGCGCGTCATCGGCGCGCGCGTCCTCGACCTTTTTGCCGGCACCGGCGCGCTCGGGATCGAAGCGCTCAGCCGCGGCGCTGCTTCCGCCATGTTCGTCGAGAGTGATGGCGCGGCCATCGCCGCGATTGAAAAGAATCTCACCCGGACCGGGCTAAGCGGGCGGGTGCGAAAACAGGACGTTTTCGATTTTCTCGGCCAGGCCAGCACAGCCGAGCCGCACGACCTGATCTTCGCCGATCCGCCCTACGACAAGTCGAAGCTGGGCGACGCTTTCACGAGGCTGCTCCTGCGCAACGACCGCCTGCCCGCCCGCCTGGCGAACGAAGGAATCTTCGCTCTCGAGAAGCGACCGGGCGAGCGCCTGCCCTCGACCGATTTTTGGGAGGTGGTGCGCCGCAAAACCTACGGCGCCACCGAGACGATCTTTCTGCAGCACAAACCTGCGCTACCTGAGACTCGTTCATGAAGTCGCGCGGTGGTTGGCCCAGCTGAATGATCCGCCTTCTTTACAACCTCCTTTTCCCGTTCGCGCTTCTCGTTTTCCTCCCGGGTTACGTCGTGAAAATGCTGCGGCGCGGCAATTACCGGACCAAGTTCGGCCAGCGCCTCGGCTTCTATGATGCAGCGACCCGCGCCACCCTTTCGACAGGCGACCGCACCTGGCTCCATGCCGTCAGCGTGGGCGAAGTAATGATCGCCCTCAAACTGGCCGCGAAGATGAAAGCGAGAAAGCCGAACCTGCGCGTTGCGCTCACCACCACCACGACCACGGGATTCGCACTCGCCCGCAGGGAGGCGCCGGAATGGATGGAAGTGCTCTACACCCCGCTCGATTTCTGGCCGATCATGCGGCGCGCCTTTGGCCTCATCCGACCGCGCCGCATTGTCCTGGTCGAAGCGGAAGTCTGGCCGAACCTGACCACGCTTGCGCAACAGCGCAAAATTCCCATCGCGCTCGTCAACGCTCGCCTCTCCCCGCGCTCGGAAAGGCGCTTCCACAAGTTTCGCTGGTTCGTTAGGCCGTATTTTCAAAAGCTCAACCTCGTCTGCGTGCCGGAAGAAAACGACCGCGCGCGCTGGCGATCGTTAGGCGTAAGCCCGCGCCGGATCGAGCGAGTCGGGAGCATCAAGTTCGATCCCGAGAACGTCGCGCTGCGACCCGAGGTGCCGAAGAGCGTTTTGCACACCCTTGGGATCGACCCGAATCGCCCGATCCTGCTCGGCGGCAGCACGCACCCGGGTGAGGAAGAAATTCTGGCGAGAATTTTTCTGGAGTTGCGCCGTGAATTTCCCGCGCTCTTTCTCCTCATCGCGCCGCGCCATGTGGAGCGCAGCGGGGAAATCGCCGCCCAACTGCACGCCCTCGGGTTGCCATCGGTGCGGCGAAGCGAAGTCGCGGCCCGCGCCGCGACCGACTGCCTCCTTCTCGATACGACCGGCGAGCTGCGCGATTGGTATTCCGTCGCCACGATCGTTTTCACGGGCAAAAGCCTGACCGCGCGTGGCGGACAGAACCCGGTCGAAGCCATCGTCGCCGATCGCCCGGTCGTCTTCGGTCCGCACATGGAGAATTTCGCTTCCCTCGCGCAGGCCCTCGTCGCGTCGGGCGGTGCGCTCCAACCTAACGACGCCGTTGCCCTAGCGAATACACTGCGCGATCTGCTGCGCGATCCGCGCGCCCGGGAACGCCTCGTCCGCCACGCTCGCGAGGTTTTGGACGCGCATCGTGGCGCGACCGATCGCACCGCGCAACTGCTGGAAAACCTCCCCGCGTTGTAGCCGGGATGGGCCATCCCGGCCACAGCGCGACGAAACAAATTTCTCCTGGGCGTTCGATCAGGTGCGTTGGTTCGCCCTTGCGCGCAATCACTGCGGCACCGGTTCGGGCCCCTTCGTCGGCGGGACAGGCCGCGCTTTCGGTGGGATCCCGGCAATGTGATTGTCGGGTCCTTCACCTGGCGGCGCGGGTTCGTCCGATAGCGAAGTGCCCCGCGCGATCACCCTCCCGGGGAAGGCTTCGAGCCATCGGATCTGTCCGCTCTTGCTCTCATAGGAAGGAGGGACGACCGAGAAATTCATCGCCGCAGGTAAGCTGCCCTTCTCTTCCGCAGCCTCGTTTCGAGCCACGGCCAACCCGACCCCGCGATCCGGTCTGTCGGACAGCTCCGATACTTCCGCCGACCTGGCCCTGGTCGCGTTTTGCGTTATCTCACGTAACGCAACAGTAAGGACCGCAGCCGCGCCCAATGCAGCCAGCAATCTTATCTCAAAACGCCGCCAGAGCGCTCGCTCCGCGGGAGGTGCCGATCCATCCAGCGCAGCAAGGACAACGGGCCTCATCACCTCGTCTGGATCCACTTCCGAAAGACAAGCTCTAATTTCCTCCTCCAAGTCAAACTGATCGCGGGGTCGTTCGTCTCGATTTTCCGATAACATCCGCGCGAGCAGATGCCTGACACTCTCCGGCACGCCGGCAAATTTCCCGGACGCAAGGTCGGGAAGGATCGCGCGCTTTTTATCCGCCCGGCCCGGCGAGAGGCCAGACGTTGTCGCGCTGATCAGGAACCATAAGGTGGCGCCGAGCGAATAGGCTTCCGACCGAAAATCGACGGGCGCACCGGCGATTTGCTCGGGACTCGCGAAGGGAGCCGTGCTCGCGGACATCGGATTGGCGACATCGAAGGCATCCAGAGCCCGGGGCGCGCCAGGGAAATGAAGCACTTTCACCAACGGCCAGCCGCTCTCGGCCGTCTCGCCAGAGACGATCATCAGGTTACCGGGATGGATCGCCGGGTGGTGGAGATCGTGTTGCGCCGCGACTCGCAAAGCGCTCAACACCTGCAAAGCGATACCGAGGGCCGTCGCGATCGGCATGGGGCCGTGAGCTGCGATCCACGATTTTGTCGTCAGTCCATTTACATACTCCATCACATAAATGAACTGCTCTCCCTCTTCGCCGAATTCATAAACAAGCGGGATATTAATGTGCCGGATTTGCCTGGCCGCGTTTGCCGCTCTTCTGAGTTCTTTGCGCTCCGGCTCCCCTAACAAGAAGGCGGGAACGAATTCCAGGACGACTTTTCTGCCACGCTTCTTCTCTTCGGCCTGGCAAATGACACCGAATTGACTACGGCGAGCCTCCCACCATTGGGAGCTTTTGGTGGTTGGGACGCGATATTTGCCTAAAAAAACTCTGTCCATAGCCGGCCGACAGGCTGAGGGCGTCCCGAGTTCCAGTTTTGTGCAGCAACCGAAACGTGAAGTCGCATTTCGGTCGCTGTGATCAAACTATTCCTAAATTTTTCGGCCGACGCAAGATGCAAGTTGGCGCCCTCCCGCGAGTTGCGCCGATGCTCTGCGCGCGTCTGCCAGGTTTGACCACTTGACCGCTGGTCGATGGATTGCGTCCAATGCGGTTCCGCATGTTACCAGTCGCGTCTGGGAAAATCCCTTGCATGCGAGGGGACGGCTCAGGATATTGGGCGTTCTTCCAGACCCTATCGTCCAGTGGCCTAGGACACCGCCCTTTCACGGCGGTAACACGGGTTCGAATCCCGTTAGGGTCGCATTGACAAAATGCGATCGCGCAGCGAATTCGAACCGGTTCGACTGCCCGGCGCGTGAGCGCCTCATCATTATGACGCCGCAGGCCTCCATTTGCTGAGCTTCCGTTACGGAGGCCGCCCTTTGGTCATGAAAGGCTCGGCCATGGCGCGAACGCGCTGACGCCAAACAGATATTAGGCCAACCGCGTTTGCAAACTCCCAGGACGGCCACGAAAACGCCGCATTCTACAGCGCCAACAGTGTGGGGCAGGTGGCCGGCCTCTCAGAAGTGCCCCGACCTTCGAACCTAAGAAAGGGCCACTCTCGCCCAAAACAAAACACGTTCTTTCTGCTTGAAAAGCCTGGCCTCGCCCCGGGCTACCTTTTTGCTTTTCAGAACCTCCCGAATATTCTGTGCGGTAGCTGCCGCTCCGGCCTAGGGCACGACCGTCAGCGTCAAATCATTCCCATCGCCGCCCTCATAGTTGGCTTGGAAGGTGTTACTGCCAACGGTGATTGTGAAACCATCGGGCAGATTGCGAAACGTGCCGACAATCGATGTCGCCGCGGTGTTATTAATAACGGTAAAAACGGTGCCGACTGCCAGCGTGCCTGTGTCGATCGGACCAAAGAATAACTCCGCGCCGCCGTTGATCGTCACACCACGGGCAATAACTTTATCTCCGGCCGCGTTGCTCTTATAGCCGAAATGCAGGGTTCCATCGGCTTGAAAGGTTAACGTATTGCCAATAGCAAGAGTAGCCGGGCGCGATGCCGCTACTCCGGGAGTGAGGTAAGCCTCCGGCGCGAGGCCATCCCCGACAATCACGCGCCCGGAGATTCTCCCAGTTCCGCCTAGTTTCCCGGCATTCACCACCACCGTGCCGGCACCGGTGCCCGAGCCCCGCTTATTGGCAACCAACAGGGTGCCCGCGTTGACAACAGTGCCCCCAGTATATGTATTTGCGCCGGACAGTGTCAGTTTGCCGATCCCCGTCTTGGTCAGGGAACCGTCGCTGCCGCCCACCGCTCCACCATCTTGAATGGTTCCGGAGAAGGCAGTGTTGAGACCATTATTGCCCACGGTCAGATTATCCGAGCCCAGAAAGACCAGGCCATCTCCTTCGATGGAGCCGACCGCCAGGCCCGGGGCATTGTGAAAACTGATGTCCACCGCGCCGCTTTGAAATAACTCGAGGCGTGACGCGCCACCGCTGGAGTCGCTGTAAAAGTAAATTGTCCCACCGATCGGATAGCTCGTGCCACCGTTGCCAATTATCGTCGCATTTGCCGCCGTGGAAGTGTCGTAAAAAGCCGTAATACCTCCCAGGGTAATACTGCCGCTGGCACCGTTGTTTGTCATCACCGCGTTCGCCGCAGAGGAGGTGTTGTAGAAGTAGGTCCTGCCGGAACCCACCCAACTCGCATCGGAGGGAGCCCCATCATTGCTGAAGGTTCCGTGATCGGCGGTCGCGCTGTCATGAAATTCTGTGTCACCAATGTTACTATTGTTAAAACTGCCTCGGTCCGCGCTCGACGCGTTATAGAAGCGGACCGTCGTACCGTCAGTTGCGAACAAGGTGGAATTCCCGGCCACGGCAGTGTTCATGAAAGCTATCTCCCCGGAGCCCATCGACGAAGTGCTATTGATGTCAAACGCCTGTGTTATGCCGGAATTGTTCGTAATCCCGCGGCCGCTGATGGTTACGGTGAAGGGTCCGGGACCCACTTCGATTGTGTAGGGGCTTGAGCCGGCATCAAAGATGATTTCATTCACCTCAATGGCGTCCGAAAGCGAGACGCTCGTAGTAATAGACACGCCAAAAGTTGCGCTATCGCCGGGGCCATTTGGCACCGTGGCGGGCATCCAGTTCCTCGCTCTGTTCCAGTCGCTGCTGGATGCTGACGTTTTCCAAGTAGCGCTGCCGGCAGAGGCGGCCTTTGCCAGAAACAAATAGACTAGCGTGACGAATAAGGCTGACGGGAAAGAAGCTTGCCACTTCATTTCGCCAGTTGAAAAGGAAAAATGCTCTGAACGCAAGCAAAATCCCGTTCCACGCCCTACCAGCCATGCATCAGACGTGGCCGGTGGTCTAGCGACACTGGCTAGAGATTTTCCTCAAGCAGCAGAAATTAGAACTATCTTAGGAAGACCATCGGTAAAATCAGCAAGAGTCAGCCGTAGAGTTTCCTCAAAGTAAAGGCGCCCTCCGGAGTTACCTTGTGAACGCCCTGAGTTCTAACTTCCAGCTCCTAACTGCTAAGCCTGCGGCGCCATGTCTGAGCCGGGATTGCGCCCGATCGCTCTGGCCAGTGCTGCGGTTCCGGCTACGGCACGACCGCGAGCGTGAGATCATTCCCATCGCCGCCTTCGTAGTTGGCCTGGAGAGTGTTGCTGCCAATCGTCAGTAGCGTGCCGTCCGCAAGATTGCTGAACGTACCCGTAATAGGGGTCGTGGCCGTGTTGTTGATAACGGTGAAGACTGTGCCCGGTGTGAGTGTGCCGGCCCCGAGATCGACAAAGGCGAAGAGCGCGCCGCTGTTGATCGTCACGCCCTTGGCCGTCACTTTATCGGCCGTGGCATTGTCGCTCCTCAATTCGAATTGGTAGCTCGCGTCGCTATTGAAGACCAGGGTCTTGATCACCGTAAAAGTGCCAGGTCCATTCCCTCCGGGCGCCAGCATTGCTCCTGCGCCAATGCCCGTTCCAACGACGACGGGGCCAGCCACCCGGCCCGTGCCAGCAAGCGTGCCGGCGTTGACCTGCACTTGCCCGGGACCGGTGCAGGAGCCGGCCGTGTTTCTAAGAAGTAGGATGCCCTCGCTAACGGTGGTCCCTCCAGTGTAGATGTTAGCCTTGGTCAGACTCAGCGTGCCCGATCCGATTTTGGTTAATGAACCGCCCGTGCCGGCATTTTGACCCCCGTCCTGTATGAAACCGGCAAACGTTGTGCTGAGATTGTTACTTCCCACCGCGAGGTTGACGGCTCCGAGGAAGACAGCGCCGGTGCCTTCAATCGAACCGCAGGTCAGGCCGGGAGCGTTGTGCAGGCTAAGATCGAGAGACCCGTTGCCAAAAACCTCCATTCGTGATGTGCCACCCGTGGAACCGTTCTCCATCGCAACGAAGGCGCCGATGCTGCCACTCGCACCATTATTGACAATGATGGTGGCGTTTCCTGCGCTGGAGGTATCCAAAAATTTCAAGAAGGCTCCGCTCGCGTCGCTGACCGCGCTGCCATTTATGGTTAAAACGCCATCAGCAGCCGTGGCGGAATCAGAGAAACTGATCACGCCGCCCGTAGCTCCACTGACCGCACCCCCCTGCGCGGTAAAAGTGCCGTTGCCCGCAGTCGCCGTAGCGGAAAAACCAACAAAACCGCCGATAGCTCCGCGCACCGCGCCACCGTTATTAATAAAGGTGCCGTGGTCAGCGCTCGAGGTAGCCGTGAATAAGGTGGCTGAGCCACCATCGTCACTGACCGTGCCGCCATGATTAGTAAATAAGGTCAGGCTCCCGGCCGTCGCGCTGTTGGCGAATACCAACAATCCCTGTTGGCGAGCCGGGTCAATATCACTCACGAAATTCTGCGTGATACCGGAGTTGTTTGTGATGCCGGCGCCGCCAATGCTGATATAGGAAAACTTGGGAATGACATTGATGGTGAACGCGCTCGCGCCCGGGTTGAAAACGATTCCACCAAGTTGCAGCACAAGTGCCAGAGAAACGCTCGTTTGGCTTGAAACACCAAACGTCCCCGTGTTAGTGGACCCGTCGGGCACCGTGGCAGGTGTCCAGTTGATCTCGGTATTCCAATTATTGCTGACCGGGTTGACACTCCAGGTCGCGTTGCCTGCGGAAACAACTTGCGCAAAGACCAGAAGGAGCAGCGCGACCAATAGAGCAGACGAGAGGGATGCTGGTGATTTCATTTCTCCGTTGGAAAGGAAAAAAAACTTCAAATCAAGCAAAATCGTTCGCTGCCGCGCTGGAGCGACGCACTGCGCAACGCAAAAAAAGAGCGCGCAGAACTTTCCGCCCTCGCCAACCTCAATCATCAGCGTCTCTCAGGGCACCACTGTCAGGGTGAGATCGTTCCCATCGCCGCCTGCGTAATTGGCCTGGAAGGCGTTACTTCCAATGGTTATGGTCGAGCCATCGGCGAGGTTAGCGAAGCTGCCGGCAATCGGGGTCGCGGCGGTGTTACTGATAGCCGTGAAAACCGTTCCGACAGGCAGGATGCCACTGCCGGCAGAGGAAGAGGCAAATTGCGCGCCCGGATCAATTGTCACGCCGTTGGCCACTACTTGGTCGGCCGTGGCCGTGTCGCGGTTTATCCCGAACTCATAGCTTCCGTCTGCCTGCAGCGACAGCTCGTGCTGGATGGTAAGGGTGCCTACCAACACCTTGCTGCCGCCAGGCGACAGGACCGCCCCGGGACCGCTTCCGCTGCCCACGGCCACGGTTCCGAGAATAATACCGCTTCCGCCAAGTTTGCCGACGTTGACCAGCACCGGCCCTCGACCGGTGGCGGAGCCGCGCCGGTTGTTCACCAGCAACTGGCCGGAGTTGACGGCAGTGCTTCCGGTATAACCGCTCGCTTCCGTCAGGACCAGCCGGCCAGTCCCGATCTTGGAGAGCGAGCCGCCTCGAGCAAACGGGCCGTCATTAATTGAACCCGAGAAAAGCGTATCCCGATTATTACGGCCGACCGTAAGGGTGTTGGCGGCAAGAACAACAACACCGTTTCCTTCGATCGAACCCACGGTCACACCCGGAGCGGTGTGGCCGCTAATGTCGAGCTTCCCATTGTCAAAGACTTCGACACGGGCGTTGCCACCATCTGATCCGAAATAGAGAAGGACCTTGCCCCCTCCACCACCGTTCGTGCCACCATTGGCGATCAGGGTAGAATCGGCCGCATTTGAGGTGTTGCTGAAGACAACCTGGCCGCCAAACCCATCCGCTACCTGGGAGCCATTCATGACGAAAGTGGCGGTTTCTGCGCTACAACCGTCGCAGTCGAATTCCGTCGTGCCGCCGTCGCCGTTACCTATTTCGCCGCCGCTCATGACAAAGCGGGCAGTACCGGCGGTGGCGGTATGAAAGAAGAAGATTCGTGATTCGGTCGTGCCGTTGGGGGTCAGAGCGCCCGCCACATTGATCGTCGCATCCTCCGCAGACGAGTTTTGCCAGAAGGCGAGGTTGGAATTCGAGCCGGTATGACTATTCTGCGTGTTAATCACAACATTCCGGCCCGCTTTGGCGAAGTTAAAAAAGGTGATCGCATTCGACTGGCCTTGGGCGAGCAAGTTAAAAGTTTGTGTAACCCCGGAGTTATTCACGATCCCGGCGCCACGAAAGGTGAGCGGAGCGCTGCCGCTCGGGTTGATTGTAAACGCGCTCGCCCCGGGGTTAAAAACAAGCTGAGCGATGTCCGCGAACTGCGTTAATCGGACGAACGGGACGTTGGAGACATCAAAAGTCGCCGTGTCGCTTGAGCGATTCGGAACAGTTTGCGGTGTCCAGTTGAAAGCGTTGTTCCATTTGGCATCGACCGGGTCCAGATTCCAGGTAGCGCTGCCGGAATACGAAACTCTTGCGCCCAGGAGTAACATACTGATTGCCAGAAGCCCGAAGATTTTGTTTTTCATACGTTTGTCTCGGTGTTCAGGTTTGAGCTCATCATTCTTCTCGGATTAACAATCATGGCACCACCGTCAGGGTAAGATCGTTCCCATCGCCGCCCTCGTAGTCGATCTGGTACGTATTGCCGCCTATCGTAACGGTCGAGTCATCGGGGAAATTGCCAAACGTCCCGGCGATCGGTGTGGCGGCGGTGTTGCTCAGGATCGTAAAAACCGTTCCCGGCGGGAGAACAGTTGTGCCGGTATCCACGAGAGACAAGGCCGCGCCGCTGTTGATTGTCACACCCGCGGCGACCATTTGATCGCTGGCCGACCGACTGCTACTGATCGCGCAGTTGTAATTGGCGTTTGCATTGACGACGAGCGTGTTTTGGATAGTGAGCGTTCCGAGGCCCCCCTTTGCGCCGGGTGAAAGGACGGCCCTTGGGCCAGTGCCGGCACCGGCGGTGACAGCGCCGGCGACAATTCCCTTTCCCGCCAGGATGCCTCCCCTGACTTCGACCGGACCGGTTCCGGTGCCTGAACCGATTGTGTTATTTACCGTCAGCTGTCCGCGTTCGATCCTCGTGCCTCCAGTGTAAGTGTTAGCAAATGTCAGGATCAGCTCTCCTCGGCCGGTCTTGGTGAGCGATCCACCGGAACCAAAGCTGAGTCCGCCGTCCTGGATCAGTCCTGAGATGGTTGTGTTGAGGTTATTGGCGCCGATGGCGAGGTTAACGTCCCCGAGTAAAATGCGGCCTTCTCCATCCACCGAGCCAAGCGTCAGGCCTGGAAGGTAGTGGTAGCTTACGTCGAGCGTCGCATTTCCGAAGAGGCGAATCTGAGCGGTATCTCCATGAGACTCGTCTCGAAACAAAATCAAGCCGCCCAGGGCATATCTTTCGCCTCCGGAGGTAGCCACAATTATCGCGTTGCCGGCGTGACTACCGAAAGAAAAGGAGACCCCTGCGGCATTTCCTCCCCTTATCGGACTGCCCTCGACGAGAAAGGTCGCGGCGCCGGCCGTGGAGGTGCCAGAGAAGTAAACATTGCCGCCGCCGTTGCTGCTGCCGTTCGGCGAGCCTTCGTTGATAAAGGTCGCATGGCCGGCGCTCGATGTGTCGTAGAAGTTAGCGTAGCCTCCTCCGGCACCAGCGTGTACAAACGTAAGTCCTCCCTTATTGGTGAGGGTGGCCGTCGCAGCGGTTGAATCGTCATGGAATTCAACTGAACCCCCAAAGCCAGAAGCGACCTGTGACGGGTTATTAATAATGGAGGCGCTGGCAGCACTCGAATTGCCCTTAAAAATGGTAATGCCGCCGCGAAAGCCACCCCCGAGCGGGCCGTTCCCGTTGTTGACGATCGAGCTGCCGCCCGCGCTGGAATTATCATAGAAGGTCAGGAACGGGCCGCGCACCCCGAGGTTGCTCGAGTCGCCATTGATCGTCAGGGTCGTGTCGCTTCCGGCCGTGGCGTTGTTCCGAAACTGGATCGAACCGCCACGGACGCCCGCTCCAGCCTGGGGTGTGACGAAGTTCTGGACGATCCCGGAATTGTTCGTCAGACCCGCCCCGCTGATGGTCAGCGACTGTGTGTCGGGCACGATCGTAGTGAAGCCGCTCGCACCGGGATTGAAGGTAATACCGTTGACTTCGGTGGTGGCCGAAAGCGAGAGGGTAGTCTGGTTGGAGAGGTCAAAAGTCGCTAAGTCGAGCGGGCCATTCGGAATCGTGTTTGGAGTCCAGTTGGCCGCCGTGTTCCAATCACCATTGCTCGGGGAAAGGTTCCAGGTCGCGTTCCCGGCTCGAGCGGATTGAATCGCGGCCAGGAACATCATGGCGCCGAGTAAGGCGCTTATCTTGTTTTTCATATTCGGCTCCTGTTCGTTCCTTTCATGTGTTGCTCGGCTAAATTATTTCTCGAATTGACTCTAAGGAACAACTGTCAGGGTAAGATCGTTCCCATCGCCGCCTTCGTAGTTGGCTTGGAAAGTGTTGCTGCCGACCGTAACATTCCCGGCATCGGAAAAATTGGCGAACGTGCCCGAGATTGGCGTGGCCGCAGTGTTGTCAATCACGGTCAAGACTGTGCCCGGAACCAGAACCGCGCTCCCGGCATCGACCAGGGAAATGACGGCCGCTTGGGCGCCGAAGAGAGACGGCACCGCGAAAAGCAGAACCGGTGGGAGAAAACCGGGAGACTTCATTCTTCCATTTGGAGTGGAAAAACGCCGCGGAATCAAGAAAAATCGGGCTCGGGGCGAATCCTGTGTCTGGCGCGCAACGCTCTCACCGGGGGTGCCCGAGAGCCTTTTTCAATCTTGTTGACAGGTCTCGAGCATTAAATCAATCGTTCGGCAGGGTGACCTTGCGATTTTTCTATGAAAAACAGCAATAGTCGCTATTCTCGGCCGTGATCAAGCCAGCGCATCGAATCCGAAAAGATCAAAACGCGCGCCTCAGCTCGCCGTGCGCCCGAAACCTCGCGCTTATCCGATACCCATATCTGACTCGTCGCGCGCGCCGCTTCCAATTTCCAGCCCCCGGACCCAGGATCTCCTATCAAAAAAATGAAATTCAGACTCCCGCTGAACCGGTATTTCACCTTCCAGCCTGGCTTGATCGCGTTGGCGACAGGCTTCTTTGCTCTCATCGGCAGCACGCCAGCCAGGGCCTGTGATGATGTAGCGTTTGCAGTAACAGAGCAGCTTCCCGTCCTTGGGCCGTCCCTCAACGTCGTGGTGGCTGACTTTAACGGAGACGGCAACGACGACTTTGCCGCGACCAATGACGCGGCCGTCGTCGTTTTCCTGGGAGACGGCGCGGGCGGTTTCGGGGACTCCCATTCCTATCCGGCCGGACTCCTCCCTCGCGGGATGGCGGTGGGCAACTTCAACGGAGACAACCAGCCGGACCTGGCGGTGTCGAATTATAATGACATCTCCGTCCTCCTCAATGACGGTCAGGGAGGATTCGAGCCTCCGGTCAACTTCCCCGCCCACGATTCGCCCATCGCGGTTGCGACCGGAGATTTCAATGGCGATGGCAAGACGGACCTCGTGGCCGTGAACAGTCAAAGCAACGACGTCTCGATCATCCTCGGCAACGGCGCGGGCGGATTTGGTCCGCCGCAGAATTTCCCAGCCGGCGATCTCCCGTACGCCGTGGCCGTGGGAGATTTTGACGGCGACGGCAGAGTTGATCTTGCCGTCTCCACCTATACCTCCGAGGAAGTGAGGATCATGCGTGGCGATGGCCAGGGCGGTTTCACCACCTTCATTTCCTACCCGCTTCACGGTAACGGCAGCCGGATCGTGGCGGGCGACTTTAACCACGATGATCACCTGGACTTGGCGGTGGGCGTATACAATGCGTCCCCGGACAACCGCCTCGCCGTCTTGCTCGGAAACGGCAACGGCACTTTTACTCGGGCGAGTGGGATTCCTGTGGCCGACCCGCAAGGCGTGGTTACGGCCGATTTCGACGGCGACGGCAACCTGGACCTTGCCTCTACGACCTATTTCTTTCCGGACCTCGTCGTCGCGTTGGGCGATGGCGCGGGGGGTTTTGGCCCGGCCCGGTCGACCCGGCTGCCTGGCCATCCTTACCCGTTCGGGGTCGCTCCGGCGGATTTTAACAGGGACGGCAAGGCCGATCTCGCGATTTCTAACTATGGAAATGGCCACGTCATCATCCTGCTCAACCTGCCCACGGCGGAGATTGAGGCCGTGGTTCCGAAGGCCTCGGAGGGCGACCGGATCCGCGGCCGCTTTCAGGTGGCAAGGAACGGCTGCACGGACAACCCTTTGTCTCTACAGTATACCGTTTCCGGGACAGCCAGACCGGGAGTTGATTACCGGGAGCTGCGCGGGTGGCTCCTCATTCCGGCGGGCCGAAGATTTGCCCCCATCCAGGTCATACCCCTGGGAGATATGCTGGAGGAGGATGGCGCCACGGTCATCGTCACGCTTCTGCCCGATGTCGATCACGTGATCGGCAAGGAAAGCACCGCCACGGTCACTATCTACAACCAGGCTAAATGAGCCAGGTGCCCGCCGGAAAGGCGGAAAGGGGTATGTCTTTATTCTTGTTGTGCCCGCCGGAAAGGGGTCATGTCCTTTATTCTTGTTACCCGCCGGAAAGGGGTCATGTCTTTATTCTTGTTGAGCTGCAGCCTCGATTCGCGCCAAATCCTTCCAATTTGCCGCGATGCCCGGCTTTCCTTGCAGATCGTCAATCCGGGTGCACATGCGACTGACATGGCTCTCCGTGCCCATGGCAAGCCGCTCTCCGATCCAACGCAACGACACTCCGGTGCGCTCTTTGATCAGATGACCAACGAGGCGTTTGCGCCAATCACTCTTTCTGAGCCGGCGCAAGTCGGCTGTTTCAAGCCCAAAATGGCGCAAACCCGCGCGCAACAGGCGCTCAGCCGCCCACGCGCCGTGATCTCCCCATATCTCCACCGGCCCGGCCCGATGTCGGCCTCCCTCCGATGCACGATCCACCAACGCGAGCACTCTCGCCCGAAATGCTTTCCCGCCTAAAATCCAACCTCGCCGCAACTCGAGAGGAAACGCCTGTCCTCCCCCTTCGCGCGCGCGTGCTTCCATTCGCTCGAGATACGCCCTGCGATCGACCGCGGTATCGCGCCACCCTAGTTCGCCGAGGACCGTCGCCACTTCCAGCCATTGCGGGCGGTGCCGTCCCGCTTGCCCGTACCAGGGCAGGCTGCTCCAGCGATAACCCTGCAGGGGACCTTCCCCGGTCAGTCCAGCTCGCGCCGGATTGAGATGAATGTAATCGGAGACCGTGGCAAAGTGGCCTTCCTCCTCCGGATCGATCAGGAGCGATTTGTAGCGCCCGGCAAAAACATGCCCGCTCAAGTGGTGCCGCCGATTGTAGCGCATGGTGTAGGTCGCCTGGAACCAGTGCATCCCTCGCACCAGGTTGGCCTGCGGTGTTTCAACCAGGAGATGGTAATGGTTGCTCATGAGCACGTAGGCGTGCACCCGCCAGCCGTATCGCGCGCTGCTCTGGCCGAGAGTCTCGAGAAATCTCTCCCGATCCTCCTCCCCTTGGAAAATCGCCTCGCGCCGATCCCCCCGGCAGAGCAAATGATACCGCGCCCCCTCAAACTCCACTCGCGTCATTCGTGCCATCGACCTCCAACCTGCACCACCACGACAAACCGTGCAAGAATAAAGACATGACCCCTTTTAGCCTTCCCATCACCATCTAGCTCCTCCGTTGACACGAGTTATACTATGTATAAGATGCAAACCGTGACCGTTTCCTTTGTCGAGCTGGAGTCGTTTACCGACGAAGTGTTGCAGGTGGCGGACGAAGAAGCGCTCCGACAGTTCGAGGTTGAACTTGCGGCGAACCCGGAAGCTGGAGCGTTGATCCGGCATTCTGGCGGGCTGCGGAAAGCGCGAATGAAGCTGCCAGGGCGTGGCAAAAGCGCAGGAGCGCGTGTCATCTATCTTTGGTTGCCGCAGGCGCGGCGCTTCGTCCTGTTTATGCTTTACACGAAGTCGAAACAGCCGGATATCCCGCCCGCATTGCTGACGCGACTACGAAGGGCAGTGGAAGCCATTAAAGCGAGGTACAACCGATGAGAACAAAAAGGAAGAAAAAGCAGATTGTGTTTGATCCCGAGGCCCTGGTCGCCCGGGTCGAGAGGTTCGCCGCCGGGCGCGAGCGGACCCGTCTGGCAAAGGTAAAGTTGCCGCCGCCGGTAAGAGCCATCCCGGCGCGGGAGATTCGCGCCATCCGTTCCCGGATGGGTTGCACCCAGATGGAATTTGCGGCGCTCCTCAATGTGCCGAAGGTCACGGCCATCTCGTGGGAAAACGGAACGCGCAAACCCAGCGGGGCGGCTTTGCGCTTGCTCGCGGTGGCCAAGCGCCATCCCGAGGCGTTGCAGGCAGCGTAACGCCAGCGCGTCCTCGACTTCCACCCTGCACCACCACGACAAACAGTGCAAGAATAAAGACATGACCCCTAAGATGTTATGCTAAAATTGGACGTAAGCGCTTTGCAGTGACCTAACGGAAAATGTGAAATCTTGCACTTCCTACTCGTTGATCTTTTCCAACTGCTGATCGATGACTTCTCCAGTGAAGCGGTCGATTGCGACATCAGCCAATATCGCTTTTCCCCTTCGACAATGAATTTGTCGACCGAGTCGGCGTCCGCCCCATACTTTCCGCTTTCGGCGATTACGTCGATCATCAGATTCCATGTACACGTCTGACCAACGTCCGATAGGGCGCGGATTACTGCTTCGCGCGCTTCCTTATTCCCCAGACCGGTTACGGATGGATCGGCCGCGAGCCTGGTCACCAGCTCAGTCTTATTAGTCATCGGCTGAGCAGTTGTCATCGCGACTAACGCGTTGGCGATATTGGTCCTCTGCGTGCAGCAGAAATTAGCGGAGTGCTATTGTTGGTATTGGTAGCGATACCGGCGAGGACCGCCTCTATGACTAAAGATTGTCTCGTGTTTAACGATAGCTTCCCGGCAACGATATCAGAACGGAAAATACTGTTCGGCTCAAAAATAGTAAACGCGTCCAGTAAACCCGCATCACCGGAATCAGCGGTTGTAAAGTTGAGTGTCTTCCATGGCTGGCCGCGAAACACAGTTCCGAGTTCCGCGACCGTACGAATTTGCCGGCTGAGAATCGGAGGGCGATCGCTAGTGTCAGCGGGCAGCATGGCCGAAGCACCCGAGCTTACACTGTCGCCTAATCTTCGAATTCCATCGAGATCCGTGTAGCTCGGAGAAGCTAGATTATTGTTCGCCATTTCGGCTCCCACGCTAGTGAAGTGCGTTCCCTGCGGGCCCATTCCGGTAATCTTTTGATAAACGCCGGCGGACTTCTCCAAGGTCTCATTATAGCCTCGAGTGTAGTCGGTGGTATCGGCCGTTGCCGATGCGTGCGACTCCCAAACTCCGAATCGCATCGTGCGCGGATCAAGGAGGACGTCCTCCGGATCATAATTCGACGCCAACGCCCAGTTAACCCCAGCGTAAGTCGTGGCCGAGGTCACTGATGATATGTTGACTGTGCAATTAGTCCATCGCTGGTAAGTCTTCCAAGGACCAGTGCTGCCTCCGATTTGTGCCTGCATCTCAAATGTGGCCGCGGTAAGTTTTGGGTATGTTCTCGTGGTATTCGCCTTGGTGACCACTCCCAGCGCAGAGAAAATAAAAGGAATTCCCAACTTGGCGTTCGGGGCGTTTGGCGGCGTTACCCCCAAATTTGGCGTGCTTGAAGTGCTCGGCGTGTTTGGGGGAGACCAGGTCGCGCTCGCAACTAGCTGGAGCATTGACTGAGTGGCACTTCCGGTGACGACTGCGGACGATGCCGCGCTCGCTCCGCCTTCCACGACTGCCGAAGCGGTCCCACTAGTCATGATAAAACGGACGGCGGGGACCGTAGCACTCTGAGTCCCCACAGCTGTGGAGTTCTGGGCCGCTGTCCAAAAGCACGGCATCAGCCATGCGCTGAAAGCGGTATTCGAAGTCCACTGAGGCTGGTAAATCAATTTGTTTAAATAGGGAATATTCTCCACGCCGGCGAAATCGGTCGTTTCGAAGGTAATAAACGTTGGGTTTTTATCGGCATCCCATTGATCAATGATATTTGCGCCGATCTGAATAATCTGAGCGTCGTTACTTAGAGGCTGTTGGTAATATCGAGGTTCTGCGTCGACAATTGTTCGGCCCGTCGTCCCGGTATTATCGGTTCCAAGCCCGACCGAACCACTTAAGATAAAGGCTTTGAGGATCTCAAAGAAATTAGGCTCGCGAGCGGCAGTGGCAACCTGATCCAAAGTCGAAATTGAGCTCAAAACCGTCGATCCACTTGCTCCGACATCGTCCCATCCACTGTTGACGCTATTCCATTTCAGCCCGAAATCGCGCTGAACGGTTGTTGCATCGGGGGGTACAAGCGCACCTCCGACCATTACTGGAAAGCCTGTGGCATTTACCCCGGCCGAGCCGATGCCATCGAGTCTGCGCAGCGGAAAGCGATTCTTAAGCGAAAAGCTTCTCACCGATGGCCGCGGTCGTTCCATCGGCCCGAACGAAAGGCGTTTTCACTCGCACATTTAGGACATTTCGGTTTGTTGACGTCGCCTGATCCGCGATTCCCGTGTAATCAATCGTCCTGCCGGCCGGGGTTGAAGGACTCCAAGAAGGAGAATTCAACTCACGGGTGAAGTGGGTGAAATACGGCAAAGAGATCGTAGGCAGATATGCTAACGGTGTTGGGGATGGTGAAGGTGATGGCGCCGGCGACACCGTGGGCGAGGGAGCAGCTCGAAGAAGATCCTGCCGGGAAAAAGCCATCGAATTGCTGGCACCGCTACGCGCTGTCGGCCTCATGAAGCCCGAGTCGGCAAAGGTTGTCGTTGCCGTGGAGGACATGAAATCGAGGAGTGAATTGGCGCTACTTCGCAGGGATCGGTAGACTCTAAATCTCCATGTGTTAACGAATGCAGTCTGTTTCGTTGCATCGAATCCCTGGAAGGATTGCGGTCGAAAGGGGAGACACGATCATAGAGCGACGCTCCAGTTTGGGTGCTCTTCAGTTGTTGAACCTGCGCGTCGGTAAGGGCGTCGCGAAAACTGGAAGACCAGCGACGCTCAGAGTCAAGCAGTCCCCCAGCGTCATAGACATTGAAAGCAAAGCGACCGATAATAGCATTGCGGTGTTGCTGGTATGTAGTCCTTGAACGGGTGGAATCCCAAGACTGACTTAGGCGCGAACGCCCGTCCTGCTCCAGCAGAATCCACTGCGGCAGAGTCGTTATTGGGCACTGCGGGAAACCCAGCACCGGTGTTGACGAACGGGGAAAGTTCCAACGCGAGCAAGGCTCACGTTCTTGTTGTTCGCAGAAGCTAATGCTCGTGTCGTGTCCGGTGGTCGACGAATAATCAACGGAGTGCGCGTATAGCCGTATTCGGGAAGAACCGGCCGACCGGATTGCTTGATCAGACTCGTTAAAGATTTGCGTCTCCTAGCACCATGGCGGAGTGCGTCAGACACGACGCGAGAGGGAACCATTTTCTGTGGATCCGAAAGGAGTGATAGATCGGCATCTGTTGGCTCGTCGTGTTGGCGTGGTAAGGATCGAGCCCCCGATGATTTCAGTTCCGCAAGATCTGAGAGGATGATTTCGCTGGCCGTACGGGCCAGAACATCGGCTCCGTACGGCTGATCTAGAAGCACTCTCGATCCTACGGTTTGTCGTCGCTCTCGAGCGAAGAACGCCACCACGCGAAAACGTTACCAGGACGATCAGTCGCCAACGTCAAAACTAGGGCGAAGAACTTGGCCTCATGCTTAATCGAAGTCATGGACGGGTACAACGGTATTCACAGATTGACGTTGTAGAAGCGTTGGTAGAAGCGAAGATTTTGCCGAATCGGGAGGGAAAGAGATAGTTCGGATCGCCTGGAACGTTCGATATCAGTGTGAGCCAGTTTCTGACTCCCAGAACTGCACTGGAGTCTCGCCATCCGCAGCCGGCCGTGAAATCTTCGTCCCACCGTCGTCCAAAAAGTAGTTGTCATTTTTATACGCAAGATTGCGTGTCTTCTCATCCAGCAGCGCCAGCCCTACGATCGAAACCTTTAACATAAGCTTGATTTAAGTCGTTTGACGTTTCCTTTCGAAAAAGCGATAGGGGACCAGCCGGTCGACCCCATGCCTCCATTCGAATAGAAGTTTCGGTAGGTCGGAGGCGTCTGAACAATCGCGGCCGTCATTCAGAACGAAGCTGATGTGCATCCGGAAGATTGTATTCGCGATTGATCTGCCAGTTAAGAACGCGTTGGTCATCCGAGCGCGCCGTAAGGTCATTTGGGATACGCTATGTTAGCGGCTCCAAATGCATCCCAAAGATTTTGCGTCGCCATAGCTGCCAATGTCCGGGGTGCTTAGCGTGAAGCGACCGTCTCCCACGATTCAAGCAAGGAATCGAGGGGCTACTTCCGCCTCCAACATATGGGGGAACGGACGCACCCGATAGCCGACAAATGCTCCTCGCGTGTCGGTAGTCCATGGCGGGAAACGAAGTTGTCGGACCTCGAGCGCGGGAGCCCGTCACGAAGGCGATGGCTGAATTGCCGTAGACTGTGGAATCGCTGTAATAGAGAGCCGTCGTGCCATTGCTCAGCAATGCGCTAGAAAAATCGTTATCAAAGCGATCCAACGACGATTCGGGCTAGCGATGCAGGATATCGATCCGGGCGGTCAGATGCTTTAATCGATTGAAGCAGTGCCCGATACAATCCGCGTAACCAAGGTCATGAAGCAGGACTAAGATCGTCATCGAAATGAGCAGTTCCACCAAAGTGAAGGAAGCGAGCGGTTTCGCCCTCTCGCATTCATACTGTCTGATGGTGGCCATTGGTATCGACACCTAAGGAGTCGATTTTCGGAGTGAAGGCCACGAAGGTGTCCATGAAACCTTCGCGATCAGTCATTTGCGCTGGAGTCGTGCCCTTGCCCCTATTGTCGGTTGGCTTATACGGCCAGCGAGCTGCAGCATAGATTTGAACCGGCTGGCCTTCGACTCTGGGGAGGGATAAACGTTCATATAAAGTGTTTGTCGGCGTTGGTCGTTGTGTCGGTGTTTGGAATAATCAGAGCCGCCATCGTTAACAAAAAAGTGTATAGTTCCACGGCGATTGTGAAACCCAGACGATGGCGGCGGTCGGATGAGTCGGAAAAATAAGCTCGGAAAGCGTCCAAGTGAGCGTTACCGGCCCATGCTCGAACCGGTAAAGCGAAGTGATTGGGCCGCGGAATAGACCATGTCTAGCGCCGAATCCCGCACGCGCTTGTTCCTGGCTTGAGACGTTGAGTGCTGCAGGCCCGTTGGTAGCAACCCGACGACTGCGAGAGGAGCGGAAATCCGAAAAGGCCGATAGAAAGAGCGAGCTCGATCATCGAAAACCCGGCCGAGGATTCTGCAAGTTCGGGCTGTACGATGATCTCGATTTGCGGCATTCGGGCTCGGTGTCGCCATGTTATTCAGAGAGGTCTTGTTAGTCGAAGTTGGCCCTAGCCGCCATAGTAGCTGACGATCGCTCCGTCCGTAGTGCCCGGTGCACAGTTCCATGTGTCGGCACCATCCCGACGCACGTTGTCGTCCGAAAGAAGACCGATGGGTTCAAGCTGTTAAGGATTTCCCCTGGGGAGAAATTTGCACCGATTGGGCAACTGTCGAAGGCGCTATCGTTGAACTTGTCCTTCAGAGTAGTCGAACGCTGTAAAGGTGATTACGTAATCAGTGGCCGTTTTAAGGCTGATGTCGGTCGGCGGAATTTTCACGACTGCGGGGAGGTTAGCGTAATTCGTCATCAAGATGTTCGGAAGCTTCATAAGCTTTGAAACCGGGCGAAGGTTTGTCGCTACCGTATTCGAACTCCCGTCGAGGGAGATGACCATACCGCATCGCAATTCGGCATTTCCGTCGGAATTGACGGTGTTCACAAAGCCGACGTAAACGTAGGTCCGCGGTCAGCCATCGCCTCCGCCCGAGCCAATTCCAAAATGCTGGTACCTTGGTCACTGCGCGAGTGACGGCTGCGGCCGTGAATTAATACTGTTGAACGCGGGCACCACCGCCACGAGCAAGATTGCAATCATCCCAAGTCACCACCAGCATCTCGATCAGCGTAAAGGCGCTGCTGCGCCTACGCGCAGTCGGCCAAGTGAACGCGGAGCGCGAGCGCGGTTCGGGTGAAATTTTATGCACGGAGAGCGGGATCGAAATCAACTCACCCGTTATAGTAGATAGATTCCTCTTGCCAAGACAGAAATCATTTTTTCGCGAATTTCACGCAAAATCATTGCGGCCCGATTCTGCAAGCCGGCGCCGTCAGCACCGGCGAATCGTGGCAATTCCGCGACTTTTCAGGCGCGTAATCGCCTATTCGTAAACCGCTTCGAGCTGTTGATCGATGATTTCGCCCGTGAAACGATCGATCGCGACGTGCAGCCAATAGCGCTTTTCGCCTTCGACAATGAAATTGGCCAGACCGGTCGCGGTCGGCGGATAACGGCCCGATTGCGCGATCACGTCAATCATCAGGTTCCAGGTACGCGTCTGGCAGGCGTCCGAAAACGCGCGCATGACCGCCTCGCGCGCTTCCTTGTTGCCAAGCGAGGTCACGGACGCATCGGCGGCCAGCCGCGTCACCAGCTCCCCTTTGCTGATCATGGGCGCGGCAGTCGTTAGGTTGACCAGCGCCGTGATGATGGCGTCGCGTTGGGCGGTCGAGATGATGTTCGTCGCCGTGAGATTCAAAGCCGCTTGTGAGAGAATGGATTTGAGGACGCTGGTTTGCCTTGTGTTCAGGGAAGTTTTCCCGGCCACCATCGGCGCATCCTGCATGGTGAAAGCGTCGAGCAGGCCGGCGTCGCCCGAGAGGCTGGTTACCCCGGTGCTGGCGCTCGTAAAATTAAGGGTCTTCCAAGGTTGATCGCGAAAGACCTGACCCAGCTCGGCCACGCTTTGGAACGGCGCGCTCAAAATCTGCGGCCGATCGACGGAGCGCGGCGTGGGCGACGGCGTGGGCGGGGGCGAAGCCGAGCCGTACATGATTGTTTTGGTGTTGGAAACGCCGTCCAGGCTGGACGAGAGCGAGTCGCCGGGCCGCTTTACTCCATCGAGGTCCTTGTAGTAATCAGTCGTCGAAGTGTTGGCTGCGTACAAGTAGCCCAATCCGTTAGGCGAAGTCATCGGGAAGGCGGCAGGCGGCTGTGGTTTCATGGCCGAGACGGACTCGAGACCGCCGGATGTCGCTCTCTGATCCAGTGTGTCCTCCGCGCCGGCGTCGTAGTTATTCGTGCCGGCGTGACTGGCATCGCTCGCCCAAACGCCGAAACGGACGGTGCGTGGATCGAGAGAGACAAACTCCGGATCCTGAAAGGAGTTATTCTTATAACTGGCGCCCTGACTGGAGATGATTGGATTACCAGAGGGAGGATTGGTCGTGGGCGAAGTTCCATTGTTGCAGCCTTTCCAGGTCTGATACGCCTTCCAGGTTCCATTGACATTGACCTGCATCTCAAAATTGGTGTTGGGCTCGAAAATGGGGAAAATCTTGGTGATCACTTTCCAGGCATTATTTCTAAAAGTGTCGACGGGGTTACCGAAATCGAGACCGTCGTAGAAACGCGAGCCCTGGGTTGTAACCGTGACAGGTCCCGCTTTCGGCCCGCTCTCGTTACCGGGTGGCGACTTCGAGCCCGGTGCCGGCAGCGGCACGGGCGGGCACGCGGTCGCGAAAGCGTTGGCCATTACTTCGACAAAGGGGTAGACACCGCCTGTCGCAGGGTTGGGAATCGGACTTGATTGTATCGCCGTGGTCCCATCGTTAACCGTTACCCAGAGGGCGACTGACCCGCTGGTCATGGCAAAACGGACATTCTGTCCAACTGGCGCAGCGGAAGCGTTTTGATGTGGATTCCAAAGCGAGGGAACGAGCCAGCCATCGATCTGGTCGTGTGCTCCGCCGTTACCGTTGTTTGAAATCCAAAAATCGAGAACAAGTTTGTTCAGATAGGGCAGGTTCTCGACCCCCGAGAGTTCATTTCCGCCAAAGTTGATGAAGATCGGAACATTGTCGGTATCCCAGGCATCGATGATGTTCGCTCCGATCTGCATGATTTGATGATCGGCACTGAGGCCGCCCGTCGTGCTGTAGTATTTCGCTTCCGCAGCGACAAACGTATTGGCGGAGCCAGAACCCAGTCCGATCGAGCCGTTCAGGACGACCGCTTTCAGGACCTCGAAGAAATTCGGTTCCCGATTTTCCCCTGCCACTTGCGCGAGCGTCTTGATGCTGGTCTGAACGGTCGATCCGCTGGCGCCGACGTAGTTCCAGCGCTTATTGGACGCGTCCCAGAGAAGGCCGAAATCGCGCCGCAGATAGACGTTCGCCGTATCCGTCAGTTCGTTGATCCGGGGCAGAGGAAAACGGTTCTTGAAAACGGGCTCTCCGACGACAGCCATAGTCCCGTCCGCTCGCATAAATGGCACCGGTACCCGAACTGCGCTGAGGTCGGGATTGATCGCGGTGGGAGTGGCTGGTTTCCAGCTCGGGCGGTTCAGCTCCCGGGAGAAGGTGCCGAGATATGGCAGAGCGCCGACCGTAAAACCGCTACTTTTTTGGAACTGGATCAGGCTTTGGCGGCTGGTAAAAGCCTGGTCCGTGCCGTTCTGCCAGACAGCCCCGCTGACCGAGGTGAAGCCATTGCTGTTTGAAAGAACGGCGGATACATAACGATCGGCAGCGGCCGAATCGAAGGTGAAACTTTTGAAGACTCCGCCCGGTTGGATGGAGGCATAATTGCGCCAGCCGATGAGATCGCCCACCCCACCCGAGGACATCCCGGACTGGGTCAGGTCGGCAAAGGAAACGCCGCCCTTGCGACCGATCGTGCGAGTGTAGGTGGCCGGCGAAGGAGCCGGGCTCGGATAACCGGCCACGTTGACGTCGAGGAGACCGCCTTCATCGTAAACCGTGTAAGCATAGCGCCCGGTCACGAAATTTGAATTCGTGGCGGTGGCGTCCCGGAGCGATGCGGTCCAACTCGGGACTGGAGTTGGTCCATTCCTCGTGATTAAGACCCAATCGGGAGCAACGAAGCTGGCCGTGGGAGTGGTGTCGCTTTGCGACGACGGTGTCGGGGAAACCCTCGGCAGCAGATAATGTTTGTTCCAGCGAGCCGGACTGATGGCACGCCCGTTCAGGGACGCGGCGGTGGAGTTGACGCCCGAAGCGCGACTCGCCGGGTCGGTCGCCACGCTGCGTTTGACCAGGTTGGGGATCGACTTGTCCGCCGGCGTTCCGCTGGTCACGGGCAGGATGTTGGCGTTGGCGGTCGGCGTATAAATGGTATAGCCATCGACGGTGGCGGCACTGGAGCCGGCCACAATTTCCTGTTTGAGATCAGCCACGACGATGTCGAGTGCGCTGCGCGCGAAAATATCGGCCCGGGTCTCGTTGAACGTGCCGTGCGCCAGTTGGCGATCCGTGCCTGTCCGGGAAAAATAGGCCACCACGATCCCGCTCAGAATGAGGAGAAAAGCCAGAACAATGACGAGGGCGGAGCCGCGCCTCTTCGGAAAGGCTGACGTTGATGTCTTCACTTTAAAGGCGTCAGATAGAAGTAGCGTTGGTAGATGCGCACCCCATTTATGGCCACACGAGGCATGTCCGCGACGCCGTCGAGAGTGGATTGCCAGGCCGTTGTTAAATCGGAGATCGGCCGCGTCGGATCGAAGTCTTTGAGCCGTCCAGTGAGCGTGGTGACCTGCGCATCCGAGAGCAGCACCCGGCTTTTCTGATCGATCGTCGCAATGTTAGCGCAAATCGCCGCCACATCCTGCATGCCGGCCGCCCCGGGCAGGTCGGAGATGGCGCCCGTCTTTAGGAGATAGAAATATTCGAAGCGGAAGATCTGTGGGCCCACCAGCTCATAATCCGGATCGGTCGCGCTGTTATTGGTCGCCGCCGCCCAGTTAGTGACAATAGCCTGAGGGCCAAAAAAGGATCGGTTTATCCGTGATCGAAACGCCGTTCCAGACCAGCCCCTTACCCATGCGCTGCATTCTGTTCAAGGAAGCTGAGGTCGCGTCGGAATTAATTCGGTAGGAGACAAGTGAAACCGGACTTTGCGAGCCAGTCGAGGGGTAATAGCCCTGCACGTTGCAAAAGAAGGCGACTCGGTCATTGCCCGCTTCCGGGTCCAGATACGACTTCACGTAATAGTCGACATCGGGTCTTCTGATCATCTGGGCAAAGTCAACGGCCATACGATCGAGAACGGGCCTGACCTGGCTATCGGCATCCATTCTCTTGTTGCCGAGCGAAACGATGGTCGTCGCGCTGTTGACCATCGAACTGACGATGACCACGAGAAGCGAGAGCACCGCCACGGAAACGAGCAGCTCAACCAGAGTAAAAGCGCGGCACGATCGTCGCATAAAGCTAGTTGCGGTCCAAGGCGACAAACGCTTCTGCCGCCCCTGTATTTGCGTTCGTCGGGTCGGCCGCGGCCGGCCAGGTAACGCGTAAATTGACGAGGGTGGCAGCGCGTCCACTCCCGTTGGGCAGAAAAGCCAGGACAAGGCGATAACGGGCCGCGCTGCTTGGGACGGCGGGAGCCTGCCCGATGGAATTAAAGTAGAGGGTTGAGCCCGTCGCTGCCGCGACCGGATTAGGAGGAATGGCTATGCCAAACTGGAGCGAGGTCGAGCTTGTTTTCGGTGTCGCGCGAAGATCGGCCGCCACCGCCGTCAGGATATCACTGGAGGAGGTTTGCTCGGTGGCGGTGTGGTTCATTTGCGTGCCGGTCGCGAGCAGCCCGAGGATGGCGAGAAGCGAGACGGCAGCGACCCCGAGCGCAAGGGTCACTTCCGCGAGCGAGAAAGCAGGCGAATGAGGAAGGCGAAGTTTCACCGTCGATAGATCTTGACGTTGCCCCCGAAGCCACTGAGCTGCAGCGCGACCACGTTCCCGCTGTAGGTCGCGGTGGAAGTGCCGGCGCCGCTGGTGGGAAAAGGAACGACATTGACGTGTGTCTGGACGAGACCGATTTCGACGATGCGACGGATATTGTAGGTATTACCACTGACGCGTGCTTCACCCAGCGGACTGAATTGAAGCAGCTTCTTGAAGGTGTACTGCGGAGCCGGGGCGGGATTGCCAACCGGATACTGGAAATTGAACGGCGTCGTAAAGGGCGCGGTGTTGGGAGCCGGGGCATTGAGCTCACCAAATCGGGAATAGTTGTAACCCGCGGTTGGTTCGGAGAGGAGAGCAGGCCGGCTATCGAATTTGTCACCCGTCCCAGTTCCAATCGCGAGGAGGGGAAGATGGACGTTCTCAATCTTCACCAGCTTCCCAAGCTGACGCAGTTTCGTCGGATCGATCGGACCGCTCGTATTAGAACCGTAGACATTGCTGCCATCGATCGAGGCGACGATCGAGATGACAAGCCGGCCGTTTCCCGGTGTTGCGATGGGGGTGGTGGAAGGCACCGAGGCGTCTTCCTCGTAAAATCCGACCCAGGTGTAGGTGTTGTTGGCCATGGCGGTGATCCGGGCTTGTTCCAAAACGCCTTTGACTGTGTAAGCGGTGCTGGTGACGTCTCCGGCCGATTTCAGGCTGCTGAAGGCGGGCGCGAGCAGAAAGGTCAGAACCAGCACGATTGCGATAACCACCAGCATTTCGACCAGCGTAAAAGCGCAGGTGCGCTCACGCAGCTTGGGCAGCGTAAAAGCGCAGGTGCGCCGACGCGGTTTCCGCCGCGGAGACGTGTGGGAATGGCTGAATCGCCCTGCCAAAGGGAGGGCACAGCGCGAGCGCGGGTTGATGGACGTTGGATGCACGGCGAGGGGATGGAATCAGGTGAACCCTCACGGTACGACAAATGGGTCTCCGTTGCCAAGGGGTGAAAATACCCGCCGAACCCGGCTTGTAGCAGGGAGCGTTTTAGCGTCCCATCGACGCGCTAGACTCGCACGTCCGCCCCGCGCGCTGGTTGTCACCTCGATCCGTCGTAGCCCGGAGAGGGACCTCACCCAAGGCCTGCGGCAGCGGGAACAGAAAGCGGACCCGCCCGAGCTGAGGGGAGGCCCCTCGGCGCGCTTCGCCGGCCTCGGGATGACATGCTTTACCTCGGCCGACGCTAAACATCTACCCGATTCCGGCTACAACTTCGCTTTCCGATTCGCGTTTAGCAAAAGACCCGTTAATCTTCATCGCATTCCATGAGGGTTAATCAGCAGACATTGGCGGATCGCCTCGGTTTGTCTCGCGCCACGGTCTCGCGCTGTTTCACCAACCATCGCGCGATCAATCCCTCGACCCGGGCGCGTGTCTTCGATCTGGCCGCGGAACTCGGTTATCGCTACATGGAACTGCGTACCCAGGCGAGCAGCCGGGCGAGCCGGAGCCAGACCCTCGGAGTGCTGATCTGTCATCCGGCCCACTCCACGATCGATGATCGCTTCGAGACTCCCCGCCAAAAGCTGCTCGATGGCGTTTCGCAACTGGCGCAGCTGGAGTGCGTGCAGCTCAGTGTCCATTATGTCGATCCCGACGAGATCTCGGTGGAAGGCGCCTCCTATCGGACAATTGCGGCTCTGCGCCGGGGCGGTTGGGACGGTGCGCTCCTCATCCATGCCTTCCCTGATCGGGTGGTAGAAACGCTCGCGGGCCGGCTGCCCTGCGTCTCGCTGCTCGAACAGTACGGGCACACCTATCTCAATTGCATCGATGTCGATCATCATCGCGGCGTCTCCAGCCTGATGGATTTGCTGGTCGAAAACGGCCACGAGCGCATCGGCTTTTTCTCGGTCCATCCCGCCCTCGGGACGTACTGGGCGACGCACCGTTTCTCGGCCTATTTTGAAAAGCTCCTCGGGCTCGGTCTGGCCTACCGGCCGGCGGACGTGGTTAACGTCGCGCAGGTTCCGGCGTTGTCGGAAGAAGAGTCCCTCGCGTGCATGCACGCCCAAACCAGAGACGGAGTGACGGCGTGGGTCTGCGCGAATGATTATGCGGCTTATGCCGTCATCACCCACCTTGCCGGGCACGGCCTGAAAGTGCCGAATGATGTTTCCGTGACCGGTTTTGACGGGATCCAGCCGCCTAACGGATCGCACACAGCCACGACGCTGCAGACTCCCTTCCTGGAAATCGGGCGGACCGGGGCGGGCCGTCTCCTCCGTCTGATCGAGCGGCCGTTTGATCCTCCCCAGCACACGCTCGTCTGCGGCCAGTTGCGTCGCGGCGAAACGGTGGGAGCGGTGGCGACGCGCGCGACAACATCCGAGGCCCCCGCGCCCTTGCCCGCGCTCTTGTAGCCGGCGAACGCGGCGCACGTTCCGGGGAGCGCACAGCCTGCCCGCCAGTGTGCGGGCGCCCCGCGTGCTGTTTGCGGCGCCTCGTCGCAAACATAAGCGCGCGAAGTTTCTGGGTGATTAACGAGAGTCCTCCCCGCACGAGCATTCCGGCGAGGCGCCGGATTGAGCACGCGAGGCGCCCGCACACTGGCGGGCAGGCTGTGCGCTCCCCAGAAAGCTTTCGGGGCAAACGAACTATCGCAAAGCCCATGAATCGATGAGTGGGACCAAGTTCGCGATGGCGAGGGCGCCATCGCCAGCACGCGAGTCGCGTGCGCTCCCCAGACCAGCCCGGCTCGCAGAATTCGTTAGGCCAGGTTTTACGCGCCGAGCGCGGCCTGGGCGGCGGCGAGTTTCGCGATCGGGACCCGGAACGGACTGCAACTGACGTAGTCGAGCCCGAGGCGGTGGCAGAATTTCACGCTCGAGGGTTCGCCGCCGTGCTCGCCACAGATGCCGAGCTTGATTTTCGGTCGCGTCTTGCGCCCGAGGTCGCGCGTGATTTCCATGAGGCGTCCCACGCCCCTCTGGTCGATGGAGGCGAAAGGATTGTTGGGCACGATATCGAGCTCGGCGTAGGCGGGCAGAAAACTGCCGGAATCGTCCCGGCTCATGCCGAGGGTGGTCTGGGTGAGATCGTTCGTGCCGAAGCTGAAAAATTCCGCGTCCTTTGCGATCTCGTCCGCGACGAGAGCGGCGCGCGGGATTTCGATCATGGTCCCGACGAGGTAATTGAATTTCGTTTTCTTTTCCTTGGCCACGGCCGCGGCCACGCGATGCACGATATCGATCTGCAACTTCAATTCCCGCGGGTAAGCAACGAGCGGGATCATGATCTCCGGCCGCACCTTTTTGCCTTTCTTCTGCACCTCGGCGGCCGCTTCAAAAATAGCGCGCGCCTGCATCTCGGAGATTTCAGGAAAAGTAATGCCGAGCCGGCAGCCGCGATGGCCTAACATCGGATTGAACTCGTGCAGCTCGCGCACGCGGCGCGAGATGGTTTCGACCGGAAGGCCAATCGTGCGCGCAAGATCGAGCTGCTGCTCTTTTTCGTGCGGGAGAAATTCGTGCAAGGGCGGATCGAGAAAACGAATCGTGGCCGGCAGTCCGTCGAGTGCCTGAAAAATTCCGGAGAAATCCTGGCGTTGATAGGGGAGCAATTTGGCGAGCGCTTTGACGCGCGATGCTTCGTCTTCGGCCAGGATCATTTCGCGCATGGCATCGATCCGATTGCCCTCGAAAAACATGTGCTCGGTCCGGCAAAGGCCGATTCCTTGCGCACCGAAAGCGATGGCGTTTTTGACCTGCTCGGGCGTGTCGGCGTTGGTGCGCACGTCGAGTTTGCGCGCGCGATCAACCCAGCTCATGAGCCGGGCGTATTGTTGATAGGTGGCGCTCTTTTTTCCATCGAGCGAACGATCGACCAGCACCTGCACGATCTCGGAGGGCGCGGTTGTCACTTCGCCGGCAAAGACTTCTCCGGCCGTTCCATCGATCGAAAGGTAATCTCCTTCCTGCAAGGTCACGCCACTGGCGGACATGGTCCGCTTTTGGTAATCGATCTCGATCCCGGCCGCGCCGCAGACGCAAACCTTGCCCATTTGCCGCGCCACCAGGGCGGCGTGCGAGGAAACGCCGCCGCGCGAAGTGAGAATGCCCTCCGCCGCGATCATGCCGCGCAAGTCTTCCGGCGAAGTCTCGATGCGGGCGAGCAACACTTTGTGGCCGCGCGCGGCACGTCGGACGGCTTCCTCCGCGCTGAAAACAACGTGACCGGAGGCCGCGCCCGGACCAGCCGCCAGACCGCTCCCGATTTTCCTGGCGGCGGCGATTGATTTGCGATCGAAAATCGGCGCGAGCAGGTGGGCGAGCGAATCCGCCGGGATGCGTTTGATGGCGGCTTCTTTCGTGATCAGGCGTTCCTGCACCATCTCGACCGCGATGCGCACGGCAGCGAGGCCGGTGCGTTTGCCGTTGCGCGTTTGCAGGATGTAGAGGCGGTTGTCTTCGACCGTGAACTCGAGGTCCTGCATGTCCTTGAAATGTTTCTCGAGCAGATCTCGCACTTTCATGAGCGCCTTGTGCGCGGCCGGCATTTCCTGCGCGAGCTTTGCGATCGGGTGCGGCGTGCGCACGCCCGCGACCACGTCTTCGCCCTGGGCGTTGATCAGATATTCGCCGTAGAAAACTTTTTCGCCGCTGGCCGGGTCGCGCGTGAAAGCGACGCCGGTGGCGCTGGTATCGCCCATGTTGCCGAAGACCATCGTCTGCACGTTGACCGCCGTGCCCCAATCATGGGGAATCCCGTATTTTCTCCGATAAACCACCGCGCGGTCGTTATTCCACGAACCGAACACGGCCCCAATCGAGCCCCAGAGCTGGGCGCGCGCATCCTGCGGAAATGATTTCCCGGTGCGATCCTTGATCAGCTCCTTGAAGCGCCGCGACGAGCTCCTTCAGGTCGTCCACCGTCAGCTGCACATCGGGGAAATGGTGATTGCCGTAGCGCTCGTCCTTGAGATGCTCGATCGCGCTCTCGAACGGCTCGTGATCTTCGCCCGCGCGCTTCTGCACGCCCATGACGACGTCGCCATACATTTGCAGGAAGCGCCGATAGGAATCCCAGGCGAAGCGCGGGTTGTTCGTCTGCCCGGCCACAATCTCGACCACGCTGTCGTTCATCCCGAGGTTGAGGATCGTGTCCATCATTCCGGGCATCGAATCGCGCGCCCCGGAGCGCACCGAGACGAGCAACGGGCGCTCTTTGTCGCCGAGCTTTTTGCCGACCGATTTCTCGACTTTGGCCAGCGCGCTCTCCACCTCCGCTTCCAGTCCGCGCGGATAAGTGCGCTTGTTTTCGTAAAAATAAGTGCAGACTTCGGTCGTGATCGTGAACCCGGGCGGGACGGGCAGACCGATGCGCGTCATCTCGGCGAGGTTGGCGCCTTTGCCGCCGAGGAGCGGCTTCATGCTGCCGGCGCCGTCGGCTTTGCCGTCGCCGAAGTAGTAGACATGCTGCGGCTTTCGGCGCGCTCTGGACTTCGATTTAGGCGCCGATTTAGAGCGGGCTGATTTTGTTTTTTTGGCCATGAGCGATTGGAAAGCGTGAATGGTGAATCGTGAATCGTGAAACGAAATTTGCGTGCGGAAGCGCAAGCTAAAGCGCGAGGTAGGGGTGTCAACGCCACGGAACACAGGCTTCCAGCCTGCAGCGGCAGGACGCCCGCATGACTCGACAGCCAGGATGCGCTGTGTT
Organism: uncultured Verrucomicrobiae bacterium; assembly: GCA_963737995.1. GTDB lineage: Bacteria > Verrucomicrobiota > Verrucomicrobiia > Chthoniobacterales > UBA10450 > Palsa-1392. Next base: position 117,754 of record CAVTUV010000010.1, read on the forward strand.
ACGCGGGCTCCGAAGCAAGCACGTCATCGATGGCGTCGGCAAAATCGTCGACGCCCGACATTGGCACGATAATGACGTTGCGATGCCCCTGGCTGTCCTCGGTGATGCGGAGGAATCGGCCGCGCGATTTTCCCGCAGATCGATCGAGAAAAGCTTTCTTTCGATCTGCAACTCTCTTGATTCGATGATGCTGTCCATGGTCGACGGCGCGGATGTTAGGCCGGTGCCCAAGGCAAAGGGAAGAAAAAATTTTGGCCTCTAACGGCCTCGTCGCGCAGGCCTTGCCGGTCGCTCATTGACGATCGCGAAATCGGCCTGTCGTTTGAAGAGATCGATGCGCGCCACGATCACTTTCAAGACGTCGCCGACCGCGAGAGAGCGCTTCGATTGCCGCCCGATAAGGCGGCGGCGCGCGCTGTCGAAAGTATAAAAATCATCCTGTAACGACGAGACGTGGACCAGCCCGGTCAACAGCACATCCGGCAATTCGATGAGGAGTCCGTAGTTGCGCACCTCAATCACGATCGCGCGGAAAACCTGAGGATTCTTTTCGGTCAATTGCCGCTGGAGGAACTCGAGTTTTTTCATTTTCACGGACTCGTTCTCCGCTTCGGCGGCGACGCGTTCGGTGGTCGAGATGTGCTCGGCGATTCCGCTCAGCTCGCCCGCCGTTCGCTGCGCGGCCCGTTTGCCGTCATGGGCCGAGAGGACGCGGTGCACGACGAGGTCGGCGTAACGGCGGATCGGGCTGGTGAAATGGGTGTAGTTGTTTTTCGAGAGACCGAAGTGACCGAGCGGCTGCGTCGCGTAACGAGCGCGCTTCAGGCTTTTCAACAGCCCGATTTTCAGCGCCTGCTCCTCCGGTTTGCCGCGAAAGGATTCGAGCAGCCGCTGCAATTCCCGGCGATTGGTCAGGTCGCCGACCTGGAATCCGTAACTGATAACGAACTCTCGATATTCGGTCAGCTTGTCCGGATCGGGAGGTTCGTGTACGCGGAAGATCGTCGGAACAAGCCGGTGTTTCAGTTCGCTCGCGACCGCTTCATTGGCCGCGAGCATGAACTCCTCGACCAGTTGATGCGACTCGTCGTTCTCGATCCGCTCGAGGCGGAGCGGGCGGCCGCTCTGTTTGTCGACGATCACTTTGACCTCGGGAAAATCGAGATCGAGCGAGCCGTGGGCGAAGCGGCGCCGACGTAAGAGGGAGGCGAGATCCCAGGCCGCGTGCAGCCGGTTTGAGAGCTCGTCATGCGGCGCCTTTTGCAGAATGGCGAAGGCTTCCTTGTAGGTGAGTCGCCGCGCGCTCTTGATCATGGTGCGCGCGAACCGCGCCGAGCGCGGCGCGCCGTTCCTGGCGAAGCGGATGAAAACGGAATGGGTCAGCCTAACGACGTTCGGATTCAGACTGCAAACACCGTTGCTCAGACGCTCGGGTAACATCGGAATGACGCGATCGACCAGGTAAACGCTGTTCCCGCGGTTGAGCGCCTCGCGATCGAGCGCGCTCCCGGGCAGTGACGTAGGCGGAAACGTCCGCGATGTGGACGCCGAGCTCCCATTCGCCGCCCGGGAGTTGCTCGACGTTGATCGCATCATCAAAATCGCGCGCGTCGTCCGGGTCGATCGTGACGATGAATTTGTGGCGCAGATCTTCGCGCTCGCGCTGGCGATTGGAATCGACCGAATCCGGGATGCGATCGGCTTCGGCCAACACTTCCGGCGGGAACTGCAGCGGAAGATTGTTTTTGCGAATGATCGAGAGCATGTCGACTCCCGGATCGGTGGCGCGACCGAGCAGCTCGATGATTTCGCCCTCAGGATTGACGTGGCGCGATTCCCAGGGCTCCAGCCTGACGACCACCTTGTCGGCCGGCTGCGGCGGGCGCGGCGCCCCCGGTAAGGGACGCGGCTGCACATAGACGTTGTGCACGAGGCGCGGATCATCCGGCACGACGTAGAAGAAATTCCGCGTCTGTTGCAGGGTGCCGACAATTGTCTCGTGGGCGCGCTCCAGGATGCGGATGACGCGGCCTTCCGGGCCTTTCGCGGTGCGAGCGCGCGCGTAATTGGCGTCGCGCGTGATCCGGGCCACGACCCGATCGCCGTTCATGGCCGTACCGGTATTTTCCGCCGCAATAAAAACGTCACCCTGATCCGAGCCCTCCCGGGCAAGAAATCCGAAGCCGGCCTGATGAATCTGCAGCTTGCCCGTCACGAGGTCAGCCGCTTCGGGCAGGATGTAGCGATTCTTACGAATGCGCGCGATTTGGCCGGTGCGCTCCAGTTCCTTTAACGCCTCGAGCACCGCGCCCTGGTTGTCAGCTTTGCGACCGAGCGCATGGGACATCTCCTTCTGGTCGAGCGGGCGGTATTTCGGCCCGCGCATCAGGGCCAGGATTTTTTGCTTCGGATCAGCTTCGCGTTTCATTCGGCAACGCGATCATCGAAGAAAAGGAGCCGATTGAAAGCGGACATTTTAGCGCGAGTTCCAGGCCAACAAACTGGACCTGCAGAAGGAGGTCCCTCCGGAGGGACGCGCTTCCGCGCGTCCAGTCCAGTATCTTCGCGCAGCGTCGGCCATCGAATAAAGCGCGGGCTGTGATAGTCTGAAACGTAATGGACGCAACGCGCTGGAAAGTAGGCGAAAACGTCATCGACCTGACGCCGCGCGCCCTGCTCATGGGCGTTCTCAACGTGACGCCGGATTCGTTCTCCGATGGCGGAGAATTTTTTGCGATGGAAGCGGCCCTGGCCCACGGCGTGGCCATGGCTCAGAGTGGAGCCGACATCATCGACGTCGGGGGCGAATCGACCCGCCCGGGGGCGGGCCCGGTCGCGCCTAACGACGAGATGGAGCGCGTCCTGCCGGTGATCGAGCAGCTGGCGCAGACCTTGACGGTCCCCCTTTCGATCGACACTTCTAAAGCGGCGGTGGCGCGGGCCGCGATCGAGAAGGGCGCCACCATCATCAATGACATCACGGGCGGACGCGGCGACGCCGGAATGTTGGCGCTGGTGGCGGAAAAGCAGGTCGCCCTCATCATCATGCACATGCAGGGCACGCCCGAGACAATGCAACTCGCTCCGACTTATGACGATGTCGTGGGCGAGGTGACCGATTTTTTTCGACAGCGCTACGAGGCGGCGGTACGATCAGGGATCGATCCAATGTGCATTGCGTTTGATCCCGGGATCGGGTTCGGCAAAACCGTCGCGCATAACCTGGAGTTGCTCGCCAATCTGCCGCGTCTGCGGGTGGAAAACCGGCCCCTGGTTGTGGGCGTTTCGCGCAAATCTTTCCTCGCAAAAATCTCTGGCGTGCCGGCAGACCGGGGGAGCGCGACCGTGGCGCTGACTTCATGGCTGCGGGTGCGGGGGGCACAGGTCTTGCGGGTGCACGACGTTGCCGCCAACGCCAATGCACTCCGCGCCACCGAAGCTCTTTTAGCCGCCACCCGATGACGATCCACGACATCGCCCAGCTCTGGTTCGAAAAATGGCGCAGCGCCGTCGAGATCCTTTTGCTCAGCGTCGTCATCTACTACGGTTACCTCTACTTTCGGGGCACGCGCGGCGCGAAAGTGCTGACCGGTCTGGCGATTGTGTTTCTGACCCTGACCCTGATCTCGCAGCTCTTAAACCTGGTCGTGATCAGTTTTATTATCCGCAGCTTTTCCGTTTTCCTGGCCGTCGCGCTGGTCGTGATTTTTCAACCGGAATTGCGCCGCGCCCTGGCCGAGCTGGGTGGTCATCCGATTTTTTCGCTGACGAGTGAAAAGCGCGAGACGGTGCACGATCTGGCCGAGGTCGTGACCCAGCTTTCGAACAAGCAATTCGGCGCGTTGATCGCGATCGAGCGCGACACCTCGATCAAGGTTTACGAGGAGACGGGCGTGATCGTGGACGCGGCCTTCTCGACGGAATTGCTCCTGACGCTCTTTCATCCGAAATCCGCCCTGCACGATGGCGGAGTGATCCTGCGCAACGGCCGGATCGCGGCCGCGGCCTGTATTTTTCCCGTGAGCCAGCGCGAGACGCTCGATCGCAGCCTGGGTCTGAGGCATCGGGCCGCGCTCGGCATCACCGAGGAATCGGACGCCGTTGCGGTCGTCGTCTCGGAAGAGACGGGGGCGATTTCCATTTGTTATCGTCGCCGTCTCGAACGGAATTTTACGCCGGAGACTTTCCGGCAACGCCTCGGCGAAGTGTTACTCCACCGCTCTCATGAAGAAACTGATCCTGAACAACTGGCGAGCGAAGCTGACCTCCCTCCTGCTCGCGACCGCGCTCTGGTACCTCATCAAGAAGAACATAACAACGACACCCTTACCGTCTGAAAGCAGCGAGCGGCCGGCGGCGGCGGAGGTTCGTTAAGGGGAAAGACTGACATGCTTCCCCCTGCTTTGTCATTCCGAGCCGCGCAGACGGCGAGGGACCTCGCCATTGCAATTCGCGCGTTCTGGTTAAGAACCAACGTCGTCTCCAATTGTGAGATCCCTCTCCGCGCTGCGCCGGATCGGGATGGCAAGTTTGGGGCTCAGCGCAGAAAGCGCGCCAGGTTTTCGTCTTCCCAGCGCCGGGCGCGGCGGTAGCGCGGGAAAGCTTTTTCCCGACGATAGAATTCTGCGGTGTGCACGCGACGGCGGCCGGCGGCATCCGTTTCCTCCGGCACAACCGAGTGCAGCATCTCGTGATAAAGCACATACTCGAGAAACCAGCGCGGAACAAATGGCTGGTCGAGCAAGGGATGAACTCGAATGACACGGTCTTCCTCCTGAATGGATCCGAAGATGAAATACTCTTTCGGTCGCTCCCGCCGCCGCCGGCCCCAGACGACGCGATAACCGCGCAGTCGTCCGCGAAAATGTCGCTCATTCACGCGCTCGAAAATATGGCGCAGATCGAAATAACGGCCTTCGTGGCGAAGGTTGAGGTGGCGCTGCATCGGCAGCGTCGGCCGGGCCAATTTTCGTTTCGCCTTTTTCTTTGCCATCGGGAATTCCAGTCGCAGGAGGATGTGCATATCAGTTTAAAATGTCTTTCTCCGACTGACAAGACTAACGATCAATCGGGCTGCGATCTTGATCGCATAAAGCGTTGTCTTCCAGGTAGATAAAATTATTTTGGCCTGGAATCGAGCGGTTGCTGGACTTCGGGCACGGCTTTGCCATCTTTCCTCTGCTAAAAGCAAAATATTCCGGCTCGCGACATGACCCCATTTCTTCGAAAATTGCTCGGCCAAAACTGGCTGATCGTTGTTAACATGCTCGCGTTGGCCATCTTCGGCATGGTCGCGATTTACAGCGCTACCTACATGCGCCAGGACCCGGTCGCGGCCGAATTCTGGCGGAAACAGGCCAATTGGGTGGCGGTCGGCTTTTTTGCCTTCATGCTCACCAGTCTGGTCGATTATCGCTGGATCAAATGGGGTGCGTTGCCGATGTATCTGGCCGGCCTCTTTTTTCTGATCCTGACGCGCTTCATTGGAACCAAGGTTTACGGTTCGCGCAGCTGGCTGCACCTCGGGCCGATTAATTTTCAACCGGCACAGCTGGCGGTTGTCGCCGGCATCATGGTGCTGGCGCTTTTCCTGAGCCAGTTTCGGCAGATGCATCCCATGCTGCGCCTGACACTCTGCGGCGCGATCGTGGGCGCGCCCTGTCTGCTCATCCTGATGCAACCGGACCTGGGCGAATGCATGATCTGGGGGCCGGTCCTGCTCGCCTTGCTTTTCGTCGGAGGAATTCCGTTGCGTTATCTGATCTGCGTGGTCCTGATCGCGGTCGCGTTCATCCCGGTCGCCTACATCGGGCTGAAGCCCTATCAACAAGAGCGGATCACTGCGTTCATCAATCCCGATATCGATCGCCAGGGCTCGGCCTGGGCGATCAACCAATCACTCATCGCGATCGGCTCGGGCGGTTGGGCCGGGAAAGGGTTCAAAGCGCCGAATACGCAGATCGAACTCGGCTTTCTGCCCGCGACCGCGGTGCATAACGACTACATCTTTTCCGCGATCGGTGAGCAATGGGGCTTCCTCGGAGGCATCGCCTTGCTCAGCTCGTTCGGTCTTCTTCTCACGACCTGTCTCTTCGTCGCCTACAAATCGAGTGATTTGTTCGGGCTGTTGCTCGTCATCGGAATTACCACGCTGATTTTTACCCATATCTTTCAGAATGTCGGGATGACCATTTCCATCCTGCCGATCACGGGCGTTCCGTTGCCCCTCATCAGTTACAGCGGCTCGTTTGCGCTCATGATCATGTTCGGCCTCGGGATCGTGAACAGCGTCTGGATCCATCGCAAAGTGCCGGTGCGTTAGATGCCGCTGGGAATGATTTAACCGCGGATTACACGGATGGGCACGGATAGGAATTTCCGGAGTCCGTTTTTTTCTGAATCTGGTTCCCCATCCGCGACATCCGTGTAATCCGTGGTCAAGAAGCCACCTAAAGGTACGCGCTTCGCCGTGGACAAATCCGCGGCTTTGGCCATATTGCCCGTCCCGAATGTCCATTCTGATCAACATCCTGCTCGTGATCGAAGCGCTCGTCGCCCTGCTCATGATGCTCGTCATCCTGATGCAACGGCCGAAAAGCGAAGGGCTGGGCGCCGCCTTCGGGGGTGGGGTAACGGAAAATATCTTCGGCGCGCAGACCACCACCGTTCTCACCACCATTACGACCTGGCTGGCGAGCATCTTCTTTATCCTGGTTCTCGCTCTCTCGGTCCTTTACGCGCATCGGGGCACGCCCGATTCCGCGGTCCGCCGCGAGCTGATGAAATCGTCTGCCGCGTCGAAAGCGACCGCGCCACTTCCGCCCAAGACTGCGGCTAAGACCGCGGCGGCTGATGCCAAGGCGAAGTTGAATCCGGTGGCGAAAGAAAGCGCTCCGGCCGCTGCGCCCGCCGCTTCCGCGCAACCTACGCCGTAACGGCGCTCCATCGCTACGCTCCCCATCGGTAGGCGAGACTCTGCCGAGCCTTGAGGGCAACCGGTTTTGCTGGCGGGACGATTCCCCCAGCTCGACGGAGTCTCGCCCCACCAGAGATCAATCGGACTGCCCGACGATCTTGTAATCGCAGCGCCGCGACCAATGTTGAGAGAGACCGATGACGTCGACTCAGCAACGCACGCTTCTTTCGGCGAATTGCGAGATCGCTTTCGATAATCGCACCCGCCAGCTTTACGCGACCGACGCCTCGATTTACCAAATCGAACCGGCGGCGGTGGCTTTTCCGCGCAGCGCAGCAGCAGGCGCGCGCGTCATTCTTGCGGCGGCCGACGCGGGCATTTCGGTCACGCCGCGCGGCGCGGGCAGTGGACTCGCCGGCGGCGCGCTTGGCGATGGCTTGATCGTCGATTTCTCGCGGCACAATCGACAGATCACCGCGCTCGATCTCGAGCGGCGCACCGTTCGTGTCGGCGCTGGCGTGGTGCTCGATCAGCTCAACGACTTTCTCAAACCGCACGGCTTTTGTTTCGGTCCCGACGTCGCGACCAGCTCGCGCGCCACGCTCGGCGGAATGATCGCGAACAATTCTTCCGGCGCGCGCGTGCCGGTTTACGGCACGACGGCGGATCATGTCCGCGCACTTGAAATCGTGCTGGCCGACGGGCGAATCGAAACGATTGGGCCCGGCCAGTCGGTCGTTCGCGACCGGAGCAGGAGATGATCGCCGCAGCTCGTTAGCGGCGCGAACGCGCCGAGATCGCTCGAGCGCATGCCGCCGGGAATGTTAAAGCGCTGGAGCGGTTACGGGCTGGAACGTTTTCTGCACGCGCGCCGGAAAATCTGTCCGAAATTCTCGCCGGAAGCGAAGGCACGCTGGCGGCGATTTTTTCGGCGGAGTTGCAAGATCGTTCCGTTGCCGCAGGAAAAGGGTCTCGGGCTTGATCTTCTTCGCCTCGGTCGCGGAAGCGATGCAGGCAACGGTGGAGCTGCTCGATCTGAAGCCCTCGGCGATCGAGCACATCGACCGGCCATCTGTTCGATCAGACAAAGGGGCAGCTCGATTTCGAGGCCGCGCGGGAATTGCTCGAACTCGACGCGAAACCCTGTGAGTCGATTCTGATCGTCGAATTTTACGATGACGACGTGGCCGGACGGCTCGCGGCGCTCTAGGCAAGCGAAGCCTCGGGTTGCGCACGCTATCTGCACGCGACACGGCGGAGATGAATCTCGTCTGGTCGATGCGCAAGGCCGGGCTGTCTCTGCTGACCGGCCGAGCCGGACCGGCCAAGCCGGTCGCCTCTATCGAAGACGCGCGGTGCTGCCGAGAGCAACTGCCGGCTTATGTTGCCGGGCTCGAATCGATCATGCGGCCGCTCGGTCTGGAGGTTTGCTACTACGGGCACGCCGCGAGCGGCCTGCTTCACGTCCGGCCGGTGCTCGATCTGCATGTCGCGGCCGACCTGCAGAAATTCCGGCAGGTCGCGGACGAAGTTTCCGCGCTCGTCAGGCAATTCAAAGGTTCGCTCTGCGGCCGAGCACGGCGTCGGGATCGCGCGGACCGAATACATGCCGAGAACAGGTCGGCGAAGAGCTTGCTCGACGTGATGCGCGAGATCAAGCGCGTCTTCGATCCGAAGAATCTTTTCAACCCGGAAAAAATGATCAGCGACGGACGTTTCCGAATTGACAGGGACCTGCGCGGGGAACAGCGGCCGGATCGAGCTGCCGTTCGCAGCCGGTGCTGGCTTTCGCCGCCAAGGACCAATCGTTCGTCGGCAACCTCGAGCAGTGCAACGGCTGCGGCGGCTGCCGCAAGGAAGCGCCGACGATGTGCCCGACATTTCTCGCGACCGGCGAGGAATACATGTCGACGCGCGGCCGGGCCAATGCCATCCGGGCCGCGCTCGAACTGCGCGCGACGGGCGACGATCCGTTGCGCGCGCAGGAATTGGAAGATGCGCTGAGCAATTGCCTCTCCTGCAAAGCCTGCACCACTGAATGCCCGTCGAACGTGAACCTGGCGCTGCTCAAGGCGGAGCTGATGCACGCGCGTTATGCGCGCGATGGCTTGCCGTTGCGGGTGCGGATGTTGAGCGCAATGGATTTGTTAGGCCGGCTCGGTTGCGCGCTGCCGATCGCTGGCGAATGCGGCGCTCGAGTTCGCGCCGCTTGCGCTCGCTGCTGGAGAAGACGCTCGGGCTTTCGGCCCAACGCACGCTGCCGCATTATGCGTCCGGAACGGTTTGATCAGATGGTTCGTTAGGCACACGCGGCAGGAATCAACGATGCCGGCTACAAGCGCGGCAAAGTCATTCTTTGGGATGATACTTTTGTCCGCTATCACGAGCCGCAGATCGGCATCGCCGCCGTCGCGGTGCTCGAAGCTCTCGGCTTTGAGGTCGAGCTGCCGGTGGACCGCAAATGCTGCGGCCGTCCGGCCTTCAGCCAGGGAAATCTGAATGAAGCGGCCCGCCTCGGACGGCATAATCTCGCGTTATTGAATCTGCCTAACGACACCAGGCCCATCCTCTTCCTCGAACCGTCGTGTTACTCGATGTTCGTCGAAGATTATCGCGAGTTGAAATTGCCCGGGACGGAGGGGGCCGCGGCCCGCTGTTTTCTTTTTGAGAAATTCATCGACGATCTGCTCGAGCGGGAACCCGGCGCCCTCCAATTCGAGCCGCGCCCGGGCCAGATCGCAATTCACGCGCATTGCCACGCGAAATCGCTTCTCCATCCCGCCTTCATGGTGCGACTGGCGGAACGAGTTGCCAGGCCGAAAGGCAACGCTGCTCGACACCGGCTGTTGCGGCATGGCCGGCGCCTTCGGAATGTTGGAGGCGAAATACGCTCTCTCCCTCAAGGTCGCCGCGCCACTGGTTGAGCAGTTGACTCAGCAACCGCCTGATACCGTGGTGGTCGCGTCCGGCACGAGCTGTCGTCATCAGATCGAGGAGCTCACGCCGATGCATCCGAAGCACATGGCTGAGTTGTTGGCCGACGCGCTCGCTCGTTAGGCAACCAGCCGGCTATTTCGGAGGAGCGGGCGGACTGCCGCCCGGCTGGGCCGAAGCGCCTGGCGCGGGAGCCGGGGGCGCTCCTCCGGGGACGTTAGCCTCGGTCGGAACCGCAAGAACGTCCGGCTCGGTATAGGATTCAGTGCGACCGGCGAATTCTTTGCGCAGCGCGCCGACGCCCTCCGCGCTGATCGGCCCGCCGTTGTTCCCCCACTCCTGCCGGACATAGGTGAGAACGTCAGCGATTTTTTCGTCGGTCAGGGTTTTCTCCCACGGTTGCATGACGGCCGAACCGAAGTGCTGGCCCTTCACGGTGAACGGGCCTTGCAAACCCTTGAGCACGATCATGACCGGCCGACGCGAGCCGCCATTCACAATTTCCGAGCCAGCCAGCGGTGGATATTGGCCGGGGACACCAAGGCCGTTGGCCTGGTGACAGGTGGCGCAGTTGGCGGAGAAAATCTTTTTGCCTTTTTCGGCCGGCGTCAGTTCCGTCGCTTGTTCGGCGCCGCCGCATTGCGGCCGCCGGCTTTGGTCGCGACCCGCGGCGCACCGCCGAGGTAATCGAGTCCGTCGCCGCTGAAGTTTCCCGCATAACGACCGAGATAAGCGCCGCCAAAAAAGACGGCCAGCCCATAGATCGCGATGAGCCAAAGCGAGAGCGGTTCGCGCCCGATCTGCGGATCGGCTTTTTCCCTAACGATGGCGGCATGGGTCTCGTGCACGCCTGCGGTTTCGCCGTAATCCATTCCCTGATGCGGGCGAATTTTCTGAAGGCGGGTCGCTCATTTCTGTCGCCTCCTTGGCCGGCGCCGGCGGCGAACGATCGCGGGCGACTTCGCTTCTTTCAATGCATGGGATTGATCGCGCGACATCAGGTAAGCGACGAGACATTTCGCGTCGTAGCTCGGGATGATCTCCCAACCGGCCTCGGGTGTTTCGCTCGTCGTCGCCGACGAAATTAAGCGCCTCGGGAGAAATGACGCCGGAGATGCGTCGTTTTTCGTAGAGGAAACGATAGGCCGGCATGTTGGAATCCTCGCGTCACGCTTCGCGGATTGTAGAGATGACGATGATGCCACGCTGCGGTGTAAGGCATGCGGCCTGCCATCGGCGGTCAAGTCCTTCGACTTCCGCGACTAACGACGGCGCGGGGTCGTGGCGCGCTGGCGGCGGCAGCTGATTGCCGGCCGGCTGGCGACGGGACTGGCGCCGGGCGGAGAGCCGCCGCCGTGACCGTCGCGGGGACTCGCGCCTAACTGACGGACTGGCGGCCGGTGCTGCGCTCGCCGCGGCAGCGGCCGCGCGCTCCCGCGGTCGCGAGCAGCGGGCCCGCTCGCGGGAGCGGGCGGACGGCGTGGCTGCACCTTTTTCTTCCAGGCCAGTCGATGACCGACGTTGGCGAGATCAGGACCCGTGCGCATTTTCCCGAGCAAAACGATCGGCTCAAAAATGTAATCGCGCGGCGCGCTGCGCCGCTCGCCCCATTTGCGCTCGAGATCGGAGCCGCCGTAATCGGGCCGCACCTGTTGCGAATGGCAATAGACACAGCCGTTCGCGGCATAGACCTCGCGCGCCGCGATGCGCCATGCCGGAGAGCGGGCGAAGGATAAATGTCGCCGCCATCTTCATCCGTCTGCGGATTGAGGCTGCCGATTTGCAGATTCGGCATCACCGTCAGGCCGAACCACGAAAAAGCGAAGATGCCGAAGATGCCGAGGAAAGAGCGGCTGCAGACCTTTCATCGGATGCACCTCACTTCCTTCCGGCTCGAGCGGATTGAGAAACGTCGGGACGCTCGCGGTGCGACCAAAGCCGAGCAGCATGAGGCCAAAATGGAAGGCAAAGACAAAATGCGAGACCGTGAGCAGAAGCCCGGACAAGGTGCGTCCGCGCAGATAAGGCATGATCGACTCGGTGCTTTCGGCAAAGGGCAAGCGTCGGATCATTCAAGCTCACGCCCTGGACAAAACCGCCGACGAGCAAGAGCAAGCACCATCAGGCCAATGCCGTAGGTCGATGCACCAAAAGTGCAGCTTGATGAGCGACGCATATCGCCATTCGCGGCCGATCAGCCGCGGCACGATGTAATACATCGAACCAAAAATCACCATCGTGAAAAAGGCGTAAAGCCCCATGTAAGTGTAGCCGACGCTCACCTCGGTGAAGTGAACAATGCGCGCGACCGAGCGGAGCGACATGATCACTCCGACAATGCTGAAGGCGCGTGTAAGCGATCGCGCCGAAAACGGTAAAGCGCAGCGTCGGGCTATAGTGCATGAGCGGGAAATGGCCGCGCATCGTCATGTGATGATTGAGCCCGACAGTCGCAACCGGAATGAGCGTGAGGATCGTGGCCGCGATGCTCGCGGTGATCATCCAGGCCGGAAACGGCCCGTCGACCAGGCGCTGCATTCCCGTCCAACTGGAGAACAAGGCGAAGGTCCAGAAGCCAATCGTCGCCAGATAATAACTGTGCACCGGCCGGCCGATCACTTTCGGGATCATGTAATAAGCCGTGCCCGAGCCCGATCGAGCCGAACCAGAGAAAGAGCAGATTATTCGCAAACCACCAATTGACCGCGGCCTGCATCACGCCCTGGACCGGGAAAATAAAGAGCATCACCTGCGCGGCGGCGTAGAGCCACGGGAACCAGAGAAACGCGGCTAACAAATACCATTGCGTGATGTAAACATGCCCGCGCCGGCGATAGCGGAACATGATCAACGCCCAGGTCATGATGAGCAGGTAGGAAATGAAAGAGCGTGAGCGCGGAGTAGCCGGGAAACTCCAGCCACTCATAGCCGGTGCTATCGCCCGACCAGGATTCCGACGATACCCATGAGCACGCCAAGATTCCAAAAGGCCGCGCCGCTGATGAGGAGGAGCGGATGCCGCAGAGTCGTCCGGCAGAGCCGCGCCATCAGCCAGATCGCGGTCCCCATCCCGGCCATCGAAGCCCAGCCATAAATGAGCATGTCGAACTGCGCCGGGCTGAATCGTCCCCAGGTGAGGAAGCTCACATCCGCGAAGAAATCGGGCGCATGCAGCTTAAAGGAGGTGACGATCGCGCAACGAGCGGTGGAAAGGAGCAGCCAGGCAATCGCGGAGGTGTAGAAAGACGAGCACCGGCAGGCGAGTCGAAGCGTCGATCAAAGCGCGCTCGACCTGCTCGACGTCGCCCGGCGTAATGTGCGGCGGCGCTCAAGGGCGGCTCCTGGATTAATCCGGCGGGCGTGTTCATCATTCGTTAGGCGCAATCGCGGATTGGCGCGGGGCATGGAAAGCTTTTTCTTGTTGCGACGATCGGAACCAGCGCCGGCGCGGCATCACCAAATCCGTCGCGCGCCCGACCGGTTCGTCGCGATCGAAAATCACGGCCGCGTTTTCATCGTAGCGCTTCACGTTGGCAAAAAAATCGGAGAAACTCATCGGTTACGGTTTCGGCGGTGGCGTGGTTTTGCCGCGAACTGGCAATGGCGTTCCCGGCGGCTGCTGCACGGGAGTGACCGTCGGCGTGACTGGCGGAACTTCGGTATTCGACTGGGGTGCGGCGGCTGGCGTGGCGTTAGGCCCCGGTTGGGTTCCGGCGGGCGCGTTAGGTGGATTGGCGGCCCCGGCGGGCTGCCCGCGATTTTCCGAGTTCGGCCTTCAACCGACGTTGGCTTCGGCGTTGGGCTGGTCGTGGCGGGCGCGGTCGCTGGCGGATTGGTCGGTTGCGGCGCGCCTGTCGCGCTCACCGGTACGGCCGCAGGCTCAGGCGTCGCGATAGGCCCGGCGGGCGCCGGCTTTTCGCCTGGCAGATCGGCCAGTCTCCAATTCCATCGCGCGCGCCACCGGAATATGTGCGACGCCTTTCGCTTTGTCGACCCAGCCGTAGCTGTCGCGGTCTTGTCCCATTCTTCCTGCGCGGTTTTCAATTTCTCGGCGCGGGCCTGGCCGCGATCTGCTTCGTAGGTCGAGCCGCGATGCATCGCCCCGAAGGTGATGGCCACGATCACGCCGAAGAAGACAAAGAGCACGACCGCCCAGAGCCCACGAGGAAAAGAGAAAGCGCGGCTGATCGGGATGAAGAAGTGACGTCGTCGTTAGGCACGGCTCGTTAGTTCGTTAGGCGGAGCGATTCGATCAGGCGCGGGTCGCGCACCGGGAAAGAGCGAAGTTCGGCCGACGATGCGGAGGTAACAAAAGGCGAGGATCCCGCCGATGCCGATGAGCGGCAGAAAATCGAGAATGCTGAGATGCACGCCGGTGCCGTGGAGCGAGGGCAGGACGACGATGTACATGTCGAGCAACTGCATGACAGACGATCCAGGCCGAGAGAGAGCAGAGCCAGGTGAGGTTCTTCTTCGTGTCGCGCGCAGAGGAGAAGAGCGAAGGGCACGAAGAAGCGGCAGATGACCAGGATCCACGAGAGCACGTTCCAGGATTCCGTGTTTCGGACGAGGATAATACTGCGTCTCCTCGGGGATGTCGGCGTACCAATAAAGCATGTATTGGCTGAAGCCGATGTAGGCCCAGAAAACGGTGAAGGCGAGGAGCCACTTCCCCATGATGTGGTAATGCTCGATCGTCACCACGCCCTTCAGGTAACCGGCCCGCTGCAGTGCGGCTGTGACCAGCACGAGCAGCGCCATCGAGCTGCCCGCGGTGCCGGCAAAAATGTAGGGGCCCCACATCGTCGAAAACCATTTCCAGTTCAGGCTCATCAGCCAATCGAACGCGCCAAAGGTCAGGCAAAGTGCGAAAAGCGGCAGTCCGATGAAAGCAGCCTTGCGCATCCAGATGGTGAACTGCGGGTTGCCGTCGCGATCCTGGCGGACGGAAAACCGGCGCAGCAGGTAAGCCACGACGGTCAGGACGCACGAAAAAGAAGATGCGCGCGGGAAAGGAAGAATTCCCAGTTGAGATAGCCGCGTTTGGAGTCCAGCACCGGATCGACTCCGCGCGGCATATCCATCCAGCGATAAAGATATTTTCTCCAAAACCAGACCGGCAGAAGAGACACGCCCATCACCGGGAGAAGGAGCGCAATGTTCTCGAGCTGCCGCCTGACGACGACCGACCATTCCGCGTCGACCACGTGATGAACGATCGTCCAGAAGAGGCAGCCGATGCAGAGGGTGAAGAAAAAGATGAAGGCGAAGAGCCAGGAAAAACTGAACTGCACCGGCGAGATGAAACCGCCGATGAAGCTGAGGATGAGACCGATGAGGCCGACCACGCCGCAGAGGAGCGAAAGCCCGGCGAAGCGGCCGGTCTCGAAATATTCGCCTTCCGGCGCGGGCAGGACGTGGGATCGATCGCTCATTTTTTGCTCCGGCTCCGCTCTTTTCTTCTCCAGATCGGCCTGATGATCCGGCGGCACATCCGCGGCGCTCGCGTGCTGGCTGCGCTGCAAGGCGCGCAGGTAGCAGATGATCGCCCAGCGATCCTGCACCATGACGCGCGGTCCGTAGGCCATCATGGTGTTCTTGCCGTGGGTGATGGTGTTGAAAATTTCGCCGTCCGCCATGTTGCGGATGCGGTCGTCCTGCAGACTGACGACCGTGGCGAGGCCGTACTGCTTCACGATGCCGTCGCCGTCCGCCAGCTCGCCGTGGCAGACAATGCAGTTGATGTTGAAGCGCTGTTCGCCGCGCTGCAGCAGCGCCGGCGTGACCTCGACGGGAATGCCGGTTCCCCAGTTTTCTCCCATTTTGCCGGTGTTGTAATAATCGGTCCCTTCGCTGAAGCCGAGATGCGGGTGCATCGCCCTCTCGCCTTGCGCGTCGACCGCGGCCGCCTTCGTCGTTAGGCATGGGCACTTCGTAACCGATCGGGACCGTGCCCGTCGACCGGTTGGCGGCCGCCGCGCTGGTCGGCAAAGAAATCGAGTGGCGCCTGGGCGCGCACCTTCGGCTGCCGCACCATGTCGGGGAAAATCTCGATCTCCGGCCGGCCGCTTTTCTGTCCGCGGAAACCAAAGACCGCCAGCCAGGCGATCGTGACGAGAATGAAAATGAGGAAGAAAGCGCGCAGCTATTAGGGCTCCTCGTGCACCACCGTGATGTGCTGGCCGCCGGTTCGTTCGAGCAGCTCGCGCGCTTCGTTTTCGCTGAAGCGCGGGTCACGCGCTTCCAAAACAAGGAAAAATCCGTCGTTGGTGACGCGCTTAAAGCGCTCCCAGTTAAACATCGGATGATTCCAGCGCGGAAGAAAATTCATCGCCTGCCAGGCGAAAAAGGCCGCAAACGCCGAACACAAAATCGTGAGCTCAAACATGATCGGGAAGAAGGCCGGGACCGTCCAAAAGTTGGTCGGCTTGCCGTGCACGATGAGCGGGTAAAGAAACGACGACGGCCCAAACTCCAACACACAAGCGGTCAGCAGACCGGTCACGCCACCGCAAAGGACCACCGCGCTGAGCCAGGACTTGCCGAGGCCCATCGCCTCATCCATACCGTGGATTGGAAACGGCGAATGGACATCCCAACGTTTATATCCGGCGTCGCGCACTTGCTTGGCCGCTTCGTAAAGCGCGGCCGGACTGGAGTATTCGGCCGCCATGCCGTAAACGCGATTCCCGCTGGGCGTAATCAATTTCTCTCCTTTCCGCCCGCCGCGACGACATGATGTTCTTCCGGCGTGGCGTGATGCGGATCAGCTTCCGGCAACACGATCTTCACTTCCGACATTGCGATCATGGGCGCGAAGCGGATGAAAAGGAGAAAGAGCGAAGTGAAAATTCCGAAGGTGCCGATAAAGGTCCAGATATCCACCCAGGTCGGAAAGAAGAGGCCCCACGAGGAGGGAAGAAAATCCCGGTGCAAACCGCCGACGATAATGATGAAGCGCTCGAACCACATTCCGGCGTTAACGCACATGCAGACGAAATAGACGACGTAGATGTTGTGCCGGCACCACTTGAACCAGAAGAGCTGCGGCGAAAGCGTGTTGCAGAAGAGCATGCCGACCCACCAGTACCACCAGTAGGGACCGAAAATGCGATTATAGAACGCGAATTTTTCGTAGGTGTTGCCGCTGTACCAGGCGATGAAAAATTCCATCACGTAGGCGTAGGCCACGATCGAGCCGGTGAGCAGGATGATCTTCGCCATCTTGTCGATGTGCTGCGGCGTGATGATGTCCTGCAGCTTGAAAATGGCCCGGGCCGGAATCATCAGCGTCAACACCATGGCGAACCCGCCGAAGATGGCGCCGGCAACGAAGTAGGGAGGGAAGATGGTGGTGTGCCAGGTCGGGATTACGGAAGTGGCAAAGTCGAAGGAAACGACGCTGTGCACCGAGAGGACGAGCGGCGTGGAGAGACCGGCCAGGAGCAGATAGGCCATTTCGTAATGCCGCCAGTGGCGGTTCGACCCGCGCCAGCCGAGCGCGAAAATTCCATAAAAGAATTTCCTGATTTTCGAGGTCGCTCGATCGCGTAACGTCGCCAGGTCGGGGACCAGGCCCGTATACCAAAAGAGCACCGAGACCGTGAAATAGGTCGAGACTGCGAAAACGTCCCAGAGGAGCGGGCTGCGAAAGTTAGGCCAAATCCCGTACTGCATCGGGACCGGCGCAAGGAACCATGCCATCCAGACGCGGCCGACGTGAATCCCGGGGAAAATCGCGGCGCAGATGACCGCGAAAAGGGTCATCGCCTCCGCCGAACGGTTGATGGAGGTGCGCCATTTCTGCCGAAGCAGGAACAAGATGGCAGAGATGAGCGTGCCGGCGTGACCGATACCGA
The DNA here is from genome assembly GCA_963737995.1 of uncultured Verrucomicrobiae bacterium. Classification (GTDB taxonomy): domain Bacteria; phylum Verrucomicrobiota; class Verrucomicrobiia; order Chthoniobacterales; family UBA10450; genus Palsa-1392. The sequence continues at coordinate 135,463 of CAVTUV010000010.1, forward strand.
TCCAGAAAACGAAATTGGTGATGTCCCAGGCCCAGCCGACCGGGGAATTCAGACCCCAGACACCGACACCGGTCGAGATCTGGTAGCCAATGCAGAGCAAACCGAAAATGGCGATCCCCGCCGTGGTGGCAAAAGCAACCCACCACCAGCGCGGGGTCGGATTCTCCACCGCGCCAGAGATCCGATTGGTCACCCAGTCGAAATTGCGCTTGTTCAGGACGAGCGGGACACGCGCCAATGGGGGCGCGACCGAAGCGGAGGCTTCGGCTCCGATCACGGCGGGTGCTGTCGGTGCGCTATCCATGGTTAGAGGCTTGCGAGAAATCTCCGGGTAGCGCACACGTCTCGTGTGCTGGTCGTCGCGTCTCGCGACGACGAACTTTCGTTGCGGCGCCCAAAATCGGAAAAGACGTTTATCGTCACGATGGGAGCGCGAGGAAAAGTTCGTTGCGGCGGAACGCCGCAACCAGCACGCGAGCCGCGTGCGCTACCCGGAAAGGTCGTCAATGTTTTTCCTCCGGTTCATGCGCTTCTCCTCCGATGCTCGCCACCGCGATCTTCCCGGCATCCGGCATTTTCGGATTGGGATTGCGAATGCGTGCCAGATAACTGGTCCGGGTCTTCACGTTCAAATATTCGAGGAGTCGATAATTTCGATTCTCGGCCTTGATCTTCGAGACGCGCGTCTCGGGATCGGCGATGTCGCCAAAAACAATCGCCTCCGTCGGGCAGGCTTGGGCGCAGGCGCTGGTGAAGGAATCGCGCGGGATTAATGTCTTGTTGGACGCACCGGCGCGCACGTGCGCGGCGATCTTCGCTTCCTCGATGCGCTGCACACAATAGGTGCATTTCTCCATCACCCCGCGCATCCGCACGGTCACGTTCGGATTCTTCTGCAGCTTCATCGTGTCGGGCGCGCCTTTCTTGGTGAGGGGCCCGAGATATTCCTGATAGACCGAGAAACTGCCGATCTTTTTCTTGCCGATCGGGCGCTGGGTATAATCAAAAAAGTTAAAGCGACGCACCTTGAAGGGGCAATTGTTCATGCAATAGCGCGTGCCAATGCAGCGGTTATAAACCATGACGTTGAGCCCGTCCTGACTATGGATGGTCGCGTTGACCGGACAGACGGTCTCACAGGGCGCATTCTCGCAGTGCTGACACATCATCGGTTCGTGCACCATCTCCGGATTTTCCGGCCACTCCCCCTTGTCCTGGTTGTAAGGCTTGGCGCTTGCGTAATAGCGGTCGATCCGGATCCAGTGCATGGCGCGGCCATGGCTGACCTGCAACTTGCCGACGATCGGGATGTTGTTTTCCGCCTGACAGGCGATGACGCAGGCGCTGCAACCGGTGCAGGTGTTGAGATCGACCGTCATGCCCCATTGCTGAGGCGCATCGAGCTTCGGATGGGTATAAATCGTGGGCAGTTTCGCCGGCAATTCTTCGTCGCCTGCGATTTTCGTGACGAAATCCTCGTCGCCGCGATAATGCTCAAGCGTTGCCTCGCGCACGAGCCCGCGGCCTTCGATCGAGAAGTGTTCCTGCGACGTGGCCAGCGCATAAGTGCCGGCGACTTTTTTCACCGTTACGTTGGCGATCCCTTTCTTGTCCGCGACGATAAAATGCGGATTGGAGCTGGTGCGGAGCAGGTAAGCGTTAAAGCCCGCTTCTTCTCCGACCGGACCGGTGTGTTTACGGCCGTAGCCTAACGGAATCGTGATGGAGTTGTCGGCGTGACCCGGGACGATCAGTGCCGCAATGATCAGCTCACGACGAATCGGTTTGCCTAACGGATCTTTCTCCGTGTCGGTGACCGCGATCTGGACCAGGTCGCCATCCCTGGCCCCGATGTGATGGGCAAAACTCGGGCTCATCATGGCCGCGTTATCCCAGGCCAGCTTCGTGATCGGGTCGGGCATTTCCTGGAGCCAGCCGTTGTTGATATAACGGCCATCGTCCACCGAATAACTGCCCACCAGCACAATTTCAGGCGTGTCCTTCGTCGGCGCCGGAAGGTCGTTGTTCCAAAGCGTATGCGCGACGCCCCCGGCAGAGTTGCCATTGAACTTCGGCGGTTGATTCGTCTCCGACAGGTGGGTCGCGTAACCGTCGTGCAGGAACTTGCTCCAGGCGGTTTCGAAATCCCCCGGCGGCGCGGTGGCGCGGAAAGTCTCCTGAACCAGCTGCGGGCCCTCCGCTTTCGGCTGACCGAGCAGAGTCCAAAGCAACTCGATCTCCGAGACTCCATCGAAGAGCGGCAGGATCATCGGCTGGATGGCGACGTAGGAGCCGCCGGCGGTGAAGGCGTCCCCCCACGATTCGAGATAATGCGCCGCCGGGATGTGCCACTGGCTTAAGGCCGAAGTCGCGTCTTCGAATTGTCCCAGCCGGATGACGTCGGGAACTTTCTTTTGCAACTCCGTCCAGTCCATCGGTTGTTTTGTCTTGCGATCCAGGACAATCGAGCGCGGGGCGTTGTATACCGGGTCGCCGCCGAAAATAAAGAGTTGCTGGATGCGGCCGGAATCGATTTCGCTCGCCAACTGCAGGATGCTGCTGACCCGCGCGGTCTTGGGGAGCGTGCGCAGGAGCGCTGTCGTGCCGATATTTTTGAGCGCGGCATTGATCCCGTAAACCATTAGTTGCACCACGACCGGCTGATGCGGACCGGCCACGACCAGGCTCGCGCCCGGCTTCGAAAGTAAATCCCGCGCCGCCTCCTCCAGCCAGTGGTGGTCGTATTTGGTCGCCTTGGTCGGCGCTTTCAGCGTGATCAACACCGAGGACAGGCCCGGGTCTTTGGTCGCAATCGCGATCTTGGTTGCGAGCGCATGGGTGATCGCCGGGATCTGGCTCGCCGGGTAACGCAGCCGATGATCGGCCATCGCGCCCGTGAGGGTGAAGCGGTTCTCGACGACATAGAGGCGGTTCATCGAGTCTTTTGCTTCGCGCACACGCCGCCGCGCTGTGAACCCGCGGATAGAGGCCAGATCACCTTCGCCGCAATTCAGGAAATCGCTGTCGAGGGCAAAAATGACGTCGGCCTTCTCGAACTGCGGGATCAGTCGGGTGTTGTCCCCAAAACTGATCTGGGCCGAGAAATGTTGCGCTTCACTGAGCAGCGGATCGTAAACGCACCAGCGCATCTTCGGGAACTGCTTCTGCAGTTCGGTTCGCAACCGATCGCGCGTCGGCGACCAGGTTTCCTCAACCAGAAAGGCGAGGCCCGCGCCACCATCGGCCGACATCTTCGAGCGGAGCTCCGCGATGTATTTCTCGAAGGTCGCACGATCGGAGAGCTTGTTCTTCTGCACGAAACGCTTCGAGCGGGAAGGATCGTAGAGGTCGAGCACGGAGGCCTGGGCGAAGGCATCGGTGGCGCCAAGGCTATCGGGATGATTCGGGTTACCTTCGATCTTGATCGGGCGGCCATCCACCGTCGAAACAACGAGCGGTATCGCACCGTAACGTCGCGGCATCGCGGTCGCATAGTAGAGATCCTTGCCCGGAATGACCCACTCGGCGCTCTTTGTAAATGGCACCAAATGCATCTCGGGCTTGCGGCAACTGTTCAGGCCGAACCCGGCCAGCGCCATCGAAGCGCCCATCAGTTTCAGGAAACTCCGGCGGGAGACGTCGTCGCCTTCCAGCTCGGCCGCACCGGCGGGAAATTCGCGTTCCAGCCAGCCGCGGAATTCGGGCGTGTCGCTCAATTCCCCGAGGCTGCGCCAGTATTGCTTCCCGGTTTGGGTGGGCGCGGGATGTTGGAAAACGCGTTTCATAGGAGCAGTGCCATCGCACTCATCGGTGGCACCCCTGGCAGTTAACAGGAGGGTTCACGTCCCATCTTTGTTTCAACGTCAGGCCAATCTCTTCCTGCGTGAGATGTTGCTTCTTCGACCAATCCTCCGTTACACCCTGCGGCTCGCCGTATCTCGCGACGAAAGCGGCCGGATTCACGTCCTCCGGTTTCCAATCCAAATTGGTAATCTGATCTTCCGGGCGCAGGAATTTCTCCGGGGCGCGATGACACTCGAGGCACCAGGCCATGCTATGCGGCTTGGCGTGGTAGACGACCGGCATATGATTGACCGGGCCGTGGCAGCTATAGCAACTGATGCCGCGATTGACGTGCGCTGAGTGGTTGTAATAAACGTAATCCGGGGTGCGATGAATCTGCACCCACGGGACCGGCTGACCCGTCGTCCAGCTGGCGCGGACCGGCTCCAGTTTCGGATTCTCCTTTTGCACCTGGCTGTGGCAATTCATGCAGACCTGCGTGTCGGGCACGTTGGAGTGCGCAGCGACCTCGACCGCATTGTGACAATAACGGCAATCCATCCCGAGCTGCGTGACGTGCAAATCGTGCGGGAAGGGCACCGGCTGCGTCGGCATGTAACCGACCCGCGTATATTTGGGCGTATCGTAATACCAGGTCGCACCGACCAGCGCGGTCACGATCACGACTCCGCAGATCATGATCTTGAGTGGGAGCCAGTTGGTCCAGCGCGGGAAGAAATTCGCCATAGCGGATTAGCGGAGATTAAACCGGCGCAAGAGGAGCCGACAACTGGTAAACGCGAAAGCTGAAAGAAAAGGACGTGGCGGCTTCAGAAATGGAAAGTGATTTGAAAGTGTTCGTTAAGGGTCGCGAGGGATGAATTCTATGAACGGTCGATTGCTTGGCAAAAGAATTTTGAACGCGCCGCGAAGATTTTCGCTCTGCGGGACAGGGAACGACGGATCTTCCGCTGTCCGAAATGGCCGCGAAGCTGGAGGCCGATCAATTGCGGGGCTGGCAGAACCAACCGAGTGCCGACCAATCGTGAAACCATTCCTGGATTTGGAGCGGCCAGTCGACATCACTGCGAGTGGTTTTCGCGAGCGCGGCCACGCAGGCTTTCTCCACCGTCTTCCCTTTTTCAAATCCGCGCAGAATTGCGAAGGCCTCCGGCTCAAGCCGTTTGTAATAGAGCAGGTTGTTGTGGCGGTGAACGACGAGATAGACGCGTTCCCGCCTCGGCAATCGCACCCGGCGTTTTTTTCGCGCCGGCGCCTGCGGCATCGCGTCCGGAGTATTGCTCGCTTCGCTGCGTAAGACGTCAGCCTCCTCTTTCCGGATGGCGAGGAAAAATTTATCGACCGCGTAGTTTAACTGGAGGAGCGAAAGGTAGGGCTGGAGACCGAGCCGGAGTCGCGCCGGCGGAGTATCGAGGACATCGTCCGTCGTGAGCTGCGGTCGCGCGGCGTCGTCGAAGGCCACTACTTGCGCCCATTCAAAGCAGACCATGTCAAGCGCCAGCTCTTCGTTAGGGGCAATCCAGCGCGGTTCTTCGCGCAGAAATTTCTCGAGGCGTTGCCCGAGATTGCGCAGGGTAAAGGAAACGGAGGGATATTTCGCCAGGTAGGCGGTGGCGAGTTTCATAAACTTCTTCTCGCCGACAATCGCGCGCAGCCCTGGATAATCGTCGTAGAGACAATCGAGGACGCGAAACCAGTAAACCCGATTGTAAATTTCCAGCCGTTCGAAGGAGCTGAGGCGATCGTTAGGCTTGATCAACTGATTCGCCACCGCGCTCATGCGGCGGCCGTCGGTCCAGCGCGGCTGCATCCGGTCGCGCGCGGTCAGCGGCCGGAAAACGGCCGTCGCCATGAGGGTTTGCAGTTCCTTCAACTGCGCGCGGGAGTCGACCTTGTCGCGTCCGCTCTTTGCGCGGATGTTTTTGCGCTCAGGACAGCCCACGCTACTGCGTCGCGGTTTGGAAATGCGTTTCGACAAATTGATTCGCTTTCAGCGCCTCGTGATGGACCTCGTCGAAGCTCGGGATGCGATCGTCCCATTCGAGCAAGGTCGCCGTCTTGCCGACCCGTTTGATGGCGTGGGCGTAAAGCTGCCAGACCGGATCGAGCACCGGATGATCGTGGGTATCGAGAATGTATTTCTCGAACTTCGAATGGCCCGCGATGTGGATCTGCCCGACACGATGATGCGGAACGTTGTTCAGGTATTCGTAGGGATCGAAGTTATGATTCTTCGAGCCGAGACATAAATGTTGTTCACGTCGAGCAGGATCCCGCAGTCGGCGCGCTCGACCACTTCGGAAAGAAATTCCCACTCGCTCATTTCCGAGGCGTGAAACTCGGCGTAGCTGCTCACGTTCTCGACGCAGATCGGGACTTCGAGAAAATCACTCGCCTCGCGAATGTTCGCCGCGGTCGTTTGGGCGGCAGAGAACGTGTAGGGCATGGGGAGCAGGTCATGTGTGTAGCGTCCGTCCACGCTCCCCCAGCAGAGATGATCACTCAGCCAGGGCGTGTTCGTCCGCCTAACGAGTCGCTTGATTTTTCTCAGGTGCTCGCGACTGAGCCGATCGGCCGAGCCGAAGATACATCGCTACCCCGTGCTGCACGACGCGATATTGCTCGAGAATCTGGTCAAGCACTTCGAGCGGTCGCCCGCCCTCGACCATGAAATTTTCCGAGATGATCTCGAACCAATCGACGACCGGTTTCTTTTCCAGGATGTGCCGGTAATGCGGCACGCGCAGGCCGATGCCGATGCCGTATTCGCTGAAATTGTTAAATGGATTCGCAGGCATGAAACAAGATCGCGAGCAAAGGGGAATCGGAGGATAGAACTCCGGCTCTCCCGAACCTCGCGCCAGCGGGCGCGGTCAGGCTCTACTGCGACGGGCTCGGAGCAGCGTCGTGGCTGCCGTCGGTCGCACAGCCGCCTTTTCCTTTGCAGGAATTCTTGCCTTTGCAGCCGTTATCGCCGGTCTTGCAACCGCCCTTTCCCTTGCAGGAGTTTTCGCCTTTGCAGGAGTGAACGTCCTTCGTGTCTTGCTTGTCGCCCATTTGACTGAGCGAGACGCCGGCTTTGCCCGTGACGTTGGCCGCGTGCGCCTGGACGGCGAACGAGCCGCTCATCAGGCCGGCGATCGCGGCGCCGGCGAGGATTGTCTTCGATTTCATGTTTGTTCTTTCTGTTTGGGTTTATTACCCGGAGCCGAATGTTCCTCGAATCACTCGGGGTCGGCCCGGATAAAATGGATGTGGGAGGACAACAATTCTCGCGGCTCGCGAAACGACATACGGGATTAAGACCGGCGCACACATGGATTATTCCCGACCCCAATATTGATCAGCGACTCGACTTCTGGCAAGTGATCCGCCTAACGTCGCGCGGGTCGGATTCAGCGAAAACAAAAAATGAGGTCTCTGGCCTGATCACGGCGGAAAGCTGTCCCGCATGTGTCCAACGAAGCCTCCGAGCTCAAACCGACGAGTCCGATCGCGCTGGAGGGCAACGCTCCGTCGCTGCCGTGTTTGATCGGCCGGTGCGGATGAAGATTAGAAACACGGCAACGACGGAGCGTTGCCCTCCAGTGCCACCTGTCCTTTAGCTTGGCTCGCGCCGACGCTGTGCACGAACGCGCCTTGGCTACAACTAGCGCGAGGGCTCGTAGTCCTCGGGATGCGATTGGGTCTGCGTCTGCGGCAAGGGCGGCGGTTCGCTCGATGAAGGCGGCTCATCGTGCCGGTGTTCCCGGCCACCTCGCCCGCCGCCGCGGCCACCACGGCGATCGCCGCGATCACCGCGCCGTCCACCACGATCCCCGCGATCCGCCACCGCCGCGATATCTCGCCTTCGCCGCGATCCACCATCACTCATCGGCACGCCGGTCTCGATTTCGCCGCGCTCTTTTAAGGCCGCTCTGCCGCGAGAGTTTGACCCGGCCTTTGTCGTCGATCCCGATGCATTTTACCCAGATCATTTCGCCGATCTTGGCGACGTCTTCGGTCCGGTTGACCCGGAAATCGGCCAGCTCGGAAATGTGCACGAGGCCGTCTTTGCCCGGGAAAACTTCGACGAACGCGCCGAATTCTTTGATCGAAACAACCCGGCCGTGATACGTCGCGCCGACCTCGATTTCCTTGGTCATGCCGCCGATGATTTCCTTCGCGCGCGCCATGCTCTCGCCGCTCGTGGCGTAGATGTGGACCGAGCCGTCGTCTTCGATGTTAATCTCCGCGCCGGTCTCAGCGACGATGCCCTTGATCGTTTTGCCGCCGGGTCCGATGAGCGCGCCGATTTTCTCGGGATTGATTTTGAGGGTCTCGATGCGCGGCGCGTATTTGCTCAGCTCCGCGCGGTTTGGCGAGCGCTTCGGCCATGATGCCGAGGATCTTCGTGCGCGCATCTTTCGCGCGGTGAATCGCTTCGCCCAGAATCTTGTGGCTCACGCCCGGAAGTTTCAGGTCGAGCTGGAAACCGGTGACGCCGTCCTTGGTTCCGCAGAGTTTGAAATCCATGTCCCCGAAATGATCTTCGGAGCCGATGATGTCGGTCAGCAAATTGTAGCGCTTCAGGTTGCCCCTGCTCGTCGTTTTCGGTCACGAGACCGACGGAAATGCCGGCGACCGGCGTCGAGATCGGAACGCCGGCATCCATCAACGCGAGCATGCCGGAGCAAACGCTCGCCATCGAAGTGGAGCCGTTGGATTCCATCACTTCGCTCGCGATGCGGATGGCATAACGAAAATCCTCCTGCGACGGCACGACCGGCTCGACCGAACGCTCGGCGAGCGCGCCGTGACCGATCTCGCGCCGGCTCGCGCCGCCGAAGCGGCCGGTTTCGCCGACGCTGAAAGGCGGGAAGTTGTAGTGCAAAAGGAAGCGCTTCGAGTTTTCGCCGCCACCGTAGGCGTCGATCATCTGCGCTTCTTCGATCGGCGCGAGGGTGGCGAGGGCCATCGCCTGGGTTTCGCCGCGCTGGAAAATCGCCGAACCATGAGCGCGCGGGAGCACGCCGACTTCGCAGGTGATCTTGCGCAGATCGTCGTAGCCGCGGCCGTCGACCCGCTTTTGTTTGTCGAGAATGTTGCTCCGGAAAGATTTTTTCTGGACGTAATCGAACGCCTGGTTGATCGCGAATTTGTCCGCCTCGGGGAATTTCTCGAGCACCGCCGCCTTCACTTCATCGCGCAATCCGCCGACCGCTTTGCTCCGCGCCACTTTGCCTTCGGTGTAGAGCGCGGCTTCGATCCGATCGCCCGCCACGTGGTCGGCGATTTCGAGAATTTCCGGCTTCACTTCGAGCAACGGCATCTCGCGTTTCGGCTTGCCGACCTGAGCCGCGAGCTCCTTCTGGATGCGGATCATTTCCTTCGCGTGACCGTGCGCGAACTCGAGCGACTTGATGAACTCATCTTCCGGCAGCTCTTCGGCCGCGCCTTCGATCATGATGATGTCGTTCTCAGTCCCGACGTAAACCAGATCGAGATCGCTCTGCTCGCGCTCGATCGTGCGTCGGGTTGGCGACGAACTGTCCGTTGACACGACCGACCCGGACGGCGCCGATCGGCCCGGCAAAGGGAATATCGGAAACGCAGAGCGCGGCGGAAGCGCCGTTGATCGCGAGGATGTCGGGATCATTCTCGCCGTCGGCGCTGAGCAGGATGGAAATGATCTGCGTGTCGTAAAGATAACCCGCCGGGAAAGAGCGGGCCGGAGCGGCCGGTCGGTCATGCGCGAGGTCAGCGTTTCCTTTTCGCTCGGGCGGCCTTCGCGTTTGAAATAGCCGCCGGGGAATTTCCCGACCGCAGCCGCTTTTTCGCGATAATCGACGGTGAGCGGAAACCAATCCTGGCCTTCCTTGATGCGAAGTGGCCGAGACGGCGCTGGTGAGAACGATGGTTTCGCCGCAGGAAACGATGACGGAGCCGTCGGCGAGCTTGGCAATTTTGCCGGTTTCGATATTGATTTGCGTGGACCCGATTTGGGCCGTGACCTTGTGTTGCATGCTTGGATTTCTGGATGTGCGAAATCCAGGCCCGTCACCCTGATTGTAGGTTTTAGATCCCGCACGCGGCGAAGCTAAAACCTAAACTCAAGGTGCACTGACGGCCTGGTCGCCGGTTGTGTTCTTGCTTTCGCAAATGGCTCGAGCGGCGCGCGACCGAACGCGAGCTGCGCCAGAGACTGTGTCCGCGTTATTTACGCAGGTTCAGCTTCTCGATCACACTCTTGTAGCGGTCGTTTTTCGACCGGCTCAGGTAATCGAGAAGGCTTCGGCGCGTGGCGACCATCTTGAGGAGGCCGCGGCGCGAGGAATGATCTTTGGCGTGACTCTTCAGGTGTTCCGTCAGCTGCGAGATCCGGCGAGTGAGAAGCGCTACTTGCACATCCGCGCTGCCGGTGTCTTTCTCGTGGAGCTGGAACTCCTTCATGTCCATCGTGTCACTGCTTTCTGCCATAAACGAAGGCCCATTCTAGGTGAAGTTTCCCGATTCGCAAGTGGTGCCTCGGGACGACCCCCCGGGGGGCTGAGCTTGCATCGCCCAATTCCATCAGAGGCGGCTTGAGGTCCTGGCGCTTCTGTCTCAGACTGCGATTTGATGAAATTTTCGGTATGCAGCGTTAAGCTGAGGGTCAGGCCGACGCTCGTGGCGCTGCTCCTGGGAACGGCGCCGTTGGTGAGTCGCGCGGTCATTCTTTATCGCACCGGCGACCCGACCGCGAACACCACCGCTCCGGCGGGCAGTCTGAGCGGCAGCGGATGGCAATTCGAAGGCCAGTGGGGCGCATTCCTCGGTACTCCTATCGCGCCACATTTTTTCCTGAGTGCAAAGCACGTTGCCTTCGCGGGGGCGGTTTTCACCTTCGACGGAATCGATTACACGCCCGTGAAAGCGATCGGCGATCCGAACAGCGATCTCGACCTCTGGCAGGTGGCGGAGGCGTTTCCGACTTTCGCGCCCCTCTACACGAAGTCTGATGAAGTGGGCCGACTCACCCTCGTGATCGGGCGCGGCACGCAGCGCGGGAGCGACGTTTTTGTGAACGGAACATTCAGCGGCTGGAATTGGGGCCCGAGCGACGGCGCGCAGCGCTGGGGCGGAAATCTCGTCGGTGCGATCGCAACCATGTCGCCCGATAACGACTTTCTCTACGGAACGTTTGACGCGGCAGGCTTGACCGAGGAAGCGACACTTTCCTCCGGCGACTCCGGCGGCGCGGCCTTCATCAAAGATGGGGCTCTCTGGAAACTGGCCGGCATTCATTACGCGGTAGATGGTCCGTTCTATCTCGATGCGTCCGGCAATGGCGGCTTTGACGCCGCTCTCTTCGATAGCCGCGGCCTCTACGTTTCCGACGAGGGTTCCCCGCCCCACTACACCTTGATCACAGGCGATGCGCCAGTGCCCGCGGGATTTTATTCGACCCGAATTTCATCCAAGCTCGGCTGGATTTATGGCGTGACCGATCCCACCGGCGATCTCGACGCTGACGGCATCTGCAATCTTCTCGAATACGCTTTGCATGCCAATCCGATCGCGGCCGATACAACCCAGCTTCCCACCGTGGCCATCGAGGGCAGCGATCTGACCCTGACTTATTTCAAAGTGACGACGGCCGCCGATATCCAGTACTCCGTCGAGCAATCGAGCGACCTGCTAACCTGGACGACGGCGAATCCGACGAACGAAGTCGCCGCGACAATCGGAAACGTCCAGACGATCAAAGCGCGCGTCGCGCTCAACGGCGCGAATCGTTTATTTCTGCGGCTGCGCATCACCCGCCTCTAACGGGCGGCAACCGCCCTCTCGCGCTCTGGCGACCGCTGTCTCAGCGCACAAGCTAGTGCATTGTAACATTGAAAGCGGAACAAAGTTGTGTTTTTCCCTACTTGTCCTTGGAACGAGATTCCGCACTGAAAACTCGACCGCTTTAAGCGGTCGAGTTAATAAACGCCGTAGAAATTCAGACCCGATTTCAACGTTACAGTGCACTAGTGCAGTAACTAGTTACGGGAAGCGGCACAATGATCAATGACCCGGAAATGGAGTGGGGCTGCCGCGGGGATTGCGATTGCTTTTCTGCTCCAGGAACCAACGGAGCGCGGCCTGCAAATGCGGCTGGTAGAGTTGGTGGCCACCATCGAAATGCTCATAGCGCACGTTCTTGAAACCATCATGGTCCAATGCGTGGCGCGACTGATCGGTGATCTCGCGGGTGGCCGTTTCATCCTTCTCGCCCGCGCTCATAAAGATCGGCATTTTGTGCGCAACCGACGCCGGAACCCCGCTCACATCCTTGGTGAACTTGGTTGGATTCCACGGGCTCACAGCCAGGAAGAGTCCGATGAAATCCGCCCGCTCCTGCAAAAGCTTGAGCGCATTGTAACTCGCGTAACCGCCGCCGCCGGAAGTGCCGCCCGTGGCCACGGGCCACTTCTTCGCGCCCGGCCATTCCTTCTCCAGCGCATCACGGCCCGCCGCCACCAGCGCCCAGCGGAAAGAAGGCGGATCACCCACCGTCGGCTTGCCAAATTCTCCGTCGACCGCCATCACGACGAAGTCCTGTGCCAGCGCCTCACCCAGGAATCGAGAAGAGGTCGCGATACTCGAGGCGGCGCCGTCGGTGGTCGCGGTCACGATTAAGAGCGGGTACGATTTCGACCCAGGCTCGAAGCCGTCAGGCACGGCCAGCAACATTCGCGCTTTGGTTGAAGGTTTGCCGTAGGCGTGCTGCACTTCCTGGAGCCCGGCTCGATCGAGAATCGGAATGTCGAGCTCGACCGCGCCGCCCGGTTTGAGCGGCTGCCCGGCAAACTGCAGTAACCGCGTCGCTTTTTCCGCAGGAGCGGGAGTGGTCGCGGGGTTGGCGAGAGCGTCCCCTGACGGCGGCGACGGATTTGTCGCTGGCGGCGGAGCGATTTCAGAAGGGTGACTCACCGAGCGCCCGACAAGTAAACGGTCCGGCACGGACAACCGATTGAGCGGATAAGGATACTCCTTTTCCTTGGCCAGGAAGATCCCGTTTGCACCCTCGAGGCGGACGAATTCCGCCTCAAAATGCTCCCCCGTCACCGTCGTCCAAAGGCGCGCGAAAGCAGGGGCGCCCAACGCCAGCGAGGTGATAAGAACCAGCAGAGTGATACGCTGGGTCATCGGAAGGAAAGCGCGCGACATGGACTACATTCGGCCGCGCTTCTCGTAAAAGCGGTAGCGTTCCAGGATTGATTCGACATATTTTTTCGTCCCGGGAAAGTCAATATTGCGCTGAAACTCACGCGCTGAAACGGGCTGGGCACCGTCACCCCCCGCCCAACGTTGGGCACGGCTGGCGCCGGCGTTGTACTCGGCGAGCGCAAAGGGCACTGGATCACGCGCCTTTTGCCAATGCACCATCGCGCGGTGCAAATACCAGGCCCCGGCCTCGAGATTTGTCTTCGGATCGAACAACTCCTCCATGCGAAAATTCTCCGCTCGATTCTCTTTTGCCCATTCCCGCGCCGCGATCTCACTCACCTGCATCAACCCGCGTTCCCCGGCCCCGCCTAACTTTTTTGAATCAAAGCGGCTCTCTCGCCAGACGACTGCCTTGACCAGCATGGGATCGAGTTCATTGGTCGACGCGACCGCGTGGATGAGTTGATCGTACTGCTGAAAACGCGCCGGGCTGAGCCATTCATGAATGGTGTAAAGGGGATCTCCCGAGCGCCATGCGATCAGTCCGACTCCCGTTCCGGCCGCGAGCAGCAGACAAATGATAAACTTGAAGAAGAAGCGGATCATTTGCCTAACGACTCCTTCGTGCCCCCAGCCATTGCTGTAGCGGCGGCCGGGTCGGCCGCAAGAACCTGGCCTAACGAGAAAGGAGCGCGCCTCGAAAAGCGACCGGCACGGCCGCTCCTCCACCATCTCTCGCTGGATAAATTGGCTGCGGCGCGGAGAGTCACGGCCAGAATCAACTCACGCCAGATCGGCCTGGGCAATTTTAATTTCACATGTCCGCCTTCATCCGCGTCATCCTCGACCGCTCGATTCGGCGCGAGCTGGATTACGCGGTGCCCGCAACGCTCGCCGGCAAAGTCATGGTCGGCTCGCGCGTCCGCGTCCCTTTTCGCGACCGGTCGCTCCTCGCCACCGTCGTCGCAACCCTCGACGAAAGCCCGGCCGCCGGGATCAAGCCGGTCGAGGCCTTGATCGGGGAGAAGCCGGCTCTGAGCGCCAGCCTGATTGAGCTGGCGCGTTGGATGGCGAACTACTACTGCTGCCCGATCGAAACGGTCATGCGGAGCCTGCTCCCGCAGGTCATCCGGCGCGCAGAAGTCGGTTGGAAGAAACAGCTCTTCGTCAGTCCAGTGCGCCGCGCCACGGCCGAGGAGATCGAAAAACTGGGCCGACGCGCGCCGCGGCAGGCGGAATTGCTGAGCGCAATCGCTCAACTCTCGAGGCCGATGCCGGCGGCGGACCTCCTGCGCCAGACGTCGCTCGATAATTCCACTCTCCGCGCACTCGTTAGGCGCGGTTTCATCGAGCTTCGGGAACAGGCGGTCGAGCGCGATCCGCACGGCGCGGAGGAGTTCGTGGCCGACGCCGAGCTGGCGATGAACGACGAGCAGTCCGCCGCTCTGCGGTTGATCGAAGCCGCCTTCGAAAATCCGGCCACGCATCCGCCCATCCTGCTCCACGGGGTCACCGGCAGTGGCAAGACGGAAGTCTACCTCCAGGCCATCCGGGCTGCGCTCGCGCGTGGCCGGACGGCGATCGTGCTCGTCCCCGAGATTTCGCTTACCCCGCAGACGGTCGAGCGTTTCAAAAGCCGCTTCGCGACGCAACCGGACATGGTCGCGGTCCTGCACAGCCATTTATCGGAAGGCGAGCGGCACGACGAGTGGCACAAGCTCCATTCCGGGCGCGCCCGGATCGTGATCGGCGCGCGCAGCGCTGTTTTCGCGCCGCTCGAAAAACTCGGCTTGATCGTGGTCGATGAAGAACATGAGACCTCTTACAAACAGGAGGAAGCGCCGCGCTATCACGCCCGCGACGTCGCGATCGTCAGGGCAAAAATCGAGAAGTGCGTGACGGTTCTGGGCACAGCTACGCCCTCGCTTGAGAGCTACGCCAACGCGACGCGCGGAAAATACATTCTCAGCTCGCTCACCCAACGGGTCGATCAATGTCAGATGCCGTTGATCCGAATCGTTGATCTGCGGCAGGAACGGCGAAAGGAAAAGGCGGCGGCAATTCTATCGGAAAAGTTGCGCAGCGCGATCAGCGCCCGGCTGGAAAAGAAAGAACAGACCATCCTCTTCCTGAATCGGCGGGGATTTTCCACGTCGCTCCTCTGCAGCCAGTGCGGCAAGGCACGCGACTGCCCCAACTGCAGCGTCGCGCTCACTTTCCATCGCAGCAGCGCCCGGCTCAGTTGCCATCTTTGCGGACATAGCGCGGCCGTCCCGAAGCGCTGTCCGGAATGCGGCCAGGACGCACTCATCTACGCCGGTTTCGGCACCGAGAAAGTGGAGGCGAACGTGGCAGCGATTTTTCCCCAAGTCGTCGTTAGGCGAATGGATGCCGACTCGATGACCCGCAAGGACGCCTACCGCGAAACGCTCCACGCTTTTCGTGCCGGCAGAATCGACATCCTCGTCGGCACGCAGATGATCGCGAAGGGCCTGCACTTTCCCAACGTCACCCTCGTCGGGATCATCAACGCCGATCTCGCGCTCCATTTGCCCGATTTCCGGGCCGGTGAACGGACCTTCCAACTCCTCACCCAGGTTGCGGGCCGGGCCGGGCGCGGGGACGAGCCGGGCGAAGTCTTCGTGCAAACCTACACGCCCTTTTCACCCTCGATTCAGTTCGCGCGCCACCACGATTTCGTCGGCTACTTCGAACAGGAGCTGGAGTTCCGCGAGCGCTGCGACTTTCCACCGTTCAAACATGCGGTGCTGATCACAGTCCGCTCCGAGCATGAAGGGCGCGCCCGTTTTTCCGCAGAGACGCTGGCCCGGCGACTGGGAGAAGCGCTTCCCGAGGAATTCGCGCTCGGCGCTCCCGCGCCGGCGCCCCTCGAAAAATTACAGGGTCAATATCGCTTTCACATCCTCATCCGCGGCGCAGCGATCCTGCGCCTGAGCCGGTTGATCCGCGAAACCCTCGACAAACTCCCCTTCCCCGAAGACGTCTCCGTCGCCGTCGACGTCGATCCTTATCAACTGCTGTAGACGTCGCCCTCTGGGCGACGCGAGGGAACGCGGTGCCGATAGCTTGCAGCCACGCGAGTGCTCACGTTTCGCAGAGCAAAACGTCTACGCTACTGAACGACGACGCCTTTCCAGAAAGCGACGCGGCCTATGATGTTGGCGGCCGCTTCCTTCGGTTCCGGATAATACCAGGCGGCGCCTTCATTGATCTCCCCATCGACCGCAATGTCGTAGTAGCTCGCTTCGCCCTTCCATGGGCAGTGCGTGTGCCGGTCGCTTTTCTGGAAAAATTCGCGACGAATCGAATCGGCCGGGAAGTAGTGGTTGCCCTCAACGACGACGGTATCCTCGCTCTCCGCGAGGGTGGTGCCATGCCAGGTTGCTTTCATATTCTATCCTCCGTTGCGCGCGATCGCGCGGACGCCGTCAATCAGACATTCGACTTCCTCACCGGTCGTGTAACAGGCGCAACCCGCTCGAACCAGTCCCTCGCCCGCCAGGCCCAAACATTCCACCACCGATGTCGCATAAAAGTCGCCATTGGAAACGAAGACGGCATCGTCCGCCAAACGTTGCGCAACTTCCATGGAGGAATGGCCGGCGACCGTAAACCCGACCGTGGGGGTGCGAGGCAGGGTTGGAGACGGTCCGTAGATCCTGACTCCACCAATTTCGCCCAGCCCCTGCCAGAGTTGCCTAACGAGTTCGCAGCCCCGCTCCCGCAGTCCGGCGAAGGCCGCGCCCAAACGCTCGCGCCGCGTTTCTCCCACGCCGAGCGAGGCGAGAAATTTCACCGCGGCGGCGGCGCCGGCAATTCCTTCGTGATTCTGCGTGCCAGTCTCAGCCCGTTCCGGTGCAGAATCGGGCGCGGGCATTAGTTTTGGAAAATCGACTGACGCCAGTAAGTCGGCCCGGCCGTAGAGCACTCCGATGTGTGGTCCGTAGAATTTGTAGGCCGAGCAACTAAGGAAGTCGCAATCCAGCGCGCGCACGTCGACCAGTTCGTGCGGCGCGTAATGCACGGCGTCGACAAAGATCTGCGCGCCGATCGCATGAGCCATCCCGGCGGCGCGCCGCACATCAGTGATGGTGCCCAGGGCATTCGAGGCCGCACCGATGGCGACGAGCCTGGTGCGTCCGTTCAGATGTTTGCCAAAATCGTCCCAATCGAGCTGCCCAGTTTCCGGAATAATTCTGGCAACGCGCAGCCTCAGGCCACGTTCTTTCTCCAGCGCGCGCCAGGGAGCGACATTAGCGTGATGGTCCAACTCGGTAACGACAATCTCATCGCCCTTCCCGTAAGCACGTCCCAGGGCGCGGGCGAGATGGAAGGTCAGCGTGGTCATGTTGGCGCCGAAGACGATTTCGTTAGGCGAAGCGTTCAGAAAATCGGCCAGAGCGCTTCTCGCTCCTGAGATGATCGCGTCGGTTTCGACGCTGGTGGGGAAGGCCCAGTGCGTATTGGCGTTGTGCTGGAGCAGATAGTTGCTCATCGCATCCACGACCACGGATGGCACCTGCGTACCGCCGGGCCCGTCAAAATATGCGACCGGCTGCCGGCCGTGGCGGCGACCGAGAGCGGGAAATTGTCGCCGAATGGCGGCGACGGGAATGAGTTGGGTTGAATTCATCGCTCAGCGTAACATCGCAGAACTAATCCCTCGATAAGGAGCGCTTCCTGCGCAAGAAAAGAAGAGGCCAGCGGCTGTTGATGCAGCCGCTGGCCCTTCGAACCAAACTTATTGGAATGCCGCAGTTCTCTACTTGCCTGGGCTGCTCACCGGTTGCGCCGGGACATGGTAGACCTCGACCAACCCCACACCTGCCGTGCCGTCTTTTCCGCTCACGATAGCCGTGTAAAGGCCGGCGATAAGATCGGCGAAGATGGCGGACTCGGCATCGTCAGTCGGGGCGAGGTCCGCCGCCATGACCTGGGCCGAGTAATTGTCGGGCGCTGGATCCGTCTCCCAGTTGTCATTCCTGGCGATGAGGTCTCCGTCGCCATTATGGAGTTCCAGCACGGGATCAAGCAGGGGATTTGGGACTGACGAGGGGGGGTTCGCCAGGGACGGGCCAATCGCTCGTACAACGACGGAAGCGTCCGTCCCACCTGCCGGACCAACGATGACGCCGCCAATCAGGACGTTCGGATCCGTCCCGACGAGGCCGCGGGTGCTGATGTTGCCCAGCTCGCCTGCCACAGTCGGGTCATCCAAGTCATAGGCCTCGACCAGGCCCACGCCGGTTCCGCCGTTATTGCCCTTGATGATGGCCGTATAAAGTCCCGGATCCAAGGTCTTGACGATGGCAGCCTCGAAAGGATTCTTGGGATCCAGCCCATTGGCAATCAGCGTCGCCCGATCGTCGGGGCTGTTTGCCCTCCAGTTATTGTTGGAGGCGATCATCGCGCCCGTCGAGTCATGCAACTCGAGGAACGGATCTGCCAGCACTCCAGCGATCGGGTCTCCAGCGACCGGCGCATTCCCGCTCGCAAGGGAAGGTCCGATGGCGCGAAGTACGATCAGCTTAGGATCCGTCCCCGTGATGATGAAGCCACCGATCCCAACATTGTCGTCCGTCTCAACATCCACTCGCGTGGAGATATTCAACGCGCTGTCGGCCGGCGTGGGCGTGGGCGTGGGCGTGGGGCTGGGAGTGGGAGTCGGGCTGGGAGTGGGAGTGGGGCTCGGTCCAATGACTTCGAAAGCCACGAAATTGGGATTTCCCGCTCCGGTTACGAACGAAGTCTTCGTTCCGTCGACCGCGATTTGGGAGATCTCGCCCGTAGAGGTGTCGGCTACATAAAGAAAGCCCACCCGATCGGTGTCGCCGCCAAACTTCGCCGGCCGAAAGTCCATTCCGGTGGGTTGTGTAAAACCAGAGGCAAACGGGAATCTCGCTCCACCGGCGGCGGGGATTTCGGAGACCGTGCCCACCTCGGTACTCACAAAAACGTTGCCCGTATCGTTTACAATCACGCCTCGACTCGGATCGGCAGAAAAATCAATATCCGTGATGACGTTGCCAGGGGCGATTTCACGGACCACCGGTCCATTTGCTATGAAGCGGAAAAAGCCGATTTGGTGAAGAGCATGCGAATTCAGACCCATAGGAGTGGCTATGATTTGCAGGATGCTCGGTGGATTGATACCGTCGAGAGGCAGTCGGAGAACCCGACCAGCACCATTCTCCGAAACAAGAATATCCGATCCATCGGTGGTTAGACCGATCGGATTATTCAGTCCGCTGCGAAAGGTGGTTTTGGTTCCCGAAAGCGTGTACTTAAAGATGGTGCCATTGCCGGCTAAACCGTCACCGGCATCCGCCACATAAAGATTTTTGGCCTGATCAAAAACAATGCCCTGCGGGCTGGTCAGTCCGCTGACAAAAGTCGAAGCCGACCCATCCGGGGCATATTTGATGACCGAACCGGAGGCCAGGTCGGTCACGAAAAGATCGCCCGGATCCGCAACCGAGTGGGAAATGAAGGCGAATTGGGCCGCCAGCGCGAGCAAGGCGAGGCTGAGCTTCGGAAATAGGGCGCGAGCGACCTGTTTATTAAATGAAACCATAAGGATTCTTCTCTTTCTGGGCGTTTAGTTGTTGAATTTGACTAGCTTGGTTACTATTTCTGCACCGTCTATTTACTAATAATCGCGATAATGGCTATTATTAAAACGATTGTCCATAATTATCTCGAGAGTTCGTTTCGGAGGGATGAGTGCGGGAAAGTTTCGATGCAAGGGAATGAAATTCGGGGACAGTCTGCCTTATTTCGATGCATATGCAAAGCGGCAATTTGTTTCAGGGGCGATGAGGGCGCCCGGCGGAGATTATCCATCCCGCGAGCGAAACGTTCGGATAATTGAGACATTGAAGCTCTCATCCCCTCTTTTTGCCAACACCCTAATATGACGTCTTTTGGTAACGCGTCTGTCATTCATTTGTCAGTTGATGCGCATTTGTGCGAATCGCGAATTCAATGTCGAGCTTTTTTTACCGAAGCTTGTTTGCGGTGAGGCGATTTCTAATCTGGCATGCCTATTTCGACGCCGACCACTGCCGCGATCGACCTGGCCTTGGATTAGTTTTGATTGTCAGCACTCCGGGACACGCGCATTCTTTCTCCTATGAATCCGCAAGTGTCAATCGAGACCGCCACTCAACTCGCCGTCTTCCTCGGCAATCGCCCCGGCGCGCTCTCACGCGTCTGCACCGAGCTGGCCGCGGCGGAGATTAACATCCATGCCCTGGCCACGTCGGACACGATTGATCACGCGGTCGTCCGCATGGTGGTAAGTGACCCGACCAAAGCGCTCATGATCCTCGGCGAACGAGGCGTGCTCGCGCTCGAGAATGACGTCTTGATGATTGAGAGCAACAACGAGCCGGGTGTGCTCGCGACCATTGCCGACCGCCTGGCCAAGGCCGGGATCAATATCGAGTATGCCTACCTGGCGTCCAGCCCGAAGTCGCAGCATGGGCTTATGATTCTGAGACCTTCGAACGTGGAAAAAGCACAGCGCGCGCTGCACGATCTTTAGGCAGGAGCAATCCGTTAGGCCGTTTGCTTGATGCGCAGGCTTGGGAGAAAGGGCGGGATGATTTCGCAGAAAAACGGGGACGCGAGCGCGCTTTGCTGCCTGTGCATTTGGCCGCTTCCCGTTCTGACATCGCGGGCGGGACGCGACGCTGCCGGCATGATTTTCGGCTCGCTTCGCAATTTCAGATTGATAGATAGAGAGTCCGCAAATGATTAACACCGCGATCCCCCGGAGGCGTCTTTCATGAAGATAGATGCCCTGCGATCAGTCCCCCTCTTTCGCGCGCTCGATGATGAAGCCGCCGCCGAATTGTGCGCCCTGCTCACGAGGCGCGAGGTTACGGCGGGCACGCCCTTGTTTCACCGCGGCGAACCCGGCGACGCCATGTATCTGATCGAGAATGGCGCCGTGCGCATCAGTGTGAAGGACGCGGACGGACACGACACGACCCTCGCGGAAATGGGTAACGGAGATTTTTTCGGCGAGATGTCGCTGCTCGATGGGAATGCTCGATCCGCTGACGCTACGGCGAGCGCAGATTGCCGCTTGGCCGTGCTGGCCCGCGCCGATTTTCGCTCCTTCCTGCGCAAGAACGCGGACATCGCGCTCGGCATCTTGACCGCGCTGACGCATCGGTTGCGGCGGACTGATGATCTGCTGCGGCACCGCGTCTCGCGCAACGCGAATGAGGAGGAGGCGGCGCATCTCACGGTGGCGGATCGAGCAGCGGATTTGATCGCGGAGTTCGGCGGCAGCTGGAAATTCATCGGGGCCTCGATCGCCTTTTCGCTCCTCTGGATTCTCCTCAACAGCTGGTTGATTTATTCGGGCGCCTTCGATCCTTTCCCCTATGTCCTGCTCAATCTTGTCCTCGGGATGATCGCGGGACTGCAGGCGCCCATCATCATGATGTCGCAGAATCGCCAGGGACAGAAAGATCGCCTTCGCGCCGATTTGGATTATCGAGTCAACCTGAAGAACGAACTCCTCCTCTCCGAGGTCCTGCGCCGGCTGAACGCGCTCGAGCCCAGCAAAGACTCCCGGCACCAGGAAGACCTGAAGCTGCGCGACGAAGCGTAGTGCAACTCGGCGCCCCCGCTGCTATCCGCCGGGGGCGGTGCGAAAGAATAATTGGCGGAAGGGGTGGGAAAATGCCCCACGTTGCGTAAAGTCTTTAAAATCAACCAGCGCGATCCGCGCAATGTGTGCCAAGGTTTACATTCAAGTGTATCAATCGCAAGATCAAAGATCTTCGAAACAAATGGAGAACTGTTCTGTGCCGGGAATTGTCAACGTGTCGAAATTTGTTATGCCTTGCGCTTTCAAAGCACAAATCATATCTAACATCTGCTGATATGGTGGAGGATGATCATACCAGCTGTTAACCATGTATAGCGGCACAGGAGCATTCTTTCCATTATTGGGACAGTTGGTACCACAAATCGTCCGATCAAACGCGAACTGTTGGAAAGGACGTTATTTCGTTTCTCGACTCCTACTTAAAGTAACTGACCTCTATGGTTGAAGGGTTTGGAAAACACCCAATCTGGGGTGCTAGGGTTGTCACAGTAGCGGCTTGTATGATGTTAGCGGCCAGTTCTGCGACGCTTGAAGCTGGCAGCGCTACATGGAATTCCAACCCAAGCACAAGCAATTGGGATAGCGCTGTCAACTGGACGCCGGCAACCGTCCCGTATGGACCCGATGATATTGCCACCTTCGGGGTTTCAAACACGACAAACGTAATCCTCGGCGACACGCCAGGTGGAGAGGATGCGATTAATGAAGTTAATGGCATTGTGTTCTCTGCCGGGGCTGATGCCTACACGATGACGCTAGCTAGAGCGACCTTGAGCAACACCATGCTCATCATTCATTCTGGGGGCATCGTCAACAATTCAGGAGCTGTGCAGAACTTTGTTGCTGCCGACGGCGGCACTGGTGATTCGGCTCGAATTTATATCCAGGATGGCGCCTCAATAGGAGATGGGGTGGTGATTACGAATCAGGGTGGCACTACCCCAACTGGTGGAGAGTTCGGGGCCTTCACTCAAGTAGGCTTTGGTTCCGGGGATGAACCGAACGTTGGTAAGGCTACGTTTATCAATAACGGCTCAACAGCAAGCGGGACTATCTATGGTGGTTTTACCAATCTAGTTTTTTCCGCTAGTGCCGAAAGCGCTACTTTTATCAATAATCCTGGCGCAATTTCCGGTGCAGCCGCTGGACACACACTCATACAAGCCTTCCCGCCGGGCGGATATTTGGGAACATCTACCTTCATTGCAAACCCCGCCAATGTTCCTGGAGCCGAAGGCGGTTGGGCGGAAATGGACGTAGGCACTTGCGACGGATGCAGTTTCATCGCAAACGGAGCCTCAGTGGCGGGCTGCCAAGCCGGCCAGATCTATAGTTACGGCGCTGAATATAACACTGGAAACGGCGTTGCGACATTTACCGGCAATGGTGGGAATGGTAGCAACGCGGAAGGCGGCTTGATTGATCTGTTCGCCTTGCCCCGCTCCGATCAAACCATTGTTGCTGCCAATCCCGGCACAAATGGCGGTCTCGGTGGTAACATTGTTATTGAAGGCAATCCACTGCTCGACCTTGGCCAGTTTCAATTATTCGGCAATGGAACATTAGATTTAGCCAACGCCACAGGCACGATTGCAATAGGATCGCTCGCGGGCAGCGGCATCGTCTTACTCGATGTCCATACTTTGAGCGTTGGTAACAACAACCTGAACACGACCTTCTCTGGCGCGATCCAAGGAACGGGCACGTTCGTCAAAGCTGGCACTGGCACGCTGACTCTCTCTGGATCAAACACCCAGAACGGCGGGACAACGATCAACGCCGGAGTGCTCATTGCCAACAACAGGAGTGGATCGGCTACTGGAACCGGCAAAGTGAACGTGAAGGCTGGGAGCTTGGGGGGAAAAGGTATCATCTCAGGAGCAGTGACAATCGGCACTGGCAGCGGCGCAGGGGCTGTGCTCGCGCCGAGCGTGGCTTCCAACCAGCCGCTGACGATGACGATGAAGAAGACGCTCACCCTCAAAGCGGATAGCACATACACTTGCAAGCTCACCACGAACAACGCGAGAGCCGATCAGGTGATTGCCAAAGGAGTCACAATCGAGAGCGGGGCGCAGTTTAGCCTGCTAACGGTCGCGAATAAAAAGCTTACCAGCGGCACAGTCTTTACGGTGGTAAGCAACACCGCATCCACACCGATCAGCGGCACGTTTGCCAATCTGCCCGATAGTTCCACCGTCACCTCAGGTCGCAACAATTTCCAAGTCAGCTACGGCGGTGGCACCGGCAACGATCTTACGTTGACGGTCGTGCAGTAGCTGTACAAAGTTCCGCAGACACGCGAAGGGATTGGGCACGCCGAATCGGCGCAACGGTAACCTCAAAGACCTAAATCCAAAAGTGCAACTACTTGCAATCTAGCGAACGTGAAGATGAGAGAGAGCGAGCCCCGGATACTTAACTTTTGCAACGTCATCCCGGGGTCGTGTCAATCCTGGCCTTAAATAATTCTTTTCCGCACTCCTTCGTCCAACCTCCCAGCCGCCCAGCGCTTCGACAGCGGGAATGGATACGTCAGCATCAAACAAAGCGGATCGGAAATGGTGCCGAAACGAGTTGAAAGTGGCCTTGCACTGCTCCCCAAGAGTTTTTTCGACAAATCTTCCGAACCACTTCCCGAATGGATCACTAAAATACCCCCCGGCACTTCGCGGCAATTCGGGGAAGAATCGACGGTGATTCATGTCGCAGCGCCTGCCGTGAACATAATCGGCAAATCCCATCCGCAATACTTCGGGATGGACAGGCACCTTACGCTTGCTTTGCACCGTTTTAGTAGACTTCTCGTTTTGTTGGCCGTCATCTCCCAATCGGCGAATGTAGAAATACAAAATACCCCCCTCCTCCTTCACGTCCTCAGTGTGCAATTGTGCAGCCTCGTTACTGCGGAGGCCATGAAACAGCGCGAGTAACGGAAGCCAAAAGCGCCCGCGGCGCGTTATATTCGAACCCGATTTGGCGTATCCTCGCTCATCATCCTTGCATCCCGTGTAAAGCGGAGCCCTGAACAAACGGTTCAATTCTGAGATCGTAAACAGAGGCTTGTCGGGCTGTTCGTTAATTTCGAACGATTCGCGCAACCACCAATCGCTGGCGGGGTTTTCGGCGATCAATTTCTTTCGCACTGCGAAATTGAAAATCCCGGCAATATTGTTGAAATAGTTCGCCAGAACCTTTGATCCTAGGCGGGTCTCATCGTTCCTCTTGTCCGCTAGGACGACCGCTTCTACTAACGTCAATCCGGGATAACGTTGGGTCGCATTTCTGGGCGCTCGGCGAAGCAATTCAAACAACTTTTCAATATCAGCCTGTCTAATCGAGGCAACGGGGGTGCTCCCGCCTAACGATTCTCTAAGCAACCTCATAGGCACCGAGTAAGTTCGAAGAGTGCCGCGTGCCCTTTTTGCTCGGGTTAGATTTTCAACATATTGCTCCAGCATCTCGTCGAGGGTCACGATTTCTCGGAATGCTGGTGGCACCGTGTGCGCAAAAACTTCACGGAAGATCGGCTCGCTTGGTTTTCTCGTTCCAGAATTGATTCCTTCGATAGTTCGATGGATGCTTTCTAGCTTCGCCCGACGGAATAGAGGCAGCAGCTTTCGATAGCTCGCGCTGCCATGGGGACATACGAGATTCCGCTCGGTCAAAAATCCTTGAAGTTCGTTGCTGCACTCGTCTGGCCAGTTCTGCTCTTCGCTACGAGCAAAGACTGCGGAGTCGGTCTTGAATTCCTCAACCGCATATCGCAGCTCCGTCTCGTTCAACGTACGACCTTCATGTTCCCACCATTCTTCCGCTTGCCGCTCCTCTCGAATCAAAAACTGCACGACGAGGTTGTATGCTTCTTCATCTGTAAGCCGTTGAAGCTTTCGAGGACCTACGGACGCCGTTGCGCACAATTTCGCTCGGAGTTCGGCAAACACGGCGTGCTGTTTTAGGCTCGCAACGCGAACGCGCTTGACTGCGGTTTCGGGATCGAAAGTGCGCAGTGACTGCCGAATGATTTCCTTTTTCAGGACCGGACGCAGGTCAATCGGCACCTTAACATTGAGGTAATATTGGGAACCTCGGCGCATCAAATGCGTATGGCGCGGCATCGGAATCGGTCGGGAAGGTGTAACACTCTGGTGTGCCATTGCGGAATTTCGCCCGTTGATCTCCAGGACTTTACTACATTCCCAGCCGTTTATGAAGAAGCGCCGGAAGGGGTGGGATTCGAACCCACGGTGAGTTTAACCCCACGCTCGATTTCGAGTCGAGTGCCTTAAACCGGACTCAGCCACCCTTCCCCGGCGACCGCTAGTATGAAAGTACACGAGGGATTTGCAATCGAGAATTCGCCTGCCTAACGACTAACGAAAAATTCGGCGCGATTCCTGTGGCCTCCGGGGCCACCGCCCTCGGCTACAATCGAAAAAGGATCCAGAGCCCCCAGAGCGCGAACAACATGCCCGCCCCCCGGCTGATGTAGCCGCGACGAGGCAGAATCTTCTCCAACCCGATAAGAATCGTCAGGACAGCGATCCAGAGCAGATTCATGACCCCGAGAACAAAGAGCAGTGCCATCAGTGCCCAGCAGCAACCGGTGCAAAACAGACCGTGCTCCAGTCCCATGACAAAGGCGCCGCCCCACCCCTCCTGCCAGCGGGCCGTGATGAATTCGAGCGGCGCTCGGCAACGCGTCAGGCAATTGCGTTTCAGTGGGGTGAATTGAAAAATTCCGGCCAGCAAAAGGAGCGCTCCGCCAAGCACTGCGCTCGAACTGACCATCATCGGCGAAAGCAGCGCCTCACGATGCAGAAACCATTGGGCCACCGTCGCCACAACGCTAAACCCGCCCCAGATCATAAAGTACCCGGCCACAAAAACCGCCACCGGCACATAAGGGCGGCGGTGTTGGCGGCGATGGCGCGAGACCGCCGCGAACGTCAGAATCATCGGTGCCGCGCTCGGCAGCATCATCGCCACCATCATGACGATCCACATGACGAACAGCGGTAACAACGAAGCAGCCAACCACGCATTTGGATCGGGCCGGTCCATCTGCATCGCGAGACCGCCCATCTGCCGGGCGGCGGCGACGGTGTACCACCACGCGAGGGCGGCGATCAAAAGGACGCCCACGCCGACGATGAGGCGATCGCGCTTTAGGACTGCGGCGAGCGAGTGCACTCCGCCTAACTAATTGTGATAATGGATACGCGCGACGAAACCAGCCTTATTTGGATAAGAGAACTCCATGTCTTTCACATGGACCTTGCCCTTGCGCGCCGACGCGCATTCGGCCGTTTGGAAGATGAAGCCCGCCTCATGATCGACCGCCACTTTCTCTGGTTCACCAGTGACCGGATTCTTGATTGGCTCGAGCGCGATCTGAAATTCATCGCCCAAACGGACGTGGCTTTTCAAGCCGTCCAGTTGGAAGTCGAACGGAACGAAACGCGGTTCCAGAAGTGTGCTGAAAGTCGTGGCCAGGATTTCGAAGGGAAGACCGCCAGCTTGACCGGAACCAATGGCGAGGAGCGCTTCGCGCTGTTCCGGCGACGCTTTCTCATCCACAAAAAGGACCACGGTCCCGTTACCTTCGTGAATTGCGCCTGGCCATTTGGCGGCGAAACCCAGACCCCGTGCCATCGAGTGCAAGGCCGTCAAACTCGCCTCGTTCGATGCGCCAGGCGCCCATCCCTTCGCAGAAACCTGTGCTCGGCGGAGCGGAGAATTCACAGGGGCAACCGTAGTCGCAATTGCAGGCCTGCAGATAATCAGCGTCGAAAAACCACTTCTTCATGATTTCCTCCTCTGGTTGATGTTTCCCAAAAGATAGAGAGTCGTGACCGGCAAACAAGGCCCCGATTCCGTTTCCTTATCTCGGCCTAACGAAAAAGCGCATTCCTGCGCGCGGCCCCGGTCTCTTCCTAGGAATCCTGCTCGGCAGCGATTTTTTGGATGGCGATTTTTAGTTCCTGCCAATCGACCGGCTTGGTGATGTGTCGCGAAAAACCGGCCGCCATGCTATCCAGAATATCATCCTTCATCCCATAACCACTGAGCGCAATCCCCGGCATCGAACGATGGCTCGCCAGGTCGCGCATCAGTTCGTGGCCGCTCCCATCGGGTAACCCGAGGTCGCTGATCAGGATATTGAAGCCGCGCTCCGCACTGTCGTTCCCGGTCTCGGCGAGCAAGGCGCGCGCCTGGCCGATGCTGCCCGCCCAGGTCACTTCGTGGCCGGCGCGTTTGAGCAAGCGCGTCAATTGCTGCGCCGTATCAGAATGATCTTCGACCAGAAGAATGCGCAGCGAGCGCGCCGGAATCGCGCCGCCGGCCGCGCCTCCGAACGATGGCTTGTCGTTCGCGACCGCGGCCGATTCGATCGTTTGCAGGCGAATGATAAATTTTGCCCCTTTGTTCCGTCCTGCGCTCATGGCAACGATGCTGCCGTCGTGCAGTTCGACGATCGCGCGGCTGATCGCGAGCCCCAGCCCGAGACCGCCAAAGACGCGCGTGCGGGAGCGCTCCCCTTGTTCAAAAGCGTTGAAAATGCGCGGCATGATTTCCGGGCTGATCCCGATGCCGGTGTCCCTGATTTCCACAATCAGATCCGGGCCGAAATGTTCCGGTCCCGCGCTGCGCGACCCGGCGAATTCATTATAAACCCGCACATAAATCTCGCCTGATTCGGGCGTAAATTTGCAGGCGTTCTGAAGCAAATTCCAAAACACCTGCGTGATGCGCGAGCTATCCGCGAGAACGTGCGTCTCGGTCGCGATGACCTGGCTGGAGACCCGCAGTTTCTTGCGCGCGGCCGCTCCGGCGCAGTAAGTTTGCAGGGCGTGTTCGAGCAAGGGGCGCACATCCACCGGCTGCCGGTTCAGCTCGAGTTTTCCCCGGATAATCCCGGTGACGTCGAGCAAATCATCGATCAGGCGCGCTTCGACTTCGATGTTGCGCCGGATCATCTCCAGCTCGCCTTGGACGTGGGAGGGAAGGCTCTCATCCTCTTCGAGCATCGCGACCGTCGCGAGGACTGGCGTGAGAGGCGTCCGCAGCTCGTGACTGAGGATGGCAAGAAAATTGTCCTTGGATTTGTTAGCCGCCTCCGCCGCTTCCTTGGCGCGGCTCAGTTCTTCTTCGTCCTGTTTACTCGCGGTGATGTCCATGTTGACCCCGCTCATTCGCACCACATGGCCGGCGCTGTCGTAAAAGACCCGGCCGCGAGACGCCATGTGCCGGATCCTCCCGTCGAGATCGACGATGCGAAAGTCGACGTCGATGGTTCGTTTCCCCTCGATCGCCTGGTGGTTGGCGCGCTCCAGTGGGGCGCGATCCTCCGGATGAACCATCTCGAGAAACGATTCCATCGTCCCATCGAACTCTTCCTTCGTCCGCCCAAAAAGCGGATACATGTAATCGTCCCAGCTGATGAGCCCGGTTTCGATGTTCCAGTCCCACGTCCCGGTGCGCGAGCCTTCGAGCGCGAGGCGGAGCCGCTCTTCACCGGCGGCGAGCGCGGCGTTGCTCTCGCCGATGCGCATGAGCATGCGGTTGAAAGAATCGGTCAGATGCCCAATCTCATCCTCGCCATGTTTGACGGCGCGGACGGAATAATCCGCGGACTCTGAGACCGCCCGGGCGACGCGGGCGAGCTCGAGAATCGGAACCGAGAAGCGCCGCTGCAGGGCGGTGGTGAGACCGATCGCGCCTAACGATGCCGCCGCCCCCACAATCACGAGCAAGAGCCCGTAAACGACAAAGCGCGCATACATTTCGTCCAGATCCGCCCGCAAATAGATCGTCCCGAGCCGCGTATCTTCCTGCATGATGGGCTGGAACATTGCCAGATGCGCGAGATCAAAACGATAGCCGTCCTTCCCGGGACGTCCTGGAAATTTCGTCACCTCCAGTGTCGTCGGGAAACGCGCGAAGATCTTTCCATCCGCGCCATAGATCGCGGCTTCGGTCACTTGATGTTCGGCCGAGAGCGCGGCCAGAATTTCCTGGGCGCTTTTCGGATCCTGAAAGGCGATCGCGCCGGTGCTATTGGTGCTGATAATATTCGCCAGCACGCCCATGTTCACCGCCAACGAGCGACGAAAAGTGACCAGTTCGTAGGTGATGAGGGCGCTGCCCATGAGGAGGAGGGCGAAGCCGCTCGTGAGCAGGATGACGAGCATGAGCTTGCGCTTGATCGGCGTATCGCGAAGGAAAGCGGCCATATCAGGATCGGATGTCGGCGACTTGGAGAAGTTTTGAGCTCACGTTCAGCCGCGCGTTCCGCAGCGCCGAGGAATTGATTCGCAGCCGCACCCGGTTTCGCTCGGCACTGAGCGCGATCATGCCACCGCGATCGAGAAATGCTTCCGTCTCGCCAATGGTCACGACATTCTTGCCCGCGACCGCGGCGATAATCTGGTCGAGTTGATCCATCTTGGACTGGCCAACAAAAAGCAGATGGCAATGCCGGATCTCGCGGGATCTGCGGTAATGTTCGATCTGAATTGGCCGGCCGTGGTAATTTTCCCCAGCCACTGCCTCAGCAAGGAGCGGGCCGAAAGGATCGTTTCCGATAATGCCGATAATGAGCGGCTCGTCGCGCGAATTGAAGGCGGCCTGGGGCCAGTCGATGAAGCGACAAAAATTATAGAGAAAAACGGCTTTCAGCGCATACTCGTTAGGCGAAGCGGGCGCCGCCTGGAGCGGTGTGAGGGCGAGCGCGAGCCCGGCCGCGAGCGCGATTCGAACACGTCTCAGAAGGTCCATCGGAAAGTCCCGTAAACGCTGCGTGGCACTTCGCGCGTGATGGTTCCGGAGTATTCCGGATGCGAGTCGTGCAAGAGATTGCGCCCGACGAGCGCGATTTCGAAATTCCGGAAGGGCGACCAGCCGAGGCGCAGATCGAGCTCGAGATAGGAAGGGGTGGAGGGGTTGGGCAGCTCGTCCACGAAGCGCAGATAGGAGTCGAACTGCACATCGTGCGGCAGATCGATCGCGGAATGCGCGATCAGACTGGCGTTCGGATCGTTCGCATCGCCGCTGCCACCGCTGTGATCGTTGCTTCCGGCTTGGGTCGTGTAGGCGAGTTGGAGCAGGGAAACGCTGCCGTCCAGTTGCCACCAATCCGCCACCCGCCATTTGGCTGCGAGTGACCCGCCGTAGGACCGGGCCTGGCCCAGGTTCTCGATCAGGGTGGTCCCGTCAGGCTGGGTCTCAAAGCTGCGCAGATTGTCGTAGTCATTGTAATAGAGCGCGAGATCCAAGGAGAGTTGCTCGACGGGCTTGATCCGGTAACCCAGCTCGTAGGCCACCAGTTCTTCTGAGCTAAAGTCGCTCGTTCCGGCCAGGATCGCCGGTAAACCTGTGGATGGATTCGGCGCCACCAAGTCCTGATCGATCCGGGTCGGCGTGCGGACCGCGCGCGAGACCGCGCCCCAGGCCGTCTGTCCTTCGCGCGGCAACCAAGTGAAGCGGACCGTCGGCTGAATTTCGAAACCGCTGAAAGTGTTGTACCTCCAATTTCGAACCGGCCGTAACCGAAAACTCCGGCACGATATGCCACTCGTCCTGCGCATAGGCGCTGAGCAGATGCTGGGTATCATGCGCCGGCAAAAAAGCGAGCGTGGGTCCGAGGTTGCCGATGTCGTCGCGCGAGAGCCGGTAATCTCCTCCGTAGACAATGTCGTGTTCGCCGCAACGCAACTGGTGCTGCATTTCGAGATCGTAGGTGTCGCGGTACTCTTCAAAAGTATTTGGAATGAGCCGGTGCGTCCGGTCGAAGTAGGCTTGGAGGGAAAGGGTCGAATCCTTTCCAAGGTCGCGTCTCCAGCGGACGATGATATTCTCGCCATCCACCTCCACGTCGCCGCTCTTGAGCTGGCCGAAATTCCCGCCATAAACGTCGCCTTGTAAAGTCACCGTATCGTCGGGATGAATCTTCGAATCGACTCGGAAGCCGCCTTGTGTGAGGTGATAATCGTCCTGCGCGTCCCCTCCTCCGGTTAGCGTCAGGGCGTCGCGGCTTTCATGCATGACGTAGACGCGGTAGGAAGTGTCGGCCCCGATCGCACCCCCGTAGCGAATCCCACCAAAGCCGGTTTCCTCGTCACCTCCTCCCCCGTAAATCATCAACCCCTGCGTTTCCGCCGCGCTCTTGCTGCGAATGTTGATCACGCCATTGACCGCATTGGCGCCCCAAAGGGTGGCGCCGGGTCCGCGAATGATTTCGATCTGCTCCAGATCCGGGAGAAACGTCATCTGCTTATCCCAGAACACGCCTGAAAAGAGCGGCGAATAAAGCGAACGGCCATCGAGCAGCACCTGCAGCTTGTTCGCCGTCGAAATGTTGAAGCCGCGCGTCGTGATGCCCCAGGTGTGTCCATCAACCTGAGCGACCTGCACCTCGGTCCCGAGACGCAACGCATCCGGCAAATTGGTGACTCCGGCCCGGCGAATATCGTCGGACGTAATCACATCGATCGCGCTGGAGGCGAGCGAGAGCGGTTCGGCCCGACGCGAGGCGGACGTGATTTCGACGTCCACCAGCTGTTCGATCGGCAGCTTCTTTAGCTCTGAAGGAGAGCGATAGCCCGCGGCCACCGGGCTGGCTGTCGGAGCCGGAGTCGGGACGCGCAGGGCAACCTGCGCCGCCACTCGCTCAACGCTGGCAAAGAACAGTATTGTTAGGGACGCGAATCTGACCGTTCCACCGGCGCCTCGCTTTATGAGGGAGGGATTCAAGCAACCGGGAGAGGCAGCAAGTTTCGTACAGAGGCGGAGCGGTGGGCATGCCCAAAATCATCGGGAATTTCAAGAGGACGAAGCCGCGCGCGATCCGGCGCAACTCGCCCCACCGAGCCGATCGCGCTTAGTGCGACCGCCGGAGACGATCCAGAATGACGCGCGGCAACAACGCTTTTGCGGTGGATTTGAGAAGCTTTTTCGAAGGCGTGGCCGCTTCACCGTTCGCAGAAAAGCAACACCCGTGAATCGGGATGCGAAGGCAGGACTTCGATTCGGGAGAAATGCCGGCCGAGCGCGTGTTTAAAGTTGTCCAGCGTGTAACTCGCAAACCATTCCGACCAGAGCAAACCGACCTCCGGGTCGTCGCCGGGGATGAATTCGACAACGAGCCAGCGTTTGGAAAAGAGCGCGAGCCCGTCGCAAATCTCGTTCAGCCCGAGACGCCGATAACGAAAGACCAGGTCGTGCAGGAACCCGAGCATCAGGACCATCTCGCAGGGGAAACGTTCCGTCGCCGCGAGGTGCGAATGATTGGCCAGACCGCGCGCCGAAGTGGGGCGGGTGAAATCCATCAGCAACGGGAGAATGGAAAGTTGACGGGCCCGGGTGCTGGCAAAAAGCTGGCCGACCGCGGCCGGATCGGTGTCAAAGGCGACGACATCTTCGCTGAAATGCGCGGCCAGTTCGCTGTACCAGCCTGTGCCGCTCGCGATGTCGAGCACGGTACGCGGCATTGTCTGACGGAGGATATGTTGCACGCTGCGCTGCCTGTCATTCCACTTTTCGTCAGGCTCGAAAGTGTGAGGCGACGCCTGCGCTTCTCCGAATGGCACTTCGATGGTTTCGACCTCCAACTTAATCCGTTCGAGCCGCTGCAGGAGCGGGATAGCCGGCGCAGGACCACGCTTCCGGCTCACGACCGAGCGGAGCGGTCGCAGGGTCTTGCGTCCGGCCTTGCGTTTCTCATCCGGCACGTGACTGGACAAGGCCGTCGTGAGGTCAATCAGGAGCGAGCGCGACCCACCGAGCAACTCGAGATTGGCGCGATGGACAACTTCGCTCTCCGCGATGATGGCTCGGGCGAGTTTTTCCCGGCCTTGCGCCATGAGCACGAGAGGGTGCACACAGTTGTCATAAAACTCGGCCTCCGCCGGCCAGATGCGGCTGTCATTGGCCGGAATGATGGAGGTGAGGTCGATCCAGACGGGCCGGCAACCGTCAAAGAGGACGTTCCAGGGATGCGCGTCTTTCAGCATCATGTCGTGACGGGCCAGACCGATCGCGAGATTGATAATGTTGAGGCAGGCGGCTTTAAACATCGCCGTGCACCATTCGAAGGGATAGGACGCAAAAGGGAGCAAGCGGTGCCGGAGCACGAGGTCGAATCCCTCCAGCGCGAAAGGCACAATTTCTGTCTCGATGAGCAACCCCTCCGCGATGAGTTTTTCGCCCGCCTCTCCCTCGAGCAGTCGCACGAGGAACGGGGCCGGCCCCGCGCTGATGCCGTGATAGAGATCACCGCGCCAGTGAAAAAGCCGCCCCGCCTCATCCTGAAACGAGAGCGGATGAAAACGGACTTCTGCGCTCGGGATGATTTCCTTCACGGCGCACCCTCTTCGAACGACCACTGATGCCGGAGCAGGCAAAGCCCCCACGCGCGCGAGGGCACGCGTCCGCTCCGGTAAAATTCATCGGCCTCGACATCGAACGATGTGGCCTGCTCGATGTGGTCCGCCATCGCCGTGCCGCGAAAAAGGGCGATATTAATGTGGCAGCGGCCCGGGGTGAGATTGATCGGACCGGTCGTGCAAAAGACCCCTCCGCTGGCCGGCAGGGTTTCGGGAATTCCCCTGACCGCGGCGCTGTCGAAAAGATAAATCCCGGTGTTCGTGTAGTCGCAAATCGTGACGAGAGAACGGACGTGTTCCTGTGGCGTAGTCATTCAATCCTCGATCCAACGAGTAAACCGCCTAACCGATCAAGATTTTCGCTTTGCGGGAAACTCTGTTCGACAGGGTGGCGCGCAATCGTATCCGGCAAGCAGCTAATGAGCCAGTGCCCGAAACGCAATCCATAGTTTGGAGACAAATCCACCTCAGCGGGTCGGCGGAACGTGATGCCGCGGATGGGAACAGGCGCAGCTCTGGGGAGCGCGCGCCCCTCGCGTGCTGATTGCGGCGCCTCGCCGCAACGGACTTTTCGACCAGTGCGGAAGATACTAGAAGATCGAGAGAGGAAAAGTTCGCGATGGCGAGGGCGCCATCGCCAGCACGCGAGGCGCGGGCGCTCCCAAAAAATCTCTTGGACGCGCCGTCGCGCGTTCCTCCGGTGCAGAGGATTCGCGCGAAAAGCGAGGGATTTTTCCGCGCATTTCGTGTCTTTTGCATGCCGCCCTGAGAAGACCATTCCGTCGGTAACTCGTTGAAAATCAATGGCAAAAAAAAGATAAATTTGGGCTTGCCTGTCACCCGATTTCCACCGCATGTTGTGGATACGTCGGAACGGTCCCCATTATCTTGTTGTTGGCTACAATTCACAAGTTATTAGCGGGTCGTGCACCGAGATTTTCACCAAAATTCGCACTTTATCCTCAACCCGATCGCCTGAACCGTCATGATCCAACTCAAACCCGGCCTGCAACCTTCCACCCTCGCCAAAAACCGCAAATCCCTCTCCCGCCGCCGTCAAAACTGCCCGCAAAAAGAGTCGCGGCTTGCGTTTCGAACGGGTTTTTAGCGACCCGGCGGTCGCGCCGTTTGCGCAGATGGAATGGGAACGCCGGACGGCCGAAATCACCGACGACAGCGGCAAGGTGATCTTCAAGCAGGAGAACATCGAAGTCCCGAAAAGCTGGAGCGCCGCTCGCGACCAAAATCGCGGTCGTCGAAATATTTTTACGGCGACATCGCCAACGGAACCGATCCGCACAAGGGCGGCCGCGAGACGTCCGTCCGGCAACTGATTCATCGCGTCACGCGCACGATCACCGATTGCGGCATCACGGACGGTTATTTCGCCGACGCGAAGAGCGCGGAAATTTTCTACAACGAACTGACCTGGCTCTGCGTCAATCAATACGGCGCGTTCAACAGCCCGGTCTGGTTCAACGTCGGGCTCTATCATCAATACGGCGATCGGCAAAGACGCGGCGTCGGGCAATTATTTCTACAATCGCGAGACCGAAGCGAGGCCGAGCGCGCGGCGACGCAATACGAATATCCGCAGGGCAGCGCCTGCTTCATCCAATCGGTCGAGGACACGATGGAGGACATCATGCGCCTGGCCATGAGCGAGGCGATGCTTTTCAAATACGGCAGCGGCACCGGAACCGATCTTTCCAGCCTGCGCAGCACGCGCGAGAAACTCAGCGGCGGCGGCAAGCCGAGCGGCCCGCTTTCGTTTCTAAAGTCTACGACCAGGTCGCGAACGTCGTGAAAAGCGGCGGCAAAACGCGCCGCGCGGCGAAGATGAACACGCTCAAGGACTGGCATCCCGACATCGAGGAATTCATCGACGCGAAGCAGAACGAAGAGACGCAAAGCGTGGGCGCTGATCGAGCAGGGCTACGACGGCAGCTACAACGGCGACGCCTACGGCTCGGTCATGTACCAGAACGAAAACCTGAGCGTGCGCGTGAGCGACGAGTTCATGAACGCGGCGATCGAGGACCGCGAATGGTGGACGCGCCGGGTGCGCGACGGCAAGCCGTGCGAGAAGCAAGGAAGCGCGCACGCTGCTGCGGAAAATCGCCGAGGGCACGCACGTCTGCGGCGATCCCGGGATGCAGTTCGATACCACCATCCACAAGTGGCACACCTGCAAAGGCACCGGCCGGCAGAATTCCACCAATCCGTGCTAGCGAATATCTCTTCCTCGACAACACCGCCTGCAATCTCGCCTCGCTGAACCTGATGAAGTTCAAGACGCGAGGACGGCGCATTCGATGTCGAGCGTTTCAAGGCGGCGGTGCGCGTCTTCATCACCGCGCAGGAAATCATCGTCGATAACGCCAGTTATCCGATCAAGGAGATCGCCGAGAACTCGCCACATCTTCCGCACGCTCGGCCTGGGCTACGCCAATCTCGGCTCGCTCATCATGAGCTACGGCTACGGCTACGACAGCGACGAAGGCCGCGCGCTTGCCGGCGCCATCACCGCGATCATGACCGGCCACGCCTACGCGCAAAGCGCGCGCATGGCGCAGGCGATGGGGCCGTTCCCCGGCTACCGCGACGCCCGCGCCAGCGGCGTGCCGAAGCCGGTCGCGAAAGACAACGTCGCGTCCATGCTCGAAGTCATCGAGCAGCATCGCGTGCGCGGTCGCGCGACATCCAGCCGAGCGAAGAGTTCGGCTATCTGAAAGAGGAAGCCGCCAAAGTCTGGGACCGCGCCGCTCGAGCTCGGCACAGAAGCACGGTTATCGCAACGCGCAGGTCACCGTCCTCGCGCCGACCGGCACGATCGGCTTCCTGATGGATTGCGACACGACCGGGCATCGAGCCCGACATCGCGCTCGTGAAATACAAGCTGCTCGCCGGCGGCGGCATGTTGAAGATCGTCAACCAGACCGTGCCGCCCGCGCTCGAGAAGCTCGGTTACAACGCGGAGGAGATCGAGCGCATCATCGCGCACATCGATGCAGTTCGACACGATCGAAGACGTGACCGTGACGAGCCAGACGCGGTCGAGCATCGATTCCGTCAGCGGCCTGAAGCCCGAGCATCTGCCGGTTTTCGATTGCGCCTTCAAGCCGTACAAAGGCAAGCGCAGTCGTTACACTACATGGGCCACCTGCGGATGATGGCGGCGGCGCAGCCGTTCCTGAGCGGCGCGATTT
This sequence comes from uncultured Verrucomicrobiae bacterium, assembly GCA_963737995.1. GTDB lineage: Bacteria > Verrucomicrobiota > Verrucomicrobiia > Chthoniobacterales > UBA10450 > Palsa-1392. The sequence goes on from CAVTUV010000010.1 coordinate 172,686, forward strand.
CCAAGACCGTCAACATGCCGGAAGACGGCCACGGTCGAGGAAATCATGAACACCTACATCGAAGGCTGGCGGCTCGGGCTGAAGGCGATCGCGATTTACCGCGACGGCTCGAAGCGCTCCGCGCCGTTGAACACGCGCAAGACCAAAGACATGGGCGGCGCCGGATCGAGGCCGCGCGCTGCGACCGATCGCGAGCAGCTCGAAGCACGCATCGTCGAACTCGACAAGGAAATCGACGCAACTGCGCGGCCAGGTCGATCAGCCGATCCGCCATCGCATGTCCGACACGCGCATGTCGTTGACGCACAAGTTCGAGATCGCCGGGCACGAAGGCTACATCACCGTCGGCCTCTACGAGGACGGCCAGCCGGGCGAGCTCTTCATCCAGATGTCGAAGGAAGGCAGCACGATCGGCGGCCTGATGGACACCGTCGCGCACCCTCACCTCGATGGCGCTGCAATACGGCGTGCCGCTCGAGAGCCTGGTGAAGAAATTCGCCTACCAGCGCTTCGAGCCGAGCGGGTTCACGAAAAATCCCGACATCCGCAACGCCAGCAGCATCACCGATTACGTCTTCCGCTGGCTCGGCTGCCAGTTCATCAAAGGCTACAAGGAAGCGACCTCGCCCAACCGCGCGCCATCCCGAGCTGCCGCTGAAGGAGATCGCCGACATGGAGAAGAAGGCGGTCAACCGCCCGGTCTCCGATCTCTCCGCGCACCGGCGAAAAGGAACTGATCGACGTCATCACGCAGCAAGCGCCTAACGAGGGCAGCCCATCCAGCCGGCCAACGGCCGCACCCACGCCGAGCGCGTCACCGAAGCGCTCGGCACGATGTTCATGGACATCACCTGCTCGCATTGCGGGAGCAACAAAGTCATCCGCGCCGGCGCCTGCGGGGTCTGCACCGAGTGCGGCACGAGCCAGGGGTGTAGTTAAGCGGCAGCGCGCCGCCATAGTCTTAGAGGTTAGCGTGCAGTCGCTCACCCCCTCTCCAAAAGTATTTATCTCCTACAGTTGGACATCGTCGGCACATTGTGACCTGATACGCTCCTACGCTGAGCGCTTACGCGATGACGGTGTCGACACCATCCTAGATCAGTGGGATTTGTCTGAGGGACAGGACAAGTACGCGTTCATGGAGAAAATGGTGACCGACGATTCGGTCACTCACGTTCTCATTTTCTCAGATCAGCAATACACCGCAAAAGCAGATGCGCGTAAGGCGGGAGTTGGCACTGAATCTCAAATCATGTCGAAGGAAGTCTACGATAAAGTAGATCAGAAGAAATTTATTCCTTTGGTTTGCGAATGGAACGCTGAGGGAGAGCCCTACCTCCCAGCGTTTTTTCATCCGCGAAAATGGATTGATTTTAGCACGCCTGAGAAGGTTAACGACAATTGGGAACAATTACTCCGAGCATTATATGGAAAGCCCTTGCATGCGAAGCCGGCGCTTGGCAAACCACCTTCGTATTTGTCTGAAAATGAGCAGCGGGAAGCACTTCCGACCCTCGGAAAATTTGCGACGCTAAAAGAAGCGATTCTCAACAACAAGCCGAGCGTCGCACTTTGTCGTCAGGATTTCCTCGACGCAGCTTTTGGCTATGCGGATGCTCTTAGGGTTCGGGAACGGCCTGAAGTCGAACACATCGATGAGCCTGTCTTAGTTACGCTGCGAGCGCTATTGCCAATGCGAGATCAGTTCATTGATTGGATCCCTTCTGGAAGGGCAAATAGCGAACGAGATATCATTTGGGGAAACGGTTAATACATTTCTGGAACGACTCCTCGCGCTAAAATATCGGCCAGCCGAGCTAACCAGTTGGAGCGAAGGGTGGTTCGATGCGCACGTTGTTTTTGTCTATGAAACTTTCGTTTATGTGATTGCAGCTCTCGTGCGTCTCAATTTTTTCTCTGTAATCCAATCGGTGTTCGCCACGCATTATATGCTCCCATCATCAGAACTTGAACGCGGCCGGGACTTTGAAGGTTTCGATGTGTTTTATGCGTATTCGCGAACGCTGGAAGGCCGCAAAAAGCGTCTGCAGCTGAGGCGAATGGATCTGATTGCAGATTTACTTAAAGAAAGGGCCACGCGCTCCGATATTGCATTCCGAGAAGTTATGCAGGCAGAACTACTGATATTTATTGCCGCTGCTATATCGGGCTCACGCTGGTACCCAAGAACGCTCATTTATGCCGGGTGGAGTAGTCGCTTTCCGTTGTTTATTCGCGGAACCCAACATACGCATTTTGACAAATTGAAAGCCGCAGTCGGCGTCTCGAACGCCGATGAACTACGAGAGCGATTCAAGACAGGCTGTGATCGGCTCAATGTCGGCCAGTGGCATGACTTTTGGATCGAACATGTTTCATTTGGGGATGCGGCGAACATGGACAAGCTCGATACGCTGCAGTAGAGCGAGGGAATTCGGGCGTGACAAATCTGTGGTTGGCCTGTCGGCCATGTTCAGCCTCTTGAATCGTCCAATCTGGCAGACGATTCGCGAAGCTGGGCGAACCAAGCGCCGATCCCGATTTGCCCCGCAGCACGCCGAGCGCGCGAGTGAAGAGGGGTCAGCTCGTGAATCGTGCAATCTGGGAGACGATCCGCGAATCTGTCTGCCTAGAACATATTGTCGAAATCCTGGTGCTTTCCGATCCAAATCCAGTCGGCCTTAACACTATCGCGCCGACAGGCTGCGCGGTAGCCGCTGCCGAACCGGACCGACCAATACGGATGCGCGCCATGCAGTTTTTTGAAGCGAAGGCTGGGATGATCGGGGTTTCGGCGAAGAGCAGAAAGGCTTTGCGTGCCTGACTGCGGGCATCGATCGAAAGCGCGTGATAGAGGGCCCAGAGCTCTTTCGTCCCTCGGGACCTCACAGAGTGGATTCGTCGAGTGGTTTCAGTCGCTCGTTGTCCTGAAGAGATTTCTCCGCCCAACTGGCGAAGCGCGCCATTCGCTCTGGATCTTGAAAGCGTTTATCCCAGCCGGCTCCATCCTCGCGCACCCGGCTCCGTTCTTCCTCTTCGCGTAGAAAGCGAGCGTAACTGAGGACCGCCCGCTGTGCTTCCGCCGGAAGGGCGTGCACGGCTTCCAAAAGCGCGGAATCTGCGTCTTGCGGCACGGCGACTAAACTACCAACAACCAAGGAAGATGTCGAAACGCTTTTCGAACGAGAAAGACCGCCCTGGAGATCGTGATGCGGGTTGCCGCGTGAAGGCCGGCCTCGTGCGCCGGCGCCATGTTGTAGCGGAACCCGGAGATTGCGACGTCCGCCCACAGAAATTAGAATCTGGCCAACCATGAGCCTGGCCGAGATCAAGAGTGCGATTGAACAGCTCTCCTTTGAGGAGCGGGCTGAACTGGCGGCCTGGTTTCACGGCTGGGCCGACGATGAGTGGGATGAGCAGATGAAGCGCGACATCGCCGCCGGCAAACTCGACGCCATCTTACGCGAAGTGGGTCAGGATATCCAGGCGGATCGACTGCGCGACATGCCGTGAAGTCTCGGACCCAAGCGCGTTTTTGGGATCAATTCGATAAACTGCCGACGGACGTTCAAGCACCGCACGCGAGAAATTTCGCGTCTGGAAGGGCGATCCCTTTCATCCAGGGCTCCATTTCAAGCCGCTCGTTCGGGATGTCTGGTCGGTTCGGATAGGAAGCCATTATCGCGCTCTGGCGCGTCGCCACGGCGATCTTGCGGTTTGGTTCTGGATCGGCAGCCACGAGGACTACAACAATTTTGTCCGGCAGCTAAGGTAGGATCGGCCAGCCTTTCGCATGCGCAGCCGAGCTGACGCGGGCTCCCTGCTTAACCGTCCCACGGGTGGACAATCCGCCGTCCTGAGCTAAAGTCTGCCGCTCGCTGGCCCTTCGCCTGCGGTTCACTTTTTCTCACTTTATGGCACTCACCGAAACGGAAATTCAGCGGCAGAAAGAAATTCAACAGGCGGAAGAGCTTCTCTTTACCGGCAAACAGGAACTTGGCTTCGCCAAAGGACTTTTCCTGGGAGACTTTGTGGCCGATTGGGCCATGCCCTATCCGCGACTAAGCGATGCCCAGCAGGCGGAAGTCGAGCGCGCGGTCACGGAATTACGGCACTTTCTCGACGAACATCTCGATCCTGAGGAAATCGACCGGCAGGCGGACATTCCACGTCATGTGATCGACGGCCTCGGGCGGGTCGGCGTTCTCGGCATGACCGCGCCGAAGGAAGTCGGCGGCCGCGGCTTTTCGCAAATGCAGTATTGCAAGGTGCTGGAGGAAATCGGGGCGCGCTGCGCCTCGACGGCGGTTTTCACCAATGCGCATCACTCGATCGGGATTCGTGCGCTTCTGCTTTTTGGAACGAAAGAGCAAAAGGAAAAATGGCTGCCGAAGTTGATGAACGGCGAGCAGCTTGCGGCCTTCGCCCTGACCGAAGCGGAAGCCGGCTCCGACGCCGCCAACGTCCAAACCAAGGCGACGCCAACCGACGACGGCTCGGCCTACATTCTCAACGGCGAAAAGCGCTACATCACGAACGCCTCCATTGCGCAGGTCCTCACCGTCATGGCGCGCACACCGGTGCCGGGCAAGGAAGGCAAGACCGCCGTCACCGCATTTCTCGTCACCCCGGACATGGAAGGCTTCGAAATGATCGAGCCGCGCATGCCGAAGCTCGGAATTCGCGGCACGGCCACGGGACGTTTCCGTCTCAACAATGTGCGGGTGCCGAAAGAAAATATTCTGGGCCCGTTAGGCAAAGGCCTGCGCGTCGCGCTCACCGTGCTCGATTTCGGTCGCACCACCTTTGGCGCCTGCTGCACGGGCGCGGCCAAGACCTGCCTGCGAATGTCAATTGCGCACGCGAACAAGAGAAAGCAGTTCAACAAAACGCTGGCCAATTTTGATCTGGTAAAGAAAAAAATCGCGCGGACCGCGGCCGACGTTTACGCGATGGAAGCGATGACGCAGGTGACGGCGTCGCTGATTGATCGCGGGCTCGAAGATTACATGCTCGAGACGGCGATGCTGAAGGTTTTCACGACCGAGCGTTTGTGGGATGCGGTCAATGACTGCTTCCAGATTCACGGCGGCTCCGCTTATTTCGACGACTCTCCCCTGGGCCGGATGCTGCGCGACGCGCGCATCAATCAGATCGGTGAAGGGAGCAACGAAGTTCTCACTTCGTTTATCGCGCTGGTTGGAATGCGCGGCCCGGGCATGGAGTTCAAGGAAATCTACGACACGATGCTCAAGCCGTGGCGCCAGGACGGAGCGAAAGCTGCGTGGGGCGCCGGCCTGAAGCGGCTCAGCGCAGCTGTCAAGGTACCCGAGGTGCCGATACGCAACGCGCGGCTCAAATCCTATGCCGGCCAGCTGGCGCGCCTCGTCTGGCGTTTCAACTTCGCGGTCAACAAGGCGCTCATCACCTATCGTGAGCCGGTCATGGACATGCAATTGGTGCAGGAACGCATCGCCAATGCCGCGATGGAAATGTTCGCCGCCACCTGCGTCCTGAGCCGCTGGGATGCGGAGCTAAGCGCGACCGGCCGCAATGGCCGCGACGCCAGCGATCACATCGCGGCGGATCTTTTCGTTAGGCGAGCGCTCCGCAAGACGCGGCATTTTCTCCGCGGGTTGGGCGAGAACGACGACGCGGCCATGCTCGCGACAGCCGACGCGGTGCTGGGCCTCAAAGCTCAGGCCGGCCCGAACGGCCAATAGCCCGGCCAAATCACAACTCGGGGCGAGAAAGGCTCGCCCCGCCACCACCGGCTTTTCCTCGTGCCATGGATGGGAGCCGGCCACTGGCATGGATCACGCTGATGCTGAGACGTGTCCAAGGTCAGGATTTCCGCGATTCCTCAGACGACCTGGGCGGCCTGAAATCCCACGACCATGATAAGCCAAGACTGTCTGGATCTCCCCCCTCTCGCCCTCTCGGCGTCGCATGGCACGATTGCACCTGCTCCCGTCCCTCCCCGGAGATCGAATAAGGGGCGGAACGCGCTCATGCTCGCCGCCTTGGTCATGCTCGTCCTGCTGGCTGGGTTCTGGCCGGCCTTCGAGGGCGCGGGCAGCCCAATGGATGAGGGAATGATTCTCGTTTACCCCGAAATGTTGCTCCACGGCAAGCTCCCCTACCGAGATTTCGAGACCTTCTACGGTCCGGCAAATCCGGCGCTATTGGCGGCCACTTTTTCGGTGCTGGGGACGAATATCTTCGTCGAGCGAGCGGTCGGATTGCTCTATCGATTGCTAATTCTGCTCGCCGTCTTCGCGATCACCCGCCGTTGGGGAAATACCATCGCCCTGGGGTGCCTCGCGCTCACCGGATGCCTGCTTCTCGGCACGAATCTCCCCGCCTACGCCTGGTTCGGCGCCATGGCTTGCGCGCTTTGGTCGCTCTGGCTAGCCAGCCGAGCTGATTCCAGCGCGCGTTGCTTTCTTGGGGGGTTGCTGGCCGGTTGCGCGCTCCTCTTTCGCGCCGATATCGGTCCGGCCATGATTCTGGCAGCGTTGCCGCTGCTTCCTGGAATGACCTGGCGGGGCCGACGCACGTATTTTGGCGGAGCCGGTCTCGCACTTCTTCTGCTCGCGGCCCTGGGTCTTTTCACCGGCTGGCGCCCGATGGTGGACAATCTGTTCCTAATCCCGGTCTTGCATGCCGGCCCTGCCCGCCATCTTCCGCTCGTGCTCGCCGGAACTTGCCTCATCACTTTGTTCGCTGCCCACTTGCTCGCATCCATTGTCAACATTGCCGCCGGGATCGTGGCCATGCGATCGCGGCCAGACGATGGCCGCGGGCGACTGCTCCTGGCCGTGGCGCTCTTTGGCCTCGGACTCACCCATCAGGCCGCCAACCGCCTCGACTCGCTTCATCTGCTTTTCGTCGTTTTCATTTCGTTCGGAATACTGCCCCTGTCGCTCCTCTTGCTTGGCTCCCGTCTTTGCAAAATCGTTCCGGGGAAACGCGAAGCGTTATTCGCCAGCGTCACAGTGGTGGCGGTGCTTCAGGCGCTCTCGCCGGAACTCACCGGAATGGTCAGAACGGCGTTCGCGAGTGCAATGCATTCCGACGCCGAGGCCACATTTGTCGGCCAGGGTGATCGCTCCTTTCCATTCAACTCATTCAAAGCGGCCGCCACGGTCTCGCTCGTGCTGAAAAATCTGGACGCCCTTTCCGCGCCCGGCGAAAGGCTTTTCGTGGGACCGGCCGATCTCCGACGCACCAACTACAACGACACTTACTTCTATCATTTGATGCCCAAGCTGACGCCGGCGACCTACTTTCTGGAGATGAACCCGCTCTCGGCCAACGGTCCCGGTTCGCGCCTGGCGGCTGATGTCGAAAGCGCCGATTGGCTCCTCTTGAACCGCGCCTGGGATCCCTGGAGCGAACCAAACCGCTCCATGGATTACGGTTCCAATGCGCCCAACGCGGTCGTGCAGAGAGATTTCGTCCCGCGCCGGGAGTTCGGCACTTTCGTGCTCTGGCAGCGTAAACTCCCGCGCATTCATCTCCCCTAGGTCCCTCCGACTGGCGCAATTCTAGCTTCAAAGCAGCCATGCGCCGCGCCGCATGCGACCCCACCCTGCCTGATCGAACCGATCTCGCCGGCAAGCGCCTGCTCATTTTCATCGTCGCTTACAACGCCGAGACGACGATCGAGAAGGTCCTGAGTCGCATCCCGGCCCCGCTCCGCCAACCAGGCGTCGAAGTGCTGATCATCGACGATTCCTCGAAGGACGACACTTTTCTCAACGGCCTGCGTTATCAGGAGGCGCATTCCGCCTTCAAAATCACCGTCCTGCGCACGCCGGAAAACCAGGGCTACGGCGGCAACCAAAAACTCGGTTATCGTTATGCGATCGAGAACAACTTCGATCTCGTCGCGCTCGTTCACGGCGACGGCCAGTACGCGCCGGAAAAACTGCCCGTCCTGCTCGCGCCGCTCATCGCCGGCCAGGCCGACGCCGTTTTCGGCTCGCGCATGATCGAGAAAAGAGCCGCGCGCGCCGGGGGCATGCCACTTTACAAATGGTTAGGCAACCAGATCCTGACCGGCTTCCAAAACAGAATGCTGGGCACGGACTTTTCCGAGTTCCATTCCGGTTACCGGCTTTACTCGATGAAAGCGCTCGCTCAGGTCCCGTTCGAGAAAAACACGAACGATTTTCATTTCGATACCGAAATCATTGTGCAGTTCGTGTTGAAGAAGCTCCGCATCGTCGAGCTGCCGATCCCGACCTACTACGGCGACGAGATCTGCCACGTCAACGGACTCAAGTACGCCGCCAACATTTGCCTGACGATGCTGTGGGTTCGCCTGCAGCGGATGAATCTCTTTTTCGATCGCAAGTTCGATGTCGATCCGCCGGAAGAAACTTACGATCTGAAGCTCGGCTTCGAATCCTCGCACACCCTCGCGATTCGCGCCGCCCGGCCCGGCGGCCATGTCCTCGATGTGGGCTGCGGCCAGGGGCTCGTCGCGGTGGAATTAGCGCGCAAAGGGTGCCGCGTCACGGGCATGGATCGTTACGTGCCGGATGTGGAGGCGGCGCCAATCGACATCGATTTCATCCGCTGGGATCTCGATCGCAAGGAATTTCCCGTCAACGTCTCGCAGTTCGACCAGATCCTGATGCTCGACATTATCGAGCATCTCAAGTCGCCGGAAGATTTCATGGAGGAGCTGCGTTTCGCCACCGGTCGCAAACGGCCCGAACTCGTCCTCACGACAGCGAACATCGGTTTCTTCCTCACCCGGTTGATGCTCCTCTTGGGGCAATTCAACTACGGCAAGAAAGGCATCCTCGATGCGACGCACACGCGGCTATTCACCTTCCGATCGCTCCGCGAATTGCTCAAACAATCCGACTACCAGATCATCGAGATGCGCGGCATCCCGGCGCCCTTTCCCAAGGCCCTCGGGGATAATTTCTTTGCGCGCTTTCTCGTTAGGCTGAACACGGCGCTGATTGGTTTGAGCCGCGGCCTCTTCGCCTACCAGATCTTTGTGCGGGCGCAGGCGCGTCCGGCCGTGCACCATCTCTTGCACGAGACGATCGATTCCACCGCCGATCTTCGGCGCACAACGGTCGGGCGTTAGCCAATCTCGGAGGGGACTCGCCGCGGCGAGTCCCGGACGCGCAGAAGCGCGCCCCTCCGGCTTACTTCAGGATCTTGACCGCGCGGAGCAGGTCTCGCGGCACCAGTTCGTAGAGATCATTCTGGACAAAGAAGACGTCGTATTGGTGCAGCTCGAACGTGCAGAGAGCCACGATGCAGAGACTCATCCAAAGCGCTTGCGCTCTTCGGCGCGGAACGGTCCCCCACAGGCAAAACACCGCGAGATAGCGCAACGGGAAATCCCACATGTTGGCGTAACGCAGGTTCATTCCGTAGCGGATATTCGCCATCACGAGAAAGCTCGCCCCCACAAAGAGGAGGAGGAAAAGCCCGGCGCGCTCGGTCATTTTGAGGCGAAAAATTCCCCCGATCGCGAGCACCAGAATGACTGGACTAACGACCATTAAATCGACCAGGTAGCGATACCAGGGTCCGTCGCCGGTCTGGATCGCATATTTGAGCACGGAGGCTTTGCTGACGAGGAGCCGGTAGATTTCAATCGTCGTGCCGAGGCCGCCGCAGAACGTCACGAGGATGGCCACTCCAAGCAACGGACCCAGCACGGTGGCGAACCAAAGACTGGGAGTGAACCGGCCAAATCGCAGCCAGCGATTCGCGGCCAGCAGGGCCAGGATCGCGAGGTAGGCAAACATCGCATTCTCCTTTGTCAGCACCATCGCCGCCAGAGCGCCGGCATAAGCCGCCAGCCACGGCCAGCGATTCGGCCGTTGCAGATTTTCCCAGAGTAGCCAAAGGGAAAGCGTCGCCCAAAACGCAAAGACGCCGTCGATCAAAGCATGTTGCGACATGTGGATTTGCGTGGGCGCAAAAGCCATCAAGGCAGTGACACAAAGCGCGATGGCGCCACCGCCAAGCCGCCAGGCGAAGCGCGCGCTGAGCAGGAGAAGCAATATGCTGCAAAGGCTCGATATCGCGCTGAGCGACTTGAGCGGCCCGGTGCCCCAGACGAGGTGCCAGCCGTAGGCGGCGGCGATGTAGCAAAAGCGCGTCGGAGGCAACATCGCCATCGTAACGTTCGTCTGCTCCTGCACATATTGGCGCGCCATCGCCGGATAGACCCCGAATCCCCGGAGCATCAGGACGCTGACGTAACCCCGGTAAAGGTGCTCGTCGAAACCGAAGGATTGAAACTTCGGTGTTGGATGGAGCGGCGCCAAGCAATGGAGGGCCGGATGCGCCGGGCTAAAAACATAGTCCGGCACGCGCAGAAAACAGCCTGCCAGAAGGACGAGGACGAGACTAACGATCAGGAGGCGCGAGGCGCGAGCAGGGCGGAGCGCCGCAACGGGAGCAGAGTCCGCTGCCGCCAAGGGAGCGGTTTGAGTCAGGAGAGGCATGTGGGTTGGAGCCGAAAGTCTTAAGCAACAAGCATTCCACGAGCCACAATCCCTCTCCCGCGGCATGGAAAATGGTTCCTAAAGAAGGTGCTGGAGTCTTGCCATCGATGACCGCGCCTCCTCTCACCGTTCTCATCCCGTGCTTGAATGAAGCCCGCGGGATTGGGGATGTGGTGCGCGAATACGCGGCCGCCTTCCCGCAGGCGACCGTTCTCGTGGTTGACAACGGCTCTGAGGACGAGACCGCCGCCGCCGCGCGCGCCGCTGGGGCTCAAGTGATCACCGAACGGCGGCGCGGCAAAGCCACCGCGGTGGCAAGCGCTCTCGCCGCGATCGACACCGAGCTCGTCCTGATGGTCGATGGCGATGGCAGCTACCCGGCCGATGGCGCGCGCCTCCTCGTCGAGCAATACCTGCGCGAGCCCGTCGACATGATCACCGGCATCCGCAGCGCCCAACAAGCGACACAGGTCTTCCGGCCGTTGCATCAATGGGGCATGTCGATCTTCGCCTCCGTGCTGAATTCGGTTTTCCGCTTCAAACCGCTCGATCTCTTTTCCGGATTGCGGCTTTTCTCGCGTCGTTTTTACAAGCATGTGCCGGTGCTTTCGCGCGGCTTTGAATTGGAAATCGAGCTCACCATCCAGGCGGTCGATAAAGGTTTTGCGCAAACGGAGATTCCCGGTCCCGTTCCGCAGCCGGGCGCACGGCTCGGAATCAAAACTCAAAACCGTGCGCGACGGCCTGCGGATTTTTCGGCTGCTCGTCGTCCTCTTTCGCGATTATCGGCCCCTAACTTTTTTCGGTCATCTGGCCGCGGTCGTCGCGCTTCTCGGATTGTCGGCCGGCTGCATTCCGGTCGCCGAATATTTCACCACCGGGTTGGTTAATCGCCTGCCCCTGGCGGTGCTGGCCGCGAGTCTGGTCACTCTCTCAATCATGGTCGGGCTCGTCGGATTGCTTCTGGAAGCCAACCTCCGCTATCACCGCGAGGCTTACCACATTCAGCTGCGCAAATACGGCGCGCCCGCGGTCGAACGAACGGCGGAAAAATTTCCGCGCGTCATCGCCGGTTAGTGGTCGCACCGGATGGCGACCGTCCACATCCTCACCCAATACATCTGGCCCGACGCCGCCCCGACCGGGTCTTTATGCGGAACAGCTGGCGGCCCGGCTGGAACAGGAGGGCAGAGACGTTAGGCTGATCGGTGGCCGCGGCGGCTACCGGGCGTTGCAACGCGAGCGCGCCCGTCGCGCAGCATCATCTCATCTCGAACATTACCAGGGCAGCCGCGGCAATCTGCGCCAGACATTCGCCGAATATGCCTCGGTCACGCGCGCTTTTCGCGATTACATCGGGCGATTCGTCAGGCGCGATGACGTCGTCGTTGTGACAAGCGCTCCGCCCAACACCGTGACCCTGGCCAAGGCCATCCGGCGCCGCGGGGCGCGCAGCGATTTACTGGCTGCAGGACTATTATCCGGAACTCGTTAGGGGATTGCACGAATATCCGGCGCCGCTGCGCGCGCCTTCCGGCGGTTTTGGGATCGTCAACTCGCGCGATGGGATCGGGTCGTGAAAATCGGCGCAAATCTCGGCGGCGCGACGCGCAATTCGGTCATCATTCGCAACTGGCCGACATGTCCTTCGAGCGCCGGATTGCGCCGCGAACCCCGGACCGCGCTCTACTCCGGCAATCTCGGCTACGGCCACGACATCGAGCTACTCGTCGAGGCCTGCGGAAAACTGCGCGCCGCCGGCTATCGCATCACGATGCGCTCCGACGGGCGCGGGGCGTGGCAAGCTGCCGGCCTGGTTGCAGCCGGTGCCGCTGCAAAACGATCCCGACAAAGCTGCGCGACGATTTCCTTCGCCACGAAGTGCATCTGGTCGCGGCGCAATCCGAAAATCACGCAGGCGATTTTCCCCTCCAAGATCTGGAACAGCCTCGCCGCCGAGGCGAGAATTGGTCTGCACCGGATTCGCCGGTCGCGATGGTTGAGGAGCTGGAGACCTCCAGGCTGGCGCCGTTCGAGCGTCATCTCGAGCAATGGATCTCATCTCATCGCGACGGCGCAGAACGGCGCGCAACCGAATCCCATGGAACGCCTCGAGCCTGCGCTGGCATGAGAACAGCCGGTCGAACTCTGCTCTCGAACAGCGCCTGGTCGCTCCTCAACCAAGGCACGCGGGTCGGCGCCCTCGCGCTGGTCACGATCGCGCTCAGCCGTCATTTCGGTCCGCAGCGTTTTGGCTCGCTCGCCTTCGGTCTCGCCTTCGTTCGCATCTTCGCCGTCATCGCGGCTTTCGGGCTGGATCGGATTCTCGTTAGGCGTTTTGTCGAAACGGATGGCGGCTCCGGTGCGACGGTGCGAAGCGCGTTTTTCCTGAAACTGGTCATCGCGCTCCTCAGCTACCTCGCGCTCATCGCGCTGGTTTTTCTGGTCGATCCGCGTGACCGGCTGACCCTGGCCATCGTTTTCCTCGCCGGCGGTGGGCTGCTATTTCAGGCCTTCGATGTTTTTGATTTTTACTTCCAGGCGCAGAACCGCTTTCGCCTCGCGCTCTATGGACGGACTCTGCCGATTGCACTTAGCACTGCGCTTAAAATTGGCGCGATCGTGGCGGGCGCGCCGCTCCTCGTCTTCGCCGCCCTCGAAACGGTCGAGACAGCGCTGATCGCGATCGCCCTCTTCGTCGTCTATCGTCGCTCTCGCCCGGCGCCGGTGACGCGTGATCCGGTCCGGCCGGTCGAGCCGCAACATCTCCTGCGCGAAGGATTGCCACTCTTGCTCGGTTCGCTCGCCGCCATGATTTACATGCGCTCCGATATCCTGATGCTCGGCAAAATGGTCAGCTTCCGCGCCGCCGGCATTTATTCGGCCGCCTCGCAGATTACCGAGGCGTGCGCACTTCTGCCGATGGCGTTCGTGCCCGCGCTTTTCCCGGTGCTGCTCCGTTGGCGCAAGCTCGGGGCCGAGTACTATTCCCGACAATTCGAAAAACTTTTCCTCGGGGCCGCTTTGACCGGAGTTGCCATGGCCGCCAGCCTAACGATGGCTGCTCCGTTCGTGGTCAGCCTCCTTTACGGGCCCGAGTACTCTTCGGCCGCAGGCATTCTCGTCATTCACGCGTGGTCGGCAATTTTCCTTTATGTCGCGATCATGCAGACCAGCTACGACATCACCGAGCGCCTGACCTGGTGGACAGCGATCCGAACCGCGGCGGGCGCAACCGTCAACGTGATCCTGAATTTTGTCCTTATCCCCCGCTACGGCGCGATCGGTTCCGCCATCGCAACTCTGATTTCGCTTTCCTGTTCCGGGTTCCTCTTCAACGCCGTCCACCCGCTCACCCGTCCGATTTTCCGGCTGCAACTGCGCGCCTTCCTTCTCCTCCCGCTCGTTAGGCCGCTCTTCGCGTCCGACCCATCCACTCAGCTCGCGAATCCCGGTAGCGTGCTGAGGTAATCGCCGACGCTCTGCGGGGAGATTTTGCGCATGCACCAGTCTGCCTGGTTGCTGCATTTCCACTGGACGCAGGGGTGAAAGGGACAAGTCGCGTCGTGAAAAATCTTCAGGCCCTGCGCTGACGCAAAGGTGCCCGGATTGACCGGGCCGAAGAGCACCGCACCAGGAACCCGAAAAAGATTGGCGATATGCGCCACGCTCGTGTCGTTGGTCACCACGGACTCAGCATGCGCGACCAACCGCATCAACTCCGCGGTCGAAAATCGATCGAGACCATCGATCACGTTCGGTAAACGCAAAATGGCTTCGAGCTCATCTGTTTCTTCCGGCGCGACCTCACGGCGTAACCCAGTCAGGACAAACCGCTGCCGCGGAAAACGCTCGAGCAAGGCGCGAAAATTCTGCAGCGGCCAGTTTTTCCAACGCGCCGCAGTCGTCAGGCAAAAGATCGTGGTATCCGCGAGACCGGCGAACGCGTCGCCACGCAGCTTTTCCGCGATCGAAAAATCGAGCGAACTCCCGAGATATTGCGCGACGCGCTCACGATTCGTGTACTCATTTTCCTGGATAACGTGCGGCAAGGGAAAGTCGACCAGACTCCGGCCGCCGCGGGTGACGCGCGCGGCCAGCAGCTTCGCGCCGGCCAGTTTGATCGCGAGCGCGCTGACGGCGTTTCCGGTGAGATCGATCCACAAAGACGGCGCCGTCCGCCGGGCACGACGCAGCTTCCCTAACGAATTAATGGGTCGCAGGGCGCTCGGATTCTTAAAGAAGTCTTCCAGCGCGTTGTCGAAAGGCAGGACCTCCCAGCCGCAACTCTCCCCGAGCGCACAATGGACCGGGCGGAGCGCGACCCGCACCTCGAGTCCGCGGCGCCGGCATTCCTGCACCAGACCGGCGATGAGCGGGAGATGGATGAAGAGATCGCCCAGACCCGCGATCGAGGAGATGACACACGGACCGGTCCATTCAAATTTCCGTTCGCGCTTGAAGGGATTGAGCGCATCGACCGAGCGCATGACGATCGCGCTTCGGAGCGAGCGCGTGTCATAACCGAGCCGGCTGATGGAAGCGCTCACGTGCGCCGGCGGCAGAGCAGGTTGGTGTGCGCGCCGACGGAGGGCGCGTAGCGACGCAATAGCTCTGCATCGTCGGCCGGCTCCAGCCGGTTGGCATATTCGTTGATGAAAAAAATCTCGAGGTCGAAGGAGCGCAACCGGCGCAGGAAATCCGCCGCCGCCGAGCCGGCGCGACGCAGGCCTTCTGGCCAGAACTCCGTAAAGATGGTCAAGCGCGGACTCGCGGCGATAACTTTCTCCATCCCGCTGAGAGCGTGGGCTTCAAAGCCCTGCACATCCATTTTGATCAGGTCGACTGGTCCCTCCACACAATCATCCAGTCGCGTCATTGTGATCGGGACCTTCCGTCGGCCGTCTTCGGACGGGTAAGCCTGATGGTCGCCGTGATTCTCAGTCGAGAGATAGAGAAAGGATGGCCCGACTTGATCACTCGCCGCTCGATTGAGTGCGACGACATTTGTCCGGTTATTGCGCGTCAGGTTCTGACGGAGGAGAGCAAAGTTTTGCGGCTCCGGTTCGAACGCATAAACGCGGCCCGCATCTCCGGTCAGCTTAGAAAAAAGGAGCGTGTAATAGCCGATGTTGGCGCCGACATCAACAATCGTCATCCCGAGGCGGATCTCCGCGCTGAGCAGCGAAGTTTCAAACGGCTCGTAACTCCGGAAGATGGAAAGCTCGAGAGAATCGAGCGGATCAAGCAGAAACGGAAAGCCATGCACGGTCACTTCTTTTTGACGCAGGCGATCGAAGACCCATTTCTTCGCGGGCACGTAGAGCGGCACACTTTCGAATCGAAAGTTCGGCGCCAGCCGCTTCTTCGCGCGCACGAGCAATTCCATGGTGCGATTGAGCGGTCGGGAAATAGTCATGGCGTCGCTCATTCAACAAACCTGGCTAGGGACCATAAGCCAACCGCAACGGATCGCGCCAAGGCGGCGTTCGCGGAGTGGTAAATAGACCGAGTTCTCCCATCTCTTCGCGCGATAAAAACTGCGCCCGGCCGGCGCCCGAAAGTGCAGCCACTTCCGCCGGCGAGAGGTTGACGAGCGCGACGATCACGGGGCGATCTTCGAGGAAGGGATCATTGCGAATCAGGTCGGCGGAATACCAGGCGAGGCGTGGATCGAGTCCGACAACGTTCGCGCTTCTCGAGCGCAAATATTCCGCGGTATTCGCAAAGGGACGGATAAAGCTTTCCGCCTGCCAGCAACGCAGGGGTAACGCGATGAAAAGTGACACGGCCATCGCCGCGCAAAGGAACTTCCACGCCTTTCGCTCGCTGGTCTTCTCGACCAGCGCTTCCCAACCGGCGACCGCGACGAGAATGAGACAGGAGAGCGTGCCATGAAAGTAGCGGTAACCCCAGCCATGTCCCTGATCGAGATAGAAAAAATAATAGAACCCGAAGGTGAGGAGACAACTCAGCGCCGCGTCGCGGATGATGGGTCGCTCGCGGAAGATGCGGCCGAACCCGAGCAGTGCGAGGAGCGGCGTGGCGAGCGCGCTCCAGCCAATCACGAGGAGCAAATCCATCGGCTGGATAACGAGCATTTTCGGATTCCAGAGGCGAAAAAAAGACGCGGTCTGACCGGCGACGGGAGGCGAAAACTTCAGTCGCCAGGCGTACCAACCAGCGCAGCCTAACAAATAAATGAAGGCAAACACCGAAACGGCACTCCATTTTCGCTGCAGGACAAGACGGAGGAGAAAGGGTGCAACGAAGAGCGCATGGACAATCGGCTGGTGCAGACCAATGGCGAGCACGCCGACGACCGGCGCAAGATAGAAACGGCGACGGTCCGGACACGAGAAGAGCCAGAGCCAGACGGTGTTGAGGGCAAGATGCGCCGGCATGGAGTAGGCGGTCATGGCCATGACCAGAAACTGCGCCGAGCCGGCGAGAAGGAGGACCGCAACGACAGCATTTTGCTTTTCGTTAGGCCAAATGTTGCGGGCCGCGCCGTAGAGCGCGAGAACGGTCAGGACAGCGAGAGATGGATTCAGGAACGACTGCAGATAAACTCCCTGAAAGATCGCGCGCAGCGCGGCATAGACCGGCAGGTAAGTCGCTTTCCACTCGTGCGTAGCCGGGAAGTAATCGACATAAGTCGGCTTGATCACACGCACCGCGTCGAGCCATTGCGTCGGGATTTCCGCCGCAATTTTCCCGCGCAGAAAAATGCGCGCCTGAAAGTCGGCCATGAATTCATCGGCGCTCAGGGCGTAATCGTGGCAGACAAAATGGGTGCCGAACCCGGTGAGCGCGAAAACGCCGATGACAACAGCGACCATGACCAAAACGCCGGCTTGTTCCGAAAGAGCTGCGCCCATGGGGAGCGACTTCGGATTGCTTCCGCGAAAAGGGAAAAACGCCGCACCGATGCAAAAAGCCGCGACCAAAGCCAGACCCCAAACTTCGTCGCGGGCAAAGATGACGTAGAACGCACTGTAACTTGAGCGCGGATCTGGCCAGCCCGCGAAGGTCCCGCGGAGCCACCAGGCCAAAGCGACACCAGCCAGGGCCGCGCCGCTCAGGCCGAGTAGAATTCGGCGCACGCCATTGGCAGAGGAAATCATGATGGGAGACGGAAGCAGACTTTCCTCAGCAGCCATTGAGCCACTGCCGGGCAAAGAATCGCCTCCCCTGCCGGCTAGCACGGGACTTGCAGCACGAGAACGAATGGAACTTTCCGCCGACGCGGCCCTGGCCGCTCCCCCGGCCAGCGCAACGCCTGTTCGCCCGCAGCGACGCCTTCGCGCGCTCAGCCGGCAACAAGGGCTCATTCTCCTCGCGACGACGGCTTTGCTTGCTCTGGGAATTTTCCTCCGTCTCTACCCCTCCGCGGGGCACAGTCATTTAGGAACTGACGAGCACGGCTACATGGTATTCGTAAAACAAATCGAATCGGCCGGTCTTTGGAATTACGACGCGGTCGTGCGGGTCTACGTCGAACGACAATACAAGCTGCAGGAGGCGGTCGTGCCGGCGACCCGACTGGGCTTTCTGGTTCCTGCCGCCCTCGCAGCGGAGTGGTTTCATCTCCGGGCCTTCGATGCCTTGCACGCGACCACGGCGATCGCCGGCGTGCTTCTCCTCCTGCTCTGCGCGCTCTTTGCCTATCGCATGGGAGGAGCAATTCCGATGCTTGGCACAACCGCATTGGTCGCGACCGCGCCGCTCCAGATTTACCTCTGCCAACGCGCCATGATCGATGGCTATTTTGCCTTTTGGGCGGTCGCCGCACTCTGGCTGGCCTGGGAAAATTTGCAGCGGCCACGACACGCCGGCTGGCTCATTGCCTACGCGCTTTCCCTGACGATTCTCGTTCTGACCAAGGAAAACGCCGCTTTCTTCGTGTTCGCAATCTTTGCCACCTTCTTGCTCAACGGATTGCTGCGCGTCGGCACGGTCACGCCGCATCTTCTCGCGGCGACGATCATCGGCCCGGCGATCGCAGTTCTGCTCCTGATCGGATTGATCGGCGGGCTGTCGGAAGCGGTTCGCTTTTATCTCATGTTCGTCGAGAAATCGCGGACGAACTTTTACTCGATTGTCGCCCAGGACGGCCCTTGGTACCGCTACGCGGTGGATTTTGTCCTCGTCTCGCCGGCAATCGTGGCTTTCGCCTGCGGCCGGGTTTTTCAGCTGCGGCGCTCCGCGCGCTCCGAGGTTTTCCTCTTCGCTTTCCTCGCGCTGATTCTGATTGCCATGTCTTCTGTGACCTACGGCATGAGTCTGCGTTATGCGGCGTTTTGCGACATCCCACTTTGCTGGCTGGCGTGTCATCAGGCGCTCGCGTTGGGCCGTCGGCTGCCAACCATTCGCCCAGCCCTTGCCACCCTCGTTTTGTTTTTGGTCTTGTCCGCCATCGGCATCAATCAATACGTGCGTTTCTTTGTCCGGGGAAAAGTTTACGACCCGATCACTCCGGCCCTCATCTGGGCGGCGGGAATGGAAAAAGACGTGATCGAAAAGCCGGCCGGGACGCAGGGCTTCCGAAAGTAAGCGGCGCTCGAGCGATCCTAACGAGGCGCTTCAATTTCCGTCTGCAAAGCGAAGAATTCCGGATGGCGCGGGTCGAGCTGGATGGCACGTGCGATTTCGCGCCGCGCACTGACGACATCCCCTGAATTCACCTCTGACCGAGCCAGGAGATAATGGGTCTTAGAGTCGTTAGGGACATACTCGAGCGCGTGGCGAAAGAAGGTGCCCGCCAGCTTCCAGCGCTTTTCTTCGAGAGCAAGGACGCCGAGATTATTGTAGGCGCCGGCGTGGGTCGGATCCAGGCGCAGCGTTCCGAAATAGAATCGCTTCGCCGCCGGCACATCTCCCGTGGCGAGATGCAAATTGCCTTGCGCAAAATTGATTTCGGCATTCTCCGGCGAATAGGCGTAGGCGAGATCAAGCTTGCGCCGGGCGAGAGAAAAATCCTTCGCTTCGAGTGCTTGCAGCCCGGAATTGTAGGTGTCCAGCGCCCAGAGCGTTGGATCCTTTTGCGGCATGGAGACGAAGGCGGTGCTACCAAAAAGCAGGAGTATAAAAAATCCCGCCAAACGGTAGCGTGCGCTCGCAAGGTTCCGCCAAAGTTCGTAGAGTCCGAAGGCAGCGAAGAGAAGGAGACCTGGCACAGCAGCGAGGCGGTAACGCTCCGTCACGAAGACCGTCAACAAGGATGCCATGTGCAGGAGAACGGCTGCTCCAACCCAGCGCGAGGTCGGGATTTTCCAGCAGGCGACAAGCAATCCAGGCAGACCGAGCGCGGCGATCAGGCCGAAGCCAAGGCCAGGCAAAATAATCGATTGGTCGCGCAGGGCGGTGATGACGCTGATGTCGTCATAACTAAACGCGCTCCAGAAATTTCTGACTTTTGTGCCGAGCAAGCGCACGAACTCCCACGGATTCGCCCGAATCCAGGCGCGCGCTTTCCCCGACCAATAGGCGGAAATCTCGGAGCGCTTGAGGGGCCGGCCGAGCGCCTTTTCCGCGGACGTGATCGAGTCCTTCAGCATCGCATCCTGGCCAGCGTGCAATCCGGGAGGAAATCTTGGATAGCCGGTCGCGACCGGGTTGTTTCCGATCCAGAAATTGACACCGCTGTGCGCGGAAAGAAAAACCGGATCGCGCGCGAGTAAGCAATTGTGAATCCAGGCCGGCGATGAGCCGAGGAAAACTCCCACCAGGATCATCCCGACACCGGCAGCTCGGAGCGCCGGAGGTCCCTTCCAACGGAGATAGAGCGCGGCGAGGAGGAGCGGAAGTAGGAACAAAATGGTTGCGATGCCCATGGCGCTGAAACCCACCAGCGTCCCCAAGAGCAAGAGGATCCCGAGCGTGGGCGCCTGCTGTCGTTTCACGATCTGCCAAACGACAAACCAGAAGACAAAGACGAGCCAGGCCGTCGGCATCAGGATGATCGAATACCCCTCTGCTGGCTGAAAGCAGGCCCAACCGATGCCCGCCAACAGGCCAACAAATTTTCCCCGCAAGGCATTGTCGGGCGCTGATTTCACTTCCGCCGGCGCTGCGAAGATCGAAGCGCCCAGCTTGTAGATGAGAACCACCGTTCCAGCCTCCAGACAGGCCTGCAAGAAGGCCGGCACAAACGGGTTTTGGCCGCAGATCCAGTAAATAGCGGCGAGGAGATAGGCGTAAAGTGGCAGACCATAGAAAGCCATGTGGTCGGTCCAATTTCCGCGAAGAATCCGCAGCGCCCACTCGTTGTAGAACTGCATGTCTCCCGCATTGGGGAGCAGAAACGGACTTTCGGTTAGCTTCGCCAACCCATACAGTCGCAGCGCCAAGACAACGACAAAAAGAAAGGCGACGACCGGGCCGGCTTTCAGTCTGAAGGGACGGGCCAGAAGCGCTTTCATCGTATCGCCGGCCCTAAAGCTGAGGACGGTGCCACCACGTGCACAAAAAGCGGGCCATCGCACGACAAAAAGGCGACGGTCAGTTTGGCTGGCATTAACACTGCTTCAACGAAAGGTGCCCGAACGTGGGTCGCCGGCAATGAAGTCACAATCGAAGCATCGATCCCCACGCGGGGCCACTCAATGATAATCAACTTCAACAAGAGGCATAGGGGTTTCACTCTCGTGGAAATCATGATCGTCGTGGCCATCATCGCTTTCCTGGCCGTAATCGCAGTGCCGGGATTCATTCGAGCTCGAAAGCGAGCCCAGGCGAGCCGCGTGATCAACGATCTGCGTCTGATCTCTGCCGCCATCGACCAATACTCCCTCGAATTTAGCAAAATGGCGGGGTCAACCGTCAACACCCTGGACTGGAGCGCCTATATGAAGAAGGGGTCCACCCTTTACAATACCGGCCAGGACGTCTTCGGACAATCCTATGGTGTGCAGACGGTGGATCTCGAGCCGAAGGTGCCCGCGGTCACGTGGAATTCTTTGTCCGATGTGGCCGACACCAACTTCTTCTCGCCTTTCGGCCATTACTAGACGGCGCTCCGAACTTCACTTCGGCGGAGGCTATCTTTCTTTCAACGCTGAGATGCGCGGACGGCGACGGACAGGTTCGCCCTGTCCGGCGTCCGAAGAAATTATGCCTGCAAGGGGAATTGCCATTCTTGGTGGCATTAACGTTGCTTCAAGAATCGCCCGTAACCTTACACTAACCGGTCAAAAACCTGAACGGGCGTGTGACGACAACAGCCGACGCAGCAGCCGGCAAACTGAAACAAACTATGTTAAAAAAACTCAATAAAAAGCGCGGGGGCTTCACCCTCGTGGAAATCATGATTGTGGTCGCGATCATCGCCCTGTTGGCGGCCATCGCGGTGCCAGGATTCCTCCGGGCCCGTAAGCGCTCTCAGGCGAGCCGCGTCGTCAACGATCTTCGCTTGATCGACTCTGCCGTCGACCAATACGCGATCGAAAACAACAAGGCGACCGGTGCAGTGGTCAACACCGCTGATTGGACGATCTACATGAAGAAGGGTTCTGCGCTCTACAATACGGCGCAGGACCTGTTTGGGAACACCTATGGTACCCAAACCGTGGATTCCCTGCCCAAAGTCCCGGCGGCGACTTGGAACACGTTGTCCGACGTTGCTTCCACTTCCTTCTTCTCTCCCTACGGCCACTACTAGAAGCGCCTCAGGGCGTTGGACTTCGAGAAGCGAAGGGTCTCGCCTCCCGCAGCCCGTTTCTCGGATAGAGAAACCGGCGTGTGATTCTGGAAAATCCAGAAACCCAAGGGGTTTGGCATTAACGCTGCTCTAAAAGAACTAATCCGCGATGGAACGGCGGACGCAATCAAAACAAACAAACCGGATAGAAAGTAAAATAGCATGTTAATGAAACTCAACAAAAAGCGCGGGGGCTTCACCCTCGTAGAAATCATGATCGTGGTCGCGATCATCGCCCTGTTGGCGGCCATCGCGGTGCCAGGATTCCTCCGGGCCCGCAAGCGCTCCCAGGCGAGCCGCGTCGTCAACGATCTTCGCTTGATCGACTCTGCCGTCGACCAATACGCGATCGAAAACAACAAGGCGACCGGTGCAGTGGTCAATACCGCCGACTGGTCGATCTACATGAAGAAGGGTTCTGCGCTCTACAATACGGCGCAGGATCTGTTTGGGAACACCTATGGTACCCAAACCGTGGATTCCCTGCCCAAAGTCCCGGCAGCCACCTGGAACACGTTGTCCGACGTTGCGGACACCAACTTCTTCTCTCCCTACGGGCATTTCTAAGCCGCAGATTCATATACCTGCCATCGCGTTCGCGGTGGCAGGCAATGAGTCGCGGCTTGAGCCGCCGAGAAGTCCGGTGTCGGTTCCCAAGTGAACAGATTCTCCTCGATCAGGGCTGCGCTTCGCGCACTGAAATTCTCGCCGCCTCTCGCCCAACTACTGCGGACGGATTGGTTCCGCGCCCTCCTGCTCCTGGTCATCAGCCTGACGGTCCGGGCGCCGTCGCTCTCCGGTGAATTCATCTGGGACGACGGATTTCTGGCCCGCGACAGCCCCTTCATCAAGAGCCCGCTGCTCGCACTCGAGGTCTTTCGCCATCACCTCTTTCCCGATTCCTTTTCCGGGCATTATCGACCCGTGCAGAACCTGTCCTTTATCGTCGACTACTTTTTCTGGGATACCAACACCTTCGGCTTTCATCTGACCAATCTCCTCCTCCATGCGGGCGGCGCTATCGCGCTGTATTTTCTCCTAAAACGCTTGCTGCGATCCGCCCCGAAGACGGATTGGCTGGGGCAGAATTCGAGCTTCATCTCCGGCCTGGCGTTTTTTTGCGCGCTCCTCTGGGCCGTTCACCCCGTCCATAGCGCGGCCATCGACTACATCTCTGGACGTGCCGATAGTCTCGCATTTCTCTTCGCCGCCAGCGGGTGGGTCTTGGTTTTTCGCGCGCGCGAGCGCAAACCTGGGACCGTTCGTTGCCTTCTTTTTCTTTTCGCTGCGCTCCTCGGCTTGCTCGCTCTCTGCTCCCGTGAAACGGCCTGCATCTGGGTCCTGCTCTTTCTTCTGCACGCTCTCTGCTTCGACCGCCAAATCAGCCGTCGCGGCAAGACGCTGACAGTCGCGGCCTGCCTCGTTCTCTTTGCCGCCTACCTTGGGCTGCGACAGTTGCCGGCGCCACGCCCGGGACCGGGACCGTCGCAAGGCTGGGAGGCTCCGGTGCGCTCGGTCTTGATGCTCAGGGCGCTTGGCGATTACGCCCGCTTGATGGTGTTTCCATCCAATCTCCACATGGAGCGCACGGTGGTGAACCAGGACAATTATCTTAACTCAGCCAGTTGGCAGCGTTCCGTCGCCACGGAATATCTGTCCATTCTTGGAATGATCTTCCTCGGTCTGCTTTTCGCCGGCTGCCGCTGGCGCGGAAACGGCCGGGCCCTGCGAATCTTCGGCGCCGTTTGGTTCACTTTCGGCTATCTGCCCATCTCGAATATCGTGGAATTGAACGCTACTTGCGCCGAGCACTGGCTTTATCTTCCGAGCGTTGGGATCCTGATTTTCCTCGCCGGCTGTTTGCTCGATCTTCCCGCCCGTTATCCGGACCTCTCTCGCCGCGCTGGCGTGCCTGGCCGCCGGCGCCCTTGGCATTCGCAGTGCCATACGCAGCAGCGACTGGGCGACAGCCGAGGTCTTTTATCAACGAACCATCGCCGCGGGTGGAGACAGCATACGCGTGAGCCAAAATCTGGCGGAAATCTACGCCAGCCGCGGCGATCTCGCGCGGGCAGAAACCCTCCTCCGCAGAATGCTCACCGTCGTGCCTGATTTTCCCGCGGCCCGGAACAGCCTCGCGCGCATCCTGTTCACGGAAGGCAAACCGCGCGAAGCCGAGGCTCTTTTCGCCGCGTCTGCAAAGCAATCCACCGAGACGAGCAAAACCTATCCCCACACCTGGCTCGCGGTCATCAATCTCGCCAATCTCCTGCACGTCACCCATCGCGACGAGGAAGCGGTCGCAGCGCTGGAGAAGGCGCGGGCGGATTATCCGGAGATTTGGGAAGTCGTTAGTCTGGAGGCGGAGCTACTCCGCCAGACAAGAAGTCCGGCACCGGCTTTTCGTCTCGTCTCGGATTTCGCGCGCGATCATTGGTGGCATTACGGCGCGGCCCTGGCCCTGGGCCGACTCTACGCGGAAGCCGGCGATGCCGAGCGCGCCGTGAAGGTTCTGCGCGATGCAAGCTGGCTCGATGTGCATGAGGTCGAAGCCTTGAACTTAATCGCGCAAATGCGGTTTCGGCAGCATCGTTTCGAGGAGGCTTATCGCGCCCAAAAGAGGGCCGTGGCGCGCCAGCCCGGCGCGCTCCGCCAATACGTTTTTCTCTCGGACATTCTGGAAAAGATGGGGCACACCGCCGAGGCGAAAAGCGTTAGCGCCGAGGTTGCACGTTTGGAAGCGATCGGCCGCAGTTCGCAAGCGCTCGCGAACTAACCGTCAGCAATTGAGTCCGCCGGGATTGACAGAAAGGGCCGCGCCGTTACGATCGGGCGCTCGCGCCCCGGCCCATGCCCGCAAAAATTTTCACTGATAAGGATGTCAATCTTGCTCCGCTCCTCGACAAGACCTGTGCGGTCATTGGCTACGGCGCCCAGGGCCGGGCCCACGCTCTCAATCTGCGTGACAGCGGCATCCCGGTCGTCGTTGGTCTGCTCCCAAAAAGCCGATCGCGCCTAACGGTTCGCCGCGATGGACTTCGCCTCACCACCACAGCGGCGGCGGTGCGCCGTGCCGATCTCATCTTTCTCGCGCTGCCCGACACAAGAATGCCCGCGATCTACAGCGCAGAAATTGCGCCACAACTCCGCCCAGGGCAGACACTGCTCTTCGCCCACGGCTTCGCCATTCATTACCGCACAATCGTTCCGCCTGACGACGTCGACGTGATCATGGTCGCGCCGAAAGGGCTTGGGCCCATGGTCCGCACTCAGTTCACCGCCGGCCAAGGGGTACCGTGCGCGATTGCCATCCACCGGGATGCGAGCGGCCATGCGCGATCGCTTGCGCTCGCCTATGCGAAAGCGATCGGAGGAACCCGCGCCGGCGTGATCGAGACGACTTTCCGGGAGGAAACGGAAGCGGATTTGTTTGCGGAGCAAGCGGTGCTCTGCGGCGGCCTCAACTCTCTAATCCGGGCGGGTTTCGAGACCCTGGTCGAAGGCGGCTATCAACCAGAAATGGCCTACTTCGAATGTTTGCACGAGTTGAAATTCATCGTCGATCTGATCCAGGAAGCCGGCTTGAGCGGTATGCTCGATCGCATTTCGGAGACAGCAAAGTGGGGCGCGGTTTCGGCCGGACCCAAGATCATCGACCGGGCGGTAAGAGGACGGATGAAAGAAGTGCTGAGGAAAATCCAAGGCGGGCAATTTGCCCGGCAATGGCAACGCGAAACCACCACCGGAAGGAAACATTACGAGCGATTACTTCGCGCCGCGCGCACGGAGCCGATCGAAGAAGTGGGAATGCGACTCCGGGCGATGATGCCCTGGCTTGGAGAAAAATCCTAGCCTTGACCGAGCGCGCCGTGGCGTGGCCGCGCTCAGCCGGCCAAAACTCTGCCGGTCCGTTAGCGGCCGCCTGCGTCGCCGTGGCCAATGATGGTCATCGGGATCGCCGTCGTCGGGATGCCAGTCACCCAATCAACCGGTATCGGTATCGCCGAAGCCGACGACTGGACGTAGATCACTCTTTTGTGCACCGGCCGTGCCTGCACCAGGCGCTGTTTGGCGACCACCGGTTCCCGAGACGCACTCGGGCCGGCGATCGCGGAAGCGCACAGCATTGCTCCGAGAGTGAGCAACGACAAGCCGCGCAGTTGAAACCATCCGTTTCTTGTTTTCATACTCTTATGATGCCTCAATTGAGCTCCTCAAGGCAAGATCAACCGCCGGACATAAAGCCGACGAAATCGGCTATTCGTCCCAGAGAAAATGCTCGAGCCGCAACTGCGTCAGGCGCGCCTTTGCCTCCTCGCCGCGGGTGCCTCCGACCGCCGCCAGTTTCCGGTAAACGGCGACGGCGGATTTCCAATCGTTCGCTTCCTCGAGGAGATGCGCGGCGTTGAAACCCGCCTTGTAGAACCAGAAGAATTCGTGTTGCACATCGGGTCGCGCCCCCTCTTCGATCACACCATAGTAAGTCGTTAGGGCGCCGGCCCGGTCGTTTAGTTTCTCGAGTGCCTTTCCCTTCTTGAACGCCGCCTGGTTGCGCCAATGCGCCGGCCCGCCCGGTTCGGCGGCGAGCTGCTCGTAGAGTTCGATCGCGCGCTGGTAGTTTTTCGGATCCGCTGCGCCCATCTCGTAATAAATGTCGCCTTTGCCACAGAGCGCTTCCCGGCGTTCCGCCGGTTTTGCATCGTTCTTCAACACTTCATCGTAGAGGGCCAGGGCCTCGCGATTTTTCCCCAGCCGCCGCTCGATCGCGGCCTCTTCATTGCGCGCCGCCCAGCGCAGCTCGCCGTTGAGTTTGACCGCCTGATCAAGCAACGCAAGCGCGTGATCGAGCGACTCGGCGCCCATGCTCGACATTGCGGAACGCGCCGCAAAAAAGAGCGCCTTTTCGGTCAGGGCTGCGGCCAGGCTTTGCTGCGCGAGCAACTCGAATTGCGTCTGCGCATTGGCAAAATCCTGCCGGCGAAAATAGGCTTCCGCCAATTTCATCCGCACTTCCGCCCTGAAACGGGAATCGGGATGTTGCCGCAGAAAATTGTCGGCCGCGCTAACGACGGGCGTTTCATCGGCCGCGGAGGTCGCATCCTCCAGCCAGATTTGCAGATAATCCGCACGCTCCAGCGCCGCTGGGGTCGGACGTTGCTGGCGGGCTTGCGCCAAATCCTTCCGTGCCGTCTCTAGATCCGGCCGGGCCGCGTGAAAAGCCAATTCCGCGAGCGAGACCCAGGCGTCCGAGACGCGCGTGCTTTGCGGGAAATCACGGATGAATTTTTGAAAAGTCTGGGCGGCTTCCGCCTTGCCCTGGGCCGCCTGGACCGCTCCTTCCTCGAGGAGCAATTCTCCCTGCACCGCCTGCTTCGTCGGGTCGTTGCTGATCTTGCGATAATCGGCGATAAACTCCGCCGCGCGATCGAGTCGTAACCAGCAGAGCGCCGCGTTAAACAAAGCCTCGCGCGCCAGCCCGGGCGCGCGCTCCGCCAGCTGTTCGTAAATGGGCGCGGCCTGGTCGAGACGTCCGCTGCGGTATTTCGCTTCCGCCACCAGCCAATCGACCCGTTCCAGGAAACCCGGCGCGGAATTTTGCCCGCGCGCCGCCTCCGCCGCCGCGATGGCCGCGTCCCACTGCTGGCGAGCGAGATGCAGGTGGGCCAATTCCAAATCCGCTTCGCCTAACGACGGTAAACGCACCGGGCTGTCGCGCATTCGCGTCAGCCGGGCGATGGCTTTTTCGCGATCGCCGGAGCGCAGCGCGCTCTTGGCCAGATACCACTGCGCCAGCACCTGACGCGGCTGGGCCAGATCGCGCCCCCAGCGTTCCAGCTCGTTCGTCGAGGGCTTGCGCTCCATCCGGTAGAGTTCATCGAGCTTCATGAAAACCGCCGGCAAAGCCGTGTCGTTAGGGCGATGTTCGATGAATTCCTCCAGCGCGTCGTCACCGCTTTCCGGCGTCTTGGCCTGCAAATGCGCATCGGCCAGACGGAACAAGGTGGCGACGAGGAGCGAGTGGGAAACGCCCTCCGGCCGCTTGAGAATTACGCTCAGCGTATCGATCGCCTTCTCGAAATGGCCCTGCGCCAGATTGAGCTCACCAAACAAAAACCGCTTTTCGTTCCGTTCCGTCGTCGCCTGCGGTTTGGTTTCGCGCAGAAGCTGGTCGGCCGCCGCGAGATTGCCGCGCTCGATCATGAGCTGCGCGACCCGCAAGTGCACGCGGACGCTCCAATTCGGATCTCTTTCCAGGGAAAGAAATCGTTTCATCGCCTCCTCCCTCCGCCCGAGGGCTTGCAGAGCCTGCGCCGTTCCGAAGGTCGCGTCGGCGGCCAGGGGCGTTCCGGACGCCTCCGCTACCTTCTGATAAAGGGGCAGCGCTTCCGCCCAACGCTGCAGCGCCGCCAGGGCCTGCGCCCGGAAGTAGACCGCTTCCAAGTCATTCGTTAGGCTCGATTCGGCCAGGAGCGGGAGCGCTTCCGCCGGCCGGTCCGCCCGGACCAATGCCTCAGCCAGCTTCTTTTGCGCGAGGGTTTGCTCAGCCGGTGGGGGTTTTTGGGCAAGGAAGGTTTGCAGGCGCTCGATCGCCACTTGCGGCACCCCCTCCGCGAGGGGCGCAATGGCTGACTGCAGAGCCGGGCTGAGTTGCGCGCGCGCCTCAAACCCCAACGAAAAGATGATCGCGCCCGCCAGGGCCAGTAGTTTCCGGCTCATTTGCCTAACAATAGTCGGAGGTGCGCACCGGTGTGGCTATCCGCTACCTGCGCGATTTCCTCCGGCGTCCCTTCCGCCACGATCCGGCCCCCGTCTTCGCCCCCTTCCGGCCCGAGGTCGATCACCCAATCGGCGCATTTGATCATCTCCAGATTGTGCTCGATCACGACGAGCGTGTTGCCCGCGTCGCGCAGTTTCATCAGCACCTGCAGGAGTTTTTCGATATCGGCAAAATGCAGCCCGGTAGTCGGTTCGTCCAGGATGTAGAGGGTGCGCCCGGTGGCTTTCTTCGCCAGCTCGGTCGCGAGTTTGACCCGCTGCGCTTCACCGCCGGAGAGTGTCGTCCCCGCCTGCCCGAGCCGCAAATAGCCAAGCCCCACATCCTGCAACGCGCTCAATCTGTCGGACACCGTCGGGACGTTGCGAAAAAAACGAGACGCTTCATCGACCGTCAGCGCGAGCACGTCGGCGATGTTTTTCCCTTTGTAGGTAATTTCCAGCGTCTCCCGGTTGTAGCGTTTCCCCTGGCACACTTCGCAGACCGCGTAGGCGTCGGCCAGGAAATGCATCTCGATCTTGATCAAGCCGTCACCCTGGCAATTTTCACAGCGGCCGCCTTTGACGTTGAAACTGAAACGCCCCGCGCTGTAACCGCGGATGCGCGAGGCCGGCAACTGACTGAAGAGCTCACGAATCGGAGTAAACGCTCCGGTATAAGTGACAGGGTTGGAACGCGGGGTGCGACCGATCGCGCTTTGATCGATGATGATCGCCTTGTCGATCTGATCGAGTCCGTGAAGCGCGCGGTGTTCGCCCGGCTTGTCCTTGGAATTATAGAAGTGCCGGAAGAGGGCGCGGCGCAGGATGTCGTCGATCAAGGTCGATTTTCCGCTCCCGGAAACACCGGTCACGCAGGTGAGGCAGCCTAACGGAATCCGGGCGGTCAGGTTCTTGAGGTTGTTCTCCGCCGCGCCGACGATCGTGAGCCAGCCGTCTGGGGAGTGGAGAGCTCGCGGCGCGGTGCGCTGGCGCGGGATGGCGATCTTCGACCGGCCGGAAAGATAAGCCGCCGTGGGCGAATTCTTGGCTTCGAGAATTTCCGCGAGCGGGCCGGCCGCGACGATCTCGCCACCGCGCGGACCGGCGCCCGGGCCGAGGTCGAGAATGTAATCGGCGGCACGGATCGTCTCCTCGTCGTGCTCGACAACGATGACAGAATTCCCCAAGTCACGCAACCGGCGCAGGGTGCCGATGAGCCGTGCGTTGTCCCGTTGGTGCAGGCCGATGCTCGGCTCGTCCAGCACATAGAGGACTCCGGCCAGCCCGGAGCCAATCTGGGTGGCGAGCCGGATCCGTTGCGCCTCGCCGCCGGAAAGGGTGCCGCTCTCGCGATTGAGGGTGAGATAATCCAGCCCGACCTCGAGGAGAAATTCGAGGCGGGAAGAAATTTCCTGGAGAACTTCGGAGACAATCGCGCGCTCCGGTTCGGAAAGCTCGATTTGCCTGACGAATTGCGCGGCGCCCGCGATCGTCAGCTCGCAAAATTGATGGATGTTCGCCTCCCGACCTCCCTTTTCCTTGAGCGTGACGGCGAGAATCTCCGGCTTCAGGCGCGCCCCCTGGCAGACCGGGCAGGGGGCGCGATTCATGAAGGCCCGAATCCGACTGCGCGTGAATTCGCTTTCCGTTTCCTGGTAGAGGCGCTGCAACTGCGGGAGCAATCCTTCGAATGGTCGCGCCGTCTTCGTCGCGCTCCGTCCGTTCCCGCCAAAGCTCATCTCGATCGGGCGATCGCCCGTGCCAAAGTAGAGCGCTTCCTTGAATTTTTCCGGCAAATCCGCAAACGGAATGTTATCCGCGACATCGAAATGCCTAACGAGCGCGGTCTGCAGTCCGCGGTAATAGGCTTGCATCCGTTTCGTCCCGCGCCGCCAAGGCACGACCGCACCCTCGGCGAGCGACTTTGAGGTATCCGTCACCATCAACTCCGGATCGCAGACCAGCTGCGTGCCGAGGCCGTGACAAGCCGGGCAGGCGCCGAGGTGACTGTTAAAGGAGAAGTGCTTCGGCGTCAGCGCGCCTAACGAAAACTCGGTGTCGGGATTACCGTAGTCGGTCGAGTAACGGACTTCGTTCCAGCCTGGAGTGGTGGAGTGTTGGAGTGATGGAGGAATGGCTTTTTCATTACTCCATTTCTCCATTACTCCATTTCTCTCCTCCCGCAGCACAACCAACCGGTTATTCCCCCACTTCAGCGCCGTCTCGACCGAATCCGCCAGACGCGCCCGAATCCCCTCACGGAGAAGGAGTCGATCCACCACCGCTTCGATCGTGTGCCGCTCGCCCTTCTTTAGTCGAATCGGGTCCGGTCGCCCCAGCTCCACGATTTCGCCGTCGACCCGAATTCGCACGAAACCTTCCCGCTTCGTTTTCTCGATCACGTCACGGAATTCGCCACTCTCATTACGCACGAGGGGGGCGAGCAAAATGATCTTTGTCTCGACCGGGTTAGCAAGGATCTGATCGACGATCTGCTGTGCGGTTTGGCGGAAGATCGGTTGCCCGGTCAGGGGATCGTGGGGCTGCCCGACTGCCGAGAAGAGAACACGAAGATAATCATAAATCTCTGTCGTCGTGGCAATAATGGAACGCGGATTGGTTCCAGCGCTGCGCTGCTCGATCGCGATGGCGGGCGAAAGGCCCTCGATAAAATCGACATCCGGTTTTTCCATCCGGTCCAGGAACTGCCGGGCATAAGCCGAGAGGCTCTCGACGTAGCGGCGCTGGCCCTCGGCATAGAGGGTATCGAAAGCGAGGGACGATTTTCCCGAGCCGCTCAGGCCCGTAATGACAACCAGTTTGTCCCGCGGAATCTCCACGTGGAGATTCTTTAGATTGTGCTGGCGTGCACCACTGATCTTGATAGTCTTTGCAGGCATCGGCCGGGATCTGTCCAACCTACCAGTCAAGCACACCCGACCACATCCGCCACCGATTTGAATTCACCATGACCGAGCCCGCCACCAGCATTCCGCAG
Source organism: uncultured Verrucomicrobiae bacterium (assembly GCA_963737995.1). Classification (GTDB taxonomy): domain Bacteria; phylum Verrucomicrobiota; class Verrucomicrobiia; order Chthoniobacterales; family UBA10450; genus Palsa-1392. The sequence continues at coordinate 204,631 of CAVTUV010000010.1, forward strand.
GAAGAAATCGTGCAGTTGCAGAAGAAATTCAGCGAGATCAAGCACTCAATTAACAACGCGCTCGCAGTCATGATGGCCCTCTCGGAGATGTCACAGCGCCGGCCGGATTACGCCGAGAAACTGGCCAGCACCGTGCTGTCGAAGGCGCCTCAGATCGTGACCAGCCTGCAGGAGTTCACCCAGGTGCTGAACGAAAAAGCCGGCCAAAAGCCGGCGGCCTAACCAAAGGAAGCCTAAGCATCGCCAGCAATAGGCGGATTGTAAAAGGCCTGTCATCCCGATCCGGCGGAGCGCGGAGAGGAACCTCATAATTGCAATGAGCGTGCTGTTTTCGCTCAAATGCGCGGACTGCAAATGGGAGCTTTGAAAGCCCGGCCTCGGCTGCTGCGCGGCCTGCGTAACGGCTCGCCGTCTACGCGCCCCGGGTTGACAGGTCGGAGAGCAACAACTCCGCGATCTCGAGCGAGGCGCGCGGGCGGCTGAGCCGGCTGATGTTGGCCGACCACTCGCGCCACAAGCACGCGTCATCGGCAAACGCCTGCTCGACCGCGCCGACAATCTCGGCCGAGGTTGACGCAACCACACCCGAGTGCGTTTCGACGATCAAACGCGCGTTCCCCTCTTCCTGCCCGGGCACGACTTGATTGATGATCATCGGACACTTTGCCGCGATCGTTTCCTGCACCGTCGCGCCGCCGGCCTTGCCGATGAGCAGGTGGCTTTCCAACATGAACCGCGGCATCTGTTCGCTCCAGCCGACGATCTCGAAGTCGCGCCCCGTTTCCTGACGAACTGCTTCGACGGCTTGCTTCAACCGTTCATCGCGGCCGACCGTCACCGTCAGGCGCGCGTTCGCATTCTGCGCGAGACCGCGGATGATGTCCGGGGCAGCGTGGCCGCCGGCGTTGATCATGTAAAGGAGCCGGCGTTCGCCGCCCGGAGCGGGCGGCTTCCGCAACTCGCCCAATTCGGCAAACTTCGGCGTTACCGGAAAACCGCTCACTCGCACCCTGTCGTTGGATACACCGGCCCCTCTCAGCACGGCCGCCGTCTGTTCGTTAGGCACGAGAAACAAATCGCTCGCGCAACGAAACCAGATCGCATTCACCGTGATCGAGTCAGTGATGCAAACCACCCTCCGGAAAGGCGGGACGGTGTCACCCAGGATTTGCTCCATCAGATGCGGGTAGAGCGGGTAAACCGACACCACCGTCGTCGGCTGGAAACGCAGCAGCAACTGGCTCAGCCGGTTCTTTGCCTGGAAGAGGAGGCGCATGTTGGAGGCGTAATCCTGCTGCCGATCAGTCCACTGGTAGACCCGCGCCCAGGCGCGCGGCGTCCGATTAATCATGGCCAGATATCCCTTCCGCACCCAGTCATTGACGAATCCGTAGGTCTCGGCAAAGAGATCGTGCATCTCGACCACAGCCGAGTCCTGCCCCAGGGCGGCCAGCCCGTCGCGCATCCCGCGTGCTGCGGCGTTGTGGCCTTCGCCGAAACCGGTGGTCAAAATCAGGATGCGTTTCTGCATTTCGTTAGGGCGGAAGGCCGACGGAGAGTTTAATGGCAATCCCGGAGCGGCAAAGTAAACTTCGCGTGAAGATGAAATTCCTCCGCTTGCTCGGCCGGGTCGTGCGCCGCCTCGTCTGGGAGACCGCCACCGACGAGACGATGGGCCTCTCCGCGCAGATGGCCTACCAATTCCTTTTTACCCTTGCGCCGGGTCTCCTTTTCCTCTGGCACCTCCTGGGCCTTTTCGGCACCGACCCGGCCAAGTTGCACAAAATGCTCGGGGTCGTGCGCGCCTTTCTCCCGCCTGATCCAAAGGTGCAGGAGATTCTCGATAGCGTCGTCGCCAACGTTATTGTCACTGGCAGCGGAGGCACGCTCGCCACCGCCGGCATCTTCCTCGGCATTTATCTGGGTACCCTCTTCATCTCCACCATTTCGCGCGCTCTCAGCCACACCCACGGCGTGACCGAGGACCGCAACTGGTGGTCGAAGTACATTATCTCCTTTCTCCTCCTTTTCTGGTTTGGAATCACCATCATTTTTGCCTTCAACCTCACGGTCTTCGGCGAAACGCTCGCCGGCGTCGCCGAGGTCAATTTTCAATTGAGCATCCCCCTCCAGGAATGGGTTGCTGCGCTCAATCTCCCCTTCACTGCGCTCGCCCTCGTCGTCTTTGCGCTCGCCCTCTACCTGCTCACCCCGGAAAACTATCTCACCATCCGGCAAGCCCTGCCCGGTGCCATCTTCTTCTCCGTCGGCTGGATGACGGTGACCAAGCTCTTCCAGTTTTACGTCGCCCGTTACGATCGCTACAACCCGACCTACCTCGCCCTCGCTTCCATCATCATGTTGCTCACCTGGATGTACCTGACCTGTCTCCTCTTGCTCCTGGGTGGAAAACTAAACGCCATCCTTCGGCGCGAGGGTGAACGTGCCGCGGCCCGCGCCGAGCACGCCACAACCAGCCAGCCGCAGCCAGCCTGACATTTGCGCGCCTTGATCCGTCCGCGAGTCATGATGCGTTGGCCTTTTCTTCTTGGCGGATTTCTCCTCCTCGCCCTTCTCGCCGGCACCATCACCCAGGCGGAACTGACAGAGGAACAGAAAAAGGAACTCTTCCTCAAATCTCGCGAACAAATGCGGACCATCGCAACGCCCACTCCGGAAGCGTCAGCCACGCCGCGTCATAAACCAAAACCGGCCCAACATCCGCCCGCGAAAAAGAAAAAAAACGCCCGTCCCAAACCCACCCCGGAGCCGGAAGAAACCCCGGAGTCTGCCCCGCGTGCGACGCCGGCAGAAACGCCTGAGCGCCGGCCTGTCCCTAACGAGTCCACTCCGTCTCGCGCTGTCGCCGTCACGCCGACGATCGCTCCTACCCGCACGCCTCCACCGGTCGCCGCGCCGTCGCAACCGGCCCAGGTCGTGGTCAAGAAATCCGGTTACCAGAAACCGCGCGGGTTTTCCCTGCCCTTCCATCTTTTCGGGAAACGCTACACCTACCTGACCAGCTCAGTCCGTCGGGAGATCGATCGGGCGCCCGTCCTGCGCGAACGCTGGCGCTTCATCATCGTGCACAACAGCGGCACCCGGCAGGGCAACGCCCGCATCTTTGATTACTACCATCGTCACGTGCGCCGCATGAGCAACGGCCTCGCCTACCATTTCGTGATCGGCAACGGCACCTCCTCCGGCAACGGCGAGATCGAAGTCGGCAATCGCTGGCGGCGCCAGATCAACGGTGGCCACGTGCACAGCGATTACCTCAACAACATCTCGTTAGGCATTTGCCTCGTGGGCGATTTCAACCGCAACCAGCCGACCCGCGCCCAGCTCGACTCCTGCGAAGAATTGATCCGCTATCTGCGCGATCGCTGCGGCAAGGTCGAGCGGCACGACATCCCGGTGCGCCCCCATCGCGAAATGAACCCGCCCCGCTGGCCGACCGATTGCCCCGGCGACGACTTTCCTTATCGCTGGTTTGGGCAATTCCGTTAGATGCGAAACTCCCATCCGGATTCTGGCCCTTCGGCTCTCCTCGCACGACGCAGTTAGGATTTGCCTGCGCGTTGGAATAAAGCCTGAATGTCTCCAGACCGAACTAGCCCAACCTATTGAACCCACCCGACTCCCCGTCCATCACCGGCAAAATTACCGCTGAGCCGCAGTCGCTTCCCGCAGATCGTACGCCACTAATTTTGCGGTGGGAGTGCAGCGCCATTGCCGCAAAGCTCTGGGTCGCCGAAGCGGGCGCGCCCGAGAAGCTGATCTCCCACGGGAAACATGGATCCGTCACCATCGATTGGATTCAGGCCGGGAGATCCTATGTCTTTCGTCTCTACACCGCGGACGAATCCAGACGTTTGCTGGACGAAGTGACCGTTTGTCGCGAGATCAAGGGCGCTTTGGAGGTCCGTCCCGACCCCAATCCGCTCTCCGGTAATCTCACTTTGCAGTGGACGATCACGGAGCCAGCCATCGGTGAAATTTGCCTCGCTGAAGACGGAGCAGAGGAACGCGTGGTTTGTCGCGGATCAAGCGGTTCTTTCGAGGTAGCGGGCCTTCGGCTGGGTTCCCTTTACACGTTTCGGCTTTATGCTGCACGACTCGATCGCCAGCTCCTCGCCGAAGTATCGATGCGACTGCCAGACATCCCGTGGTCCTTGCTCCTCCAGCAACTTCAGCGTTCTGCGGGGAGCAAAGCCTACGACAAAGGATTTGCGGATTTCATGGCGGCTGTGCTGCCAGTCTGTATCCGCAGCCCCCAGTTCCCTGAATGGTTTCGCCAGTGGGAAGCGAGCGGAGTCCACTTAACTCCGGTGCATTTTTATCAACCGATCCCGGACTCGCGGATCCTTCCGGACGCGCTCTGGGACCAGCCCACCGACCTCCCTGGGGTCGACCTTAACGAGAAAAGCCAGGTGCATTTGCTCAGAGAGGCATTGCTGCCGTTTCGGGACGAATTTGAACAAATTCCCGCAGCGCCAGGTGAAAGTCCGAGCCAATTCCACCTTCAAAACGGCCGGTTCGATGCGCTCGATCCGCTGCTCGCCTATTGCCTTGTGCGTCACTTTCGGCCTCAGCGAATTATTGAAGTGGGTAGCGGGTATTCCACCCTGCTCCTCGCGCAGGCCGCGCTCAAGAATGGAACGACGATCTTGGAGAGCGTCGAGCCTTACCCGGAAGATTTTCTAACACAAGGCGTGCCAGGCCTGAGCGCGTTGCGGCAGGAGAAAGTCGAGGACGTGCCTCTCTCTTATTTCACCAATCTTTCGGCCGGCGATATTCTCTTTATCGACACCTCGCATGTGGTACGCATCGGAGGTGACGTCAATTACCTGTACCTAAGAATCCTGCCGCGATTGAAGCCGGGCGTTATCGTCCATATTCACGACATTTTCTTTCCCTTCGAATATCCGCGAGACTGGGTAATCGAAGAGCGACGCTTTTGGACGGAGCAATATCTTCTGCAGGCGTTCCTCGCGCATAACTCCGCCTTCGAGGTGCTGGTCAGCAGCGCTTACTTGCACGCGCAGCATTTGGCTGAAATCGCCGAACTTTTTCCCACCGCATCCCCCTGGCGCGGAGGAAGCTTCTGGATGCGGCGCCGCATCGGCGCGCATTGTGGCGGGAGACCATCCTGAAAGGATAGCGGGAAATGCGGCAACCGCAGGCTTGCTTCGGCAAGACAGATTCGGCAGTATCAATGGTCAGCGGGCGAGGATGATCCTCGGCCTGCCGGCCAACTAATCTTCTCAGCACAGGGGCGCTCTGAAGGCAATGAAGGAGAAATCATGTCGATCATCACGAAAACCTACGCCGTCCTGTTCCTGTTTTTTCTCTTTAGCTTCAGCGCGAGGGCGCAATGGTCACCGGTTGATTCCAGAACGACGAGCGACCTGCGTGGTGTCTGCCTGCTCGATTCCGGTGTCGGTTATGCCGTGGGTGATGCGGGCACCATTCAGAAAACGACCGACGCCGGCCTGACCTGGAGCGCGCTCGTCTCCGGGACGACGCGAGCCCTCTACGACGTCTATTTTTTCAATGACACAGAGGGGGTGGCGGTGGGCGACAGCGGGTTGATCCTGCGCACGACCGACGGCGGCGGGGTCTGGCAGGCGTTGACCAGCGGAGTGCGAGATAGCCTCCGGTCTGTCTCCTTCAACGGAGCCAATGGGATTTGCGGCGGCCTTTCCCAGGACATTCTTTACTCGAGCGACTCCGGCGCGACCTGGCATGTCTCACAAAAGAATTTCTTCGGCGGCGGCTTCTTCGGCGCCCATATGTTGAGTCCCACGCTCGGCTTTGTCGCCGGGCAGAACTCAATCTTTCAACCCATGGTCGGCACAACTGTGGACGGCGGAGTGCACTGGTCGTTTCACCCCTTCTATTTCGATGGCAACGAAGGCAGCTGCGACGACGTATTTTTCTTTGATGGCACCACCGGCGTGACTTCGGGAGTTCTCTTCGACGGCACGGGAGCGATCGCGCGCACGGCCAATGGAGGCACTGACTGGGACTCGACGCTTTTTTCCCAAGGAATGCAGGGTATCGATTTCCCAAAGCCGCAGACAGGCTTTGCGGTTGGCTTCGCCGGCACGATTTTGAGGTCGACGGATCTGGGGAATACCTGGTCGCCGCAAACCAGCGGAACTCTCTTCGATCTCTTCGACGTTCACTTTACCAGCGCTGGCTTGACTGGTGTCGCGGTGGGAGCAGCCGGAACGATTCTACGCACGACCAATGGCGGGCAGGCCGGCGGACTAAAGCTGATCGCCGCGGCCTCGCGCAAAGGTCATTTCGACATCGATTTGCCGCTGACGGGCGTGCCGGGAGTCGAATGCCGCAGCGGCGGCGGCAACGGCAATTACAAACTAACTCTTACCTTTAACAACCCGATCGCCTCGGTCGATGGCGTTGCCATATCATGCGGCACAGTCACGAGCATCAGGGCCGATGCGAGCGACGCTCACCTGCTTCTCGTGGGTCTAACCGGAGTTAATTGTAACGCGCAGAATATCAAGCTCACCCTGACGAACATTCACGATGACGAAGGGAATACGCTCCCGACCGCGATCGCAACCGTGGGCCTGTTGCTTGGCGATATCAACGGCGACGGCATCGTCGATTCTAACGACGCCCATCAAACCAAGCGCGATCGTGGGCAAAGCACCAATAGCGGCAACTTCCGCGAGGACATCAACAAAAACGGGCGCATCGATACGATCGACTTCGCTGTAGTCAAATCCCAGCTCGGCACCATGCTGCCGCCCTAAGCAGTGCTTTAGCCTTGCCAGACTCCACGGACCGCCGAAATCATAAGGAAAAAGGAGACGCCTATGCCACACCTGCTCATCCATCACAAAGTCCAAAACTTCGACATTTGGAAAAGCGCTTACGACGCCCATCTGAGTGCGCGCCACCAGGCCGGACTACGGGAAATGCACCTGCTGCGGGGCGCGACCGATCGCAACGATGTGGTCATTCTCTTCGCGGCGCAGGACTTGGAGCGCGCCCGCGCTTTTGCGCATTCGGACGACCTCCGTTCCGCAATGCAAAGGGCCGGCGTTGTCGGTGTGCCCGAGTTGGTCGAACTCGAGTAGTCGCGGCTCCCCGGATTCTTTGAATCCAAAGACAACCTGAATTGCGTCTTATGGGAAAGCGATGGAGCAAGATTTCCCAGGTGCAATTGGCTTAAAAGAACGCTTCGCCACGGCGGCTCTGGGTCTCCTCGTGCTCGGCATTGTATTCAGCTTCGCTTCAAGACCCTGCCCGTTGCGTTTGACGCGGGAGGAAAAGCACACGCGGGATTTGGCCTTGCCGGAATTCCGGCGCTTGTCGTTCTCGACCGAACGGGACGAGTACGTCTTACCCGAGAAGGATACAACGCCTCGGAGATCAGTTTCCGGCGCGACCTGGTTCAGTTTCTGAAGACGTTGTAATAACGAAACAGAAACTCGACACAGCTCAGGCCGAGGCAGCCCTTCGGTCTTGACGTCGGGATCGTAGTTTCCCAAGACTGCTCCGCTCGCGTCAGATTATGAAAAAACGTCCCTTGCAAGCCAAACTCGTTCTGACTCTCGCGACTCTCCATCTGGCTACCGACAACAACGGTCGCGACTTGCGACCGTGATCAGCATGAATCCAAGGTTCCACGGATATTATGCCACTCGTCTCTATCTTCCGCTTTCGTCTTTGTCGCGACATTTACGGAGGTTTTCCCGCCGCCTAAGAGGGCAAAGTAGCAGTTTCCTTCAGACGACCCGTTTGCCGAAGGTATCATGGAAGCGCTGCACGTCATTGCCAGTACCGAGGGTTTGGGAACCTGACAAGGCTAATGGCAACGTTCGTATAAGTGAACTTGCGATTCTTTCCGCCCTCGCGGCCAACCGTGAAAACGGATCGAACTTATTTGAAATCGGCACCTTTGATGGACGAACGACATTGAATCTTGCCTTCAGCGCGCCCCCCAAGTGCCAGATCTTCACCCTCGATTTGCCTCCTGATCAGGCGACAAAATATCGAATCGTCGAAGGAGAACGGCACATGGTCAGGAAACCTGCTCCCGGGTCGCGCTACGAGAAGTATCGGGCCACACATCCGGAAGCAATTGGTCGCATCCATCAGTTGTTGGGAGACTCGGCCACCTTCGATTATTCCCCTTACGAAAACTCTTGTTCGCTCGTGTTCGTCGATGGCTCTCACGCCTACGACTACGTCAGGTCTGACACTAACGCTGCGATGCGCATGGTGGGTAGAGGCGGCGTGGTCATTTGGCATGATTACGGCATTTGGGAAGGAGTAACGAACGCTCTCGAAGAGATTGAGGAGCGCGCGCACCTCGGTATGCGCAACATACGAGGCACCAGTCTTGTATTCTGGAGAAAGATGCAGGATTCACTGCTTGACGCGCGTTGACCGAGCTCCTATTGCAGACCGACCGGTTTCGCTCATGACGCTCGAACAGCCTGGCATTTTTTCCAACGTGTTGGGACCACCGGAGTGATCGCTTCGCTTTTTCTTGGCGCGGTGCAGGTCTGGTACGACAATGGATTTCGCTGAGCTAAGGCAGTTCGCAAAGAACTACGCTGAGGCGTGGTGCAGCCAGCAGCCGGAGAATGTGGCCGCATTTTACGCCGAAGGCGGCGCGCTCTGCGTCAACGGCGGAGAGCCAGCGGTGGGGCGAGAGGCCATTGCGGAGGTGGCGCAAGAGTTCATGCGCGCTTTTCCGGATTTGGAGGTCACGATGGATGCTGTGACGCGTCATGCGGACAGGGCGGTCTTTCACTGGACGCTCACCGGAACCAACACCGGATCGCGCGGCACGGGGAAACGCGTCCGAATCAGTGGCTACGAAGAGTGGCAGCTTGATAATGAGGGACTGATTAGGAACTCGCAGGGCCATTTCGACAGCGCGGATTACGACCGCCAGCTCCAGCACGAAACCGACAAGCCTTGAGAGGCGCTGCATGACTCGCAAAATGCGTTTCTCAAGTCGCGCCAGAATAGAGCGCGTCCAAGTTAGTGGCACGTGGGAAAAAAATTAGCTTTTCGTTTCGATGTTCGGACGACATCTTTCCTCGACAAATCCAACAGACCTATGGCTTTCATACTCGTCCGTCACAAAGTCACAAATTTTGAGGCTTGGGAAACCGCTTACGATGATCACCGCGACGCGCGGCAGCTGGCTGGCCTGACCGAATTGCATCTCCTGCGCAATCGCGTGGACCCGAACGATATTGTCGTTCTTTTCCAAACTGATAATCCGGAGCGCACGCGTGCCTTTATATGGTCGGATGATCTGCGCAAGATCATGCATGAAGCGGGGGTCATCGGTACCCCCGAAATGCTCGAGTTAGACTAGTCGCCACGAGAACGAGACAGCCGCTTTTTCCATCGCACCATGTCCCGCCTGCTTCTCTGCCTCTCACTATTCGGGTCCATGATAACCACAAAGTGCGACGCCCAGAATTCCTCGCCATCTCCGGCGCAGCAGTTCGACGTCGTAATCAAGAATGGCACGGTTTACGATGGTAGAAGCGGCGAAGGACGCCCGGCCGATGTCGCGCTGCGTGGCGACCGAATCGTGGCCGTCGGCGATTGTCAGACCACGCCCGCCAGGCTGGTGATCGACGCGCACGGTCTGGCGGTCGCGCCCGGATTCATCAACATGCTTTCGTGGTCAACCGAGTCGCTTATTGCGGATGGCCATTCGCAAAGCGAAATCCGGCAGGGCGTCACGACCGAGATCATGGGCGAAGGCGAATCGATGGGCCCGGTGAACGATCGGGTGCGGGAGAAGATGCTGCGCGAGCAGAAGGACATCCATTACGAGATCAAGTGGACAACCCTGGCCGAGTATCTGCGTTATCTCGAGACGCGTGGCATCTCCTGCAACGTCGCCTCTTTCATCGGGGCGACGACGATTCGCGAGAATGTGATCGGCTTCGAAGACGAAACGCCCACCTCAAAACAGCTCGACGAAATGCGCGCCCTGGTCCGAAAGGAAATGGAGGCCGGCGCGCTTGGCATTGGGACTTCGTTGATTTATCCGCCTGCTTTTTATGCCAGGACGCCGGAGCTGATCGAGCTCTGCAAAGTGGCAGCCAAATATCAGGGCAAATATATCTCGCACATGCGGAGTGAGGGAAACCAGCTCCTCGAGGCGCTTGATGAACTAATCCGTATCAGCCGCGAAGCCAGGATTCCGGCGGAGGTCTACCACATCAAAGCGGCCGGGAAATCGAACTGGCCAAAGCTCGACAAGCTTTTGGCAAAGATCGAGGCCGCGCAGAAGGAGGGCCTCAAGATCACGGCGGACATGTACACCTATACCGCCGCCGGCACCGGCCTCGACGCCTGTCTCCCGCCTTGGACGGAGGACGGCGGTTACCCCGCGCTCTTCCAGCGCCTGCGCGATCCGGCGACGCGGGAGAAGATCGCCGCGCAGGTTAGAACGCCGGGCAACGACTGGGAAAATCTTTATCTCGCCGCGGGCTCACCCGATAAGATCCTGCTCGTCGGCTTTAAGTCAGAAAAACTGAAACCACTGACCGGTAAATCGCTCGCCGAAGTGGCGAAGGTGCGCGGCAAGGATCCGGTCGAAACGATCATGGACCTGATCGCAGAAGACGAATCGCGCATCGATTCGATCTACTTCCTGATGTCGGAAGAAAACGTGCGCAAAGAGATAGCCAAACCGTGGATCTCGTTCGGCTCGGATGAAGCCTCGCAAGCGCCGGAAGGCGTTTTCTTGAAATCGAATCCGCATCCGCGCGCCTACGGAAACTTTGCGCGTGTGCTTGGAAAATATGTGCGGGACGACGAGGTCATCTCGTTGGGCGAAGCCGTCCGCCGCTTGAGCGCGCTGCCGGCAACGAACCTGGGACTCGATCATCGCGGCTTCCTTAAGGAAGGAATGTTTGCCGACGTCGTGGTCTTCGATCCGGCGACAATTGCCGACCACGCGACCTTCGCCCAACCGCATCAGTATGCGGTCGGTATGAAGCACGTTTTCGTGAACGGGGTGCAGGTCCTGAAGAACGGCGAGCACACCGGAGCGACACCGGGCCGGGCCCTTTGGGGGCCGGGGAAAATTCGTTAGGCAAGGGCCCAAACCGGGTAAAAATAGGCGGTCCCACTGGGTCACCTGTTTTCCTCTGATGATGAACCGCTGCTTTTTTCATCTTCCCTGGGGATTTCACTTGCCGCCGGCGTCTCGGGGAAGGATTCGAATGGGCCTTCCTGGTCAGCGTGCTGCGAATGGACCCCGCGAGCGCGCGCGCGACAAAACCGAGTCTGATCTCTCCGCCTAACGACTAATGGGATTTCGATCCGGCCACCTTATTGGCTGAGCGCGTAGACTTCAAAAAGCGCGACGCCACTGGAACCGTTTGGGCCTTGGACGATGGCTGAATATGCCCCAGGGGGAAGCGTGGCAGCAATCGCTGCCTCCCGATCATTCGCCGGCGACAGCGTGGTGCCGATAATCTGATTTTCCTGGTCGGAGCGCCAGTTGTCGTTCATGAAAGGGAGCGATCCGTTGGCATCATACAATTCCAGCTCGGGTCATCGGGCTGCGGATTGCGATTCCACGCCAGGGTGACGCTTTGGGCGGCCCCAGCCCCATGGGAAAAAGCGAAAAGCGGCAGAAGGAAAACGATCAAAATGGTCGGACGGGATCGAAATGAAAACATGGAGAATCACAATCCGAGCAGAAAACCCAGGGCCCCGGACGGACGATTGCAAATCATACCGGGGGTGATCCACCGTGCGTTTCAGAAGGCAGGAGAAAGCCGAAACGAAAGTGACGTTCACCAACATCAACTCTCTCCCGTAGAGTCAAGTGACAATGCCTTGAACGCGGCGATTCTTAATCCGCGCGCGAAAAATCACGCTTCGCGCGACGACAGGAGGGAGACCGGACTTTGTTTTCCAGCCGCGTTTTTGTTGGCAACAAGACCCCGTGATTTCGCCTAACGACTAACGAAATCGCTCTCGGCTCGCTACTGATTCAGCGCGTAGACTTCGACAAGCGCGACACCGGTGCTGTCGTTCGCGCCTCGGATCACCGCGGAGTAGGCGCCCGGCGCCAGAGTGGAGACGATGGCCGCTTCCCGGTCGTCCGTCGGCGGGATCGTGCTGGCCAGAATTTCCGCCTCCTGCTGGCTGCGCCAGTTATCATTCGAGGCGAGGAGGTCTCCGTTGCTGTCGTAGACCTCCAGGGTCGGATCAAGCAGCGCATCAGCCACCCCGTTCGCGAGCAGCGACGGACCGATGGCACGCACAATGATCTTCGAGGCTGTTCTACCGCCAAGAATGAAACCGCCGATCATGACATCGTCGCCCAGGTCCACCCGGCTACGGGTTGAAATGTTCGCGACCCGGCCGGTGGCTGCGTCCAAATCATAGAGCTCAAACAATGCAACTCCAGAAGTCGCCGCCTTGCCGCTGACGATGACGCTGTAGGCGCCCGGCGCGAGCGCGGCGACGAGCGCCACTTCACGTGCATCTCCGGGAGCGAGACCAATCGCGCTGACCTCCTCCCCGGGAACGTTCCAGTCGTCGAGGCTGGCCACGCCGGACCCAGTGGAATCGATAATCTGTAAAACGGGATCCGCCAACGCGCCCGGGATCCCCGCGCTCGCGAGCGAGGGACCGATGGCGCGCAAGGCCACTCTCTTAGCCACGACTCCCTCGACGATAAAACCACCGATCATGACGTCTTCACCCGTCCGAACCAAAGTCCGGGTCGAGATATTTGCCAGAACCGCCGGGGGAATGACCCTCGACGATCCCACCGTGTAAGAGAGAGCTTCACAATAGGCACTTTCGTCTCCAGCACTGTTGAAAGCGCTGACGGCAAAAGTGTAGGTCACACCGCGAACGAGATTCGAGACAGTTGCGTTCGTCGCGTTCAGGTCCACGACTTCGCTGTAGGGGGCGGCGGCAGTGCCGTAATGGATTCGATATCCGGCGATATCGGGTTCGGAGTTTGGATCCCAGGAAAGGATGACACTCTCGGCAGTCGCTCCAGCGACGAGAAAGGGAAAGAAGCAAGCGAGCAGAAAGGAGCGGACGCTTTTTGCGCAGTTCATAATTACCATAATTTGAAGAGCACGGTGCATGCCGGTCAGGAATGCGGTCTTTTCGCAAGAAAAGGGAACGAGGAAGCCGAGAAAACTCTCCCGTTGGGGCCTAAAACGATCGGCAGCGCGGCCTGCGACTTGCTTCTGTTAACCTCCGAAATCATGAAGGAGACGTTGCAGATCCTGGCTGTGGAAGACGAAAAAGCCCTTGCCCAGATCCTCGCAGTCGTGCTGGGAGGGCCGGCAGCCAAAGTCACTCGGGCTTCGGATGGTTGGGAGGCGTTGATGAAGATCGGCGCTGCCAAGCGACCATTTGACGTCGTCATCACGGACCATCGCATGCCGCGAATGTCCGGCCTGGAGTTGGTGCGACGGCTGCGGAAGCGGAACTTCAAAGGCAAGATTCTCGTCTTGTCGGCTCATCTGTCGGACGAAGACATCCAAGGTTACGAAGAGCAGGAGGTCGACATGATGATGTCGAAGCCCTTCGACTTTGAAGAGTTGCAGAGCGCAGTCGCGCTCCTCACCAAGGGTGCCTCAGTGGCAGTCGCCGCGTAACGCGGCCCGGTCGACGCGAGAGAATCGCGAAAATAGCGATTGGGCTTTACGTCAGTTGCTCGTCAAGTTGTATACTTCGACGAGCGCGATTCCGCTGGAAGTGCCCGCTCCCGTCACCAGTGCGGTGTAATTACCCGGAGCAAGGGTGGCGATGATCGCTGACTCTTTGTCGTCCGATGGCGGGATGGTCGTGGCGAGAATCTGTTCCTGTTGGTTCGAACGCCAGGTGTCGTTCTCGGCGATGAGAGATCCGTCGCTCCCGCGCAGTTCCAAGACCGGGTCGAGCAAGGCTCCAGAAACGCCGAGTGATGTCAGCGATGGGCCAATGGCACGAATGAGAATTTCTGTTGGCTCCGTTCCACCGATAATAAATCCTGCGATCATCGCCTGATTTCCGCTGCTCGCCTCGCCCCGTGTGGAAAGATTGCTAATGCGCGAGCTGGCAGGATCAAGATCGTAAAGCTCGAATAAGGCAACGCCCGAGGAGCCAGCTGTTCCCCGCAGCACCGCTGTGTACCCACCCGGCGCCAACGTAGCCACGATAAGTGACTCGGCCGGATCGTTCGGCGTCAGACCACCTGCGACCACGTCATCAGGCAGAGGAGAAGTCCAGTCATCGTTTTGCTGAATTAAAGAACCCTTAGAGTCATAAAGGCCAAGAAGAGGGTCCGCCAGAACGCCCGCTACACCCGCATTGGCCAGGGACGGTCCGAGGGCACGCAAAGCCACTCTCTTCGGGGCGTCGCCGCTGACAATGAATCCGCCGATTGTCACACCGTCGCCACTGAGCACCTGGGCGCGTGTTGAAACGTTCAACAGGGTATTTTGTACAGTTGCGGTCGGGCTCGGGGTAAGGGCGAAATTGTATTGCAGTAGAAGTGGAGCATAAACAGGATTCATCGCGTCAGCGGCGTAGATTTCTATCCAGTCCGCTCCCAGAGCTAGACCAGCGGCCAGTGCCTGTTCCAGAGTCCCCTGAAGATCTCCTCCCACCGATCCATCCGAGGCTCCTGCGAGCTGGAATCCCGTCGCGCGGCCGACGGCATTAGCCTGGATAACCTGATTAAGGAAGAATCCGTTGTTACTCGTAGCCTTTAATCCCCACTGCGCGATACCAAACAGGGGATAGAGAAGACCATGGTTGATTACGCTGGTTATCGCAGTCGCGGCACCGGAATCGCTGAATGGAACACCCGCGGCTACAACAAACGGGGTGTTGAGGAGATTCTGGTTGTAGGTGTCAATGAAGAGATCAGATGAATTAACCCAGGCCGTGGTGTAATCGGATATGGTCATGCTTAGCCCAATCTCAGAAGGCAGTGGCATGTATGTTTCGGTCTTATATCCCAGTCCTCCCATGACGACGTAGTCCAGTTTGTTATCAAAATGCAGACAAAACGCCTTAATGAAGGCAATGATCCTGGGTTGAACTATTGGATCCCAAGGTAAGACCATGGGATCGGGGCCCAGTGGAGCTTGATAGATTTTAGCTCCTGGAAGCGAGGTCACCCATGTCGGTGGTGACGATAGTATTCTCAGCGCGACACCAAGTTGCTTGTGGTACTTTACGGCGTTGGTTACAATCCCATCAATTTTCGACCAATCATAAACCCCATCAGCGGGATTAGACTCTGACCAAAGGATCTCTCCTCTCCATCCACTGATGCCTGGATTCGTCCAGGCATCCCCGCCAATTTCATAGAGGCCGTGTGGAGCCTTTGTCGCGAGCGTGCTGCTTGGAAATGCGAAAAGCGCGGCACAAAACACCGGCGCGAGGAGCGCGAGCAAAGATGGTCGCATTATAAAAACCATAATTATGATGGAAGCCATTTTTATGCCCTGAACAGAAGTTTTGTCTGGAACCCCGAACGAAAACGAACCCAATCCAAGGCAATTTACGTAGCATGAAATTTGTAGACGCAAGACCTGCCGATGCTCCAGATCGCAATCGCAATTTCGGCAATTTCGCTCCCCACCGAGTGGGGGCGACTTGGGGGTAGCCCGCTCCGGGGTGCGATCGGTCCAGCCGGTGCCCTTGCCGTAAAGCGCGCACCAAATCGCCTCTTCGCGCGTAGTTCAGGAGCCAGGCCACAACCCGCTTTGCTCGCTCAGGAAATCTGTCCCACCTTCGGTATTCTTTGCTCGCAGCGGACGCTGTCAGCCTCCAAGCAGTCGATCTCAAGCCACACAGGACCTTGACTTTTCCGGACAAAAGTGGACTCTCCGAAAAGTGCAGGGAGGCCAAAACCGATGGACTCCAGCCTTAATGCGGGCTGTGATTCTGCGCGCTAAGTTTCTACGGCAGAGTTGGCCAAGGGGGTATAGCTCAGTTGGTAGAGCGTCTCGTTCGCAATGAGAAGGCCAGGGGTTCGAATCCCCTTACCTCCAGCCGTCGCTTGGCGCGCAGCGAAAAGCCCCGGCTGCCGCGCCGTAGTAAAGCGAAGGTGGGCCGCATTGCGGACAGATATTCTGTCTGGATCACCAACCCCGTCCCTATGTGTGTAGACTGCCTTGAGCCAAGACCGCGGCAAAGAGACTGTTGTTACCGGAGTCACTGACCCCGGTTGATCTGGCGCGTGGCCGGCTCTCCTTCGCCGGGTCAGAGCGACCCCGGCCACAAGCCTCCCATGTGCAGCACCGATCGACACGAACGCAATCATGGCTACAACCGGCGCCCTTCTCCGACTTGTCAGGCGGTGGAAGCCGTCTCGGGCATCGGCGCTTCCGGCTGTCTCGCGTTCAAGAACTCGACGATCTGCTGCACGCGCGCGCCGCGGCCTCGCTCGAAAAGAAAAGCTGAGCTTCGCTCCTTTGCCTCTTCCGGAGAAACAAGCAGATTCTCGGAGAGGAATTTCGGTTCGCGGGCGCCAAGCGCACCGGTCGAGGTGGATCGTCTGGCCGCGCCGCCCCAACCTTTGCGGACAACGAAAGTGAGTTTGGCCGGATCTTCGTTCGTCGCAACCAGGACGCCGGACGAATTCGTGGCCATGCCGCGGACGCGTTTGCCAATGCAAGGCACCGCCCAGGCGACCGTTTCGTCTGAGCAGATTCTCTTTGCGAAAGGCGGAGGCGAAACGGGACGGCAAAGTCGCGGGAAGGTCGACTGCCACGCGGTCGGCCGGTCCGTTCAGCTTTTTCCAAACCAGCCAGAGCTTGACCTGCACCGCGCGAAAAATTTGGGGCGCGAAATAGAGAATGATCGAGAGAAGAAGAACGAAAACACCCAGCGCCCAAAGCGGACTGAAATGAATCAGTGCGAGCCCGCCGACGACGGCCGCGTCTTCGGCCAGGCTGAGACCGATATTCGAGAACGGCTCGGGCGAAGTGTTCGTCGACAAGGCGCGTGGAGGCTTTGGCCGAGTGCGTGACGAGGCTGGCGCTGCCCGCCGCCAGCGCGACGACGATTTCGAAAGTGGGGCTGGTTTGGCCGAGGACGCGGATGGCGAGAAGAGCGCCGCCGATCGGACGGATGATGGTGTGAACGGTGTCCCAGATGGAATCGACCCACGGAATTTTGTCGGCGAAAAATTCCAGGACGTAGAGCGTGCCCGAGATCCAGAGGATGAGCGGATCGCCGAGGATGGAGAGCGATTGGTAGTCCGGGCTGAGGACGATCCAATGCTGATGGATCGCGAGACCGGTGACGAAAACCGTCAGGTAAAGATTGACCCCGGCGAAACAGGCCAGGCCGAGCGCGACGCCGAGGAGCTTGAGCTCGTCCACGCAGAAAGTATGCGGGCGCGCGCGGGCGAAGTCACGCGGTTTCGGCGCATCTTTTTGACCGTATTGACAGGATTTCAGGATCGGAGAAATCTTGTTAATCCAGTTAATCCTGCCTTTTTCCTGCCCATGCTCGACATCCGCCTCATTCGCGAACAGCCCGACTTTGTGAAAAGCCGGCTCGCGACCCGCGGCGGCGACGACCAGCTGCAAGATCGACGAGGTCCTGGCGGTCGATGCGGAGCGGCGCAAGACTGGAAACGACGCTCCAGCAATGCAACGCCGACCGCAAACGGCTGAGCAAGGAAATCGGCGCGGCGCGCGGCCGGGGCGAAGACTCCGCCGCGCTGGAAGAACGGGTGTCGGCAGATTGGCGACGAAATCGCCGAGCTCGTCAGGCAAACGGCGATCGGCGGAAGAGAAGCAGCGCGATCTGCTTCTCAACATCCCGAACCTGCCGCACGCCGACGCGCCGGTCGGAACGACCGCGGCGGATAATCCGGTCGTGCGGAGCTGGGGCGAGAAACCGCAGTTCGATTTTCCGGTGCTGGATCACGTCGCGCTCGGCGCGAAACTGAAGCTCTTCGACCCGGAACGGGCGACGAAGTTGAGCGGGAGCGGGTTCATTTGCTTCACCGGCGCGGGCGCGCGGCTGGAGCGAGCGTTGATCCAGTTCATGCTCGATCTGCACACGCGCGAGCATGGTTACCTCGAGGTCAGCCCGCCCTTTCTCGTCCGGCGCGACTGCATGGTCGGGACGACGCAGTTGCCGAAGTTTGAGGAAGACATGTACGGGCTTGGAGAGGGCGCGATGTTCCTCGCGCCGACCGCGGAAGTGCCGGTGACGAATCTGCACCGCGAGGAAATTCTCGCGGCGGCCGATCTGCCGAAAAAGTTCGTCGCCTACACGCCCTGTTTTCGCCGCGAGGCCGGCTCGGCCGGGCGGGAAACGCGCGGCATCATCCGCGTCCATCAATTCGACAAGGTCGAGCTGGTGAAAATCACCGCGCCGGAGAATTCCTACGCCGAACATGAGGCGCTGACGGCGGACGCGGAGCGGGTTTTGCAGTCGTTAGGCTTGCAATATCGCGTGATCGAGCTCTGCACGGGCGATCTCGGTTTCGGCTCGGCCAAGACCTATGACCTCGAGGTCTGGTCGCCGGGCCAGAACGCCTATCTGGAAGTTTCGAGCTGCTCGAACTTTGAAGATTTCCAGGCGCGCCGGATGAATCTGCGCTTCAAGGACGCGGAGGGGAAGAATCGATTCTGCCACACTTTGAACGGCTCGGGCACGGCCTTGCCGCGGCTCTTTGCCGCGCTCGATCGAAGCGAATCAGCAGCCCGACGGCTCGGTTCGGATTCCGGAAAAATTGCAGCCGTATTTCGGCGCGGAGAAAATCTGAACAACTGGCTCTCCCGCGACGCGCTGCCAGTGGACGCGCGGAAGCGCGTCCCTCCGGAGGGACATGCTTCTGCATGTCCTCGTTAGGCCGAAGGCGGCGATTCGACGAAGAGATCGAGCTGGCCGCGTTCGTTAGGCGCGGCCGTCGCGGCTGCCGAGCTGGCAGAGGCAACTCGAACCCGAGCCGCTCCGCCAGCCGCTGGCAGGTCTCCGGCGAGATAGCCTTCGTAATGATTGTTGGCAAAGGCCCAGACGCTGCGAATTTCGTCGAGGTGCCGCTGAATGCGCAGCGCCCAACTGTCCAGCGCCGCTTCCCGTTTCCAGAGCAATTTGCCGTAACGATGAATCCGCCGCCCGTTCGCGTCGTATTTTGTCACTGCGTCGCCTAGCAGGCGCAGATAAAGAAAATCCGTCGTGATCGGCTGGAATTCGAAGGGCGCCTGGTTGCGCTCGTTGAGCGGGCTCATATCGGACCAAACCCAGCAGAGGCGATGTTTTTCGAGCAGGCGGATGAAGTGCGGCCGATGCCAGCCGGGATGGCGGAATTCGACTGCGAAACGGAAATCCGCCGGCAGCTGCGACGACAAAATCCCGGAATGCGGTCTTCTCTTCCTCGGGCGCATAGGAGGGCGGGAGTTGAATGAGGACGACGCGCAACTTCGGCGCAAGCGGTTCGAGCGCGCGGAGGAAAGCGGTCAGTTCCACGCCGACAATCGCGCAATCGGCGTTGATGAGTGATTTCGCGAGGCAGCTTGCAGGCGAAACGAAAGTGCGCCGGCGTCATCTCCACCCAACGCCGCGCGACAGTTTCCGATGGCGCGCTGTAGAAAGTCGAGTCAATTTCGACCGCCGGAAAATAGCGGGCATAAAATTCGAGCCAGCGATTGGACGGCCAATCCGCCGGGTACAACACGCCGCTCCATTCGTCGAAGCTCCAGGCACAAGTGCCAATGCGAATTTTTTGCTGCTCGGTCAGGTTCAAAATGGCGACCAGTGGCCAGGCGCCGGCTTGGGCCGGGCGCCTCGTTAAGCCTATCGCAACCGGGCCGATCGTCGCGTGTTTTCCGAGCCCATCTGGCTCACCTGCGAGCCGGGTGGTAGTGGTACAACTGACCACGACGAGCAGGGGCACCCAGCTTGACGGCGGGAGCATCGTTCATTACCCTGCGAATCCCGATGAGCTATCGAGTTCGCTTTCTTCTCCTCTTCGTGGCGGCGTCTGCTGGCTTTCCCCGAAGCGGAGTCCGGCGCCGGTCGTTTTTCGCCCCGAGCGCCAAGGTGAAGTATCAGGCGCCGGGCGAAGAAGAGATCAGCGGCAATGCGGATCGAACTTTTCAGAAAGGCCCAGAGTGCGGCAGAAAAACGGTGACCGCGGCCGGGCGATCAAGATTTACAAGCGCCTCGTCAAACGCTACCCGCACTCGAACCATGCCGCCGAAGCCACCTTTCGCGCCGCCAACCTGACGGAGGACGAAGGCGATCTGCTGAAAGCCGCCGCTATTTATCGCGGTTTGATGGAAGCTTATCCGCAGACGCCCCATTTCCAGGAAGCGATCGAATCACAGTTCCGCATCGGCGAAGTTTATCTGAACGGGAAAAAGAAGAAGATTCTTCGGTGTCCCGTTCGGCTCGACGCTCGATTATGCGGTGGAAATCTTCGCCGCGATCGTTCGCAGCGCTCCCTACGGGCGTTACACGGCACGGGCACAGTTCGATATCGGTCGGGCGCGCGAGAAGCAGGATTCGCCCGATCTGGCGATCGATGCCTACCAATCGGTCGTGGAAAAATTCCCTAACGATCCCCTGGCGGTCGATGCCCAGTATCAGATCGGTTATATCTGGTTCACTGCCACCCGCGCCGGCACTTACGATCCGAACGCGGCCGAGCGTGCGCGGACGGCTTTCCAGGATTTCCTTTATCGCTTTCCGAAAAGTGAAAAAGCTCCGCAGGCCCGTGAAAACATTGCCCTGCTCGAGCATCGGCAGACCAAAGGCTCGCTCGAAATCGCAAAATATTACGACAAGGCAAAGAATTACCGGGCTGCGGTCCTTTATTACAACGAGGTGATCCGTCAGCAGCCCGGCTCATCCGAGAGCGAAATCGCGAAGAAACGAATCGACCAATTGCGCTCCAAAGTTGGCGAAGCCGCCTTGCAACCAGCGGCTGTCCTCGCGGAACAAAACGCGAAAAATAACCCGAAAAAGACCGCCGACAAGACACGCACTTCGACGCCGGCCACCTCCGAGCAAAGAGCGCCCGCTCCGCCCGAGCTGCGCGGGAGCGCGAGAGATTTGGCCCCGTTGCCGGTGGATTCGGATTCGCTCCCGCCGCCCGCGGCGACCGATGGCTCGGCCGCTCCCGACGCCTCCCCCACGCCGGAACCTTCCGCGACGCCCGAGGCGACGGCGACGCCGTAGCGGTGAAAAAGCACCTCGGCGCCGCGCTCATTCTGCTGTCGTTAGGCGGATGCGCCGGCTATCACATCGGGCCCGTGCAGCCTTACTATCTGCGCTCGGTGCACAGCATCGCGGTCCCGACCTTCGAAAACAGAACCCTCATGCCGCGTATCGCGGTGCTCGTGACCGACAGCGTGATCAAGCAATTTCAACAGGATGGCACCTACCGCATCGCGGGTGACGACCGGGCTGACGCCATCCTGAAAGGCGAGATTACCCGGATCACTCGCGCTCCGGCGCGTTCTGTGCGCGGGAACGTCCTCGCGACTACCGAATTCAATCTCGCCTTGCGCGTGCGCTATTCGCTCGTGGACCGCGAAGAGCAACAAGGTCGCTGGCCCCGCCCATGGAAGTGATTGGGTCAACTAGCTTTTTCGTGGGACCCGACATCACGTCCGATGAACGCCAGGCCCTCCCGCTTGCGGCGGAGGAATTGGCGACTCGCCTCGTCAGCCAGCTGAGTGAAGGCTGGTAGAGCGTGAAGGGCGAAGAAAAACTTTGGCGTATCCTGCAGGAGAAGCTGGAGACGCTTCGGGCCGGGGGCCGTCTCGCCGAAGCGATGCGAGTCGGGCAGACCGCGCTTGAATTGGCGAAACGGGTTTTCTCCGAGAGCGATCCCTCGCTCGCATTAAGCTACGAACGCCTCGGGCAAATGCACGAGCAGCGAGGCGATCGCGTGGAGGCGAAAGCCTGACCTGGCCGCAAGCTCTCCGGATTGTGGAAAGCATCGAGCCGGCGGATCAACGCTCGATTTTTCGGATCGGCGCGCCGGCTGGCCTTGATCAGCGACCTGGCGGGCGCGGAAGAGGAGGCGATCACCTACTACGAAAAAGCCATCCGTGCCGGGGGCCAGCTCGAGAACGTTGCCCACACCGATCTCGGCACCATGCTCAACAACGTCGCTCTCATTTACCGGCGGAGCGGCCGGCAAAAAGCTGCCGAGCCCTATTACCTGCACGCGCTCGAGCTTTATGAGAAACAACTCGGGCCCGGACCATCCCGATGTCGCGGCGGTCCTCAACAATCTCGGTGTTTTTTATACCAACGAAAGGCGTTTCGAGGAAGCGGAGCAGATGCACCAGCGCGCGCTGGCGATTCGCCGCCGGGCCAATCCTCGAGGGCCATTCCGACATCGCGCAATCGAACTGCAATCTCGCCGTCCTCTATCATGCGCGGGGCGATCTGACCCGTGCCGAGGAACTCTATCGCGAATCCCTCCGCGGCTGGGAAGACCTGGAGAAGCCGCCGGCAGACTACGAGATCGTTGCCTCGAATTATGCCGATCTCCTGCGATCGTTAGGCAAAAAGCGCAAGGCCGCCGCCGATCGAATCGCGCGCCCGGAAAAGGCGCGGCACGCTGATTGGGCGCTTGCGGTCGAGGCGGCGGCGCGCAATTTACAGGCCGCTCGGCGCGACGCTCACGTGGCGGAATGGCAGACGCGTACAGGCTCAGGACCGTATGGGGAAACCCGTGGAGGTTCGACTCCTCTCGTGAGCAGGCGCTCCGCCCGTCGGCAGACTCGCTCCGCGTCGTCGCTTGCGCGCTCGATTTTTCGATCAGGAAAATAGCCTAACGACCAAAGATCCCGCGGATGCCGCCGCGCGGCTCGGCCTTTGGGGTGACCTGAGCGGGCCAGCATTCCACGATCTCGAGCGCGAGGAAGCGGAAGAGGGTGAGACGGGCAAACTTGATGTCGAGGCGCAGATTCTTCGTGATTTGCGCGATCGAGCGGCTGCCATTGAATTGCGAGGCGAACTGCGCCTCGGCCACCGTCAGGCGCAACTGCTGCACCCGCTCGTAACCGTCGCGTGTGTAGGCCGGAATGGATGAGGAGTCCGCCATTGGCTGCCTGCTCAAATCCGGATATTGCACGAAGCGCAGCGAATTCAGCGCCCATTGATCGATGTTTTCCGCGGAGGAGGGCAGCTCATTGGCATAGCTGGGTAACTCCTGCTCCTCAAAGGTGAAGCGCACGCGGTCCGTCCAGAGCTGCGAGAAGAGCTTCTGCCCGTAATGCTGCACGAGTTGCAGCCCAGGCTCACGCAGGATCAGTCCCTCGTTCGCCAGGGTCACAAAAAGCGGACAACCATCCTTGGCCTGCCGGGCGCGCGCCGCTTCCACCCGTTCGCGATCGACATTCAACAAGGTGACGGGCGCTTCTTCACAATAAAGATCCAGATCGCGCGTCGTAATCACCACGACGTGACCCTCGCGGGCCAGCAAATCAACCGAATCCTTGGACCAGAACGCGCGCAACGTTCCGGTCAGCTTTTCGCGGGCGATCGTCTGCAGCGCCCAGTAGAGAGAGAAGAAACTCGAGTCGCCACAGAAATAAGCGGAGCTGGACGCAGTCCGCTCAACGTCGGCCGGGGGCGTCGCCTCGACGCGCGCAGGGTCCGCCATCGGCGCCACTGGAGCCGGTGGTTCACTCGGATGGGAGCCATTGGCCTCGGTGGGTCCGGCCTCCACCACCGGAGCAACGGTTTCCAACGTTCGGGGCACGGGATCGACAACTGAAAATGCGGCCGGTGGCACTTCCGACCGTTGCCCGAAAGAGACCGGCTCCATTGCTGGCGGAGCGGGCGTCTCCGGAGCAGATAACGTCTCGTCTCTTGACGCCGGGAATTCGGCCTCGTTAGGCGAACTCGCGCTCTCTGGAAGATAGCTCCGGACAGCCTTGATCAGCGTTTCAGAGGTAAACGGCTTGCTGATCGAACCCTTTACATTCGGGATCTCGGTCCGATCCGGCTGAAGATCGCTCCCGAAGCCCGAAACGTAAACCACCGGGATTGCGGCCGTTGTTGGATCGGCCATGAGGCGGCGGCAGACTTCATCGCCCTTCATGTCAGGCAAAACAAAATCCAGCAAAATCATGTCGGGCGATAGCTCCCGGCAAAGATTCAGACCTTCTTCTCCGGTCGCCGCCGTCGAAACCTGATAACCTTCGTCGTCCAGAATCTCCTTCACGAAACTGAGCAACATCATGCTGTCATCGATGACGAGGACCTTGCGTCCGCCAGCGCGGGGCGCGCCAGCTGCACTCGCTTGCGCGGCCACCCCGCGCGATTCATCCATGCTCCGGACCGCGTCCATCAGCAACACCTGCCATTCGATGCTGATGGTATGCGGCGTCCCACGCGGGACCGGCACTTCTGAAATCATGCCGCCTTTCCAGTCGACGATTTCGTTGAAAGCAGCCAACCCTTCCTTGCCCGGTGTGGTGGCATGCCGGATCTGACCGTTTTCAAAATAAACGCGCGCCTTTTCTCCTTTCGGACCGGTAAACTCCAGCATCGAAGTCGAGCCGCTGATGCACTTGAGTTGAATGATGTCGGCGATATGGAGATCGCTCAGTGTGCCTTGGAAACGCTCGCCCTCGGCTTCGGTGCCCGGCGCGAGCAATGCCTCCACCAGGGTGATGAAGTCAGCCCGCGGGAAAGGTTTCTCGAAAAAATGAATCGCCCCCAGGCCGGCAACCTGCTCGCGTTGGGCAGCGAAATGAATCGCGGTCAGGATAATGGCGCGCGCATCGGGATGGCTCGTGCGCAGATCGTAAATAAATTCCTGGGCCAGGTCGTAAGTCGCGTCGACGTCGAGCACGAATAACGCCGGTTTTTGGTCGTGGGCGAGGTGTTGCGCCTCGCTTAAGGATTGCGCCACGGCCGCTCTCGCCCCGGGCGACGCCTGCTCCAGCGCAGACAGAATTTCGGCGGCGACTTTCTCGTCCGGCTCCAGGATGAGGACCTGCAAACCGCGTGCTGATGAGGAGATAGGAGAGGTGGCGCTGATTTCGTTCACGATGGCGGCGAGAGAGATGTAAGTGACAAAGCATTTTCTCCGCCATTCACAGCTGTCTCCATCAAGAAATGCCTGCTGAACGCGAAATGGAAAGCATTTTTTCGCGTCATCCGGCCGGACCGTCCCCGATCTATCCAACCGGGATTCGGCGATCCCAGCCGCTTGCGTTACCCGTTGCGGCGGCCGGGATCGGTGACCCCGGTTACAATAAGGCGCAACCGTCTAGTTTGTGTGGACGCCGGTGGTCACCGCATGGCCATTGTCCGTGCGGACCGTGGTCGAGCAGCTGGAAAAAGCCGCGAGCATGATGATGGCGCCGAGCGTGGAAAGAAGAATGGTTCGCATAATAATTTGGTCTTGGTTTACCTCATAATCGTAAACCGCTGCCCAAGTGGGTGTCCAGCCGGCGATTGTTCGTCGAAAAAGTTCAGGCCGCGAAGCGTTTGGCCAGCTCGCGCCGGCTGATTTTTCCGCGCTCATTAGCCGGCAGCGTTTCCAGCAGAAAAATGCGCTTCGGCACCTGCCAGCCGCTCAGTTGTGCCCGGCAAAACTCCAGTAATGTCGCCTCGTCGGTTTCCTCCGCTGCCACCACGCACGCGACCACCTCCTGATGACGCAATGACGACGCCCGGCCAAAAACCACCACCTGCCGGACACCTGCAAAACTCAAAAGGTGCGCTTCGACCTCGGCTGGGTTCACCTTTTTTCCCGCCACGTTGATGACGTCCGAGAGCCGCCCCACGATGCGCACTCCGGCTTCACCCATTGTCACGAGATCGTCGGGCAGGAAAAACTCGGCGCCGAGTTTGTCCGGCTCCGCTTGCGGAAAATAACCGTCGCCAACGGCGGCGCTCCGGACGCGGAGCCGGGTTGCGCGGGAGTCGGGCGCGAGCAGCTGCAACTCGACCCCGCGCAGCGCCGGCCCGACGAAACCCTCCAACTCCCCCGTAGCGACGCGATCGTAGCAGATACCGCCGCACTCCGAGGCGCCATAGAAAGAATGAATGGGTCGGCTGAATTTCTCCTGAAAATCGCGCGCCACACTGCGGGTCAGCGGCGCGCCGGCCGAGATGCATAATCTGAGTTTGGGGAGCTTCGGTACCGGACTCATCTCCCTGAACGCCTGAAAGAAAAGCGGCATCCCCGGGAAAACGGTAGATTCCGTTCGCGCCAGGTCGTCGAGCACCGCGCGCGGCATTCGGTCGCTACTGATCGCCATCGGCACTCCGCGCACCAGCAGCGGCGTAATCAAGTTGCTGAAGCCATAGGAATGCGACAACGGGATGACGGCGAAATTCAGATCGGCCTCGGTAATTTCCATCGTGTCGCAAATCTGCTCCGCGTCCGCGAGCAGTTGGGTGCTGCGGAAGCGAATCGCGCGCGGCGCCGCGGTCGTCCCGGAAGTCAGCTTGAGCAAGACGGGATTGCGACCCTCCCAATCAATCGCCCCACCCGCATCAAGCCGCTCGACTCCCATCTCTGGAGCCACGATCAACCCCCCAACGCGACAGGTCTGGAGCGCCGCCCGACGTTCCTGCTCACTTATCGTGCGTTCCAGCGGCAGGACCACAATCCCGCGACGCAAACACGCGAGGAAAAGGGCCGGCCAATCAGCGTGATTTCCGATCTGGATCGCGACGATTTCCCCGGCATGATAATCCTCGAACCCAGCGTAGCTCCGACTTCGTTCCTCGATTTCCACAAATCGGAATACGACCCGCCCTCGGGTATCGAAAATGGCCGGCTCATCGCCGCGCTGCCCCAGCGTCGCGTCCCAGGCCGCGAGCAACGAATCCCCGGTTTTCATCACTTGCGGGGCGCGCCTTCCGCGGCTACCATGCCAACTCTTTTTCCACTATGAAGACGGACATTCATCCTGACTACACTGCGACGGATATTAGCTGCGCCTGCGGTGCGGTCTACCATACCCGCTCGACGCGCCGGGACATTAAGATCGGCATTTGCGCCGCCTGTCATCCGTTTTTCACCGGCGAACAAAAGTTCGTCGACACCGCGGGCCGGGTCGAGAAATTCGCCCGCCGCTACGGCAGCACCAAGGCGACCCGCGCCGGCGTCGCCAAAAAAGCTTAGCTGATTTTCTGTCGCCGGGGGCGTTGACCCCGGCCGTTCCGCGGTCAGCGACCGCGGCTCTAATCATGGACTTCCAATCCCTCATCGCGCGCAAACAGGAGCGCTTCCAACAACTGGAAAGCGACATCGCCGATCCGCACCTTTTCGACAACCGGAAGCGGGCCAGCGACACCATGCGCGAGCACTCCTCGCTCAAGGATCTGCTCGCCGAATGGGAGAAACTGGAAACGGCCCAGCGGCAACTCGCCGACAACCGCGAACTCGCCCTCTCCGCCGACGTCGACATGGCGCAGATGGCGCAGGACGAAATTCCGGCGCTCGAGAAGCGCGTCGCCGATCTCGAATTCGCCGTGCAGTTCGCGCTCCTCCCTCCAGATGAAAACGACGACCGCGACGCCATCGTGGAAATTCGCGCCGGGACCGGCGGGAGCGAAGCCGCCATCTTCGCCGCCGACCTCCGACCGGATGTATAACCGCTATGCAGAAACCGCCGGATTAAAGATCGAGGATTTGGACTCGAGTCCTTCCGAGCTCGGCGGATTGAAGGAAACAATCTTCAAGGTTTCCGGTGAATCGGTTTTCCGAAAACTGCGTTATGAAAGCGGAGTGCATCGCGTCCAGCGCGTGCCCGCGACCGAGGCCCAGGGTCGAATCCATACTTCCACCGCGACCGTCGCTGTCCTGCCCGAAGCCGAGGAAATCGATTTCGAAATCAAGCCCGAAGATCTCCGGATCGAAGTTTGTCGCGCCGGCGGCCCCGGAGGCCAGGGCGTAAACACGACCGATTCGGCGGTCCAGGTCATGTATATCCCGACCGGCCGCATCGTCCGCTGCCAGGACGGCCGCAGCCAGCAGAAGAACAAGGAAAAAGCGCTTAGCATCCTGCGCGCTCGCCTGCTCGAGGATAAACAACGCGAGGAAGAGGCGAAATATTCGGCGCACCGCAAAAGCCAGATCGGCTCGGGCGGCCGCGAAGAAAAAATTCGCACTTACAACTTCCCGCAAAACCGGATCACTGACCACCGCATCGGCCTCACCCTTTACAATCTCGACCGCGTCATGGAAGGCGACCTGAACGAGATGATCTCCGCTCTTCAGCACGCCGACCTCGAGCAGCGCCTCAAGGAATCGGCTCTCGCCTAACGAGGCGAGCGAGTCCGCGAGTCACCGCGTCTGCGTCCATCCGGCGAAAGGCTTCGCCTTGGCCTGCGATGTGACAAGTTCGCGCCGGGTCGTATGCTTTTTGCCAGAAACAAATGCCGACGATAGAAGAGCAAGCCTGGCGTGAACAATGTCGCCTCCAACTGCAACGTGACGTCCTCACGCGCATCAAGTACCGGCTTTTGCCACGTCTACAAGCCGGTCCTGGACGATGCTCCCTTTCGCGCCTTTGCGACAATGAAAGCATACCGCGAGTGGTGCGCGCGCGATCTCCCGCACTATCTCGGCTATGATCCCGCTCCGATTCCCTAGAGCAAATGCCGCAGAGCAAGTTTACCCCTGCGCAGGCGGAAGAATTGGCGGCGGTCCTGGCGCGCGAGGATGTGGAATACCTTTTTATCGGCAAGAGCGGCGCCATTCTTCTTGGCTATCCGGACACTACCCAGGACGTTGACATTTTCCTTCCCCGTTCGCCCGACAACGCCGTCCGCCTCTTGCGCGCGCTCGCCGAACTGAAGTTTGAGCTCGATGCCGCAACCACCATGTCGATTCTGGCCGGGAGCGAGATCATCCTCCTCAAAGGCGGCCCCTTCGCTTTGGATCTCATCCATGCTCCCGATGGCATTGAAAGCTTCGCCGCCGCCCAAGCTCGCAGCGTGCTGGTGGGGGGCCGTTTTCCCGTAGCCTCACTCGACGACATTATCGCAAGCAAACGCGCCACGGGCCGGGAAAAAGACCTCTACGATGTGAAACGCCTGGAGCAGTTCAGGAGCGAATATCGGCGAGCTAAACCATGACCGTTCTCGAAGTCCTGCAATCGACCACCGTTTATTTCGAGAAACGCGGCATTGAAAGCGCGCGCCTTAACGCTCAGCACCTCGTCGCCCATTCGTTAGGCAAGAAACGGATCGAGCTTTATCTCGAATTCGAGCGCGCTCTCGGCGAAGCGGAGCTCGCGCCCCTGCGCGAACTCGTGAGGCGGCGCGGCCAGGGCGAACCGCTCCAGCACCTGCTCGGCACGGTCGAGTTTGCCGATCACGTTTTCGCGACCGACAAGCGCGCCCTCATCCCTCGTCCCGAAACCGAGCAACTGGTCGAATATTTGTGCGACCTCCTCTGGCCGGACAACCCGCGCCTGCTTGACGTCGGGACCGGCAGCGGCGTGATCGCGCTCTCTCTCGCCGGCCGTTTTCCAAACGCCGAGCTGCATGCGGTTGATCTCTCCGCCGATGCTCTCGCGCTCGCGCGCGAAAACGCGGAGCGACTCGGCCTTCCGGACCGCATTCATTTTTGGCAGGGCCATCTGCTCGACCCGATCGAAGGCGCCTTCGACCTGATTGTGGCCAATCTGCCCTATGTCGCGGTGAGCGAAGCCGCGCAGCTCGCGCCTGAAGTGCAGCATGATCCACCCGTCGCGCTTTATGCGGGAGCAGCGGGCGACGAATTGATTCGCGAGCTCATCGCCACGGCACCCCCCCATCTGCGACCGGGCGGCACTCTCGCGCTCGAGATTGGGATCGATCAAGAACGCGCGCTTTCCGACTTCCTCGCGGCAAAGAATTACCACGACATTTCCTCGAAAAAGGACTATGCAGGAATCCCACGATTCCTCTTCGCCCGGCATGGATAAAATTCTCGTTCACGGCGGCCATCCGCTCTCCGGTTCGATCAAGATCAGCGGCTCGAAAAATTCCGCGCTCCCGATCATCGCCGCGACCCTGCTCACGCGCGATCCGTGCGTTCTTCATCGCGTCCCCGACCTGAGCGACACGAACTACATGCTTCAGATCCTGATGCATCTCGGAGCCGAGGTGGAGCGGGCCAGCGGCACCGTCACGGCCAGGGCAGAGAAGGTGCTGTCGGTCGCCCCCTACGAAGTGGTGCGCAAGATGCGGGCTTCGGTCTGCGTCCTCGGTCCATTGTTAGGCCGATGCAAGGAAGCGACCGTTTCGCTGCCCGGCGGCTGCGTGATCGGCGATCGTCCAATCGATCTGCACCTTAAAGGCTTTGAAGGACTCGGCGCCGCGGTCCGGGTGGAAAACGGCAACGTCAAAGTCTTTGCGCCCAAGTTGACCGGGGCCGTGATCAACCTGCGCGGAAAATTTGGCCCCACCGTCCTCGGAACAGACAACGTCATGATGGCCGCGGTGCTGGCCGAAGGCGTGACCGTGATCGAAGGCGCGGCCGCCGAGCCGGAAGTGTGCGACCTGGCCGATTTCCTCAACAAAATGGGGGCGAAGATCGAGGGAGCGGGCACGCGCCGCATCATTATCGAAGGCGTCCAGGAATTGCACGGCGCCGAGCACGACATCATCCCGGACCGGATCGAAACCGGCACATTCCTGGTCGCGGGCGCGATCTGTGGCAAGGGCGTCACGCTTCGTCGTGTGAATCCGGAGCATGTCACCTCCGTCATCACCGCCCTGACGGAGTCGGGTTTCAAAATTTCGTCGACGAAGGATTCGATCTCCGTTTCGCCGAACGGTGCCCGCACGATCCCACTCGAGCTCGTGACCGAGCCCTACCCTGGTTTCCCGACCGACATGCAGGCGCAAATGTGCGCGCTGCTTTCCACCACCGAGGGAATCAGCGTCATCACCGAAAACATTTTCCCACAACGCTACATGCACCTGGCGGAGTTGAAGCGGATGGGCGCGCAAGCGCAGATCGAAGGGGCGACCGCGGTCATTCAGGGCGTCGAGCGTTTATACGGCGCGCCGGTGATGGCGAGCGATCTGCGGGCCTCGGCCGCGCTCGTGCTGGCGGGCCTGAAGGCAGAGGGAACCACGGAAATCCGGCGCGTTTACCACATCGACCGCGGTTATGAACATCTCGACGAAAAGCTCAGTGAACTTGGCGCGCACATCGAACGTGTGAAAGAATAAGGCATGGAAACGACACCACCATCTACCTCGGTTACGTCCTCCAACATCCGCACCTGGACTGTTCTCTGCCACGCCAGCGCGCTGCTCGGGCTCTTCTTCCATTTCCTCGGGCACATCTTCGGGCCGCTCATCGTCTGGCTGCTCAAGCGCGGCGACGGGGCTGAGATCGACGCCCATGGCAAGGAATCGCTCAACTTCCAGCTCTCGATGCTGATCTACGACGCGGTCGCAGTCATCCTCTGCTTCGTCCTGATCGGAATCCCGATCCTGCTCCTGCTCTGGGTCTTGAACACGGTGCTGGTGATCGTGGCCTCGATCAAAGCAAGCGAGGGCGAGCTCTATCGTTATCCCCTAACGATTCGGTTTATCAACTAACGGCGCAGCTTGTAGACGCCTCGCTCTAGGCGACGTGGGTCTGCGCGTGGATTGCAGTCTAAACCCCCGATCAACCCCGCCCTCGCGTTTCGCAGAGCGAAATGTCGACAACTCGCGCAGCGTCTGCATGTTCTCCACGTCTTCGCGCAAATCTTTGCCTTTCGGTGTTTCCAGCACCTTCGGGATTTTGCGAAAACGACGATCGCGCATGATAACGCGGAACGCCTCCAGCCCGATCTTTCCTTTCCCGATGTGCTCATGACGATCGACCCGCGAGCCACGCGCAGTCTTGGAATCGTTCAGGTGCAACGCGACCAGATGTTGCAACCCAACGACGCGATCGAACTCGCGGATCATCTGGCGCGTTCCCGCTGCGCTGGTGAGATCATGCCCGGCCGCAAACACGTGCGCTGTGTCGAGGCAGACGCAGAGCCGATCCGATGTCCGCACCTTTCCGATGATCTCCGCCAAATGCTGAAAAGTGTGACCCAGGCTCGTGCCTTGACCGGCCGTGGTTTCGAGCGCGAGGCGCGTTTTAATCTTCGGCTGGCCGGCGAAGATTTTATCGATCGCCGCGACGATTTTCGCCAGACCGGCTTCTTCCCCGGCGCCGAGATGCGCGCCGGGATGGAGGACGATGAAGGGCAAACCCAATTGCTCCGCTCGCGTCAGCTCCTCGGACAAGGCGCGCAGCGAATTAGCGTGAAATTGCGGGTTGGTCGCGGCCAGGTTGATGAGGTAATTGGCGTGCGCAAAAACGACCGCCAATTCCCGGCGCTGCGCATGATCGCGAAACGCCCTGATCTCCTCTGGAGTAAATGGCCGCGCGAACCACTGCATGTTGTTCTTCAAGAAAATCTGCATCGCGCTGCACTCGATCGAACGCGCCCGCTCGATTGCCCGATACACTCCGCCACTGATGGACATGTGCGCGCCTAACAAATGGGGCGCCATCTAGAATCTTTTCGGCCGCCAGATCGGCTTCGTCAGGCTACCTTCGCCGTGGTACTCAAAGAGTTTGTAGAGCGGCATCAGGACTGCGCCTGGCCCGCCGGCATCGATCCGGATATCGAAGTCGAGTTCATCCTTAAGAAAATTGAGATCGCCGTGTCCGAGCATGGCGAAGAGTTTGCCCGAGACCTTTAACCGGTCGGTGTGAATCACTCCATTCCGAATGGTGAAGGGGGCGGTCGCTTCGTGCGCCACGCTGTAGCCAACCCCGGCGAAAATCTTGTTCACCAACTCAGAGAGCGGCCCGAAAACCGGAATGGCAAAGATGTTGCCGTCGGTCACTTCCACATTGCCCGCGCCGTGCAGCGCTTTCTTATCCGCGCCGACGCCGCCGAAATCAAATTTACCGCTGAGCGCGCCCTGTGAGGTTTTGTACTTGAAATAAAGATCGGTCAGGCTCGGAAAATCCACTCTTTCCACTGCCACATTGGCGGTGTAATGCCGATCGCTTTTGGCGAACGAAATGTCGGCCGCGCCGCTCAGACTGCCGTGAAATAGAGTTCCCTTCAGTCCGAGGATTTGCAGGCGGTCGTCGGTGAAAAGGAGCTGCCCCTTGATCCGATCGAACGGCAGGACTTTATCGATAAAGGTGTAATCCATCCCGTCGGGTGCATCGACGTCGATCTGCAGACGGGTCTGCTTGCCGCCGCCGAACTGTACGACGCCGTTGGTGGTGGCGTGCGGCGGGCGATGAAAGCGATAGGGCGAAACGTGCTCATAAAAGCGCGGCTCGATCCACATGATCGCGTCGCCCGGTTTGAGGGTGGTTTGCACGTTCGTCAGGCGGACTTCGTTTCGCCCCGCGTCGTAAGCAAAGGAGCCGGTGCCGGTACCCTCGTCACGGGTGACGCGAAAGTTTTCGAGCGCGAGAATGCGGTCGCCGAATTTCACATTGGCGCGCGCGCTGTTCATCCAGACGCCGCGAAAACGCGTCCGGCCGAGGACAAGCGTCCCTTCGCCGTGCCAGGTCGCCGGAGCGCGGCTCGTCCCGCGAAGACTGAGGTGAATGCTGGGCGAGCGTCCCCAATCCCATTCCTGCAAGAAGGGGCGCAAGCGGGCCGGCGCGAGCGGAGCGAGCGCGGTCGGGACGATCGAGCTGTCGATGTTCAACCGGAAATCGTTAGGCGCCTGGTAGAGATCGGCATTGAGCTGACCGCTGCGTTGCCGGAGCCGGATGTCGCGCAGCATGGTGCGCGTGCCATCCCAGGCGAAATCGCAGGTCAGGCCCTCGAAAGCAACCTCCTGGTAGGCGAATTTCTCGAGCGCGATCCTGCCGACGACGTCGAATTTCTTCTCGGCCGCCCCGATCGTGGCCCTGCCCGAAGCCTCAATCAGCGGGGGCGCGTTGCAGGTGATCTGGTCGAGCATCGCCCCAAGGCCAAAGCTGCCTAACAATGGCTTGAGATCGACGCTACTGCGCGCTTGAAAGTCAGCCTGCCCGTTCCCCTGAGTCCATGTCGCCGTCCCGGCGAAACGCCCGGCCTGATCGCTCCACTCCAGCTGCGGAACGCTCAGGGTGTGATCTTTCC
Source organism: uncultured Verrucomicrobiae bacterium (assembly GCA_963737995.1). Classification (GTDB taxonomy): domain Bacteria; phylum Verrucomicrobiota; class Verrucomicrobiia; order Chthoniobacterales; family UBA10450; genus Palsa-1392. The sequence goes on from CAVTUV010000010.1 coordinate 238,719, forward strand.
ATTCCGCCGCGAGATGGAAGTGGCTCGCTTCATAAGTGTCGCGCACAATCTGGCTCCCGCGCAGCGTCGCCTCCACCCGCGCGTCTTCGAGCTGGGAAAGGTCGCCCGAGAACTTCACCTGCAACTCCGGCGCGCTCCCAGGGTAGCGGAAGCCCTGCAAGAGCGTCACGAGCGTCTGAAGCAGGCGCAGCCGGCGGGCGGATTCCTCTGCCGTATCCTTGGTCGACGGCCGATAATCTTCCCGCTTGATCAGCTGACCGCTGGCCGAAATGCGGATCCCGCAAAAGATCCCTTCGGCCTGACTGACCTCGATGCGTTCCGGTGGAAAATAAACGTGGGCGCGAAATCCTTTCAGCTCGGCGTTGGAGACCTGACCGGCGACGGGGGGAAGCGGAATGGTGAGATTGCTGTTGCGAATGTCGAGCGCGTTCAGGAACGGCTGGTGATGGAAGAGCGCGGCGTAGTTAATATCGAGCGAGAGTTCGCTCACGACGGCGAGCGTTCTCTCGCGCTTCTTGTAGTCGTAGATGCGGACGTCGCGCGCGATCAAGCCGCGGAAAGGATCGAGGGTGAGGCGACGGACCGAGGCTTCGACGCCGCGCTTGTGCAGTTCCTCGACCACTTTGTTGCGCCAGTTGCGGCTGAAACCCTTTTTCGCCAGATACCAGCTGCCGGCGGCGAGTCCGCCGAGGACAAGAACGATCGTGAACCGCAAAAGGGTGTGTAGAATCCGAACGCCAAACGGATGCCGGACCCGCCCGCGATGCAGCCGCGGCCGCGGCGGTTCGCTCAGCAACTCGGAAGGCATGGTGATTCCTACGGTCACGGCGAGGGAATTCAAGGGGAGGGTGGGCGTCCCGCCCGCCAATGGCGGCATCCTGCCGCCACGAACTTTTTTCCTTAAGCGTCTGCACTGTTACTGGTGGAGATTCTTAAAGTTCGCAAAGGCAAGATGCCTTTGCCGGCGGGCGGGCGCCCACCCTACCCGCGACAAAAATGCGGGAAACGTCGCGTGCCGCTCCCTCATTTCCGACTAAACTCCCGGCGCGCCATGACGATCTCCGACCTGCCCGCCATCAACGCTTCCTGCAACGCCGTCAGCGCGGTTTTCATTTCGTCCGGCTGGTTTTTTATTCGGCGCGGTTTCTGGCGCCAGCACGTCGCCTGCATGGTCACGGCGCTCGTTTCGTCGTCGCTCTTTCTCACCGGTTACATCGTTTATCACGTGCACGCCGGCGAGAAATCGTCCGGCTATTCCGGGCTCATCGCCTGGTTTTATTTTCCGATGCTCATCTCTCACGTCCTGCTCGCTTTTGTTACCCTGCCGCTGGTCATTTTCACCTTGATCCCGGTTTTCCGTCGCCGCTGGGATAAACACCGGCGGATTGCGCGCTGGACGATGCCCATCTGGCTCTACGTTTCTCTCACCGGTGTGCTCGTTTATTTCATGCTTTACCAGTGGTTCCCGCCGGCCAGTCTTGCACTCGGACGGTAGTTGATGTTTGATCAGGCACGCCCAACGATGGGGCGCATCTTATGGTGACGATCGCGACCTACAACGAGCCGGCAAAAGCCAAACGGCTGAAGGAAAAATTGCAGGCGGCGGGCCTGAAAGCGGACGTGCATAACGAGGCCGGCCTGCAAACCTACGCTTTCATGTCCAAGCCGCAGGCCAACGTCAAAGTCCTGGTCGACGAAGAGGACTTCGAGCGTGCCCAGGCGCTCATGGTGGAATGGGAGGCGGCCGACCCGGAGATCGGCGCGCTGCGCTGCCCGCAATGCAACTCGACCCGGATCGAGTATCCGCAACTGACCCGCAAGTTCCTCACTCCCGCGTTGGCCGGAATTCTTTTCGCGCTCAAAGTTTTCCCGAAGGAATTCTATTGCCAGGACTGTCATTTCACTTGGACGAACGAGCCGGAACATCCGCGCTACCGTTTCTGGAATCGCTTTTTTTCCGGCCCGGAGAGCGAGGGCTGAGGCGGTTGCGCTGACCTCGTGGCGGTGACAAATCAGTCGCTCGCGACAGTCACCGCCGGCGAATCTGGGAGAGACCGCGCTTCGATTGTGCGATGAAATGGATCTTCGCTTTTCTGCTTGCCGTGCTGATTTTTGGCGGCGCGGCGCTCTTTAGTTACAAGTACTTCGTTCGCCCCGAGATCATCATGCGGGCCGAGGAAAAGGTCGGTCGCAACCCCGCTCCCGATCCCGGACATCAGCCTGCCCGAGTTTCAGGCGGCGCAGAAACTCAAAGCGGAAGGCAAACTGGCCGAGGCGCGCGCGGCTTTGACCGCCTTGATTCAAAGATATCCGAATGGCCCGCACGTGGGCGAAGCGCAGGATCTGCTCGGTGAAGTGAACATCAGCATCCTGCTCTCCGATTATCCGTCGCCCGAGAAGGAGGAATACATCGTGCGCAGCGGCGATGTCCTGGCGCGGGTGGCGGCGAAGACAAAATCCACCCCGGAACTCATCATGCGCACGAACAACCTCAGCGGCACGATGCTGCACATCGGGCAAAAACTGCTCATCTGGCGCTCGGAATTTTCCATCCTCATCCAGCGGAACGCTCAACTCCTCTACCTGCTCGACCACGAGCAGTTTTTTAAGCGCTATCATCTGCGTGACGAAAAACTGCCGGCCAGCGCGCCGGCCAAAATGAGCACCCGAGTTGGGGAAATCATGGCCTGGAAAAACGGCAAACGCATCGGGATCGGCAGCCGGGAATTCCTCAACAGCACTCGTTGGATTCGGCTCGCCACCGCCGGTTACGTGATTTATTCCATGCCCGATGATTCCCACCAAATTCTCGATATCCCGCCGCCAACAACAGGCATCGGGATGGCGGCCTCCGACGTGGAAGAGTTGAGCGGCCTTGTAAACACGAGAACGGCTGTCACGATTACTCCGTGAATCGAGATTCGTTAAATCGAGATTCGGAAATCCGGGTTGGGCGACGGTCGCTCGATCGATTCACGATTCACGATTCACGATTCACAATCTAAAGTCCCTAGACCATGGAATCGCAACCGCTCGATTTCGAAAAGCCGATCCTGGAATTGCAGCGCCGGCTCCAGGAACTCAAATCGCATTCCGACAAACATGAGATCGATTTCGACTCGGAAGTGGAATCGATGGAGATCAAGATTCGCGAAACGCGCCGCCAGATTTACGATAACCTGACCGCCTGGCAGCGGGTCCAGATCGCCCGGCATGTGCAGCGGCCTTTTTCGCTCGATTACATCGGACGCTGCTTCACCGAATGGGTGGAATTGCACGGCGATCGAGTCTTCGGCGACGACAAAGCGATGCCCTGCGGTCTCGCCCGGCTCGGTCCCTACCGCTGCGTCGTTGTTACCCAGCAAAAGGGTCGGGACACAAAGGAAAATGTGAAGCGCAATTTCGGCTGCGCCTATCCGGAAGGCTACCGCAAGGCGCTCCGCATCATGCGGCTGGGGGAGAAATTCAACCTGCCCGTCATCGCCTTGATCGACACCCCGGGAGCATATCCCGGCATCGGGTCCGAGGAACGCCACATCGCGGAAGCGATCGCAGTCAATCTGCGCGAGATGATGACGTTGCGGGTCCCGATCATCGCCTGCGTCATTGGCGAGGGCGGCTCCGGCGGCGCGCTCGGCATCGGCGTGGCCGATCGCGTCCTCATCCTCGAGAACGCCTACTACTCGGTCATTAGTCCGGAGGCCTGCTCAGCCATTTTGTGGAAGGATCGCAAACACGCTCCCGAGGCGGCCGAGGCGCTCAAGCTCACCGCCGATGATCTCATGCGGCTCGGCGTGATCGATGAAGTCGTGACGGAACCCGAAGGCGGCGCGCATCGCGACCACGACCTGGCGGCGGCCAATTTGGGTGGGGCTTTGCGGCGCAATCTGAAGCGCGCGCTCGAGACCCCGATCGACAAGTTGCTGCAGGAGCGTTACGCGAAATTTCGCAAGTTGGGCAACTTCGCCGAGCCGAAATCAAAAAACGGCTCCTAACGAGATTGAACGCGCTTCATTTCCGGCATGGCGGAGGGGGATAGAGATAACGCAGGACGCCTTCCATGCGCGCGCCCCAGGCGCTCTCATTGTGATTGGCGCCCGGCGCTTCGCTGTAATGCAGATCGTCCTCCAGCCGCCAGCCCTTCGCTACCAGCCGGTCGCGCAATTCGCGTGCGCGCTCCCAGCCTTTTTCCTCCGTCCCGGTATCGAGCCATGGGCATAATCATCGGCACGGGGGAGTGGGATAACACCCGGCACGAAAGCCTCCGGCTCTCCGGGATTCTAAATTCCAAGGGCATCCAGCATCGGCTCGACGACCGCAAATGGTGCGGGCACGACTGGAATTACTGGCGCGACATGCTGCCCTATTATCTCGGGACGATCGTCGGCACCTGACGATTGATGGTCGCTCGGCGAGGTAACGAAAAGCGGCGCAGGCATTTTTGCCTGAGTTGAGATGCCGCGGTAATATCTCTCCACGGTCTGACCCGCGCTCGCCGGGATCGTCAGGTCAGCACGTAGCGCCCGCTCTTTTTCGTTCCGATCCGGCGGACCAGTCCGGCCTTGATCAGCGGCCGCAGGAGGTCGAGCGCGCCTTGCTTGGAGATGCCGACTCCGTCCCAAATTTCACGCGGCGCCATCGCCTTGTGCTCGCGCAGAAGATGGAGCAACTGCTCCTGCTTCGGTCGCAGGACCAGCTTCGCTTTGCCGGCGTGTGCGGTCAGTTTTTGGATGCGGGTCCAGACACGCTCCAGCGTCGCGCGCAATCCGGCCGCGCTGTATTCGAGCCAGCTCGTGAGATCGCCGTTTTCCTGTGGCACTTTTTCCAGCGCGGCATAGTAGCGTGGCCGGTCTTCCCAATAAAATTCGTCGATCGAAAAGATGTGATGATTGTCGAACCCCCGCCGGTACAATTCCCAGAGACTGAGCATGCGACCGGCACGTCCGTTGCCATCGGCAAAGGGATGAATGGTTTCGAACTGGTGATGCACGATCGCTGAACTGAGGATCGGAGAAACCGCCGGCGCATCCTTGTTCCACCAGGCGAGCAAGTCCGTCATCAGCGGCCGCACCCGCTCCGGCAGCGGCGGAATGTACTCGCCCACCCGCACCCGAATCGTCCGATATTTTCCCGCTTCACCCTGGTCCATCACCTGACCGGCCATGATGCGGTGCAACTTCAGCACCTCGGTGTGGGTGACCGCGCGGAGGCGCGCATTCTTTTCCACAAAACGCAAACCGGCAAAATAATTCGCAACTTCGCGGCGCGGACGCAGCGCGGTGGCCGGAACTTCGCGGCCCTCCTCAATCGCCCGCACCTGTTCGAGGGTGAGTGGGTTGCCCTCGATCGCGGTCGAGGAATGGGCGTTGCGAACGCGGGTATCTTTTTGCAAAGCCGGAATCCACGGCACCTGCACGGCCGCGGCCAGGATGCGTTCGCGCAGGGCGGCCACCTGCTCGACGTGGGCGAGCAGGTGCGGCGTGATCGTGAAAACGGGTTTGAAACTCACTTAGTAAGTCAAGCGTAAGTCCAGCTATTAGTCAAGCGCCACCACGAAGATTGGACAAGCGTAAGTCAATAAATTGGTCAACTCCCTCGCGCGCCACCGATGATTAAGCTCGCGATTGCCAGCTCCCCGCTCAAATGCCAGACTGTCGCCCTTCTCCTCCTCGCTTATGAAAAAAATCGGAATCCTTTATGGCCAGGAAAGCAGCTTCCCACCCGCGTTCGTCGAGCGCGTCAACCAGAAAACCGGCGGCCACGGCATCATGGCCGAGCCAGTGCGGATCGACAAAGTGATCCAGGGCGAACCCGGCGGCTACGATGTGGTCATCGATCGCATTTCGCAGGATGTCCCCTTCTACCGCGCCTGGCTCAAGAACGAAGCGCTCACCGGTTGCGCCGTGGTTAACAATCCGTTTTGGTGGAGCGCCGACGAGAAATTTTTTAACAATGCTCTCGCGACCAAAATCGGGGTGGCCGTTCCCAAGACCGTTCTCCTGCCCTCGCATGATCTGCCCACGGACACGAGCCATGGCTCGTTTCGCAATCTCGCTTATCCTCTCAATTGGGAGGCGATTTTCGCCTATGTCGGCTGGCCGGCTTTTTTCAAACCGTTCGCCGGCGGCGGCTGGAAAAACGTCTATCGCCTGAATAATCCCGAGGAATTTTTCCGGGCCTACAGCGAAACCGGACAGCTCGTCATGATGCTGCAGGAGGAAATACAGTTTCAGATGTATTTCCGCTGTTACTCGATCGATCAACGCCATGTGAAGATCATGAACTACGAGCCGCGCCACCCCTATCACCTGCGCTACCAGACCAACTGGAAGGCGCCGCGCGAGATCCTGGAAAAAGTCGAGCAAGGCGTCCTCGCGCTCAATCAATCCCTCGGCTACGACCTCAACACGGTCGAGTTCGCGATCCGCGACGGCGTGCCGGTGGCGATCGATTTCTGTAATCCCGCTCCGGATGCGGAAAGAAGCAACGTCGGGGAGGAAAATTTCCTCTGGGTCCTGGAGGCGGTTTCGGAAATGGCGATCCGCAAGGCGCGTGAGCATGTTCCCGGCCGCGACAATCTGAGCTGGGGAAAATACATGCAGAGCGCGGTCAATCACCGGCCGTTGGCCTAAGCGGCGCCCTCCTTGGACGAGGTGGACAGACTCGAGAATGTCTTGGGACCTCAACCTCATCTGGGAGGCGAACTCATCGCGCTGCGTCCGCTCGCACCTGAAGATTGGGACTGCCTCTATTCCGTCGCGTCTGACCCGCTCATTTGGGAGCAGCATCCGGAGAACGATCGCCACAAACGAGATGTATTCCAGGCCTTCTTTCGAGGGGCCATCGAATCTGGCGGGGCCTTCGTCATCCTGGACAAAAAGACGCAGAGGATCATTGGATCCACGCGCTATTACGGCTACGACCCGGAAAGATCCGAAATCGAAATTGGCTGGACCTTCCTGGCGCGAGATTATTGGGGCGGACGTTACAACCGGGAGTTGAAACAATTGCTGCTCGACCATGCCTTTCAGTTTGTTGAGAGCGTGGTCTTTTACGTCGGAGAAAGCAACGTTCGCTCCCGAAGAGCCATGGAGAAGATTGGGGGAATCAAGGATGGGGTGCGGCAAACGGCGGATCGACGCGGTCAGCCCCATCTCGACGTGAAGTATGTAATCAAGAATAAGCAGATGCGGCGCGCGAACGGAATCGCGCGATGACAAACTTTTCGACCGCGCCGTGCACTTCGGCTTAAGTTGCCCGACCCATGAGCATCGAAGTGAAGATCCCGCCGGTCGGCGAGTCGATAACCAGCGGTGTCGTTTCCGTCTGGCACAAGAAATCGGGCGATTACGTCGAAGCCGGCGAAGCTCTCCTCACTCTCGAGACGGACAAGGTCTCGACCGAAATCACCGCTGAAAAAGCGGGCGTGCTTGAAACCAAAGTGGATGAGGGCCAGGAAGTAAAAATCGGCGAAGTGGTCGGCGTGATTGACGACAAGGCCACCGCACCGACCAAGGTTAAAGCCCCTCCGCCTGACGAATCCAAGCCGGCCGCAAAAATCGGCTGCGACCCGTTCCCCCAACGCCGACACCCTTTCACCCGCGGTCAAAAGAATGACCACGGAAGAAAAAATCGACCCTGCTAAAATCAGCGGCACCGGCAAAGGCGGTCGAGTCACTAAAGGTGACGTCATCTCGCATCTGCAATCAACCCCCGCGCCCGCGACCGACGATCAGGAGAAGCTGCGCGGTGCGAAAGCCGCCGCCGAACCCGCGGCCGCCGGTGAAGAGCGATTTACCCGCAAGAAAATGTCGCCGCTCCGCCGCAAAATCGCGGCCCAGCTCGTCATGGCGCAACAAACCGCCGCCATCCTTACCACTTTTAACGAGTGCGACATGAGCGAGGTGTTGGCTCTGCGCAAAAAAGCACAGGGAAAATTCCAGGCCGATCACGGCCTCAAACTTGGTTTCATGTCCTTCTTCATCAAAGCGACCGTTGAAGGCCTGAAGGCGGTTCCCGCCATCAACAGCCGAATCGAAGGCGACGATTTTATTTTGAATCATTACTACGACATCGGCGTCGCGGTCGGGACGGAGCGCGGACTGGTCGTGCCGGTCGTGCGCGACTCGGACAGGAAAAGCTTCGCCGATCTGGAAAGGGACGTAGCCGATTTCGCGACCCGGGCGCGCGAGGGCAAGATCAAGATCGAAGACTTGCAGGGCGGCACCTTCACCATCTCCAACGGCGGCGTTTACGGCTCGCTCATGGGCACGCCGATCCTCAATCCGCCGCAAAGCGGGATTCTTGGCATGCACGCCATCCAGCAGCGTCCGGTGGCAATTAAAGGGGAAGTCGTCATCAGGCCGATGATGTATCTCGCGCTCAGCTACGATCACCGCGCGGTCGACGGCAAGGAAGCGGTCACGTTTCTCGTTAAAGTAAAAGAAGCGATCGAAAACCCGACTGCCTTGCTGCTCGACCTCTAGCGCTCGTTAGGCGCTTTCTTATTCTGTCATCCTGAGCCGGCAGAGCGCGGCGAAGGACCTCACAAATAACGTGCGATGCTCAATCCGCCGCAACGTCTCGAATCGCTCGGGAGGTCCCTCTCCGTCCGGCGGCGGATCGGGATGACAAGCAAGGGGGGCGCGTTTAGATATTGACCTCCCGCGCGACCACATTTTCGCCATCATGGATAAATTCGACCTCATCATCATCGGCTCCGGCCCGGGCGGCTACGTCGCCGCCATTCGCGCCGCCCAGCTCGGACTCAAAACCGCCATCATCGAGAAGGACAGCGAACTCGGCGGCACCTGCCTCAACGTCGGGTGCATCCCGAGCAAGGCGCTCCTGGCCTCGAGCGATCATTTCGTTTTTGCGAAAAAGGAGTCGGCCAAACACGGCATCGTGCTCGATAAAGTGAGCCTCGATCTCGCCAACCATGCTCGGTCGCAAGGACAAGGTCGTGAAAACCCTCACCGGCGGCGTGCGCGCGCTCATGAAGGGCAACAAAGTCACCACCTTCACCGGCCTCGGCACTATCACCGAGCCTGGCCAAGTGCGGGTTCAGCCTAACGACGGCGCGCCAGTCGAAATCGCCGCCGATCACATCGTGATCGCGACCGGAAGCGTGCCGATCAATCTCCCAAGCATGCCTTTCGACGGCCAGACGATCGTTAGCAGCACCGAAGCGCTTTGCTTCGACCAACCCCCCGAGAAATTTCTCGTCATCGGTGCTGGCGCGATCGGCCTCGAACTCGGCTCGGTCTGGAATCGGCTTGGCTCCGAGGTGACGGTCCTGGAATTTCTTCCGCGCATTGCTCTCGGCTTCGACCTCGAAGCTTCCAACCTGCTCCAGCGCGCGCTCACCGCGCAGGGCGATGAAGTTTCATCTTGAGACCAAGGTCGGCTCGGTCAAAGTCGACGAAGGGCCGCGCCGTCGCCGACCGCCACGAAAGGCGGCGAGGAACTCAATTTTGAGGCGGACAAGGTTCTCGTCTCCGTCGGCCGCCGCGCCTTCGCCGAAGGGGTTGGGGCGGACAAAATCGGCGTCGCTCTCGACGAAAAGGGCCGGATCAAAGTGGACGAAATGTTCCGCACCAACGTCGCCGGCATTTACGCAATCGGCGACGTCATCGCCGGCCCGATGCTGGCGCATAAAGCCGAGGAAGAAGGCATCGCCTGCGTCGAATTGATCGCGGGCAAAGCCGGGCCACGTGAATTACGAGGTCATTCCCGGCATCATTTACACCAACCCGGAACTTGCCGGGGTGGGCTTGACGGAAGATTTAGCGAAAGAAAAGGGAATCAAAGTGCGCGTCGGCAAATTTCCTTTCCGCGCCAACGGCCGCGCGCTGGCGAACGCCGACGTCGAAGGCATGGTCAAGTTCGTGGCCGACGCTGAAACCGATCGCATTCTCGGCGCCTCGATCCTTTCGCACGCTGCTTCCGAATTGATTGCCGAGATCGTGGCAGTGATGGAATTCGGCGGGAGCAGCGAAGATCTCGGGCGCACCGTTCACGCGCATCCGACCCTGAGCGAAGCAGTCAAGGAAGCCGCGCTCTCGGTCGAGAAACACGCCATCCATATCGGTAATCGTTAGGCACGCGCAAGTGACATTTTCGAAACCTCCATCCGCACGACCGTTTCGGAACGAATATTATGGTGGTCGATTATAGAGCCATCCCGGACAAAACGATGAAAAACGCGCACGGCCGACTCCTGTGTTTTTCGAACCGCGCGCTTCTGTCTCTCCTTGCAATTGGAATTGCTGGAGCGATCGCGAGCCCGCCGGCTGAGGCGGATTTGCTCTTCTCGGATAGCTTCAATTATCCGGTTGGCTCGCTGGCGGGCAACGGACCACCGCCGGGTAGTCCGCCCGGGCAGGGTGGATGGATTGCGCTCGGCCTGGACCCGCAGGTCACCGCGCCGGGCCTGCGCTTCCGGCGGATTACTGCGATCGGAAACGCGGTCACGCTGCAGGATACGAACGATGCCACCGGAGACACCGCCGCGGCCGGGATCGCCCCGATCCAAAGCGGTATCGTCTGGATTGGCTTTCTTATGAGGCGGGACGGAGTCGCCTACAACACTGGTTTTGGCACGCTGACCTTTAATGATGGCTTCGGGCCGACGGCGCCCCAGTTTGGAGTGATCTTTTTTTCCGGGCGCTACGGTATCGACAACAGCGTGGTGCCGCAGCACAAGACTTTGACGCAAGTCGCCGCGAGCGCTTCCACCCTCTGGCTCGTGGCCAAACTCGACTTCAAAACCGGCTTGGAAACTCTTTTCGTCAATCCGTCTCGGGTCGGCGAACCGTCAGCCGTCCCCATGCAGGTGCAACTGGCGATGGAGCCGGAATTTCAAGCAAGCGGGATAAGCCGCATCGTTCTGAAAGAAGGCTATAGCATCGGGTCATTTACCTTCGATGAGCTGCGGGTCGGCACGTCGTTTTCCGATCTCACCCCGTAGTGAGGTTCGAATTTCGAAAATCTTGATTGAGGCGATCAAGGTCGTCGGGCTCGCGGTCGAGAAATACGCCATCCAGATCGGCAACCGCTGAGGAAACGGAGACAGCATCGTATCCTTCTGTTCTCGGGTAGGGTGGTCGTCCCACCCTGCCGGGGCCCGCATCTTGCGGGCGCGCACTTTCGAGGGCTGGAGCGGTTTATTGCGGTGCAAAAGTCCGTCGCCGCGGGACGCGGCGACCGGCGGGCGAGACGCCCACCCTACCCGAGACAAGGGATACACTTTTCATAAAAGTAAGTAGGCCCAAAGAAGTGCAACAGTGGGCGCGACTCTCATTGCCTAACGACTACTCCATCCCCAGAGCCCGCCGACTCTCCCGCGCGAACCTGAAACCGCCTAACGAAGCTGCCTCCGGCAAGTCTTTCGTCAGGCCAAGGAACTGAAATTTCATCCCGAGAAATTCGGGATGAATCAGCGTCTGCAGGGCGCGGCTTTTCTCTGCCCCGGCCGACAAGAGTTCGGGATGAGTCGAGAGCAGGCCGGTGAGAAAATGATGTTGATCGGTAAAGCCGGCAATGTGCAGGCCGCATTCCTCGGCCCGCTCGGCGATGCTCGTCCATTCGACGTGCGTCGTGAGATCGCTCGCCCCGACTTCCTCCAGAAGCGAGGGCAGCACACGATGTTCCGCATAACATTGCAGCGTGCCGGTGCGACGGTGAGCCGCGTAAAATTCCGGGCGAGCCAACCCGTAATCCGCCAACAGCGCCACACCGCAGCGCAATTTGCCCGCCAGCGTGTCGATCCAGTCGAGCGCCGCCAGATTGACCTCCGTCTCGTAGTGCCCCGGCGGTGCCGGCGGAATCTTTGCCAGCCGCTCCAGCAGGCGCGCATCCGAAACCGGGCGGTCGACAAAGGTGAAGCCGCAGGAAGTGCGCTCGACAAATCGCTCGTGCCAGCGCCGTTCGGCTTCCTCGCCCGCGGCCACGAGCAGGTGCACCGGCATCGCGTCGAGCAGCTCATTGGAAAAATGGACGCCGCAAAATCGCTCCATCTCATCGAGCGACACGGCCCATTCCGTCTGGCCGGCAAACTGCCGGAGCACGCCCTGCTGCCGCTGCCGCAAAATCGGAAACGGCTCAATGATCCGGTAGCGCAAGACTGCGAAAAATTCCGGCCGCTCATCACACAATGCTTCCAGGACGTCGTTGGCGAATTCACCGTGATGCGCGCCTTGCTCGACAATCACGAAGTCGTCCGGCCGGCTGAGGGTCTCCCAGATTTCCGCGAATTGCCCGGCCATCAATTTCCCAAATAACGGCCCCACGCTCACGCTCGTGAAATAATCGCCCCGCCGTCCGATCTCGCACCGGCCCGAGCCGTAATAACCATGCTCCGGATGATAGAGTGCCTGCTCCATGAAACGGTCGAAGGAGAGCGGTCCCTCGCGCCGGATCTGGTCGCGGATACTAGTAATGAGCGGATCGTCGGGCATGTCTGTCGTTGAAGCGATAAAGCAATGAAGCGTTGAAGCGGGCGAGGGCAAGAGGCGTCGCATCCCCGCTGCCACCTCAACCCTTCAACCCTCTATCGCTTCAACGCTCTTGGCATTTGCCAAAGTTTGCCGCTAAGTTGCGCGCGATCTCAAATCCCGGGCTCCCGCCCACTGCCGCATGCCTGTTGATTATTTCACGCCGACGGAGCTCTCGCGTTATGAGAGACCCTGGTACGCGCGCCCTTGGTTATTCCTCCCTTTCGTGCTCGGCCTTGTCCTCCTCCTTGCCGGTCTGCTTGCCTTCCTGCCCCTGGCTGCTTCCCTCAGAGAGCAGGCTGCCGCCTTCGATCTGAGCCATCTCGAGCGGATGGAATCGGCCAGCGTCATTCTCGATCGCAACAACAAGATCTTTGGCCAGATCTACGTCGAGAATCGCGAGACTATCCCCTACGACCAGCTCCCGCCCAACCTCGTCAACGCCATTATCTCCACCGAGGACAACAAGTTCTATCAGCACCACGGCTACGACATCCTCGGCATCGTCCGCGCTGCGCTCAAGAATGCTCTGGCCGGTCACGTCCGACAGGGGGCCAGCACCATCACCCAGCAGCTGCGCGCGCAACAGTTACGATCTCAAAGGCAAGACATTCCGCCGCAAACTCCTCGAGATGTTCGTCGCCCGCCGGATCGAGGACAACTTTTCCAAACAGAAAATCATGGAGCTTTACCTGAACCGAATCTATTTCGGCGGCGGGCTCTACGGCGCGGAAGCGGCCGCGCGCGGCTACTTTGATAAACCGGCGCGCGAAATGTCCCTCGCGGAATGCGCTACGCTCGCCGGCCTGGTCAAGAGCCCAAACAAACTTTCGCCCTGGAGCGATCGCAATGCCTCGAAGGAAGCGCGCAACTTTGTCCTCAACCGCATGCACGAGCTCGGCTTCATCAGCGCGGCGCAAGACGAGAGCGCGCAGGCGGAGGAATTGGTCATCGGCAACCGGCAGAATGCGCGCGGCCAAAACTACGCGATCGATTACATTCGGCAGCAGGTCATCGCCGCGGTCGGCCTGGATCACGCCATGGGCGACGGCCTCCGCATTCACACCACGATCGATTCCAGGCTGCAGGAGGTCGCCGAGAAATCGCTCCGCGCCCAGCTCGACGCCGCCGAAAAGACGCCCGGTTACAACCATCAAACCTACGCGCAGTATTCCGCCCTTCTGGGGGAGGCGCGCAAGAGCCAGTCGCCTAACGACAAGACAGGCGCAGCGCCCCGGCCTGAATATCTGCAAGGCGCGGTCATCGCGCTCGATAACAAAACCGGCGGCATGCTCGCGCTCGTGGGCGGGCGCGATTTCGAACAGAACGAATACAATCGCGCGCTTCAGGCCAGACGCCCGCCGGGCACCGCCATGCTGCCCTTCGTCTACGCCGCGGCCTTTGAGAAAGGCCTTTTCCCGGGCTCGCTGGTGGAGGATTCCGCGCTCGACAACCGCACCGTCATGATCGGCGGCACCACCGGCATTCTCGGCGAATGGGGGCCGGAGAACGCCGGCAACCTTTACGAAGGATCGATCACGGCGCGCGAAGCGCTCGCCAAATCGAAAAACGGCGCTGCCGTCCGCATCGGTACCACCGCCGGACTCGACACCGTCACGCAGCTCGTGCACGACGCCGGCGTGCAAACCAAACTGCGGCCCTACCCCGCCACTTTTCTCGGCAGCAGCGAGATCACCCTGGCCGAGCTGGCGCTCGCCTACACTGTTTTCCCTAACGAAGGCTGGCGCCCGGCCGCACCTCACATTCTCGACCGGATCGAGGACAAGGAAGGCCACATCATCTGGCGGGCCGAGCAAAGCAGCGCTCACCAGCCCGTCTTGAAACCGGAGATCGCCTATGAAGTCACTTCCTGCCTGACCGAGGCCCTGACCGAAGGCACGGGGCAGCTGGCCTATCAAAAATACGGCCTGAAGAAATTCCCGGCCGCCGGCAAGACCGGCACGGCCTACGATTTTACCGACGCGCTTTTCGCCGGTTACGACTCCGCTCTCACTTGTGTCGTCTGGGCCGGGTTCGACCGGCCGCAACGAATCTATCGTGGTGCCTTCGGGAGCGTGCTCGCCCTGCCGGTCTGGGTCGACGTGATGAACGCCTCCGCCGCGGAACGAGCGCCGCATGAATTCCCGGTCCCGCCCGGGTTGCGCAAGGTCGAGATTTGCGCCAAGTCGGGCCTGCTTGCGACCGACAAATGCTATGAAAATGTGCAGAGCGCGAGCGGCGCGGTCGTGAGACGTCGCACCAGCTATTACGAACTGGCGACTGATGAGCAAATGCCGGTTGATCGCTGCGATATCCACGGCGATTCGGTCCGGACGCAGTTGGTGAAAAAATTTGAAAGTAGCGAGTGGCCCCGCGCCGCCCTCGCGATCGATACCGACCAGGTCGCGCCCGTCGTTATGCAAGGGCCAACCCTGATCGCGGGCGAAGATCCCTACGCCGCGATCGGCTCCACTTTTAGACCCAAAACCGTGGCGAAACAGGAGACGGCCGCCGAGTTCGATCCGGAGAAGCCGGTCAAGCGCGCCATCCCGGTGGTGCCCGCCCCCGATGGTGAGGTCGAGGTGCGGCGGGCGGAACCGGTCCGGCCGATCGACGAGTCGGGGAACGAGCCCCTCATACAAAACGAGCCGCCGGCGCCGCTGGATTTCGGTGACGACCACTAGGCGCGACGCGGCGGACGATTTTCGCCTGACGGTGCTGAACCCGGGCGGGCGCGATCCGGCGCAGGATTTTGCCTCCGGCGTGCCCGGGCCTAACGACAAGGGACACGCTCCGGTAAATTTTCACGGCTACGCTGCCTGCACCCGCGGCGCTTTTCACCACGATGCAAAGCGCGCGATCGAGGCCGGTCGGCCTGTCCTCCTGCTCCTGCGCGGTGACTTCAAGGAGACCCGGCGCGCGCTCCTCGCGCTCAAGAAACAGGGACTCCCCGTCGCCATTTCTCTGAAGGAAACCGGCCTGCATCAAATCGCCCGGCAGTTGGGCGACCCGAAACGTGCGGAACACTTTCGCGCCATCGTTCAGGCCGCGGATGGTTGTCTGGCCGCGACACCGGAAGCGCTTCCGTTTTATGGCACGGGTCAATTCATTCCGACGCCCTATCCTATCGCTGATCCGCGCTGGGATTTTTCGCGTCCGTCAAACGAGCGCAGCGGGATTTTCGTCGGCACCCGGGAATGGGACGTGCCCTCGCGCCATCACCTCGCCGCGCTCGCCCTCGCGCTCGGCCTGGGCGAACCGGTCACCGTTTTCGACGAGGATCCGCGGCGCTGTCGCAAAGTCCTGTCTGCGCTCGGGTTGCCGACCGGCCTGCTCCGCATCCTGGAGCGACGGCTTCCTTACCGCGACTACCTGGCGGAGATGGCGCGGCACAAGATTGTTTTGCAGGCGGACAAGAGCGCGGTCCCCGGTCAGGTGGCAGGAGATGCGCTGCTTTGCCGCCTGCCTTGCGTCGGCGGCGACGGCGCCATTGAGCGCCTCGCTTTTCCGGCCACCTGCGGCCATGGACGTTCGTTAGGTGAACTACGGGAACTGGCGAGCCGCTTGCAGCGCGACCCAAAATTTTATTCCACAACCGTGACCGCATCGCAGAAGGAAGCGCGCGAACGCGTCAGCTACGCCGCCGTCGCGGCACAGCTGGACTCATTCTTCAACAGTCTGGTAACCGCTGCCTAACGAATCGCAAACAATTGCGGAGAGCGCCCCGCATTCTGTCATCCCGATCCGGCGGAGCGCGGAGAGGGACCTCGCCGTTGCAATGCACGCGTCCTTCTTCTCGGAACACCCTGATTCCAGATGAGACGTCCCTCTCCGTCCTGCGGCGGATCGGGATGACAAGGTTTACGCGAGCGCTTCGAAATAAAAATCTTCCAGCGCGCGCGCCTGCGCGCGCTGCTCGAATTTGGCAGCGACTGCCGCCGCCCCGGCTTGCGCGAGGCGCGTCAGCGTTTCCGGTCGGCTGCTCCAATCGAGCAACGCTTCCGCCAGGGCCGCATGATCACGCTCGGCCACCAGAACGCCGCTCACTCCAGAATCGATCGCTTCCGGAATCCCGCCATGGCGGGTCGCGAAAACCGGCAGTCCGCTCGCCATTGCTTCAAGCATCGCGTTGGGCACGCCCTCCTGGTTGCCATCGTCACCGATTTCGCTCGGATGCAGAAAAATGTGTGACTGATAAAACTGCTCGTGCAATCGGTCCTGGGAGAGAAAACCGACGAATCGCACTCGATTCCCTACGCCCAGTTGGCGCGCGAGATGTTGCAATTCCTTCCGCATCGGACCCTCGCCCGCGATGGTGAAGATCGCGCCGGGATGCAACGCCTGGAAAGCAACAAAGGCGCGCAAGCTCGTCTGGAAGCCTTTCTTCTCAATCAAGCGGCCGGCCTGGAGGAATCGCCACGCGCCGTCGTTAGGCCAAATACGCGTTTGAAAGGCAATTTCCCCCAGCGGAATGCCGGTGCGGTGCAGGCGAATTTTCTCAGCCGGACAACCAAGCGCTTCCACCGCCCGGGCCAGCGATTGCGAGCGGACGAGGACGCGGCGCGCGGCCGCCAGCATTTCCCGCGTCGCGGCGCGGTAATGCGGTTTGTCGAGATCGACCAGCACATCAGCGCCGTGAAATGAAACCACCGTCGGCTGCTTCCAGTGCAGGATGAGCGGCAGGAGATGGACCGCGATGTGCCCGAAATAGATGTGGAGCAGTTGCGCCTCATTCTCCTCAAGAATTCCCCGGATCTGCCGCACCTCGCGATGCGAGATCTGCCAGGGGGCCTCGCGCATTTTGCGAAACCAAAAGCGTCGCAAAAAATGTGTGACCGGTTTTCGGACGACGAAAACCGGACGGAAGGGAAAGCGCGCCACTTCCTCGCGCTTTTGCGCGATAACGATCGGGCGAAAACGCTCCAAGGCCGTGATCTGCCGGTAGATGTGCAGCATCTCTGGCTTAAGAAACGTCGCGCAATAGCAGGCGACGACCGGCGGAGAGGGCTCAGGCACGCCTAACGTTCAACGCAAGCGCGCGCCGTTCAACTTCGTGGTGCGGGACTCCCGAGGAACGCTGGAGGGCGACGCTCCGTCGTCGCTCCGATTCAAACACGGCGATGACGGAGCATCGCCCTCCACCACGCCGCTAATATTTGCCGATTCAAAAACTCCAGGCAAAGAACACGATGCCCTTCGGTTTACCCGGATCATTCGGATCGTGCGAGACATGCTCCTGCGCCGTGCCGTAACGCGCGGGCGCGGCCGGATTCAGCAATTGGATGGGCTGACCCGTGCGAATGGCCACTTGCACAGCCCCCTCCGTTGGCACATAGGCCGCCGCCGCCGGCCTCTCATTCGGGAGTTGCCTCTGTGGTTGCCCTTTGGTCGTGGGTTGGATCGTGGTCGTGGTCAGTTCCCCCTGACCCTGCCCGAAAGCCACACTGGTGGCCGTCGCCAGTAAAATGCTGAGGAATAGTTTCTTCATAATGTTCTCCTCGGGCTGAGGGCACGGCGCAATTTCTTGCCCGCGCCCGGACCTCACCCCACTATTATAGATCGATGGACTACGTTGAAAAGGCCGCACGTGTGCTCGATTTGGAAATTTCCGAACTTCAGCGGCTTCGTCAACGACTGGGAGCAAGTTTTGTTCGCGCCGTCGACTTGATCAAAGCTACCGTCGAGGCGCGGGGCAAGGTCATCGTCCTCGGGAGTCGGAAAATCGGGACATATCGGCGAAAAGATCGCCGCCACTCTCACCAGCACCGGTTCGCCCGCGGTCGTGCTCAACTCCCTCAACGCGCTCCACGGCGATCTCGGCATGGTCGCCGATGGCGACGTTGTGCTCGCGCTCAGCTACAGCGGCGAGACCGAGGAACTCCTGCGCATCCTGCCCGCGATCACGCGGTTCCAGGTTGGCGTGATCGCGATGTGCAGCGCCGCTGAGTCGACCCTGGGGCAGAATTGCGATGTCTTCCTCGACGTCAACGTCCAGCAGGAAGCCTGTCCGCTCAATCTGGCCCCGACCTCGAGCACGACCGTCATGCTCGCGCTCGGCGACGCGCTTGCCATGGTGCTGCTCGAGGCGCGCGGATTTCAAAAGGAAGATTTCGCGAAATTCCATCCCGGCGGGATGGTCGGGCGCAGCCTTCTCCTGCGTGTGCACCAGATCATGCGCCCGCGCAGTGCGCTCGCCCTCGTTAGGCCAACGGCCAACATCCGCAGCGTGCTCGAGGCCATGACCGCGGTGCGGGCCGGCGCCGCGGTGGTGGCAGGCGACGATGAGCAACTGCTCGGGATTTTCACCCACGGCGATTTCGTCAGGCATTTTCAAACCGACTCCGCGCGTCGGAGAACGTCTCGTCGCCGACCTCATGACGCTCAACCCCGTCGTCGTGCAGCAGGACAAACTCGCGGTCGAAGTGCTCAACCTGCTCGAGCGCCATCGGATCGATGACCTTGTCGTGGTCGACGATCGCGGAGTCCCGGTCGGGATCGTCGATTCGCAGGATCTGACGAAGCTGAAGTTACTTTAGAGCAGGCGAATTCAGGAACCGGGCAAGCGGAAGCTTGCCCCTCCGGAAGGACGAGCTTCCGCTCGTCCAGTTTGATACCCGCAATCACGACTGAATTTGCGCCAAGGAAATGGGGCCCGGTTCGCTGGTTGCTTAAAAACGGCGACCCTGCTAAAACTCTCAACTCTCAACCAACGACTCAAAACTTCTTCCACATGGCCGCCGCAAACGATCTCCGCAAAGGAATGGCAATAAAATACAACGGCAACACCGCCATCGTGCTCGACGTGCACCATCGCACCCCGGGCAATTTGCGCGCCTTTGTCCAGGCCATCATCCGTTACATCAACACTGGCAAGAGCGCCGATGTCCGCTTCGGGTCGACCGACAAGGTGGAGCTGGTCGATATTTCGCGCACCACCCTGGAGTTCAGCTACAAGGATAACACCGGATTCCATTTCATGGATCCGAACACCTACGAGACGATCACGCTCCAGGAATCGCTTCTGGCCGAGGCGAAGGATTACCTGGTCGAGAATCTGCCGGTGGAGGTTCTTTTCACGGAAGGCCGTCCAGTGCAGGTGGAGCTGCCCTCGTCCGTGCAACTCAAGGTGGTGGAAGCGCCGGAAGGCTTGCGCGGCGACACGGCCAGCAACGTGACCAAACCAGCCGTGCTCGAGACCGGCAAAACGGTCAACGTGCCCCTCTTTATCAACGAAGGCGAAACGGTGAAAATTGACACCCGGACAGGCGCCTACATGGGTCGCGCCTAACGAATGGCGCACCGTCGCGTCCCTCGCCAACCCGGCCCGCGCCAGTCCGCCCGGCGCGGCGTCAAGGTCATGCCCTTTGTCGTCCCCACGCGACGGAGCGCGCCCGCGAACGGCCGACTGATGGTGCCAACGAGATGGGTCAAGTTCATCGTCGCACTCTTTCTCCTTCCGCTCTGCGCGGTCCTGAGCCAGACGTTTTTTACCTCATTTGCCCGCGCGACCGTGGCGGAACGCCTTTGGGCCGGTGAAGAATTCTGGTTCTTTTCGTTAGGCGTGGTCCTTTGGCTGATCGCTTTTTTCGGGCTGCCGCGCCCGGTCGTCCTTTACGTCTTTGGCCACGAACTGACCCACGCGCTCGGGGTCTGGTTGATGGGCGGAAAGGTCAGCCGTTTCCGGGTCGGACGCGAAGGCGGACACATTTTGACCGACAAAAACAATTTCCTGATCGCGCTCGCGCCCTATTTTTTCCCGCTCTACAGCATTCTCGTCCTCGCTCTCTACGGCGGGCTCGGTTTGTTCGTCGATCTGCAGCCTTACGGGCGGCTGCTCTACGCGCTGGTCGGCGTGACCTGGGCCTTCCACTTTACTTTCACCTGCTGGATGATCCCGAAAAATCAAAGCGACCTGAGCGACAACGGCACCATTTTTTCCCTCGTCGTCATCTACCTGATCAACCTGCTCCTGCTCAGCGCGATGCTCATCATCGCCTCGCCGCACATTACCTTCGCGAGTTTCGGTGCCGACATGGTGCAAAACATCGCCAATTTTTCGCACGCGCTCGTCACCCTGGTGGAGCGTTTCGGGATGTAGACGCTTTGCTCTCTCCGAGCCGTAAGCTCTTCCGAGCCGGAGGCTGCGAAGTGCGGGCATCGATCCGGCAAAAACGCGCAGACCCGCGCCTCCCCGCTGGCGTGAGCCCAGCCCGCGCGCGCTTGTCATCCCGATCTGCCGCAGGACGGAAAGGGACCTCACTCGAGGTCTGCGATACGTGGCCAGAAACCGGATGCGCCAAGGGCTGTTGGAAGGTCACTCGGCGCGCTGCGCCAGCCTCGGGATGACAGGCCTGACGTGAGAGCGCACCCCGAACACATCTCCTCCTGGATGGAGGTGTCTAGATCAGAGCAGCGAATGGAAAATGCGCAAAGGCATCGGCGAGACGCAGCTCTACACCTTGCGCGGCAAAACTTCGACCCGTGAAAAGGTTCTCGCCGGTAGTGAAACCGGGCGGCAATTGCACCGCCGTGTCCGCCCATCGTTCGCCGATCGGAGGAAAGCCCACCCGCGACGAAAGCCGCGGCGCGAGCACGACGATCTTTTGTCTCTCGAATTCGCGCGCGAACGCGATGCAGCAATCAGCAAAGTGACCGGTGAGATTGAGCGGAAGGTAACTCCCGCTGCGGAAGAGCTCCGCGCGTTCGCGCCGGAAGACGAGCAAACGATGGGTCAGGAACAGCTTGATCCGGCCATCGGGCCAGCTGCCTAACAAGTCCTCTGGCGTCGCTCCGTTCAAGCCGTCGAGCATTTCCTTTCGCTTTGTGTAATCGACCGGCCGCCGATTATCCGGATCGACCAGACTAAAATCCCAGATCTCGTTGCCCTGGTAGATGTCGGGCACGCCCGGCGCAGTCAGCTTGAGCAGAGTTTGCGCGAGCGAGTTGATCGCTCCGGCTCGAGCCACTTCTTCCGCCACCGGGAGGAAGCTTTCGAGAAAACGATTGCGCGGCGAGTGCTCGAGAATTTTCTCAATGAAGGCCGTCATCGCCGAATCCCAAGCCTCGTTAGGCTGGACCCAGCTGCTGTTGAGCTTGGCCTCCTTCAGCGCCTTGGCCATGTATTGCTGGATGCGGCTGACGTATTCGTCGCGCGCCGCCTCACTCGGCCCGCGAAACAGCGGCCAGGTGCCGAGCAAAGTCTGGTAAAGCAAATACTCCTCGTTGCCATCGGGCGCCTCGCTCTCCTCCACCCGGCGTTTCCAACGCCGGTTCAGTGTCCGCCAGCGGCCTAACGATCGCCGCCAAAGATCGGGCATCTCCGAGATGACGGCCATGCGCGCCCGCACATCTTCGCTCCGCTTCGTGTCATGCGTGGACGTTGCAAGCAGCGTCGCCGGCCAATCCTTTTCTCGCTCCGCGTTGCGCCGGTGAAATTCTTCCACCCGCATTCCGAAGCGTTGCGGTTCGCCCCCGACTTCATTCAGCGCCGCCAGCCGGTTGTAGATATAAAAGGCGGTATCTTCGAGGCCTTTCGCCATGATCGGCCCGGTGATCTGTTGAAATTTGAGGACGAAATGGACGTGCTCGGCGCGCGCTTCCTCGTCAAGGTTTTCCGGGAAACGGAAGAGCAGAATATCGCGCAGAAAATTGAAAACGGATTCTTCCAGGGCCGGGTTGCGCCGTTTGGCGGCCGCGACCGCGCGCTCAATCACGCTCCGGTCGGCTTCGCTCACGGGCCGGTCAGGCGCGAGATAGGTTCGGTAAACCGGGAAGCACGCGATCGTCTCGCGCACCGCCAGAGTGAGAGCATCGAGTGTGTAATCGCGATACCACC
The DNA here is from genome assembly GCA_963737995.1 of uncultured Verrucomicrobiae bacterium. Classification (GTDB taxonomy): domain Bacteria; phylum Verrucomicrobiota; class Verrucomicrobiia; order Chthoniobacterales; family UBA10450; genus Palsa-1392. The sequence continues at coordinate 261,048 of CAVTUV010000010.1, forward strand.
GGTTTTTCTCCGAGATGCGGTCGAACATCGCGCCGAGGACGTTGACGTCGTTGGCGAGCGAGGCGCGCATGACGAGGCGCTTCTTCGCGTAGACGAGGTGGCCGAAATGCAGAGAGTGCCCGATGAACTTGTGGAAGGTGCTTGTGATGGCGCGTTCCGCATTGGCGTCCACCAGCACGCCGATGGCGTCGTTCATGAAGTCGTAGCCAGTGGTGCCGTGCACCGGCCAATCGGGGCGCAGTTGCTCGTTGCCGCTCAGGATCTTTTCCACCACCAGGTAAATCGCCCGCTCGAAGGAGCCGGCCGCGAGCCCTGGACGTACCGGAGCACGTCCCTCCGCGGCCCGTCGCTGCAACTTCTCGAAGTATTCGTTAGGCAAATAGAGGCCGTCGGGGTGGTCGATGCGCAATCCGGTGACCGCCCCGGTCGCGACCAGCTCGAGCAGGAGCCGGTGCGCTTCCTCGAAAACCTCCGGCAACTCCATCCGGATGGCGGCCAAATCGTTGATGTCGAAGAAGCGGCGGTAATTAATTTCCTCCGCCGCGACCCTCCAAAAAGCGAGGCGATAAGCCTGGTCGCTGAGAAGCGCGTCGAGCGCGTCGAAGCTGCGCGGATCGCCCGGCGTGCCATTGATGATCGTGAGGGCTTTTTCGATCGCCTCCTGCACGAGCGGTGCCTCCTCGCACCGCCGCTCCAGACGCCGCTTGATGATTTCCTTTTCCCGCGTCCGCTCCGCAATTCGCTCCGGATCCTCTTCCGTGCGGCGCGGCAGGTACTCGAGCGCGGTCAGGATACTCTGCAACTCGGCGTAGAAATCTTCTTCCTTGTGCTCGCCCAACTGCGCGAGCGCAATCTCGAGTACATGCCGGTAGGTGCCGGGCGCGATCGGAAATTCATGATCGAAGTAGCGCAGGAAAAAACGCCCACTCTCGTAATGAACTTTCAGCTCGCCGCGCTCGAGGACGCGTCCGTACTGATCGCCGAGGATCGGAATCAGCACCTTTTCCTCGAGATCCGACTTGAGCGGGTGCCAGTCGATATCGAAATAGGCCGCATAAGATGAGCTGGGCCCGTTCTCGAGCACATCGGCCCACCAAAGATTTTGTGGCTCGCTGATGCCCATGTGGTTCGGGACGAAGTCGAGCACCTGCCCCATTTCGCGCGCGTGCAAATCTGCCACCCAGGCGTCGTATTCTTGGCGCGAACCAATCGCAGCATTGAGCTTGTTGTGATCGGTAATGTCGTAGCCATGCAGGCTATCCGCGCGCGCCTGGAAATAAGGCGAGGCGTAGCAGTCGCTGATCCCAAGCGAGTGCAAGTAGGGCACGATGGCGCGCGCCTGGGCGAAGGTGAATTCGCGATTAAACTGGAGGCGGTAAGTGGCGTTGGGAATGCGTGGCTGCGGTCCGTTCACGTGCGTTTCATCCTAGAGAGGATTTCGGGAATGGACAGGATTTGCGCAGCGACTGGCGGCATGTTTGAAAGATCGGTAGGTGCGCGCGATGGTCCTGACCGAGCAGAAGCCAGTGGAAGATTCGCCTCTGGTCGAACGCGGAATCGAGCCTCCGCGAGCGGGCGCGAACGAAGTGCGCGTGTGCGCGGTTTGCCGGGCGGACATTCATGTCGTGGTCTTTGCCTAACGATATCTTCGACCTCAAACCGACGAGTCCGATCGCGCGGTTGGGGAAAGCGTTGGAGGGCAACGCTCCGTCGTTGCCGTGTTTCTGGCGTCGATCAAACTAGAACCCCACCAACCTTGGGAATTGGGCGGGAGCGCCCGTGAACCTTGGGCCGCGCTACCCGGAGCGGAGGCTTCTACATCTTCTCCGGAACTTGAATGCCAAGGAGATCGAGTCCGCGCTGCAAAGTGCGCGCAGTTAATTCGCAAAGCGCCAGCCGGGTCGCGCGTGCCCGTTCCTCCGCCTTGAGGACAGGACAGGCCTCGTAGAAGGCGTGGAAGGCATTGGCCAGCTCGAAGAGATAATTCGCCAGCACATTCGGACGAAAATCGTTCAGCACTTGCGGCACAATCTCGGCAAATTGCGCGAGACGTTTGGCCAGCGTCAGCTCGGTCGGCTCGGATAACCTGAGTTCGTTAGGCAAACGAAAATCCTCGCCGGCTTTGCGAAAGATGGAGCGGATGCGGACGTAGGCATTTTGCAGATAAGGCGCGGTGTTGCCTTGCAACGAGAGCATCCGCTCCCAGGAGAAGATGTAATCGGTCATCCGATACTGGGAGAGATCGGCATACTTGACCGCGCCGATCCCGACCGTTTTCGCGATCGCGCTCTTCTCCGCTTCCTCGAGATCGGGATTTTTTTGCTCGACGATTTTTTTGGCGCGCACGATCGCTTCCTCGAGCACGTCGCGCAGCGGCACGTTCTCGCCGGAGCGCGTTTTCATCAGCTTGCGGTCTTCGCCCAGGATGCTGCCAAACGGGATGTGACGGAAATCGGCGGTCCGGCCTTCGCGCCGCGCGATCTCGAAGATCTGTTTGAAATGCAGCGTTTGCGGCGCGCCGACTACGTACCAGAGCGCGTCGCGCTTGAGGTTGCCAATTCGATAATCGACAGTCGCGATATCGGTGGTGGCGTAATTGAAACCGCCGTCACTCTTGCGCACGATGCAGGGCCGCTCCGCCAGCTCGGGAATGTCGCGAAAGAAAACGCAGACCGCGCCTTCGCTCATTTCCGCGAGGCCCGACTTGAGGAGCCTGTCGACCACCGCCGAGAGGCGATCGTTATAAAAGCTTTCGCCGCGCTGAATGTCGTAATGAATGTCGAGGATTTCGTAGGCGGCCTCGAATTCGCGCATCGAGAGCGTAACACATTCGTTCCAAATGCGCAGGTTTTCCTCGTCGCCGGCCTGCAGCCTGACGAGTTCGTTGCGACAGGCTTCGCGCACCGCCTCATCGCCTTTGCCGAGTTCGTTAGCCGTTTTGTAAATCCGGACCAATTCCGCGATCGGGTCGCGTGCGAGCGCGGCGTGATCGAGCAGATTTTTCCAGCCGTAGATCACCATCCCGAACTGCGTGCCCCAGTCGCCGATGTGATTGTCGCGGATCACATCGTGGCCGAGGAACTTCGCGATCCGAGCCAGCGCGTCACCCAGCACGGTGCTGCGGATATGCCCGACGTGCATTGGCTTGGCCACGTTCGGCGAGCCGAAGTCGATCACGATGCGGTGTGGCGTTTCCGCGAGCGAAACACCGAGGCGTTCGTCCCGCAAAAGCTCCATGGTCTTAGCCGCTACCGCCTCCGGCTCGAGAGAAAAATTGATGAAGCCGGCCCCGGCGACGGTTGGTGGCACGCACCATTTCGCAACCTCGAGGTGTTCGATGATCTTTTGCGCGAGCGCGCGAGGATTTTCGCCTCGCTCTTTCGCGAGGACGAGCGCGGTATTGGTCTGGTAATCGCCGAAGCGTGCATCGGTCGCGGGCACGACCTCGCCCGTGGCCGGCAACTCTGCCGCGGCCAGCGCGCGCGACAACTCCTGCTCCAATAAATCCTGAAACGTTTGCATGAGCGGGTCCCGACGAAGGTAACAGGCGATCGAATCGTGTCGATGTAGACGCTTCGCTCTCTCCGAGCCGGTACGCTCTTCCGAACCGGAGGCTGCGAAGCGCGGTGGAAATGGAGGCTTGCAGATTGGCCACCTAGCCAGTCGCAGACTCGCGCCTCCCAGGGATGTGTTTAGCGTGCGTTGTTCCGAGGCCGGCTCGGAGGTGGACGGCGATGCTCAGTCATCGCCGTGTTTGGTGAGCCGAACCTCGGCAACGACGGAGCGTTGCCCTCCAGTCGTGCTGCCTCTCATCGCCGGACTGCCCGCGTGGAGGCGTCTACATCTACTTTTGCGGCGGCGTCTGGAAAATGGCCAGGATCTCTTCCTTTGTCCCGGCGCTGGCCAGACTCTCGCGGACCGTGCGATCATTCAAAAACTTGGCGATCGAGGCGAGGGTCCGGAGATGAGTTTGAAATTGATTTTTCGGCACGATAAAAAGGACGACGAATTTCACGGGCGCGTTATCGAGCGCATCGAACTCGATTCCTTTGCTGGAGCGGCCGAATGCCGCCACGACCTCAGCAACATCCTCGGAAGAGGCGTGCGGAATCGCGATGCCGAAGCCGATGCCGGTGCTCATCGTTTCCTCCCGCTGCTTCAAGGCGGCGAGAATGCCATCGCGACTGGCGGGAGCAATCCGGTCCTGGCCCACGAGGAGATCGATTAGTTCGACGATCGCCGGCCAGCGTTCGGTCGCCTCCATCTCGGGAATGATTTGCTCGGAAGATAAAAGGCTGGCCAGGGACATGCGGAATTCTCCGAGTGGAGCGGAAGCTTAGCGACCGGCCCCTGCTTGACAAGGGAGAATGGTTGGAGCGTGGCCGCGTTGCTTCATCTCGTTAACGCTTCAACTCGTACTTCAGTTGCCGCGAGAGCAGCCAGCGCACGCCGAACATATCGATCGTGGCACGAACGGCGCGGTTCCCGAGGCCATACTTGCTTGTGCCGAACTTGCGGGCGCGATGGTTGACCGGCACCTCGACCAGCCGGTAACCGGCGCCTTTAACGAGCGCCGGAATGAAACGGTGCATGCCCTTGAAGGGAACGAGCGTGCGCACGCATTCGCGCCGCATCGCCTTGAGGGTGCAGCCGGTGTCCCGCACGCCATCTTTGGTGAACCGGCTGCGAACGAAATTTGCGATCCGGCTCGTCAGACGCTTGACCAGCGTGTCCTTGCGCTGGGCGCGATAGCCGCAAACCAGGTCCGCGCCACGCTCGATCTCGGCCAGGAGACGCGGAATATCGGCCGGGTCATTTTGCAGGTCGCCATCGATCAGGACGACGGTCGCGCCGCGGGCGGCGTTGGCGCCGGCGTAGAGGGCAGCGCTTTGGCCGGCATTTTTCGCGAACTGCAGGACGCGAACTTCCGGCGTGTTCGTTAGGCGAGCCAAAGTGCGATCAGTCGAACCGTCATCAATGAAGATGACTTCGTGGTCCAGACCGGAGAGGGCGGCGGCCAGTTCCGCCTGGAGGAGGGGCACGTTTTCCTCCTCGTTATAGAGGGGCACGATGACTGAAACGTCAGGGGTCGAGGGTCCGGCGCTCATAGCGGCAGCGTCCGGTAATCGTAACAGGCGAACACCTGCAGCTCGCGCAGGAGCCGGCTGCCCGTCCGCACTTCGATCGTCGCGATATGCTCGGTCCGCCCAAAGGCGTTGCGAATATTCCGCGGCAGGCTCTCTTTTTTTCCCTGTTGCAGATAGAGCGCGCTGCGGCCGACAAAGAGGTTCACGCCTTGCTCCTCCGTATAAATTTCGTTCGGATCACGCGGCGCTTTCGCCGGCAAGGGCTCAAATTCGTCGTAGCGCGGCCAGAAGGAAAATTGGTTCACCATGTCCTGCGACTCCGGAATGTAGACCGGCGGATGTCCCGGCCCCGCGACCCGTTTGTCCGGCAAATAAAAGGCCAGCTCGGCGGCGCGATCGCGCTCGTCTGCGATCAGGAATACCGCCTGACCGGTTCGTTTTTCGAAATCGCTCCGCACTTGATTGACCGCCTCGGCGAGCGAACGCCAGCCGCGCAAACGATCGCTCGGGTCACGCCCGCGACGATCAATCCCCTGATTGTTGACCAGCAGGCCGACGAGCAACGCGCTCATGAGGAGCCCGAGTAACACGGCCGCGTTGATCCAATTATTCCCGGCCACGCGCGAGGCGGAGCGCTCGCGCCAATAAGAAATGGCGAGGACGCCGAGGCTGAGGAAAGCGAGACCATCCCAGTTTGGAGCGGCCGTTTTGTTGATCGAAAGAAGCGTATAAAGCAGGAAAACGGGCAACCCAAACCAGAGCAGATAGAGCACTTTGAAATTTTGCCGGGCCCGCCGCCAGCTCGCGATCACCGCCCAAACGAGGCCCAGAAAAAGGAGCGGCGAATACGTCGCGAAATGTTCGCCGAGAAACGAAAGCAATTCGAGTGGATGAAAGCCGGGCGCGGCGTCCAGGCTGCCGCGCGATTTGAGATGTGCGAGCGTGATCCAGGCGTGTTGAGAATTCCAGATGATCGGCGGGATGGCGCCAAGAGCGCAGACGACGAGGAGCAGGTAAAGGTTGGGTCGAAGAAATTCGCGGCGCAATCGAGGGACGAGGAGGAGGACGAGCACGATGGAAATCAACTCGAGGCCGTTGGTGAACTTACATAGAAACCCAAGACCGATGAGCAGCCCGGTGAGCGGCCACCACCAGGAGAAGTCGGGACTGCGCTCGAGCGCGAGCCAGAAAGTGTAAAACGCCGCCACCCAAAAGAAAATCGAGAGCGGATCAATCGTCAGGACGAAGCTGCCGAGATTGAAGATCGGCGTGATATTAAGCGCAACCACCAGCCAAAAACCGGCCAGCGCGCTGAAGAGACGCCGGGCAAAATAATAGAGCAGCAGGCTCGTCCCGGCCGCGAGAAGCGGACTCCAGAAACGGACCCCAAATTCATTGTCGCCAAAGAGCATCGTGCTCGAGCGAATGACGAAAGCGACGCCCGGGCCTTTGCTGAAATAAGAAAGCGCCGGCCGCTGTCCCCACATCCAGTAATAGGCCTCGTCCGACGCGAGCTGCGTGGTGCCGACAAGCGCGAGCCGAAGCGCGGTGAGCGCGAAGAGAAAAATCCAGACAGCGCGTGTCGTGCTCATGGAGAGGAGGGCGAGCCTCCAGCTTGCGCGGTTGGTCGATGCAAGCTCGAAGCTCGCGCTACCAAAGCGGGATGCCTGGCGAAAAACTGCGGCGCCCATTTCGCCGCGGCCCAGCGATAAAGCACTTCGAAAAGCGCGAGGAGAAGTGCGGTCTCGCCCACGGCCAGGAAAAAAGTTGCGAGCACGTCACTCGGCCAGTGCGCGCCAAGATAAATCCGTGACCACGCGATCGCGCCGGCAAACAAAAAGTAAAGCCAACCCCAGCGCCGGAAAAAGAAGCACAGGATCAAGGCGATACTGGCGTTGTTGGTCACGTGTCCGGACGGAAAAGAAGGCCCCGAGCGGGTGCGATCGCGTTCGCCGGAATAACGGATCGTCACCTTCTCAAAAAGAGCGAGAAATTCCGGGCGGGCCTTGGCCAGCTCGACCATGCGAACGCGTTCCACCTGTTTCGGCCGGCGGCGATCAACGAACTTCTTGATGCTGGAGGTGACGCCGCTATTGACCAGGAGCGCAAGCCCGAGGCAGAAAACGAGCGCCCGTCCCCTAAATCCGCCGAAGACCAGCGCAGAGAGCACGAGCAGGACGATGAGCGGCTTCCAGATATCGACGTTGCTGATCGCGGCCATGAACAAGTCGAGCGCCGGATGCGTCCATTGTTCGTTGATAAGATGAAAGAGCGTTTGATCCATGCGGAAGTTTTAAGCTTTAAGTCTTAAGCTTTAAGGATCGCAACGCCACAGGCCTCACTTAAAGCTTAACACTCAAAACTTAAAGCTAACGTTCATGCCCCGACAGATCAGCCTCGTCATCGTTTTTTGCCTGGGGGCGATTGTGCTTCGAGCCGACGCGCCCCCCTCCGCCCAGGAAATTCTTGCCCAGGTGCGCCTGCAACAGTCGCAACAGCAACTCGATCTTGAGGGTCAGTTGCGCTCCGACGCGACGGTCATTCCCTTTCGAATCACACAGACCGGCCCGGTGATTCGTTACACCTTTGTCAACCCGCCCGAAGTGCTGCAACTGCGACTTGGCGAAAAGGGTTCGCGCCTCGATCTCGTGACGGAGAACAGCACGAAAAGATTTTCCAAGTCACGGCTCAACGACAAGATCGGCGGCACCGGCGTCACCTACAGCGATCTCGCGCTGAAGTTTCTTTATTGGCCGGATGCAGAGGTGATCGGCGCCGACACCCTTCGGACGCGCAACTGCTGGAGGCTGCGCCTCTCCGCGCCGGCCAGGGATTCGCCTTACGCGAGTGTCCTTCTCTGGGTCGACAGGGAGAGCGGAGCGATCATGCGCATGGAAGGGTACGACGCGAGGGGCCAGCTCACGAAGCGCTTCGAGGTCGTCTCAGCGCAGAAAATCGAAGGCCGCTGGTTCCTGAAGCAAATGCGGATCGAAGAAATACAGCCCGGGACCGACAAAGTGCGGTCGCGCAGCTATCTCGAGATCAAAAAGTAGTTGTTGTAGCCGGGGGCGGTGACCCCGGTGAGGGAAATCATGGCGACGCGCCAGATCGGGCCGGGGTCAACGCCCCCAGCTACAATTTGAGCCCGCGAAAAAATATCGTAGGTATTCCCCCCATGTTTTTCGCCCGCACACCTTTTCTCTTTTGCCTTTTCGCCCTCATCCCGCTGCGTCTCCTCGCGCAAAACGTCCCGCCGGTTGTGACAGCGCCGATCGCCGACGCCAGTCTTCTTCAAAACGGCGGCGCGCAAGTCGTCCCGCTGACCGACCATTTCAACGACCCCGACACGAGCGGCGTTCGCCTAACGACGGTCCTCGGCGACATCGACATCGCGCTCTACGATCAGCGCAAATCGATCACGGTGGCGAATTTCAAGAACTACGTCGATTCCGGTCGCTATTTCGTGACTGATCCGACGACGCACCAACCCGCGTCCCTTTTTGTTCATCGCTCCGTGCCGGGCTTCGTCATTCAGAGCGGCGGCTTCCTCTCGACTGTCAGTCCGGCCGATCCGGTGCACGTGCTGCCGACAGCGGTGCAAACCTTTCCCGCCATCACGAACGAGCCCGGAATTTCGAACGCTCGCGGCACGATCGCGATGGCCCGGTTGACCGACCCGAATACGGCCACCAGCCAGTGGTACATCAACCTCGCGGACAACGGAGGCCCGCCGAACAATCTCGATACTGTGAACGGCGGATTTACCGTTTTTGGCCGCGTCCTCGGCCATGGGATGACCGTAGTGGACGCGATCGCGGCCCTGCCCATCATCAACTTCGGGGCGCCCTTCGACACTCTCCCGCTCCGCAATTATACCTCGGGCCTGCCGACGCCCGCTAACCTGGTCACGATCCCCGCGATCAGCTACGTCTCCTCGCTCACCTTCACGGCATCGAGTGATCATCCGCTCATCGCCACCGCCCAGGTGAGCGGAACGAATTTGCTCGTCAACGGCCTGCAACTTGGCAGCGCCAAGATTGCTGTCACGGCGACAGACGTCGATGGCGCTCAGATTTCGTCCTCCTACAACGTCACGGTGGTCACCAATCCGGTGCACCTGGCCAACATCTCGACTCGCGCCGTTGTCGGCACCTCGGACGCGGCGCTTATCGGCGGCTTCATCGTCCGCGGCGATGCGCCCAAGCGGGTCGTAGTCCGCGCTCTTGGGCCGTCGTTGAGTGTGAACGGAGTGCCGGTGCCTGGTGCGTTGCAGGACCCGACTCTCGAAGTGCACGACGGCACCGGCGCCATGATCGCTTCGAACGATAACTGGCAGGACGATCCGAACAGCCAGGCTGTGATCGATGCCGGGGTCGCGCCGACTAAGCCTAACGAATCCGCCATTCTCCTCACCCTTCCCTCAAACAGCAGCGGCCTCGGCTACACCGCTGTCGTCCAAGGCGCGGGAGGAACCACGGGCGTTGGACTGGTGGAGGTCTACGATATCGACGCCAGCCCAGGATCGAGTGTGCTCAACATTTCGACCCGGAGCGATGTGCAGACCGGCGATAATGCGTTGATCGGCGGCTTCATCGTCTATGGCACGGGCACACAGCGTGTCCTCGTGCGGGGCATCGGACCGTCACTTACCGGCGCCGTGGCGAATCCGCTCAGCGACCCGAACCTGACGCTCTACAACGTTCAGGGAATGCAAATCGATTTCAATGACAATTGGCAGGACAACCCGGCCGAAGCCGAGATCGAGGCCAGCACCATCGCACCAACCGATCCGAAAGAATCTGCGATCTTGCAGGATCTCGCGCCAGGCGCTTACACCGCCATCGTGCGCGGGGCCGGGGCTGCTACCGGGACTGGCTTGGTGGAAGCCTACGCGCTCCCGCCGTTGTAGACGCTTCGCTCTCTCCGAGCCGTACGCTCTTCCGAGCCGGAGGCTGCGAAGCGCGGGAGGACGCGAGTTCGCAGATTAGCGCTCTCGTCTTAACGACGCGCTGACTCGCGTCGCCCAGAGGGCGACGTCTACAGGTCGGCCACGCCCGCTTGCACGATCTGGGCAAAGCTGCGTGGATCGAGGCTCGCGCCTCCAACGAGCGCGCCGTCGATGTCCGGTTGCGAAAGCAGCTCATGCGCGTTGTCCGGCTTGACGCTGCCGCCGTACTGGATGCGAACTTTCTCCGCGGTGGCGTCATCCGACAACTCGTGCAGCGTTTGACGAATGAAGGCATGCGCTGCCTGCGCCTCCTCGGCGCTGGCAGTCTTGCCCGTGCCAATGGCCCAGACCGGTTCGTAAGCGATCACGGTTTCCAGGAGTTCCCTCGCATCCACCGCCGCGAGGCTGCCGCGCAATTGCGACGAGAGAACTTTCTCCACTTCACCTTTTTCGCGCTGCGCGAGGGTTTCGCCGATACAGAGAATCGGACGCAGTTTTTCGACGTAGGCGGCGTGGACCTTGCGGTTCACAATCTCGTCCGTCTCGCCAAACATCGCCCGCCGCTCGCTGTGTCCGAGGACGACGTAACGGACAAATAATTCGCGCAACATGGCTGGGCTGATCTCTCCGGTGAAAGCGCCGCTGCGTTCCCAATGCATGTTTTGCGCGCCCACTTTGATCGTCTGCGTCTGGCTCAGCATCTCCGAGACTTTTGGGATGGCCGTAAAGGGCGGCACGATCACGATCTCGACGTCATCGAGGTCGCCGATTTCGCGCAGAAATGTGGTGAGGAAAGCCTCCGACTCGTCCCGAGTCATATTCATCTTCCAATTCGCGGCGATGATTTTTTTGCGCATTAGCTGGGATGGGGTGTTGGAGTGCTGGGGTAATGGAGTGATGCCCGCAGCGAAATCATTACTCCATTACTCCACCATTCCACCACTCCATTATTCTTTCTCCGTCAACGCCGCGACACCGGGCAATTCCTTCCCTTCGATCAACTCGAGCGAAGCGCCCCCGCCCGTGGAAATGAAGGTCATCCTGTCGGCGAGGCCGGCTTGTTTGACCGCAGTCACGGAATCACCGCCGCCGATGATGGTGGTGGCGTTCGATTCCGCGAGCGCTTCGGCGATCGCCTCCGTCCCGGCGGAAAATTCCTGGATTTCGAAAATGCCGGGCGGCCCATTCCACAGAATGGTTCTGGCACGTGCGATCTCGCTTTTGAAAAGCGCGATCGTCAAGGGCCCGATATCGACCGCCTGCCAGCCTTCGGGAACGTCGTAATCGTGCGAGATGCGTCCGCTATGCCGCGTCGCTGCGCCGGGTTTGATCTCTTCCGCGCCTAACAAATCGAGCGGGAGGAGCAGCCGGACGTTCTTCTGCCGGGCGAGCTCGATCAATTCACGCGCGAGGTCGAGCTTGTCGCGCTCGACCCGGCTGCTCCCCATGTGGATGCCCTCGGCTTCGAGGAAGGTGTTCGCCATCGCACCGCAGATCAGGATCGTATCCGCCTTTTCCAGCAAGGCCTTGATCACGCCAATCTTATCGGAAACCTTTCCGCCGCCGAGGATGACGAGAAACGGTTTGGCCGGATGGGCCAGTTCTTCCTGCAGATATTTGAGCTCTTTCTCCATCAGGAACCCCATCGCCGCTTGCCGGACGAATTGGGTGATGCCCGCGGTCGAGGCATGCGCGCGGTGCGCGGCACCGAAGGCGTCGTTCACGTAAAGACCGTCGCTGAGTTTGGCGAGTGACTCCGCGAAACTCGGGTCGTTCGCTTCTTCTCCGGCGTGAAAGCGCACGTTTTCAAGCAACGCCACGTCCCCGTCGTTCAGGTGCGAGACGATACTTTCTGCATCTGCGCCGATACAGTCGTGACTGAAAACAACCGGATGCCCGATGAGATCGTGCAAGGCCAACCCTACCGGCCGAAGCGAATACTTCTCCACCGGTTTCCCTTTCGGCCGGCCGAAATGGGCCATCAGGATCGTCCGGGCGCCTTGTTCCCGCAGGAAATTGATCGTGGGCAGACTCTCTCGCATCCGAGTGTCGTCCGTGATCACGATCGCGCCGGCGCGCTCTTCCGTCGGCACATTGAAATCAACGCGCACCAGCACGCGTTTCCCACGCACCTCGAGATCGCGAAGGGATAGTTTGCTCATTCCTGCTCCTCCCCATCGCAATCGTGCTCGTGCTCCTGCTCGTAATCGACCCCGAAACTTCCTTCATCTTCGCGCAATACATCCGCTCGTTCTGAAAAACGTCGCAGTAGTCCAATCAGCATCTGCACGATACGCGCCAGTTCCTCTTTGGCTCCGGAAACGCTCTCGGCGGTTGCCAGTCGACGCGCCACCAACACATCAAGACAAGCGGCACACTCGAGGGCTGAACCTCTTCCCATCTCCAGAAACCGCGCCCGATCGCGCTGGGAAAATTTGCCATTACCCTCTGCGATGTTCAGAGGGATGCTTGTAGAAGCGCGATCCAGCTGATCTTTCGCCGCTGTTTTTCCCGAGACAGTTTCGAGAAACTCACCAACCCATCCGCAGAAGGCAATTGCTTCCTGATATACATCGAGCTTTTCGTGGTCGAAGAGGATTTTCATCTTACTCGTGCTCCTACTCGTGATCGTGCTCGTAATCGAATCCTCTGCTCGCTCTCGTTCTCGATTACGAGCACGATCACGAGCAGGAGCACGAGTTTAAGAAATCATCTGCAGCATCTCAACGCAGCGATTGCTGTAGCCCCATTCATTGTCGTACCAGCCAACGACCTTCACGAACTTGCCCTGCGACATCGTGAGTTTGCTGTCGAAAATGCAGGAGTGCGGGTTGCCCACAATGTCGCGCGAGACGAGCGGCTCGTCGCTGAACTCGAGCACGCCCTTGTAGCTCGGATCGCTCGCCGCCTTCTGGAACGCGGCATTGATCGAATCCACCGTCGCTTCTTTCTCCAGGATGGCGGTGAAATCGGTCACCGAACCATCCGGCGTCGGGACGCGGAAGGCGCCGCCGTTGAGCTTGCCTTTGAGGGCGGGCAAGACTTCGCCGATCGCTTTGGCCGCGCCCGTGCTCGACGGAATAATGCTAACCGCCGCCGCCCGCGCCCGCCGCAAATCCTCGTGCGGCAGATCGAGAATGCGCTGGTCGTTGGTGTAGCTGTGGATCGTGCTCATGAAGCCGTTCACGATCGTGAAACTCTCGTGCAAGACTCTGACCAGCGGCGCAAGGCAGTTCGTCGTGCAGCTCGCGTTCGAGATGATGTTTTGCTTTGCCGCATCATAAATGCCGTCGTTAATGCCGAGGCAAATGGTCGCATCCGGATTTTTCGCCGGCGCGCTGATCAACACCTTCTTCGCGCCGCCGGCGAAGTGCAGCTCCGCTTTTTCGCGGCTGGTGAAAAAGCCGGTCGATTCGAGGACGACATCCACCCCCAGATCCTTCCAGGGCAACTTCGCCGGATCGCGTTCTTTCAAGACCTTAATCTTGTGGCCGCGCACGATGATGTTCTCGTTGTCGTAGCTGATTTCGCCGTCGAATTTTCCGTGGACCGAATCCCATTTGAGCAAATGCGCGAGAGTGTGGGTGTCGGTCAGGTCGTTGATCGCGCGGACTTGCGTGACCTGCGCTTGAGACATTGCGCGCAAGACATTGCGCCCGATGCGGCCGAAGCCGTTGATGCCGAAATTTGCCATAAGATTAAGAGTAGGTGTTGAGAGTTGAAACCGCGAGGTGGGGTGCGGGCCTTACCATTAGAACGCGCCGAAACCCGAGGCAAGCGAATGCACGAAGCGGCCGGCCCCGGCGTCCGGAAGCGGCGCGACGTGCGAAATAAGAGAATGGACCCAGCTGATCCGCATAATCTTCACGACACCGCCGACAAGCCCGTTTGGGAACGGATTGATATCGCGACCGAAGGCAACGACTGCGACGAATGCGTGCGTGCTCTGCGCGCGCCGCTGATGAAAATCAAAGGCGTGAAGGAAGTGATCGCCGATCCGACGACGGAAAATGTCTGGGTGACTTTCGATGCGCGTAAAACGCACGCGCCCGAGTTGCACGATGCCATCTTGAAGAGCGGCTACAAGCCGTCGCCCAGGGCGGACTAACGCGAGTCGCGGTCCTTTTGTAGCGGCGGTCTGTGACCGCCGGAATCCGGCTCCGAAGGGGCATTGGCGATCACAGACCGGCGCTACAACGCGGGCTGTTGCTGGGTGAGACAGTGGAAAGCTCCCATGCCCCAGATCAGCTCGCGGCAATCGATTGGGACGATCCGCCGCGTGGGAAAGGCGCGCTGCAAAACTTCTACCGCTACCGCATCGTTCGGATCGGAGAAGGTCGGGAGGAGCACACTTTCGTTCGCGATGTAGAAATTCGCGTAGCTCGCGGGCAGGCGCAGATCCTCGCGCACAATCTTCGCCGGCATCGGCAGATTTATGATTTCCAGCGGCTGTCCACTAATCGTCAGGCGACCTAATCGCTCGAGATTTGCTTGCAGCGACGCGTAGTTCGGGTCGGCCCCGTTCTCCTCCACGACCGTGACTACTGTGCGCTCCGCCACGAACCGGGTCAGGTCATCGATGTGTCCGTCGGTGTCGTCGCCCTCGATCCCGTCGCCGAGCCAGAGAATTTCGCGCACGCCGAGATAATCGCGCAGCCGTTGCTCGATCTCGGATCGGCTCAGCTGCGGGTTGCGGTTCGGATTGAGCAAACAACCCTCGGTCGTGAGGAGCGCACCCATGCCGTTGACCTCGATCGAGCCGCCTTCCAGGATCATGCGCGGGTAATAAACTGGCAGCCCGAGCTGCTCGGCCACACGCGTCGGCACAACATCGTCGAGATCGCACGGCGGATACTTGCCGCCCCAGGCATTGTAATCCCAATCGACCACCGCGAGGCGCGGCTCCTCGTCTCGAGTGAGAAAAATCGGGCCGTGATCGCGACACCAGGGTTCGTTCGTCGGGATGAGGTGAAAAGTCAGGCGGTCGATAGGCAAGCCGTCCAGTGCGCTGCGCGCCTCCGCCTCATGAGCCCCATTGCAGACGTTGATGTTGACCGGTTCCGATTCGAGCAGAGCTGAGACCATCGCGCGCAAGGTCGGGGCGACGCGATCGTAGGAACCGGGAAAGCTGATCCCTTCCCGGCGCGGCCAGGAAAGCCAGGTGGCGGCGTGCGGTTCCCATTCCGCCGGCATCCGATAGCCGAGGGCGGCCGGTGTCTTGTCGTTAGGCATAACAAGGGCAAAATAGCATCCCCTGAAAAGCGATGCGAGGACGCCTCGCACTCCGAAAGCACTGCGTGCGAAAAGATTTCGCGTGAGCTTTGGGAGTGCGCACGCGTCTTCGCGTCGCTTTCGGGGTCCGTCGACAAGGCCCTGGCCCCAAGCTTTGGCTCGTTAGGCGCGACGCTGTTGGGCGGCGAGGAGGCGCGGGAAATCGAAGAAGGCGGGTGAGGCGGTGCGGCCGAGCAATTCTTCGGCGGTGGCTTTCAGGGCCCGCCAGCGATCCCATTCCAGGTCGGGCGCGGCCGCGAGGTGACGAATGAGACTGCGCCATTCCATTAGCGCCCGCTCGATATCGCCATGGCGCAACGAATCGGAAGTAATTTTGTAGCGGCCGGTTGGATTGTTCATGACCTCGCGGATGACCTCCGATGCGCCCGCGCCGTAATGGACCGGCACGCCCATTTCGAGATAACCGGGATGATCGGCCCGCTCATAAACCCGCTGGCAAAGCGCGCCGAGCCGTCCGCCTAACGGGGCATCGTCGCCCGCGAAACGCGAGCCGGCCCGGATGTTGGCGAGATCGAAAACGAGGTCGTCGATCGGATAGGTTTCGTCCTCGAGCGCGGCGGCGATCGCGAGGCCTTCGCCTCCTTGGAAAAAGCCGAAGACGATGCCGCGCCGGGTCGGCGTCCCCTCCGGCTCGACCAGGCCAAGGCGACGCCAGGCGTAGGCAGGTGAGGCGACGATCTCGACGGTTTGATCGTGCTCCAGCTCGGAACAGCCGCGGCAGACGAGCGGCAAGGCGGAGCGCTCCGGTGGATCGACTAGAAATTTGCCTAACGAATCGCGCCGGGCTTCAATTTTCACTCCGGAAAAGTCGATTCGGACGGAAAGCAGAGTTCCGCGCCAGACAAACTCATCGACCACGCCGCCGCCGCTCCATTGCGGCAGAAGCTCCTGCACGCGCGCTCTCAGCTCATCTTCCGCGAGCGACTTTGCCTGGAGCGTTTTCCGGAGCGGCTTGACCAGTTGCAAGTCCGGCTGTCCGGGCGCGGCGGTGGCGAGCGGCAGTTCGCGTCCGTAAATTTTCTTTGGTTGCAACCGGCAAAGATTCCCGAGCGCGAAACGATCGAGTGTCCTGGGCAACCGGAGCGCGGGAATCCAACGGTCGTTTTCGCGAAGGAACGTTTCCCCTAACGACGAGTCGACCATTTCGCCGCGCGGCTCCCATTCCTCCCAGCTGTTCACCATCTCGACGATCGGGCGCCGGACGAAGCGGGCACGTTCCGCATCTACCCAGAGGCCGCACGGTTTGGGACCGGTGGCGAGCGAGTGTTCGACCCCGAGTGGGACGCGTTGTGCGCTGAAAAGAGAGCGGCTCACTTCGACCGCGGCGGCGAATGGCTCCTCGCCGCGCTCCGCCGCGCCGCGCATCACGCTCATGAGACTCGGCCAATCGACCTGGGTGGCGCGCTTCAATTGGCGCGGACGCGCAAAACTGAGCCGCGGCTGGTCGGGCGTGAAGAGGATGAAGCCGGTGTCGTCAAGCCCGCGGCGGCCGGCCCGGCCGAACATTTGCAGTAGCTCATCCGGCTCCACCTGCCGCTGCAAATTTCCCGAGAGATAACGTGTGTCGGTGATAAGGACCGAGCGCATGGAAAAATTGATCCCGGCGGCAAGGCCCATGGTCGCGACGACAACGTTGAGCTGGCCGGCTTTCGCGAGCGGCTCGATCAATCCAGCGCGGACGGCATAGCTCAGGCCGCTGTGATGATAAGCGATGCGGCTGCGCAATAATTTCGTCAGGCGTTTGTCGGCGAGCGCTTCCTGTTGCGGGGAGAGCGGGAGCGGATCGCGTACCGGCACCGAGCTCGCGATCGCCTGCGCCATCTCCTCGGTCGCGTTGCGGCGCGGGGCGAAAACGAGAATCGGCGCGAGCCCGCTGTGGAGCGCTTTTGCGATCATCCGCGGCCAGAATTCGCGGATCTGGAGGAAGCCGACTTCGGGCAAATTGCGCAGATCGACCTCGTGTTGCGGGACGGGCCGTTGATCGTGCCTAACGAGGACGGCGTCGCGTCCAATTCGACGCAGCCATTCGACCACGTCTTGTGGATTGTTGACGCTCCCGCTGAGGAGAAGAAGCTGCGTTTCTGGCGGGGCGAGCGCGAGCGAGAGTTCGTAGTGCACTCCGCGCACCGGGTCGGCGATAAGCTGATATTCGTCGACCACGAGGAGGTGCGGGCCTTCACGGCGCAGAAAACGCGAACGCTGCGTCTCGAGCGTGGCGACGACCACTTTGGCGTCGAGGTTCAGCGCGAGGTCGCCGGTCGTGATCCCGACATCCCAGCCACGGGCGCGCCATTCCGCGAGCTTGTCATTGGCGAGGGCGCGAGTTGGAACGGTGAAAACGGCCTGCCCTTTGAGCGCCGGATAAAGCAGCTCGAAGATGTAGGTCTTGCCCGCGCCGGTCGGGGCGTGGACGACCACATCCTGTCCGGCCTGAAGCGCGCGGACCGCCTCCTGTTGCCAGAGATCCGGCACGACCAAGTTGATCTCCAGCCGTCCCATTCTCCGCGAAAGATGAAGGGTTGGTGCGCGAGACGCAACGTGGGAGGGGCCTTTGTGCCCCGATCAGGGGAGGCGCCGCAGCAGATCGGGGCACAAAGGCCTCCCACATTAATCAAGGTTGGCCGCGGCGCGGTGCTTGCCCTCGAGCTCCAGCACCATCCGTTTGATGTGGCGATACTTGGTGTGGGAAGCGAGTCGGCGGTGGCTGTCCTCCGGGTCGCCCCATTGCACGATCTGAATCATTTCCTGGCGCACGCCCCAGCTGTTCATGTCGCGCGGCGTGGCCATGTAGAGGTCGATCGTATTCCGGCCGGAGAGCGCCCAGCCATAGTCCTCCACCCGGTAAAGTTGCCCGGTCGAGATCACGCGAAAGATCGTCCCGGCTGGCCAGCGCGCCCAGTCGGCCGCGGCACTGCCGTAGATTTGATTGGCAAAGCCATCGGCCCGGAATGGCTGGAGTCGCGAGACGTAAGCGACGGGCTGGTAGCTGGTTTCCGGCCCACGAAAAACTTTTTGCGGCGCCACCGGTACGGCCCGCGGGATGACTGGAGGCGGCGCGGCGTGGAGCACGCCGCCGAGCGCGGTGCGATTGCCGGTACTGTTTGTGATCGGACTCGGTGTGAGTGTAGGCGGTGGTGCGGACTGCTTGGAATTCGGAGCGTGCGAGCGGTCGCTCGTAGGCGGGCAGGCTGCGGGTGGTGCCGCAGGCGCCTAACGACAACCCGAGACCAGCAACGAGCAGGGCGGGAAGGATTCTCATTCCAAGCGAGTCTGGAAGTTATTAACAGTTATTCACAAGCGGGACAAGCGGGCTTTTGCCGTTGTCGCGACGGAAAAATTCATCGCTCGATTCCACGAGATGGAGCGGGAATCAATGCAGCGGGTCAGGCAATCGGCAAAGCAGATCTCGCGGAGATGGACGCGGGGTGGAAGCGGGTCAAGCGGGGTGGACGCCTCTTTCTGAGAGGCGTGGTTTCGCGGTGCATCGCTGATTCGCTCGCCAGGCTCGCGCTCCCCCGCGCTTCGCAGAACGAAGCGTCCACCGGCGACACGCGAACATGACAACCGCAGCTCGGACCTGGCGCCTAGTTCGCGGTCCGGCTCACCCGCGCCACAAACCCGTGGCGAATCCCTGCGCTGTCGGTGTAACGCCCGGAGATAAATCCTGAGTTGTTAATCCCGTTCAGAGAGGTCTCGACCGCGCCTGGAAAATCAAAAGAGACAAAGTTGTTGGGCAATTTCAAAAGGAACCCGTGCACCGAACCGTCGCCATTGATGTATCGCCCCACCACCAAACTTCGGTCGTTGATTCCCCGGAAGAGGGTCGAAGCGGCGCCAGGAAAGTCGAACGGAGTGAGGATGACACCGTTCGCTTCGCGGAGAAAACCGTGAAAGTTCACGGCGTCGCTGCTCGAGACACCCACCACCCGGTCGAAGCGGTTAATGCCGTCCGCCTCGCTGGTCACGGCACCGGGAACGCTGATCACGGTCGAAGTTCCGCCGATGCTCACGAAGGCCTGGTTGGCTTGCGTGATACTGCCAAAGATGCCCACGAAGTCTCCGGCATCATTGAGGCCGGTGACATTGGTGGAGAGGCCGGCGCCGAAATCGAATTGGGTGAAGACGCCCCCAATCAGGAAAAAGCCGTGGAAAACGTTGTCGGCCGTGTTGAAGAAATCCCCGGTGACCGTTTGCGCGTCATTAATGCCCAATCCCCGGGTGAAATTTGCGGTGTCGTTCGGTTCCACCAGTGGTCCGCTGAAACTGCCGTTGCGGAAACGAATAAATCCGCGAGTGACGCCGCTGGAGTCAACGAAGTCGCCCGCGATATCGCCGTTTTGGTTGATCCCGAAGGGGGTCGTCGAGTTACCCGTTCCGGGATAATCAAAGGTCGTTACCACCGTGACGCTGAACGTCTGCGCGGATAAGCTCGCGGGGAGAAAGGCAAGAAAGCCTGCCAGAAGGCAGATCAACAATCGGTTTTGGTTCTTCATAACTTTTCCTTCCAAGTTGGGCGGATTGTGGGTGGGGCGGAGGCATTTTGTCAAGCTCGAAAACCCCGGGCCACAACTCTTTGCATCACCCGCAGGCTTGCCGGAAGGTACCCGATGCTCGCGAAATTTGCCGACCACGTCTCCCAGACTCTCGACGAAATCAAAGCGCAGGGGCTTTACAAAACCGAGCGCGTCATCACCGGCCCGCAAAATGCCGAGATCCCGATCGCGGACGGCCGGCGCGTGATTAATCTCTGTGCGAATAACTATTTGGGGCTGGCCGATCATCCCGCGTTGATCGCCGCGGCCAAGGAAGCGCTCGACAGCCACGGGTTCGGAATGGCAAGCGTGCGTTTTATTTGCGGCACCCAGGACATCCACAAAGAGCTGGAGGCCGAGCTCACGAAGTTCCTCGGGACGGAGGACACGATTCTTTATCCCTCCTGCTTCGACGCCAACGGTGGGCTCTTCGAGACGTTGTTAGGCGCAGAGGACGCGGTCATCTCGGACGAGTTGAATCATGCCAGCATTATCGATGGCGTCCGGCTCTGCAAAGCGCAACGCTATCGCTACAAGAATTCCGACATGGCGGACTTGGAAGCGCAGTTGCAGGCCGCGAAAGACGCGCGCTTTCGCCTCATCGCGACCGACGGCGTTTTCTCGATGGACGGGACGATCGCGAATCTGCAGGGCGTCTGCGATCTCGCGGAAAAATACGACGCGATGGTGATGGTGGACGACGCCCATGCCGCGGGCTTCATCGGCAAGACGGGACGTGGCACTCCGGAGCATTGCGGAGTGCAGGGGCGCGTCGACGTGATTACGGGAACGCTGGGCAAAGCGCTTGGCGGCGCCAGCGGCGGCTACACCAGCGGTCGCAAGGAAATCGTCGCGCTCCTGCGGCAACGTTCGCGGCCGTATCTTTTCTCGAACACGGTCGCGCCGCCGATCGTGGCGGCTTCGCTCAAGGCGCTCGAACTCCTGAGCGCTTCCACGGAGCTGCGCGACAAGCTCGAGGAAAACACGAAATATTTCCGGACCGCTCTGATGGAGCGTGGCCTAACGATCAAACCTGGCACGCACCCGATCGTCCCGATTATGCTGGGCGACGCGGCGCTTTCGCAAAAGTTTGCCGCTCGCATGCTGGAAAAAGGGATTTACGTGATCGGTTTTTTCTATCCCGTCGTCCCGCATGGCACGGCGCGAGTACGGACGCAGGTGAGCGCGGCTCATTCGCGAGCAGAGCTGGAGCAGGCAGTGCAGGCGTTTGCGGAGACGGCGCTGGAGCTGAAGTCGGCCTGAATCCGCCGGACGCGCAGCTGGCCGTTCGTTCACCTCACTGTAAGAACAGCGTCGTTGCTTGTAACGGCACCGAAGGCGTTACTGATAGTGACGGCGAAAATTGCACCGTTGTCTGACGCCGTCGTAGATAGCGTACTGTAGGATGAGCCGGTGGCACCGGATAGATCCGTTCCATTCTTTCGCCATTGGTAGGTCAAAGGCGGAGTTCCGCCGGCGCTTACGCGAAACCTTGCTGCTTTGCCGAGTTTGACAGAGGCATTCTGCGGTTGGACAACGACAAAGGGAGCGGATCGAACCGTGAGCCTGGCTGCATCGCTCGTCACGCTGCCACCTGGATTGGTCACCGTTACGGAAAACAAGCTTGCATTGTCAGCGGGTGTTGTTGGAGGCGTCGTGTAAGAGGATTGAATCGCATCAGCGATATCGACGGTGTTTTTTATCCATTGATATGTTAGCGGGTCAGGCCCGGCAGCCGTAACCGTGAAGCTGGCGACCTGGCCAGCGTTTACCGTCGTCTTGCGTGGCTGGATAATGATCGCGGGCGGGCTGATCGTGGGTGTTGGCGTTTCCGTCGGAGTGGGCGTGGCGGTCGGTGTCGGCGTTTCCGTCGGTGTGGGCGTCTCTGTCGGAGTGGGCGTTTCCGTCGGAGTGGGCGTGGCGGTCGGAGTGGGCGTCGCGGTTGGGGTGGGTGATGGCTGGACGTATGGCACGGTATAGGACAAGCGAATCACCCCAAACTGATCGGCGTCCTGCAGGATCAGGCTATCGGGATTTTGCGTGATCGTGACCAGCCCGTAACCCTCGCAGGTGGCGTTGTAATAACCTTCGCTCCATTGGCCGTTGGCAGCCGTAGCGCAATCCACAGTCCTGTCGCCGTCCGGAACGGGCACACACATCTCCGGGAAACCCGAGTTGCTGCCGTTGTCAATCGCCGCGAGGTGGAGATCACCCGAAACAAAGACGACGTTTCGTATCTGGTTTGAGTTGATGAAATCCCGCAGCGCTCGCCACTCGGTCTGATACCCACCCCAGCCGTCCGGAACCTTGGTTGTCGTATTGGTTACGACGGAGGTAAAGATAACCTTCCAGCGAGCGCTTGAATTGAGCAATCCATCCTTTAGCCACTGAAGCTCGCCGGAAGCCCCCAGGTTATTCCCGTCGAGCATACTCTTATCCGCGTTGTCAACGTCGTCTTCCGGATCCCTCTGACTGCGGCAATCCAGCACAAAAAAATCTGCCTGGGAGTAACTAAATTTTTGCCAAATACCCGGGCTCACAGCCGGAAGCGGATAGGTCGGGACATACTCCTGGAACGCCTGCTGGGTCAGATTCCAGTCTGGGTAGGTCCGATCCGAATTGTTTAGACCGGAGTCATGATCGTCCCATTGTCGAGCGATGGGAAAGCGGCGCAAAATGCTATTCACAAATCCCGACATGTAAACAGCGTTAGGGTCATACAATTCGCGAAACATGGTTCGCTTGTCGGCGAGAGTGAGCGGGTTACGATGGTCGAAATCGCCGCCGATGAAGACAAAAGCGGGATCTTCGGCCGCGGCGCTGGTGAACGTCTCTACTGTCCCTAGAAGCTTGCTCAGAGTTATGAAGTCAGTAAAAACAACAAACTTGAAGTCCCGCGCGCTACCGTCGGGCGGAAAAGTAACGAAGGTGGGATAGGCTGCCGCCAACTGGGGCACACCATTTACGACCGGATTAAGGTAGTAGCGAGTCTCGGCGGTCAGGCCGGCGAGAGGAATAATATGCGTGAAATCGCTTGTCGCGTCAGTCACGACTGCGCCTGAGGTAGAAAATGTGGCCAGATCCGAAGCGGTCCCGTAGCGCAACTCAACTGTCGCCGCTGTATCCGTGCGGACAAAAACATTCGCGCTGGTGGAACTCACACCTCCCACGATCGGGCCGTGCGTCAGCGCCTGCCCTAAGGCGAAGCCGGCATTGAGCCAGAGGATGAAGAGAATGGAAACCGGGCGTAAGCCGCGTGCCCCGGAAAACTGGTCAGCACGCGGAGGGGTGTCATCTCTTAGGGGGGAGATAAACATTCGACCATTTGGTCACATATGGCGTGAACTGTCAACAATTTTTCAGGCTCGCGAACGAAGGAATGGAAATTCCGTTTGCCACTGAGTGCGGTGGAGGGTCGCTGCGGAACTGGCGCGTTGATCTTCCGTTTTTCGGGGGTCGCAGGCGGGATGTTACCACTGCCAGCTAAAGCCTTCGAGGCCATGGGCAGAGAGCCATGCGATGGTGATTGCCTCAAGTGGAGACGCGGTTCCTCTGCATCCCTGTCTCTCCCTGATGCAGCGCGATGCTGGCACCGACCCAGGTCTTGTCCTTGTTGAAGTCGACCCCCATCATCTTGCCCTGGCTCATCCGGACGAGGTTGTTCACCAGGATGGGCTCGCCATCGTCCGGCCAGAGGAACATCATCCGGATCTCCGCCTTCGAGAGGCGGCCATCGACCGTCTTGAGGAACTCCGCGTAGTGCACTTTTTGCTGCAGGATCCAGCTGTGCGGTGTTTCCAGCGCGTCCAGTTTCTCCCGCGTCGGCTCCATATCGACGCCCAGTCCGGCGAAAGAATAGAGAGGCTTGAGGACGTAGTCCTCCAGTGATTCGGCAGGCGGAAATTCGTCGGCAAACCAGGCGGAGGAAGTGTGCGGCGTTTTCAGGAATGGAAGCGAGTGTTTGCTGATTCGGAAATACCAGTTCGGGTGCCCGGCCCAGATGACATCGAGTTCGTCCTGAAAACGGAACCCCGGCGTCACATCCGACCGGCGCAGCAGCTCGTCAAAGATGACGCGATTGTAGATGCGTTCGATCCGCACATCCCGCCCGTCGCGCTCGTAAAACAACTGCCGGCCGCGCTTCTTAATCTTCGTCAGGCAAACCGGCCGCACGCCGAGCAGAGTGTCGGTGCAGGCGAAATCAATCCGGGTCTTTTGCACTTCCGGTTCGATTTCGAGCAGGATCACATTTTCCGGATTGGCCTGGCCGACGATGACCTCGCGGAGAAGAGAGAGGTAGGTTTCGTCCTTCAACCCGCTGAAAGCCGAGGTCCAGTCGCGCGGAATCGCCGGGAACGACTGCCGTATGCAACCGAGGAGAAAAAATTGAAACCCGTAGAGACTTGGAAAGGCCTGCAACTCAATCAGGCGCGGCGTCAGGCGTCCGTCCTCCTCGCAGACCCCGAAATCCACCACGAGAAAGCTCGGGTGCGCGGTTTCGCCCGGCACCTGCAAGCCGGGGGGAATGGCGGGCTCGGCGTGCCAGGCAAACTCCGGCGTCCGCGTCAGCGCCACAATCTCGCGCGCCGCGCCGCAGATTTCGTCGGTAAATTCGCGGGTTAAAAAAAGGGGCGTTTCCGAGATCCGGAAATCGGCCGGCCAGCGTTCGCTCTGGTGCACGCACCGCAGGAAGCCTTCGTACTTGGCCGGGGAAAAATCGGCATTAAAGCGGGCGCGCTGGATTGGATCCATCTGCCGTGAGCATGGCATAAACCCCGCCAACGACAAAGTCGTTGCTCGCCGGAGAGAGCTCGTTAGGCAGCGGATCACCTGAAAAATGGAAAACGGGCAAGAATAAATTTTGCCGGGGAAATCGTCGCGTGAGCGGGGCTCCACTGGAGACCGAACGAACGCGCCACGTGTCAGGCCGCGGTGACGATTGCAGATAAAGCTTGTTCGACTGGGGATTTTTTGATCCTATAAACAAGGCCGCGCCCCTTCGCCGCGCCGCAATCTGGATTCCATGGCCCCACAAAACGTCGTCTCGAAAATATTCGAATACTTCGGACCTGCCTTTCGCAGTCCCTAATAATCTGTAAAATTGACCTATGAGAAAACAACCGACAACCTCCCAACGGGCCGCACTGCTGCGCGCGCTACCGACACCCATTATTGCTGCGCTTCTACCTGCCTTGCTCTCGCTCACCATGCAAACAAGTGAGGCCGGCAGCAGCTGGAACATGACCGCTAATGGGCCTTCGCCTGATCCGATTTTTACGGACGCGACGGCAGCGGCTGGACTGAGTACCGCGCCAGGCTTTCCTTTCGGGGATCCCATCTGGGGCGATTTCGATAACGATGGGAATATAGACCTTTTCGTGGATAACCATTTTTACGCAGCCCCTTACCTGTACCAAAATAACGGGAATGGAACGTTTACGGATATCGTTCCGGGCTCCGGAATTAATACCGAGGGCGATAAGCACGGATCTTCGTGGGCTGATTATGATAACGACGGCGATCTGGACCTGTATATCACCAAGGGAGCCAAGGGCGGCACGATCCTCGGCCAGAAGAAGGACGAGCTTTATGACAACCTGGGGGCGGGGCAATTCAGGAACATTGCTCGGAAGGCGGACGTTACCGATACCTGGGGGAAAGGGAGAGGCGTGGCTTGGGCCGACTATGACAAGGACGGTTATCTCGATCTCCTGGACGCGAACCTCAAAACCAACATGGTGTTGTATAAAAACAATGGCGACGGCACCTTCATTGACGTCGCGGCCCAAGCTGGACTCGGGGATCTCCAGTATATCGAATGCGTTTTTGCCGATTACAATAACGACGGCTTCCCGGATATCTTCTGCACGGTGGCACAGGCGGATAATTCTTTAGGCGATCTCCTCTTTAAGAATAACGGAGATGGGACATTTACGGACGTTTCCAGCCAGGCAGGCATTAGCCCTCTCACGAACGGCCGATCCATTTGCGCGGGAGACTATGATAACGACGGCGATCTGGACTTCTTTGTTTCAAGAGGTCTTGATAACGGACCTCTGAAGCAAACTCTCTACCGAAATAACGGCGACGGAACGTTTACCGACGTGACTGACCAGGCCGGTCTTGGCGCTACCAGTAATAACCGCGCGGCGGCTTGGGGAGATTTTGATAACGATGGTTACCTGGATCTCTATGTGGTCAACTCCGGGATCGATCCCGACGGAAAGGGACCAAATTATCTTTACAAGAATAATGGGAATGGATCCTTTACCGATGTGGCCGCCAGTGTCGGTGTTGATGACCTGGTAGCGAGTCGTGGGCGCGGCGCTGCCTGGGCAGACTACGATCACGACGGGTTCCTCGATCTGTTCGTTACCAACGGTGAAGACGGCACTGATTTTATCAGCGGTCCCCAATTTCTTTACCATAATGGGCGTAATCGTAATCACTGGCTTGAAGTCAAGCTGGTTGGAACGACGAGCAACCGGCAGGCATTGGGAACGAAGGTCACGATCAAGACTGGTCGGGCAATTCAATACCGCGAACTCAATGGAGCGGACGAACATTACCTCTCGCAGGGGGCCGCACCGCTTCATTTCGGATTAGGTCGGGTCAAAAGAGTTAATCAGATAATAATCAAGTGGCCCAGTGGTCTGAGTAAGAAGTTAACCAACGTTTTAGCAGATCAGCAGATTGTTGTAACAGAGGGCGAGTGAATCTCGTTCCGATTCCGAAGTTGATGTCGTCACGGCGGCGGCGTTAATTATTGTGCTCGGGCGTGGGGCGAAGTGCGTCTGACCCAGGAGCATTGCTAAACCAAGGGGCGGATTGCAAAGGGCAGTCGCAAGCACAAACACAAGCAAGGGCAGGTGAGCGAAGGCTTCGTAGCCGGTTAGAACCTGCGATTGATATCGCCCGGCGAAGAAATTCCGCGAATTTAGAGCCGTTTCTCCTCGCAGAGTTTCCGAAGCATCTCGTTTCTTTCTCACCGTATCGACCAAGGCTCGTCGGGCCAGCGCAAGACGCGTCGATCCACCGAGGAAAAGGAAGCAGCGGTAATCAGATTGAATCCAAACAGCCCCCTCGAAGCATCATACGGGTATGCTTCACGACTTTAGATTCGCATTCCGGCAGCTCGTCAAGGCACGGGCTTTCACAGCGGCGGCGGTAATCGTGCTCGCGCTCGGGATTGGCGCCAACACCGCCATCTTCAGCCTCGTCAACGCGATGCTCTTCCAGTCGCCTCATTACGCGAAGGCGAGCGAGGTGGTGCAGGTCTTTTCGCAGGACAAGAAGAATCCGAAGACGTATCGCGGGTTTTCATACCCGACGTATCTCGATATCCGCGATCGGAACAGTGTCTTCTCCGGGGTGATGGCGCACAACCTCGCCACGGTCGGCCTGGGCGAGAAAGGGAACACGCGACGCGCGTTCACCGACGTCGTGAGTTCAAATTATTTCACGGTTATGGGAGTGCGCCCATTGCAGGGGCGGGCTTTCATGGCGGAGGAGGAAACGCCCGGGCGCAATGCGGCGGTCGCGATGGTGAGTTACAACTATTGGAAGAAGAACGGGCTCAATCCAGCGATGCTCGGCTCGACCATCACGATCGACAGCCGACCTTTCACGGTGATCGGAATTCTGCCGCCAGGGTTCACCGGCACGACGCAGATCTTCGCGCCGGAGATCTGGTTGCCACTCGGGGTTCACGATCAGGTCGCGAACGATTTCGAGACCGAGAACAAGGACAAGCTCGATGATCGCGCGGGGCGACAGTTCATGGTCGTGGGGCGATTGAAACCGGGCACGACGGCGGCGGCGGCGGGGCCGGCGTTGCAGACCCTGGCGGCGAATCTCGAGCGGGCCTACCCGGTCGAGCAGAAGGACCAGACTTTCATGGTGGAAAAGCTTTCCCGGTTCAGCCTGAGCACGAGCCCGACCAAGGGCACCAATATCAAACGACTCGCGCCTCTGCTCTTCGGGATGTCGGGGGTGGTGTTGCTGGTCGCCTGCCTGAACCTGGCCAATATGTTGCTCGCCCGCGGCACAGCGCGACGGAAGGAAATCGCAATCCGTCTCGCCCTCGGCGCGAGTCGCGGGCGGATCGTGCGCCAGTTGCTCATCGAGGGCTTTGTCCTGGCGGTGATCGGCGGCGTCTTCGGGATGATACTGGGTCTTTGGTCGTCGGACTTTCTTGTGGCGTCGTTAGGCAAGGCGCTCCCGATCGACATGGTCTGGTCGACCGGTCTGAGCCTGCCGGTGCTGGCGGCGACGTTTGCCTTTTGTCTGTTCGGGACGCTCGCCTTCGCGCTCGGCCCGGCGCTGAAGTTGTCGAAGGCAACGGTGATCGGCGATCTGAAGGAACAGGCGGGCGAAGACACGGTCGTGAGGCGTTGGAAATTCCTGCCGCGCAATCCGCTCGTGGTGGTGCAGATCGGGTTTTCGCTCGCGCTCCTAACGGCGGCCGCGCTCTTCATTCGCGGAGCGAACAAGGCGGCGGCGGTCGAAACCGGGTTGCAGACGAAGTCGAACTACCTCCTCGAAGTCGACGCGAGTCTCGCGAGCTACGATCAGGCGCGATCGCAGAATGTCTATCGCGCGTTGGAGGAACGGCTCGCCGCTCTCCCCGGCGTGGAGAGCGCCAGCATTTCCTCAACGGTGCCGTTCGGGCTCATCTCGCTCGATAAAAAGGTGCAGCGCGGCGGGGCCAACCCGGCTTCGGATGCGCGGCCCGCGACCGCCGCGGAAGGCCGGGTCTTCACGGCGAGCTGGGACAGCGTGGGCGCGGATTATTTCAAGACCGTCGGCCTGCCGCTACTACGCGGGCGCGGCTTCAACGCGACGGAAGCGATGCATCAAACGACCCCGACGGTCGCGATCGTCGATGAAGTCCTGGCGAAAAAGCTCTGGCCTGACGGCGACGCGCTCGGCCAACAGATCCAGTTCGCGGAAAAGGACGCGCTGAAGACAAAGGACGGGACGAAAACGCAAATCGAGATCGTCGGCATCGTGCCGTATACACGGCGGAGTTTGTTCGATCAGGAGCCCGACGGCACGCTCTACCTCCCGTTTGCCGAGGGTTTCCAGAGCAATGTTTTCTTCCACCTCAAATTCGCACCTGGCGCCGGTCGCGACGCCGCGGCGACAACCGATCTGATTCGCCGCACGGTGCACGAAGTCGACGGCGCCGTTCCGATCCTGAGCTTGAAAACGTTTGCGCAACATCTCGAGGGCAACTTCGAACTCTGGATCGTGCGGGCGGGCGCGGCCTTGTTCAGCGTTTTCGGCGGCCTTGCGCTGGCGCTGGCGACGGTGGGTGTCTATGGCGTGAAGGCCTACTCGGTCGCGCGACGGACGCGGGAGATCGGCATTCGGATGGCGCTCGGCGCGCAACGCGGGGCGGTCCTGCGCATGTTCATGCGCGAAGGCGCGGTCATGCTGGCGAGCGGAGTGCTGCTCGGCCTCCTTCTCGCCGCCGGCACGGGCAAACTCATCAGCGGAATGCTTTACGAAGTTGGCGCTCTCGATCCACTCGCATTCACGGTCGCTCCGATAGTGCTCGCGGCCGCGGCCCTGCTCGCGACCTGGCTGCCGGCGCAACGCGCCACGCGGATTAGTCCGATGGCCGCGCTGCGTACGGAGTAACGCTAAATTGCGGCAGCTCCTACCCAGTCTTCTTCTGCCAGATGATGTCTTCGTTGTTCCGGCGATCGATCAAGGCGTCGATTTTGCCGTCGCTGCCGGTGCGGAACAGGACGCGGCCTTCGACCCCTTTGCGGAAAAAGATGTCGGGCGACTCCGGGTAGAGCTGCTGACGCTTGCCGTCGCGCTCGACAAACAGATTTCCGCCTTCGGCAAAGACTTTTCTCGTTGGCCCCTCCGCCAGTTGGTAAACGCCGCTGAAGCCGGGGAACTTCGCGGGGTCGGCGCGCCCGATCGCCGGGTCTTCGTAGTAACGCATCGTTTGGCTGGCCACGATCTGCCAGGTGCCATTGCGCCGCAGCCAAGTATCGGTGCCATGATAACGAGCGGTGAGATGCTGGTTGAAGACGGTCTCGGTTTCGTCGAGGTCGTAGCTCAGGATGGCGGTATCGCCGATAATCCGGCTGACCGGCTTCACGATCTTGATCGTCCCGGAATACCCCTTCGGCAGCGGAGCGATGTCGGCGACCAACTTCGTCTTATCGAGCTGCCGCCCTTTCTCGTCCGCAAAAAGACAATCGTCGGCGTAATACTTCTTCCACGGCTCGGGGTTGGCCGGGACGACAGCGTCGAACAATTCCTGGGTGCGCCGGACCAGTTCGTCCTGCGTGATGGTTTCGTCTCCGCGGACGAGGAGTGGGAAGGAACTCGCTATCAACCCCGCGAGCAGGAAAGCGTGCCTGATGTGCATGCCACATTTTGAGGCTTGGGCAGCCCATCCTCAAGCGGAAGTCGCGCGCGAACGGACGGCTCAGACGAGGAACTTGCCGTGCTCCATCACCTGTTCGTCGTCGAACCAGATGTCGAAGTCGCGGCCCACGCAGTCGATGTGGGTTTTCGAAAACCAGTTCTGGCCGGTGTGCTCGGCATAAGGATGGCCAAAAGCGATGTGGATGCCGGGGATTTTTTCATCCTGCAAAATGTTACCGATGATATGGGTGCAGGCGGTGTTGGTCCCGACCGCGAACTCCCCCACCCGGTTGCTGTTCTCGTCCGTGCTCGTGTAGAGCCGAAAATCGTCGCGCAATTCCTTGTTTTCGGAGCGCAGACTCACGATCCGGTTGTCTTCCACCTCGATCGTCAGAGGATTGTCCTTCAGGTCGCCATAGCGTTCGCAGAGATAATCGCCGACCACGCCATCGACGACGAAAACGCCGTTCGTGTTCATGGGCGAGGTGAAGATCTCGCCGCCCGGCAGGTTGCCCCATTTGTCCTTGGTGATGATGCCGCTCGTCTTCAACCACTTCAATTTCGGCGAAAGATCGGCCACAAAATCAGTTCCGCCTGGTGTCTTGCATGTCACTCGTTCCGCCTGGCGCACGCGTTCGACGAGGCGCTGGCTGAGTTCGTCCACCTTGAGAAAATCGGCCCGCATGCCTTCGAGCATGATCTCGCGACTGATGTTGACCATGTGGCCGTGGCGCAGGCCGTAGTTGTTGACCACGGCGGTCATCTGGATGCGCGAGCCAAGCTCACCGGTTTGAGTTTGGGCGGCAAAGATCGAAACCTGGGAGGTGGCGAGGTCTTCGAGGATGGCCTCGGGCATGAACTTGAGCGGACGACGCGCGTGGTGTTCGAGCACGAAGAGGCTGTAGTCGGTGCCGACCTTTTCCACCTCCGTTTGCAACGCCGCCGCGATCTCGCGCGTGGCTTCGTCGGTGATGATCGTAATCCGTTCCTCCGGTTGCAGGCGCAGGCAGACCTCGATCGCGTTGCGCGCCCCGGGGATCAATTCCGGATCAATGGGATGGAGAAAGGCGCGGTCGGGCATTTATCGGCGAGGAGTCTTACGCGGAATCGCGACGCAAGCAAACCAGCTCCTCCAATCAGCCGGGTTCGGGGTCGGCCTTTTGCCGGCAATCGTTCGCCAAAACGATCCGGGTTCGACCGGTTCCGAGAGCAAAGTGCACGCTCCCACCGCAAAAACGTCTGCCCTTGAGCAATAACCCAGTTGCTCGTTTCCACCGGAACAATTACTAGTGGGTTCAAGTCCCAAATCGCATCGCTGCCCGGGCGACGGCATACCTCAAGGCAAGAAAACTATGATATGAGCGCGACCCAAACATATTCCGAGGCGACCAACAAACCGAAGCCCCAGGGACCGGCGCAGCGTGAGCGTCTTTTTTCCGCACGGACTTATCACATCGGCAGCGAAAACGCGTTTCGCATCGGACCACAGATTCGCGAGTTGGAGCTGCAAGGGCACAAAGTCATCAAGTGTAACCTGGGCGAACCCGATTTCCCGCTCGCCAAACACATTGCCGACGAAATCAAACGGCAGATCGATCTCGACCTGACAAAATATTGCGACCCGCAGGGCATCCTTCCCTTGCGCGAAGCGATTGCCCGCGTCATTTCGCGCACCCGCCAAGTCGAGGTCTCAGCGGATCGCGTGGTTGTCTTTCCCGGCGGTAAACCGCCGATCGGCCTCGCTCAACAGACTTATTGTAACGCCGGTGATGAAGTGATTTATCCCAGTCCCGGTTTTCCGATCTACGAATCGTTCACCGGTTACGTGGGTGCGAAGCCGGTGCCGCTGCATCTGCGCGAGGAGTCGGACTTCAGTTTCAGCGGTCGCGATCTCGAGCCGCTCATCACCGATCGGACCCGGCTCATTATCCTGAATTTTCCATCCAACCCGACCGGGGGCGTAGCGACCCGGGAGCAGCTTGAAGATATCGCCGCGATCATTCAGTCGAAAGCGCCGCAAGCTCGGATTTATTCGGACGAGATTTATGAGAACATCGTTTTCGACGGCCTGCACCATCAATCGATCGCGTCGGTGCCCGGCATGGCCGAGCGCACCATCATCGCGAGCGGTGCATCGAAATCGTTCGCCTGGACGGGGGGCCGGATCGGCTGGGCGGTTTTTCCGACCATCGAAGAAACCGCGGTCTTCAAGAATCTGAACATCAACTATTTTTCCTGCATCCCCGCTGTACAATCAGATGGGAGCGGTAGTCGCGCTCGAGTCGCCCTTGAGTACGGGCACGATGGCGCAGATGCGCGACGCGTTTTGCGAGCGACGTGACCTGATGGTGGCGGGATTGAATGCCATCCCCGGGATCACCTGTCGCAAACCCGGCGGCGCATTTTATTTGTTCCCGAACATCGCCGGCATGTGCGAAAGCCTGGGGGCGATTGAGGCGCATAAGAAAATGCCCGCGAGTGATCGCGAGCGGAGCAGTCCGGCCACGCTCGTGCAGATGTTCCTGCTCTGGCGGCATCAGGTGGCGACGATGGACCGGCGCTCCTTCGGTTCCATCGGCTCAGAAGGAGAGCATTACCTTCGGCTCTCCATCGCAACGGCGCTGGACGAACTTAAGATCGCGCTGGAACGCATTCGCGCCGCAGCCAGCGACGTCAACGGCTTCCAAGAGTTCATCCGGGAAGCGAAGCACCTCTGTTAGGGCATCAGGGGCCTAGCGACGGCACAAGTCAGCACGGGACGAGATTCGTCGGGCGCGCATCCGTCAATGACCAGCGTTAGCCATAACCGCCATCAGTTGTGGGCTCGGCCAGGTGACGGTGACGGCATTGGACAATTTCATGATGGACGTTCGGGACCTGATCCTTGAGCGGCCTCCCGAATGGACTCCGAAAGCTTATCGTCCGCCTCGATAAGCGGTGCTACGCGCAAAGCCGCGCTCGCCAAACCGCGCGGCGAACCAAGTCACCAAAAGCGCTCGATCATGCGGTTAAGCAGTTGGTCGCCAAAGCCATCGCCGCCGAGCTAGTCACCCAAGTCCGCAAAAGCATCACGATCGATTGGACCGTCCGCGAAAGCGCGAGAGCCAAGATCAAAGACATGGTCAAACGAATCCTGCGAAAGCACGGCTACCCGCCAGACCTGCAAGAAGAAGCCACAAAAACAGTCCTCGCCCCGGCTGAGCTGCTTTGCGCGGACTGGGCGGTGTGAAGAGGGGGCGGTCCGTGCACGTCGCCACTGTTGAACGCTCGCGACCACGGTGCGGCCATAAAACCGCGGCCCCGGGCACTATTCCTTGTCTCCGAAAAACTGCACGGCAAAGGGCACGGTCGTCAGCAATCCGACCAGCATCAGCGCAATCCCCGCGGCCCTGCGCTCACGGTTGTCCAATTTCATGCTGATCAGCATCGCAATACCAGCGCCAAGGGCGGCGCGCGTCAGGACGAGCAATCCCAATTCAGGAAGTTCCAGTTCAATCTTTTTCATAGTCGTTAGGCAATTTTTGCGCGCGGAAGCGAAAAAATCCATGCACGCATTACAACTTGGATTCGTAGGGAAAGGCCGCAACGAGTGCATTTGTCGAAGAGGGAAGGAGGGGGCGGGCGGAGCATGCTGCCACTCTTGAACGCTAGCGATCACGGCGCGGCCATAAAACTGCAGCCCCGGCATTTCGGACAGGGTGCGGCGACATCGGCCGGGGTTGGCCGCATGAAGTGTTTTCAGTAGCAAACCGGTGCAACGCCCAGCGGAGGCAACGCACCTCGCCTGGTTTCTTGATACGCGCGAGGGCGTAGTCGAGTCGCTCGCGGGCCTGCTCGAGGGCTTCACGGATCGGGCAGGACAGGTCCGGGTGCTGCGGCGATCTTGTCGAGATCTGAACTATGGGCTTGCGCAAAAGACTTCAGTTCTTGCAATGACGCATCCATGCGCACAACCACTCCCTCAGAAATTACCCGGACGATCCAGCCTTCGACCGCGCTCCCCGGCTGAATGGCAGTCTGCTTTATAGTGAGCGAAGCAGAGCCACTGGTGGTGGACAGGGTCGTGCTCGCAGTATTCACGGTCTCGGTTCCGGCAAATAAATCTCGACCGAACATCTGAATCTCATCGAACTGTCGATCCGATGGGGCACGAACGAAGTCGTAAACATATCTAGCTTTCGACGAATCTTTGGCCACAAAGAAGCACTGCACATCTGTACGGCTGGAGGAGCTTGGCGAAAGTCCGCAGCTGGATCTTGACCCCAATTATTCCCTCGGTAGTGCGGGAAACCGTCGAGGTGTCGAAATTACCGACCACCCTGCTGGAGGAGCTATGAGAAATTATTGTCCCTCGTTGCAGGCTGCTGGCGGTAAAGTATGGAATCGGCGGCGAGGCGATTGCGCTAACGATTGCGCCGACAAAAAAGCCTCCAATCAAGGCCGATCGAAACCAGAACCTGGCGAGCCCGGAGGGTAGAATCTTGGCGGCCCCGAACTCGTCTCGCATGGCGAGAAGGCCGACGGCGATCTCGGGATTGACTGGGTCGCGGCGCATAGCAGGTGCCTCGGCGGAGATTAGCGAAATGGAAGGACGGTTGGCAAGCGTTCGGTTTTGCCTGCGACCGGCAGGAGCGAGACGATGCGTTTCATGGGAAAAACCTAACAGACCGGGCGGGCAAGCTGGTTTTTGCTTGGCTGCCAAACTTAATAGTTTCGCCGCCCATGTCGACCTGCTGGCCCGGGGAGCCTTCGTGCTTTGCCTCCCATGCCAATTAACATGCCGGGCGAACCTTCGTGCTTCACCCGTGACTCTGGGTTCCCATTTGTCTTGCTCTCTCCCATGGCGCCAGCGCAGTCTGCTCGCTCCAGCGAGGCGGGACGCACTGTTCTGTCGTCGTGGAGAGCTCAAACCCGAGTTCAGTAAGCAATAACAAGAAAGAGTAAATGAAAACAAAAATACAGTTAGCAGTTGTCGCCGCGTTCGCGTTCGCCTTCGCGGTTCCGTGTTTTGCCCAAAGCGATGCGCCTTACACGGAAGGGCCCGTCTGGGCGATCACGATGGTCAAAACCAAGCCCGGCATGGGCGATGATTACCTCAAAATGCTCGCCAAGATCTACAAGACCACGAGCGACGAGGCGAAAAAGCAAAACCTGATCATGGATTACAAGATCCTGCTCGGCGACTCCTCCAACCCGCACGATTTCGACATCCTTTTGATGCAGGAATTCGCGAACATGGCGGCGTTCGACGGACAGCGTGAGAAGTTCGACCCGATCGCAGACAAGATAATGGGCAGCGAGGCGATGCAACGCCAGGGGGCGGCGAAGCGCATGGAGGTGCGCGAAATCATGGGCAACAAGCTCATGCGCGAAATAACGCTGAAGTAACCCGCGCCTTTAGTTTTCCCGAACCGCCTCTCCCGTTCGACTGGAGGGGCGGTTCTGTTGTGGCGGCGAGCGTCGGCCTTCATCGGGCCTGTGGAGGTGGAAGACAGAAGCGTCAGCCGTTCGAAAAGGTCGGGCGATCTCGGGCTGCTCTGAAGCAGGCTGGTTTGCTTGCCTGGCAACCTTAATATGTTCGCCTCCCATGTTGACCTGCTTGCCCGGTGAACATTCGTGCTTTACCACTCAAGAAGCGCGGATCGTACAAAAAGCGATTCTGAATTCAGCTCGCAAGGGCGTTGCATGTGTTCTGCAATAATCTTGCTGTCAACCTGACAAGCCCCTCAGCTAGACAGTTTGATCAGTCTTGATCAAGCAAAAACCTGAGGGCCCGGACGTGGATTGAGATTGCCTCACCAACCTTGGAGTCAACGCACTCAGTTTCCTTCCCTCGGTAAACCAAAACCGCTTCCCGACAATTCTTTGATACGGCATATGCCGTGGCCTGCCCAATGTCGTCCGCGGAAGATGCCGCCTGAACCGGAGCCGAAACGCGACTGGGCGCGACACGCTTTGCGTATCACGGATATTATAGTCCCACTCGCGCCGACGTCTTTCGCACGCCATCTGCGCTCTGCTAAGGAGATGTGATCTTGTTGAATTTTAGTCACACCCTACACCGAAGGATCATACAAATACGGCTGTTCGAATGAAGTTCTCTGGATCGAAGAGCGGCGCGCGGCATCTTGCTACTGAACGACGACCACCGTCTGCGCAGAGATTCCCTTCGCCCCGCGATCGTCGAATACCGTCAGCCTCACGGTGTAGGTACCGGCCCTCGAGAATGTATGGTAGGCGGTGTTTCCGAAGTAGTCTCCGCCATCGCTAAAATTCCAGTGGCGGTTTCCAATCGCGCCATCGGGATCATAAGAACCATCCGAGGTTAAGACGACATCGAGAGGCGCACGACCGGTTGGCGGAGTGACGATGAATTTCGCGATTGGTAGGATATTGGGGGCTGTAACGTCGAGCGAAACGGTATTTGTCGTTGAGACACCGAGGTTGTCGGTGACCGTGAGAGTGACGACATACTTACCTGCTGCGGTATAGGTGTGTTGCGGGTTTGCATTCGTAGAGGTGGCGCCATCGCCGAAATCCCAGGCATAGGAGGCAATACTTCCGTCCAGATCCGTGCTGCCGACGGAGCTAAACGTTACCGCCAGCGGTGTGTCGCCGCCCTCGCGGTCGGCGGATGCGACCGCGACGGGCCATTGGTTGCCACCGGCACCGCGTAGTTGATAACCCACGCGATAAGCATCGAAGCGCGCATTGAGCATGACAGAGCCTGTGATCAAGGTCAGGCCGTTGCCCGCCGTCACATTTGGCCAGCTCTCCGCGCCCGGAGATGCCGAGAAGACAAAACCCATTGGATCGATCTTCGTCCCATCCGCGGCCACGCGCATTCCGAAGAGATCACTTCGCGTGTCGAACTGATTGAGGGTGAAGGGAGCGAAGCGATTCACTTGGTCATTGAAGACCACCACGTAGTGAGTGCCGTTCCACGCGGCGCGGGGACTGTACTGATTGCCCAGCCAAGGTGTGAGATTCACCGCTGGGCGGTGGGTCCCGTCGGCGTTGACGATGACACCGATCAGATCCGTCTCTGGGGTGCTACTCAGGGGGGCTGATTGCAGGGTTAGGGCATTAGTCCCGTCAGAGGCGACAGCGACTTCAACAATCCCATTGCCAGGAGAAGTGGACGGACCGTAAACGGCAAAGGGCGATCCCTTAGTCCCGTCCGCGTTGACGAAATTGCCATACGTGGTGCCTAATTCCTCGTCGTGGTTGACATTCGACCGAAACACGGTCAGCCAGCGGTTACCTACGGTCGTCACAGCGACCGAGACGCAGAAAGAGTTGCCGACCGAGAATCCAACCGGATCGAGCACGGCGCCCGTAGTTCCATTCACTCTCGCCACAAACGGCGCGATCAACTCGGGATTATTGCTCAGGAGCTGCCGGGCGATGACGAGGAATGTGCCGCCAACAGCGGAGACTTCCGTCGGTCCGAAACCGGGCATCACCGAGACCGGAGCGGGATCGACGAGTGTCCCATCCTGATTAATCCGCTGAGAGACAATGCCAGTGGCGTTTCCCCAGGTGGCGAGATAGAGCGCGCCGTTCCACGCGATCGAGGGAGCGCTGGGGCCATTGAGGGTCGGACCGGATACAAGGAGAATTGGGCCGGCCGTGAGCGGATTGCCATTCAGGTCGAGAGGCTGAACCATGATGCGGTTCTTTCCCGAGACGTCGCTTCGGAAGACGACCATCGATCCGTTCGTGCCCATGGCGATGTCGCTGCGGGTTTGGGCCGGAGCGCCAACGCCAAGCCCGCGCTTCGGAGCAGCTACGTTCCCCGACGAAATGTTGTCGGTTAAGGTGTCATATTCGTTAGGCTTAAGCACGCTCCAGACAACCTGCAAGTTGCCGGTGCCGGTCGAAGCGGTCGGTCCTGACCTGGGCCCGGGAATCAAAATGCCACCTGGATCAAGAATAGTGCCGGTCGGGCTCACGCGCGCGAGAAAAAGTTTTTTCTTTGAAGCCCAGGTCGCTTTGAAGTTCGTCCCATCCCAAGCGACAGCCGCCAGGGTGAACGCGTCCGGCTTGCTACTGTTATTCGAGAGCACGACGCCGTTTCCCCCGCCGTCCAGCACCACCCCCGCAGTCGAAATGCGTGAACCGGCAACCTGATCAACAAACGCCACCGGCTGAATCCAGGCAGCGTAGAACTGGGTGCCGCTCGGCGTTAGATCGGTGAGAAAATGGCCGGTAACGAGCAGGACCGGCGCAGGGTCAAGAACGTTGAGACTCGAATCGAAACGAAGAGCCAGGGTGTCGTAAAAATCGCCCCAGGTGAAAAGCAAAACGCCGTTTGTATAAGCCATCTTGAGATTGAAGCGAATGGTGGCAGGCGCCTCGGCCCCACCCCCAACGCCAAGATCAGACACGTCTGCCCCGAATTTGGTGAGCAGCCATCCCTGACGCTTTTAGCCAAACGCTCATCGAATCGAGAATGCTTCGCCAACTTGGTGATGGGCGCGCTTGAAGTATTGTTCCCTCGACCTTTAATCTGGATGCCTATGCAACTGACCAGGACTGCCTTCGGAATGTGGAGCGGCGGACGTTTTATGCACTTTGGGGAGCCGATCTCGGACGATCGTTTTGTCGATCTCGTCCGACGCGCTTATGACAAAGGGATCCGCACTTTCCTGACGGCCGATGTTTATGGCGCGGGCGAAGCGGACACGCTTCTTGGTCGCGCGCTGGAAGGAATCGCGCGCGACAGCTATTGCCTCGTCGGCGCGATCGGGCACGATTTCTATCACGGGCAGCGCGATGGTTCGAAAGGCTTTCCCCGGTTTACCAGTGCGGCGCTGCGCAAACCGGCCGATTATGCCAGCTACCTGCGCTCGGCGACGGAAAAATCGCTCGCCCGCTGTCGCGCTGATCGGTTCGATCTGCTTCTCCTCCATAACCCGGATTCCACCGGTTACACCGCCGACTCGGTTTGGAAGGGCATGGCGAAACTAAAAGACGCCGGCCTAACGAGCCAGCTCGGCGTGGCGCCGGGCCCGGCGAACGGTTTCACTCTCGACCTCATTCTTTGCCTGGAGCGTTTCCAGGGATTGATCGACTGGGCGATGATCATCCTCAATCCGCTCGAGCCGTGGCCGGGCCGTCTTTGCCTGCCTGCGGCGCAAAAAACCGGAACAAAAATCCTCACCCGGGTGGTCGATTACGGCGGGCTTTTCCACGACGACGTGAAACCCGGCCACCAGTTTGCGCCCCGCGATCACCGAACTTTTCGCCCCGCCGGCTGGGTCGAAGCGGGCGCGGAGAAAATCGATCGGATGCGCGCGGTCGCCGAGGCCCATGGCCTGACGATGCTGCAGCTCGCCTGCCTCTGGAATCTCCAGCAAACCCCGGTGCAGAGCGTGGTTCCGACCTTGATTCAGGAATCCGGCGCTGGAGCAAAGCGGATCGAGACAAAAGTCGAGGAGCTCGCGTCGCTGCCGGAGTTGACCCTGACTCCGGATGAGTGCGCGCAGATCGCCGAGATCGGAGACAACACCAATTGCATGAGCCTCAAGGGTGGCAGCGCCGAACACGCGGGCGATCCCCTCCCCGATCGTTGGTCTCTCAACCCGGAATTGGAAGCCGTTGCGGGGCGGTGGAAAATCGATCCGATCCGGGATTTGGCCAACGCCATGCAACCGGCTGAAGCCGCTCCGTAGGGCTCATCATTTCGCGCCGGCGGCGGCGGCTCTCGCGGCAAAAATTGCTACTTTCCCATCGCGGCCGGCCGCGGCGCGGAGCCTCTGATACATCTCGAACACGATGTGATCGACGACGGCCTTCAGGTTCTGGGTTCGTTCCCAGACCGCCAGTTGCCGATCCGCGCACTAGCCGCGGGACCGGGCGTTACTCTCGTGTCGAAGCAGGTTAAAACAACTCAGGCGCGATGATGCGGCCTTCAGCAGTCGAGGAACAAAACGCCTTCAGCGCGAGTGGCGATAGCTGGTAGGCGATTGGCCCGCGATCTTTTTGAAGGTGCGGTTGAAATGAGTGAGCGATTGAAATCCGACTTCGTAGGCGACCTCGCTCACGCGTCGATTTGGATCCTGCAACAGCGTTTTCGCCTTCTCGATGCGGACCCGTGCCAGATAATCGGTAAACGTCAGGCCGGTCGCGCGCTTGAACAGCTTGCAAAAATAAAACGTGCTCGTGTTGACTGATTTCGCGACCGTCGCGAGGCAAATCGCTCCGCTCTGATTTTGCGCGATGAATTCGCGCGCCCGCGTGACTACCACCGGCTCGCTCGCCGCGGATTCGACAGCGATTTGGTTACTCAGGATTGTGAGGTGCCCCGCAAAAATTTCCAGCAGCCGCAGCATCGCTCGATACTGTTTTTTCGTCAGCACCCTGGTGTGAAAATAGGAATCGCGCGCTTTGCGCAGATCGACCGAAACGCCCCACTCGACCAATTTCTTTGCCGTGCGGCCGAACTGAAACTTGCTCGGTGCTTTGAGGAGAATCTGGCCCGTTTGCAGAAAACCGATGAGTTGGGCTCCGATCCGGATCGGCACCGCGCT
Organism: uncultured Verrucomicrobiae bacterium; assembly: GCA_963737995.1. GTDB lineage: Bacteria > Verrucomicrobiota > Verrucomicrobiia > Chthoniobacterales > UBA10450 > Palsa-1392. Next base: position 301,834 of record CAVTUV010000010.1, read on the forward strand.
ATCGAAAAGTCCGGCGAAACAGGTGACGGTACGCGCACGATCGCCCGTCCTTTCCGTGAGCTTGCGCTGGACTTCGAGGCACGCCGTGCAGACGCGATTGGAGCGCGCCATCAAAGCACAAAATGGATTTTCATTGGGCGCGTCACGCATTCCCAATTGCCAGTGCTCGACCGGCCGCAACGCCAGCGGCATCCCCGTTGTTGCGGAAAAGGCACGCGCATAATCGCGAAAGACCGCAGAGCGGGTGAGTTTCTCGACCAGCTGCTTATTACCAAGCTTCACCGAGCGCGACGATATGCCGCCGGCGGCCCGGTGTCGAAAGTTTGTCGCGCGTTACGCGTTACGCAGGCACCGCGCGATGATCAATGCGTAGAGGGCGGTCATCGCCGCGACGCCAAATACAATCAGGTATTCCATATGTTCTCTCGCTCTAATATTGCTCCGCATAAAGCGCGACTTCCCGCTCGTTAGGCACGGCGCGGTGCCGCGCGCAGCCGGCGCACGGGTGCCCCCACACGTCGCACCGGCAACCTTCGGCTTCGGACGCACGCGCAAACTGCACAATCGCCCGTTTCATCCGCTGCATCGACACCGGTTTGCCAAGACATTCCGCTGCTCCATGTGCGAGCGCGACCGGACGAAGGTGCGCTTCTTCGAGGCTCGAGATAACGATGACAGGTGGCGCGGGACTCCACACATCGAGGGCTTCGAGCGTCGCCATGGCGTGCACACCCGGATCCACATCGAGCAGGATGACGGCGACCTCTTCGAGGCCGTTTGGAATCAGTTGGAACAGTTCGCGCGAAGTGCCCGCGAAACGCACATCCAGATTGAGCAACGCCGCGGCGGAACCCACAACGTTGGCAGTGTCGGCATCGGCATCAACGAGTAGAACGATATTTCTTTTCATAGCGGCTTTTTTGTTTGCCCGAACCTACAAGTTCGGCCAGCCGCACGCTCCACCTCCCTTGGCTTTTGCTTTGCAAGGATTGCTCAACGCAAAAACGCGTAATTCTCGACCCGGACAAAATTAGACCAATAATTGCCACGCGACGGATAGCGTGACGATGCCAGCCATGGCTGAATGTGGCATGACAATGATGCCGCCATCCGAAGATCGGTCCACGCAGGCGGCGCCGGGGCGAGATCGCGCCGAGCCGGCCAAGATTTGGAAAGCGCGCCGTTACATCGAGGAGCATTCCGGCGAGGAACTCTCCCTCACCGCGGTGGCCCACATCGTGAACATCAACCCGAACTATCTGAGTGAGAAATTCAAAGAGGTGACGGGGGTGAAGTTCGTCGACTACATCGCGCGCCGCAGATTCGCCAGGGCCTGTGTGCTTTTACAGGACCGACGTCTCCGGATCAGCGAGATCGCATTTGCAGTTTTCCAGTCGCTCTCGCGATTCAATCGTGTGTTCCGAAGATTCGCGGGGAAATCACCGACGGAATATCGGGGCGTTGGCGGGCTTTGCCTGGCATTTGCCGCCAGGCCAGAGGTGCCCAATGCCGGGACAGGTGGTTGCGGATGGCTGCATGTTAGTCGCCGCCCGACCTAGAAGCCGAGGCGCAGAAGTGGACGCCACCACGGGATTCCGCCCAGGAGCAAGAGCAGGGAAATCGCCCACGCGACAGCGGCACCGCGGAATTTCATCGTCTCGGTTTTTCCCTTGCGCGCCAGAGCTGCGCCGACGTGCGCACAAACCACCGCCAGAAACATAAGTGTCGTGTGCTCGACGGCAAAGAAGCGCGACTCCTGCTCTTTCATGGCTGCACCGAAATTCTCCAGCGCGGCGCGCGTGATCGGGCTGGCGCCGAAGTATAAAAGCAAGCCAAGCAGGAACTCCATATCGATCGCGATGACGAAGAGGAGGCTGAAGAGTCGCAGAGTCGAAGCGGGTTTTGCGCCGCTCCAACCGGAGAAGCCCACAAAAAGTGCGGCCAACCCGGCCGCCAGAACGACCCAGCGGAGAAGGCCATGCCAGGCGAGCAAATGCGGATAGAGAGCTTGCATGGCCGAATCATGCGGGTCGGCGACTTGGGCGTAAATGCTTTTCCCGCCGGGCTCCGACTTTGCCTGAACCGCGAATCCGCTTCACCTCACGGCTGATCGTTTCCAGCTGGGGGCTGATATCCGCGCGCGGCAAGACGAGATTGAGAACGCGCAGACCGCCGCCGTCTCGGGCGCTACGCAATGCATCGTCCAGCTCGCCCTTGGTCTCCACGTTGGCGGAAGTGCCACCGCCGACCAGGTCGCAAATTTTGTCGTAATTCCAGCGCGTGATCTGGTTGAAGGAACCTTCGCAGATCTGTCGCAGCGTGCCGTAGCCGTCGTTGTTCAAAATCAAAATGATCGGATCAAGACCGAGCCGCACCGCCGTCGAAATTTCAGTGCCGGTCATTTGAAATGCCCCGTCGCCTACCACCACGTATGGGCGCAGATCAGCGCGAGCGAGCTCGATGCCAATGCTCGCCGGCACCGCAAAACCCATCGACATGTAATAAGCCGGAGCGATGAACTGCGCCTGGCGCGCGCTGCGAATTCCCACCGCACCGAAGATCGAATCGCCGATGTCGGCGACAACGCAGCAATGCTCGTCGAGATGGAGTGAGAGGATGCGGAAAACATCGACGACGCTGAGGCGATCGGACCGCTCGTTCTTCCTCAGCGCCTTCGGAGCCGTGTGAAGCTTGGATGGACGAAAGCGTTTCGGTGAAATTCTTGCTGCGGCAATCGCTCCCAGAAAATCCGGGAACCGAACTGATTCGTAACGGTGATAGCGCACGCTGATCCGTTCTGTAGTGGCAAGGACGCTCCGCCCGCGATCCAGCTTGGCGGTATAGAAACCCATGCTCATGTCAGTAATAAAAGTGCCGAGCATGAGCACAAGGTCGGAGGCTTCGACATACTTCCGCACTCGTTCATCGCTGCTCATGGCGCCGCCATAGACGCCGAGATAGAGCGGATGATTCTCCGGAATCGCGCTCTTGCTCAGGAGATCGGCCGCAATTGGAATTTGCAACCGCTCGGCCATGCGGAGGGCGACCGGCGCCAGGCGATAGCGCGCCAGCTCGACTCCCGCAAGAATGACAGGTTTCTTTGCGGTCCGAATCAATCCAAGTGTTTCCGCGACCGAAGCGGCAAGTGTGTGCGGGTCGGATTCCTCATGCGGTTGGGCAGGAATGGCGGCCGTCGAAATGAGGCGATCCGCCATGTCGTGTGGCACTTCGATGTAGACTGGACGTTTATGGCGCAGGCACGCTTCGACGCAGCGGACGATTTCCGCGGCGGCCCGCTCTTCCTCGAGCAGGACGGTGCTCGCGACTGTCACTTCGTCGTAGACGCGGCGCTGGGTTTCAAAGGTCTTCACTTTGTGATGCAGGAGCGGATCTTTCTCGCGATCTTTACGACCGGGCGCGCCGCTCACGACTACGACCGGAGATTTCTCGGCATAGGCGCCGGCGATCGCATTCAGGACATTGAGCCCGCCCACGCAATAGGTCACACAGACGAGCCCGAGACCGTTGACCCGGGCGTAAGCATCGGCGGCAAAACCAGCGCTGGGTTCGTGGGTCATCGTAATGCTTCGGATTTTTGATTTTTCCAGCCAGGCATAGGTGGAAAGAGCAAAATCCCCCGGCAGACCGAAACTGTGGCGCACCCCGCAACGATGCAGGTAGGCGAAGAGAAATTCCCCCAGCGGCATGAGCGAAGGAAACGAATCTCGGGGCGGGTGCATAATTCAATTCAGCCTAACGAGGATCCTCTCGAAAGGCGCGCGCCAACTTCCGGCCGAGGTCGCGCACGGCGCCCGGCCTAATCATAGTCGTCGTAGATCGTCGGTTCCGCGAGGTGATGATGCCGGCGCCCCCGGAGATCAATCACGAAGTAGGCACCCACGGCCTGGCCCACCCAGCATAACAATGGAAGAATAAGCCCAAGACCGGCTGTGGCCAGGCTGAGCAGAATGCCGACCCAGATCGCCAAGGGTATTCCGGCAAACATCCAGAGCAAACCGGACGTGAACTGACCTTTGTATATTTGCCCCGAGCCCGGGATCACCAGGCTGAGAACCCCTGCGATGACGTTTGCAGCGTGTGCGCCTTCTTTACTTGGCGCCACTAATGGATAGTTCACTCTTATCTCCTCTTTATCGAGCAGTATCCGGCCGAAGGCCCTGGGCGGCTCACCGAATTGCCAAACTTGCCCCGAATTTTGTGCTTTAGACCTTTTCAAGCAAGACAAGGTTTGATCAAGAATTAGCAACAAGTGGAGAGCCGTCCCCTGCGGATGGTGCCTGATAAGACATGCTAACGATCCTGCAATCCGATCGCTAAAGATCGAGCCGACCAAGCTCGATCGGGCCGAGCCGGCCAAGATCAGAAAGGCGCGCTCCTACATAGACGAACACCTCGAGGAGGAGCTATCGCTGACAAAGGTCGCGCGCTTCGCGGGTCTCAACCCAAATCATCTGAGCGAAAATTCAAGAAGGTCACCGGGATTAAATTTGTCGACTACATCGCGCGCCGCCGATTCGTTAGGGCCTGCCAGCTCTTGCCCAACCGGCAACTCAGGATCAGCGAGATCGCGTTTGAGGTTGGCTTCCAGTCACTCTCGCAATTCAACCGCGTTTTTAAAAAGGTTTCCGGCAAGTCACCGAGTGAATATCGCGTGGCTCGAACGGGCAGATGGAGCCAGCCGCGCTGGAAGCAAACGACTCAAGATCCGGACAAACTTTAGCCGAAGAAATGCGTAGTCGATCTTCCCAGCCACTCGGCCACACTGCGCCGTAAAGGAGATCCCCATCCTCGGTGGAACGAAGCGAAAAGATGCGTAAGCAAGCTATTCTGGATTTGCGGTGGCGGACCGCGCTCGCGCGTCATCCTTCTTTCCTGCAGCACGACGACGCGGACGGTGCTGGCGCCGCCCAGTATTCCGGGGGCTGAATTTGTCGGCTCGGAGAAGTGCGCGGACTGCCACGAAGAGATCACGCGCGACTTCGCCAGCGCGACGCACGCCCGTTTGAAAGCGCCCGGAGATAACGCGAAAAATGTCGGTTGCGAATCGTGTCACGGGCCGGGAAGCCTGCATGTGGAGAGCGGCGGCGCCGCGCACACTATCGTCAATCCGGGCAAGTCGCCGACGGCATGTTTCCAATGTCACCTCGAAGTGCGGGCGCAGTTCGACTTGCCCCATCGCCACCCGGTCCTGGAGGGTCGCATGAGTTGCTCGGATTGCCATAATCCGCACAAGGGAAACGTGATCAAGGGAGGCGGGACCAGCGGTTTCCAATCAATCAAGGGTGGCGGCATGGCTCTGCTCGGGGAAAACGACACCTGCTTCCAGTGTCACGCGGCGCAACGCGGACCGTTCGTTTTCGAGCACGAGGCGCTGCGCGAAGGCTGTGTCACTTGTCATTCGCCCCATGGGTCGGTCAACCAGCGCATGCTCAACGAGCGAAACCAAACCCTCTGTTTGAGATGCCACTTCCAGCAGCAAACCGCCCCCGGCCAGATCTTCATCGCGGACGTCGAATCACTCCAGCTTTCTCCAACAAGGAACCTGCTGGTCCGCCGGCTGTCACGAGGCCATCCACGGTTCGCAGGTCAGCCCGGCACTGAGGTATTAAGATGACGGCGAATCCATGTGCGACCGTCCTCCGCCCGGGGGCGAGGCGCGCCTTGGTGTTCCTGCTCTGCTCATTTCTCTCCGCCACTACCCAGCTTCGTGCCGGAGACGCCGTTCCCAAGACCAACGCCGACGGCACGGCCTTGCCGGGTGAGACTCCGCCGGAAGAGCCGGCCCCTAACAATTGGATCGAGGTCGGAATCGGCGGCTCGACCGTGAATGGCGACGCCGCTCAGTTCGAGCAGGAGCATCGAAATCTCGGACAGCGTTTTTGGCGGAATCGAGGACCTGCATTACGAGCAGGCGGTTGGCAAAAAGGGACAGTTTTCGATCGATGGGCACGCCATCTTCGATACCGATGACTATGACCTGAAGCTGGAGCTGTCCCAGCCGGACGTCGGTTACATCCGCGCGGGCTACACCGAGTTTCGCAACTGGTATGATGGCAATGGCGGATTCTTTCCGGTCAACGGGCAGTTTTTCCAGCCGCCCATCCCGGAGATGCATATCGATCGGGGCGAAGCGTGGGTCGAGCTGGGACTGCGCCTGCCCGACTGGCCGGAAATTACCTTGCGCTATTCCCACCAGTTTCGCGATGGCCAGAAGGATTCAACGAGCTGGGGCGACACGAACCTGACTGGCCTGACGGCTAATCAAACGGCCCGCAAAATTGCGCCGGCCTATCGCGACATCGATGAGACGCGCGACATCTTTGCGCTCGATGCCACCAAGACCTTTGGCAATACCGACATCGGGCTGGGCATGCGCTACGAGCACGATGATAATAACGACAGGCTTCAACTCGTGCGCGGCGCCGGCCAGGTTCCCCCGATCGTCCCCGCGCCCGGCAATGAGCGTTTCATCACCCAGCGGGATAACAACAATCTCGATCTCTTCAATGGGCATGCCACGACCGAGACGCACTTCAGCGACGCCCTCTGGCTCACGACCGCTTACTCCTACACGACACTCGGGAGCGACATCTCTGGCTCACGCATCTACGGACCCAGCTACAATTCATCCTACAGCGATCCGATCGCGAACCTCGGAGGGTTCGACCACGGTTACCTTAACCTCGCGGGCACGTCGGACGTGCAACAACACGTCGTCAACCTCAACCTCCTATGGTTGCCGGCGAAAGGATTTCC
>CAVTUV010000011.1:0-91951 GCA_963737995.1 uncultured Verrucomicrobiae bacterium
GCAGGACCACCCGCAGCCGGGTCGGGCCGATGGGTTGCAATCGGGCCAGATGGGCGCGTTTGCCATCGAGGAAGACACCGTCGAGCAACTTTTTTCCGCGTTTCGGATCCCAGCGGCGATCGAGTGTGACCTCATATTCCTTCTCCACCTTGTAGCGCGGATGAGTCAGCTGCTGGGCGAGGTCACCGTCGCTGGTCAGGAGGAGCAATCCCTCGGTCTGGGTATCGAGCCGGCCGACACTGAAAAGACGGCCAAACTTCGCCGGCAACAAATCGTAGATGGTGTCGCTCGCGTGCGGGTCGCGCCGGGTGGAAACGAAGCCCGCAGGTTTATGCAGAACGATGGTGAGGCTTTCGCCCCGCCTAACGAGTTTGTGGCCGACTTTGACGTGATCGCTCTCCTCCACCTGGGTGCTGAAATTGGTGCAGGGCCGGCCGTTGACGGTGACGCGGCCTTGCGCGATCAGCTCGTCGCAGTGCCGGCGCGAGCCGAGCCCGGCCGCGGCGAGGAAGCGATTGAGGCGCACGTTTGTTGAGAGTCGTTAGGTGAGAGTTGAGAGACCAGGGCATTTTCCTGCTCCCAACCAACAACTCTCAACTACGAACTTCTCCTAAAGATCCGGCTTGGTCTTGGGCAGGCCGACGACTTTGCTCGTCTCTTTCCACTGCCCGCGTTTCTTGAGCCGGTGACCCGCTGAAACGCTTCAGGACATTGCGCTTGGCTGCGATCGTGCTGGCGCCCTTAAGACTGCGATGTTGCGACATGATTTGCTCCGGGTACTGGTCCGAAAATGAGCCGAACGTAGCGGGCCGGGGGGGCTTTCAAATCATTTGCTCTTCCATCCGGGAATACGCACTTCACAAAGGTTGGGATGAAGCCATGATGGTGATCGATGAAATCTACAGACCTTCTTTTGGCGGGAATCCTATTGGTGTTGATCCTCATTTGGCAAAAAATGCCAGCGCCAGGAAACGTTTATCAGGCAGAGGTAACAAATCCCCTTACGCTGGTGGACGGCCAAGAGGTGAAGATCATCAGTGATGAACCACTGGCCGTTTCTCTGATCAGGCAGTCGAAATAACCCCCGAGAATGGCAACGCCATTCCGGTCGAGATTCAACATTAAGGCTTGCGCTTTTTAGCGCGAGAATCCTTTTTAGCTTAGCTTTCTTCCCGCTTGGCGGCGGCGGCAGCTTAATAAGACGGCGCATTGCTTCGTCGAATTTTACCGCTGGAGATAACAACACTGGTTTGGCGGCAGGCACGGCTACAAACTAATTGAAGATCGTGGCAGCGCAAATGTGCTACGTAGCTCGGCTGATAGCGTGGCTTCTCTTCGCCATTGACAAGGCGACTTACATGGACGACTTACAAACAGGGGGATTTGCTATGACCGCAGAACAACTAAGAGAAAAACTGAAAAACGAACTCGAAATCGTTGAACGATATTTGGAGGTTGAGCGCCGCAATAACGTAAGCGGCAAGGCCGATGCGCAACGCGCCGAAAGCGCAGCGCAAAATCAGAACGGAGCGTGCCTGAGAGCAGCAAATCGTATGGGACGATTGGAGCGGCAGTGGCCAGAGCTATCGGAAAATGTCCAAAAACCTACAGCGTGCGCGATGTTGATAAATCGCTGCGCGTCACTGGCGATAAAATTACGCACGGATATTGCAACGGTGCTACGCCGACTTGAGCGGAGGTCAAGAGAAGTCAAACCCGGGGCCGGTCGTCGGCCCACCAGATACGCGACAATTTCCTTATGAAAATAAATACCAAAGCGCTGCCCTGATGTTTATTGGCCGAACGCATCCGCGCCATGACAATCCGGCGACGTGATCGACATTGGCCACGCCATCACGCCGCCGGAGAGACCAACACCATTTGCCTACGTAGTTTAATTGCAGGTTAAAACACCCGCTTTGGAAGCGGGAGACAGTGGGTCCGATCCCCACCGTAGGCTATTTTTTGCCGGATTTCAATGGCTTTAACGTTAGGCGTTGCCCTCTGCCAATTTCAGAGCAGAAACCGTCCGTTCGCCATCGCTGACTTTGCGATGGTTGTAGCGGTGGTCGAACTCTGCCAAATAGAGCGGCAGGTGTTTCTTGCTCACGTTATGAAATGTTCCGATAACGCCGCGCTTTAGCAGCGAGAATGAGCTTTCCGCCGCGTTCGTGTGCACTGTAAAGTCGCCTTCTTTTCGGGCGTATTCTTTGACTGAATGTTTAACAGATTTGTGCTTGAAAATCTTCGGCATTTTCCGGTAGGCAAAATAATCGTCCGTGCAAACCGTTGAACCGTCTTGAACGTGTTCCATGATTGCCGCGTGCAAGTTCGCCCCGGTCACGCGCTCCATCACCATTGAGCGTTTGTCACCGCCGCGTTGCACGAGCGATACAACACACGTTTTGTTTTTGAATTTGCTGGTGCTGCCATGCGCTTTTCCGCCTACATACGTTTCGTCAACCTCCACGGTTCCGCTCAGCATCCCAGTAAACGCTGGATGCTTCAGCGCGTATCGGATGCGGTGCATCATGAAAAGCGCGCTGCGATAGCTGCCAAGGCCCAGCATTCGCTGGATCTGAAGCGAACTAATGCCCTTCTTCGACGAACAGAGAAGATACCACGCCACGAGCCATTTTCGGAGCGGGATACGCGAGTCCTCGAAGATCGTGCCGACCGTGACCGTGAACTGCTTCTTGCAAACGGAGCACTGGCGCAATCCAGCGCGAACTTTTGCGATCTTGCTCGCCTTGATTTCCCAGAATTTTGTTCCATCCGCATTCTTGCAATGCGGGCAAACAATGCCCTCAGGCCAACGGATTTCCTCTAAATACTGACGTGCTGTTTCATCGCTTCCGAAGTGCGATTGAATCTCGTCGAGGGTCAAATCCGCGTTGGCAATATGCTCTCGTTTCATGCGAGCAGAATACAGGCTCGCTAACATTTGTCAAGTGCATAATCCCGCTTCCATCTCACATTTCCTTCTCGAGAATCACGATCATCTCCTCCCGGCCCGAACCCAGGCCAGGAAATGTTGCGCTCGTCACGACGCCCACTCGCCATCCTTCAGCTACGTAGGAGTTGAGAGCGCTTTCGAGTTTTTCGGGGTCGAATTTGCCACCGAAAAAGCGATCTTTCTGCGTCAGTATTTTGTATTTCTTCATCGGACCGGGGATACGGTGCATTACGGTTATCAATTCAGAACGCGCGCCTTTAAGAAATCCGGGGAATTCGGCCGAATCGCATCCTGCGACGGACCAGCCTTCTGCGGCATAAGTGTTCAGGACCGTCTCGAGCTTTTCCGGATCAAACTTGCCCCCCAAAGCCCGGTCTTTCGTGGTCAGAACTTTGACGGCATACGATTCGGAGTGCCCCGATGTGATGACGGGTTGACGGCTAATTTGGGGGCCGGGAATATCCCGGGTAATCCGCATCGTCGTGGCCATCGCTCGGTCTGCGAGGGAGGCCAGAGTCTGCCAGTTTTGAGTCCCTTCGGCGCAAACCTGCGTTTTTTTGGGAAGCGCTCCCGAAGAAAAGCGACTGACAAGGTCGGAGAGCGCGCATGGCCCCTGCACATCGGTGCCATCAGTAGAGTAATAGTAGTTCACTGGGAAGTGCGCGCAGCGTCTAAGGAGATATCAGCGGGATCCTTCCGTTCAATTCAGTTGTTTGCTTCGTCGAGACTGACGAAGCGAAATCATGAACACGCTACTAGCAACGTCCGGGCGCGGGGGCAAGTCGAAGAACGCGAGGGCGCGCCCAACGCGCTACAGGCGATTGCTCAGCAAAACGGTCGTGCCACAGGTGGTCAATTTCTCTACCGGACCACGTCCGCGCAGGAGAGTGCGCCAATGCGACAGCCGGCTTTGCTCGATCAAAAGATAAAAGCGATCAGACCCGCTCCAAGCCTGGGTGACGGTCGGCTCGTCGAGGAATATATTCGGAGCCGGGTCAAGCGCGGCGCCTGGCTCGGAGGCGGGATCCTGGTTCACCAGGTAAAACTTTCGTCCAAGATAAAAGAGGAGGCTGCTGCCGACGTGCATCGAACCTTCGTAAACAATCTTGTCGTTAGGCCCGATCCGCATGTTGATGTAGTCGGCTGCATCGGCCAGAGAAAAATAAGGCGCCATGCGCGCGACGCCGTCCATCATGCTGAAGCCAATCGGGACCATCGCAGCCGCCAAGGCGGTCAGAGCAAGGCGCGGGCGTTCCCGGCACACGAACCAGAGCGCGCAGACCGGGAAGAAAGTGAGCGCCAGCCCGATGACGACGAACATCGAGCGAAAACCGAGCCAGGTGGACACAGGAATATCGGTGAGCGTTCGCCAGGCGGTGGAGCGATCCGCCGTCGTGCCCCATTGGCCACCGGTAGAATGCAGGAGTTCCGGCAATCGCCACGCGGCGAAAGCAGCGACGAGACCAATCGCGAGCACGCCGACAATGCCGACGATGCGAGTCCAGGGGGGCATGCGCTCCCAGGCGGTCGCAGCGAAGATGGCGAAACCGCCCCACATGCTCATTGAATAATAATCCTGGCGCTGACCGATAAAGAAAAGCGGGAGGAAGCCTACGGCCATCCAGCAGAGCGGGAGCGCATCGGCAAATTCAATTGCGCGCGGACGAAAAACGCGCCGCGAAGCGAGGAGCACGCCGGGCAAGATGGCGATCGACCACGGAAACCACCAGGCCAGGTGCAAGGCGAGAAAAACCAGGCGCGGCACGTTGTCATAGCTGTGGCTGGCATCCGTCTGGCCGCCCAGATGCACCAACCATTCGTGAGCGGTAAATTGCGCGAGAAAACCCGGATGTCGCCACTCCAGCCAGAGGTGCCAGGGGACGGCGATGAGCAGGAAAACGAGGATGCCATCCCAGCGCAGCAATTGACGAAACCGCAGGCGTGCTTCGCGATAGAAAAAGGCGAGCAGACCGAGGATCGCAGCCGGGTAAATGAGGCCGTGCAAGCTCTTGGTCATGCAAGCCAGCGCCGCGCAAATCCAAAAGCCGATGAACCAGCCGCGCCGACCCTGCCGCCGTTCGTAGCCCCGGATGGCGCAGTAGAGCGCGCCGGCGATGAGGGCGCTGAAGAGCGACTCGGGCATGACGATGCGGCCCAGGACAAAAGCGCCGCAACAACAGAGATGAATCAGCCCGGCGAGAAAGCCGCGCCAGGGGCCGGCCAACCGATCGCCAATCAGAAAGGTGAGCGCGACGCTCGCGAGCGTGGCGAGGGCAATCGGGAGGCGCACAGCCGCGGTCGTGAGGCCGAGTGCTTTCAGCGAAACGATGATGGCCCAATAAAGCAGCGAGCGGTTTTTGCAGACGTGGGATGCCGTCGTTCGTGGGCGTGAGCCATTGATGCGACTCCAGCATCTCGCGCGCGGCGCCGGCATATTGCCCGTCGGTTTCATTATAGAGATCGCCCCAGCCGATCGTCGCGAGATGGAGGATGGCGGTGAGGCAAAGCAGAAAAATGAAAAGCGCGCGCCGGACCGGCGGCGGCTCGAGCGCGCGCGGCGCGAGGAAAACGTCGTCCAGACTGAGAGCGGGATTGCCGGAGGACATCTTCGTTAGGCCACTCGTTCCGGCTCTACCCTCTGCCGCTGGATTCAGCGCGGCACCATCGCCGCCTCCGCGGCGCGGAAACGGTCCCATTCCTCCGGGAGCCGAAGCAACTTCGCTTCGGGCATCTGGATCAAGGCGAGCATCTGGCGGCATTCCGCGATGAGCGCGTCATCGCTCAGCCGCCGGATTTGAAAAGCACACCAAAAGCGGACGCGCTCCAGCCGGTCGAGCCAGCCTTCGATGCGCAGGCGATCGCCGAGTTTGGCAGCGCGGCGGTAGTCGATCTCGGTCCGGACGACAACCGGATAGCGCTGCGTCGTCGGCCATTTCGACCAGTTTCAGCCCGAGCTTTTCGGCCAGGAGGGTGCGCGCGACTTCAATGAAGCGCAGGTAGGCGATGTTGTGCACGACCGCCCCGCAATCAGTGTCGAAGAACATCACTTGGACTTCGGTGGAGATTCGCGGGGCCTCGGAGTTCATCGTGCTAACCGGGTTGAAATCCGAAACAATGGAATCCAAACGAAGACAATTCGAAAACGGAGAAAACGCCACGTCGCCACTCGCTTCCGACTTTCATCTTTCTGAATTTGTTTCGGATTTCGACATTCGGATTTCGGATTTTCCGCCCTAAAGGCGGACCAGATCGAGCAGAAACTGACACCAGAGATAAATCATACCGCGCCAGGAATATTTGATCTCGCCGGCGGAGGTTTGCGTCAACACCCCGGCCTCAAGGTTATGCGCGATCTGATCGCGCAGATCTTTTTCGATTTCCTGCTGAATCTGATCTTCATCGAGCGGGTCGATGACGTCGCTGTCGAACGGCGTGATCGCGCAGGAACGCTTTGTGACTGTGGTAAAGCTGCCAAAACGATTGGTCGGGCCGCTGCCGGTTGATCCGAAATTGCGGGGTCAGTTTCAACCCGTAGGAGAAGGGATAATTCCAGGTCGTCCAGATCGTGCCGTCCTGCGCGCGCGAGGAAATGCGCAGGTAATAAAAGGAAAGATCGTGCTGCTCGTTCAGGCAGATGGTCGGCCTGGGCGCGATCTTCTTCCTTGTAAAAAAGGCGAAAGAATTGCCTGTAATCCTCCCAATCCCAGCCGGCATCGCTGATGTGCGCGAAGCCTTCGCTTTCGATCTGGCCGGTGATTTCGTCGAGCGTCGGAAAAACCTCCGGCGGAAGGCGGGCTCTTCGGGCGGAGCGTTTTCTCGCGCGGGAGGCGGAGCGCGCGGATGCGGGTGAGAATTTCCAGCCAGGGGAGGAAGAGCCAGCTGAGCGCGCTGAGGAGGCCGAGGAACCAGCTGCCGGTGATGTAATAAATGGCGAGAAACGAGGCGGCCAGAATGCCGAAGCGCGCCGACCTTTTGTGAGAATGGAGGATTGATAGCTGCGCAGGGCGACGCTGAGCACGGCGACGCCGAGGGTGATGAAAAGCCCGAACAGCATTTAAGGGACGATGGCGTGCGCGCGGAGGAATTTCTCGAGCTGAGTCGGTATCGAAATTCGCAAGCACTTCATCCCCGGCGACGAGGGTCGGCACGTAGGTCTGATCGGAAAGTTCCTTCATCTCCTCGTAGGCCGCGCGGTCCTGGCCGACATCGATCTCGGTGAATTGGTAGCCGCGTTCGGTGAGATAATCCTTCGCGTCGATGCACCAGGAACACCATTCGCGGCTGAAGAGTCTGATCTCGGTCGGCACGGGGGGAATAAACAGTCGCTGCGAGGGGCGTCAAACGTCCCTTCTCGGCTCGTGCTCCTGTCTCGTGCATCGTGATCGTAATCGACCCTAACGAAGATCGGATCCCGATTACGAGCACGAGGAAGACTCTAGGCCAAGGTTCAGTAAACAATTTCCCAGCCCCATCCGGTTTGCGCACCACCACGAGCCGGCCCGGGTAGATCGTCGAGAGCACCATCCCGGCGCACATTTGCGTCTCTTCGTCTTTGACCGGCGCGAAAGTCTTCTCATCCAGGCCGAAGAGCGACCCGTTCTTCCGCGTCACCACCACTTCCGGCCCGCCCGTGGTCGTGAAATTCAGCTCGCCGGCCTGCGGCGCCGTCACCCGCACCCCGGCTTTGTAGACGGCCTCGAGACACTGCGCTTTGCGCACGTCGTCCACCTTGAGCGATTCGTTCTCGTCGATCGCTTTGTAAAGCGCGGCGAAATCCGGCTGGAACCATTCCGCCCGCGTCTTCAAAAGCGCAGCGATCTTTTGCTTGTCCTCTTCGGTGAGCGAGGTGACCGGCGGGATAATGGTGCCAGGGCAGATCGAGCGCAAAATCGGCCGTAAATTCGCGCTCGAAAACCACTTTTCCCTTGCACCTCTTTGCGATCGTCGACTCCTTCGTTCGCCTGGTTGGTCGATTGCACGCTGCCCGGCGCCGACTTCCTCCGTCGGCTGATCGGTCACCGAAGCCCAGCGCAACTGCGCCCGGTAGGTTTGGCCGACGATCGTTAGGCGTAAACTCGATCCGGATCTTGTTTTTCCCTTTCCGCACGACCGGGCCGGCCGAGCTCATCGGCACCCAGACCGCGGCGCTCACTTCATGTTCGTCGAAGAGGACGGGCAATTTTTCCTCCCGCACCTCCTGTTCGGCAAACGGCACGTTGTTGATGAAGATCGCGGCCTTCTCCCGGCACGGTCGTGACCTCCTGGTCCTTCGCCGGGTCGCCGATGAAACGGCGTGAACTTGAACTCGACGTTGATGACCGCCGCCGGCGCGAGCGACGCCGCCAGCAGGAAAAGCGCCAGGGCGAGCTTTTTCATACTCCGGTTTTGCCTCAGCCCCCTGCGCGAAACAATATTAATCCGTCAGCGTCGAGGCTGCGTCCCGGACGCGTTTTTTTCCCGCGCCAGACGTGGAGGAGCATGATCGGCGGCAACGCCAGCCCGACCCAGAGATGCGCCGCGCTCGTCCAGGCGCGAAGACGTTCGCCGCCGGCGTAGTAAAGCCCATAGCCAGTCAGGACAAGGAAACCAAAAGACTCAGAAGCGAAAGGCCAGTGCGGAGATTTCGCCCGGCGCGCCAGGCGAATTTGACATGCATCGGCAGAAGCGTCCCGAGGAGAAGCAGCACCACCATGGCGGCAGCGCCGTGCGCTTTCAACATCCAGCTCTCGGCCGGACTGGGCGCCGCCGAATTCGTTAGGCGAAGCGGCCAGGTAATGCAACCAGGCCCAGGCTGCGCCCGTGGCGAAGACTGCCGCACTGACGGCGTAGGCGAACCATTCGTGGCGCCGGCTCAGCCGGATCGAGTTGCGGCGCATTCGTTGCGAGTCAGCCAGCGCGCCGGAAGATTTCGTCTCGAGCAGAAAACGCGTCGGCGCCGTATCGGCTCGAGCAACGACCTCGCTTCGTCGCGCAAGACGAGCGCGATTTTCGTTAGGGCATCGGCCGTTAGGCAATTCGCGCGCGCCGACCGTGACGCTGACATCGTCGCGCGATCGGCTCACCGTGCGGCCGTCGAAGAGCGCCGGCGCAAAATAGCGGCCCGAAGTCGCCAGGGCGCGCTCGCGCAGGAGAACCGTCCCGGCCGCCCGGCCCGGCTCGAGCGGATGCCGAATTTGCACGAGTTGCGCATCGTCCCCGAAAACGCGCAGGTCGCCGCCCGCATTCACGATTCCGGACTTGGCGCCGGCTTTTTGCAGGGCCTCGACCGCGCGATCGACCGCGAAACCCTTCGCGATTCCGCCGAGATCGATCGTCACCGGCCGACGAAAACGAACCCGCCGACTTTCGTCGATCAGCACATCGCGCCAGCTCCCGCTCGATCCGATCGTAATGTCGAATGCTCCGTCGCTTTCTTCCGCGAATTTCTGTGCCGCGCGCAGGACCGGTAGGTCCAGCGATGGACCGCGACCCTGCGTCGCGCCGCCGTCGCGATTCAGCCGGCTCACTTCGCTCGCCGGAATCGTGGCGATTCATCAGCCGCTGCACCTCGGCGACGGCGATGAAACCGACCGCGATCGCGCGGCGCAAAACCGCTTCGTCCGGCGCGCGCGCGGCGATTTCCACGAAAGTGCCGAGCAAGCGGGCGCGCCCGGCGCGTTTCAACGCAGGGCGACATCGTGCAAAGCCAGAACCCGCCGTACTCCGTCGGTCAGATGGCGCGAGGAAAGAGTCGCGCCACTGATGTTCTTGATATCGCGGTCGAGGGTGAGCGGCGCGGTTTTCGTTTTCCCGACAAACTGCGCCCGCCACTTCGGATCGCGCACCTGGCCGCCATAGCTCTCGCGATAATCCATGATCTCGATCCCGCGAACCGCGCCTTCACTCGTTAGGCCAACGGCGTAGGTGATGAACTCGTGTTTGCCGATCACTTCATCGACGATGAACCAGCCGCCGCCGCTCGACCCGCCAGATTTTCGGCGGCGTTCCGGTCAGACGGACGCGGCTCTCGCGCTCGATCTGTTTGCGCTGCGCATCGCTCAGGTGGAGAGGGAAAGCGGTAAATGATTTGCCCGGGAAAAATCGCCTTCTGCGCCTGCTCGACATTGAGATAGGTGACCGCGAATCCCGTGCTGACAAGCGCGGCGGAAAGCGGCGCGCGCGACAAAAATAAATTGCGGCTTCACCGGCGCTTAGAAATTGAAACCGACCTTAAGCCGCAATTGGTTGCGCTGCTCCTCGGCAAAAGTCTGGCCGCTGTTCGGCTCGTCGACGCCTTTGCCGAAGACCTGATAGTTCCAGGTCAGAGTCGCCCACCAGCGTTGCTGCGAATAATGCAGCGAGGGGCCGGCGTAGAGCACGCGGTGCTCGAAAAAGTCGAGATCGAAGAGCGGATATTCCGCGCGGAAATGCGCCTCCACGCCGGCATACCAATTTGGCGCGAAGCGATAGGTCACGCCGCCGGCCGATTCGAAGGAGAACTCCTGCGGATATTGCTCCGCCGGTTGTTTTCCCCAGGCCCATTCCGCCCCGACGCTGAAGACGGTGATAAGCGGGTCATCGAGAAAGTCTTTCTGCAAATCGATCTCCGGTTTGAGATAGCGCTCGTGCTGCTTCAGACCGTCGACTTCATCGTTGAGCAAATAACCGCCCTCGAGGCGGAGGGCGAGTCCGAGCGGATCCTTGAACGGACTGAGGAGCCGATATTTTCCCGAAGCTTCAACGCCGCCGAAGCGATAGTTATTTCGGTTAGGCAAGTCCGGCACATCCTGATTGTAGAAGTAGTGATTCACGAGGGAGAGGCTGGCCTGGAATTGATCGGTGAAGCCGTATTCGACCTCGGTCTCGTAATCGGAGCCGTAATAGGTCCCTGTATCCTTGCCGGTGCGCAGGGTGACGAATTGATAGATTTCGGCGTGCCCGCGGGAAGCGTTTCGGCGCCGCGGGCAAAGCCGAAAAATTGTTCGTCGGCGCGCGCCGTCCGGCTGATCGCGAACCCAAGCGTGAAAACGCCGACGAGCAGCGGAAGTGGAATGAATTTCATTCCTCCATCCTAGGCGACCGGCGACAGTCTGCTGCCGGTCGGTTGCCAATTATTAGCGGCGCGTTGCACACCTCCGCCGCGCCGCATAGATTTACCGATCGCCGCGCGATAAGCGGCGGCGTCCTTCAATTCTTTGAGCTGGTCCGCGTTTTCGACTTGCAGGAGATAGATCCAGCCTTCGCCGTAGGGATCGGTGTTGAGCAAGGCCGGATTGGATTCGAGCGCTTTGTTTACTTCCAGCACGGTGCCTTTGGCCGGCGCGTAAATGTCGCTCGCCGCCTTGACCGATTCGACGACCGCGATCGTGCGCGCCGGCTTCGTATGACGCGCCCACCTTCGGCAATTCGACATAAACCACGTCGGTCAGCTCCGCCTGCGCGTGGTCGGTAATCCCGACCCGGATCTTGTCGCCTTCGCGGCGGACCCATTCGTGCGATTCGGTGTAGAGAAGGTCGTCTGGAACGTTCATGGTTTTTTGTAGAGCGGTTTCTTTTCGATCACGCGCGGGAATTTCTGGCCGCGGATTTCAATTTCGATTTCTTCGCCCGGCTTCGGCACCGGCGTCGTTAGGTAAGCCATCCCGATGCCGTAATTCAAGCTCGGCGAAAGCGTCCCGCTGGTCAGCTCGCCGGCGTCCGCGCCGTCGCGGAAGACGCGGTAATGCGGCCGCGGCGGCGGGCTTTTGCCTTTCATCCGGAAAGGAACGAGCCGACGGGACAGGCCGTCCTCTTTCTCGCGCTGCAATTTCTCGCGCCCGGTGAAATTTCGCTTTCGTCAGGTCGACGAAAAATCCGAGCCCGGCTTCGAGCGGGTTGTGCTCGGGGGAAAGGTCGGAGCCGTTGAGCGGATAACACATTTCAAGGCGCAAGCGTATCGCGCGCGCCGAGCCCGCAGGGGCGAATGCCTAACGACTTCCCTTTCTCGAGCATTTCATTCCAGACTGCGCGGCGCCTCCTCCGCCGCGAAGAAAACTTCGATCCCGTCTTCGCCGGTGTAGCCGGTCCGCGCGACCCAGAGTTTCGTCCCGCCGAGATCAAACGGCGCGATCTGATTGCGCGCCGGCAATTCTTTCGTCTTCGCCAAAAAGCGCCGGGAAAAGCTCGCCCACGCGCGGCCCTTGAATGGCGAGCCCGGCGTACTGCTCGCTTTGATTTTCGAGCTGCACGTCCGTTGTAGCCGGGGGCGTGACCCGGCAGATGCGATTGCAGCCACGCAAAATCGTCTTCGATCCGCGAAGCGTTCACGACGAGGAGAAACTTCTCGTCCTCGATCCGGTAAACGATCAGGTCGTCGATGATCCCGGCGTCATCGTTGAGCAAAAAGGTGTATTGCCCCGCGCCGACTTCGAGCTTCGCGACGTTATTGGTCAGCATCGTGTTGAGCCATTCGCCGGCGCCGCGGACCGGTCGCGACCAGCTCGCCCATGTGCGAAATATCGAAGACGCCGACGGTGTTTCGCACGGCCTGGTGTTCTTCCATGATGCTGCTGTATTGCACCGGCATGAGCCAGCCGCCGAAAGGGATCATCTTCGCCGCCCAGCCGCACGTGTTCGTCGTAAAGCGGGGTCGTTTTCGGCGCGGCGTCGCTCACCGCGCCGAGCCTAGATGTTGCGTCTCGGGTGTCAATCGACCGCCGTTTCCTCCCTCCTCGTGCTCGTAATCGTGCTCGCAATCGAATTGTTAGGCATCTTCGAGATCACCGCCGGTGTAGCGGCGGGCGTGTCACCCGCATCCGCGTCGTCCCCATGCGCATCGCGCTCCAGCGGCTGACACAGCCGCCTCTACACCGGGCACGAGCACGATTAGGATCAGGAGCACGAGTACGATTACGAGGAAGCGAATCCGGCCCGTTTCTTGAACTGACGCAAGGCCGCCTTTACGGTGCGCGACAATGAGCTTGCTTGATTCACTCGAACGCCGCTTCGGTCGCTTCGCTATCCCGGGCTTGATCCGCATCGTCGTCGCGCTCACCGCGCTGGTCTATCTCCTTGCTCTTCTCAATCCCGGTTTCCTCTCCGTTCTGACCCTTGAACCGGCGCGCATCCTGCAGGCGAAGTCTGGCGGCTGGTCACCTACATTTTCATCCCGCGATCGATCGGCCAGCCCGGCTCGATGATGCAGCCGCTTTGGCTTCTGCTCGCGCTTTGGTTTCTGCTCTTCATCGGCGACCGCCTCGAACAGGCCTGGGGCGCTTTTCGCCTCAATCTCTATTTTCTCATCGGGATGATCGGGACCACGGTCGCGGCCTTTCTTTTCGGGGCGCAATTTTCCAACGCCATGCTTGCGTCGTCGCTCTTTTTCGCCTTCGCCAACTTCTATCCCGATGAAGTGATCTACATCCTCTTCATTTTGCCGGCGAAGGTGAAATGGCTCGCCTGGGTCTCGGCGGCGCTGTTGCTCTTCGGGTTCGTCGCCGGCCCGAACTCCTACCGGATGGCGCTGGTCGCGGCTTTTGCCAATTACCTCATCTTCTTTGGTCCGGAGCTGGTGCGCGCGGCGCGCAACCGGCAACAGATCGCGGGTCGACGCCAGCGTTTTGAAGAAAAGTCGCGCCCGGAAGAAGAGGCGCTGCATCGTTGCGCGACCTGCGGCGCGACGGAGCTGACGAATCCGAACCTGGAATTTCGCGTCTCGCGCGACGGCGAGGAATACTGCCTCGCGCATCTCCCCAGCGCGATGAAGGTGGAAGCCTGACGAACGCGCGCGGCCCAACGGAGCCACTCTTTCTTTCTTGTCATCCCGAGCCGCCTCGACTGCGAGGGACTCTCCAATTGCAATCTGCGGGTTCTCGTTAGGGAAAACGTCCCTTGCCATGGCGAGCTCCTTCGCTGCGTTTTGCCGTATCAGGACGACAAAATTGGAGGCAACTCGCCCTTGCTTGACCCTGTCGCTGCAACACGGAAACTGCGTCGATGGATCCAACTCCCGCGCCGCTCATCCCGCAGGATGGCTGGCATTGCCTGCATCTCTTTTACCGGATCGAGTACGGCCAATGGCAACTGCTCAACCCGACCGAGCAGCGCACAGCGAAGATCGCCCTCTCCACTCTGGTGCAGGAAACGCGCGCGCTCCCCTCGACGCAGCTGCTCACCCTCAGCCAGGTGACGCCGAAAGCGGATCTCGGTTTCATGCTCATCACCCCGGATTTGCACGCCGCGAACCGGATCGAGAAACAGCTCACCCTGTCGTTAGGCGCAGATGTCCTCGTGCCGGTTTACAGCTATCTTTCCCTCACCGAGGAGAGCGAATACACCACCAGCGACGAGCAATACGCGCAGACCCTTGCGACCGAGCAGAAGCTCAAGCCTGCCACCCCGGAGTTCGAGGCCGCGATGCAGGATTTCCGCGAGCGGATGAAAAAATACCGGCAGGACCGGGTTTACCCGACGCTGCCCGATTGGCCGGTCGTTTGTTTCTACAACATGACCAAACGCCGCGGCGAAGAACACAACTGGTATTCCCTGCCCTTCGAAGAACGCCGCGACGCTGATGGGCGGACACGCGCGCGTTGGCCGCCAATACGCCGGGAAAGTGAAACAGCTCATCACCGGCTCGACCGGTCTCGACGATGCCGAATGGGGCGTGACGCTTTTCGCGCACGACACCTTTCAGATCAAAGCGATCGTTTACCAGATGCGCTTCGACGAGGTGAGCGCGGCCTACGCCGACTTCGGCGAATTTTACATTGGCATTCAGCTGCCCGCTCGACGAACTGTTCCGCCGCCTGCAGTTGTAGCGTCGTGCTCGGTGATCGAATCGACCGTCGACGGTCGAGCAGGACGCCGACTGCAGAGAAGGAGCGCGAGTAACAGGATGGGTGGCAGAGTGGTCTAATGCGCACGCCTGGAAAGCGTGTTTGCCGCAAGGCAACCAGGGTTCGAATCCCTGCCCATCCGCCGGGGCGCATTTTCGCCCCTTGGATTCCGCCCCCGCCAAACTCGATCGGCGCGACAGGGTGAAAGGGAAAAGGCGCGAAAGCCCCGATCTCCGCGGCTCGATTGCGCTCGACAAGTGAATCTGGAGGCGCGCAAGACTTTCACTGAGGCGCATCAACTCTCGAGCCCGCTCTCGTTCGGTACTGGTTAGGGCCTAACGACGACTCAGGATCTGGGTGGTTTGCCGCACCTTGACGATGCTGTCGCCGGCAGGACCCCCGAAAATTTGTCCCCGGATAAATGATGCAGTCGCGCCCGATGATCGAGCCGGGATTGATCACGGCGTTGCAGCCGATCTCCGTGCGATCGCCGACGATCGCGCCGAATTTCCTCAGACCGGTCGCGATCATTCCATCGGTCGCGAGCACGGAGATCTCGGCGTGATCGAGCTTCACGTTGGAAAGATCACGCCCGCGCCGAGATGCGCTTTGTAGCCGAGAATCGAATCGCCGACGTAGCTGAAATGCGGAATCTGCGCGTCGTCGAAAATGATGCAGTTCTTGAACTCGCAGGAGTTCCCCATGACCACGCCGTTGCCGACAATGACGTTTTCGCGCACGTAGCAGCCGCTGCGGATGTGGCAATTTTCGCCGATCCAGGCCGGGCCTTTCAGCATCGCGCCTTGTTCGACAATCGTGCCGCTGCCGATAAAAACGGAGTCGCTGATGAACGGCTTGCCGACCAACTCGCCGAGAACCGCCGGCTTGAGCCGAAACTGCAGATAGCTCGGGATCTGCTTGAGCGCGTCCCAGACGTATTTGTCCGTCTCGAAAAGTTTCGAATGCGCGGTGTGCTCGAGCTCGAAAAATTCGGAGGCGCTAAACATATCGTTAGGTAACTCCGTCTAGGCGCCGGCGCGCCGCGTGACGAGCTGTCCGTCCTTCGTGTCGCGCACATCCCAGCCCCGCGCTTGCAGCGCGTCGCGCAATTCATCACTTTTTTGCCAGTCTCTGTCAATCCGCGCCTGCGCTCGTTCCTCCGCCATGCGCACGATTTCCTCGGACGGTTTCGCTTCCCCCGCCTCCAGCGCGAGGACGCTGGTTGATCCGTTCCCACCATTTCAACCAGGCGAGCGCGCGCGCCGAATCGATCCCGCCATCCAGCTCGCGGTTGCTCTCGCGGATCTGCTCGAACAGATGGCCGAGCGCCGCGGAGATGTTGAGATCGTCATCGAGCGCCTCGGCAAACTTGTCGTCTTCGATCGCGATCGGCGCGTGCCGTTGCAAATTTCCCGCTCGCGCCGCTTCCCAGAGCCGGCGCAGCCATTCGTCGATCCGGGCGAGCGCCTGGCGCGCTTCTTCCAAGCCTTCCCAGGTGAAATTGAGCGGCGCGCGATAATGCACCCGGAGGAGCGCGTAACGAATTTCCCGGCCGCTGTAGCCTTTCGTCGAGCAGATCGCGCAGCGTATAAAAATTGCCTAACGACTTCGACATCTTCTGTCCGTCGACGAGGAGATGCGCGCAATGCAGCCAGTAGCGCACGAATGGCGCTCGCCGCTGCAGCCTTCCGATTGCGCGATCTCCGCTTCGTGATGCGGGAAAATATTGTCCACCCCGCCGCAATGAATATCGATCTGTTCGCCTAACAATGACGTCGCCATCGCGCTGCACTCGATGTGCCAGCCGGGCCGGCCGCGTCCCCACGGGCTCTCCCACGCGACCTCGCCATCCTCTTCGTCCCACGCTTTCCAGAGCGCGAAATCGCCGACGTGTTCCTTGTCGTATTCGTCGCTTTTCACCCGGCCGGTCGAGCGCAATTCCGCGAGATCGAAATGCGCGAGGTGTCCGTAGTTCGGGAAGCGGTTGATCCGAAAATAAACCGACTTGTCTTCCGCCTGATAGGCGAGCTCGCGCTCGATCAAGGTCGCGATCATCGCGATCATCGCCTGGATGTAACGCTCCTCCGTCGCCGCGGGAAAAGCGTTGGCCGGCTTGATCTGGAGCGTGTCCAGATCCTCGAAAAACGCTTCCTTGAACGGCGCGGTGAATTCGCGCAGCGGAAGATTTGCCGCCCGGCTGCCGCGGATCGTCTTGTCATCCACGTCGGTCAGATTCATCACCCGCTGCACCGTGAAGCCGCGCAGCTTCGAGATGCCGCTGCAGCAAATCCTCGAAAACGTAGGCGCGAAAATTTCCGATGTGCGCGCGGCTGTAAACCGTCGGGCCGCAGGTGTACATCTTCACCTCGCGCCCGGCTCGGATCGAGCGGGCGGAATTCTTCCAGCTCGCGCGAGTAGGTATTAAAAAATCGCAATCGCCATCTTCCTATTTTGTCATCCTGATCCGCCGCAGGACGGCGAAGGACCTCCCACGGGAATCTGCGTTTTCTGATGACAGGAAGGCGCGCATTGCAATTGTGAGATCCTTCTCCGCGCTGCGCCGGCTCAGGATGACAAGCCTGGCAACCGTGCGCCTCGTTAGGCTGGACAAGTTCATTCATTCTGCCTCCACACTCGCCACCGCCATCGCCGCCATTCCTTCGCCCCGCCCGATCGCGCCCATGCCTTCATTGGTCGTCGCTTTGATCCCGACCTGCGGTGACCTCGATCCCCAACGCGGTCGCGATCTTGTTCCCGCATCGCGTCGAGATGCGGGCCGATCTTCGGCGCTTCCGCGATCAGGGTCGCGTCGACATTGGCGACGCGGCAATTTTTCGCCGCCAGAATTTCCCCGACCCGGCGCAGAATCTCGAGGCTGCTGATGCCGCGAATCGATTCGTCGGTATTCGGAAAATGATGGCCGATGTCGCGCTCGCCGATCGCGCCTAACAATGCATCGGCGATCGCGTGACTGAAGCACATCGGCGTCGGAATGCCCTTCCAGGCCGCGCTCGTGCGGAATCTCGACCCCGCCGAGGACGAGCTTGCGGCCGGCTTGCAAAACGATGGGCGTCGTACCCGATTCCGGAGCGATACATCGTTCGTTAGGCTAGATTTGCAGATCGAGCAGACCATTCGAGGCGACGATGCTGAATTTGTCCGGCGCGATCGCTGCGCGCCTGCATCTCGACTTTGCCGCCGGCGCTTTCCACGAGGAGCCAACCGGCGGCGATATCCCAGAGGCTGATCCCCTGTTCGATGTAAGCGTCGAGCCGGCCGCAGGCGACGTAGGCCATGTCGAGCGCGGCGCTGCCTAACATTCGGCATTTGCGCACCCGATGCACCATCTTCTCGAGCAGCGGAAGCCCGGCCTCGATCGTCGCGCTCGTTTTGGAGAGGCCGACCGAGACGATTGCTTCCGCGAGATCGGCGCGCGCGCTGACGTGAAATTGCCTTGCCGTTCAAAAGCGGCGGCTGGCCTTTTTCGCCGCTCCAAAGTTCGTCGCGAATCGGATCGTAGATCACGCCGACGAATGATCTCGCCGCGAAAACGAAGCGCGATCGAGACGCAAAAATGCGGGATGCCGTAGAAGTAATTGACCGTCCCATCGAGCGGATCGACGACCCATTGATGATCGCTCGACTGGTCGCCGACGATGCCTTCTTCGCCATAGAGCGCGTGCTCCGGAAAACGCCCTAACAAGATGCTCGGTGATCAGATTCTGCGCGAGAACATCGACCTCGAGTTTGATGTCGTGCGCCGGTCGTGGCGTTGACCGTGAGCGGTTTCTGCGAAATGCGCGCGGAGCAGATTCGCCGGCGGCGCGGGCCGCTTCCTTGGCGGCGTCGAGATAATGCATCACGCGCTGAACCTAACCGATTCTCCGAGCTGCCGCGAAATTTTTCCGCAAAAAAAACGGGAGGAGAAAATAAATTCTCCTCCCGGGTTGAAGTTAAGTTGAGGAAGAACGGAAAACTGTCACCGCTCTTCTGTGGATGATCCGGACTAGTGTTTTTTCTTTTTGCCGGTGCTTTTTTCTTAGTCGCCATTTTTTTCTTGGCGGGTGCCTTTTTCTTGGCGGCCTTTTTCTTCGCTGGCATAGGGAATCCCCCCTTTCAATCCGCAGAAGCGGTCTGTGAACAGTTTGTGAATAACTTCACTTTCATCGAGTCACTAATCGTCACGTTTTTTTTGTCAAACATTTTTCGCGCGACATCCAAAATTATTTTAAGCAATGCGCGCGCCAGCTCCGTTTTTTTTTCGCGCGGAAGTTTTTCGCGTCGCGCCGCTTTTGACAAAAATGACGCAGCTCGTTCTCGTCGGAATCCATTCCGATGTCGGCGCGACTGACATCATTCGCGACCAGGAGGTCGCAATTTTTCTCCGCTTAGCTTGCGTTGCGCGTTCGTTTCCAGCGCTCCGGTTTCCGCGGCGAAGCCGACCACAAAACAGTCGTGCGGCTGACTCGTTAGGCTGGCGAGAATGTCGCGCGTCGGGACGAGCTCGAGCGAAAAACGAGTGCGCTGCTTTTTCATTTTCTGCGGCGCGTAATGCGCCGGTTTGTAATCGCAAACCGCCGCGCACATGACGAAGACATCGCAGATCGGCGAATTGCGCTCGCGACGGCGTCGAACATCTCCTCGCCGCGTCGTGACGCGGACGATTTCCGCGCCGGCGGCGCGTGCGAGCGCGACCGGTCCGGAGATGAGGGTGACTTCGTGTTTTGCCTCCAGAGCGGCGGCCGCGATGGCGTAGCCCATTTTGCCGGAGGAGCGATTGCTCAGGTAACGCACCGGATCGAGCGGCTCGCGCGTCGGTCCGGCCGTGATGAGAAATTTCACGCGATCAGATTGTCCTGGCTGGCGAGGAGGAACTCGGCGCGGAAGGCGATCTCATCGACTTTCCACAGGCGGCCGATGCCTTCATAGCCGCAGGCGAGCATGCCGGCTTCCGGTCCGATGAATTCGACGCCGCGCGCGCCTAACGTCGCCACATTTTCCTTCGTCGCGGGGTGCTCCCACATTTTTCCGTTCATGGCCGGCGCGAGCAGAATCGGCGCGCGGGTGGCGAGCGCGATCGCGGCCAGCGGATGACCGGCCAGACCGTGCGCGAGCTCGGCGATGATGTGCGCGGTGGCGGGCGCGATGACGAGCAAGATCGGCGCGGTCGGCCAGCGCGATGTGTCCCGGATGCCAGCTTTGTTTTTCGTCGTAGAAACTGGTCGTGACCGGATTCTTGGAGAGCGTCTGCAGAGTCAGCGGGGTGATGAACTCGGTCGCGTCCTTCGTCATCACGACAAAGACGTCGTGTCCTTGCTTGACGAGCAGGCTGGCCAGTTCGGCCGCTTTGTAGGCGGCGATCGAGCCGGTCACGCCGAGGACGACGCTTCTTTTCATTTCGTCTCAAACTGTCATCCTGAGCGAGCGAGGACCTCACCTTTCCGTTCACGCTGGGGTATCGTGTCCTTCGCTTCGCTCAGGATGACAAATCGTATCTCGTTAGGCCAAAACCATCCGGCTGCTCAGATAACGTTCCGCGCCCATGATGTGGCGAAACTTGAGCAGATCCTCCTCCACCGAACGGCTGATGATGGTGTAGCGATAATCGCGCCAGAGTTCCATCTCCCGCGCCGCGGTCTGCAGACGCACTTCGATTTGTTCCTCCGTTTCCGTGCCGCGTTTCGTGAGGCGGCGGCGCAATTCCTCGAGATCGGGCGGCATGATGAAAACATCGGCCAGCGCCTGGCGAACAAAAGCATCGTCAAAATCGCGGATCGCGGCCGCGCCCTGCGTGTCGATGTCGATCAGGACGTCGACGCCTTCCTGCAGATTGCTGACGATCGGTTCGCGCAAGGTGCCGTAATATTTTCCGTGCACGTTGGCGTGTTCGAGAAAATCTCCCGGCCGCGACGCGCGCGGCGAGAAAGTCGGCCTCGGAAAGAAAATGATAATCCTCGCCGTCGATCTCGCCGGCGCGCGGCGGGCGGGTCGTGCAGGAAACCGAGTAGACAAAATCGGGCGTCTGGCGGAGCGCGTCGCAGAGGGTGGACTTTCCCGCGCCGGAAGGCGCGGAGACGACGAAGAGAATTCCGTAGCGGCTGAATTGCTTACTCAAGATTTTGGATTTGCTCGCGAATCTTCTCCACCTCCGACTTGCAGGCCACGACGTGCCGCGAAATTTCCGCGTCGCCCGCTTTCGCGCCTAACGTATTCAATTCGCGCGAAATTTCCTGGGTGATAAATTCGAGGGTGCGCCCGACCGGCTCGTCTTTGCGCAGGTGATGGGCGAATTGCGCGAGATGGCTTTCGAGCCGGGTCAGCTCTTCGGAAACATCGGAGCGATCGGCAAAAAAGGCGACTTCCTTGAGCAGACGATCGTCGTTAGGCGCAAGCTCGAGCCCGGCCTTGTTGATCCGCTCGAGCAGAGCTGTCGCGATATTTCTCCGCCACCGCCGGATGCATTTTGCGCACTTCCTTGAGCGATTGGCGGACGACCTTGAGCCGATGAATCAAATCTTTGGCGAGATGTTTTCCTTCGCGCGTCCGCATTTTGATCAGCTCGTCGAGGGCGACGCCTGAGCGCTTCCTCGAGCGCGGGCCAGAGCTTCGTCGGGCTGCGAGGCCGTCCTCGGCGAAGCGCATCACGCCCGGCGCCTGCAGGATCATCCCGATGGTGATCTCGCCGGTCGACGCCCAGTTCCTCCTGCAAGGCGCGCATGCCTCGTGATAGGAACGGGCCAGCGCGCGTGTCGAGCGCGAGCTTGCGCGCGCTGGCGCGCTCGCGTCGCAGGTCGACGACGACGTTGGTGCGTCCGCGCGTCAAGCGATCGCTCACCACCTGCCGGACGCGCGGCTCGAGCGCGCTCAGCTCGCGCGGCAGATTGATCACGATCGTCGCTCTGCTTGCGGTTGACCGAATTGACCTCGACGCTGATTTTCGCGCCGCCGCGCTCGCTTCGCCGCGGCCATAACCGGTCATGCTTCTCATCGGGTTGCAGCTTCGAAAGATAGCGCCGGAATAACAAATGGAAACGCGCGGCTTGTCAGGGAGGGTTGGCTGCGCCGCGACCATGAGTCGGGTCCCGCAGCGGAATGCCCTGCCGATAGAGAGAAAGATCGATCTGCAAAAGCTGAGCGATCGACGACTGGCCTGCCGCCTCCGCTCGTTGCGCGCCTTCCTGGGCGGCCCTGGTCGCCTCCTGGAATTGTCCGGCCTCCGCATAGGCCGCCGCGAGCACGCGATAGATCATCAGGTTGCGACCGGCGGAAGTTTGTGAAGCGTGTTGCGCGAGATCGAGGGCGCGACCGCCATCGCGGAGCGCGTCCTCGGGCGCGGTCGAGAGAATCCAGGCGAGGGTGATTTCGGTGGCGATCCTGTCGGGCTGGAGGCGAAGCGTTTCCCGCCATTCGGCCATGGCGTCCGCAATTCGCCCTTGCTTGAGGAGGGCGAGCGCGAGGTTGTCGTGCATCTCCGCGTTGCCGGGCGCGATCTGCAATGCCGCCTGCCATTCTGCGATCGCCTCCTTCGTCAGGCCTTTCTTGAGGAGAGTGATGGCAAGGTTGTTCCGCGCGTCGGCATTTCGCGGATCGAGCCGAATCGTTTCCTGGAACTCCGCCATCGCGGGGTCAAGCTGACCGCTTCGCTGGAGCGCGATACCGAGGTTGTAATGCATCGCGATGTTGTTCCGATCCGCGTCGCGCGCTTTGCGAAAATACGGGATCGCCGCCGCGGCCTCGCCTTTTTGCAGCGAGCGCATTGCCGAGACCGGAGGCGGCATCGGAATCGTTAGGCCGGATCCGCAATGCTGCGCGGAATTCGGCGATGCTCAGAGGGAGCGCGCCCGTCCGGAAAAGCGCTTTGCCGAGGTTGCGACGCGTTTCACTGTCGTTAGGCCGAAAGCGAACCACTTCGCGGAAATGCTCGATCGCTTCTGGCAGCTCGCCCTTCTGCAAGAGGGCGTTGGCGAGATTGGTCAGGCCATTCGCGTCCCCGGGGCGAATCCGAAGGGCGGCGCGATCATGGGCGATGGCTTCGTCGAGGCGACCGATTTTTAGCAAAGCCGTTCCCAGACCGCGCTCCGCCACATCGTTCTCCTTCGTCACGGCGAGCGTGTGCCGCCAAAGGGCAACAGAGCTCGACCAATAATCCACTTGTCGCCATGCGAGTATCATCAATGCGACCACAACCAATGTTGCCGCGGCCATGAGGGGCGGTTGTCGCCGGCGCCAACCGGTGGTCAGATCAGCGACGCCCCAACTGATCATCAAATAGAGTCCGATTTGCGGCAGATAGGTGTAACGATCGGCGTGCGCCTGCCCTCCCACCTGCACGAGACCGATGACCGGCACGAGCATGCCGAGATACCAAAGCCAGCCGGTCACCAGATAGGGATAGCTCTTGCGAACTCTGACCGCCGCCACCGTGACCATGAGCAAGGCGAGCGAGGACGCGCCAGCCAGCCAGAGAGGAAGACTTCCGCGCGGGTGCGGATAAAAGACGGCCAGATCATGTGGCCAGACCATTTGCCGCAGGTAAACCCAGACGGTGACGAGCGCGTTTTCAATCCGCCATCGGAGTGGCAAATCGGTGACACCCTTGAGCGCGGGCTCCTGGGCAAAAACCGTTGCAACCGAAATTGCGGCTGTGAGCAGGAGAAGGGGCAGCTTTTCCAGAATCAGCCAGGAGAGCTTGATCGGCCTGCTCCCCTCGCTTTGGTGAGTTTCACCTGGTGGAGCAGAAGCGAAACGCCCGAGAGGCCAGTAATCCAAAAGTATGAGTAAGAAGGGAAGGGTTACCAGCATCGCCTTTGCGAGGAGACCGAGTGTGAGGGCGAGAACGACCAGGAGGTATCTACCGAGCGCGGGCGGCTTCCGCGCATAGCGGGAGTAAGCCCAGAGACCGAGGAGGAAGAAAACGCCGCTGAGCACGTCCTTCCTTTCCGAGATCCAGACGACCGACTCGGCGCGCAAGGGATGAATGGCGAAAAGGGCGGCAACGAATGCACTCCGCCAAAGCGCGCCGGTCATCGTTCTTAGAACAAGAAAAAGGAGCAGAACCGCCGAGGCGTGCAGAAGCACATTCACGAGATGGTAACCGCCGGCGCGCAGGCCGGACCACTGCGCATCCAGCATGAGGGAGATCGAGGTCAGCGGATGCCAGTTGGCAACCAGCGGATGGGTGAAAGCCCTAACGAGTCCCGCCCGGGTCAACCCGTTGCTGATGAAAGGGTTTTGATAGACATAGAAGCTATCGTCGTAGTTGAAAAAATTGAAGCGGACCGTCCGGCCAAAGACGGCCAGGGTTATCACCACTAAGGCGAAACAGATAGCCGGAACCAGCCAGCGCGTGCTTCGACGGGGCGGAGGAGTCGGTGGTAGGTTAATTTTGGCCGCGGACCTGTCGCGCCGCCGGCGCTTCCCCGCCTTCTTCTTCACGGCTGATTGTTGTGTGCCGTGCCCGCGAGCACTCGCCGGCGCCAGCGCAACGCGGTCAACAAACAACCCAGGCCATAGCGCACGCTGGCGGCAAAGCCAATCGAAGATGCCTCCGGAAAATACTTCGTCGGGCAGCTGATCTCTCCGACGGGATAACCCAGCGCGATAACCTGGACGAGAATCTGGTTATCGAAAATGAAGTCATCTGAGTTCTCCTCCAAGGGAAGGCGCTCGAGCAGGGAGCGGGAGAAGGCCCGGTAACCGGTATGATACTCAGAGAGCTTGGCCCCGAGGAGCAGGTTTTCGATCAGAGTAAGGAACCGATTGGAGACGTACTTCCACCAGGGCATTCCGCCGCGCAACGCGCCCCCACCGAGAATGCGTGACCCGAGAACGCAGGGATAGAGTCCACTTGCCACGAGGGACGCCATCGCCGGGATCAAGGCCGGGGTGTATTGATAATCAGGATGGATCATGATCACGATATCGGCGCCGGCGGCGAGGGCGAGGCGGTAGCAGGTCTTCTGGTTGCCGCCATAGCCGCGATTTTGCGGATGGACTTCCACTTGCACGTGCGGTAGCGAGCGCGCCATGGCCGCGGTCTCATCTTTGCTGGCGTCGTCGACCAGAATGACCCGGTCGACAATTCCGTGCGCCATCACTTCGTCGTAGGTCTGACGCAGAGTCTGGGCGGCATTGTAAGCCGGCATCACCACCACGAGTTTCTGGTCTTTTATCATCGTTTCGAAAGAGCGCTTCGCTGGGCCGGTAGTAGTTGCCCAAGCGCGCGGCGGTGGGGCGAGGGAACCGGCAGGTCAGCCAGCGCATGGAGCGGGAACCACTTTTGATGTTCGTTAGGCATACTTGCGTCGGACCGGGCGAACACGGCCAGCGTGATGCGATGGCGGGTGAACGGGAATTCAAACTGCAGGAGCGGGCGACGCCGGGGCCTGGCCGCGAGGCGCGGGAGGATCCACATCCCGCGCCAGCGAGCGCGGGATTGCTCGAGGAGAATCCGGTTCCGCTGCAAGGTAAAGGCGTGTTGCTCGGTCAGACGAACGATCGACGCTCGCTTTCTTTTTCGTGGCAGCAATTCTGGTTGTTCGGCGCGGCAGAGTTTGCGGACCGGACAAGCTCCGCAACGTGGTTGGCGCGGCCGACAAATCATCGCGCCGAGGTCCATCAAAGCGGCGTTATGGTAACGCCCGCCCGTGGCCGGAAGGAGAGCCTCGGCTGTGGTCCACAGATGCGCCTGGCCGGCGGCGGTATCGATCGGGGTTTTCCAATTCGTTAGGCGAGCGAGCAGGCGCGCGATGTTTGCGTCAACCACCGGCTCGGGCCGGTCGAAGGCAAAGCTGGCCAGCGCGCCGGCCGTGTAGCGCCCGATGCCGGGCAGTTGCGCGAGCTGCTCGGGAGCGTCCGGGAGTTTGCCGTCAAGATTCCGCGCCACAAAACGCGCGACCGCCCGGAGATTCCGGGCCCGGGCGTAATAGCCCAGGCCCTGCCAGGCGTGCAGCACATCGGGTTCATCGGCCCGAGCGAGCGCATTGAAATCGGGAAAACGCGCCAGCCAGCGCTCATAATACGGAAGGACGGTCGCGACCGTCGTTTGCTGGAGCATGAACTCCGAGACAAGAATCGCATACGGATCGCGACTCCGCCGCCACGGCAGGTCGCGCCCCTGAACCGCAAACCAGCGCTGCAAAGCAGATCGAAAAGCGCGGCGGTTGATCATTTCCAAGATGGCGTTGCCCCGTTATGGAAGAAGTGTCTCGCGCAAGGCAGCCATTAAATTCCCGGCAAAGTGAATTCGTATACCGCTCCTCTAACCCTGCAGCAAGCATCGGCGCTGCAAGCGCTCCTGCGCGAGCTGGGTTTCGAGTTTTCGCCCAAACCTTACACGCTCTTCTTTGCGCAGAAGAATAAACTAAGCGTGGCGGTTTACGAGAAAGGCCCCAAGGTGCTTTTGCAAGGCCGGGGGATCGAGGACTTCGTCAGCTTTGAGCTGGAACCCAAGATCCTCGGCGAAGCGCGGCTCGGTTATGAGGAAGTGCATTCTCCGGAAATGTTCGAGCCGCATTTCGGGATCGACGAAAGCGGCAAGGGTGATTTCTTCGGCCCGCTCGTCATCGCGGGCGCGTTTACCGATCGCGCGATCGCGCGGCAATTTCTGGAGAACGGAATTCAGGACAGCAAACGCATCGGTTCCGATGCGAAAATCCGGGCGCTGGCGAAGGTGATCCGGCAAACGCCCGGGATTGCGTTCGACGTCGTCCTGATCGGGCCGGAACGCTACAACATTCTCTACGAAAAGTTTGGCAATCTCAACAGCCTGCTCGGCTGGGGCCACGCCCGCGTGATCGAAAATCTGCTCGCGAAACGCCCGGATTGTCCGCGCGCCTTGTCGGACAAGTTTGCCGACGCGCGGGTGATCGACAAAGCGCTCCTGCAACACGGCCAGCAAATTCAACTAGAGCAACGGACAAAGGCGGAATCCGATTTTGCGGTCGCGGCGGCGTCGATCCTGGCTCGCGAGGCATTTATCGACTGGCTGGAACGCCAGGGCAAACACGCTGGTCTGACGCTTGGTCGGGGTGTTTCCGCCGCGATCAAGGAGACGGCACGCAAGATTGTGGAGAAAGAAGGGCCGGAGGCGCTGCGCCGCTATGCGAAGATCCACTTCCGCACCGCGCACGAGATCGCGCCGGATCATTACGCCGCCCCGCCACCGCGCCGGGAGTGGCGGCGGTAGCGAGCAGAATTATCAGCAAGACGGACGGGCCGTGTGCGCGAAAAGTGGTTTCTCGCTCCCGGGGCACGATGCTTGCGCACCGGTGATCTTGTGCCCGCTATCCGACCCGCAGTGTTCCACCTGGGAAGTGTCCTTCGCTGCGCCCTATATTTGACGCTCGCGAGCGGCGCGGCGCTTGCCGCGCAGACTGCCGTGCTCTCCTCCGACGCGCTGCGGGAGTTCATGATGCGCCGTGAGGGGCCGCCCTCCCCCGAAGCAATCCCCGTCGCGCAGACGATACTTTCCTCCTACCCATTGGAGGGTCCAGGCGCGCGCGCCGCAAGCGTCCTGCGGGAGAAAGCGTTGGCCACCCTGAAAGAAAATCACGTCCTGGACGGATACATTATCGATCTGGAAGCGCGCTCGCGCGAAGACCCCGATGATCGGCAAATCACATTGGCTCTGGCCGAAGCTGTTTCGACAATCGATCCGGGCAAGGCAGCGCCCTACTACGAAAAAGCGGGGCAAATTCCACCGATCAGCGTCGACCTTAATCTCAGACTCGCTTCCGGGCTGGCCGGTAACGGGCAAGACAAGGGAGCGATGGAATTGTACCGACCAGCTCCTCGAACAACACCTCGACCGGACACTACAGATCGCGAAAGACGAACTCGTGCCGCTTTATTCGCGGCAAAACGCGCTCGATCACCTGGCGAAAGAAATCGCGCGCGGGTTCGATGTTCGAGTAACGGATCTGCGAGCCTCTGTTTCCACTCAGTTCACGGTGACTAGCCTGGCGGATCGGTTGCTCGCGGCGGGTGGCGAAAACGCGACCATCGTGCTCCTTCAGGCCGCGAAGCTGGGGCCGACTCTACCCCAACGAGGCCAATTCCAGGAGGAGATGCGGCAAAAACTGAAGTTGATCGACCTCCTGATCAAACAACACCGTGACGCGGAAGCTCTGGCCACGATGATCGCTCTCTTCGCGCCGCGTCCTTACGATCCCGGCTCCTATGGTTCGGGGCGGCCATGGGAATTCTCGATCGATCTCATCACTGAGCAGCCAGATTCATCGGGCCTTCCGAAATACCCCGCGCGCATCCTGGTGAGCAAAGCCGTTGCGCTCGGCGTGCTTCCGCAATTGGTCGACGCGATCGAGGAAGAACTGGCAAAGCACCCGGCCGCGGTCGAACAACAAACCATCTACGCGGTCGTCGTCGTCTGGGGCCGAGTGGAGAAAGCAAGGCCATTTCTCTCCCGCTACTTCGAGCGCATTTGCGGGCTACCCCCAGCACAAGCGTTCGATCTCGCCCTGCACGGAAGCGTTCCGGGCCAAGGCTCCGGCACACCCGGTTCGGGCGCGCCAGCCGGGGTCGCTCCCGAATTGCTCCTCGCGATGGCCTCTCAACTTCGCCAATGGCCGGCCGCGCGCTCCCTCGCCTTCCCGGCTTTGGTCGCGGCTCAGGCAGAATATCTCCGCAACGAAACAGAGGAACGACGCTTCCTGGGTTTGTGGCCCGTGATCGCCGCCGCCACGCTCGCGCTGAACGATCTGCCGAAAGCGCAACAGGTTCTGCGCAAGGTCATGGAACTCGCAGAGGCCGATTCCCATAGCCGAAGGTGGTATCGACCGGAACGCTGCTGAAATTTTTCGAATTGATGCTCCGCGCTCGAATGAAGTCGGAAGCCGCCCGTATTCTGGGAATGATTACGGATCAGAATCGCTCCGACGCGGCCTTCGACGCAACGCGGGAGGCGGCATTGCTCCGGCGGGCCGCGCGGCTCGCGCTCGAAGCGGGCGCAATCGACCTCGCGACTGCGGCGGCCAGCGTTTTGCCAAAGACCCTCACTGGAGGCGCGACCGACGAATACCTGCGGACCGATGACCTCACAGCGAGCGTCCAACTGCTCCTGCAACTACACCGGAACACCGAGGCTCGATCGCTCATCGACAGCTTTCGTGAAGCCAGAGCGGAAGACAAAAACTTCGCGTCCACCATCGAGCAATGCGATCGGATGTGGCGCCTTTTCACGGGCGATGAGCGGGACCTGACACCAACGATCTTCCTCTCCGCTGCGCCGCCGGAAGGTGGAAAGAGCGCCATCTATTGGGACCTGGCCGGTTTGACGGGCAACCCATACGCTCGCCGAGACGCGTCGACCATTTCTGCCGTGGAAGGTGTGCCACCCCCGTTCTCTCGCCCGCGCCGGCTGACCATTCTCGCGGGCGAGTCCGAAACCCATCTCATCCGAGCAGCTGAGATCCGAACTCGCGAATGGCGGGGCCAGCTGCGCGTTGCGCTGCCGCGGAACGCCCACTTTGGGCGAGTCATCGTCAGCAGCGAAAACGGGGACGAAATTGTCGGCGCGGCAATCCCGCTCAACCTGACTCCGAATTTGATCTTCAACAGCACTTTTGATGGGGTCGCGGGACTGGGCGAGCTCGACCAGAGCGCGCGCGCGATCCCCGGTTGGGGAGAATTGCCTGAGGGCGACTGGAGTGTGGCCAAAAGCGATTTTCCAAGGCGAGCAATCCGGTATCGATCGACAAAGGAGCGGCAAGTCTCCATTGCCGGCCAGAGGATTCCGGTCTCGCCTAACGACGAGTTTTTCCAAAGCGCATGGATCAGGCTGCAACCGCGCGAGGGCCGATTGCGGATTGGCCGGCGTTATCTGAATCACGACGGGGTCGAGTTGGGAGTCTCCTATTTTCCGGTGACGGAAGCCAGCGGAACCTGGCAGCTTCTGCAACAAAAGCTGCTGCGTGTACCGGACGGCGGGAGCGATAGAATTCCAGGCGGCTGCGTCTTCCTCGAGCCGGTGCTTCAGGTAACAACGAACAGTCCTGAGTACGATATGATCAGAGAACCCGCCGTTTGGGCGGAAATGTATCTGGGTCGATTGCCGCGTTCCGCAGAGGAAGAGCCGCCTTCCCCTAATGAGTCTGTCTTTTTCAGCGCCAAAGAGCGACCGGCTGTGATCGTAGTCGCGGGTGATTCCCGTTTCATCGCGCTCGGTTACGCCAGTGGCGCCATCCGCCTTCTCGACCGTCATGGAAAACAGCAAGCGGAAACATCGGTCGGGAGCAGCCCAATCATCTCGCTTTACTTTCTGCGCGATAGTTCGGCGCTGATCGGATTCGGCGCACACGGAGAAATTTTCCGCCTGACACTTGCGCCTCCCTTCCAAACGACAACCCTGATGCCGGCAGCTGGCGATATCCGAGAGGCCGGGATCACGCCCGACGGCGCGACGGCGGTTGTCTTTCGCATCGGCCGATCAAAAACTTCCGAGGGTGAGAGCGGACGTTTCGAGATTATTGATCTCGGCACCGGTAAAGTGGTTCGGACGCTCGAGGTGGGCTGGAATGACGTCATCAATTTTGTGATCTCAGAAGATGGGACCCGTTTCTTCGCGATCAGCAATTCGGCGATCCGATTCACGCTTCCCAGAAAACTCTGGCTGCTGCCCTCGGGCGAAGAGGTGCCCCTGACCGCCGCGCAACTCGAGGGCAAAATGGATTACTTCGAGGTCCTCGGGAAGCCATCTCCGAGTCTGCTCGAGGGCAACCACGTAGGCCAGAAGATACACGCGCTCGCCCATGACCCGGCACGGCATCGTGCGATTTACGCGGGTGAGGGCAAGCTTTTCGTTTATGATCGCATCGCGCACCGCGATCTATGGGTCTTTCCGGACCGGGATGAAGTCCGACGACTGGCGGTTATTCCCGACGACGGCACTGTCCTTGGCATCGGCGCCGACGGCGCAATTCGACAGTGGAAGTTGCCAAAATAGATACCTGACCGCGGGTCCGGTCGCGCAACACAGCAACGGGCTCCCCGAATCGACCTGCCCCAAACCCCAGCTCCCTGACCTCGTCTTCGATCGCATCCCACGGCTCATTCTCTCCGGGTTAGGGGTGCCATTTTCACGGGGCAGCTTCCAACGGTCGGGGGGAATCGCGGCAAGGTTCCTGCTCTTTCCAAGCCGCGCTTTAGCCTGCCGTGGAAACCAGACTGCTCATCCTCAACGCCGATCCCGTTTTCGAGGATCGCGCGCTGGCCATGTTCGACGCCATGCGGAAAGTCGAAACCCGCATCGTCCGCACTCTCTCGGAAGCCGTTTACATCCTGATGCGCGAAAATTTCGATCTTTTCGTGGTGGAAGGCGAACCCAGGGTCGCGATCGGGCAGGCGATCAATACGCGCCAGCATTTTCCATCGCTCGAGGTCATGTGCCTAACGGAAGAGCCGAACGATGCCGAGCTGCTGCAAGAAGCCGACCAGCAAAATATCGAGTTGGTCGCGACCAACTGCAGCGATCGACAGCTGCGCAGCCGGTTGCGGCGCATCGTGTCGGCTTTTGAAAGACAATCCGGCACACCCGCCGAAGGCATCGATCCCTGCCACTCGCTCGTCGGCAACCTCAACCAATTTTCCGCCGCCGAGATTCTGCAAATGAGCTGCATGAGCCAGCGCAGCGGGCGCTTCACCTTTAAATCGAGCCGCGGCAACAGCGAAATTTATCTGCACCACGGGATGGTGCGGCACGCGGTCTACAGCTCGCTCGAAGGCGAAGGCGCGGTGGCTGAGATCTTCCGCTGGCGCCAGGGCCGATTCTATTTTGAAGAAGGCATCATTAGCCAGGTGCAGACGGTCAATCGGCCGTGGACGCACCTGTTAATCGATAATCTGCAAAAACTCGACGAGACCATGCAATTAACCAGCGTCCCAGGAAAACGATGAGAGACACCGTCCTTGAAACGCAAATCCGGCTCCTCACCCTTCAGGTGGAAAACTGGAAAAAGCTCCACGATTTTATCACCTACGCGCTCGACAAGTCGAAACCGATCGTCTCCTCCGACCAGGAGCGCCAGTTCACCGAGATCCGCGGCCTCCTTCTCCAGGAGAGCGAGCACGTTTTCAGTGAAGTCAATCTCATCGCGGAACTTTCCGGAAAAGCGATGAACGTCATGCAGCGAGCGACGTCAATTCGAGGGGTCCGCGAGCTCTCCGCGGACGAAACGAGGCGCCTGGAGTCGGATTGGAACGCGGTCTTCACCAAGATCGGCGTCGTCCAGGGCCAGCTCAAAGCCCGCCGCCGGGAATTACTCAGCCGAAACCTCCTTACTGTCTCGCTCGCCCGGCTCTTCGGCCGCAAAGCCGCTTGACGTTTCGCAACCCGGCGGAGTTCTTATCCTGAGAGGACCGGGTGCCCGCGACTTATCGACGGGAGATCCGGCAAAAAATTTGCTAAATTGATCCGCTCACCCGATGGTCGACAGACGAATCTGTTATACCATGAGTAAGCTCACAAAACGCGACATCGTTGTGTCGATCAGCAATCAAACTGGTATGGTGCAACACCAGGTCTTTGAAGTCGTGCAGCGAACATTAGATCAAATTACCGACAGCCTGGCGCGCAATGTTGCCGTGGAGCTGCGCAATTTCGGCGTTTTTCAGCCGCGGCTGACCAAACCGCGCGTCGGTCGAAATCCCAATCAACCCGGCAGCAGTTTTGTCATTCCGCCACGGGCCACGGTCAAGTTCAAGGCCGGCAAGATCATGCGCCAACGCGTCGAAAAACTCTCGCGGGAGATGAAGGAAGCTGCGGATCGACGCGCGAATGGCTCTGACAGCGGCGCGTCCTCTCATGGCGGACGCAACTGAAGCGGGTCGCCCCTTGCCGTAGAAGAGGCTGGCCTACGAATACCGCCCCTGACTGGGAAAAAACGGGGTCATCGCCCTGGCCGCTGCAGAAGAAAATTCTCATCCGACGCCAGTCTACTTCGCGGCAAAAGGACGATTGAGCTAAGAAAGCCAACTCTATGAAAACCCTGTTCTCCGTGCTCGTCGGCTTCGTTTTTTTTACCGCTTCCTTTAGCCGAGGCGGAACGGAGATCGATAACAAGACCGCCGCGGCGTCAAACGAAACCACGGCTGACGCCGTTTCGCTCGATCTTTTCAGAATCCAATCGAGCTACATTTTTGAAAGTGATCTCAACCATGGCGGCAGCTTTGGAAAGCAGGACGAGATCCAGAACGAAATCGAGTACGGCCATCGCTTCCACCTCACTGGCGATGCCTATTTGCACGTCGGTTTTGCCTACGAGCGTTATGATTTCGGAAGCTCCAGTGCACCTGTGCCCAACCACCTCCAGTCCCTTGCCGGCGTGGTCGGGGTCGACATCATGCACGGCAATGATGTCGGCGCTTTCATCGAGTTCCGGCCCGGCTTTTACGCCGAGAACGACTTTGGGATTTCGTCCTTCGATGTGCCGATCACGTTAGGCCGCATCTTCGTCCTGCAACCAGACAAGCTTTACCTTTTTGGCGGCGCCTACACGAGCTTCCTCCGCGGCGGCTATCCAGTTATTCCCCTCGGTGGCGTCATCTGGATTCCAAGCGACAAGGTGCGCCTGATGGGCGTCCTGCCGGACCCGAAACTGATTTATTCCCCGACGGACAAGCTCGATCTTTGGATCGGCGGCGAAGTCGCCGGCGGCGCTTACCGGACCGATCGCAACGATGGCGTCCGGCCGTCGAAACTTAACGGCACGCAAGTTGATTTCACCGACTATCGGACGGGCGTGGGCCTGACCTACGAGTTCGCGAAAAACTGCACGGTGGATCTCTCCGGCGGCTACTCGATCCAGCGGCACTTCGCCTTTCATCGCGCGGGCGAAAACTATCGCACCGATCCGTCGCCCTACCTGAGCCTGCAATTGAAAGTGGCTTTTTGAGTTGCGCTTTCCAACCTTCTCGAAGATTGGACATCGCTCGTTAGGCGCAATCTGCGGCCTGCTCGTGCTGGCGACGGGCACCGCCCTTGGCGGACCTCTCGACGAACTGCGCGCACATGCCCAGCTTCCCGCGGTAGACCTGGCCACGCTCAAGCGCGGCCAGATCATCGTAGAAAAGGGAACCGCAAGCGGGTTCTCGCGCGGGATCCATCTCGAGTCGTGTTATTTCGTACACGCTCCGATGAATGTCGTGGGCGATAAGCTGCTGCATTGGAATCCGATCCCGCACAAAGAGCTGGAAGTGCATTCCTACCGTGAGTTCTCGCTCCCCCCCGCAGCCGATGCCTTCCAGGCGCTGCGACTGAATCCGGCCGTCCCGGATGATAACTGGCTGCTTCAGCAAACGGCCAAAGTCACTCCGGGCGCCACGCCCAACACTCTTCACCTAACGAATGAAGAAGCGGAGGTGCTGCGGCAAAAAGCAGCCAGCCCGAGCGCGGCCTGGCAGGAGATCCTGCGCCGGCGAGCGACCGCGCTGGCGCGCGGTGGAATGGCCGCGGTCGGTCCTTACACAGCCGGCAGTTCCATCTCGCCCGCCACCGAATTGCGTGGACTGCTCACGCTCGCCCCGAAAGCGGCACGTCATTTTCAATCAGTTACCCGGTCTCACCCGATCGTGGCCAGCGGCAAGCCCGCGAGCGAGGCGGTCGGTTATTGGGAGACGACCAGGGTGCGCGACCACACCACCTTGCAGTTGGGTATTTTCGCGGCGCAGAAGTCACCCGAATCCTGGCAATTGATCGACTGCGTTTATTATCCGACGGACACCTATTTCATGGCGCTCGATCTCTTCCAGCTCTGGCCGGTGGACGGCGGCACCCTCGTCTGGCAGGTCGGCTTCGTCTCCGCGCCGTTCCGCAGTTATCTTGGCGGGATTGATCGTTACATCGCGGGCAAACAGATGATGCAGGAAACGATCGACACGATCCAAGCTTTCCGGTCCGACGTCGGAAAATAGGGCTGGGGGTCTAGAGGACCCGATAGACGCGAAGATCTTCGCGACGGATCGCCGGAGTCGAACGCGGCAAAAGTTGCAACCAGTCTGGCGGAGAGGGAGTCGGCGCCGCCAAACGATAAGCGAGCGTTTCTCGAATCCGTGGAGCGCTCTTGTTGCCCTGCCACATGTAATGATAGGCGATGACGTTGCCGCCGCTCGGCGTCACAACCACATAGTTGATCTCTCTCGCGCGCGCGATGCGGTGCGCAGCATCCTCGTCATAGGTGGCCAGAAATTCCGCTTCGTCGCGGGTCCCACTCGGGTTATCCCAATAGAGCGAGCCCACGCTGCGGATCCCGGTGGCATAATTGATCCAGGCTTGTCGCTCCTTTTGGCCGCAAAAGAGCGCGACTGGATTTGGAACTTTGGAATCCGTTTGCAGAATGCTCGCAACCTCCATCGTCGCGAGGCGATCAATCACCTCGGCGCGAACTCGCGCTGGGTCGTCCCGGTTGCTGCTCAGATTCCAGATCGCGATCAAGCCTAACGAGAGGCAGATGGAGGTTGCGTGCAAAAGGGGAATTGGTTTCAGGCGTCCTGCGGATGGCGGGCTGGCGCTGCCCGTTGCGACGGGATTTCGGTCATGCCCAAGGTCAGCAAAAAGAACGGAGGCCAACGCCGCAGCGCTTGCGCCCGCAATTCCGGCCCAGCGAAGCTGCACAAAGCTGAGGCCAATCGCCAGTGCCGTCGGACAAGCGCAACCAGGAGCTCCTCGAGCCGATTTTTTCGGGTAAAGCCGACGCCGTTTTCGGTTCGCGCTTTGTCGGGGCGCGCCCGCATCGCGTCGTCTATTTCTGGCACATGGTCGGAAACAAGTTCCTCACCCTGCTTTCCAACATGTGTACGAATCTCAATCTTACGGACATGGAGACGTGCTACAAAGCGTTTAGATCATCCGTCATCCAGGGGATGGATTTTCGCGAAGATCGGTTCGGCTTTGAAGCGGAGATCACGGCCAAGCTGGCACGCGCGCGCGGCCGGATTTACGAAGTGGGCATCTCCTACGACGGCCGCACCTATCAGGAAGGAAAGAAGGTCAGTTGGCGGGATGGAGTGCGGGCCATCTACGCGATCTTGAAGTATAACTTTTTCGCTTTGCCCGCGGCGCGGCCGCCCGGGCGGGCGGCGGCGGTCAAGCCGCCGCCGCGCTTCGCGCGCGTGGTTCCGATTCCTTGATGCTAGCGGTGCGGAGCAGTCCGGCGGGACGCTATTCCTGAATACGCTTCAAGAGGAAGGCCGCGCCCACAAAGGTCGCGATCGCTCCGATGAAGAGGAAGATAAGATCGCCGCTGTAGAAGGATGGTCCGGCCCGATAGAGATTCACCAGCCGGAACGCGCGGCAAAAATGGGTTAGCGGAAAAAATTCCGAAAGATAGCGAATGGCAGGCGGGAGTTGTTCGAGCGGTGCGAAAGCGCCGGAGAGAACAAAAATCGGGAGAAGGAAGAAAACCGAAAGCTGGATCGCCTGCGTCTGGGTGCGGGAAAAGGCCGAGATGAGCAGACCCAGCCCTAACGAGCAAAGGAGGAAGAGCAAACAGATCAGCGCGAGCATGTGGAACTGATGGAATTGCACGTGAAAATGCAATCCCGCGACCACGATGATGACAAGAATGAGCAGAATCGAGATCGCGAGATAGGGCAGAATTTTCCCGATCACGATTTCGTTCCGCCGCAGCGAGGTCACCATCAGTTGATAAAGCGTGCCTGATTCGCGCTCGCGCGCGATCGTGCAGGCGGTCAGCGTGACGGTGAGGAGCTGGAGGATGATCCCGATCACCCCGGGGATGACGTACTGGATAAAACGCTGCTCCGGGTTGTAGAGCACCTGCGTTTTCAGTCCCCACTGGCTCATGGCGGAGACGAATTCCTTTCGCACGTCGACCGGCAGTTGTTTGCCGAGCTCGATGACCTCCTCGGGCAGCGTATCGACCGTGGTCTCAAGCGAATTCTTTCTGGAATTCGCCGAGGCTTTCCTGGATCCGGCCTTCCAGTTCGCTCGCCGTGTTCGTGTCGCTGCCGTCGAGATAAAGCGGGAGCGGAATCGGATCGCCGTTCTTCAAGCTCGCGCCCCAGCCGGGTGGAATAATGAGCGCCGCCTGCACATGTTCGCGCAACAGATCGGGGCGGCCGCTGATTTTCCGCGCCATTTT
Source organism: uncultured Verrucomicrobiae bacterium (assembly GCA_963737995.1). GTDB lineage: Bacteria > Verrucomicrobiota > Verrucomicrobiia > Chthoniobacterales > UBA10450 > Palsa-1392. The sequence continues at coordinate 36,867 of CAVTUV010000011.1, forward strand.
CCATTGGAAAGTGGTTTCGGCGCTTCAGTTGCCTGACGAATTGAGCGCTCTGCGGCGATTGATCGCGATCTTCTAGCAGGGCGGGCACATTACTCGATCCGGTGGATTCAAAAGCGTGCCCGAAAATGAGCGTGAAAACCGGCGGCAGAATGAGGAGCAGAACGAGAATGCGCCAGTCGCGATAGATATGGATGAATTCCTTCTCCGCCACGCTGTTGATCGCCTGCAGGGAAGCACGGAGTCTCACGGCAGTTCTCCCTTCGATTCAACATGGCGTCGTAGCCTTGCGAGTAGGCGGTAAAGACGTCTTCCATGTCCGGCTCCGCCCAGCGGTGGGCGAGCAACTCAATCTCGGGATACGGCCACTGCTGTTGCCACTCGGCGAGCAGCCGATCCGCTTCCGGCGCGTAGATGCGCAAACTCCCGCTCCGCAGCGAGACGCCGAGGATGCCGGACGCTTCGCGCAGCCTAACGAGCGCATCCATGACCGGCCTGGCGTCGAGTTCGAGCAGCCTGGCCTTGAAAGTCTCCTTCAGGACGCGCGGCGAAGCCTTCGCCAACAAGCCGGCCTTCATGCAGGAAACCGACCTCGGTGCAGCGCTCCGCTTCGTCCATGTAATGGGTCGTGACGAAAATGGTGATGCCGTTGTGGCTCAGATCGTAGAGCAGATCCCACATCTGCTGGCGATGCACCGGGTCGAGGCCGGAGGTCGGTTCGTCGAGAAAAAGAAGCGGCGGCTCATGCACCAGCGCGCAGCCGAGCGCGAGCAATTGCCGCATCCCGCCGGAGAGACTGCCGGCGGCCGTGTCGCGTTTCGCGACAGGTCCATCTGGCGCGAGGAGCGTCTTGATCCGGCGCTCCAGTTGGTGCCGGCGGCACGCCGTAGGCGCCGGCAAAAAAACGCATGTTCTCCAGCACGGTCAGATCCGGATAAAGACTGAACTTTTGCGCCATGTAACCAAACTTCGCCCGCACCGCATAACGATCGCGCCAGACGTCGCCGCCCATCGATCGTCGCGCTGCCCGCGGTCGGACGCAGCAGCCCGCAGAGCATCCGCATCGTCGTCGTCTTGCCCGCGCCGTTCGCGCCGAGGAATCCAAAAATCTCGCCGCGCTTGATCCGGAGCGAGAGATCGCGCACCGCCGTGAAATCGCCGTAGGATTTTCGTTAGGCCGTTGATGGCAATAATTGGTTCACTCATCTGAGAAGAAACGCGCCGGTGCGTCCCGATCTCTCCCTAGGGAAAGCGCAGCTCTGTTTCAAGGCGCAAACCGCGCGCCAGCCGCGTTGACAGTCGCGCATTCGCCCAAGACTGAAAACCATTCGCCACGATTCCATTTTATGAAAACATTCCCGATCTCGTCCTTCTCCTCCTTCTCGTCCTGCTCCGCCGATCTGCTCGCGCGCCGATCCCGTCAGCGAGCTGGCCAGTTTCTCCGTCTTCGGAAAAGTCGACCTCGCCGAGCTGGCCAAGGGCGACATCAAAACCGCCGCGGGCCGCCCATGAGCACGCCGCGTTATCTTTCGGTGCAGAGTTGTTTCGTCGTTCCCGCAGCCGCCCGGCAGGTGATCGAGGCGATGAAGCACTTCGACCCCACCGCGCATCGCGAGTTGAAGGTTTACCTGCACTCCGATCTGCCGGCTGCGCCTTCCGCCGCTAATTTTTCCAAGCTGAACAATCCGCCTGACAACTCTGCGGTCAAGACGCTCAGCGAGCGCGACCGAAAAAGATGTCGCCCGAGCTGCAGATCAGCCGGGCCGAAGCGCAGAAATTCTCCGCCGGCCAATCGGTCTTCGCTTTCTGGAGCGATCTCCTCGCGAAACGCGCGCAGGATTTCGTCGCCGGCGGCGCGGCGCGCCGAGGCGCCCTACGATCACACGCGGGACCGCGATCCAGCCGGGCAAGGAATTCGGCCGGACTCGTTAGGCAACAGGGCAAGGTCAATCAACAGTTCGGCGGCTTTCTCGGCGCGACCGGCCTGCTCGGCGGCAAAGGCTCGCTCAAGCCCGATCTCTATTGGGAATTGCTCGAGGTGGAAGACGAAGGCGTTCTCACCCTCGGCGCATCCTACACTCGCGCGCATCGCCGGCGGCGGCATCAGGTGGCCGACGGCCTCTACTACGCGAGCGGCGGCTACAACGTCGCGCTCACCCTTTACCAGCTCTGGCCGGTCGAGGTCGGCGGTCGCGCTTCCACCCTCGTCTGGCGGGGCGATTTCATTTCCGCGCAATTCGTTAGGCGAACTGCACGGGATCGAGCGGCTCGCCTCGGAATCGGCCATGCGAAAAGATATTTTGAAGGCGGCCACGATCTTTCAGCGCGAAGCTGGCCGATGAATTCCCGCACCTTTCTCCTCGCTCGGCCTGGTCTTCAGCGCGCTCACCGCTCTCGCTCTTCGCCGGCGACGGCAAGGAAATCTGTTCACGCGCCTACCGACGCGGTCGTGGAGGAGCCGTTTCGATTCTCCGCCGAGTTCACGATCGAACAGGCCTACATCGGCGGCGCCGACGTGCAGCGCGCCAACCTGCGACGTCAACGATTTCGACGAGTATTATTCCAACCTCGTCTTCGTTTACACCCCGCGGAGTCAAATTCGGCATCCTCCGCCTCGGCGCGCAGTGGGAGCGTTACTCCTTTGGCTTTTCCGACACGGCGGTCAGCAATTGCCTAACACGCCTCCAGGCGGTCAACTCGATCGTCGGGCTCGACACCAAGTTCTCCGATTCTATTCCTCATTCGGCTCGAAGCGCAGCCCGGTTTTTACGGCACCACTTTCGGTCACTTCGATGGCGATTACTTCAACGTCCCCTTCATCCTCGGCGGCACCTACATTTACACCCCGGAATTGCAGTTCGTCTTCGGCGTCGGGGTCAATATCCAAGGGCGCTATCCCGGTCTTCCCGGGCGGCGGCATTCGCTGGAAATTTGCTCCGCAATGGGTCCTCAACGCCGTCCTCCCGACGCCGCGGCTCGAGTATCGAGCTCAGTCGCAATCTCACCCTTTTCGCCGGCGCCGACCTCAAGGCCAACACCTTTCGCGTCGACGATCAATTTCGGCAACAGCCACGGCGACACCAGCCTGAACAGCGCCTGGCTGAGCTACGAAGAAGTGCGCGCCGGCGTCGGGCGCGGAATGGAAAATCAACTCCTCGCTCTCCTTCGCCTCGAGGGCGGCTACGTCCCTTATCGCGCAGTTCGATTACCATCGCACCGAAGTCCGCTATCACGACGAAAGCGGCGCGCCCTACGGCGCGCTTCATGCTTCCGCGGCGAGTTCTAGGGCCGAGCATCCGGCGCTCCATCCGCGCTTTGTCATCCCGAGCCGCGCAGACGGCGAGGGACCTCTCATTGCTCGTAAGTTCTAAACTGACCTAACAACCCAGCCATCCGGGCGATTTCAGGCCGGGCGCAAGCCGCCCGACGCTCGTGAGGTCCTTCGCGTCTGCGCGCTCAGGATGACAAAATTGGGAAGCGCGCCGTCTCTCGTTAGGCGAGCGTCTTGTCCAGCGCGCCGATCTTGCGCGTCTCCGGCCATTCAGGGCCACGGCGAAGACGACCAGGATTGTCCCGATGCCGCCCGCCGATGACGGATACGACCGGGCCGAATACGGCCGCGGTCAGGCCTGATTCCAGCGCGCCAAACTCATTCGAGGTGCCGATGAAAATATTGTTCATCGCCGAGACCCGCCCGCGCATTTCATCCGGGGTGAGCAACTGCACGAGCGTTTGCCTGACGACCATGCTGACACTGTCGAAGACCCCGGTGAGGAAGAGCATCGCGAGCGAGAGCCAAAACCAGTGCGACGCGCCGAAAACAATCGTCGCCACGCCGAATCCGCTCACGCACCAGAGCAGGGTCCGCCCGCCTGCCGCATCGGCGGCAGGTAGGCGATCAGCACCGCCATGACGAAGGCGCCGATCGCCGGCGCGGCTCGCAGCCAGCCGAGCCCGATCGGTCCGCAATGCAAAATCTGATCGGCGAAAATCGGGAGCAGCGCCGTCGCGCCGCCGAGCAGGACCGCGAAAAGATCGAGCGTGATCGTGGCCAGGATCATTTTCTGGCTGAGGACAAAGCGAATTCCCTCGGCCAGACTGCTCCACGGCTCGCCCACCACCCGCCGTGCTTCGCGGATTTTTTCGATCGGCAGGACGAGCAGAGAAAAAGACAAGGCGCAGACCGCATCGAGCGCATAGATGAACGGAAATCCCAGCCTCACGATAAGAAATCCGCCCGACCGCCGGGCCGAGCACCGCGACTGATTTGAAAAATGCTGCTATTCCAGGTGACGGCGTTGGCGAAATTTTCGCGCGGCACCAGGGTCGGGAGAAAAGCGAGCTGCGCGCGGCCCAGCCAAAAGTGCGGATCGAAGCCGAGATGAGCATGACGAGATAGATCAGCGGCGAGCGAGAGATCGTCGAAATGATAAGCCGGATGGCGCTCGAAGACAGTCGCGATCGAGCGCAGAAAATCATTCGCCCGCAGGAGGATCGGAGAGCGCGGAGATCCGAGATGATTCCAGGAAATGAGCGCGAGACAGATCGAGCAGAGCGCGCTCGCGGCCTGTGACCAAAGAATGATCGATTTGCGGCGGAACCGATCGGCCAGATGTCCGGCCGGGAGGGAGAGCGCCACGATCGGGACGGCGGCGACGAGGCCGACCAGCCCGAGCGCGGTGGCGGAGTGGGTGCGGGCATAGACTTCCCATTCGATCGCGATCGTCAGCATCTGACGGCCGGTGATCGAGATGAAGTTCCCGAAGGCGTAAAAGGCGAAGCCGCGAAAACGAAAGGCGGCGTAGGGATCGCGCAACGCCGGCGCGCCTCCGGTGGTGGGGGGCGGCGCGTACGGTTTTCGCTCGGGCATCGTCGCGCGCGGCTACATCCCGGGCGCACGAGATTGTAGAGTTCGGCCCGCGCACCGCAACCTCACGCAGTCGGAACTTTCGCGGACCCGCTCCGCGCAAATATGTGCTTAACAAAGTCTTCGACCTCGAAGCGACGCGACCGAGCGCGAGGAACGGGAAAGCGCTGGAGGGCAACGCTCCGTCGTTGCCGTGTTTGATCGACCCCAGGCGTCAGACCCGGAAACACGGCAACGACGGAGCGTTGCCCGCCAGGGTCGCCTCGCCATGAGCGAGGCGTTTACAGAATTACGCTGCTGCGCCGCCAGCCGGTGCGTTCGTTAGGCGAAAAGGCGGCTCGCTCGTAATGCCGATTGAGCAGCCGCGCTGATTCATTTCCGTCCTCCGGCGCGCGCGGCGGTTCCGGCGCGGGCGGAATCTCGGGCAGCTCTTGGTTTTCCAACTTCTCGAAACGCTCCCGCACCTTCGCCGGAATCTTAGCCCGCTGCTCCGCGGTCTCGATCGGGCCGTTGAAGAGCACCTTTCCTTGTGCGTCCTTCGCAGTCAGCATTTTTTTGCCATCCACCCGCTCCAGTTTGAGCTCGCCCTGGTCATCCGAGAAAGTGACGGTCGCTTTGCCGAGATCGATCCTGGTTGACTTTGTCGCGTCGTCGTCGGTCGAGACGATGCGCAGGCTGCGCGCGGCCCGGCGCGCCTCGTCACCCGCGCGCATCGCCTGAGCTTTGGCCCGCGCGACCGCTTCGCGCACGGCCGTCATGTCAGGCATCTGGAAATCAAAATTCATTTTATCCAGGTCATCGAAGTTCCACTCTTTCTCGAACCCGAACGGCCCGCGGCCCATCGAGGTCTCGTGCTTCTTCAATTTCACCGTCACTTTCATCTCCTTGCCCTTGCGCAGGAGGGTGAGGTTGACCGTGGCGCCATCGGGGAAACTGCGCACCAGCTTCCCGAGCTGGCCGGGCTCGACGATGATCTGGTCGTTTAGCATCCGGATGATGTCGCTCTGTTGCAGGCCGGCGGCGGCCGCGGCGCTATCCGGCACAACATGGTCCACCACCACGCCGAAGCCGCGCGGCAATCCCATTTGCTCCGACAGGACGCGCGGCACATCGGAGGTCTCGACGCCGAGAAAGGTGACCGGTTCCTTCGGGCCCATGTCGTGTTCGTGAAAATGCCCGCGAGGCGGGGGAACGGGCGGGACGGCGGCGACGGGCGGCGCAGGTGACGCCGGCCGCGAGTAATAATCCGGCGCCGGTTGCGAGGCAGTTGGCGTGGGCGACTGGGCAAAGGCAACCAGCGGCAGCAACCGCGGCCAGGGCCGTCGTTAGGATCAGCTGTTTTTTCATAGGTTGATTTGGTTAAGGCTCACTGAAAGGAAACCGGCGTGAGGACAACCTGCTCCGCCGGATAGGAGACGCGCAGCGAGGCGCCGGTCTGCGGGTTGCGCCATCGCATCGTCTCGCGGGTGTCGTAGCGGACCCGCCGGAGCAAACGCTCCGATTCGTTAGGCGAGAAAACCAGACCTTCGTCGCGCTGGCGATAGACGACCTGGGTCAGCGCGGAAGGTTTGAAACCAGTCGTTAGGGAGGGCGGCGCAGGGACGGCCTTTCGCGCGACCGTGGGTGCCATCCGCGACGGCTCGGCAAAAAATGTCAGTCCGAGCAAGACAGCGCGGTTGCCCCCGCGAGACCAAGCCCGAGCGACCACCAAATGTGGCGAGCGCGGCGCCGGGCGCGGGAGGAATCCCGCCGTTGGCCGTCGCCTCCGGCTGCGCCAGCGCGCGTTCGATCCGCCAGAACAAGTTCAGGGGCGAGCGGGCGCGGGGCGCAGCTTTTCAGATCGGCTTCGAGTTCGGAAAAATCATTCATGGGGCTGCAATGTTTTCTTGAGCGCGCCGAGCGCGTAGCGATAGCGCGAGGCGGCGGTGTTCTGTGAGATCTCGAGAATACCCGCGATCTCGGCGAAGGTGAGTTCGTTCCAGATTTTCAAAATCACGACCTCCCGTTGTTCGTTAGGCAAACGTTCGACCGCGGCGGCGAGCATCTGCTGGCCTTCGTCGTCGGTCGTAAACTGCGGTTCGAAATGGTCGGCCCCGTCGCGCGCAACGGCGGCTTCGCGCCGGGACGCGGCGCTGCTCGCTGCGCAAGCGATCGAGCGCGGTCGGAGCGGACGGTCGCGTAAAGGAGGGCGCGGTTTTCGATCGAACGTTCGCTCCGCCAGAAACGGACGAACGCTTCCTGCACGATATCCTCGGCATCGGCCCGGCAAGTTCGTCCAGCGGCGCGCGAAGAGAAGCAGGGCCGGGCTCAGCTGTGCGAAACAGGTTTTCCAATCTTCATCGGTGCGATCGCTCTCCATGACCTCTTCACGGTCTTTTATGATTGAGACGCCGCCAAATGCGGGTTTTGTCTATCTGGCGTGAAACTTCTTTTCGGAGCCGGAGCGGCCCTCCTCCCGTTTTTTGCAGCCTCAGGCGAGGCTGGCAGAGGTGCCGGCCTCGGATGGCAATGCGCGCTCTCTCGCGGCCGCTGAAGCAGCTTTCGCGCACGAATCAGAAACGAGCGGAACCCGCACTGCCTTTATCCATGCCCTCTCCAGCGACGGAATTATCTTTCGGCCCGATCCGGAGAATGGTCAGAAGTCGTGGGAGACGAAGAAGGGCTCGGGCGGTCTCCTGCAATGGCAACCGGTCCTGGCGGTCGTGGCCGCGAGCGGCGATTTCGGTTACACGACCGGCCCGTGGACTTTCCGGAAATCCGAGGAGGAAAAAGCCGAGGCCTTCGGGCATTTCGTTTCCATTTGGCGGCGGGAGGCCGGAAGATGGAAATTGCTTTTCGATCTTGGCACGAACCATCCCGCGCCGGCCACCGCAACTCCGGCGCTGCAATTGGTCGAAAATCATGCGCCTAACGAATCGGCGGCGGCGGCGCGCGCAACCCTTTTCCAGCAAGACCACGCCTACGCCGCTGCTCCGGCGGCGAAGATCTCGAACGTCGCGGCAGACGCGATTCGGCTCTATCGGCCGGAAAAGTTTCCGGTGATTGGAAAAGAAGCGGCGCAAGCCGCGCTCCAGTCCGGATTGAAGACGATCACCTTTGATGAACCGAAGGGAGAGGTGGCGGCGAGCGGTGATCTCGGTTTCGCCTGGGGAAAATATTCCGCCAAGGAAAAAATCGGAGCGGCCGGGGAAGAGATCGGGTACTACCTGCGGATCTGGCGCAAGAATGAGGCGGGCCAATGGCAGCTCGCCCTCGATTTGCTCCACCCTCGTTAGGCAAGATCGCGCCGTGGAATCGAGTCTCCCTCTGCCGTCGGTCTCGATCATTGTCCCGACGCTGAACGAAGTGGAGAACGTCGAGCCGCTGACCCGCCGGATCATGGCGAGCGGGATGGAGCCGCTCGAGATCATCTTCGTCGACGACGGCTCGAGCGATGGAACCCCAGATCGAATCCGCGCCCTGGCGGCGGAATTTCCCGTCCGGCTGGTGCTGCGCGAAAATCCCACCCTTGGTCTCTCTGGCGCGGTCGTGGCCGGCGCGGGTGCGGCGACGGGGGATTTGCTCGTCGTGATGGATGCCGACCTCAGCCATCCGCCGGGCCGCATTCCTGATCTGGTGAGGCCGCTGCGTGCCGGCACCTGCGACATGGTGATTGGGAGCCGCTACGTGCGCGGCGGCACCACGCCGGGCTGGCCGCTTTGGCGCAGGATCCTTTCGCGCGCCGCATCCGCCTTCGCCTACCCGCTCACCCGCGTGCACGATTCGATGTGCGGCTTTTTCGCCATCCCGCGGTCGCTCCTGCTCGAGCGCGCGCCGGCCGCGACCGGTTTCAAGATTGCTTTCGAGATCATCGTGCACAGCCATCACCAAATAAGGGTGCAGGAAATCCCCATCGCTTTTCGCGATCGAGCCCGGGGCGCATCGAAGATGACCTTTCGGGTCGCCTCGGTTTTCTTTTTCCGCTGGCTCGCCGCTATTATCAGGCGACGACCGGGGCCCGCCGCAGCCGGCGCAGCTCGAGCGCGAGTCCGATAAAGAGCAGCAGAGTGGCGAAAAGGGTATTGCCGCAACGCTGCGACCAACGCTGGAAGGGAAGGGTGAGGAAGAGGAGCAGGACGGCGGCCAGCGCCCACCAGCGCAGCGATGACTCCGGCCGGACGAGCCAGATGCGGGTGCAGATGACGAAGGGAAAGAGAAGGAAAGCGAAGAGATAGCCAAAGGCGAGGGGCGAGGCGATGAGCATGAGGAGAAGAAGCATCGAACACTCGATCGCATCCGTCTCCCTCGTGCGCTGCGCGGTCGGCGGCATGGCGACGAGATAAATCAGCCCGAGCAGGAGCGCGATGCCGGCGATGATGGCGTTGACCGCTTTAAAAGGAAGATCGGCAAAGTTGATGTAAACCGGTTTGTCGGGCGGCCGGGTCGCATCGACGTCCACCTTGCGCAGAAACCGGTTCACGACTCCGGCGAGCGACTGGTTTTTCCAGGCGACACTGCGCTCCGGGCGCTGTGCGATTCCTCTCTCGTCTGGTACTGGAAGAGCATGCCGTTGCTCCAATGCTTCAGATCGTCCTGCGCGCCGGACCAGCCGCGAAAGCTGGCGGGCAGGATGAGGAGCAGGAGCAGGAGCGAGAGCAGAAGGGAAATGGTCGCGATCCAATAACGCCGCCAAATCAGGTAGGCGATGGCGGTGATGGGGAATGCCTTGATCACCGCGGCGAGCGCAAAGAGACCGCCCGCAGTCCAGGAACGTTTGGCGCGGAGAGCGAGAAAGCCAGCGAGGAGCAACCCGAGCAGGAGCAGGGTCGGTTGCCCGAGAAGGTAACAACTCCAGACGTAAGCGAGGATAATGAGATTGGGGACGAGGTAGAGCAGCGCGTGAGGGCGTTCGCCCGCCGGAGTCGTTAGGCAAATCGAGCAGGCGATGCAACCCCACCAGGCGAAGGAGTTGAGAAGAGCAAGGATCGCAATCAGTCCGGCCTGGCCAAACCAGCTGACCGGCGCGAGCATCTCCGCCGCGGGCGGCGGATACATGAAAGGGAAACGCTCTTTCGGTCCCGGGTAAATCGCGCCGCCGTGCAGAACCGTCTGTCCAATGCTGAACCAAAGTTTGTAATCTTTCGCTCCTCGCCCGGCGGCCAGGTTGATCAGTGGCACGATCGAGAAGACGAGCGCGGTCAGCAGGAAGAGAAAAAGGAGAAGGCGCCGGCCGTCGCGGCGATTCAGTCGCTCAAGAAATTTTTGCATGATCTATTTCGCCGGTCCCTGCGGCCGAAGAATCAAATTGCCTAACCAATAGGGATCCGCCACTCCCTCCCGGTAGGCGGCGAGCGCTTCCGGCGAAGAATTGATGTGCAGATTGCTGTAGGTCTGGTCTTCATTTTGCCAGCGCTCATGCCAGTAAACGGCCGCTTTCAGACGGGGCAGTTTCGTTCGCATCACCTCGAAAGCTTCGCGAATCCACTTCGCCTTGTCGCCCGAATCGGCAAACTCGCCCACCCCCCATTCCGTGATCATAATCGGCTTCTTCGGGTCGAGCGCGGCCATTTCCTGGTAAGGCCATTCGATCAGAGGGGAGAAATCCGACCACGGTTCGTCATCAAATTGCTTGCCGTAAACGCTCATCCCAAGCCAGTCGACATAAGCGGAACCGGGATAATAGGCCGGCGCAGAATTCCATTTATCGACCGGAAACGAATAATTGTTCGTCTGGAATACCCACTGGATGTGGTGCGCGCCGCGGGCCCGGACGCGCTCGACGACGTAACGGAAAGCGCGTTTGAAAAGCTCCGGGCCTTCCCACTCGTTAGGCCGACCTGGGATCGGCTTTGACCCGCCGTAGTAGGTGCCGGACCAGGGAAACCAATCGCCATTCATCTCGTCACCGAAGGAAACGATGAGCGGTTTCCCGAAGGCGCGCGCTGAGTCGGCCCAATCATCGATATAACGGTTCCAGGTGCCGGCGAGAATGGCGTTGAGACTGAATCGATCGGGCCCCTTGTGTTGTTCGTAGGGGCGGTCCCAGGGCGACCAGAAAACGAGCGGGAGCGAGCCGTGTCGCCAGATCATCTGCAAATTCGCGCTGGGAAAACTTTGTTCTCCCCAATAGCTGGAGGAAGCGATGATGCCCTGATGTTTGCCGACCATCTGCTCGAAATCCTCGATTGTCTCGAGCGCGACGGCATCCTCGGCGTCGCCGAAATCGATGAAGGCTCCGGTGTAAGCGCCCTTTTCCGGCAGCACCACCTCGACCGGCGCGTTCGGGTGCACCTTTGTAGCGACCGCCGCGTGCCTCTCGCAGCCTAACGAAAAGCAAAAGAGCGCGAGCACAACAATTGTCATCCCGAGGTCGCCGCGGCGACCGAGGGACCTCACAGTTGCAATGGACGGCTTCATTTGTCGGGAGACGCCAGTTTCCAGATGCGAGGTCCCTCTCCGTCCTGCGGCGGATCGGGATGACAAACATGGGAGAGCGGCGGCATCATCGACGGCGTCTTATCCTGCAGGTTCCAACTTCAGACCCGCACCGGCACGGAAGCAGTCCGCTCCAGTTTTCCCCAACCAACCCAGGCGCCCTTGATCGCGCGCAGGATTGCTTTCCAGATCACGTAACTGAGGAGCGGCCGGTAAATCAGGCGCATCGGGATGATCCGCCAGGCTTTTAGAATCGACTCGCGTTCGATCACACAGGCGAGGGTGGCGAGGATCACATCCATCGCGACAAAGATGATGACGAAAGGGAGCACCGCGCGCCAGGCGCCGAAGGGAAGCGAAGCGACAAGAAAAAAGTCGACCAGCGGGGTGAGCGCGACGAGCAGGATTTGGAAAAACCAGACGCTCGGCAGACTGAACCAGCCGAGCGCGTGGTAGCGCCAGTTGAAGACTTTCTCCCGATGCTTCCAGAGGCATTGCAACGTCCCGTAGGCCCAGCGGAAACGTTGCCGCGCGAGCGTACGCAAGGTTTCAGGCGCTTCCGTCCAGGCGATCGCGTCGGGCGTGTAAACGATGCGTCCTTTGCTCTTATGCAAGGCGAGGGTGAGATCGGTGTCTTCCGCCAGAGTATCGAGGCTGAGCCCGCCGACCCGCTCAATGGCGGAGCGGCGCAGCGCGCTGATCGCGCCGGGCACGACCGTGATGCAATCCCAGCGATCGTAAGCGCGCCGGTCGAGGTTGAAGCCGCACGTGTATTCGAGCGCCTGGCAACGCGCGATGAAGCTGCGCAGGTTCCCGACCTTGGCATGACCGGAAACCGCCACCACCGTCTCGTTGTGCAGCGGCCTGACGAGCAGGCGGAGGGTGTCGCTTTGCAGATGGGTATCGGCATCGAGGAAAACAACCAGCTCATGCCGGACTAATGACAAACCGCGTTGCAAGGCGACCGCTTTGCCGCGGTTCGGTTGCCTGACGAGCCGGACGCGCGCATCGGTCCGCGCGATTTTCTCGACTTCGACCGCCGTGCCATCACGCGAACCATCGTCTACCACCAGCACCTCGATTACGCCCAGATAGTCGTTCGTCAGGACGGCGCGCAGGGTCGCAGCCATCACCTTCTCCTCGTTAAAGGCGGCAATCAGAACACTGACCGGCGGCGCGAAATCCGCCGGCGGCGGGGCAGCGCGGCGGAAGCGGGCGGCCAGAAAAATCACGACCAGAGTGCGAATGACGATCAACGCGGTCGCGACGATCATGAACGCCCAGAGAAATTCCTCGGTCGCGTGAAAGACGCGGAAACCTGCGCTGCTCACAAACCGTGGAAGGCTTTGCCCCTTGCCGACCGGCGGCATGACCGCATCACGCGAGCTGCCGATGAGCGCGCTCAACGGCACGATCGTGTCACCGCGCGTCTGCAACCAATCGATGATCTGCGGAAGCGCGGCGACCGTCTGGGAGCGGTCGCCGCCGGCATCGTGCAGGAGGATGATGCTGCCGTCGTGGCGCTGTTGTTTGATGCGCTGCAGAATGACATCTGCACCGGGTCGCGCCCAATCCTGCGGATCAATGTTTTCGAGCACGACGAGATAATTCATTTCGTCCGCAATTCGCAAGGAGGCGAGATCGGCTAAAGACGAAGGGCTGGTGTCGGCCGCATACGGCGGGCGAAAAAGGGTGGTCGAGCGGCCAGTGATAGTCTCGAGCAGAAGTTGGGTGGCGTTCAACTCCAGCCGGATGTGCTCCGGCCAGCAGACCGCGAGGTTGGGATGATAGTAAGTGTGGTTGCCCATCTCGTGCCCCTCCGCGACGATCCGCCTGACGAGATCGGGATATTTTTCCGCGTTCACTCCGACGAAAAAAAAGGCGGCTTTGACACCGCTCGCTTTCAGGATGTCGAGGACCTGCGGCGTCCATTTCGGATCGGGTCCGTCATCAAAGGTGAGGGCGACCTGATGTTCGCCGCCGGCGCCCTGATGATAGAGGGTCGGGAACTCCGGAAAGCTGAGATAAGTCGCGCTGAGATAACCGGCGCGATCGACTTCGATCTTGCGCGCGCCATTGGTGCGCGCTTCGTCGACACTGACGATCTCGCCTTCGCCCACATCGGTGATGGTTTCATCTCCTTGCAAAGTCTCGAGCTCGGATTTCACCGTGCTGTTCATCGGCATTTGGCGCGGAAGATTGATTGCGCTCCAGATCGCGGAGTCTTCCGAACCCAGGCGGTAGATCGCGAATCCGCCCGCCTGCTGATCGCGCAAGGTGTGGAGCTGGTTCAGGAAACTCACGACATCGAGGAACCAAACGGAGTGCTCCTTGTCCGCGTCTTCGTAATAAAAATCGGAACTGTGCTCCGGCGCCGCGACCGTGCCCGATTCCACCCCCGCGTTGCTCGCGCGGCTCATGGCCTCGGGAAAACTGATCGTCTCCGCGCGATGCTCGCCATTCGTCCAATCGTAGCCATAGCTGCCGAGCGCGATGATCCATTGTTTCGGGTCCGCGTCTTTCAAGAGCGCGTGCAGCCACGATTCAAACCACTGCCGCGAAGCGAGCGGCCCCGGAGGATCGGTGTCGGAGGTTTCGTCAAAGAGAAGCGCGACAAAGCGGTCGACGGTCTCGGAAAGACTGTCGAAGTCGATGTAATCCAGGTCCTGCCCGGGTTGCACGCAGAGCCAGAGTTGCCGGCCGGCCGCGTGGAGCGCGTCCGCCAGCTTGTTGAGCAATTTCGTGATGTCGTCCTGATAGGCGGGATCGACCTGTTCCCAGTCGACCACCACGCCGGCCGCCTTCGCCTCCTGCAAATGGGCGAGCAGTTTTTGAATGAAACGATCCTGCCGATCGGCCGGGCCGTGCGCCAGATTCTCGACCGCTTCGGGTTGCCAGGTATCGCCGACGAGATTGGTCAGGAGCGGCATCAGCGCGATGCCTTTGGCGGCGGCGAGTTTTGGGAGACGGCTATCGGCGTCGATCTGGAGATTGCCCAGGCCATCGACGAGCGCGAACCACTCCGGGCAGACATGGGTCAGGAGCGCGGCATGTTGCTCGAGCGATTTGTAGCTGTAGGGATCGCCATTGGTATAAAAGCCCATCCGCACTTCGCCACCGGCCGATTTCCTCGCCGGGGGGGGCGGCGTGGAGGGCGAAGGTGGTTTTTTTGCCGCGGCGCGCGCGGCGATGAATTTCTCCCAAAGCGGAACGTTAGGCGCGAGTTGACCGGCCGGATTCTTTTTCTGGACCGATTTCAACTGGCCCTTCAACTGCCGCAAGCTGAATGGCAGCTGCAGTTGCGGGGTGACAAAAAGCGTCTGGACAAAAAAGACGGCGGCGATGAAAGCCGCGATGCCGGTGAAAAGAAGAGTCAGGCGCAGACGTGGCCACCGCTTTCCGGCAGGGTCGGAAAAAATGAATGCAGTGCGCTCTTCCGGGAAATCGGCGTCCATCAAGTCCTAAGGGGCGCTTATCCTAATCGGAAGCGCGCCAAATGCCAAAACTCGATTTGGGAAGAGAAATGAGGCTCGGCGCCCGCCGCCATAACCTCAAAGGACGGAAGGCGCCGACCTGAAATTACCCAAGGGCAACGAAACCGATGAGGCGCAAGACTCGCAATCGGAGCGGATTCCGGTCTTGGAAGAATTCTCATCACCAAAACGCGGCCGGCAGTCTTAACCGCCATCGCCGATTCATCGGAAACCTGACCGATCCCGCCGCGACGGATGCGACGGCGCTCGCAAACGCCGCGACCCTAACGAACCGACTGCCGTGGTCGGACCCGGCGCTTCCGCCGGCAGAGTCGGGGCGCCTCCAGCATTTTTTCGCCGGGATGGCGCCGGAGAGTGGGCTGGCCTTCGTCGTCGCCATGTCGAGCCCACCGCGCCAACATCAAGGAAAGCTCGCTGTCCCGAGCGCGCGCGAAGTTGTGCGCTACGCGAGGCAGTGGGTCGGCCAGGAACGTTAGGCGCGCCAGTCCTCCCGCGCGGGCGCGAGGGTTAACGCCGCGCAGCAGTTATTGCGGATTATAAATCTCGAGCAAAGCGACGCCCGTGGTGTCACCGGCGCCTCGGACAATCGCAGTGTAGCTCCCGCTGGGCAGGGTGGCGAGGATGACCGACTCTTTCGGATCGGCCGGCGCAAAGCCGCTCGCGGTGATCTGCGCTTCCTCCGTGTCCTGCCAGTTATCGTTCGTCGCGATCAGAGCGCCGCTGCCATCGTGCAGTTCGAGCAACGGATCCGGGAGCGGCTCGGTCACGCCGGCGGCCGCAAGCGACGGGCCAATCGCCCGCACGACCACGGCATTGTTAGGCAGGGCGCTCCCTCCGAGAATGAAACCTCCGATCAGGACGTTATCGCCGGTTTGAACAAAGCCGCGCGCACTGACGTTGCGAAATTTCTCCGAGATCGGCTCGAAGGCGATGAAGGTCGGCGTGTTCAAGCCCGAAGCGAAGGTACTCATGATTCCATCAGGAGTGAACTTTAGGATCACGCTGCTGGTGTTGTCCCCCGCGAAAAGATTGCCCGAGCCATCAAAGGCGAGGCCGGCCGGTCCGCTCAGCCCAGAGGCAAAAGTGCTCTGAGTTCCATCGGGGGCGAACTTGTAGATGGCGCCGCCAGCGAGATCGGAGACAAAAAGATTGCCGGCCGCGTCAAAAGCCAGACCTGCCGGGTTGACCAGGCCCGCGGCAAAACTGCTCGTCACGCCTGTCGTGGTGACTTTGAAAACGGCGCCGCCGCCAAGATCGGCGACGAAGAGGTTGCCGGTGCGGTCAAACGCCAGACCCGTCGGATTGGTCAGGCCGGAAACGAAGATGCTCTTGCTTCCGTCGGAAGTGAATTTGTAAACCGTGCCGCTGTTAAATTCCCCGACGAAGAGATTGCCCGCCGCGTCAAAGGCCAAACCTGTCGGGCCGGCCATGACTTCGGAAGCGAAAGTGATCTGCGCGCCGGCGGGAGTGAATTCCAAGATTGAGCCCGTGCCCGTATCCGAGACGAAAAGATTGCCGGCGCGATCAAACACCATCCCGACCGGCATGTTCAAGCCGGTGGCGAAAGTGGTTTGCGTTCCGTTGGCCGCGAATCGGAGAATCGTCCCACTGCCAAAATCCGCTTCCAACAAATCACCTTCGGCCGCCCCGACATGAGTCGCAAGGAAGCAGGCTGCGCAAGTCGTTAGGCAAAGGAACGAATGAAGGAGAATGTGCTTTTTCATAGGCGTGTGAAACATCGCGAGTGCCGCGATCAATCATTGTTAGTCGCGATGGACGAACGGTTTAGATTTCGCAAATGAGCAAGTCGCATGCCTCGCGCGCGCGACGCCGGCGGCGACCGGCAAACTGGCGTCCGGCGCGGGAGGGCTTAGTCTGGAAGATGAGGTTTTACTTTCACGTTCTCTCCCTCTCGCTCGCGCTGACTGCGATCGCCTCCGCGGCGTCGTCCCGCGAAGCGAAGCGGAATCCGCAAATCGCGGGCGTCGTGAAAGAAATCTCGGCGCAGAAAATCGAGGCGAGCATTCGCAAGCTGGTCAGCTTCGGCACCCGCCACACGCTTTCCGACACG
The DNA here is from genome assembly GCA_963737995.1 of uncultured Verrucomicrobiae bacterium. Lineage (GTDB taxonomy): Bacteria > Verrucomicrobiota > Verrucomicrobiia > Chthoniobacterales > UBA10450 > Palsa-1392. The sequence continues at coordinate 53,710 of CAVTUV010000011.1, forward strand.
AAAAGCGACACCCACGGGATCGGCGCGGCGCGGCGCTGGATGCAGGCGGAGTTCGAGCGCTACGCGAAAGATTCAGGCGGCCGTCTGCAGGTGACGATGGACGAGTTCACCCAGCCGCCCGGCGAAACGAAATCCGCAACCGGTGCCAGGTCGTCAACGTCGTCGCCACGTTGCCGGGCGAGCAGCCGGAAGCGCGCGACCGGATCTATGTCGTGAGCGGCCATTACGATTCGCGCGTCACCGATGCGATGAACGCGACCGCCGACGCGCCGGGCGCGGATGACGACGCTTCCGGCGTCGCCGCGGTCCTCGAGATGGCGCGCGTGATGTCGCAGCAGAAATGGGACGCGACCCTCGTCTTCATGGCGGTCGCGGGCGAAGAGCAGGGGCTCTTCGGTTCCACCCACTGGGCGAAAATGGCGAAGGAAAAAAACTGGAACGTCGCCGGCATGATCACGAACGACATCATCGGCAGTTCCCACGCGGACGACGGCCACGTCGACAACACGCATGTGCGCCTCTTCGCCGAAGGCGTGCCGCCGATGAAGGAAATGTCGGAAGCGTGGCGCAGGCAGATCGCGACCGGCGGCGAAAACGACAGTCCGGCGCGCGAGCTGGCGCGCTTCATCAAGACGATGGGCGAGCGTTACGTCAGCGGCATGACGGTGAATATCATCTATCGCAAGGATCGTTATCTGCGCGGCGGCGATCATTCGCCTTTCCTCGAAGCCGGTTATCCCGGCCGTGCGCATGACCGAGCCTAACGAGGACTTCCGCCACCAGCATCAGGACGTGCGCAAGGAAAACGGCGTGCAGTTTGGCGACCTGCCGGAGTTCGACGATTTCCACTACATCGCGCAGGTCGCGCGGATCAACGCGGCGTCGTTAGGCGCGCTCGCCCTCGCCCCGGCCGCGCCCGCCGGGGTCGAGATGGAGACGAAGGAATTGACCAACGACACGACCCTGCACTGGCAGGCGAATCGCGAACCGGACCTGGCCGGCTACGAAGTGCTCTGGCGCGAAACGACTTCGCCCCTCTGGCAGCACGCCGTTTCCGCTGGTAACGTAACGCGTTTCACTGTCCCGAAAGTTTCCAAAGACAACTTCCTCTTCGGCGTCGCGGCGGTCGATCAGGAGGGAAATCGAAGCCCGGCAGTTTATCCCGCGCCTGCCGCCAAGTGAAGTTTTACCCGCCCATCAACGTCCTACCGACCGAAATTTAATATGTCTAAACATGTAAACGGCATCATCCTGGCCCTGCTTCTCGTCGCCTCTGCGCTCGCCCTCTTGCCAGACGGCGCACGATGCTGCCGTCGCCACCTTCCGCGTGATCGATGCCCCGGCACCAATACATGCGCCGCAAACTCGGAGATCGACGACACGGAACCACACGACGACTTCGACGACGACCGTGCAACGGCCACCGCCACTGACAAACGCACGGCCGCTACCGATCAGCAGCCGCCTACCCTCCTGCGCAACTCTACCCGGTCCAGCCGACGCCGCCGGCTGCAGCCACCGCAGGTCCAGCCGCAGCGCCGAGTCATCGCCGATAACAGCAACCCAGAGCCGGCGCCCGAAGCGGCGGCGCGCCCGACCGCGACGCCGCCATGTCGTCCGAAACACAAGCGGACCGCGCACCCCGCCGGTGGCCCCATCGACTGCGGCCACCGCATCGTCAGCAGAAATCGGATCTCCCTACGGCAAACCGGTCCCCGGGAAACCGGGATATGTTTTCAGCCCTTACGACAAGAACGGCGGTTACGTCGACGTGACCGGCTTCGCCCCGGGACAAAGGTGAAGAGATCCCTACAGCGGCAAGATTTTCCTCGTGCCGTAGCGGCACGGTCTGAACCGTCGCCCTGTGGCCGACGCGAGATAAGCCTTGCTGCTTTCCGCGCACAAACCGCGCTTCTCACAGCGAAGCGGCTACAGCTTCTCTTCCAACGCTTTCACCCGCTCGAATAATTTTCCGAGCCTTCGCACCCAGGCGATCTGCTGCTTTGCTTCCTTCATCGGCACGGTCGGCGTCGCCCACCAGGTCCCGCCGTGCAGGCTTTTCGAGACGCCGCTCTGCGCGCCGATCATGGTGCCGTCGTCGATCTCGATGTGACCGATGATTCCCGCCTGCCCGCCGATCACGACGCCGGCGCCGATCCGCACGCTCCCCGCGATTCCGACCTGCGCGACGATGATCGAATGTTTCCCGATGACCACGTTGTGCGCGATCTGCACCAGGTTATCGATTTTCACCCCTTCCTGAATCCAGGTGCGCCCGAAACGCGCCCGATCGATCGTGGTGTTGGCGCCGATCTCGACGTCGTTGTCGATCTGCACGATGCCGATCTGCGGCACTTTTTGTGCCCGCCGCTCGCCCATTTCGAAACCGAAGCCGTCCGAGCCGACGACCTGCCGCTATGGATGATGACGCGATCGCCGATCCTGGTGCGCTCGCGGATGGTGACGTTCGGATAAATCAGGCAGCCGGCGCCGATGGTCGTCTCATGCCCGACATAGCTGTGGGCGCCGATGCGGGTGCCATCGCCAATCCGCGCACCCGGCTTCGACGCACGACATGGGCGCCGATGGCAACTGTTTTCGCCTAACGACACCTCCGGCGCGATGATCGCGCGTCGGATGAATCCCGGCCGGGAAGGTGATCGGCTGCGGCGCAAACTGGAGCACCACTTGCTCGAAAGCTTTGCGTCGGATCCGCCACGCGGATTTGCGCTCCGACGACCTGCTCCTCGAAATCCTCCGGGACGAAAGCGGCCGAGGCGCGCGTCTTGCGAAAGGCTGCAAGGTAGCGCGGATTGCCATAGAAGGTGATTTCGCCGGAAGTCGCTTCCGCCAGTGAAGCCGCGCCGGAGATCGTGACACCGGCATCGCCCGAGACGGTGCCGCGGCAAATTTCCGCCAACTCTCGCGCCGTGAAAATCATCGCTCGAAGTTGTAGCCGGGATCGGTGATCCCGGCAAACGCCATGGTCCCGCACCCAGCCGGGATCACCGATCCCGGCTGTATTTAGCGTCCCTTTTTTGCCGCCGGTGAGTGGTGCTGGAAAGGCAGGGAAATTCCTTGGCCAAACCAGATCGGGTGGGCATGGATCTAGCTATTTGTCTCGTGCGGCCGCGGCCGTCTGACCGCATGGCAACAGGAACCCTTGATTTATCCCGGCAACCGCCAAAAAAAGGCACAAACAACGATGAATTGGGCGCGCAGAAGCAAAACAGTCCGCGCCTTGAAATTGATCCGGCAGCGGGCGCGGACTATTTTGAAATCATTGCCCGTGCGACGAATGATGCGGTTCGGGATTGGGATGTAAACACCGGCGCGCTCATCTGGCCGCGCGGTCTGGAAAGCTTGCTCGGGCATACCCGTTGCGCCGCGAGCGAGAAGATCAGCTTCTGGTTCGGACACATTCACCCCGAAGATCTGGTCCGCATCCAGGACAGCTTGCGCAGCGCTTTCGCCGACTCCGCTGAAACCTGGAAGGGCGAATACCGGTTTCAGCGCGCGGATGGCGACTACGCCAACATCCTCGAGCGCGCTCTGATCCTGCGCGACACGGGCGGCGCGGCCGTGCGGCTGGTCGGGACGATGATGGACGTGACGACCCGGCGCCAATTGCAGGCGCAGGCCTGCCGCTCGCAACGCATGGAGGCCTTCGGGCAACTGGCCGGCGGCGTGGCGCACGATTTCAATAATTTTCTCACCACCATTCTCGGCTACAGCGATCTGCTCTTGACCGAAAACGACGGTCAAAGGCCAGATCGCAGAACAGATCAAAGAGATCCGCGATGCCGCCGGGCGCGCCTCTTCCCTCACGAATCAACTGCTCGCCTTCAGCCGCCGCCAGGCGCTCGAGCCCACCGTTCTCGAGGTCAACCGCCTCATCACCAATCTCGAGCGCTCGCTCCTCCGGCTCCTCGGCGACAACATCTCGATCGTCTGCCATCTCCATCATTTGCCCAGAGGGCGCGCACATCAAAGTCGATGCCGGCCAGTTCTCGCAGATCATTCTCAACCTGGCGGTCAACGCCCGCGACGCCATGCCGCAAAGGCGGCCGCCTAACGATCGAGACCTCGACGCTCGCAGGTCGCGCCGGCCGGCGCGACCGGCGCACTCACCGGGGTGGAGCTTCCGCCCGGGGAATACGTCGTCATCTCGCTCAGCTGATAACGGCACCGGCATGAGCGACGAAGTGAAAGCGCGGCTCTTCGAGCCCTTCTTCACGACCAAGGACGAAGCGCACAGCAGCGGCCTCGGCCTCGCCACCAGTTACGGCATCGTGAGGCAAAGCGGCGGTCACATCTGCGCCGAGAGCGAACTGGGCCAAGGGCACCACCTTCCGCATTTTCCTGCCCGCGGGTCGCTGCGCCCCCGCCGCCCTCTACAAAAAGCCGCGGACGGCGCAAAAACGCTCACCGGCACCGAGACCATCCTCGTCCTCGAAGATGAAGTCAGCGTGCGCCATCTCTCCGTCCGCGTCCTGCGCAAACTCGGTTACGAAGTGCTGGAAGCGGCCCACGGCGACGACGCGAAGCGTCTCATCGCCCGCGACGCGGCGCGCCCAAGATCGACCTGCTCCTGGCCGACATGGTCATGCCGGAAATAAGCGGGCGCCATTTCGCCGACTGGCTGGCGCCAGACGAGTCCGGAGACCAAAGTCATCTTCATCTCCGGTTATCTCGAAGAATCGCTGCACCCGCGCGACCGGCGCGAGCCGGGCATGAGTTTCCTCGCCAAACCGTTCAGCGCGGAGAGCTCGCGAGCAAAGTGCGCGAGCGTGCTGGATGGGGAATGATCGTTACATTCGCTAAAAGCTTGATGTGCGGCCTCAAGCATCTGGAAGTTGATGCTTACAGGTTGATGGACGAAAAGATCGCAGCCTTTTCAGCGATTCACGATTCAACGATTCACCCTCCCTTGACCACTTTCCACGACATCGAAGACGCCGCCGCCCGCATCAAAGGCGCGGTCTACGAATCGCCCTGCCCGCGATCGATCCCCCTGAGCGAGCTCACCGGGATGGAGATTTATTGCAAGCTCGATAATCTCCAGCGCACCGGCAGCTTCAAGGAGCGCGGCGCGCGCAACGCCCTCGCCCAGCTCTCGCCCGAGCAAAAGAAAAAAGGCGTCATCGCCGCCTCCGCCGGCAATCACGCCCAGGCGCTGGCCTACCAGGGGCGATTGTTAGGCGTGCCCGCCACCGTCGTCATGCCGAAATTCGCGCCCCTCATCAAAATCAACAATTGCCAGAAACTTGGGCGCGACCGTCGTGCTGCACGGGAAGGATTTCGCCGAGGCGAAAGCGCGCGCTCACGAGATCGCGGCAGGAAAAGGGACTCGCCTACATCGACGGCTACGACGACCCGCCATCATCGCCGGGCAGGGCACGCGCCGGCCTCGAAATCGTCGCGCAGGTGCCGGATCTCGACGCGGTCATCGTTCCGGTCGGCGGCGCGGGCTTGCTCGCCGGCGTCTCGCTCGCGGTCAAGACTTTGCGACCGCAGGCCAAGGTCATCGCGGTCGAAGCCGACCATGTCGCCAGTTTTTCCGCTGCCCTGCAGGCCGGGAAACCGGTTCGCATCGAGACGCGACCGACCCTGGCCGACGGCCTCGCCATTGCCCAGGTCGGAAGCAACGCTTTCGAGATCGCGCGCCGGCACACCGACAAGATCGTGCTCGTGAACGAGGAACAGATCGCGCTCGCGATTCTGCGCGTCGTCGAACTGGAAAAAGGCGTTGTCGAAGGCGCCGCCGCCACTACGCTCGCGGCCTGTCTTTCCGGGCAACTCCCCGAGCTCGCGGGAAAGCGCGTTGTCCTTCTCCTCTGCGGCGGCAACATCGATCCCAATGTCCTCAGCCGCGTGATCGAGCGCGGCCTCGTCGCGGACGGACGGCTCTCGCGTTTCACCGCCGTGATCAGCGATCGACCGGGCGGCCTGGCCGATCTGACCGCGCAAATCGCCGCCGCCGGCGCGAGCATCAAGCAGGTCGTGCACGACCGCGCCTTCGCCAGCTCCGACGTCTCGGCGGTCAACGTCCTTTGCACGGTCGAGACGCGCGACCGCGCCCACCTCGACAGACCTGCGCATTGCAAGGCGCGGCGTCGAGACTCCGGGAATGAGCGGCGTGAAGTAACGGACGGCGAAGGTGGTCCCAGTTACGCCGTCACCGTCCCGCGCATCATCCAATCCGGCTCTCACCTTGAATCGCGAGCGTTCCCCCGTAGGATGCGCAATGGATTCGGTTGAGACTCAGACGCTGGAAGCAACGGCTTCTTCCCAGGCCCAAAAATCATCCAGCGACGGAGCCGACGCCTGAGGAACTGAGCCGCTTCGTCTCCCGGCACATCGGCCCTAACGATGACGAAATCAGCGCCATGCTCGACGCGGTCGGCTTCGAAGATCTCGACTACCTTCATCGATGCGACCGTCCCGAAAGACATTCGCCTGACGACCCCGCTCGATCTCCCGGCCGGCAAATCGGAACAGGAGGCGCTCGCCGAACTGCGCGCTCTCGCGCAGCAAAACAAAGTCGTGCGCAACTTCATCGGCGCGGGCTATTCCGACTGCGTCGTCCCGCCGGTCATCCAGCGCAACATCCTCGAAAATCCCGGTTGGTACACCGCCTACACGCCCTACCAGGCCGAGATCGCGCAAGGCCGCCTCGAGGCGCTGCTCAATTTCCAGACGATGGTGACCGACCTGACCGCGCTCGACATCGCCAACGCCTCGCTCCTCGACGAAGCGACCGCCGCGGCCGAAGCGATGGCGCTCTGTCACGCCGTCGTCAGCCGGACGCGACACTTTTTTTGTTTCCGAAAGGTGCCATCCGCAAACGATCGAAGTCGTGCAAACCCGGGCCCGGCCGTTAGGCATCGAGGTCGTGCATCGGCGACGCCGCGACCTTCCGGCCTAACGACAAAGTCTTCGGCGTTCTCCTGCAATATCCGACCACCGACGGCGCGATCATCGACTACGAGCCCTTCATCAAATCCGCGCACGAGGCCGGCGCGCTCGCCATTGTCGCGGCCGATATTCTCGCGCTCACCCTCTTCCGTCCGCCGGGCGAAATGGGCGCCGACGTCGCCGTCGGCAGCACCCAACGTTTCGGCGTTCCGCTAGGCTTCGGCGGACCGCACGCCGCTTATTTCGCGACGCGCGACGCAATACAAGCGCCACATGCCGGGCCGATTGGTCGGCGTTTCGCACGATGCCGCCGGGCGCCCCGCCTATCGCCTCGCCCTGCAAACGCGCGAGCAGCACATCCGCCGCGACAAAGCGACGAGCAACATCTGCACTGCGCAGGTCCTGCTCGCCGTCATGGCCTCGATGTATGCCGTCTATCACGGGCCCGACGGCCTGCGCAAAATCGCCCGGCGCGTTCACGAGCTCACCTGCCGCCTCGCCGATGGCCTCGAGCTGCTCGGTTACGGCCTCGCGCATGACGATTTCTTCGACACCGTCCGGGTCGATCTCGGGAAAAAGAGCAGCGCCGAATTCCTGCGCCGCGGCCTGCAGCGCAACTGCAACCTGCGCGCGCTCGGACCGCACAGCATCGGCATTTCCCTCGACGAAACGACCACGCCGGACGACGTCGAAATGCTCCTCGGCATCTTCGGCGAGAATCGCGCCGTCCTTCCCGGCGTCGACCGCCGGCCTGTCGCGAGTCGAAGATCGAGAATCGGAAATCCGCATTTCCTGACCCACCCGGTCTTCAACACTCACCACAGCGAAACCGAGATGCTGCGCTACCTGCGCCGGCTCGAGGCGCGCGACCTCTCGCTCTGCCACTCCATGATTCCGCTCGGCTCCTGCACGATGAAGCTGAACGCCACGGCGGAGATGTTTCCGGTCTCCTGGCCGGAGTTTGCCCGCATCCATCCGTTCGCGCCTGACGATCAGACGGCCGGCTATCGGGCGATGTGCGAGCAACTCGAGGGCTGGCTGGCCGAGATCACCGGGTTCGCCGCCGTCTCGCTGCAACCGAACGCCGGTTCGCAGGGCGAATACGCCGGGCTGCTCGCCATCCGCGGTTATCACGCGGCGCGCGGCGAAGCGCACCGCAACGTCTGCATCATCCCCACCTCCGCCCACGGCACCAACCCGGCCAGCGCGGTCATGGCCGGTTTCCGAGTCGTCCCGGTGCGCTGTCTCGAAGACGGCGATATCGATCTGGCCGATCTGCGCGCCAAAGCCGACGCACACGGCAAGGATCTGGCCGCGCTCATGGTGACCTATCCGTCCACGCACGGCGTTTTCGAAACCACCATCCGCGAAATTTGCGACATCGTGCACGAGCACGGCGGCCAGGTTTACATGGACGGCGCGAACATGAACGCGCAGGTCGGGCTCTGCCGTCCCGGCGACATCGGCGCGGACGTTTGCCATCTCAATCTGCACAAGACGTTTTGCATTCCGCACGGCGGCGGCGGTCCCGGCGTCGGACCGATCGGCGTGGCAAAACATCTCGCCAAATTTCTGCCCGGCGCTCTCCATCCTCAATCGATCAGCCAGCGACCTTAAGCTCGACCGGCCCGGTCGCTGCCGCGCCGTACGGCAGCGCCAGCATCCTGACGATTTCCTGGATGTACATCCGCATGATGGGCGCCGCCGGCCTAACGAAAGCGACCGAGGTCGCGATCCTGAACGCCAATTACATCGCGAAACGGCTCGACCCGCATTTTCCCGTTCTCTTCAAAGGCAAACACGGCCTCGTCGCGCACGAATGCATCCTCGACCTGCGCCCCTGCAAGAGCGCGGGCGTCGAAGTCGAAGACGTGGCCAAGCGGCTGATGGATTACGGCTTTCACGCGCCGACGGTTTCCTGGCCGGTCCCCGGCACGGTCATGATCGAGCCGACCGAAAGCGAACCGAAGCACGAACTCGATCGTTTCTGCGACGCGATGATCGCGATTCGGGCCGAAATCGACGCGATTCGGCACCGGCGAGCCGATCCGAAGAACAATCTGCTCAAGAACGCGCCGCACACCGCCGAGCAAGTCACCGCCGACAACTGGGACCATCCCTATTCGCGCGAGCAAGCCGCCTATCCGGCCGACTGGACGCGTGGGCAAAAATTCTGGCCGGCGGTCGCGCGCATCGACAGCGTCTACGGCGATCGCAACCTCTTCTGCACCTGCCCGCCGATGGAAGAGTTCGAGGCCGAGGGCCAAGACCTCGGAAAAGATTGACGTTCTCGCGGCCGAGCTTGTCCGAGGCGCGACCGCTCCCGGAGCAGCATTGCGCCGCTGCGATCATGTTGGCGCGCTCAACCGGAAGCGAAAGGCGACGAGACCAGGTCTCGTTAGGCTAGACGAGCTGGATATTACCCTCGACGTAGGTGACGGCTTCGCCGCCGATCGAGACGCGCTCGCCGCGATCGCCGCAGAAGAGTTCGCCGCCGCGCGGGGAGATCTGGCGGGCGAAGAGTTCTTTCTTCCCGAGGCGTTGCGACCAGTAGGGAATCAGCGTGCAATGGGTCGAACCGGTCACCGGATCTTCCGGAATGCCGGCGGCAGGCGCGAAGTAGCGCGAGACGAAATCGCAATCGTCCCCGGCGCGGTCACGACGACGCCTTGCGCATCCAATTCCGCGACTCGCTGCAAGTCGGGTTTGATCGCGGCGACCTCCTGCTGCGACGGAAAGATCGCGATGTAATCGCGGCCTTGCAGAAGCTGTTCCGGGTCGCGCGCCGAGCGCCGCCGCCAATTCGTTAGGCAGGCTGACCGCCTCCGCCGGCAGCGAAGGGAAATCGAGCACCAACCGTTCCCCGTCCCGCGTCACCGTCAGCTCGCCGCTCTTGCTTTGGAAACGCACCGACGTCCTCGGCGTAGCCGCGATGATGAAAAAGCACATGGGCCGAGGCGAGGGTGGCGTGTCCGCAAAGATCCACTTCCACCGTCGGCGTCATCCAGCGCAGGTCGAAATGCTCGCCGCGCGGGACGACGAAGGCCGTCTCCGCCAGATTGTTTTCCGCCGCGATCGCCTGCAGCCGCGCGTCCTCGCAGCCATTCCTCGAGGAGACAAACGCCGGCCGGATTGCCCGCGAAAGCGCGTTTGGCGAAAGCCGCGATTTCGAAATAGGGAATTTTCATGTTTGTCGTTATCGGCCCACGTCGTCAGGCTAGCCTAACGACGCCAGGTCGATCACGAAACGATACTTCACGTCCTGCTTCAGCATCCGTTCATACGCTTCGTTGATCTGGTCCATCCGGATCATTTCGATGTCGGAGGTGATCCCGTGTTCGGCACAGAAATCGAGCATCTCCTGCGTCTCGGCGACGCCGCCGATAAGCGATCCGGTGAGCTGACGGCGCGGTGCGATCAAGTTGAAGGCTGCGAGCGGCACCGGGTTCGGCGGGATGCCGACGAGGGTCAAAGTGCCGTCACGTTTCAGAAGCGCCATGTAGGCGTTGAGGTCGTGTTGCGCGGAGACGGTATCGATAATGAAGTCGAAACTGCGGGCGTGCGCTTCCATCTGCGTTTCGTCCTTCGAGAGGATGACTTCGTCGGCACCGAGACGGAGCGCGTCTTTCGCTTTGTTGGGTGAAGTTGTGAAGAGCGCCACGTGCGCTCCAAAGGCGTGGCTAAATTTGACCGCCATATGTCCGAGCCCGCCGAGCCCGACGACTCCGATCTTGTGGCCTTTGCCGATCTTGCGCAAGCGCAGCGGCGAATAGGTCGTGATCCCGGCGCACAAGAGCGGCGCGCTGGCCGCCAGGTCGAGTTTGTCCGAGATTCGGAGGACGAAATTCTGGTCCACCACGATGCTTTTCGAATAGCCGCCGTAGGTAATTCCGCCGGTGTGCGGGTCCGCACTGTTATAGGTCAAAGTCATTCCGTTCTCACAAAACTGCTCGAGATCGTCTTTGCAGCTCGAACAGGTGCGACAGGAATCGACCAGGCATCCGACGGCCGCCCGATCGCCTTCGCGAAATTTCTTAACATCCTTCCCGACCTTGACCACGCGCCCGACAATTTCATGTCCCGGCACACAGGGGTAAATGGTGCCGCCGCCCCATTCGTTGCGGGCGATGTGCAGGTCGGAATGGCAAACCCCGCAAAAAAGGATCCCAATCTGGACGTCGTTAGGTGCGGGATCGCGCCGTTCAAAGGAAAAAGGAGCGAGCGGCGTGCTCTGCGAGTGGGCAGCGTAGGCTTTGGTGGAATACATCAAGAAATGAGAGTTGTGGCGTTCGTTGCCCGTTACCCTCAACGCGCGCAACGCCCGTCGCAAATTTCGCGGCTTCCGATTTTGGAATAGGAGGCGAGAATGGCGCGATGCGGATTCTGATTGCGCCAGACAAATTCAAAGGCTCGTTAGGGGCGCGCGCCATCGGCGAAGCGATCGCGCGGGGATTAGAGGCAGCCTTGCCTGAAGCAGACCTCGAGATCGTCCCTCTGGCCGATGGCGGCGAAGGCACGGCCGAGGCCATCTGCCAGGCGCGCGGCGGGGAGTGGGTCAATTGCCCGGCGCATGACGCGCTCGGTCGCGTTCGGCCCGCTCGTTATGGGTGGCTGGCGGCACCCCGTCTCGCCGTTATGGAAATGAGCGCCGCCGCCGGGCTCGCACAGCTCGCGCCTGACGAACGTAATCCGCTGCGCGCCTCTACCTTCGGGGTGGGCGAGATGCTGGCCAGCGCCACGGCCCGGAGAGCAGTCGAAATCATCATCGGCCTCGGGGGCAGCGCAACTAATGACGGCGGTTTTGGCCTGGCCCGCGCCCTCGGTTTTCGCTTCCTCGGTGATGACGGCCGCGCCCTCACTGGTCCGGTCTCCGAGCTGGCGGATCTGGCCCAGATCATTTCCCCTAACGAATTGTCGCTTCCCCGCATCACGGCCGCTTGCGATGTGCGCAACCCGTTGCTCGGCGAGCACGGCGCAACCCGCACCTTCGGAGCGCAAAAAGGAGCAACCCCGGAACAAATCGAAATCCTTGAGCGCGCCTTGTCGCGTCTGGCGGAAGTTGCGGCGCTTACCTTTGCTCGCGATGACCGAGAGAGTCCCGGCGCTGGCGCGGCCGGCGGCCTCGGATTTGGGCTTCTCACCTTCTGCGGTGCGGCGGTGCAATCCGGTTTCGACGTGGTGGCCGAAGCGATCGATCTGCGCGCGAAAATCGAGCGGGCTGACATTGTCATTACCGGCGAAGGAAAACTCGATCGCCAGACGCTCGCGGGAAAAGCACCCGTCGGCCTGGCGCGGATGGCGCGCGAACTGCGAAAGCCTGTCTACGCGATCGTCGGCACGGCGACGGAGGATCCGGAGGTGCGACTGCTTTTCGACGACATCGCCACCGTGGATGACGCGAGCCCCGGTTACCGCAACACGGCGCAACTGCTGGAAATCCGAGCCCGCGCCCTGGCCCTTCGCTGGCATGGCCGCGAGTCGGGCGCCTCGCTCAGTAGTTGAAGGATTGAAGGCTTTCCCCGGGGTGGGGCCCTTCAACGTAGCCGGTCCTTAGAGCTGGATTCAGCGCGATGCGTCCCGGGACCACCCGGGCGGGATTGGCGAAATTCAGATCATCAATCGACTCGACCAAATGGCCCGAGGTATCAAACACCTGAATGCTGCTTCCACTCGACCCCGTGCTCGTGAATTCCTGAGCGACGAGAAATAATTTGTTCACGGGGTCGAAGACGACCTCCTGTCCTCGGTTGAGGGAATCTGACGCCTGGGGTAGCCTCACGCTGAAACCCTTGCGCGTGGCCAAATCGTAAAATTGCACGGTCGGGACGAACGAGACGGTCGTGCACAGGATGCCATCCTCGGAATCAACCGCGATGCCGTTGATCAGGCCGAGGCCTTTGCCGGCGAACTTTGTGAACGCGCCCGTGGCGAGATCGAGAAAACCGATCTGGGGCGGGACAATGAACGGCGAACGCGCGTTGTGCCCCAGGATGGCCTGGTTCGTTTTGCTGTCGAATGCCATCACCGGAGGAAGCTCGAAGTTGAAATCAGGATCGATCAGTTCGAAGGCTGGCCCGAAAGTGTTTGCCCCGACATCGGAGGTGAAGACGGTCGTGTTACCGTGACCGCTGAAATCGATCGCGAGGACGGCGACTTCCGAAGTTCCCGCGTCGGTCCTGACCTGGTCGATGTTCTGTTTCCGGCCAAGGGGCGGAGTCCAGCGGCCGGTAACCATGTTTGAGGAAAGGGGATCGATAATAGAAAAAGTGCGCTGAACGTGAAAGAGTCCCAGCGGATGTTCGCGCTCGATCAGGCCGACGGCGTTGCCCACCACTCCGAGCGTGACGAAGTCGTCATGCCGGCGCGTCGCCGACACCACCGCGAGAATCTGGCCCGTGGCTTGATCGAAGGTCTCGACCGCTGACAGGAGGGTGCCGTCCGGCATGAACTTGGACTCGCTTGAGACTCCCTCGGTGCCGTTTGGATCAATATCGAAACCGAAGATCGTCCCTCCAAACGCACCCTGCACGATGACGCCGGCCGGTCCGATGGCGGCCTTCGCCGGCACTACGTTCGCTTCCCATATCATGACGGCCAATCCGGCAAAGCTGAATGCGTAAAAGAACCTCAAGGGGATCAGGATAAGCCTGAGGGGCGCAGCCAGCGCCGAGAACCAAAAAAGATTGGTTCGCCTACGAACGTCCCGAGAATCGTTGGGAAAGAAAACGATACCTGGTCGACGACAAAATCCGGGATTGGTCATGCCCTGATTCTGCTTGGACAGACCACAATTGCAAAGAGACTTCCGGTAACAGATCCGTTACCCCGAAGGTACCCTTCCACGCAATCATCGGCAACTCGGGTAAAGCCGAAGGGCACCATCGGCACGGAGCGCGGCGGCTTTCGTCCGAGGATCGCTCTTCTTCCTAGGGTGAGAGTTCCCAGGTATCGTTCATCGGCACCTCGTGATTTTGTCCGCCGAACAAGATGATGTGACCGAGCGCGGGATCATAGACCATACCGGCGCCTTCGCGCTTTGGCGGCGATTGCGAGGTGAATACTTGCTCCCAATTGGAACCGGTCCACGACCAGGTGGAGTTCTGATCGATGCCGCCGTTGGCTCCTCCGAAGAGAATCACGGTATTCAGATTAGGTTCGAACGCTGCGGAAGCTGCATAAACCGTGAGCGGTTGATTGGCGGGAGATTCCATCGTCCAGGTCGTGCCATCATAGGTCCAGGTGTTGATTGGGTTGACATCGCCCAGGCCGCCGTAGAGGACAATTTGCCTGGCCCGGTAATTCACTCCCACCGCGGACGACGATCGCGCGAAAGGCAACTCGGATAAACGCAACTTTCTCCAATCCGAACCACTCCATTGCCACATGGTTCCCTCGTAGAGGTTACCGGAGAATCCGCCAAACTCGTCCACGCGACCGCTGAGGTCGGTGAAGACCATGGGACCCGTAACCGCCGCGGGAGAATGAGCCGGCGTGGCCTGTGTCCAGGTAGAGGTCCGGCTGTCCCAGAGCCACGTATCGCCCAAGTCATGGCTCCCGTCGTAGCCACCGAAGAGAACCACCTTCCGCGCGCGGCGGTCGTAGGCCATTTGCGCATTGGTGCGCGGGCCAGGCGCGCTGGCGGTCTCGACTTTCGTCCAGGTAGTGCCATCAAACGTCCAGGTATCGTTCAAATAGCCGCTGCCGCCAAAGCCCCCAAATAGCACCACCATGTTACTCGCCGGATCGTAGGTCATCGCCGGATAGGAGCGCACAGACGGCGAGGCGGCAGGGAAAAGCTGAATCCAAGTGGTGGCCGCCTGCGTCGTCGCGGCGGTGAGCAAGGTCAAAGCGAAGCCGACAAAAAGAAAACGTTTCATTTCACAGGGACTTTTCGATTGGTGTTCCAAAAGATAGAATGCCCAGCCCATAAGCAAATGCAATAACGGCGGCCGAAGAAGCTCATTCGTCTGCCACAAGAAATGACCGGGACGTCGTCACCGCTCCTCTCCCGCTGCGCGATATCGCTTCGCCGTCTCCACGTATTTCCTCGCCCAATGCGCGATGCCGGCTTGTTCGGCGTGGCTCAGTTGCCGGACGATTTTTCCCGGTGAACCGAGCACGAGAGAACCTGACGGCACATTCATGCGCGCGGTCACGAGCGCGTGGGCCCCAATGATCCTGAAGGTTGCTAAGCGGGCCGATCTCGATTCGATTGATGTCGCCTCGGAGCAGGGCGCCGTACCAGACACTTGCTTCCGCGCCTAACGACACCTCGCCGATGATCGTGGCGTTGGGCGCGACGTGCGCGGTGGGATCGACCCGCGGCCCCGCGCGCAGGCGCTGCTCGATTGTTTCCACCCCGCCCCTCTCCATCGCGCGAAACCCAACCCGGATTGCAGGGAAGTGGAGCCGAAGGCGGGGATTGAACCCGCGACCTACGGTTTACGAAACCGTTGCTCTACCACTGAGCTACTTCGGCATTTTCCCGCGTAAATTAGCTTCGAACCGGCGTTCGTAAATCCCCATTATGCATCCGGGCCAGGATCTTCAGGCATGGCCCGGATCATCGCCTTATTGGCCTCACGCTGGCTGCCAGTCCGTCGCATCGTGGTGATCTCCGCCTATGAGTCCAATAGCAATCGGTCTGATTGGCTTCGATGGGGCAACGGCCACGCATCTTACCAGCGCAGCCGACGCCTTGGCGAGCGCCGCGTTGGATGACGGATTCGGTGGTCGTGTTTGCTGCTACAAAGTCTGGATCCTGGGCCTAACGAACGCGCCGTTCGTTTCTGAAGCTGGGATCACATTCCAGCCGCAGAAGTCCCTGGCGACCGCGCCTCCGCTCGATACGATCATCGTCGCAGGCGGCGATGGAGTGCGCCGGCCTCAGGTGCAGGACCGGCTGGCGGAATGGATCCTGCAGCGCTTCTCCGAAACCCGGCGCATCGCTTCGATCTGTTCCGGCATTTATGCCCTCGCGCCAACCGGCCTGCTCGATGGCCGCGAGGTTACCACGCATTGGCGTTGCAGCCGGTTGCTGCAGGAACGTTACCCTGCGTTGCGCGTTGGTCACAAACGTTCGCTGGTCAAGGACGGTCCATTTTATACCTCCGCCGGGCTCACCGCCGGGATCGGTCTTGCTTCCGCGCTCATCGCTGAAGACTACGGCCAGCAGGTGGCACAATCGGTTGGTCGCAACCTCATGACCCATCTTCTCCCAGCGGCGCAGCCTAACGAATCGCCGGACCGGCTCGACTGCGGGAGCCAGTCGACCGATCGCCTCGGCCACCTTGTTCCCTGGATCATGCGCAATCTCGATCAATCTCTGACGGTGGAGATGCTGGCGCGACGGGCCGGGATGTGTCCTTCGCATTTTACCCGGGCGTTCAAGAGTGTCTTTGGGGCGACCCCGGGCGATTTTGTCGAGAACCTGCGCCTGAACGAAGCCCAGCGCCGCCTTGCTTCGCGTCACAAGACGTTGCGGAGCGTGGCTGCCTCGGTCGGATTTACCGACGCCAACGCTTTTCGGCGCGCTTTTGCGCGACGTTTCGGAACCACACCCAGACTCCGCCCCGACCGCTTAGCGACCAAAGACTTTGAATTAGTCGGACGCTAATGTTCGTTAGGCGTTAGACTGGGGCGACAATCGGACGGCTGGTCGCGTTCAAAGATTATCGGCCTGATCTGGGCCCCAGTCACGGTTGAATCCGTTCCACAGCGGCGAATCACCTTGGCCGCGTTCGTAAGCAGAAAATCGCGCTGGCCGGAAAGATCGGATTTACGGCCTCACGCTCAATTGGCGTTGCCCCTATAGCTATGTCTCGAAACCTAACCAAACACCAAATGGAGAAACTAATGATCAGAACCTTATTCAGCAGACCTGGATTCCGCCGTGCGGCCATCGTCGGCAGCATTGGATGCGCTTCCCTTCTTAGCACGAGCGTCTTTGCTCAAGCGCCCGGGACCGAATCAACCGCCGAACGCATCGTCGTCACCGGGTCGAATATTCCTACGGCCGAAGAGGTACTGGCTTCGCCTCTTGATACGGTCACGACTCAGGACATCAAAGTTTCGGGCGGTGTCCCCGACGTCCTACAAATCCTGCAAAAGCGAAATTCGGATTTTGTCGGGGCTGGCAACGTGGGTAGCTCAAATGCGAATATCGCGAGTGGCGCGACCCAAGGCGGGTCGGTTGTCTCGCTCCGAGGGTTGCCGACCTGGTCCTATTCGAAGGCCGGCGCATTGCCGACTCCGCCGCCATCGGCGCTGGTGGATTGGCCTTCACCGATGTCAGCATTTTCCCGACTTCATTGGTCAGCCGGATTGAAGTCTTGAAGGATGGCGCATCCGCTCTTTACGGCTCGGAGGCGGTCGGTGGTGTCATCAACATCTTCCTCAAGAAAGACTTTGAAGGCGTGGAGATCGACGCTCGCTACGGGTTCACGCCTTCGAGCGCGGTCTCCGAACGAAGGATGAGCGCGATCGCGGGGGTCGGCAACGAGACCACGCACATCACGGTCGGCTTCCAGTATTTTGAGATTGATCCTCTTTTCCAACGTGAGCGGGGCTATTCGCAGCCTTTCATTAACGCGACCACAACCTTTCCCGGCGGCGGCCGAGACAACCTGGGTGGCGGCGCCAATTTCTACATCCTCAAGCCGGGGTTGAATTCGCCCTTTGAGGCGCCGGGCGTTACGCCCGGGTCAATCGCACCGCCAATCCCTGGCACGGCCAATCAAGGCCAATATGCACAAATTCCCCAGGCCTATGACAACGTCCCATTCTCTCCTACGTTCCTGGCCTTCGACTTGTCGAAGCTTCCTACGAGCACGCTGGATATTTCCAACACCGACGCCTACGCCTCCGTCGAACATCAGATCTTTGGCAAGCAACTGGAATTCTTTTCCAACTTCCTCTATGCCAAGAACCACAACGAGAGCTTTTTGAATGGTCAACCGCTGAGCAACGGGACGGGAGTCATCATCCTGGGTTCGCAACGGGTTGATCCCAACACCGGAAACCTCATCCCGGAAGACCGGGGCGCGCCCGCTCCCTTTAACCCGTTCCAGCTCTCGATTGACTCTAATACCCTGGGCGGAGACTTCCGTCTCTTTGCCAATAATCGCTACCAAAACAAGCCTCGCAGGTTTACAAATGACTCAAGCTTTTATCGAATCCTCGGCGGCTTGCGATCGCAGCTTGCGAAGGATTGGACGATCGAAGCAGCGGGCTACTATAGCAACGATCAGATCGACTTCGTTAACGCCAATCTGGTCGACGGCACGCAGCTCAACGCCCTGATCGCCGGCACGGCGGTGGATTTTAATGGCAATCCAATCCCGCCGCTGGACTTCTTCGCCCGCAACCCCGTCGGCACCGGCCCCGGGCAGCTCACCGGCGCTCAGTTTAACACGATCTTTAAGTCGAACATCCGGAGCCAGACGTCCTATCAGGAGGTCTTTGATGCAAAGGTCACTGGGTTTCCGTTCCATCTCCCGGGCGGCGATCTCGGTGTGTCCTTCGGCGGCGAATACCGCCAGGAAGGATTCAAGCTGCAAGACTCGCCCGAAATTTTCGTTGGCTCGGTGCCGGTACAGGACATCAATGCCGGCCGGGCCGTCAAGTCTGCCTACGCCGAAATTAGCGTCCCGATTATTGGCCCGCAGATGAACATTCCCGGCGCCTACAGTCTGGACCTGGACCTGGCTGGGCGTTTTGACCACTACGACGGGGTCAGCGAAGACGCAAAAGTTCCGAAAGTGACGCTCCGTTATCAGCCAATCAAGGACCTGACTCTTCGTGCGACCTACTCAAATTCCTTTGTCGCTCCGACCTTGTTTCAACTTTTCGGGCCGACCGCTACCGGCTTTTCTGCTCCCATTGGGAGTTTAGGAGGCGACCAGGCGCAGGTCCAGGCCCTGACCAATCCTAATCTGGTCCCATCCAAGGCCGAATCCTACACCGCCGGCAGTAGCGGACAGCCCGAGTTATATTCCAGGATTGACCGTTACAGCGGATTACTTCCGGACCCTGCAATTAGGAATTGTCGCCGCGCTGGGAGGGAACCTCATCCTGAACAGCGTGGACAACCTGGGAACGGCTTCGCCCTTCATCAATCAAGTGGCTTTCAACAACTTTCCGGGCCAGCCCGGGGCGGTTCCAGTGACGGGGCCGGGTCAGTTGAACGGCAATCTTGCCTCGGTCTTTTACAATGATCCGCTGCAAAACATCGGCGGCCAACATCTGGAGGGTTTTGACTTTAGCGCGAACTACAACCTTGACCTGCACAAATACGGGCAAGCGGAATTCGGGGTCAACGCGGTTATGTTCACCTTAAATGAATTAAAGACTGCTCCGACCTCCGACTACTTTAACATCAATGGGCTCGACGGGGCGGAAGCAGTGGGGGCGACCCCGAACTACAGGATAACTGCTCTGAGCCGTTACTCCTATGAAGGAGCGAGCATTGCCGTAAACATGAACTATATCCCGGGGTTGGATAACGCAGCCGGCCGCGATCCAGAACGGGAAGATCAGTTTACGTTCCAGAAGATCGGCGATTACCTCACCTTCGACACCCGGCTGCAATATGAGTTCCGGGCAAAGCCTGCGGCCGTCCCACAGTCTTACTCGAAGAATGAGAAAGATTCCAAGGGTATGGTCGCGGGAGCAAGCAGTGTCGCAGCTCCCGAAAAGACCGTTGACTCCTTCAGCCGTCTGGTTGACGGATTGACCGTCGCGGTAGGATGCAACAATATCTTCGATCGCGTGCCGCCCACCGTGGATAATGCGAACAGCAACACGGACCTTTCGATTTACGATCCGTACGGTCGTTTCCTTTACTTCGAGGTCTCGAAGAAGTTCTGACCGTCAGGTCTGAGAAAATAGGTCAACTGACGCGGCGGCCGAGTCTGAAAACTCGGCCGCCGTGGTTGAATCGGCGAGGCACCAACATGAACACAGTCCCACAGGCGCTTGCAGCAGTCCTTCTCTCCGTTGGAAGGAGTTGCCTTAGAAGCCTGAAAGAGGGGAAATGATGACCGACAACGTTCTTATACAAAGACAGCCCAGGCGCCCGCGCGCTTTGACCAGCATCCTCTACGGCGGGCTGGCGGCCGCCCTCGGAGATTTTCTCTTTGCGATTATCTTTTACGGGGAAATCCTGGGGGTCAAACAGTTGCGAATTTTTCAATCCGTTGCCTCCGGATTGATCGGGCGGGCCGCATTCAGCGGCGGCATTGCGACTTATTTGCTCGGCCTGCTCCTGCATTGTGTGATTGGATTGTGCATCGCAACCGTCTACTACCTGGCGAGCTTAAAATGGCCCGTCTTACTCAGGCGGCCGATCGTTTGCGGTTTGATCTTCGGCATGATCGCTTACCTCGGGATGAATTACATCGTCATCCCACTCTCGGCCGCTCGTTCCGGGACCTTTCGACTCTCTTATTTTCTGATCGAGATAACCGGGCACGCTTTCCTGGTTGGATTACCGATTGCGCTGGCGGCACGGAAATCAAGCTACCGCTAGCTGGTCAAATCAGCCGTCGAGAGACGGGGCGCGTCAAGCGACATTGTTACGAGGTTCGCGAGGTCTGATCTTTTCATGAAACGGCGCCCAGGAGAATATTCAGTCTCCTGGCTCTTCCAAAGTGGGTCATTGGTTTAGAGCAAGTGGGTCTGGCGCGCCGATCGGAGGTGTCGCATTACCTTGTGAATGCGTGCCTGGAAAGAGTCTTCGAACACCCTGCCGGATCTGGAGACCGGCCCGGCTTGGCGCACGGTCGGCATTCTGGCATTTGACGGTCTTGCGACTCTCGATTTGACGGGCCCGGTCGAGGCGCTGGCCATGGCCCGCCACTCGGGTCGACAAGGGGCGGACGCGCAGTGTTACAAGACCATCATCCTCGGATTAACGAGTAAGCGTGTTGTGACAGAGTCTGGCCTCTACTTCACGGCCGATGCCACGATCGACTCGGCGGGGCCTCTCGACACCATAATAGTTCCTGGTGGCCGGGGGTTGCTGCGGGGCGAAACGAACCGCCGCGCCGCCCTCTGGTTGGTCGAGCGAGCGGAACACACGCGCAGGATGGCCGCAGTCGCGACAGGTGTCTACGCTCTCGCGCAAAGCGGTTTGCTCGACGGCCGCCTCGTCGCCACGCACTGGCGTTTCGCACCCGATCTGGCACAACGTTTTCCCAAGCTAAGGTTGAGTCAGAACGCCTCCTTCGTGAAGGATGACCGGTTTTACAGCTCTGCGGGGGGCACGGCCGGAATCGAAATGACCCTCGCGTTGATTCAGGAGGATTTCGGAAGTGTCATCGCGCAAAAGGTTGCACGCGAGCTGGTCATGCGATTGCGACCGCCGGGCGACCCAGATGAACCTTTCACAGACTCAGATTACCAATGCGGTCCATTCGAGCGACTTTCCGACCTTCCCGCCTGGATCGTTGCGCATCTGGACGAAGATCTTACCGTGGTAGCTCTGGCGGAGCGCACCGGTATGTCTCTGCGCCATTTCAGGCGACTCTTTCGGGAGGTCTTCAACTGCGCGCCGGCGGCCTTTGTGGAAGAAATGCGCCTGAGCGAGGCGCGGCGTCGACTCCTGGGTCTGTCCGCAACGATTGAGAGCGTCGCCGAAAGTGTTGGCTTCAAGAGTCCCGACGTATTTTGCCGCGCCTTCGAGCGGCGCGTCGGCATGACGCCGAGCGCCTTCCGCCACCGGGAACGCAAACACGACTTTGGTCAAGGTCCGTCGGCACCAGTGCTCCGCCGGACGCTTCGCCAATCCATGCGCCCGCTACGGGTCGGCTAGTGCTAGTGCACTGTAACAAAAGAAACTGGACGAGCGGCCTCTGGCTCTGTAGAGCCGACGGCTCGGAGAGAAGCTCGTCCCTCCGGAGGGGCTCGCCGCGGCGAGCCCAGGATCAAGAGAGCGACTCTGTATCACAACTTGAGGTTGCAGTGCCCTAATTGTGGCCAGCGCGAGGCTCGGCTAACTCACGATTCGAGTGTGACTTCGGGTTACCATTTGCGGACGCGACCTTCAGACCAAGTGGGGGCTGGCAGCAGTTTTTCTTTCCTATGGTAAGTTTATCGCACGGTATGAAGAATGGAGATGAGGTCGGGTCCGGAGCATCGCGGTTCAAACCGCGCACACGCCGGATACGCCGACGGTTGATCATCGCCTTCGATATGATTCGGCTCGACCGCAGCGCAGCGGAACCGCTCCACCTTCAACTTTATCATCGAATTCGTGAAGAGCTGAGGATTGGTCGTTTCACTGGTAGCTCGGCGCGACTCCCGTCATCGCGCGCGCTTGCCGCCCAACTGGGAATTTCGCGGCTGGCGGTGAAGCTCGCTTTTTCCCGCCTTAATGCGGAAGGATACGTGCGGTCCAAAGTTGGTTCTGGGACCTTCGCGGCAAATCCTCTTCCCGAGAACTTTTTGTATGCGCCGAAGGCTGAGTTGTTTCCGCCACTGGAGCGGGCGCCTCGCCTTTCGAAGCGCGCCCTGGCCATACCCGACCACCGGCGCAGAGAACAACTCGCTGTCGGCGTCGCCGGACCACCGGGCGTTACGCTGATTCCGGGACAGCCGGCGTTCGACGAGTTTCCGATCGACACCTGGGAGAAATTGCGCGCGCAAATTCTCGCGAAAAAGGGCGCTCATCTCCTGCGCTACGCTTCGAGTCAGGGCGATGCGGACCTGCGCAAGGCGATAGCTACTTATTTGTGCGATTTTCGCGCGGCTCGCTGTCACCCTGATCAGGTGATCGTGGCCGCCGCCACTCAGCAGACGATGCTGATCAGTGCTCTGGCTCTGATTAATCAGGGCGAGGCGGTCTGGATCGAGGATCCGGCTTATCACCAGGCGCGCCGGACGTTCACCCTCGCCGGTGCCCGCCTCGTTCCGAAAGCGGTCGATGCGGAGGGGATCGTGCTGACTCGCTCGCCTAACGAGCGCGCTCCTCGGCTCATCTACGTCACACCGTCTCACCAATTTCCTCTTGGTGTGACGATGAGCGTGGCGCGCCGTAAAGCGTTGATCGAATTTGCGCGCGCGAACAATTCCTACGTTTTCGAGGACGACTATGACTCAGAGTTCCGCTTCGCCGGACCGCCGCTACCCTGTCTCCAGGGACTCGATAATTCCGGAGCGGTGATTTATTCGGGCACGGTGAGCAAGATTCTCCATCCCGCTCTGCGCTTGGGATATCTGGTCGTTCCGGAGCAACTGGTCGAACCGATGACCAAGGTGCGAGCCGCGATCGACCAGCACTCGTCCCCGATCGATCAAGCGACCCTCGCTCGCTTTCTGAACGAGGGTTTTTTTCTCAGTCACGTTAAGCGCATGCGAAAACTCTATGCCGCGCGGCGAGACTTCTTCATCCAAGAATTTAACAAGTTACTCGGCCATTACTTCGAGCTTCAGATTCCGGAGACCGGGTTGCTCTTTGTCGCTTGGTTGCGGCGGGGCGAAGAGCTGGATTGGCTCCGCGAGGTCGGCGCTGAAGTTGGAATTACCCCGGTCTCGCTCTCTTACTTTTGTATCAAAGCTGAGCTAAAACCGGCACTCGTCTTCGGTTTCGCAGCCTGGACCCCGGCCCAGATTCGTGAAGGCCTGACAAGATTTGCGGGAGCGCTGAAAAGGAAAACGAAACGATCGCATTAGCGGCCAGGCAATGCTGGACGCTTTGTTTGCGTGTGGGTAGCCGGCGTCGTGCGTTTCGGAAACTCGCGTGGGGCCTCGCTCGAACTGAGGTGGAAAATGGCCGAGGCGGCCAAAACCTTCAGATGATCTGCCCTTGCCAGGTCGGGCCGCCCTTCTATGCTCGGCACGGAACTATTCCGTATCCCTTAAGTGACCATCCCGACCGAGCCGATTGGCAGTATTCCTCGGCCCCTTCGTTTGGTCGAAGCGCTCGCGCAAAGCGATTGCGATGATCCCGCCCTCGACCCGCTTTACGAGGAAGCGATCCGCGACACGATTGCGCGCTTTGAAGAAACCGGCTCGCCTGTGGTCACCGATGGGGAACAGCGCAAGTATCATAACTTTGCCACCTACTGCGTGGAGGGACTGCCCAATCTGGCGCCGGATGGATTCAAGCTTCCCTTTGTCAGCCATACCCGACGCTGGCCTCGCCTAACGAGTGGTCCATTTCGCTATCGACGCTCCGCCGACATTTTCCTCGCTTTCGCGCAGCGCCTGACCGACCGGGCTGTCAAGCAGGCGGTGATCTCGCCTTCGGCGCTCAGCCTCATGTATCCGGCGGCGGGAATCCCCGGTTATTCGCGCGAAGAGTTCATCGACGATCTCCTGGGCGAGCACGAAAAGGAAGTGCGCCGCTGCCTGACGAAAGACGCGCACGCCGTCCAGATCGATTTCACGGAAGGCCGGCTCGCGATCAAGATCGACCCCTCGGGAGAGCTCTTGAACAGCTTTATCGAGTTGAATAATCTCGCTCTGGCGCGGTTTACAGCGGCAGAGCGCCGGCGCATTGGCGTGCACACCTGCCCGGGCGCGGACCGCGATTCGACCCACAGCGCGGAAGTCGATTATGCTGAACTTCTGCCCAGCCTGTTCGAGCTCAATGCCGGAATTTTTTACATCGCCCTGGCCGGGGAGAGGGATCGGACCCGCGCCTTAAAGATCATACGCCAACATTTGAAGCCGGAGCAGCGCGTCTTTGTCGGCGTGGTCGCACCAATCAATCCCCGGATCGAAACTCCGCAGGAAATTCGGGACCGGATCCTGGAAGCGGCTGAATACATTCCGGTCGAGCAACTCGGTACCACCGATGATTGCGGATTCTGCCCGTTCAGCGATGACACTTCCACCAGTCGCGAGACGGCCTTTGCCAAAATCAGGGCGCGGGTCGAAGGCACCGCGCTGGCCGCGGCAGTGATCGGAGGCGGCTAGTGCAACCGCACGACGAAGAAGAGTTGCTGCGCTCCGCGGCCCTCCAGACCGCCAACACCGTCCTCCTCGCGCGCAAACGAGCGGAGCAGGAGCTGGAGCGCAAGACGGAGGAGCTGGCGCACTCGCTCGCCATGATGCGGGCCACGCTCGAATCCACCACCGACGGCATTCTCGTGACCGACTACGACGCCCGGGTGACCAGCTACAACCAGAATTTCGTCGAGATGTGGCGGATCCCGCCGGCGGCGCTCGCGACCGGTTCGCATCAAACTTTGCTCGAGATCACGAGCCCCCTCTTTGCTGACCCTCACGCGTTTCTGGCGCGGATGAAAAAAATCTACCAGAAACGCCCGCCCGAGACTCACGATCTCCTCCAGTTAATCGACGGGCGCGTGATCGAGCGTTCCTCCAAAATCCAAAAAATCGAAGACCGCAATGTCGGGCGCGTCTGGAGCTTCCGCGACATCACGCAACGGGTCGCTGCGGAAGCCGAACTGCGCGAGCAAACGCAGTGGTTCAGCGTCACCCTTGGCAGCATTGGCGACGCCGTCATTGCGACGGATAACGATTGTCGCGTGACTTTCCTTAACCCGGTCGCCGAAAAGCTCACCGGCTGGCCGGCCGGGGAAGCCGTCGGCCGCGCGATCATCGATGTGCTCAGGCTGATCGAGGAAAAAACGAGAAACCCGGCGCGCAACCCGATCCAGGTCGCGCTCGACGATGGCGCCGCCATCGGCCTGGCGAATGACACCGTTCTCGTTAGGCGCGACGGCGCCGAGATTCCGATCGAAGATAGTGCCGCGCCGATCAAGAACGCGGCCGGCAAGATCATTGGTGCGGTTATGGTTTTTCACGACGTAACGGAGCGGCGCCAGAAGGAAAAGGCGCTCCAGGAGGAGTATGCGGTCACCGAGCGGCTCTACGAAATCTCGACCTCGATCTCGACCGAACTCGATCTGGGAAAAATTGTGCAGATCATCACCGACGCCGGGACCCGAGTGACCCGGGCTCAGTTCGGCGCGTTTTTTCACAACGTCCCCGATGAGCGGAGCGCCTCCTACATGCCCGACGCGTTTTCGGGCGTGGCGCGGAAGGCCTTGGAGAATTTCCCGATGCCGCGCGCGACCGGCTTGTTTGGCCCGACCTTTCGCGGCGAAGGCGTGATCCGCTGCGACGACGTGCGCCAGGATCCGCGCTTTGGAAAAAACGAGCCTTATCATGGAATGCTCAAGGGGCATCTGCCGGTCGTCAGTTATCTCGCCGTGCCCGTAATCTTGCGCTCGGGCGAAGTGCTGGGAGGTCTGTTTTTCGGTCATGAAAAGCCCGGTGTCTTCACCGAGCGCGATGAAAAACTCATCGTCGGGGTCGCGGCCCAGGCTGGCGCTGCGATGGATGCGGCGCGGCTTTATCAAGCCGAGCAACAGGCGCGCGCGTCCGCCGAGCATGCCAACCGGGCGAAGGATCTTTTTCTCGCCGCGCTCAGTCATGAATTGCGCACGCCCCTCACGCCGGTGCTCGCGATTCTTTCCAGCTTGCGCGAAGACGCGGCCATTCCCGAAGCGCTCGCCGAAGATTTGGAAACCGTGCGCCGCAACGTCGAGTTGGAAGCGCGCTTGATCGATGACTTGCTCGACCTCACTCGCGTCGCGCGCGGGAAACTGGAATTGCAATGCGAGCGAGTGCGCCTCCAGCGCATGATCGACGACGCGATCAACGCCTGTCTGCCCGATCTGCACGCCAAGCATTTGCATTTGGTCCGCGATTCGGCCCCTGCGAAAGCCAGCATTCTCGCGGATAGCGCGCGTATCACCCAGATCCTTTGGAACCTGCTCAAGAACGCGATCAAGTTTACGCCGGATCACGGCACGATCACGGTTCGCGCCCACGCCAAACCGGCGCCGGACGATGGAGTTGTAGCCATCGAAGTTGAAGACACCGGTATCGGAATTGACCCCGCGCATCTCGACCATGTTTTCGAGGCGTTCGAACAGGGCGATCGTAAAATCACCCGACAGTTTGGGGGGATCGGCCTCGGGCTCGCCATCAGCAAAGCGATCGCCGAATCCCATCATGGCTCCCTCACTGCGACCAGCCCGGGAGTGGGACGCGGCGCAACGTTCCTTCTGACTTTGCCATTTGATGGCTGTGAGCAAGAGGAACAGATCGTTCCTGACGTTCCGCCCGCTCCGGCCCTTTCAAGCCCCCTGCCAACACTGGCTGCGATCATGCAACGTCCATTGCGCATTCTGCTCGTGGAAGATCATGTCGATACCGCCGCGATCCTTACCCGTTTGCTTCGACGCATGGGACACGACGTCCTGCCCGCGCACACCGTCGCCGACGCGCTTCGGCTGGCGAATAAAGAGATGCGCCGCGCTCCCCTCGATGTCGTCATCAGCGACCTCGGCCTGCCCGATGGCAGCGGACTTGAGTTGATGCGCCAACTTTCTGCGGATCACGGCCTGCGCGGTATCGCGCTCAGCGGTTTCGGAATGGATTCCGACCGCGTGCAAAGCAAGGCCGCGGGATTCTCCCGTCACCTCATCAAGCCGATCGACATCGGAGTTCTCCGCGCCGCGTTGATCGAGATAAGCAGCGGCGCGTAGTGGCCTTTTGCGCGCGGAGCTGACGGGAACCGATCTGTGTCTGCCGTTTGTCCAGTCTTACGAGTCCGTCCACCGCTAATGGGTTCGCTTCGCGGGTCCGGATTTATCAGGCGATGAGTGCTGAAAAGGAAAAAGTCTTGCCTAACGAAGAACAGAAGCTCGCCCGTCAGCTCGGGCTTTTCGGCACAACCATGGCCGTGATGGGCGGCATCATCGGCGCTGGAATTTTTATCAACCCCTACATTGTCGCACAGGGAGTCCATACCTCGCCTTTGATCCTCGGCGCATGGATCGCGGGCGGGCTGATCGCGCTCCTCGGCGCTTTCGTTTACGCCGAGTTGGCGGCGCGGATGCCGGTGGTGGGCGGCCAATACGCTTACCTGCGCGAGGCGCTCCATCCGGCGGTGGCCTTCGTTTACGGTTGGGTCCTGTTGCTGGTCATCCAGACCGGCGGCATGGCCGCGGTGGCGGTGACATTCGCCCGCTATTTTCTCGAGCTGACGCAATGGCCGATGAGCGATTCGTTGGTCGCGGCCGGCGCGCTCGCCCTCTTGACCGCGATCAACTGCCTCGGGGTGCGGGCGGGCAGCCAGGTTCAGTCCATCATGACGCTGAGCGCGATTGCCGCGATCGCGACTCTGGAAGCGATCGTTTTCTGGCGCGGCGGCTCGTCGCAAATTGCATGGCGGCCCGTGCTCGATCAGCCGCCGTCGCTCCATCTCGGGATCGCGTTTGGCGCAGCCATGACGCCGGTCTTGTTTGCCTACGGCGGTTGGCAGACGTCGAGTTTCCTCGGCGGCGAAGTGCGCGACGCGCAGAAGATTTTGCCGCGCGCGCTTATCCTTGGAGTGCTGGGCGTGATCGCGGTCTATGTGTCGGTGAATTTTGTCTACCTGCGCGCGCTTGGACCGGCGGGATTGGCGGGCTCGACCACGCCGGCGTCGGCGATCATGCGCGGGCTGCTCGGAAACCGCGGCGCGCAGTGGATCGCCGCGGGCATCGCTTTCTCAGCTTTCGGATTTCTCGCGCAATCCATGCTGACCGCGCCGCGGGTCTATTTCGCGATGGCGCAGGACGGCGTTTTCTTTCGCGGCGGTAGCGTGGCTGCATCCGAGCACGCGCGTGCCGATGGCGGCAATCGCGTTGCAAGGTGCCTGGGCAATCGTGATCGCGCTCACCGGCACTTATGCGCAGGTGGTGAATTACGTCGTCGCGATGGATTGCATTTTCTTCGGACTGACCGCCGTCTGTCTTTTCGTGCTGCGGCGGCGGGAACGCGCGCCGGCAAGTTTTCGCGTGCCGGGACATCCCTGGACGACGCTGCTCTTCATCGCCGCACAATGGGCGATTGTGGCGAGCACGTTCGCGCACGATCCGCTGCGGTCGTGTATCGGGCTCGGCATCGCGTTGGTCGGTTTTCCCATCTACCTTCTCTGGCGATGAATCGGACGGAAGAGAAAAAATGATCGCCTTACATGGAATGGGCCAAGACCCGTTCCGCCGCGCGCTTCAACTTTGCGAACAGTCGCTTAACGAGTGTGGCGCTGCCGGAATTTCCCTGGCGCGTCGGGGAGCCGGAAATCACCGACGGCGGCTGCGGACTGCTGCTCGACGTGGCGCAATACCTTGGCACGCAGGTCCGGCGGGTGTCACGACGTTTCGGGGATGATTTCGCGATGTCGTTAGGCGAGATGAAGATGGCGATCACACCCAGAACGCGACTCATCGTGCTGACCAATTTGCACAACCCGACCGGCGCCTTGATTCCGATCGAAACCTTGCGCGTGCGATCGGCGAGCTGGCGCAACGGGTCGGGGCGCGCGTCCTGGTCGACGAAGTTAATCTCGAGATGTTGTTCGAGGCTGTTCCATCGTCCGCCTTTTCGTTAGGCAAAACCTTTTTCCGAACAGCCTGACAAAAGCCTACGGTTTGAGCGAACTGCGCTGCGGCTGGATCCTGGCCGCGCCGGAGCTGGCGCGGCGCATCTGGCGGTTGAACAATCTTTTCGCCTCGACCGTCGCTCATCCGGCCGAGCGGATGTCGGTGATGGCGCTTGATCACCCGGCGCAGTTTCGGGAGAGAGCACGTGTGCTGCTGACTGCGAACCGCGCACTGCTCGACGCCTTTCTCGAGTCGCGCAGCGATCTGGCGTGCGTGCGTCCGCCGGCCGGTTCGGTCGTGTTTCCGCGCCTGCCTAACGGCGATCCGGAGGAATTTTAGACTGCTGCGCGAGAAATACGAAACTTCAGTCGTACCCGGCCGTTTCTTCGAAGCCCCGCGCCATTTCGCCTCGGCATCGGGGGCGAGACGGCGGCGTTGCAAGCCAGCCTGGAAAAATTGGGCGCGGCCCTGGACGAGTTTGGCGAACGATCAGGCCCGTTAGGCCCCTGACCGACGGGGTCAGTAACCCAATTCCGCTTTCCGCGCAGCGGCAGTGGGCAAGGGATCCTTCTTCGTCTCGATCGCGCCCTTTCCCGATTCCTGCACCTGTCTGGCCTCGACCGCGTTGAATTCGATGTCCGCTCCAAACTCCGGCGGGACGTCCGCATCGGCGTAAATGGCATGGACCGGACATTCATCCACGCAGGCCATGCAATCGATGCACTCCTCCGGGTGAATGACCAATTGACCCTCCAACTCGTAGAAGCAAGCCACCGGGCAGACCACTACGCAATCGGTGAATTTGCAACTCACACACTTATTAGTAACGACATGTGCCATAAATTGATTCGATCGGAATTGGAAACAGGCTCGGCGATCCTGGGCCGCCTGGTCAAGCCACTCTACGGGGAAGCGCCATTTGTGCCAATCTCCGAAAATCAAGCGCCGGGCGGGCATCCCAATTCGTTAGGCCGGGAGACGCTGGCCGGGTTCGCCCGCGCCTAACGAATCTGCAATCAGACATTGCCACGCCCGAGGAATCGCCGTAATTAATTCCTTGCTCTCCGGCAGCCGAGGAAACGACCAGGCGCGATGAGATAAGGGATACCGATGGACAAAACCAGCAGCCAGGAATTCCAAAAACGGCTCGGCCATGTTGAGGAATTAATTGCGGCGCTGGAGAGCGCGCCCGACTCCGCGATGCGCGAACAGGCGCGCGAGTTGATCCAAACTTTGCTCGATCTCCATGGCACCGGGCTCGAGCGAATCCTGAGCGTGGTTTACGATTCGGGGGTCGGCGGTTCGGCGGTGATCGATGAACTCGGTCGCGATTCGCTGGTCTCCGGTTTGCTCTTGTTGCACGGGCTGCATCCGCTCGATCTGGAAACGCGGGTGCGCAATGCGATCGAAGAGGTGAAGCCGCGGCTCGGTCTGCACGGTGGCAGCGTGGATTTGTTAGGCGTGACTCCGGAAGGTCGGGTGCAACTGAAGCTGCAGGGCAATTGTCACGAGTGTCCTTCCTCGCGGTTAACCTTGCGCTTTTCGATTGAGGAGGCGCTCTACGCCGCCGCTCCGGATCTGACCGGGCTCGACGTCGAAGGGCTGCCGGATGAGCAACCCAAGGCGTCCGCCAATGGTTCGGCTCCATCTCCAAAGTTTACTGACTGTCCACTCCCGAACGGGAACGGACAAAGCGTAGAAGCAGGAGGAAACATATGAACAAACCACCACAACCAGTCCACATCCCCGGAACCGTGAAAGGCGAAGAACTCGCTCTCGACAGCAAGGAAGCCGGCCGCGGCGAAGGCGGGAAGAGTTACACGACGGCGCGGGACGCGACCGGCATTAACCCGGAAGCCCGGGCGCCGATTCATCCCGACATGCCGAACCTGCAACCCTCGTAAGGCGCGCTGTGCGCTGTAGCCGGGGGCGTTGACCCCGGCAGCATGAGCTGGATCCAGTGCCTCCGGGGTCAGCGCCCCCGGCTACAATTGAAGAATGATATCTTCCTCTTTCGCGACTTGCGCCGTTTCGCCGGTGCGCCGAAAAATAATGGCGCGGCGCCGCCGCCCGAGGTGGAGCATTGCGAGCTCTGCAGCATCCGGCTCGCCCCGGCCCATCGGCACCTGCTCGAGATGGCGACGCGGCGGATTGTTTGCTCGTGCGATCCGTGCGCGTTGCGTTTTGAAAATGTGATCGACGGGAAATTCAAATTGATTCCGCGCGATGCGCGCGCCCTGCCGGATTTCCAGATGACCGACATGGAATGGGAAGGGCTTTCGCTCCCGATCAGCCTCGCCTTCTTTTTCTACGATACGCCTAACAAAAAGATGGCGGCTTATTATCCGAGCCCGGCCGGAGCGACGGAATCGCTCCTCCCGCTGACCGCGTGGGAAGCTCTGGTCGCGGCCAATCCTGTTCTGAGCGAGATGCAACCGGATGTGGAAACGCTCCTCGTAAATCGCATCCACGACACGCGCGAATATTTCATCGCGCCGATCGACGTCTGTTTTGAGCTGGTCGGATTGATCCGCGTGCATTGGCGCGGGTTCTCCGGCGGCGAGGAAGTCTGGACGGCGATCAATGGATTTTTTGCGCGGCTGGGAAAATGAGCAGTTGGACCAATGATGAAATCCGAATGACCAAGCCCGAAGCCCCAAAAAGACGCGCTCATTTCGTCATTCGTCATTCGGTCATTGTTTCGGATTTCGGATTTCGGATTTCGTCATTTCCGCATCATGCCTGATCTCGATTTCAAGATCCTCGGCGTGGAAGCGGCCAACTACGGGATCGTGCCGCTCCTGCATTTCAAACTCGAGGTCACCAACCAGCCGCAGGAACAGACGATGCAGAGCGTCATGCTGCAGGCGCAGATCCAGATTCATCCGACGCTGCGTTCCTACGCGCCGGAGGAGAAGGAAAAGCTGGGCGAACTTTTCGGGACCCCGGATCGTTGGGGCCAAACTTTGCGCGCCCGCCTCTGGACGCACGCCAGCGTCAATGTGCGCTCATTCGCCGAGCGCACGGAGGAGAATTTGTCGGTGCCCTGCACTTTCGATTTGAACGTCTCGGCGACGAAATATTTTTATGCGCTCGAAGGGGGCGAGGTCCCGCTGCTCTTTCTTTTCAGCGGCACGATTTTTTACCAGAGCGAAGACGACCGTCTGCAGATCCAGCAGGTTTCCTGGAACAAGGAGTGCACCTACCGGATGCCCATTTCCGTCTGGCAGGGGATGATGGATCAGCATTATCCGAACACCGCGTGGCTCTCGCTCGAGCGCGATTTGTTCGAGCGCCTTTACGCGTTTCGTCGGCGCGAAGGATTGGCCGATTGGGACCAGACGATCGCGCGATTGCTGCCGCGGAATGGCGAGGCCAAATGAGGAGGCGTGACGAGCGGATCCGGGGAGCGCACGCGACTCGCATGCCGGTCGCGGCGACTCGCCGCGACGGACTTTCTCGGGACCTCGGGCTTTGTGTGATCACCAGTGATTTCGCAGGAGAAAAGTTCGCCAAGGCGGGTCGCCTTGGCCAGCACGCGAGTCGCGTGCGCTCCCCAATCCCATGAACACTGCACTCGTCGAGAAAGTCGTGAACGCGGTTCTCTACGAGGGCTACATTCTTTATCCCTATCGCGCGTCCTCGAAGAAAAATCGCGAGCGCTTTACCTTCGGCCGCGTTTATCCGGAGGATTACAGCATCGCCGCAACACGGCGCCGAGCCGTGCGCGATGCAGACCGAATGCCTCGTCCGCAACGAATCGAAGGACGCGGTCGTCGAAGATCAGCGTCCGCTTTCTCCATCCGATGGCGCGCGAAGTCGGCATGCTACGCGCGCCGATCGCGGAGATGCCAGCGAACGGAGCGCCAGATTTCGAGGTGGTGCCGGATTTCCGGGTCGGCGAGCAGCTTTACCAGACCTGGCAGGAAGTGGTGGAGCAGAAGGTGGAAGTGCCGCCGTTTCCGTTGCGCGAAGCGTGGCAGACGGTGCACGAATTCGAGTTTCCAGCCTCGCGCGCGGTCGAACCGATTCGCGGAGACGACGGTAAGATCAACGCCGTTCTCGTGCGCCGGCAGGATGCGGTCCGCGGCGCGATCGAAGTCTCCGCCGAACCAATCGACGACACGGTTTTCAAAATCACTGTGCGCATTTTGAATCGCACGCCCGTTCCGCCTAACGATCTGGAAAACCAAAGCGCGATCATCATGCGCACGTTCACCTCCACCCACACCATCCTGCACGCCGCAGGGCGGGGAATGGCTTTCGCTGACCGATCCGCCGCCGGCTTACGCGGAAGCGACGGCGGCCTGCAAAAATATCGGCACCTGGCCGGTGCTCGTCGGCGAGCAAAGCAAAAATGAGCGCGACGCGATGCTCTCGTCGCCCATCATTCTTTACGATTACCCGCAGATCGCGCCGGAGAGCCCGGGCGATTTATTCGACGGTCTCGAGATCGATGAAATTCTCACCCTGCGCGTCATGGCGATGAGCGATGCCGAAAAAATCGAGATGCGCCAGGTCGACGAACAGGCGCGAAGGATTCTCGAACGCACCGAAAACATGCCGAGCGATCATCTCCTCAAAATGCATGGCGTGATGCGCAGCGTGCGTTCCTCGAACGAAGATTTTTTCAATCCAAGCAAGCCGCTGGAGACGGCCACAATCGGCGGCATGGAAATGAAAGCGGGCGACCGCGTTCGCATTCGTCCGAAGAAACGCGCGGACGTGATGGACATGGCGCTGGATGGAAAAATCGCGGTGATCGAAGCGGTTGAACAAGATCTCGAAGGCGGGGTGCAGCTTGCACTGGTGCTGGATGATGATCCAGGCCGTGATCTCGGCCTGATGCGCCAGCCGGGGCATCGTTTTTTTTATTCAACCGATGAAGTGGAACCGGTGAAAGAAGGCGCATGAAAAGAATTCTCGTTGCCGGAATCGGGAATATTTTTTTCGGCGATGACGCCTTCGGTTGTGAGGTCGCGAGCCAGTTGGCGCACCGGCCGCTGCCGGAAGGAGTCCGCGTAATCGACTTTGGAATTACGAAGTTACGACCTGGCCTACGCCATCATGGATAACTATGACGCAACCATTCTGGTGGATGCGACGCCGCAGGGAGACGAGCCCGGCACAGTCTACCTCATCGAACCCGACATAAAAAAACTGGACGAACTTCCGGACGAGTCCGTTAATGCTCATAGCATGAATCCGGTTCGCGTTCTGCAACTGGTCCGCTCGTTAGGCGGAAATCCGGGATGGTTAAGCGTGGTCGGCTGCGAGCCCGCGGTGCTCGAGAGTCCGAGGAAGGCGCGATGGGTTTAAGCGAAAGAGTTCAAGCCGCGGTCCTGCCCGCGATCGAGATGATCGAGTCGCTCATTCGCGAAATTTTTAATGGAGACCGAAAACGCGGTCGCCACAGTCGATTCGCAAGTGTGAAACGATTTCTTGAATAAACCGAATGAAAGACAGACGACTATGAACACAGCGGAAATTTGTTGGCTAGTATTGTTGGGCGGGATCGTCCTCGTGCGCGATCATCAGCTTCCTTTCCGATGATTCCGGAGCTGCGGCGCTATCTCCGTCTGCGGACATGTGAGTTGATCGCCTTTCCCAATTTCAGCAACAGTTTTATACGTATGTAAGTCAGCAGTTAAAACAAGAGCGACGCGACCGGGAATGAGTCCCGGCCGCGCCAGACCAGGAGAAAAAACCTATGGTAGCAGCAAACACACCCTTCAAGCATCGGGAGTCGCGCGGTAAAAGAAATTCACGTCATCTGGATGACGACGGGATTGGGTTGTGACGGAGATTCAGTTTCGATCACCGCCGCGACCCAGCCCAGCATCGAGGATCTGGTCATGGGGAACATTCCCGGGCTGCCGAAAGTGCATGTGCACAATCCGGTCATCGCCTACGAAGTGGGCGACGAGTTCATGAAGTATTGGTTCGACGCGGCGGAAGGCAAGCTCGACCCGTTCGTGCTCGTGATGGAAGGCTCCGTTCCGAACGAGAAGATCAAGAAGGAAGGCTACTGGGCCGCGATGGGCACGGATCCCGACACCGGCCAGCCGATCACGACAAACGAGTGGATCGATCGGCTCGCGCCGAAAGCACTGCGGCATCGTCGCTTGCGGAACCTGCGCCACTTACGGCGGCATTCACGCGATGGAGGGCAATCCGACCGGCGCGATGGGCCTGGCCGATTATCTCGGCTGGGATTGGCGATCCAAAGCCGGCCTGCCGATCGTCAATGTGCCGGGTTGTCCGGTGCAGCCGGATAACATGATGGAGACGCTGCTCTATCTGCTTTATCAGGTCGCGGGCCTCGCGCCGATCATTCCGCTCGACGAGCAACTGCGGCCGACATGGCTTTTCGGAAAAACGGTCCACGAAGGTTGCGACCGCGGCGGCTATTACGAGCAGGGCGATTTCGCCCACGAATACGGCTCGCCCAAATGCCTGGTGAAGATCGGCTGCTGGGGTCCGGTCGTGAATTGCAACGTGACCAAGCGCGGCTGGATGGACGGCATCGGCGGTTGCCCGAACGTCGGCGGCATTTGCATCGGCTGCACGATGCCGGGATTTCCGGACAAGTTCATGCCTTTCATGGACGAGCCGCCCGGCGCGGCGCTCTCCACCAAGCGTGGTCGGGATCTAGGGCGGCGTGCATCCGTACCCTGCGCGGCATCACCAACCGCGCCGTGAACAAGGAACCGAAATGGCGGCATCCGCGCGCCGAACTCACGACCGGTTACGAGCCGAGACACTACGCCGCAACTAACTGGAACTTCGAAATCACTAACTCAACCGGAGGAATAATATGGCTGACATCCTAACCGCACCAGCCAGCC
Organism: uncultured Verrucomicrobiae bacterium; assembly: GCA_963737995.1. GTDB lineage: Bacteria > Verrucomicrobiota > Verrucomicrobiia > Chthoniobacterales > UBA10450 > Palsa-1392. The sequence goes on from CAVTUV010000011.1 coordinate 89,882, forward strand.
AAGAACTCCGCGCCAACCGGCAACATCGTCGAGATGTCGTGGGATCCGATCACCCGCATCGTCGGCAGCCTCGGCATCTACACGAAGATTGATTTCGACGCGAAGAAAGTCGTCGAGTGCCACAGCACGTCGTCCATTTTCCGCGGCTACAGCATCTTCATGAAGAACAAGGACCCGCGCGACACGCATTTCATCACCAGCCGCATCTGCGGCATCTGCGGCGACAATCACGCGACGTGCTCGGTCTATGCGCAGAACATGGCCTACGGCATCAAGCCGCCGCCGCTCGGCGAATGGATCATCAATCTCGGCGAGGCGGCCGAATACATGTTCGACCACAACATTTTCCAGGACAACCTCGTCGGCGTGGACTTCTGCGAGATGATGGTGAAGGAAACCAATCCCGGCGTCTGGGAAAAGGCGCACGAAGACCGAAGCGCCGCACGCCGACGGATCACGGCTACCGCACAATCGCCGACATCATGACCGCGCTCAATCCGTTCGAAGGCGAGTTCTATCGCGAGACGCTGCAAGTCAGCCGCTACACGCGCGAAATGTTTTGCCTGATGGAAGGCCGCCACGTGCATCCATCCACGCTCTATCCCGGCGGCGTCGGCACCGTGCCTTCGATCCAGGTGTTCACCGATTATCTCGTGCGGCTGATGAAATACATCGAGTTCATGAAGACGTGTCGTGCCGCTGCACGACGATCTCTTCGATTTCTTCTACGAGGCGTTGCCCGGCTACGAAGAGGTCGGCCAACGGCGCGTGCTGCTCGGCTGCTGGGGTTCGTTCCAGGATCCGGACGTCTGCGATTACAACTACAAGACGATGGACGAATGGGGCAAAGCGATGTTCGTCACGCCCGGCATCGTCGTGGACGGCAAGCTCGTCACCACCAACCTCGTGGATATCAACCTCGGCATCCGCATTCTGCTCGGCTCGTCGTATTACGAGGACTGGGCGACAGCGGCGAGATGTTCGTCAAGACACGATCCGCTCGGCAATCCGGTGGACAAGCGGCATCCGTGGAACCAGACCACGATTCCCAAACCGCAGAAGCGCGACTTCAACGGCAACTACACCTGGGTCATGTCGCCGCGCTGGTTCGACAAGCGCACCGGCGATCATCTCGCGCTCGACACCGGCGGCGGGCCGATTGCGCGGCTCTGGTCAACCGCGCTCGCGAAGCCTCGTGGACATCGGCTACGTGAAGGCGACCGGCAACAGCGTCGAAAATCCGCCTGCCGAAAACCGCGCTCAAACCCGAAGTCGAATTCGAATGGAAGATTCCGAAATGGAGCAACGCCATCGAACGCGACCGCGCGCGCACTTACTTCCAGGCTTATGCCGCCGGCGTGCGCGCTGTATTTCGTCGAAAAGGCGATGAAGGAAGTTCACGCCGGGCGGACGCAGACCTTCACGCCGTTCAAGGTGCCGGACGAAGCGATCGGCTGCGGATTCCACGAAGCCGTGCGCGGCGTGCTGTCGCATCACCTCGTCATCCGCAACGGCAAGGTCGCCAACTATCATCCGTATCCGCCGACGCCGTGGAACGCCAATCCGCGCGACATCTACGGCACGCCCGGCCCGTACGAGGACGCGGTGCAAAACACGCCGATCTTCGAGGAGAACGGCCCGGACAAATTCAAGGGCATCGACATCATGCGCGCCGTGCGCAGCTTCGATCCGTGCCTGCCCTGCGGCGTCCACATGTATCTCGGCGGCGGCAAAGTGCTCAAGCAAATGCACACGCCGACGGCGCTGATGGGCCTGGCGAAACAATGAGCACGCGACTCACCCTGGCGAACGACAGTCACTCTTGATGTCGATCCCACAATGATTCCGTATCGAAGCGTCCCCGAGGAAATCTACGACATCGAACTCGAGCACAGCCTGCTCGAGGCAAACGCGAAGCTGGCCGAGGAAAATCGTGCGTTGCTCGACCGGCACGGCATCACCGCCATCGACTTCATGGGCGCGATCGGCTCGGGCAAGACGACGTTGATCACCCGGCTCGTCGAGAAGCTGAAGGACCAGATCGGCATCGCGGTATTCAACGGCGATGCC
>CAVTUV010000012.1:0-344450 GCA_963737995.1 uncultured Verrucomicrobiae bacterium
ATGTCCTTCGTTCAGTTGCGTCTGTACAGCAAACACGCCCTTCAAGCATCGGGAGTCCGCGGTCAAAGAAATCCACGTCGTCTGGATGACGACAGGATTAAGTTGCGATGGGGATTCGGTTTCGATCACGGCCGCGTCCCTGCCCAGTATCGAAGACGTCTTGCTCGGGGCCATTCCTGGATTGCCCAAAGTCCATTTGCACAATCCCGTCCTCGCTTACGAGTGCGGCGATGATTTCATGCAGCATTGGTTCGATGCCGCGGCGGGTAAGCTGGAACCATTCGTTCTCGTCATGGAAGGATCGATCCCTAACGAGAATATCAAGTCGGAAGGCTATTGGGCGGCCCTCGGCACCGATCCCGACACAGGCCAGCCGATCACGACAAACGAATGGATCGACCGGCTCGCACCGAAAGCGACCGCGGTCATCGCTTGCGGAACTTGCGCGACCTACGGCGGCATTCACGCCATGGAAGGTAACCCGACCGGCGCGATGGGACTCGCTGACTATCTCGGCTGGGGTTGGCGCTCCAAAGCCGGTTTGCCGATCGTGAACGTGCCGGGTTGTCCGGTGCAGCCGGATAACATGATGGAGACCTTGCTCTATCTCCTCTATCAGGTCGCTGGTCTTGCCCCGATTATTCCTCTGGATGACCAGTTGCGCCCACAGTGGCTCTTTGGCAAGACTGTTCACGAAGGTTGCGATCGGGGCGGCTACTATGAGCAAAGTGATTTCGCCCATGAGTATGGTTCGCCTAAGTGTCTCGTGAAAATCGGTTGCTGGGGTCCGGTCGTTAACTGTAACGTGACCAAGCGCGGCTGGATGGATGGAGTGGGCGGTTGCCCGAATGTCGGTGGTATCTGTATTGGCTGCACCATGCCGGGCTTCCCGGATAAGTTCATGCCCTTTATGGATGAGCCGCCTGGTGGGACGCTCTCCTCCGGCATCATCGGGGTCTACGGCCGCATGATCAGGGCTTTGCGCGGGATGACTAACCGCACGGTCAACAAAGAGCCGAAGTGGCGCCATTCAGGTCGCCAGCTGACCACAGGCTACGAACCCAAACATTACGGAAGAAATTAATCGGAGAACTAACTATGCCTACAGCTTGAAAACAGCACCTGCAGCCATGAAGTCGGTCGAATCCGGGGACCTCGTCGAGATGTCGTGGGATCCGGTCACTCGGATCGTCGGTAGCCTCGGCATTTACACCAAGATCGATTTCGCGGCCAAGAAAGTGGTCGAGTGTTTCAGCACCTCTTCCATCTTCCGCGGTTACTCAATCTTCATGCAGAACAAAGACCCGCGTGATTCGCATTTCATCACCAGCCGTATCTGCGGCATTTGCGGTGATAACCATGCGACCTGCTCGGTCTATGCGCAGCAAATGGCCTACGGCATTAAGCCGCCGCCACTCGCGGAATGGATCGTAAACCTCGGCGAAGCGGCCGAGTACATGTTCGATCACAACATCTTCCAGGATAACCTGGTCGGGGTCGATTTCTGCGAAATGATGGTGAAGGAGACCAACCCCGGCGTCTGGGAGAAAGCGCAAAAAGCGCAGGCGCCGCATGCGGCCGATCACGGTTATCGGACGATCGCCGATATCATGCACGCCCTTAATCCGTTTGAGGGTGAGTTCTATCGCGAAACACTCCAGGTCAGTCGTTACACCCGTGAGATGTTTTGCCTGATGGAGGGGCGGCATGTCCATCCTTCCACGCTTTATCCGGGCGGCGTCGGGACGGTGCCGTCGATTCAGGTCTTCACTGATTATATGGTGAGACTGGCCCGTTACGCCGAGTTCATGAAACGTTGCCTGCCGTTGCATGACGATCTCTTCGACTTCTTCTACGAAGCCATGCCCGGCTATGAAGAAGTCGGCAATCGCCGCGTCTTGCTCGGCTGCTGGGGTTCGTTCCAGGATCCCGATGAATGCGACTACAACTACAAGACGATGGATGAATGGGGACGTGCCATGTATGTCACGCCCGGCGTCGTGGTCGATGGCAAGCTAGTCACCAATGACCTCGTCGATATCAACGTCAACCTGCGCATCCTGCTCGGCTCCTCCTACTACGAAGACTGGGCCGATAGCGGCGAGACCTTCGTCAAGACCGATCCGTTAGGCAATCCGATCGACAAGCGGCATCCATGGAATCAAACCACGATTCCGAAACCGCAAAAGCGTAACTTTGCCGATAACTATAGCTGGGTCATGTCACCGCGCTGGCTCGATAAACGGACGGGCGATCACCTGGCGCTCGACACCGGTGGCGGCCCGCTTGCCCGCCTCTGGGCGACCGCGCTCCCAGGCTTGGTGGATATCGGCTACGTCAAAGCTCCCGGTGACAGCGTCTCGATCCGGCTGCCCAAGACGGCGACGAAAGCCGAGGTCTAGTTCACATGGAAAATTCCGAAATGGGCAACACCATCGAGCGCGATCGCGCCCGCACCTATTTCCAGGCCTACGCCGCGGCCTGCGCCTTTACTTCATCGAGAAAGCGATGGCCGAAGTGCACGCCGGTCGGACCGCGACCTTCACGCCGTTCAAGGTGCCGGACGAGGCCATCGGCTGCGGTTTCCACGAAGCGGTCCGCGGCGTTCTTTCGCATCACCTGGTCATTCGCAGCGGCAAGATTGCGAACTATCATCCGTATCCGCCGACGCCGTGGAACGCGAACCCGCGCGACACCTACGGCACGCCTGGGCCTTACGAGGACGCGGTGCAAAGGATGCCCGATCTTCGAGGAGAACGGCCCCGACAACTTCAAAGGCATCGACATCATGCGCGCCGTGCGCAGCTTCGATCCCTGTCTGCCCTGCGGAGTCCACATGTATCTGGGCGGCGGCAAAGCTGTTCAAGCAGATGCACACTCCGACCGCCCTGATGGGCCGGATTGGCCCGACTAATCATCGGCCCGAACCAACGTCGAGCTGCGATTCTCTCAGGTGATTCCGTTATCGAAGCGTCAGCCCGACGAAATCTACGACATCGAGCTCGAGCACAGCCTGCTCGAGGCGAACGCAAAACTGGCGAAGGAAAATCGCGCGCTGCTCGATAAACATGGCATCACCGCGATTGACTTCATGGGTGCGATCGGTTCGGGCAAAACGACTCTGATCACTCGGCTGGTCGAGAAGATGAAGGACAAAATCGGCGTCGCGGTTTTCAACGGCGACGCCACCACGAGCAACGACGCCGATGCGATCGCGGCCCAGAACGTGCCGGTCGTGCAGATCGCGACGATCAACGGCTGTCACCTCGACGCCAACCTCGTCGGCAAAGGTCTGCAGCAAAATCGATCTCGGAAATCTGAAAATGATCTTCATCGAGAACATCGGCAACCTGATTTGTCCGGCGGAATTTCCGCTCGGCTCGAAGGCGCGCGTCGTGGTCGTGAGCGTGACCGAAGGTCCCTGGATGGTGCGGAAACATCCGCACATGTTTCTCGGCGCGCAGGTCGTCGTGATCAACAAGATCGATCTCGCGGAAGCGATGGAAGTGAGCGTCGATCAGCTGATCGAGGACGTGCACACGCTCAAGCCCGACATCAAAGTCATCCCGACGAGCTGCAAGAGTGGCACCGGACTGGACGAAGTCGTCGAGAGCTTTGCTCGCGGTCTAGGAGCATGCGCTCATGCACGAGTTTTCGATCGCGTCCGGGCTGGTCGAAAAGCTGCTCGATTTCGCGGAGAAAAATCCGGACAAGAAAATCGTCGAAGTGCGGGTCGCGATCGGCGAGTTCACGCAGATCGAAGAGGAGCAGCTCTGCGTTTCTGCTACGACTCGATCATCACCGAGATGCCGATCGCGGGGTCCTCGCCTGACGATCGAGCCGGTGCTGGGCAAGGTGTCCTGTCCGCACTGTTCCTACAGCGGTCCGCCGAAATATTGGGAAGGCGCGCTTGCCGGGCTGCCGGTCGCGACGCTCGAATGCCCAGAATGCGGCAGGGCCGCCGCGGTCACCGAAGGCGAGGAATGCGCGATCCGCTCCGTCCGTTATCAGCCTAACGAATTATGCGACCGGCACGACCGCAGTCTCGCAGACTTGAACCAATGACACACTCTTTCCGATTTTGCTCTTCGGTTTCTTCCTCGGGATGCGCCACGCGACCGATTCCGATCACGTCGTCGCCGTCACCACCATCGTTAGCCGGCAACGCAACATCTGGAGCGCGGCCTGGACCGGAATTTTCTGGGGAATCGGCCACAGCCTGACCCTGCTCGTCGATCGGCGGCGCGATCATCCTCTTCGGCATCGTCGTTCCCGAGCGGCTCGGGATGAGCCTCGAATTTTGCGTTGCCCTGATGTTGATCCTGCTCGGCGCGCTCAACCTGAACGCGACTTTTCGCGCGGTGGAAAACGTCAGCGCGAAAAGCAAACAAGCACGGCGGTCCATCAGCATCCACATCGTCATGGCGATTACGTGCACAGCCACCGCACGGACACGAACCCGCGACCCATGGACACGCCGAGGACGCGGTGCCCCCGGCAAAACTCGATCGACGCTTCGGCCGTTCCAAATTTTACCAGGCGCTTCGTCCCGCTGATCATCGGAACGGTCCACGGCCTGGCCGGCTCCGCCGCCGTCGCGCTCCTCGTCCTGCCGATCATTCACGATCCGATTTGGGCCATGGCTTATCTGCTCGATTTTCGGCGTCGGCACGATCGCCGGCATGATGCTGATCACGGCCGCGATCGCGGTGCCGGTTTCCTATTCGACCCGCTTCCAATTTCTGCATCGCCATCTCGGGACAGCGGCGGGCGTGCTGAGTGTGGGCTTCGGATTGTTCCTCGTTTACCAGATCGGCTTCGTCGACGGTCTCTTGGTGCGGTGAAACACCGCCTCGCATCCCCCTCGGAGCGAATGAAAATCACGGTGCGCGGCGCGGTGCAAGGCGTCGGGTTCCGGCCCTTCGTTTACCGCCTCGCCACGGAACTAGACCTCAAGGGCTGGGTGATCAACTCCGCGCAAGGCGTCTTCATCGAGGTCGAAGGACCGCCCAACGAACTCTCGGAATTCGCGCGCCGTTTGCGTCCTGAAAAACCGGCCCGCGCCATCATCCAGAGCTGCGAGTCGTCCCACCTCGACCCGCTCGGCTACGAAGAATTCGAGATCCGGGAAAGCACCGATCAGGGCGGGAAAAGCGCGCTCATTCTGCCCGACATCGCGACCTGCGCCGATTGTCTGCGCGAGATACTCGACCCGGGCGACCGCCGTTTTCGTTATCCCTTCACCAACTGCACCAACTGCGGCCCGCGCTTCTCCATCATCGAAGCGCTCCCCTACGATCGCGCCAATACTTCGATGAAGAGGTTCGCGATGTGCGCGGACTGCGCGCGCGAATATCGCGACCCGAACGATCGCCGCTTCCACGCCGAGCCAACCGCCTGTCCGCGTTGCGGGCCGCGCTTGCAGCTTTGGAATTCGTTAGGCAAGGAAATCGCCCGGGATGATGACGCGCTCCTGCAGGCGAGCGATGAGATTCGCGCCGGCCGAATCGTGGCGTTCAAAGGCATCGGCGGATTTCAATTGCTCGTCGATGCGCGCCATGAACGAAGCGGTCCAGCGCTTGCGCAATCGCAAGCATCGCGAGGAAAAGCCGTTCGCGGTCATGTTCCCGTCGCTCGCTCAAATTCGCGAGCACTGTGAAGTCTCCGAGCTGGAAGAGCGGCTCCTGATCTCGCCCGAATCGCCCATCGTCCTTCTCAGAAAATCGGCAACAAACAGCTATCAGCAATCAGCCGTCGCTCCCGGCAACCCCAATCTCGGCGTGCATGCTGCCTTACTCGCCGCTCCATCATCTGCTCCTGCGCGAACTGGATTTCCCGGTCGTGGCGACGAGCGGAAATCTGAGCGACGAACCGATCTGCACCGACGAACACGAAGCTCTCGAACGCCTGCGTGATATTGCCGATCTTTTCTCGTCCACGATCGCCCCATCGTCCGGCACGTGGACGATTCGATCGTGCGCGTGATGCACGGGCGCGAGATGATGCTGCGCCGCGCCCGCGGCTACGCGCCGCTGCCGATTGTCCTCCGGGGAGCGCACGCGCGCTCGCGTGCTCCGGTCGGCGCCTCGCCGGCCGGCCGGGGGAAAGCCCGGTTGTCCGAGCGAGATGGAAATAACACCGCCTTGGGGGGTCTTACCCCTTCCCTGCCATCCAGCGAGGCGCCGGATGCAGCACGCGAGGGCGCGTGCGCTCCCCGGATTCTCGCGGTCGGCGCGCATCTCAAGAACGCGGTCGCGCTGAGCGTGGAGCGGAATGTTTTCGTCAGTCAGCACATCGGCGATCTCGCGACCAAACAGGCGCACGACGCTTTCCGGCGCTCGGTCGCGGATCTGCCCCGCCTCTACGACGCGCAGCCGGAGATCATCGCGCACGATCTTCATCCGGAATATCTCTCGACCAAATACGCCCTGCGACAGCCGGGCCGGCCGGTCGCGGTGCAACATCATTGGGCGCACATCGCTTCCTGCATGGCGGAAAACGAAATCGAGCCGCCGCTCCTCGGCGTGGCCTGGGACGGCACCGGCTACGGCACCGATGGCACCATCTGGGGCGGCGAATTTTTTCTCGTCGCGGAGGAATCCTGCCGGCGCGTCGCGCACCTCCGCACTTTTCGCCTGCCCGGCGGCGAGGCGGCGGTGAAAGAACCACGCCGCAGCGCGCTCGGGTTGCTCCATGAAATTTTCGGCGACGAACTTGTGGGAGCGGCGACGATTTGCTGGAGCGATTTCACCAGCGCCGAACTGCAAAGCGCTGCGCAGGCATGCTGACAAAGAAGGTGAATTCGCCGGTGACCTCGAGCGCCGGCCGGCTTTTTGACGGCGTCGCCGCGCTCGCCGGATTGCGCGCGCGCTCGAGCTTTGAAGGGCAGGCGGCGATGGAACTGGAATTCGCGGTCGATCCCGAAGTGCGACGAAAGCTATCCATTCACTCTTGAGCGAGCGCGCGCCCGCGGTGATCGATTGGGAACCGGCGCTCCGCGCCTTGCTGGAAGATCGACGAGAAAAGATCGGCAGCCAGTCTGATCGCCGCCCGTTTCCACAACATGCTCGCGGACGCGATTCTCGCGGTCGCCCGTCATTTCGAGACGAGCCAAAGTCGTCCTGAGCGGCGGATGTTTTCAGAACCGTTATCTGACCGAGCGCGTGATCGACCAGCTGCAAGCGGAAGGCTTTCCAGCCCTACTGGCACCAGCGCGTTCCGCCTAACGACGGTGGGATCGCGCTCGGGCAGGTCTGGCTCGCGACGAGCCCCATCCGGGAGGTGACATGAATCTCGCTTTACGGCGAGATCATCGAGGTCCTGACCGAAGAAGGCATGCAGATGGGCAAGGTGCGGGTTCACGGCGCGACCAAAAAAATACCGCTCGGGCTCCTGACGGAGGCCGTGCAAGGTGATAGAGTTCTTAATCTGCGACGGCGTGGCGATCAGCAAGGTCGCCGGGCTCGAACAGAAGGGAGAAAAAACATGTGTCTGGCGATACCCGGGAAACTCATTGAGATCAGCACCGACGCCAACGGCGTGCGGATGGGCAAAGCGAATTTCGGCGGCATCGTCAAACAGGTCTGCCTCGAATACACGCCCGAGGTGGAGAACGGGCGATTACGTTCTGGTCCACGTCGGTTTTGCGCTCAGCAAAGTGGACGAAGCGGAAGCCGCCCGCACCTACCAGGCGCTCGAGCAGATGGAGCAACTGACCGAGCTGGAGATTCCTGACGTGGCCGACGACGAGTCTGACGGAAGAACCTGATTTCACGGATCGCATGAAATATCTCGACGAATATCGCGACGAAGCGCTCGCGAAAAAGATCGTCGCCGAAATTCGCCGCACTCGTCACCAAGCCGTGGGTGCTGATGGAAGTCTGCGGCGGCCAGACGCACTCGATCGTCAAATACGGGATCGATCGGCTGCTGCCTGACGAAGTCGAACTGGTCCACGGGCCGGGCTGCCCGGTTTGCGTCACTTCGCTCGAGATGATCGACAAGGCGCTCGAGATCGCGCGCCAGCCGGACGTCATTTTTTGTTCCTTCGGCGACATGCTGCGCGTGCCGGGTTCGAAGGACGATCTGCTGATCCTGAAATCACGCGGCGCCGATGTGCGCGTCGTTTATTCGCCGATCGATTGCCTGAAAATCGCGCGCGCCAATCCGGACAAGAAAGTCGTCTTCTTCGCCATCGGCTTCGAGACGACCGCGCCGGGCAACGCCATGGCCGTCTGGCAGGCGCACCAACAAGGGATCAAGAATTTTTCCGTCCTCGTCTCGCACGTCCTCGTCCCGCCGGCGATCGCCTCGATTCTGCAATCGCCGCTCAATCGCGTGCAGGGATTTCTCGGGCCCGGGCACGTCTGCACCGTCATGGGCTATCGCGAATACGAGCCGATCGCCGCGCGCTACCAGGTGCCGATCGTCATCACCGGCTTCGAGCCGATCGACATTCTGGAAGGAACGCTCGATGACCATCCGCCAGCTCGAAGCGGGCAAGGCGGAGGTGGAAAATCAATATCCGCGCGTCGTCAGCCGCGAGGGCAACCGCGTCGCCCAGGATCTGGTCAACAAGGTCTTCGAAGTCGGCGACCGCAAATGGCGCGGCGTCGGCTCGATCCCGAAGAGCGGCTACAAACTGCGCTACGAATTTCACGAGCACGATGCCGAGCGCCTCTTCGACGTGCGCGAGATCGACACGAAGGAGCCGGAGATTTGCATCAGCGGCCTCGTCCTGCGCGGGGTGAAGAAGCCGCACGATTGCCCGGCCTTCGGCACGCTCTGCAATCCCGAGCATCCGTTAGGCGCGACCATGGTCTCGGCGGAAGGCGCCTGCGCCGCCTATTACGCCTACGGGCGCCATCTGCAGGAACCGGCGCTCCTAACGACGATCGCGCGCTCGCTCCAGTCATATAGCCCATGAGCGCAACGGTCGAGACGACCACGGATCGGCTGACGGAAGCCGTTCCGCGAAAAGGTCCTCCGCAAATGCGGCGAGAGCATGGAGACGAAGCAGAAATTCTTCTCCCAATACGCCGACGCGCTCGACGAGATGTCGCGCGCCCTGGCGCGAGCGCTTCGAAAACGGCGGCCGCCTTTTTGTGATGGGAAACGGCGGCAGCCTCTGCGACGCGCTCCACATCGCGGTCGAGTTCAATCACCCGATCATCGAGAAGCGGCTCGCCTTTCCCGCCATCCCGCTCATGACCGACATCGCGACCATGACGGCGATCAGCAACGACCTCGATTTCACCCGCGTCTACGTCAATCAGCTCCGGCTGCCAGGCCACGCCTAACGACATCGCGATGGTCTTCAGCACGAGCGGCAAATCGCCCAACCTGATCTACGCGCTCGAGGACGGCGCGCGAGAAAAAGATGCTGACCGTTGCCTTCTCCGGGAAGGACGGCGGGCGTTTTCCCGAGGTCTCGGATTATTGCTTCATCGTGCCGTCCTACAGCATCCATCGCATCCAGGAAGCGCACGCCACCGCCGTGCATATCATTTGGGATTTGGTCCACATCGCGTTAGGGGCAGAGGATGTCACCTGACGAAGCGCCGCCCGCCTTCCACGGATGCCAATCTGCTCGACCGCGAGCTGTCCGCTGCCCGATCACCGATTACAAGGAGATCGTCCTCGCGCACGGCAGCGGCGGGAAGACTAAGCCATCAGCTCATCTCGAAAATCATCGCGCCGCAGTTCGCCAACGAACTCCTCGCGCCGATGCACGACGGCGCCATCTTTTCGTTAGGCAAGGAGCGCGTCGCTTTCAGCACCGATTCTTATGTCGTGAGCCCGATCTTTTTCCCGGGCGGCGACATCGGCAAACTGGCGGTCCACGGCACGGTCAACGATCTCGCGATGTGCGGCGCGCGACCGCTTTATCTTTCGGTCGGTTTCATTCTCGAAGAAGGAACTGCCGATGGAGGATTTCTGGCGGATCGTGCAATCGATGCGCGCGGCGGCCGACGAAGCCGGCGTGCAGCTGGTGACCGGTGACACCAAGGTGGTCGATCGCGGCAAGGCCGATAAAATTTTCATCAACACCGCCGGGCATCGGCGTCGTGCCGCGAAGGGGTCAACATCCAGCCGACGCGCGCGCAGGTCGGCGACAAGATTTTGATCAGCGGACCGATTGCGGTCCACGGCATCGCCATCATGTCGGTGCGCGAAGGGCTGGAGTTTGAAACCGAGATCGCGAGCGACACCGCTGCGCTCAACGGCCTGGTCAGGAAATTTTCTAAGTCTGCTTGTGACGATGTCCACGTCTTGCGCGATCCGACCCGCGGCGGTGTGACCAGCGCGGTCACCGAGATCGCGCAGTCGGCCAAGTGTCGGGGTGGATTCTGCAGGAAGCGGCCATCCCGATCAGCGAAGAAGTGAAAGGCGCCTGCGAAATTCTCGGCCTCGATCCGCTCTATGTCGCGAACGAAGGGCAAGCTGATCGCGGTCGTTGCCGCCGGCGAGGCGGAGGCGGTCCTCGCCGCGCTGCGCGCAGCATTCGTTAGGCAAGGAAGCCGCGCTGATCGGCGAAGTGGTGAGCGATCATCCCGGCTTCGTCACGATGAAAACGCGCGTCGGCGGGATGCGGGTCGTGGACATGCTCTCAGGCGAGCAGTTGCCGCGGATTTGTTAGGCAAGAGCATTGCGCAAGAGCGCCCCCCGGATTGTCATCCCGAGGCCGGCGAAGCGCGCCGAGGGACCTCCCAATGGCAGTGAACGCTGCTCCCTTATCAGAAGACGCACGCTCCAGATGGGAGGTCCCTCTCCGTCCTGCGGTGGTCGGGATGAAAAAGCTTGGGAGCGCCTGAACCAGCCGACGCGAAGCGCCCGCTCGCGTATATGTTACGACGATGAAACGGGTCTTTGGGCTGGAAACGGAATACGGGATCACGGTGGATGGCGCGGAATCGGTCGATGTGGTGGCGGAATCGATCGAGCTGGTGCGCGGCTACACCGAACACGGCGCGCACATGAAATGGGATTACGACCTGGAGGATCCGCATCGCGACGCGCGCGGCTTTCGCGCCGCCGAACTGCAACAGGACGCGGATGAGTCGGCCTATTTCGAGATCGATCGCAACCGGCCGCTGAGTTTTGAGGAAATCAAGAGCGACCTCGTCCTGAGCAACGGCGCGCGCTTTTACAACGATCACGCCCATCCGGAATATTCGACGCCGGAATGCACCACCCTGCGCGAACTGGTCGCCCAGGAAAAGGCGGGCGAACGCATCCTGGCGGAGTGCGCTCGCCGCCGCAATCTGAAGTTGCCTAACGAGCAGGAGGTCCGGCTCTACAAGAACAACACCGACTTCTCCGGTCACAGTTATGGTTGCCACGACAATTATCTTATGCGCCGCGACGTGCCCTGGGACCGGATTGTCGCAGGAATCCTGCCTTTTCTCGTTACCCGCCAGATTTTTGCCGGCGCGGGCAAGATGGGGATCGAGGCCGAAGGCGCGGCCGGCCAGCCCGGCACTTATCAGATTTCGCAGCGCGCGGACTTTTTTTCCGTTCTGGTCAGCATCGATACGATGAACCGGCGGCCGCTCGTCAATACGCGCGATGAGCCGCACGCGGATTCGAGCCAGTATCGTCGTTTCCACGTTATCATCGGCGATGCGAACATGAGTGAGTGGGCGACGGCTTTGAAGATCGGCACGACGGCGCTTGTGCTCGACCTGATCGAACGAGGGCGCCGCGCCCCAGATCGAAATGGCGCAACCGATCGACGCGACCAAGTCAATCAGCCGCGATCAGACTTATGACTGGATCATCGAGCTGACGGACGGGCGCAAGATCTCGGCGATCGAAGTGCAACGACTTTACCTGGCCGCGGCACGAAAGTCGGCCGAACCGGGTAACGCCGAAATGGGCTGGTTGCTTCAGGAATGGGAAGACGTGCTGAATGATCTCGAGCGCGACGTGCTGCTCTGCCGCGATCGCGTGGACTGGGTGGCGAAACGGGAGCTGCTGGAAGCGCTGCGCCAGGAAGAGGAGTTATCCTGGAGCGATCCGTGGCTGCAGTCGATCGATCTTGAATATCATAATATCGTTCCTGACAACGGACTTTACTACGAGTTAGTGCGACAGGGCGCGATGCGACGCGTCGTCACCGACGCGGACATCAAACGCGCCATCTTCGCCCCGCCGGAGGATACCCGGGCTTATTTTCGGGGTCGGACGGTCGCGCGCTTTAATTCCCAGATCAAATCGATCCAATGGGACGAGATCGTCTTTAGCGAAGGAACGAAGACGTGCCGGGTGCAGTTGGCACAGCCCAATAATAATCCGCGGCTCGCGGCACTGAATAAAGCAGCCCGCGAAGCCGCGGATTATCAACAATTCATTCGCATCGTGGCAGCGCTCTGAAGAACGCTGCTTTCACCCGCGGGATGTCGCCTGACAACTTAGCCCTGAGCGCGCCGACGCGCTGCCCAGCGAGCCTTCATCATTTGCGATAGCTTTCTCCGGCCAGCGGCGCTGATTCCGCCTTTCTTCCTGCCGCCAGATTTTTTGCCACGCGACTTGGCGCTCGAGGAGGCTTGACCCGCCTTGACCCGGGCCCAACGTGCCCGGGCAGCGGCGGCGATACGGGCACGGCCAGCGGCCGAAAGACCACCGCGACGCTTACGCGCAGCTTTAGGCGCGGCGCTCGATGCGGTTGTGCCGCCGGAGGCGCTCGCCGCGCTGGAACCGCCTAAGAGAGTGCTCGAGTCGATTTCGCAGTTGATCGATTTGTTTTCTAACCGCCACTGCTTCTTCCAGTTGTTTGACAGATAAGTCCATGGCGCAGTTATAAGCGATGCTGGAGAGTGAGCAAGCGATGTTTTGCTCTAACTGCAAAACAAATCGCCGACGCCGGCGAGGCATAACTAACGGCCTATAGGATGCGGGGTCGCGCTAGGCCCAGGCGATGAGGCGAAGTTCATGGGCCTGGAGTAAATGCGGGTAAGTCGGAATAACCCGCACACTGAATCCGTAGGTGCCGCTTTCCGAGGCCGGCACGGTCCCTTCATACGTGTAATCTCCGCTGCCTGTGCTGCGTCCTTGCGCCAGGACGGTTATGGTGGGATTGCGCAGGGCATCATTCTCCGCTTCTCCGTGGTAGGCCTCCACCCGTACATGTTGCGGATCAACAGCACCGAGATGGACTTTGGCCGAGACTTGGAGCAAATCGCCCACCGGGATTTTTTGCCGGTCCTTGTTACCAATCTGCACGTCGCTGATTCGCACTTGCGGCCAGTCCTTTCTCATCTGCGCCTTCCATTGACTTAGCAAGGTGGCGGCGCGCCAGCCGTCGCGCGCGAATTCGGCATGGGACTTGGCCGCGGGGACGTAGAGCCGTTCGGTGTATTCCTGCACCATCCGGTGCGTGTTGAAGGTCGGCGTCACGCTGCGGATCGACTCGCGCATGAACTGCAGCCAGGCGAGCGGAAGTTTGCCGTCCGGCTTGGCGTAGTAAAGGGGGATGATCTGGTTTTCCAAAAGTTGGTAAAGGCTGGCGGCGTCGACTTCGTTCTGAAATTCCGTCGTGCCGTTCTCGATCTCGGCACCGATCGCCCAGCCGTTCTTGCCGTTGTAGCTTTCGCACCACCAGCCATCGAGCACGCTCAGGTTCAGGCCGCCGTTAGGCGGAAGCTTCATGCCGCTCGTGCCACTGGCCTCGAGCGGGCGCAGGGGATTGTTCAGCCAAAGATCGACGCCTTGGACGAGCCGCCGCGCGATATAGGTATCGTAGTCCTCGACAAAGACGATGCGGTTAGCAAAACCCGTCTCGCGCGTCAGCTTGTAGACTTCCTGAATAAGCGCTTTGCCGCCTTCGTCGCGCGGATGCGCTTTCCCGGCAAAGATGAACTGCACCGGACGCGCCAAGTCGTTTAACATCCGCAGCAACCGGTCCGGGTCACTAAAAAGCAGCGCGCCGCGCTTGTAAGTCGCGAAGCGCCGGGCAAAGCCAATCGTGAGGATCTCGGGGTCGAGGATGGCGTTGACCGAGCGAATGGACTCGGGAGATTCCCCGATGCGCTCCCGCCGCGTGCGGACGCGGTCGCGCACAAAATGGACCAGGCGCAGCTTCAGCTTTTGATGCGTCTCCCAGAGTTCGGCATCGGGGATCTCGATCACGCCGCGCCAGAAATCCGGCTCGGTCAGATGCTCTTCCCAATCGCCGAGATACTTCGTGAAGAGGGCGGAAAATTCCGGCGCCATCCAGGTCTTGGTATGAATGCCGTTGGTGATGCTGGTGATGGGCACCTCATGGGTCGGAACACCCGCCCAGACATCTTTCCAAAGTGACTGGCTGACTTCGCCGTGCAGCTTGCTCACCCCATTGGCGTGCCGGCTCATGCGCAAAGCCAGGATCGTCATGCTAAAGCTCGCCACCGGATCAGTCGTCGTCTGGCCAAAGCGGAAAAGTTCGTCGAATGGGATCTTGAGTTGAGCCGCGAAGTCAGTGAAGTAGCGCACCATCATCTCGCGCGGGAACGCGTCGTTCCCGGCCGGGACGGGGGTGTGGGTGGTGAACACATTCGCGGCCGCCACGACCTGAAGTGCGGAATAAAAATCGAGGTGATGCTGCAGTCACGTGAAGCCGGATGCGTTCGAGGGAAAGGAAGGCGGAGTGGCCTTCGTTCATGTGGAAGACCTCCGCTTCGTGGCCGAGAGCGCTGAGGGCTTTAACCCCGCCGATACCGAGCACGATCTCCTGGCGCATCCTCATCTCGAGATCGCCGCCGTACAGCTCTGCCGTGATCAGTCGATCTTCCGGCGAGTTTTCCGGAATGTCGGTATCGAGCAGGTAAAGGTTGATTCGGCCAACATGCAGTTCCCAAATCTTGGCGAAGACCTGACGCCCGAGCAGCGGAACGGCCACGAGTAGAATCTCATCGCCGCGCAACACTTCGCGGATTGGGAGATGATGGAAATTTTGGTTCAGGCTGACCGCTTCCTGCCAGCCCTCCTTGTTGATCTGCTGTTTAAAATAGCCGTGCCGGTAGAGCAGCCCGATCGCGACGAAATTCAAATCGAGATCGCTGGCCGATTTGCAATGATCACCCGAAAGGATGCCGAGGCCTCCAGAGTAATTGGGGATCGATTCATGAAATCCGAACTCGGCTGAGAAGTAAGCGATCGGTTTCTTGATCTCACTCCCGGCGCCTTTTTTCCCGTAGGTGTCTTTGCGGGCGAGATACTTTTTGTAAGTCCGGTGCACCTCGGCGAGGTCGCGCAGGAAACCTTCATCCTTTGCCACTTCGACCAACCGCGCCTGACGGGAAAGCTGCAGCATCCGGACGGGTTGTGGTTGGTGCGATTCCAAAGCTCGGGATCGAGATGCCGGAAAAGCCGGCGGGCCGATGGCTCCCACGTCCACCAGAGGTTGAAGACCATTTCGCGCAAGGGTTCGAGTTGCGTCGGAAGATTCGGGAATGACGTTATAAGTCTGAATGTTCGGCATAACGATGAAGGCGCGGCCTTTGAGTCAGAGGCGAAAGTCTGGCAGCAAAATGCCGGGCGGCAAGCATTCCGTTCAGGGGCGAAGGCGGGGATCTGTTTTCGCGACCTGGTTGCAGAACTAAATGGCCCGAACCGTTGCAGCCGGGATCGATCCTCCCGGCCCGTTGGCGAGGCCGCTGCAGCTGCCGGGATCGCCGATACCGCTTACAACGGTCGTCGGCCGGCCTGCGCGGCAAAAATCATGCCCACGCCCACCCCGCTGAGGAAGCCGCAGAGATGCGCGGCCAGACTCACCTGGGGAGTCCAGAGGTCGAAAGCGGTTTGGATCGCTACGATCGCGAGAATGTTTTGTAACTGCCGACCGGCCAGGGTCGACTGGCGATGACGCAGGAGCAACCCGGCCGAGATGCCAATCACACCCATGATGGCGCCGGAGGCGCCGACGAGTTGGGTCGCACTCGTCAGGCCCACGGCCGCAAGGAAAACCACTCCGGCGCTCGAGCCCAGTCCGCTCAGCAGATAGCCCGCGATGAATTTCGCGGAACCAATCAACCGCTCGAGCGGCGGACCGAGAAGGTAGAGAGCGACCAGATTAATTATGAGGTGGAGCGGGCCGTAATGCAGAAAGAGCGCGCTTAAGAGTCGCCCGTATTCGTGCCTGATGACCACGGCCGTTGGCTCGAGCGCGCCGAGGTGTTCCAAGGTCGCGGAATTGGTCGAACCGCCCAGCCCCACCTCCATTCCGAAGAAGGCAATATTCACGAAGATCAAAACCCAAACCGCGGGGGCACGCCTTGCCGGTCCCGCCATCTCACGCTGGCCAATCGTTTCGGCCGCCAGACGATCGAGGAGCATTTCGCTCGGGGGCGAAAGAAGAGTAGCCGTCTTCGCCGGCGTGAGGCGACGCTCGACGGAGCGGCGCAAGAGCGCGTCTTGCGTCTCCGTGCGCAATTTCTCGAGCCGCTCGCGCCCGACCTGCTCTTTTCCTTCCGCCAGCTCCGCCGTGGCGCGCCAAAACTGTTGACGCGCCCGCGGCATTTGCCGGAGGTCGGCGCGCTTCAGCCTAACGAAATCGTCTGTCCTACCGCAAAAGGCCAGCACGAGCGCGAGATTGAAGGCAAATGCGGAATCCGTGCGCGGGCTTCCTGTCCGCGCTCCGCTGTGAGTAGCGAGTTGCCGGACCAGATCGTCCAGCGCTCCGGTCTCGCCGAGAGCGCGGAGATAGAGCGAGAAGACGGCGGGGTTCGCTGTCACGGCGAAATCGCGCCGGCACCATTGCAACAATCCAGGCCAGTTCTCGGTCAGAGCAAAAGTCAGCGCGGTCGCGAAACGGCCGGCCGGCGTCGTCTCGGATCGTTCCTGCGCGAGTCGATCGAGCGCGAGATCGAGTCGGCCTGCCCTGGCCAATTCGAGATCGCGCAACAGGGTGGGCCGCTGGGGAGAATCCTCCCAGGGATGAAGGATTCGCCTGACGACCGCGAGACGCCGCGCGTCGGCAAAGCGCTCGGCCAGGAGCAACTCGTCAATCTTCCGCTCTGCTACCGACGGAAGGACGAGGAGCAAACACCAGAAGATCCCGCCGATGAAACCGGCGATCGTAGGGAGAAGAAAGCAGGAGAGAGCGCTGGTCGTGAGCACGACGAGCGCCGCGATTTGCCAGCCGCGATTGCGCGGGTTGCGCAGCCGCGCAATGCGCGCGAGCAGGATCAAGGGCGAGACGATCGCGATGAAGAGCAGGATGTGGTTGAGGTCGATCAAGATTGCCAGCGCTGCCCGCCCGATATTGCAGGTCCGTTGTTTCGCTCTTTTGTCAAACCGCGGGCGCGGTTCCTACTTCCCCGGGCCGGGTCCTTCGTCCATATTGGGTCATGCGACTAACGATGACCAATTACCTCGACGTCGTCTCGTCCTGGTGTCACTGGGCAATCCCGGCCTGGCGGGAATTGCGTGGGGGTTACAGGGACCGCGTCGATTTTCAATGGAAGATCGCTTTGATGGACAAGACAGGGCTACCGCCAACGCGGACCCATACGGAATGGTATTACAAGCGCAGCGGAATCCTGATGCGTTCCCCGCGCATGTTGAGCACCAGCTGGGTGGAACCCAACGCCGCGGAATATCTGGCCCCAAACTGCGTGGCGGAAGCCGGGCGTGATTTCGGCATCGAGGATGATCGTATCTGGATGGCACTGAGCCACGCCGAGCTGCACGACGGGAAAAGAATCGGGCACTGGGATGTCGCGGTGGAAGTCGGTGCGCAGGCCGCCGGACTGGATCTCGATCTCTTGCTCCAGTGCGCGAAAACACCCGCGATCGAAGCGCGCGTCCGTAAGAGTACGGCAGAATTTCATGCCCTGCAGGTTACGCAGCGGCCCACCTTCGTTATCGATACCCCGATCGGCGATCGGGCGGTTTTCTCGGGATTTGCCAAAGCGGCTCCCATGGCCGCAACGCTCGATGCGATGTTGGACGACATCGTTGGATACGAGTCCTACGCAGCCCACTTCGGCGACCCGCCGGCATGAAATGTGGACGCTTCGCTCTGTCCGAGGCGCAAGCTCCTCCGCGCCGGAGGCTGCGTAAGCGCGGAAGATAAGCGGCAGAAGCAGCCGACTTCTCAATGCAGAATTATGCCTTTTCCCGCATGGCCCGCAGGGCAGCGTCTCCAGCCTTCAGAAACGCCTTGCCAGCCTCGCGATGTCGGCTACAACTTCCCCTCGGTTCGGGCGATACCGCGGACCGGTCGGAGCGCTCCTCGCAGGCGCGAAGATTCCTGAGTGCGGCGCGCTCCCCGGAGCGCGACGGGAGATTGCGACAATAAGATAGACGGCGTCAGTCTCACTCCCTCGTCGCCGGCCCGGAGAGAACTAATTCTGCAACAACAAATTCGTGTAAACGGTCGGATTCGCGCCCGCGAAGTCCGCGTCATTCTCGCCTCCAACAGCGAACAACTCGGGGTCATGAAGTTGTCCGAGGCGATCAAAAAAGCTCAGGGCATGGGTCTCGATCTGGTCGAGGTTGCCCCAACCGCAAACCCGCCTGTCTGCAAGATTGTCGACTTCGGAAAGTTCCGTTACGACATTTCGAAACAGGAGAAGGAGAAGAAATCTTCGGGCACGAAACTGAAGGAAATTAAGTTTCGGGTCAACATCGACGATCACGACTACCTGACGAAGATTCGTCACGGCGAGCAGTTCCTCGACCGGGGGAACAAGGTCCGGGTGCAACTGCAATTCCGCGGGCGCGAGATGGCGCACCAGGAATTTGGAATGCAGTTGATGCACAAGGTGCGCGACGATCTCGCGACCATGGCGCAGGTCGAGATGGAGCCCAAGGCAGCCGGGCGCAACATCACCATGACGCTCTCGCCCTTGCCGGCGAACAAGCGCAAGCGTCGCTTCTCCTTGGAAAACGAGGAAATCGAAGAAGACAAACATCCCGGCGACGACGCGGAGGATTGAGCGGGGCGCGGATGCAAACGCTACAACGGGAGCCGAGAGCAAGCCTAACGAGTCGTGATTCCCTCGGCGATCTCGACGTGGAACGTCTGTTTCGCCTTCTCGTTGCCGAAACTTAGCTCGGCGGTGTATTCGCCGCTCGGCACGAATTTCTTCGGATCGTCGCCCCCATATTTCATCAGGACATCTTCGGTCGGACGCAGATCCCAATTGAGCCGGTTGAGGCCAGGCGCCCCGGAGCTCTTTAAATTCGCCACCGGCTGACCGGCGGCATTGGTCACCGCGATTTTCACTTCGTCGCCGGTGAATTCCTTCACCCAGAAGGTGAAGAGCGCGCCCTCGGGCGGATTCTCGCCCCGATAAATGCCTTTCCCGTCCCAGTCGGCGAAGCCGCTCAGCAAATAACGGCCCACGACCGGCGCGACCGTGAAGAGATGCGCCGGTTTGGCCATGATCGCCTGCGTCAGCTCGCGAAAAGCGCGCGTATCATCGAGAATTTCGATGCTGCGGCCGTGCGTGCCGATGACGAGATCAGTCGTGCGCGGTTGAATCTGAAGGTCGTCCACGCGAACGTTAGGCAGGCTGCCCATGCGCACCCAGCGCGTGCCCTGATCGAAGGAGGCGAACAAGCCGAAGTGCGTTCCGGCGTAGAGCAGGTTGGAGTTGACCGGATCTTCACGCACCACTTCCACCGGATCGTTAGGCGGAATGCCTTCACCGACCACGCTCTGCCAGGTTTTGCCGAGATCGGCGCTGCGCAGAATCGTCGGGCGATCGTCCCCGCTGCGATAGGCGTTGCTCACAACGTAGGCCACTTTGGAATCTTTCGCTCCCGCCTCGATCCGCACGATCCATTGACCGCGCGCTGGTTCGGGAAGATTCGCCGTCAATTCGGTCCAGTTTCCGCCATCGTTCTCCGTCACCCAGAGTCGTCCATCATCCGTTCCCGCCCAGAGCAGGCCGGCTTGGGCGGGCGATTCGGCTAACGAATAGATCGACGCCGAAATTTTCCGCTCCGCTCCCGGTCGCGTTGATCCGCGCCGGATCGTTATTCGTCAGGTCCGGGCTGATGACCTGGAAATGTTCGGCCTTGATCCGTCAGGCGAAAAACCCGATTGCCCGCCAGATAAAGCACTCCCGGCTTGTGCCGGCTGCCGATGAGGGGCGAGTTCCAATGGAAGCGATAACGCTCTTGTCCCTCGGCCGGCTCGGGCCGCAAATCGCGTCGTTCGCCCGTGCGCAAGTTGATCCGATGGATGAAACCCTCCTGGCTTTCCGCATAAAAAATATCGGGATCCGCCGGATCGAACACGACCTAAAATCCGTCGCCGCCTTCCAGCGCAGTCCAATCGGAATTGCGAATCCCTTCCTTGCTCGGCACCTGGCTCGGGCCGGCAAAACTTTCATTATCCTGCAATCCTCCCGCAACCCGATAATAGGGCTGCGAATCATCCACCGTGATCCGGTAAAATTGGCCCGCCGGGATGCGGTTGAGATGTTCCCAGCCTTTCCCGCGGCATAACTTTGATAAACGCCGCCATCCGTTCCCAGGATCAGGCGCTCGCAAACGGGCGGCTTGGGCGGTTTGTTCTTGTCCTCCGGTTTCGCGGGCTTGGGCGCCGGCGCAGTCCCCGGCTGAATGACGAGCGCGTGACAATCGGGATGCACTTTCTCGGAAAGATCTTCCCGGAAATTTTTTCCGCCATCATCGGAAGCGAGCAGCGCCATCCCGAGAACGTAAACGCGCTGATCGTTCGCCGGATCGATCCGGATTTGGCTGAAATAAAACGGCCGCGGATCGATGTCACTCATACGCGTCCATTTTTCGCCGCCGTCTTCCGAGCGAAAAATGCCGCCCGCTCCGGCTGTGAATGCTGCGGATATCGGTCGCGCCGCCTTCGTCGCTTTGCACCACCGCCATCGACGACTTTCGGTTTGCTCGCCGAGACCGCGAGGCCGATGCGACCGGTCTGGCCCGGCAAACCGCCCGCGCATTTTTTCCAGGTCGCGCCGCCGTCGCTGCTCTTGAAAATTCCGCCGACATCGGCGCCGTTGGTCGCATCGTGACCCCGTAGGCAAACGACCATGGCGTGCGCTGCCGCGCGTAGAACGCCGCGTAAATGGTTTCCGGATTTGCCGGATCGAGCACGACATCGCCACAACCCGTCCGGGCGTCGTTAGGCGAGGGCGCGTGCAGGATGAGCTTCCACGTTTTGCCGCCGTCGGTCGTTTTGAACAGGCCGCGCTCGCCGCCGTCTTTCCAGAGATTGCCCATCGCGGCGACGTAGGCGATTTCCGGTTTCGTCGGATGGACCACGATGCGCGCGATGGCGCGGCTTTCTTTCAAGCCGACATTCGTCCAGGTGCTGCCGCCATCGGTCGAGCGGTAAACGCCGTCGCCCCATTCGGACGAATTGCGATCGTTCGCTTCGCCGGTGCCGACCCAGACCACATCCGAATCCGACGGCGCGATCGCGACCGCGCCGATCGAGAGCACCGCTTCCTTGTCGAAAATCGGGTCGAAGCTGACGCCATTGTTGCCGGTTTTGAAAAGGCCGCCGGTCGCAAGCCCGACATAAAAGACGGCCGGATTGCGCGGATCGAGCGCGATGTCGGAGACGCGGCCGCCCATGACCGCGGGTCCGATCGAGCGCGCCTTGAGTCCTTTGCAGAGAACTTCCGTGAGCGGCACCGGCGTGGGCGCTGCGATCGGTGTCGGGGAAGAAACGGCCGATGCAGCGGAAGACGGCGTCGGCGAAGGGGTGGCAGAGGGCGGGCGGCGGCGAAACGATCGGCGCCAGTTCCGTTTCCTGTGCCCATGACGGCGCGGCGAACAACGCGAAAAATATGACCCAACGAGAGTAGACCGGCATGAGAAGCACTAACGCGATTTTCCCGCTCGCGCGACCGCGTTGTGGAGGGCGATGCTCGGTCATCGCCGTGTTTGATTCGGGGCGACGACAGAGCGTCGCCCTCCAACAAACGACCGGGGTCAACGACCCCGGCTGCAACAAGCACCGCGCTAGGGCGCCTTGGCCGGCAACGCCTCGCTGCTTTTCAGGATCTGCTCTTCCGGCGTGAGCTTGTTCGCCTTGCCGCTGAAAATGATTCGGTTCGGTTTTTCCGCGAGCGTGTCGACGAGCGTTTTGGCGTGCGTCGTGATGACTTTGAGGTTCAAGAGGATCACGTGCAGCTCGCGCATCTGCTCGCGCAACTGTTTGTCGGTCGAGCCGACAAAGGTGTCGGCGGTGTGAAAACGTTGCTCGCTTTGTCTTCGACTCCGTTCGAGGCCCTGGATCGTTTTTTGCAGTTCGTCGAGGTCGACCTTGGCCGAGTCCGCGACCGGCGAAAGTTTGGGCAGGAAGAGGCCGAGATCGGTTTTCACGGTCGTGACGGTGCCGTTCAGGTTCGTCACCGTGCCGTTGAGGTTGTCGATCAACTTGTTGGCAGTTGGTCAGGACTGGGCCGATCGGGCCGATGATCTGTTCGATGCCATAGGCGGGCGCGCCTTCGATAATGGCATTGTTAGGCAAGATCGCTTTCCGGGCGTGCCGGCGGAAAGAGCGACGAATTTGGGCGAGAGCAAAGTGTCGGAGCCGAGGCTCGCCGCGATATCGTTAGGCAAAGGCGGCACGCTGATCCAACAGCTCGATCGTGACCCGGACGGCGTCCTTTTTGTTCGGCTCCGCCGCCCGTTGCGCCGCGGTCAGATGGCGCATCGCGATGACGCGGCCGGCCGGCGCGCCGGCATAACGAACTTCGGAATGAATCTTGATCCCGGTGACATCCTCGTAATCGATCTGCAAAGTGCGACTCGGTTTCTTCAGACGATAGCCGGAGAGCGCCACGGTCAGCGCGCCGAGCAGGACGAGGCTGCAGACGATGACGGCGAGGGCGACGAGATAATCGGAGAAATTCTCTTTTCATGGTGTTTTGCGGTGGAAGCGATTGCGCGCGCCGACGAGCGGACGCGGCTGGACGTGGGGGTGCGCCTGTGCTCGCCCTGGCGAAAGGTTGAGCGGCATGGGCCCGTCCGGCCTCGCCGTTGATGAATTGCTGCACCTCGGGATTCGGGCTGGCGCGGATTTCGTCAGGCGTGCCCTGGGCGATGATCTTGCCGTGGTTGAGCATGATCATGCGGGTGGCGATGCGGAAGGCGCTCGTCATGTCGTGGGTCACGACGACGGCGGTCATGCCGCTTCCTTTGGTCAATTCGAGGGTCAGTTTGTCGACCACCGCGGTCATGATCGGGTCGAGCCCGGAAGTCGGCTCGTCGCTGAAGAGCAACTCCGGATCGAGCGCGAGCGCGCGGGCCAGGCCGACGCGCTTTTTCATTCCCGCCGCTGATCTCCGCCGGCTTGAGATTCTCGAAACCGGTCAGGCCGACGATCTCCAGTTTGCGCGTCACAATTTCGTCGATCTCATCCGGCTTGAGCTGCGGTGTGTTGGAAGAGCGGGAGCGCGACGTTTTCGCCGACGGTGAGCGAAGCGAGGAGCGCGCCGGATTGAAAGAGCATCCCGAAACGCCGTCGCACCGTCGACGATCTCGCGCTCGTTCATGGTCGTGATTTCTTCGCCGAAAATTTTGACCGAGCCGGAGTTCGGTTTCATCACCCCGACGATGTGGCGGAGGAGCGTGCTCTTGCCGCAACCGCTCCCGCCCATGATGACGAGCGTCTCGCCGCGATTGATCTGTGAGGGAGAGATCGATCGATCACGCGCGCGCTCGCCGAATTTGCGGACGAGATCGTTCACTTCGCACGACGGGCTGGGTTTCGGCGTTTCATGCGCCGAAGAAAGAAGATCGAGGTGAGAATCGCGTTGGTGACGAGCATGGCGAGAAGCGCCTGCACGACCGAAGCGGTGGTCGCCTGCCCGACGCCTTCGGCGCCGCCTTCGACGTGGAGCCCGGCGTTGCAGGCGATCGTGATGATGATCCAGGCGAAGACCGACGCTCTTGATCATGCCCGAGTAAAGATCCCAGGTGTCCGCGCTCTGCACGGCGCGGAGAACGTAACCGGCGGTGTTGAAATCGAGCGCGAGGCGGCAGACCGCCCAGCCGCCGAAGACGCCGATGTAATCGCCGAGAATCGTGAGGGCCGGCAGCATCACGAGCATGGCGAGAAAGCGCGGCACGATCAGATAGCTGATCGGGTTGATCGCCATCACTTCGAGCGCTTCGATTTCCTCGGACACTTTCATCGTGCCCAGCTCCGCCGCGACGGCCGATCCGCTCCGACCGATCACGATGACTGCGATCAGGACCGGGCCCATCTCGCGCAGGAGCGTGACCATGACGAGATCGGGCACGTAAATTTCCGCGCCCAGTTGCTGCAGGGAATGCGCGGCCTGCATCGCGAGCGTGACGCCGACGCTGCACGCGGTCAGCGCGACCATCGGCGCGGCGCGCACTCCGATCGCGACCATCTGCCGAAAGACCGGGCCGAGCTTGAACATCTCGCCGCGAAAAGGCGCGACAAAAACCCAGTAGAGCAGACTCAGATTCAGCCTCAGATAATTTTTCAAAATTGAGTGGCATTGGTTCTAGCAACTCGCGCCGCTATTGCGAGATCAGTTTCTGGCTATCAATCTATGGCAGGAGCCTTTTCTGGTTCACTCCACGGAAAGACCCAAAGACAATTCGACTAACGGAACCTAAAATGACCGACTCTGCGACAATCTCCGCGCCTGATCTCAGTCAACGTCCGCCGCGCAGCCCGCGCTGTCGCCTTGGCGGCTACGTTATTCTGCCGCGCATGCTCGACAAAGGCCGCGCCACCCTCGCCGGAAAAAACGGAGAGTTCACTTACAACGCGTCGTTCGATCAGCACATCATTAACTTCCTCGGTTTCGAGGCGGCGGCATTGCTCGAACAGCTTGCGGCTGGAAGCGGCGACGGCGAGATTCTGCAATGGCTCAAGTCGAATGCGCGACACCAGCCCGCACCGTGGGAAATCGAACAATGGACCGAATACATGCTCCGTCGCACACCGGACAGCGACGCGGACACGCTAATTTTCTTCTCCCGCCGCGTCCGTTCATTTTCCAAAACCCGCGAGGACATCAAGACGTGGATGGATCTGATCGACCTTGATGACCTTGTGACCTTCGGAGGGAAACCGTGAGCGAACCGCGGGTGGCGTTCACCACCGCGGTCGGTCCGGGCCTGGGGGCGGCGCTCGCGGGCGTTTCGCGCGCGGCGCTTTCGCGGTCGGCCTCGTCGCGCAACACGCGGACTTCATTTCCTCAGGGCGACTGACATCAGCGACCACGCCGATCGCTTTCCCACCCGCATTGGAAATTTCGTGTGCCAGTTGTGCAATAGTAGCAGCGGCCGCGCGCCGCGTGCGTGGGGGCGGGTGGCTGGCGTTTAGCAGCGACAAGTTTGCCCTCCGCGGGCTTGTTGCCTCTTTGCAGACAATTTTTGAATCCCGCGGCAGAACTTGAAGGGCTTCAAGGCAACCTTTATACCTTTTCCCGATGCGCATACTGCTGATCGAAGACGAGAAGAAAACCGCCGCATTTATCGCGAAGGGCCTGGCGGAGGAGAATTACGCCGTCGAATGCGCCCGGGACGGCGAGTCCGGTCTCGAGCTCGCGCGCTCCTCGAACTTTGATCTTCTCCTGGTCGACGTCATGCTGCCGAAAAGGGACGGCTGGACTGTGGTGGAGGAACTGCGCCGAGAAGGAGTGCAAACACCCATTCTGTTCCTGACCGCGCGCGACAGCGTGCCGGATCGCGTGAAGGGATTGGAGCTGGGCGCGGACGATTACCTGGTGAAGCCGTTCGCGTTTTCCGAACTGCTCGCGCGCGTGCGCTCGCTCCTGCGGCGCGGTCCGGCCCAGGCGGAGGAACAATTGCGGGTCGAGGACCTGGAACTGGACACGCGCCGGCATCGCGCCGTCCGTGCCGGTGATCCCTTGCATCTCACTTCCAAGGAATTTCTGCTCCTGGCCCAATTAGTGCGCGCAGCCGGAGAGGTCGTCACACGCCAGGAGATCGAGAGCCATGTCTGGGGGATCGACTTCCAAACCGGGACCAATGTGCTCGACGTGATGGTGCGGCGCTTGCGCTCCAAAGTGGACGATCCTTATCCGAAGAAGCTCATCCACACCGTTCGCGGCACCGGCTATGTCCTCAAAGCCGGCTGAACCGCGGTCGATCGCTTCTCAGTTGGTTTTGCTGTTTACGCCCGCGGCAGCGCTCTTGCTCGGCTGCGGACTGGCCGTCTTATATTTGATCGTCGTCAGGCACGCCTTTCAGGAGGATCGGGCCGTCCTGCAGGATAAGCTCTTCGCCATCCGCGCCGACTTGCGAACGGGCAGCGGCAGCCAGGCGCTGAACGACGAACTGAAAACGTTGCGCGGTGGCGAAAAAGTGGGCTATTTGGTGCGAATCATCGACGCCGCCGGAAACACCGTGGCCGAGACACCCGGAATGGAGCGCACGCTGCCGCCGGAACTTTTCGCCGGCGGTCAAAGCGCGCGCATGCCGGAATGGGGCCCGGAGGATCATCGCGCGGGCGGGCGGCTATTCTCGTTAGTCTCCTCCCTCGAGGAAGCACGCGGCCAGCGCTACGTCATTCAGGTGGCTCAGGACCGTTCCGAAGATGAAAGCTTTATGCTCGAGTTCGGCTTTCTGGTCGCGGGCGTGCTCGTCTGCGGAATTTTCGCGTCTGCCATAATCGCCGTCACGGTCTCAAGGCGCGGCTTGCGGCCCCTCGCCGCCATGACCCAGTCACTGCAGCGGGTCGACCCGCATTGGCTGCACGAACGCGTCCCGCCGGCCGAGTGGCCGCGTGAGCTGCAACCGGTCGCGATCGCTTTCGACGACATGCTCGATCGGCTGGAGGATTCTTTTACCCGCCTCTCGCAATTCTCGGCCGATCTCGCCCATGAACTGCGCACTCCGCTGGCCAATATTCGCGGCGAAGCGGAAGTGGCGCTGACCCGCCCGCGCTCGCCTAACGAGTATCAAGCGGTGATTGAGTCGAGCGTGGCGGAGTGCGCGCGACTTTCCGCGATCATCGACAATTTGCTTTTTCTTGCGCGCGCGGAAGCGGCGGAGAGCCAGGTGCAGAGGGTCATCTTTGCGGGGCGGGCTGCGCTCGAGAAAATTGCGGCCTACAATGAAGCGATGGCCGAGGAGCGAAACCTCAGCATCACCTGTGAGGGCGAAGGAGAGATCTACGCGGATCGGATTCTGTTTGGGCGCGCGGTCAGCAACTTGGTCGACAACGCGGTTCGCTTCACGCCCGAGGGCGGTCGGATCACCATTTCACTCACGACGAACGGGGGAGGAGCAGAAATCGTGGTGACCGATACGGGCTGCGGAATCGCCGCCGAACACCTTCCACGAGTCTTCGATCGCTTTTATCGGATCGATCCGTCGCGCAGCGCCGAAGGCACGGGCTTGGGATTGGCCCTGGTAAAATCCATCGCGGATTTGCATGGCGGCACTTTGGCCGTTGCGAGCGAGATCGGCCGCGGGACATCCATCTCTCTCAAATTTCCTAGGCCCTAGCCGGCGCGGGATCGGGTACCCAAATTGCTCTTGAATCCCATCCTTAAAAACATTACAAAATTATCATTATTTTCTTGTCATCTACCCGTGCCTCGAATATTCGACCACTCATGCTAAATAAGACTTTGTCGCGATTTTGTCTGCAGCACTGCCGAGCGACTTCGGTTCTCGTCCTTGGCACTGCTTCCGTTCTCGTCTCATTTTTCCCAGGAACGGTGATTCATGCTCAAGATGCGGTCGTGCCTCGCAGCACCGCTGCCACGTCGTTGGCCACAACTTCGCCGAACGAACCGACAGCGTCTTCGCCTGTGGCAAAGCCCCCCCAAAACCAATCGACGGCCTCGACCCATTCGACGCCAAAATCGGAGACTGAACCGACCTTGGTGGTAAGAGGAGAGGAAGTGCCCAGCGCCTACGGTGCGCCGCCTGCCCTTTCGCGCAGCCGTTTTTCCAACCTGGTGAACGCCTATGTGCTGCCGCCCGGCGCCGTCTTCGCCGGCTTAATTTATGAAGGCGATGCGCTCAAGTTCGATCGACCCGATCACAATTACACCCAGGAGGTTGAGATTGGTTTGCCCTATCGTTTCGGCGTCGCCTTCGAGAACGCAGTCGAGACCTATCGCGGAACGAGCCAGGAGAGAAGTTTCAGCGTGGAGGCGCGTTATGCCCTTGCCGATTGGGATAAGATTCCTTTCAACCCAACCTTGTTCGTCGGAATACAAATTTGGCATCGGTAACATTTTGCATGATGAAGGTCCGCCGGAAAAACCTGGCCCGGGCGAGGGACGGGATTTTCTGAACATGCACCTTCCGCTGCCCGACGCGGTGGAAGGGCGGGTGCTGTTTTCGGAAGAATTCGGTGAGAAACTGGAGTGGGCACTGAATGTTTTCTACGAGCAGGAAGTCGGTGGCGACCGCGGCCGCGAATACGGCTTCGCCCAAAGCGCGATGATTCCGGTCTTGCTCCCGAAAGAGCGCCTCAAAGTGGGCGCGGAGATGCAGCTAACCGTGTTTAGCGACAAAGGTATTCGCGAAGATCCTGCGACGGGTGAATCCGCTCGTTTCATCATCGGCCCGACGGTCGCGTGGAAACCGACGAAAAATACGCGGCTGGATGTTTCTCCGCTTTTCGGTGTGAATAACGATGCCCCGCGTGCGCAAGTCTTCGCGGTTTTCTCCTACCTTTTCGGTGGACAGGAAACCGGGGGCGAAGCGCCGACTTCGACTCGTAATCGTTAGGCCGATTTAACGGCGGGCAGATTTAAGGTCCAGGTGCTGGTTTTTCCGGCACCTGGATTTCTGCTTTGTAGATGATTCCGAGCCCACAGGCATCCTTGTAAGGTGGGCGCGGTAAGTCCATCGAGCGCGACTCGCCGTTAAGGCAAATTGCTTCGGTCTGCGGATTTTTCCGGCGCCATTCGGCGAAGGCGCGACCCACGCCGCCCTGTCGGGTGACATCGAAGCCGGTCGCGAAAATGCTGACATCGTGGACGAGCAGGATGCCGCCGGCCTCCAGCGCGGGATACCAAAGGTCGAGTTCCTGCGCGGTCGCGGCGTATTCATGCGAGCTGTCGAGCAGGATCATTTCCGGCGCGCCGCCGAAACGATTTTGCGCGGTCGCGGGCATCATCGGGTCGAGCGAGTTGCCTTCCGCCACCGTCACGAAATTCGTTAGGCCAGCGCGCTCCAGCCAGCGCCGCGTCAATCCGCATAGCGCCGGGTCGATGTCGATCGTGAACAATCCGTTAGGCGAATTCATCCGCCGGAGCATGAACCCGAGCAGGAGCGATGAATAGCCCGAGCAGGTCCCGAGCTGGACGATGCGCGCAATCCGGTTGCCCATGACCAATCCGTGCAGGAGCGAGCTGAGCGGCACCGCGCATTCCCCGATCAGTCCGCTGCGATCGGTCTCTTCATACCACGCTCGCATGATCTCCCACTCGGCCCCGATCAGGTCGGAGTAGATCGGGGGCACAAAATCCATTCCCGGCAGGCGATGCCACCAGTAACGCGCCCCGGGATTGCGCCGCCAGCGGCGCGAGCGGTCGTCTTCGGCAGATGATCCCATCATGGAAGGATTTGCCTGAGGAATCAGGGCGCGAGCCGTTCGATCGTCCACGAGTTATCTTTTTGCCGCGTGTAACGAAAGCGGTCGTGCAACCGATTGGCGCGGCCCTGCCAGAATTCAATCGTGGCGGGCACGATCCGGTACCCTCCCCAGTGGGGAGGCACCTTGATATCGTCGTCCCCGGCAAAGCGTTCCGTCATTTCCGCAAGGCGCGCATCCAGAATCCGGCGCGCGTCGATCACTTCGCTCTGATGGGACACCCAGGCGCCCAGCTTGCTGCCACGCGGGCGCCCGGCAAAGTAAGTCCTCGACTCTTCCCGCGAAGTCTTCTCGACCCGGCCGGTGACACAGACTTGCCGCTCCAGGGGCGCCCAGTAAGCGACGAAGGCCGCCTGTGGATTCGCTTCCAGTTCGCGCCCTTTGTTGCTCAGATAGTTGGTAAAAAAAACAAAGCCGCGCTGATCGAAACCTTTCAGCAGAACGATTCGCGCCGAGGGTATTCCATCGGGTGTCGCAGTGGCGAGACTGATTGCATTCGCGTCCGGCAACTCCGAACTGAGCGCGGTCGAAAACCAGGTGGCGAATTGCTCGATCGGATCGGGATGCAGGTCGGCTCGGCGCAAACCCTCCGTTTCGTATTCGCGCCGAAGACCGGCCAGATCGATCGCGTCCATTTTCCCAAACCTATCTGACACCGCCGTCGCTGTCGAAAATTGAATCGCGGCCGGTTTCCGTTTGTGCCGACGGTTCCGCTTCGCTAATAATCGGAAATGTTCAGTTTGACGATGCTCGGGAGCGGGAGCGCCGGGAACAGCGCGCTGATCGCGACCGATCATTGCCGGCTGCTGATCGATGGCGGGTTGAGCGCGCGCCAACTGGTCCTCCGTCTCGCCCAGTGCGGGGTCGCCCCTAACGAACTCGATGGTGTCCTTCTCACGCACGAGCATGGCGATCACGTCTGCGGGCTGGAAGTGCTCTGCCGGAAGTTTGCCATCCCGATTTTTTGCAATGCTTTGACCGCGGAAGCGATCCGTTACCCTGCATCCACGGGATTAGGCGAACATCGCAACTGGCGGATTTTCCGGACGGGCTCCAGCTTTTCGATCTGTGACATTACGGTGGAAAGCTTTCCCGTCCCGCACGATGCGGTCGAGCCGGTTGGGTTACACATTTCATGCCGGCCCGAGCGCTCTCGGTTACATCACCGATCTCGGCCAGGCCACCCGCCTGGCGATCGAGCGGCTGCGCGCAGGTGCAAACGCTCGTCATCGAGACGAATCACGACGAAAAACTTTTGCAGAACGATCCGCATCGGCCCTGGCCGGTGAAACAGCGGATTCAATCACGCCACGGCCATCTTTCCAACGCCGCCGCCGCCGCCGTCATCGCGCAATTGTTGCCTGGAAAGATCGCGCGCGTCGTCCTCGGGCATCTTAGCCGGGATTGCAATTCGCCGGAGCTGGCGGCCGGGACGGTCCGCGCGCGAATTGGAAAAATGCGGTCGGCGCGACATCGAAATTTTCTGCGCGACCCAGGCTGGAAATCAGTCCCCGTTTCGCCATCGGCGAGACGCGCGGCGGCGTTTTTCAGCCGACTTTCGAGAGTTTGTTTTTCGAGACGGCTTCCCTTCCAACCGGCGCGCCCCGCTCCGCCTAGACCGTTAGGCGAGTGCCCGAGCGTAATTTGTTTGAGTGCGCTTCCTAACTGCCTGACGCCTAATCTTCGTTGCCGACGACGAGGTGGATGACGCCGGCCGGATCGGAAATCCAGAAGCCGTCGAAGTCTTCGCGCAGCTGTTCGACTTCGTCGCGGCGCGCGACGCCGTGATTCTTCAGATAGGCGGCGGCGCTCTCGGTGTCGTTCGTTTCCAGCTCGAGCCAGATGTCGGGATGGCTGATGTTCGGCACCCGATCGATCCAGAGCCTGACGGGTCCGAATTGAAAGATGCAGCCTTCTGCTTCCTCCTCGATCAGGGGCAAACCGAGGGTGTCGCGATAAAAGGCGATCGTCTGCTCGTAGGTGTGATACGGGCATTTGATCGCGATGTTCGCGCCGCCGGAGAAATTGCGGGCTGTTGACGTTGGCGACCATGGAAAAAATTGGCGATTCCGAATTTCGCCAGCCGATCGTTAGGCGAGCGAGCCGCGAAAAATTAGCCGCCGCCGGAGCCTTCCCCACCCGGTTCGGTCATCGCAACCGGATCGAGCGCGGCGTTCAGTTCCGCTTCCGGCAGCACTTTTTTCTCGAGGCCAATTTCGCCGCACGGTTTTGCCGGTGTTGGCGCTTTCCTTGGCGATCTCGGCAGCCCGATCGTAGCCGATCTTTGGCGCCAGACTCGTCACCATCGCCATCGAGAGTTCGACCAATTCCTGGCAGCGCTCCTTGTTCGCGACGATGCCGCTGACGCATTTGTCGGCGAAAATGTCGGCCACATTTGCCTAGCGATCCGGATGCTCTCCAAGAAGGTTGTGCGCCATCACCGGCATCATGACGTTGAGATCGAGGTTTCCGTTCGCGCCCGCCCAGGTGATGGTGGCGTCCGCTCCGATAACCTGCGCGCAAACCATCATGACGGATTCGCGAATGACCGGGTTCACTTTGCCGGGCATGATCGAGCTGCCCGGCTGGGTGGCGGGCAATTGAATTTCGCCGATGCCGCAGCGCGGCCCGCTGCCGAGCCAGCGAATGTCGTTGGCGATTTTGAAAAGACTGACCGCGATCGTTTTGAGCTGGCCGCTCGCTTCGACCACGGCATCTTTGCCGCCCTGCGCTTCGAAATGGTTTTCCGCTTCGCGAAACGCGATCCCGGTCCGCTGCTCGAGATGGCGCATCACTTTGCCGGGAAATTCCTGGTGCCGATTCAGGCCGGTGCCGACGGCGGTGCCGCCGAGCGCGAGTTCCTGCAGGGCGGCGATCGCCTGCTCGGCGCGTCGTTTCCCGAATCGCACCTGTTGCGCGTAGCCGCCGAATTCCTGGCCGAGCCGCACTGGCGTGGCGTCCATCAAATGGGTCCGGCCGATCTTGATCACGTCGTGGAATTCGGTCGCTTTTGCGGCGAGCGCGGCGGCCAGTTTTTCGAGCGCGGGAATGAGACAGATGCTTGAGTTGCTCGGCCGCGCTGATGTGGATGGCGGACGGGATGACGTCGTTGCTCGACTGCCCCATGTTGACGTGATCGTTAGGGTGAACCGGCTCGCGCGCTCCGATCGGTTTGCCGGCCAGCTGGCAGCAGCGATTGGAGATGACTTCGTTGGCGTTGGTGTTCGTGCTCGTGCCCGAACCGGTCTGGAAAATATCGAGCGGAAAATGCTGGTCGAGCTTGCCCTCGACCACTTCCTCCGCCGCCTGCACGATGAGCGCGCTGCGTTCCGCGTCGAGCAGGCCGAGATCGTGATTGGCCTGGGCCGCGGCCCATTTCAACAAGACCAAGCGCGCGGATGAAGGGCCGCGAAAAACGCCAGCCGCTGACTGGAAAATTCAAGACCGCGCGCTGGGTCGAGGCGCCGTAAAGAGCGGACTCCGGGACGGACATCTCGCCCATGGAATCCTTCTCCGTCCGGGTCTGGCAGGCGCTCATGCCGTGCCGTTGACCGAGAATCTCTGCGGCAGCGGGCGCGATGCGCGCGTGGCCGTTGCGGGTCGTTCGCCTTTTGAAAAACGGTGATGAACATCGGCGGAATATTTTGCAGGCAATACTCCGATTCGGCCCGATCGAAAAACGTGGCGTGCTGCCGGAGTTCGTTCGTCACCTGGTAAATGATGAAGGCGCCGCCGGGCGCGAAGCGCATCGTAGGTATCCTGGAGGAGGGCGCGTTTCTTTTTGATCTCGAGAATGCTGAACGGGATGCCCGAGAGAATGTAATCGCATTGCGCGATGCCGCGGCGAGCGAAGTTCGTCGGAGAGACTGGCGGCGTCGCGATTGATCACGTGGACGCGCGGGTCATCGGCAAACTGCCGCTCGAGATCGCGCGAAAAAGCCGGATCGAGTTCGAAGAGAAACAGCTGCGAATCGGCATCCATGCGGCGGCCAGTTCGCGGGAGTGGACACCTTCACCCGGGCCGATATTCGGCGATCGATGCGTGGCTGGCTGAAATCCATTTTGCTCGCGACCCGCTCCACAAGCGCCTTGGAGCTGGGGATGATGGAAGCGATTTGAAACGGCTTTTGCAAAAACCGTTTAAAGAACAATGCGCTCATAAAGTTGCGAATAGTGAACCTCGGGTCGCTCCGTTGTCCAGCGGCGATCTCGCCGGCGAGTCACGCGCGGCTTGCAGCCATTCGTCTCTCACGCCCTCCCAGGATGCTTTTGCACCGGACCTGGACGCCTGCCCGCGGTACGAAAGAGGGGCTGGATCTCTTCTCCGCGGTCGGCTACCAAAGAAGCTTGACACAATTTATTAAAATTTATAATGCTCGATTTTTCGGATAAGTGTTGCCACTTCTGCGAAAAATTGGTGATCCTTCCAGCCATGCATAACTTATTGACAGTCAAGGAGACTGCGAAATACCTCCGAATTCCGCTGCCGACTGTCTATTATCTGGTGCAGCGTGGCCAGCTTCCCGCAATCCAGATTGGCGGCCGGTGGCGAATCAAAAAAGATTCGCTCGATAAGGATATTCTGAAGGAGGATCGCTCCGGCCAGCCAACGGTCCTGGTCGTGGATGACGATGTGAGCCTGCAGAACCTCTTCAAGGTTTTCCTGAAAAAAATTGGGTTCAGCCGCGTCGTCGTCGGGACGGTGAAAGAGGCGATTGCCGCGCTGGAGAAGCAGCGATTCGATTTGCTCTTTCTCGATCTGAAATTGCCGGATGGCCCGGCCGACGACGTCTATGATGCGGCCAAAGAGATCGATCCCGATCTGCCGATCGTGGTCATCACGGGGTATCCGGACAGCGAAATGCTCGACCGGATTCTGGCGAAGGGTCCGATCACGGTCTTGAAGAAGCCGCTCAAAGTTGAGCAGCTGAAGCAAACGGTGCGCATCCTCGGACACAAAGAGGCGAGCAAGCTCGCCGCCTGACGACAACCGATGAAGAGTGACCGGTGAATCGTGAATGATTCGCCGTGCCGCTGCGGCTAATCTTTCTTTGCTCCTCGCTTGACGGATTCTCTATCGCTATTCACTTATCAGTTCTGCTTCCTGCGCGGTTAGCTCAGTGGTAGAGCACTACCTTGACACGGTAGGGGTCACAGGTTCGAACCCAGTATCGCGCACCATTTCGACCCGCATTTGCTGGCGAGGCGCGCGGGGCGAAAACCGGAGGAAATCCCAACGGGACGCGCTCATCCGAGTCGGCGCCCGCCCTCTGGTTGGGTGACGTTGATTCGGTCTTGTCAAGTGGTCCGCCACGAGGCGTGGGGAGACGAATTTGCTTTACAAATCCGCCTCAGGATATCAATGTCATCGAACCACCAGACGGAGTGTATTCCCTGTA
Source organism: uncultured Verrucomicrobiae bacterium (assembly GCA_963737995.1). Taxonomy (GTDB): domain Bacteria; phylum Verrucomicrobiota; class Verrucomicrobiia; order Chthoniobacterales; family UBA10450; genus Palsa-1392. The sequence continues at coordinate 34,948 of CAVTUV010000012.1, forward strand.
ATTAGGGAAAGCATGTCGGGGAGCATTATGATCGTTCGTCCAATTGCAGTCGGTGGTTCACAAAGTGCTCTGGAATGACCCCGGGCGCTCATCTTCAACAATTTCTCAAATTCGATCGATTATGAAAACTGATGTGTTGATTGTGGGCGGCGGACCGGGCGGCACGGCCGCGGCCATGTTTCTGCTTAAGGAAGGGATCAAACCGATCATCCTCGAACAGGAGGAATTCCCCCGCTTTCACATCGGAGAATCGATGACCGGCGAAGCGGGCGCCTGCCTGCGCCGGCTGGGGCTGGGCACGATCATGGCGGAGCGGGAATATCCGGTCAAACATGGCGTGAGAGTGTTCGGCACCAGCAGCTGGTTTATTCCAGTGGCTCGCCGGGATGAAGACTGGCAATTGCGATCCGGCTTCGACGTGGCAGGTTCGGCGGAGCGACTTCGATGGCATGATGCTCGAAGAGGCGAAGAAGCGCGGCGCGACCCTGGTTCGCGGAACGGCGATCAAAGCATTCGCAAACCGACGAGGGCGGCATCGTGGTGTGACCATTCCGCAAGCCCGACGGGACGCAGGATGACATCGAGGCCAAGGTGGTGCTGGATTGCTCTGGCATGGCCACTTTTCTCGCGAACCAAAAGGTGACCGGACCAAAATATGTCGGCAGCTACGACAAGCAGATCGCCTTCTTCGCGCACATTAAAGGCGGCGATCCGCGACAGCGGCACTTCCGGCGAAATGGCGAAAGACAACACACTTATTTTCTACAAGAAGAAATTTCACTGGTCATGGTTCATCCCGGTGGACAAGGAAGTGGTAAGCCTGGGCCTGGTTGTGCCGACGGCGGAATTCGTCGCCCACAAACAAACGCCCGACGAATTTTTTCGCAGCTATCTGCCGACGATCCACCCCGATCTCGCCGGCCGGACGTGCAGGACATGGAGTTTGTCGAAAAGGTGCGCGTGATTCCAAACTACTCCTACCAGGTGCGGGGCTTCTGTGGAAAAGGGTTTATTTGCATCGGCGATGCGCATCGTTTCATCGATCCGATCTTTTCTTTTGGCATATCGGCTACCTTGCGCGAAGCGGAGTTCGCCATCCCGCACGTGGTCTCCTATCTAAAGGGCGAGCGCCAGGACGAGGCCAATCCTTTTGATGCTTACCAGCGCTTCGTCGAGAAAGGGACCGACAATCTGGAAGACATGGTCGACATGTTTTGGGAAAAGCCATTTGCCTTCGGCTTTTTTGTTCACGAGCGATATCGCGAGGAACTGACCGACGCTTTCGCAGGGCGCATCTACGAAACAGAGCACCAACCTTCCCACGCAATCCTGCATTTCCGCAAAATGCTCAAACGCGAACGGGATTACGATCATCCCGACGATTACTCGATTCCGATCGGGTCTCGTTATCATCCCGAGCGGGCCGCGCTCTGGGAGCCGGATTCTCCGGTCGGAACAACCGAGGAATGGATGGCGGGCAGGCAGAAGCCGCTAATCCTCGACGGCGAGCAGCTTGCCGGGAGCCGAAATAATTTCAGCCAGCCAAACACACATGGAAATACCACAGAAACTCAAGAGACTATATCAATGAAAACCGCGCCCCGCTGCCGCCGGTTGGTGATCCGGATGAGCCGCTGCAAATCGACTCGCTCGGCCTGATTCGCCTGGTTGCCTTTATGGAAAGCGACTGTGGTATTCGCGTGGAAGACGAGGAACTGGTCGCAGACAATTTTGCGAATTTGCGGAGCCTGGGCGCTTTGATCGAACAAAAATCTCAAAACGCGGAAGCATCCTCGTAGCGCGTTGCTACGCCGTCGCGCCCCGGTTTCGGCATCAGGCCGCCCGCCTTTCGACCAATTTCGGGACAACCGTCTTGGCGAGTTTGCCGAAGGCTGCGACGGCGTTGTTTTGTTCCCGGATGCGACCAGCCGCGGCAGATCACTTCAAGGCCGAGATCTTTGCCCTCGAGGTGGATGGCTTTCAAGCCCAGGCTTGCTGCGTCGCGTAAAGGAGATTCGCGGCATCAGAGCAATTGCCTTCAGCGGACCAAGAGAGCGTAGGAGCGTCTCGATCGAATTGATCTCCGCCACCGTGCGCGGACGGATGCGGCGCTCCCGAAATATTTCGTCCGATATCCGGCGCATCACATAATTGTCGCGCAGTTGGAGGAGACGCTGGAGGCGCAGCTCAGCAAGGCCAACCTTTCGGCGCTTTGCCCACAACGGGTGCTCGTCCGCCACCACGACCGTGAATTGATCAATCTCACAAAGATGCTCGAATGCAGGTTGGGCGAATGCCGCGTGACCCAGCCGAGCCCGACGTCCATGCGGCCTTCCTCCAAGAGCGTCTCGATATCGTCACCGAGCCACGCGCTCCAATCTTGAAAACAATAACTGTTTCCGCAACCGATAGATCCATTTGTCTTCGTCGGGCGGCAGCGGGTCACGGCAGACCATTGGATCTTCGCTCGGGTCCTGGTCCATGCACGGCCCGGGTCTTCGCGACCCGAAAGCGGTTCACAGGTTGTTCAAGTATTCGCCACGACAAAGCCGCAACCAGGAGCGTCGAAATTCCGAGAATGATCAGGCGCACCGATGGTACGGCTAGCAGCCATTGCATCGGCAACCAGCGTTGAAAGAGCATCGCAACGAGGATGTGATAAATGTAGAGGCCGTAACTGATCCGTCCGGCAAAGACGAGGCCGGGCAGCGTCAAAAAGCGGGCAACGCCGCCATCAAATCCAGTCGCCGTTCGCGCCACCAAAACCACAAAAGCGCCCGCTTCGAGCGGTTCCACCATCACAGACCTCAGCTGCGTTGGGTCGCCGGCTCGCCAGATCGCCGCGAGCGCCAGCATTGACAGGCAAATTGCCGCGATCAACCAGCCGGCGCGGCTTGGCCCCAACCGCCCCCCATACCACCCAAGGGCAGCCCCCGCCGCGAGCGAGTCGAGGCTGCCGAAAGGCAGGACCCAGCGGGCGATCAGCGGAACGGAAAAAATCACGCAACCAATTCGAAATGCGACCCCCGCCAATGCAACTGAAATGACTATCCGCATCATCCATTTGCGCGGCAGGAACAGAATGAGCAACGGCCAGAAAAGATAGAACTGCTCCTGAACGCAAATCGACCAAAGATGCGAAATGGTTAGCGGCCACTCGTTCTCCCAAGCGATCAGCCAATTCACCGTGCCGGTAAAAACCCAGGCCCAGTTGTGGCGGATCGCGCCCAGATTAAGAATCAACGCGATCGTCGCAAAGGCTGCATACGCAGGAAAGATTCGGAGGAGGCGGCGCCAATAAAATGCACGAATAGCTCTCCCGGCCGATAAACCTCCGGCCTCGATTCGGTCGCGGGCGCGGCGCAGAGATGCAGTTATGAAATAGCCGCTTAATACGAGGAAGAGCCGCACCCCTGTCGTGCCGAGATGGATCCAATCCGGTAACGGAAAAATGGGCACGCCCGTGCTGAAATGATCGGCCATGACAGTCAGCACGGCGAGCGCTCGCAATCCATCAAATTGCGGCTGATAACGATCCGACGAGTGAGCGCGCGCCAGGGTCGGGTCTGACGCGGCAGCGCTGACTGCACCTGACCACCAGGAAGAGCAATGGAAAGAAAAGACCATCGATATCAGATTGGGTAGACGGAATTGCGGGCCTCTTCGTTACGAATTTCCATGAATCAACTAATTTTTGAAGCGCGCGAGGCCTATGATTCCGCCTTCCGCCATTTTTTACTTACAATTGCTACTTCCCGCTTTCTTTGTCCATCCTACTTTCCTGTTCCCCGTCCACACTTTATCCAGACGAATCTCGCTACGGGAGGCTGCACAATGTGGCCCGCGCATCCCGCTCCGTTTTCGCTAACGAGGCGAGGCTGCTAGTCTCCTGCATGTCTACGGCCGATCCGATCGGTTTTGCTGGTTATTAGTCGTCATGAGCAATTCCCGGAGCGTGATCGTTTGCGGCGGAGGCATCGTCGGCCTCTGCACCGCACACTATCTCGCGCGTGCAGGTTTTTCCGTCACCCTCCTCGAGCGCAACGCCGAGGGCGCCGACTCGTGCGCCTGCGGAAGCGCTGGCTACATTTCGCCGAGCCATCTCGCGCCCGTCTCCGCTCCCGGCATGGTCTGGCAAGGCTTGAAATGGATGCTGAGTTCGCGCAGCCCCTTCTACATCCAGCCGCGCCTTGACCCGGAACTCATCCGCTGGGGCTGGCTCTTTGCGCGCCACTGCACCCGCGCACACACGCAGCGCGCCGCGCCCGTCCTCCGCGATCTCTGTCTGGCCGGACGACAACTTTTCGTCGAACTGGCAGAGCAAACCGGCAACGCGTTCGAGCTACGCACCGAAGGCCTGCTCAATCTCTGCCAAACGCGGGAAGCCCTCGATCATGAGGCGCACGGCCTCGCCCGCCTGGCCAATCAACATGGCGTGGAAGCACGCCTGCTCGACGCCAAACAAACCGCCGCGCTGGAACCGGGCGCGCGCATGAACGTGGCCGGCTCGATCTATTTTCCGATCGACGCCCATCTCACGCCATCGAAATTCATCCCGACACTCGTCGCGTTGCTCAAGCAACAGGGAGTAAAACTGCTTTGGAACACGAGCGTCCACGGCTGGCGCACCGCGGCGAGACGCGTCACCGGTGTATCGACGAGCGCAGGCCAACTCGTGGCGGACGAATACGTGATCGCGACCGGTTCTTGGGCGCCGCAGGCGGCGCGCAGCCTGGGACTGCGCCTGCCGATGCAGCCGGGCAAAGGCTACAGCCTGACGATCGAGCGGCCGCGGTTCAGATTCACCAAACCGATGATCCTGGCTGAGCGCCGCGTCGCCGTTACTCCAATGGGCGACAAGTTACGCTTCGGTGGCACGATGGAGATCAGCGGTCAAACCGATTCCGTGCGTCCGGAGCGGATCGAGCAAATAATCGCCGCGGCACAAGCCTATTTTCCGGATTTTCGAGCAAACGACTTTGCCGGCATTAAGCCGTGGTTCGGCTACCGCCCGGTCTCGCCCGACGGCCTGCCTTATATCGGACGTTTCGCGCAACCAATAAACCTCACTGCCGCCTGCGGCCACGCGATGCTCGGCGTCACGCTGGCGCCCATCACGGGACTGCTCGTTGCGGAGACACTCACCGGCCGCAAGCCGAGTGTGGACGTGACGCTGCTCAATCCCGATCGCTTTGCCTGAAAAACGACGATTGCAACCACAGGAGAAATGCAGTCCGAGAGCCGGGCGATTGTCAGCAATCGACATCTGCATTATTAGCAACTAATGACCGCGACCGAAGCGCTGCACCGCCAGATTGAGCGCTACCGCCAGATGACCGGTGAACGGCGCTTGGGGATCGCTTTGGACCTGCACGAGATGGCTTGCGACATCGCCCGTCAAGGAATTCGCCACGCGCATCCAACGGCCAATCCAGCTGAAATCGAGCGTCTCCTGCGCCGCCGTCTCGAACTCGCCCGCGTGGCATGAACGAGCGCGAGTTGCTCGTCGATTGTCTGCGCCGCCTGAATCGAACTAGTGTCACCTATTACCTCGCCGGCTCGATGGCGAGCAACTACTGGGGTATTCCCAGGACCACGCACGACCTGGACTTTGTCGTGCAACTGCCGGTGTCCTCGGTACCGCTCATCATAGAGCAATTCGGTGGCGATTTCCATCTTGATGAGACAGCCGTGCGGGCGGCCTATCAACCGCCGTATCAATTCAATGCCATCGATACCCACTCTGCGCTGAAGGTAGATTTCTGGCTGGCGCAATCTGAGCCGTTCGATCAGGAAATGCTCCGCCGTCGCCTCCAAGTCAAGCTCTTCGGGGAAGCCGCGTGGATTTCCACAGCCGAGGACGTCATCCTGCACAAGCTCGTCTGGAATCGCATTTCACCTTCAGAGCGACAGCGGAGTGATGCGGCCGGCGTTGTCGCAGTGCAATCTGAGGCGCTGGATAGAGACTATCTGCGGAAATGGGCTCCTACACTCAAAGTGAAAGATGAGATGGAGCAGCTACTGTCCGGCGAGCTCAAACCAAAGAATACCTAGCGGGAAACGATCCGGTGCTTCGGCTGCTCCACAAGGTCACATTCCAAAAACGCGATCCCCCGTCTGCTCCCTCGACGTCCGGCTAAAAACCCGAGGTGACTAGAAGCAGCAACTCGGTTCGAGAAAAATAGGAGGCCGAAGTGATGCGCGGCCCCGCGGTGCCGAGGAAGCCGATGATGAACGAGGCCATAAACCCTTCGACCATGAGACGCGCGTGCAGGATGGCTGGATACTCCGCGATTGCGCCGGCGTAGTAGAGCGGCCAGAGTGCTACGCCGAGAAGGGCGAGGAGTGCGCCGATCGGGAAGAAATCCGAAAAGGTTCTTCGCAGAACAAAGGATTCCTGTGCGGGCGATTTTGCATTTTCTTTTCGGAAGACGCTCAAGAAGCGTAGGCCTGGCATCCCGAACTTGGCATTGATCCAGGTCAAGTTGGTGAGAACTGGCCGATCAACCAGCTTCACTCAATCGGATCGCATTTTGTCGGGACTATTGATCGGTCGGTCGCTATTTTGCCGCGATGGCGCTGGAGAGCGGAAAGTTCAGACAGCTCGTCACCGAAAATACCCTGCGCGGCTGCCAGCTTTTCATGGGGGTGCCGGCGTCCGACATCTCGGCGATCGCCGCCTTCGTCATCCCGCGGCAGCTCGCGAAGGGCGAATATCTCTTTCACGAAGGCTCGGCCTCGGAGGGTTTCTACATCGTGCAGCGGGGCGCGATCAAAGTGCATCGCGTCAGCGCGGCCGGGAAGGAACAGGTCATCTACCTTTTTCGTCCGATCGAATCTTCGCCGAGGCGACGCTTGCGACCGAGGGCGGCTATCCGGCGGACGCGCGCGCGACGGAGGAAAGCACCGTCCTGCTCGTCCCGAAGCGCGATTTCATCGAGCTGCTGGGCGGCCGGCCGGAGCTCGCCCTGCGCATGCTCGGCTCGATGAGCCAGCACTTGCGCGTGCTGGTCGGTTTGCTCGACGACCTGACTCTAAAAGACATGGAAACCCGCCTCGCCAACTGGCTCCTGAAACGCTGCCCGCGACCCCTGCCTAACGAGCCGGTCACGATCAAGCTCGATCGCACCAAGCGGGTCCTGGCGGCGGAAATGGGGACGACGAGCGAGACGCTTTCGCGCACCCTGGGAAAATTCCGCGAACAAAAAATCGTGCAGGCGAAAGGCAACACCATCACCCTGACCAAGCCACGCGCCCTGCAGCAACTGCTGCAGAAAAACCTGGGCGAACTCTGAATCTTACGGGCTCTTCTTTTCCTGCGGCCCAAGACGGTCGAGAAGCTGACGCGCGGTCGCGGCCTGCGGGCTTTGCGGAAAGCGCGCGAGAAATTCCTGCCCGACCACCAGCGCGTGCTCCTTGTCGTGCAGCAAATCGGCATAGAGGCTGATCTGGTTGAAAAGGCTGTTCTCGTGCTGCGGATTTTGCTTTTGCGCCAGCTCGTATTGCTCGAGTGCTTTTTGCGGCTGGCCGAGGAAGCGGAAGCAATTTCCAAGATCAGTCCGGACATCAGGCGTATCGGCCCCCTCCGCGATAGCGGTCTGATAATGCTCGATGGCCTGCGTCCAGTCCTGGCGATCATAATTCCAGTTCGCCAACGTCCGCGCCGCATCGGCGGGCGCGAGCTGCGAAACATCAGGCGGCGCCGCAGCCACAGCCGGTGCGAGTGGCGACACAGCACCCGGCGGTTGCGCGAACGGCGCCGCGCCGGTGAAATCCTGGATCGCGGGCTTTTCCGGCGCCGCCGTGGTTCCGCGCATCACGAGCCAGGTGGTTACGACGCCGAGAGCGAAGGCGCCGAGCACGATGAGCGAAATCGAGACCTGCGACTGCGGTGTCGGCAGCTGTGCTTTGCGAGGCCGATGCGCCATCACCGCCATGCCTTTGAGAACTCCAGTGCCAACTATCTTACTTCAAGAGATGGGTAGCAGAGCATCGATCAGCTCGGGTGCCAAGCAGGGAAGCAGATGGAGCGACGTCCGAATGAAAAGCGCAATCAGTTTGCTCCGGCTTTTCACCCCGAGCTTTTCGAAGATGGAATGCAGTTGCGCCTTGATCGTGTGAAGACTCTTCCCGAGTCGCCGGGAAATTTCGGCGTTGCTGTGGCCCTCGGAAACGAGCAGGGCGAGTTCTCTTTCGCAGGCCGAGAGCGGCGCAAGCGTGGCGAAGTTGTCAGCCACGATCGGGGCGCCGTTTGCTCCATTGCCGTCGGCGGCTCTCCGATTGAATTGCAAGAGAATGAGCGGCCGAATCAGCGCAAACTTCCGCTGACGCACCATCTGGACTTTCGCCCGGCAGCGCGGCGAGCGTGGATGCTCGAGTTCATGCTCCTCCTTTTCCAATTCGGCGCGTCGTGCCGGGTGTGCGTTTTCCCAGGCCCTCATATGTGATCGGCAAAAATCTGCCAGGTCTGTTGGGAGCGGATGGCGACCGGATGCGTTGAAGAGACGGGCGCGTTCCTCGCCCACTTCCCAAGCGAATCGCGCCTCGAGGCCCGCCGCGGTTTCGCAGACGACTCTTAGACGCCAATCGCACAGCACGAGCGGCAACGGCAGCGGCTTGAGGATGTCGGCCAGGAGCTGTTTCTGCGCCTGCTGGCGCCGCAGCGCGATCACCCGGCAGAGGGCGGTCTGCAAGTGCGGATGCAACCCCCGCAGCGCCTTCAGTTCCGCCTCCGAAAAATCCCTTTCCGGTCCGGTTCGGTGGAGTAGAAGCAGACCTTGGATCCGTTTTCGTCTCCAGAAAGCGAGGGCGGCGCCAAATTTCGATGCGCTCAGGCTGGGCAACTGGCTCCGGCTTCCATCCGCTGGTCCGAGTTCTTCCGGACGAAGGTGGACGAGAGGCAGCCCAAGATTTTCCCGAAAATGCAGGATTGCAGGATGCCGGGTAAACAAGGCCTTGAGCAGCACGGCCTCTTCTGGATCCCGATTATGCTTCCGTTTGCTGACAACAGCGGGTCGCCTGCGCTTTTCCGCCGTCTCCCGCAACAGCATCATTGCGCTCGCCATCCGGATCGGGCGGAGGCAGAGCCATCGGGTCGAAGAAGGCGCGGCGTGCGCGATCAACGTCTGGGCTGCCGCCCAAAATTGCTCGGCAGTCGTCGCGGCTTCCAATTTCAGGACCGCCTTTTGGTCCGATCTGAAAACGCGCTCGACCTCCTGCGCTCGACCCGCCTTTCTGGGGGCGGCAGGACGAGCATTCCGCTTCGCTGTCCTCATCCTGAAAAAGAGTCTAGGGGAACTCGTTCCGTTCTTCCAGCCAAAAAGGACTCAGTTGCTCAATTTTTGGCGATGTCATTTTAGAACTTTCGGGTGATAGACGCTGCCCCGGTAGCGTCGTTACCCTTAAGGGATGATCCAAAGCAGATTAACCAACGAAACACCATCACCCCATGGACTCTCGCGAGTCGATACCTTGGGGCTCCACGGGGTGCGCCCAGAATTAGAAAGGACTGCACATGAGCACGTGCCATTGCACCGAGCGGATAGGAGAAAATTACGCCCGTCTGCCTTCAACCAGACTGGCAAAATCCTTTCGCGGCATCCGTCCGACGGCGAAAGATCCGTCCATGAGGCGGAGGAGACATTTCATACGCGCTAACAATGTGCCCCTCGTGGGCCTGCTGACGCTTTCCATCCTATGGGCTTGGGCCGAGCAGGGGGCTGGCTTTTCGCCGCCCTGGACATCGGCACAGGAGGCTAGCAACTATATTGTTGGCCAGAGCAATGAACGCCATGAAAAGGGGAACTTGATCAACGTGTCCACGGGTCAGGTGGCAGGGGAGGTAACGATGAAAGATTTCGGCAATCTTAGTCGTAGGTATTACGTGATCGACGGCGCGCCAGGCGCTTTCCTAGACATCAATATCACGCATGAAAGCTGGTCGTCTCCGCTCGAGACACTCCGCCTTTCGGGAAGAGGATTTGTGGACCATGGCTGGGTGTTCTCGATTCTCCCGGGACATCAGCCGGGGGGCTACAACGGACCGATCAAGAGTGGAACAGTCTGGGCTGGATATTACATCCACGAAAACTTGCGCCAGACAGTCTGGATCAAAGAACGCGATATCTGGATCGGCGATATCGACTGGATAGGCTGCGATATCGTTAATCAAAGACAGGTGACACATGTCGGCCAGTTTGAGTTGACGCAACATGGCCGCAATGAGCCACACTTAATCTGCTGGTCCGGGCAAAACTTGTTCATCGAAGCAGGCTTTGATCCGCAAAAGCCGCTTGTGCGTGTCAACCTCGTCGACGGCTCGGTGCAGGAACTGGACTGGCTGATGTACGAGGGCAAGTCGGTCGCCGACGATGTGCTCATAGATCCGGGCGAGCGGGTGGCAGTGCACTTTCGGCCAGAAAATATTCGGCTGATTGATCTGACCTCGGGCAAGGTATTCAAAGTCAGCTGGGGCAAGGTGGCCGAGTGGGGATTGAATCCTTACCGGCCGGAGGACGGCCCGCTGAAGGAGAAGTTTCTGAAGAGCATGGCCATCCGTGACGCGTGGATCAGTTCGTCCCGTTACGTGGTTGGATTCACTCCGATGCCAGACAAATCGAAGATCGGCGCGGTCGTGCTGGACGTCGAGCGAGGCGAATTGCAGGTTACGCCAATCCCTCGCTTGAGCGTGGATGGTGTGAAGGGCGAGTATTACCCACTGAGAAAAGGACAGGTCCTGCCTGGCGAAAAGCCCGGAATCATACTCGATAGTGTGGAATTTCGGAATACGAAAACCAAGCATGGTGCCGTGCTGATCGATCTGGACAGCGGACAGTCGTGGTTTGCACCGGCCAGTTTCAGCTCGTTCAACTTTATCGACTCATATCACCTTGTTTACGCGGTAACGGACAAGGGGCTGTCGGGCAACGGGACGTTCCTGATGGACCGGCGCACGAAGCGGTCTACGAAACTGGCGCCATTTACCGATTTCTCCAGGCCGAAGTCCGTCGCGGACGGAAAGGTGATCCTGCTGCGAAGGGGAAGAGAGGTGTATCGTGTTAACGAGGACGGCACGGATCTGAAGAAATTGCCGGTCGGGGGTCAGTTCGTGGGCACGTTTGCTGCCGAGCCGGTGAAGGTAGCGCACCCGGGCGACCAGCCAATCCAACCCGGCCAGCCGCTGGCGCTGTTTCGGTCCGAAAAGCAGCAGGTCGTCAGCGAACGGGATCGGTTGAAGCAGGCGGTCAAGGACGAGGAGCCGGAAATCCAGGCCTTCGCTCTCCGCGTCTACGATCATCACGCGGAGAACTATGTCTTCGGGAACTTTTTCAAGCGGCTTGAGAGAACGCTGGCAGTCGTCGAAACGCGAAAGCGAATGGGCCCGCTGGATGAGTCGACGCTTGGGTCCCGAACGAACTTAACTAGTGACATGGTGGACCAGGAGAAGGCCCAGCGTTGGTTCTACACCCGGGCGATGGATCTGACGAAGTACAATTCCAAAGTTTACACGAAGCATGGCAGCAGGAAGATGACCGACCAGGAGCGCGAGCAGGTGGCGACGCGAACGGCAAAAAAGGCGACCGCCGAACTAGTCAAGGATCCGGCTCCGGGCATCGATTTCATCCGTCGGATCTTCATGAAGGCGCTCCTGGCCGAACAGAAGGCGTTGGGCGAAAAGGCCGAATATCCACAGGCGGATGAAAAGGAGGCCGCCGGAAGCACGGCGGTGCCAAGTCCGAAGCCCTCAAGTCATACTTATCCAAAGAACGAGCCGAGCCAGTGGCAGAGCGCGCCAGGAGCGGCCGAGAGTAAATCAGAGCCGCACAACGTGACGGCGCACGATAATTCTTCGCCAGCGGACGACTCGATGGCAAATCAGACGCAGGAGAGAACAAGTAACGCGACGTCCTACGGTTTAGTTGACGCGAGTGATGAGTTGGCGGAATCCCCTTCCGAACCAGCAGCCCGCCACGAAACTCATCCACTCAACACGGTCTTTGATAACGGGCCGTACGCGGATTACAATAGTTATTCGCGGCGACAGATCCTCATGCAAGCGCAACGAAAGTTTCGACAAGCTGGCTTGTATCACAGCGGGATCGACGGGGCGATGGGGCCGGGTACGCAGGCTGCCATTGTTGAGTGGCAGGAAAATGAAAATATCCCGGTCACCGGCTTACTCGATCACCGGACGCTGCGGAGCCTGTATCTCCTGGGCCTGGCCGAACAAACACCGCCTCGAAAACGCATCTATCGAGGCGAGCAGGTGCGGGAGTATCCGTCGTCGCCGGACGCGGCCGAAGTTATCAACCGAGCGTTGGACTGGATTCCGCATTAAGAGCTCGGATCATCCAAATTCGAGAAAGGTTATGGTGAGCTTGCTAGGAGCTCACTCCTAGAGCTTCTTTTCGACTGAGGTGACCTTGCCTTTGCCGCGCTCGTTAAAGGCTACGGTGTATTCATAACTGTAGTGGACGCCACTGCCATACCCGTCGGTTACGAGAAGGAGCTTGCCATCTTGCCACTGCTCCGGTTTCTGGCGCTCCGACTTAACGTCGACTGAAACAGGCGGTCTCAACTCAGGCAGGGTCAATTTAGAAAAAGAACCGTTGCGACGCTGAAACGCTTCGCAATGGTTGAAGCGACAGCACCATGTACAGAATGCAACGCGACTGCTGTCCTTCGACCATACAATAACGGGTTCCTCTCCAATAGTTTCCCTGTGGAAGAGATCCGCCAACAGAACCTTACGCGAGGGAAGTGCGACGAGCTGAATCGATTCCTTGCCTTTGAGGAATGCAAACCGCCCGTCTGGCGACGTGCCTATCAGTGCATCGGCCGCTCTGGCCCATGTGAGCGTGAACATGAACAGAAGCGCGAAGATCATCGGTCTCATGACCAAAAAAGCTCGGACGCGATGCGACGAAGTCAATTGCGGGCGATGGATGCCAGTCTCGCAGTTTGTGCGCGGCACGACTTGCTTGCCGCCTAAATCACTCCGGATGAGTCAGCAAACGCAATTGAAGGGCCAAATTTCGCAGTCTCAATTTAGAACTTTCGGGTGATAGACACTGCCGCAGTGCCGCCGGTAAACTTGGGCAGGATTCGAAGTAGACCAAACCAAGAATGGACCCCATGAAAACCGCCACTGGATCTCGAACCAGCGACTTGCTCGTCCTTGGAAACAAGCTCTTCCGCTTCCTCTTGGCGCTTGTTTCTACTCTCCTGTTGGCAGCTCCACTCTCTTCCGCGCGCGCTGTCCAGCTGATTGCCTCCGATGGCACGGGCACCGATAACTTTGGCTCCTCCGTCAGCCTCTCCGGCGACATTGCCTTGGTGGGCAACTTTGTGGATGACATTGGTTCAAACATCGATCAAGGCTCCGCCTACCTCTTCCGCGATCTCGACAGTGCCACCGGCACCGTCACGGAAAACGCCAAGCTCACCAGCACTGATGGCACCGAAGGCGATTGGTTTGGTTACTCCGCCAGCGTCTCGGGGAACAGCGGTCTAGTCGGCGTTCCTGGGGCAATCTTCTCCAACAGCGTGCAAGGAGCGGCCTGTCTCTTCCGCAACCTTGATACTGCTTCCGGGTCCATCACAGAGGACGTTAAGCTGACGGCGTCCGATGGCGCTGCCGGCGATCATTTCGGCCTTTCGGTCAGCTTGTCGGGCAACAGTGCTCTGGTCGGCCGTCAAACTTCAGATGGCCTCCAAGGTTCGGTCTATCTCTTTCGTAATCTCGACACCGCCAGCGGCACTGTGACCGAGAATGCCAAGCTGGTCGCGTCCGATGGCGCTGCCGGCGATACTTTCGGCAAAGGACTCAGCCTGTCGGGCAACAATGCTCTAGTCGGTGCTGACGGGGCTACGGTTGGCTCCAACAGTAGTCAAGGTGCGGCCTATTTCTTTCAGAATCTCGATACCGCCACTGGGACTGTCACCGAGGACGTGAAGCTCATCTCTTCCGATGGCGCAGGATCAGACAGTTTTGGCTACTCCGTCAGCCTCTCGGGCAATACTGCCCTGGTCGGCGCTCTAACAGCCGATATCGGCTCCAATACCCTTCAAGGAGCGGCCTATCTCTTCCGTGATCTCGACACCGCCTCCGGTACAGTCACCGAGAATGTCAAGCTCACCGCATCTGATGGCGCGCTAAATGATTGGTTTGGCTCCTCGGTTAGTCTCTCTGGCAACAGCGGCTTGGTTGGCGCCTCCCAGGACGATATCGGCTCAAACTCCGATCAGGGTTCCGCCTATCTCTTTCGCAATCTCGATAGCGCCACTGGCTCCATTACAGAGGACGTCAAGCTCACCGCTTCAGATGGCGCCGCCCAGCAATATTTTGGCCGCTCTGTCGCTCTTGATGGCGATGGGTTTGTCATCGGAGCGGTAAACGGTGACGGCGCGGTCGCCTATTCCGGCAAGGCCTACAACGGTACCGTCAGCTCCGTCACAACCCTCGACGAAGGCAACTCGAGCCGAACGATCGATGGCGTCAGCTTAATCTCGCGAACCGACTGGATCATTGGGGAGACAACCTCAAACAATCAAGTCACCCTCACCACCGGTGATTCGGCTGACGTGACCGCGGCCGGGAAGGCGGTCTACATCGGCAAAGAGGCCGGCTCGGACAACAACATCCTCATCGTTGAGGGCAGCCTGATCGCGGACCAGATTTTGGTGAGCACCAACAACAATGTAGCAAATACGCTTTGGCTCAATAGCACGGACGCTGGGACCGCGACCATTAGCGCAACCCAACTCACAGTCGCCGCGACCGGCCTCCTCGTCGGGAACGGAGAAATTGCCGCTGCAGTTGCTGCAGATGGCGTGATCGCTCCCGCAATGGACGACTCCGCACACAGCACGCGTCCTTCCGATATAGCCAATCGATCAGCCGGAAATCAACTCGGACGAAAGGGGAATATCTCGAGAAAGCTTGCGGCCCGGAACGCCGCTGCCCCGATGGATTCTGCAGGGCAACTCGCCGTGGACAGCAGTTTGATATTTCAAAATTCCACGGTGCTGATGATGGAAGTTGGCGGATTGAACGCCGGCACTGAATACGACCAGATTGTTCAAACGGGCGGAATCGGGACGATTCTCGATGGCACGTTGGAAATTTCTTTCATCAATGGTTTCGAAAACGGCGTTCAGCCCGGAGATAGTTTCGCGATCCTTGTCTCGGATCAGCCATTGATGGGTGCATTTGATAACGTGGCGAGCGGCGAACGGCTGGCGACGTCAGATGGACTTGGCAGTTTTCTTGTCACTTACGCCGGACAAAATCAGGTCACTCTAAGTGATTTTCAGCTACCGACGCTGGCTTTCGTCTCCGCTGCTTCGGAAAAAACGCACGGAGGCGCGGGAACCTTTGCCATCGACCTCCCTCTGGCCGGCGAACTCGGCGTCGAATGCCGCAGGGGCGGCGTGAACGGCGATCACACCATCGTTGTGCAGTTTAGCAATATCGTCACAGACGGCAGCGCGAGCGTTAGTGCGGGGAGCATCGTCGGAGTGCCCGCCTTCAACGGGAACGAAATGATGATTAACCTGACGATGGTGCCCGACGCCGAGCAAATCACGCTGACCGTGAGCGACGTCAAGGATGGCTTCGGTCAGACTCTGCCGAGTGCCGTCGTGAGCTTCGGGGTCCTGGTTGGCGATACGAACGGTGATGGAGTAGTCAACTCGGCCGATATCGGACAAACCAAGGCACAGTCAGGACAGTCCATCACCGCCGCCAATTCGCGCGAGGATGTGACGGTGGACGGCGACATCAATTCTGCGGATGTCGGCCTGGTCAAAGCCAGTTCAGGACACGCCCTGCCGTAAAGGACCCGAGTGAGCCAGGCCGAGATCAGACAGGCGATCCAGGATCGGCTCGACATGATGAACAGAAACATTTCAAAAAATGCGCAACACGCGTCCGGGGCTCTGCTTTCTTGCCGACTCGCCGGTGCGGGACTACGGGCGGCGACCTTGCATGAATTCTTGTGCGAAAAAATGAGTCATGGATTGCTATGAATGTTCGGAAGGACAGCCCGACCCTCGCCCAGAACGTGAACAATGGCTGATCGGGAAAATAGCGAAGTCCCTCGCGAACCACGTCGTTACGCGGTCTTCCTGAGTTACCGACACGCGGATAATAAGGAGCTCGGACGGCAATGGGCGACCTGGCTGCATCAAATGCTCGAAGGCTACGAAGTGCCGCCGGATCTTATCGGAACGATCAACAGCCGCGGTGAAACCATTTCCACAAGTCTTTACCCGGTGTTTCGGGACGAAGAGGAGTTGCCGGCTGACGCCGATCTTACCCGCAACATTCGGGAGGCGCTGGAAAACAGCGCGCTCCTCGTGGTGCTCTGTTCTCCGCGCGCGGTCGCTTCACGCTTTGTCGCGGAGGAGATTCGCTATTTCAAGGAGTTGGGCAAATCCGATCGTATTCTCGCCCTGATGATCGATGGAGAACCGAATGCGTCCGATGACCCTGGAAAACAATCGAGGGGGCTGACCGCTGATCTCGAATGTTTGCCGGAACCTTTGCGATTTGGCGTCGCACGCGAAAACGGAAACATCGACTGGAATGCCAGGACGGAACCCATCGCCGCCGATGTTCGACCGGGGGGTAATCCCAGACAAGGATGGACGACCGGGGCAGCCTACCGTGAAGAGTTGGAACGTGAAGGCAAACTCAACGCGGATGAGTTGCAGCGCGAGGTCACCGAGTATGAGCGGCGGTTAGATCTGGCTAGGCTCAAGGTTGTGGCAGGCGCGCTCGCCGTTCCTCTTGGCACTCTTACACAGCGCGATAAGGCCATGCAGCTCGCGAAGGTCCGTCAGCGGGCGCGCGTTCTGCGCCGCTGGTTAGTGGTCGTGGGTCTGCTGGGGCTGGTCGCGTTGGTTGCTGGCCTGCTCGCTTTTCGAAATCAGAAGGAAGCCGAAAGACAAACGGTCCTCGCGCTTCGGAATCAAAAAGAAGCGGAAAAACAGACCCTGATCGCCAAGGAACAACGGGACCGCGCTCTCAAGCAGGTCTATCTCAATACCGTGCGATCAGCAGCCGAAAAAGTGGAAGCGGGTGAATATAACCGGGCACAGCAACTCTTGTTGAGTTGTCCGACGGAGCTGCGAGGATGGGAATGGTGGTATTTGACTTCCCGTTGCGGCCCCGGCCCGGTCCGATTAGGGACCATTGCAAGCCTGGGTGAACCAACATTGGCAAAGCGAGCAAGCGAATTGCGAGCTCAACTGGATCAGCTCGCTGGCAGCGCGAGCGGCAACGAATACGATCTTCGACGTTTAGTTGCATCGGAACCCGGCAATACCCGAAACAACCAGTTACAGTTAACCTACCATGTGTCTCAGGCTAAGCACGGAACAAATTGGTACGCCTGGCGGGGTGATGATAGGTCTGCCGGAGTGCTACTCAACAGTTTCTATACCGGATTCGGGGGATTGACTATTCCCGCCATTTGCTTTGCCCGGGAAAACGCCGTCTGCTGGAGAGCGGAAGTGAGCCAGGATCGATCACCCGCGAGGATGGCAGGTGGTTATCCGATTCTCCAATCCGGGGACTATATCGCGTTCCTTCGAGAACGCTACGTTGTGGGCGAGGCAGAGTACCTCCGCCGAATCCAGCCGCTCCGGTGGATCGCCCCAAGGAAGAGCAAACCACATGGCCCGACAGCCGGCCGCCCGCAGACGAGGTCGCACTAATAGGATTTCCTCTTGCGAATCCCGACACTGTGCTGGTCAGCCCTGGCCGGACCTACGATTCGACGGTTGGCTGGAACGAGGATCAGCGGAGGCTCGGGTTGCAAACCACTGAGATCGACACGCGGTTGGGAAAGGTCGCAACAGCGGCAGCAGACAGATTTAGCGCTCTGATTCCGTTTTGGGAACGCTGCAGGCTTAAGGTTCAGCCCTCCGAAGCGGCGCTCGCCGCGGTGCTAGAAGAAAGACAGAGTTTGCCCACTGACTTTGAACGAGACCACCACGCAGCGGACGTTCAAAACGGAGAAGCTGGGATTGTCATTTTGACGACCTGGGGAGCAGGTAATATCCGCCTTCGCGACGGAACTACCGGTCGGGTCATCGGAGAGAGCGTTAGGCCGGGAAGCGTGGACGACACTTATGGCGGCGACGCGGCGATTATCCCCGGCACGAATCTCGTCGCCGGTTGGTTTTGGTGGAAGGACAAGATCGTAGCCGGCGTCGTGGATTTGGAGAAGGGGAATTTCATCCGTCCGTTTGAGAAGGCTGGCACGGACATGTTGTTTCCCTATGGCATGTATTCCTCAATAAACGTCGCTCCGGATGGGAGTGAGGCGACGTTCGAACTCGTCGGACGCAATGAACATCTCCTTTCCGTCTGGAATTTGAAGTCGGGAAAACTTGTTTATGGACATAACGTTCGCAACAGCGCCAGACCTCCCGATTCCTCCGATTACGAATCTACGGCCCACGTTCCAAATGCTTTCGCCTGGCATCCCCAAGCTCAATTTGTCGCGCTGGCCCTTCCTTCCGGAATCACAGAACTGCGTCATGGATTCGCCAACCCTCCCTTTGCCCGACTGGAAGGTATCATGCCATCGCGTGACTTTAGCGTGCAGGACTTTGATGAACCGAGCCGGGTGATCATTGGAAATGCAGTCGTAGATACCTCTTCCTGGGAAACAATCATTACGCTTCCGCCCGGCAATCGCGTTTCTCCCGACGGTGATCTGGCAGTGATCGAGACAAGAAAAGGAGTCATCGATGTGATCCGATTGGGTTTGCGCAAAAACAAGGACGGGGCGCAATCTTTTCCGCCGCTCAGACTCAAAGAATGGCTGCTTCTACATCAGTTGCGAGCGCAGTCCGAACAGGCGAATAGATGAGGCGCTGCTCTCGCGCGACCTGGAGAAACGCGATCGGCTTATCCCAGAAAAAATAAAGCGATGCTGAGAAAGGATAAAAGTAAAAGTCTACTTTGATTATCGTCGCAGCAATCTCTCGGCATCGTCCCGATGAGAGCTTCCCCCAGGAGGGCGGCGAGTTCTTCGGCGGAGAGGTTGGGGGGCGCATTAGGCGCCAGGATCCGAATCAACATGTAGCGCTCCATGCCAGAGGTCGAGCCGAGGATGCGCAACATTTCCTCCGCGGAAAGAGGATTGGGGAGGCGTTTGGCGAGCAGGCCGATGGCATCGTTGCGCCGGCTGGTGTTGTTGATGAGCGTGAGCAAGTTGAGACCGGAGATATCTCGCTCGGCAGGCGTGTGGCGAAGAGACTGATCAGTCCGTACCGCTCCATTCCGGAGGTTGAGCCGAGAATCCGCAAAACATCGTCGACGGGAAGTGGGCTCGGAAGGCGTTTTGAGAGCAAGGCGATCGCATCGCTTCGGCGGCTGGAGTTGTTAATAAGCGCCAGAAGTTGATCGACCGAGATTTCGGCCGGCAGGCGTGGGGCGAAGAGAGAAATCAGCCCGTAGCGTTCCATCCCGTCGGTTGAACTGAGAATCCGGAACATTTCTTCGACTGGCAGGGGACTGGGAAGACGCGGTGATAACAGCCCGATCAGATCGCTCCGGCGGCTGGCGTTATTAGTCACCGCCAGGAGTTGATCCACCGAGATTTTGGCGGGAAAGCGCTGCGCGAAGAGGCGAATCAAGCCGAAGCGCTCCATCCCATCGGTTGAGCCGAGAATCCGCATGGCGTCCGCGACGGGGAGCGGGCTGGGAAGGCGCGGAGCGAGCAACTGGATCGCATCACTCCGGCGACTGGTCCCATTCGTCAGGGCCAAAAGATCGTCGACCGAAATTTGGGCGGGCAGCCGCATTGCATTTTCGCGAATGGCGGAGTAACGTGCCATCCCGTCTAAGCTACCCAGGAGAGTCAGCACGTCCGCCACCGCATGGCTGGATTCTTTCGGCTGCGTCTCTGCAACCGGCGTCGCCGGAGGCAAGGGAGTGGGTGAAGATGTCAACGCAGCGGGCGAAGGCGACTGAGGCGGAGATTCTGCCAGAAGCGGGGAAGTCTGTGCCGGACTGGTGGCCTCTGGAACCGCCTTGGGGTGTATCTGGCCACGAGGCGTTTCGGCCGGCGTTGGACTTACTGGTATCTGAGCTATTTCCGGCGGAGAAAGCCTCTCCTTCTTCCGGAACCACCACGCCGCGCCGCCGGCGATCCCGAGAAAGAAGAGAACCAGCACCGCGATGGCCAGCGTTTGCCGAATGCAGGGCCTTTCTTGCGGTCGATTGTTTCGCCGCCCGTTCCGTCTGGATGACTTTCTTGAGACCCGCCGCCATCCGGGCTGAGCGAGCGGATCGAATCCGCCAGGCGGTCGAGATACTGGTCCATCGGTGGCTTCCAGGCATCGATCCAGTGTGCGTCGGAAATAAAAAGCTCGAGCGATCGCGACGGTTGCACTTCGCGGACGCGAACCGGGAGGGTCGGCTTCCCGTAACTGACCGCACGCTCGATTTCGCGTTCCACGAACTTCGATGCATTGGCGTTCTCCGATAGGACCAAAATCACGGCGTTCGCGCTTTGAATGGCGCTGACAATTTCTTCGCCATAGCGACGTCCCGGTCTGACGTCGCGCGGCGCGATCCAGCAGCGGATATCCCGCTTTTCCAAAAAAGCACAAATTCGTTCCGCCACTTCCCGATCTTCGGTGGCGTGGGAGATGAATGCAGTGGGCATGATTCTTATTTTAGCTGGTTGGTAGCTTCGAACAGATTTAGGGCACGTTTTCATATTTCGAGAGGTCACGCCGGATTCTGAGTCTTGTCGATCAGGGCGGTGCAACTCGACGCCAATCGGTCCGTCAGGGAGATGCTGCTCGGCCACATGCTCCTGCGCGTAGTCGCGCCCGATCGCCAGCATCGTCGGCATGGCCCGAATGTTGTTGAGAGCAAATCCCAGTCTGCTGCCCGTTTCGCGCAGAGCCGCGCCGAGTCTTCGTCGCTAAAGAGATGGTTGTAACGGCAGTAGAGAAATCTGCGAGCGGCACGGTCGCGTGTCGTCTGTTGGACTCATGGCTTCGAGCTCGCTGTCGATAGGATCTCCATGCAGGCAGGCGCCCAGGACGCGACAGATTTTGTCCTGCTCGACGACACACGATTCGCCCAGGGCGAGAAGCGTCCGAAGAGCGCCGCCAACCAGATTGATCCGGCTAAAACTGCCGGGTGGATAATGCCGGCGAATCTGGCCGGTGCCAACGGAGACGAGGAGCATTCTATCCACCCCCGCAGGCATGTTAATTCGATATGCCGGCAGAGTAGCCTGCAGGTAAAGAGCGAGCGAGGGATTGTTATAAGGACTTACCCCGCCATCGATGAAATCGAAGTGTTCAACTCCGCCGTCTTCACGGTGGACGTCTATCTGCTCGGACGGGAAAAAGACCGGCGCGGCGGTGCTGGCGCGGATGAGTTTCCAAAGGGGGAGATCGAGATTCGACGCGCCCTGCGGCGAGCGAAGGTTAAATTTCGCCGCGGGGTTGTTTGTCAGTGGCCAAACAGAGCCGTGCGTTCCATTGCGCATCACCAGCATGAGGAAGGTGCGCAGTTTGCGTGTTCCAAGGCATGCGGGTGAACCATCATCCTCAGCGAAAAGCGACTTGAACTGTCGCTCGAGAGCGAGGCTGGAATAGAGATTTCGGAAAATGCTCCAGGTGCGGTTCAGGATGAATATCCCGGGACCAAGGGCTAGATAGAAGTCGGTGATCTCGTGCGCACTCATTCCCCACGAGAGCAGCGTCGCGATGATTGCTGCCGGTGCTCGTTCCGCCGATGAAGTTGAAATAATCGGCGAGAACGAAATCGGGCTTCCGCTTGGCGTAACGCTGGCGCAGAATGCTCTTCGATTCGCTCCAGGACTCCGAGAGTAAAGGCTCCGCGAATTCCACCACCATCGAGAGCGAGGAGCCGGTTCATGGCTTTCAACCCAGCGGGACCTCGAGCGGTCGTTCCCGATGGGTCAGGACCCAATCTGCATTTTCCATCAGGGCTTCGCGGCCAAGTTGACGAAGGACCTTAAAACACTCTGCTTCGAACTGTATCCTGGGATCTAACTCTCCGGGCGGCGCCTCACCGCAATGGGTGGCGGTAAGTCTACGCGCGGCTTCCGCGAAAATCTCCAGCAAACCCTTGTATCTTTGGGCATGCGCTTCGAGCGCAAGTTTGAAAGCGCGAAAGTGAACCAGACCTGCGCTTAAGAATGACATCGCGGTGAGGAAAAGAATGAGAGGCAGCACCGGGTCGGGTTTGTCTGGCTGGCTGTGATCCGAGGTGAGCAATAAGACGAGAGTGCACAGCCCGCCGAGAAGGCCCAACAAAACCAGGCCGATAACAATGTGTTCGTGGCGATGCAACCGTTTCTCTTCCGATGCGGCTTTTCGCTCGAAAAAATCCCGCTGAATAAGCACCCAGTGTTCCAGGGCTTCAGCAATTCCATTTTCGATCGCGCCAGCCGCCCCGCGTCTCCCGTAGGGGAGGTCGGCCCCGCTCAAAACCCACTGGGCATGCGCCCCCGTCCGCATCCAATCCAGCTCCCGCCATTGCCGTCCTTCGTAATGGCGACCGACTGAGTCAGGGATCCCGGCCAATCTCCAAAAAAATTGCACCCGGAGCGCCTCTGCCAGAGCCCGATAGTTAAGATACTTATCGTTTTCCTTGTGCCGGGCCGACCGTCTACGGACGGCCCACGCGGAGGCGGCGGCCAGGAGGAAAACGATGAAAGTATACGAGGAAAGCGGGCTCTCGGGCCAGAGGTGATGAATCACATGACTGACCGCTTCGAAAGCCAGGCCGGCAACAAAGACAGTCACGATGACCCTGCGCAAGCTCCTGTGAGCGCGGATCTGCCAGTGGGCTGCCAGGCAATCTGCCGTGGCATGGAGAGAGCGCAAGGATTGAAGGCTAACGCCCAATCCGGCGCTTTTTCCTTCCGGATAAAAATCGTCCGCGGCTTTTTTCCGCGCCGCCGCGCTCTCCAGCGACCTCTGATGCTGGAGGACATCGGCGTTAAAGTTATCGATCTCGCCATAGGCGAGCTCATAAGGCGCGGGTTCATCATCACCTTTTCCACGACGGCGCAGCGGCTGCGCCAAGTCGCAGGCGTGCTCGGGAATGATGGGATTGCTGCGTCGCGGTGTGACAATGTGGAGGAACGGACCGTAGCCTAACGGATCAGCCTTCTGGAATCGATCCGACGCTTCCTTCTGCCAGTATTCGCGTTTTTTCTTCACCCAGGCGGTCCCGCCGATTTTTCCGTTATCGGTTCCGTCCCACAAGGCGATGAGGACGTGACTGTGACGGGCGAGAAACTCGCCGACTACCGCGTACTGTTTTGATCGGCACTTGGAATCAGGCTCCTGGATGTTCTCCGGGGTGCAGCCTGCGGTGAGCGGCATTTCAAAAATGCGCTCGGTCCGCCCGAGCAGCCGTCGGAATTCCTCTAACGAATCCGGGTCATCAAAATCCCGCTCGTACTCCGATTGCTCGCAAGGGAGAGGGGAAACCAGGCGGACGTCCGCTCGTTCGAGTGCGACCTCCGCGACCAGACGGTCGGCGCCTTTTGCCAGGGCGGAGAGCAAAACGAAGGGTGTGTTTGGATAATCGGTCCGAAAATCCCGGAAGATCCGGTCCACGGTCCGGCGGAGCGCTTCCAGATCCTCCGGGCGCGGATCGCGGTGGCCGGTCACGCCAAAGATAATGGGCAGCCGTTGTTCCGGCTCGCTCGTCACGTCATGTCCGATGGCGGGAGGCATCCAGTCTTCTTAGACAACCGCTGGCCCGCGACAAGTCCGAAGTAGCCTTGAGGCCGCTCTGGGAGCGTGATGACCTAGCGATCGACTTCGCCCAGCACGATATCGATGCTGCCGAGAATGACCATGACGTCCGCCACGGTGTGGCCGAGGCACAGATCTTCCAGGATCGTCAGGTTAATGAAGCTCGGCGGACGCACCCGGTAGCGATACGGATTTCCAGTCCCGTCGCTGATCAAGTAAAAGCCGAGTTCGCCCTTGGGCGCCTCAATTCGCCCATAGGCTTCGCCGATAGGCGGCTTGAAGGCGCGGATTTTTACCTTCGGATTCATGATCGGGCCTTCGGGTAATTGCTCGATCGCCTGACGGAGGATGCCGAGCGTCTCGCGCAACTCGAGCACGCGCATCATGAGCCGGTCGTAGGTGTCGCCGTGCTCGCCCAGCGGCACCCGGAATTTGAAGCGCGGATAAATTCCGTAGCCATCCACCTTGCGAATGTCGTAGTTCACGCCCGAAGCGCGCAGGCCGGGACCGGTCATGCCGGCGCTGATCGCCAGCGCGGCGGAAAGTTTCCCAACGTTCTGCGTGCGGGCCATGAGGATCTCGTTGCCAGTAATCAACTTTTCGAACTCATCGAGAAAGCGCGGGAAGTGATCGACGATTTTGCGCGCGCGCTCGATCCAGCCCGGCGGGAGATCGCAGCGGCAGCCGCCGAAACGCATGTAGTCGCACATCATGCGCGAACCGGAGAGCGACTCGAAGAGATCGAGGATATGTTCGCGCTCGCGGAAGGCATACATGAGCGGCGTGCCCCAGGCGCCCATGTCGCTGAGAATGAAACCGAGCTGCGAGGCGTGGTTCACGAGACGGGTGAGCTCGCCGAGAATGACGCGCAGATACTCGGCGCGCTCGGGGACTTCGATTCCGGCCAGTTTTTCGACACTGAGCGCGTAGGCCCAGTTGTTGGTCATCGAGCAAAAATAATCGAGCCGATCGGTGTAAGGCATGGAGCCGAGGTAGCTGGCGTTCTCGCCGATCTTCTCGTGGTTGCGATGGAGGTAACCGAAAACGGGCTTGAGTTTTCTCACGATCTCGCCCTCGAGTGCCACGTTCATGCGGAAGACCCCGTGGGTCGATGGATGCTGCGGGCCCATCGAGACTTCGAGCAGTTCGCCGTCGAAGCGCGAAGTCATTCCGCCTGGCGGGCGTTCGAGTTCCGGAATGTCGGTCGCGCTCATGTTTGTGCGGCGATGTTTTCCGCGCCGTCCTGCGCCGGCCGAGGTGGGTAGTGCTGCTTCGCCTTCTCCAGCACAGTATCGTGCGGAGTCGGCTCGTATTCGTAGTCGTCCGGTTCGCGGTAGTCTTTCCTCATCGGGAAATCGACGAACTCATCCCACATCAAAATGCGGCGCAGATCAGGATGACCTTCGAAATGGATCCCGTAGAGATCGAAGATTTCACGCTCCTGGAATTCCGCGCTCCGCCAAACGGGCGTGAGCGACGGAAGCGGCGCACGCTCCGCGCGATCCTTCGTTCGCAGCCTAACGACGACCGGACCGTGTTTGTGCTCGGTTGAATAAAGGTGATAAACGGCCTCGAGGTAGCCAGGAAAAAATTCCTCCTCTGTTTCCTCGATTTCCTTCTCCTCGCTTTCGATCAGCCTCTTCACCTTCACCTTTTTCTTCAGCGTGCGATCGAGCCAGTCGACCCCGCTGACATTGGAACAGTAATCGAGGCGGAGGGCCGGATCGTCGCGCAGGAAACGCGCGACTGCGACGGCGTGGGCGTGATCCAGCAGGAGCGACGGTTGGTTGGCGGGAGCGGGATTCGGAACAATCTCGACCCCGGCGCCGGGAATCGCCTGCGCGACACGCGCCATGATTTCATCGAGCGACTCCATCGTTAGGCACGCTCGATCGCGGGTGGGTGAAACACCTCCGAATTGGCCGGCGGCTCGAGGTCGTGCGCGCCGAACGCCGGCACCGGAAACTCGCTCGGTGTGTTCGATTTTAGAAACTCCGCTTTCCCATGTCCGGTCAGTTGTTGCCCGTCGATTTTTCTCTGCAATTCCATGAAGGCGTGGAGCAATGCCTCCGGGCGCGGCGGGCAGCCGGGAATGTAAACATCGACCGGGATGTAACGATCGATGCCTTTCAAGACGTTGTAGCCTTGTTTAAAGGGGCCGCCGGAAATGGCGCAGGCGCCCATCGAGATGACGTATTTTGGATCCGGCATCTGGTTGTAAAGCCGGACGATTTGCGGCGCCATCTTCTTTGTCACAGTGCCGGCCACAATCATGAGGTCGGCTTGCCGCGGCGAGGGACGAAAGACTTCGCCGCCGAAACGCGCCAGGTCGTAGCGCGAAGCGGCAGTCGCGATCATCTCGATGGCGCAACAGGCGAGCCCGAACTGGAGCGGCCAGATCGAGTTGCGGCGGCCCCAATTGTAGAGGTCCTGCATCGAGGTCACCCAGATGCCCTGCTTTTGCAGCTCGCCTTTCAGTCCCTCGTCGATCGTGTTGCTCATGTTCTGTGAAAGGTTAAAAAGTTAAATCGTTAAGACGGCCAACGCTCGCTTCCGTTTTGACATTTTTTAACCCACTTAACCTTTTATCCCTGCTCCCTGCCAGCTGAGGCAACCTTTGCCCCAGGCCCAAACCAGCCCTTCGAGCAGGAGGAGAAGGAAAATCAAAATTGCGACGAAAGCGCCGAAGGGCAACCCAGTAAAGGCAACCGCGAACGGCACGAGGAAAATCGATTCGACGTCGAAGATGAGGAAAATGATGCAGTAGGAATAGTAGTGCGATTGAAACTGGACATGCGCTTCCCCTGACGACTCGATCCCGCATTCATAGGTCGCGTTCTTGGCCGCGCCGGGTTTGGGCGGTTGGAAAAACTTTCGCCAAAGCCAGGCCAGGGCCAGCGGCATGACGGGGAAAACGAGCGCGACGCCGCAGAAGATGATGAGGAAGAAATAGGGGCTTGGTGTCATGACGCGAAGCAAATGACGAAATCCGAAATCCGAAATCCGAAAAAATGACGAAGCCCGAATGACGAAATGAGTTCGGAGCCGTGGTTTGATATTTGGTCATTTGTCATTGTTTCGGGCTTCGGATTTCGAGCTTCGTCATTCCCGCCGAAGGCGGGCTAAACCAGCCCCTGGTCGAGCATCGCGTTCGCGACCTTGAGGAAGCCGGCAATGTTCGCACCATTGATGTAGTTGCCCGGGGTGCCGAAGCGCTCCGCGGTCGCGCGGCAGGTTTTGTGGATCGCTTTCATGATGCCTTGCAACCGCGCATCCACTTCCTCGCGCGTCCAGGAGATGCGCATGCTGTTTTGCGCCATTTCCAGTCCGGAAGTGGCGACGCCGCCGGCATTGGCCGCTTTGCCGGGGCCGAAGAGAATGCCGGCGTCGAGGAACTTCCGGATCCCGCCAATCATGGTCGGCATGTTGGCACCTTCTGAAACGACATGAACGCCATTGCGCAGGAGATTCTCCGCATCCTTCGCGCTGATTTCATTCTGAGTCGCGCTCGGGAAAGCGCACTCCGCCGGGTGATCCCAGAGCGGGTTGTGATCGAGGGTGCCGTCGTCCGCAGTGTAAACCGCGCTCTTGAACTTGTCCGCGTACTCGGAGATGCGTCCGCGTCGCTGATTTTTCAGCTCCATGATGAAAGCGAGCTTTTCGCGGGTGATTCCCGTTTCGTCATAGATGTAGCCGGTGGAATCCGACAAGGTGACCGGGCGCGCGCCCAATTCGATCAGTTTTTCGACCGTGTATTGCGCCACATTGCCGCTCCCGGAGACGAGACAGACTTTGCCGGCGAGATCTTCGTTGCGGGTGTTTAGCATCTCGGCGGCGAAATAGACCGCGCCGTATCCGGTTGCTTCCGGGCGAATGAGCGAGCCGCCCCAGCCGATCCCTTTCCCCGTCAGCACGCCGGTGAATTCGTTGCGCAATTTCTTATACATCCCGAAGAGGTAACCGATCTCGCGCGAGCCCACTCCGATGTCGCCGGCCGGCACGTCGCGATAGGGCCCGATGTGGCGAGACAGTTCGGACATGAATGCCTGGCAGAAGTGCATCACTTCGTTGTCGCTTTTTCCTTTCGGGTCAAAATCGGATCCGCCTTTGCCGCCGCCCATCGGCAGAGTCGTCAGGCTATTTTTGAAGACCTGCTCGAAGGCGAGGAACTTAAGGATGCCGAGATTGACCGAGGGATGGAATCGCAGCCCGCCCTTGTAGGGACCGATCGCGCTGTTCATCTCGACCCGGAACCCGCGATTGACGTGGATCTCGTTCTTGTCGTCCTCCCACGGCACCCGGAACATAATGACGCGTTCCGGTTCGATGATCCGCTCAAGGATTTTCGCGTTGCGGTACTCCGGGTGACGATCCAGGACGAGCATCAAAGATTCGGCCACTTCCTCGACCGCTTGATGAAACTCGACCTCCCCGGGATTCTTCGCTTTAACCCGCGCCATCAACTCTGAAACGTCATCTTTCATAAGATTTTGCTCTGCGCACCTAACAAACGGTGTTCAATCGCCGTCTTTTTCGCCAAGAGCAATAGCGCCTTGGCGCGGCGAACGAAACAAAATTCAGGTGCGCCCACACAGCAACTGCCCGGACGGGGTCAGACCGCATTCCTGTCTTGCTTAAGAAAGCAGACCTCGCTTTCCTTCAACCCAACGTGCGCGGCTTTCTCGATCAGGTCTTCGTTCTCGCCAAGCAGCGGCTCCTCGCCCCCCTTACGGGTGCGCCCGACTGGGTCGGCCAGTCCGTCTCCAGCCTGCTCAATATTACCGCGCTGCTCGTCGTCTTTCTCACCCTTTTCGCCCTCATCTCGGTGCTGGAGCGAAAAATTCTCGCCCGCATCCAGAACCGGCTCGGACCCAATCGGGTCGGTCCCTTCGGCCTCCTCCAGCCGGTAGCGGACGGGATCAAGATGTTGATCAAGGAAGACATCGTGCCGGCGCGCGCGGACAAGGTAGTGCATTTCCTCGCGCCGATCCTGCTCGCGGCCACCGCGATCCTCGCACTCGGCGTTGTCCCTTACGGCCGCAACATGACGCCGTTTACGATCGACGGCGGGATTCTCTTTTTCTTCGCGGTTGGTTCGACCACGGAGCTGAGCGTTTTCATGGCGGGCTGGGGGAGCAACAACAAGTTCTCCATGCTTGGCGCGATGCGCGCCATCGCCCAGATGGTGAGCTACGAGCTGCCGCTCATTATCACGGTCTTGCCGGTCGTACTGGTGGTCGGTTCGCTCACTCCGGACGCCATCGTCGCAGCCCAGGGTGGCTATTCGTTCCGGATCATCCCGCATTGGTTTGTTTTCACCCCCTGGGGCGCGGTCGCGTTCATCTTGTTTTTTGTCTCGGGATTGGTCGAATCGAATCGCACGCCTTTTGATGTCCCGGAAGGCGAATCGGAAATCGTTGCCGGTCACATGACGGAGTATTCCGGTTTCAAATACGCCATCTTCTTCATGGGCGAATATCTCGGCATGTTCGCGGTCAGTGGTCTGGCCGTGACGCTCTTCCTCGGCGGTTGGCACGCGCCCTTGCGCATCCTTGAGGTGATTCCGTCCTACCTCTGGTTTTTTGCCAAGCTCAGTCTGCTTCTCTTCGTCTTCATCTGGATCCGGGGCACGCTCCCGCGCATCCGGGTCGATCAGGTAATGAACTTTGCCTGGAAATTCATGGTCCCGATGGCTTTCACCTGCCTGATCGCGGCCGCGATCTGGCACTACCAGGGCCGCGGCCTGGCCGGCTCCTTCTGGTCGTTAGGCTTGATCGTAGCGGTTTATCTCGGGCTTTCCCGGATTATCGACACGGGCAGGAAGTTCGCCCCGCGCACCTATCGTTACGCCGAATGAACAGCATTGTTTTCACCTTTATTGCCATTCTGACGCTGGCGGCGGCGCTGGCCGCCGCCACCCTCCCGAAGCTGGTCCATGCCGCGCTCAGTTTTGCGCTCTCCTTCGTCGGCGTGGCGTTGTTTTACTTCCTGTTAGGCGCGGAATTCGTCGGCCTCGTCCAGGTCTTCGTCTATGTCGGCGCGGTCGCGGTCCTGATCGTTTTCACGATTTTGCTCACCCGGCGCGAGGCGGAGCACGAACGTGCTTTTCACTGGAGCGGAGTGGTGCTGGCACTCGCGGTCTTTGCCGGCCTGGTCTGGGCGATCATGAAATCAGCCGGACTGTCAGTTGTCGCACAACCGATCGCGCCATTGACCGTCAGGGAAATCGGCGAATTGCTCATGACCGACTACGTCTGGCCTTTGCAATGCGTCGGTCTCATTCTCACCGCCGCGCTCATTGGCGCGATGGTGCTGGTGATGGAGGAAAAGCGATGACGCCGACGCTCCAGCTCTTTCTCGTCATCTCGGCCGCTCTCTTTTGCATCGGCCTGCTCGCCGCGCTGAGCCGGCGCCACGCCATCTTCATCTTGATCGGGATCGAGATGATGCTCGCGGCCGCGGGTCTGAATTTCATCGCCTTCTGGCGTTTTGGTCCGCAACCGGCGCCACCTGTCGGCGTTTTGGTGGCGATCTTTGCGATTGGGATCGCGGCTGCGGAAGCTGCCGTCGGTCTCGCGCTCGTCATCGCGGTTTACCGGCATTATCGAACGATCAACGTCGACCAGATCACTGGGATGAAGGGCTAAGATGAAGAAGAAGGCGAAACGAAAAAGCGCGACGGTTTGCGCGGCGTTGCGCAAGCATTGCGGCAAGCTGCCACTCGAGGATCTGGTCACGGCCCGGCGCACTTTTCCCATCACCTCGCAAGTCGATCTGCAAAAGGCCCTGACCCGGATTTTTAGCCGCTCCTATCATTCCCGTCTCATCGGGCTGCATGCGCAATACGGGCACGAGACCCTCCTTGTCGCGCATCTGCTTCGGGAAGAAAATTATCCGGTCCTAATCGGGCCGCTCTCCTACGACGAGGTCGATGTCGGCGAAGTCGCCCCGGCGCGTTGTTTGCGCCAGGGACTATGGCTGGCGGCGAGCCGCAACCTGCATTTCGCCCTCCTCCTCACTCCGGCCGAACGCTATGGACGCGTCGAGGGCGTCCACATCGAAATCGCCGTCCCGCCGGGGGACGCCGGGCAAAAGCTTTCCCGCGATTTGCTCGACCGACTGGAGAAATTAGTCAACGAATCGGGTTCATATCGCGGAAAAGTGATTTCACTCGAAGCGTCGGCCAATTACTCGGGCAAAGTGGGCAGTGTGCGGGTGCATCGGCTGCGTTCGGTCGTCCGCAAAGATGTCATCCTGCCGGAGAAAACTCTAAGCCTTTTGGAGCGCAACGTGGGCGAATTCATTTCGCAGCGGGCTCGGCTGCGCGACCTCGGGATGGCGATCAAGAAAGGGTTGCTTTTTTACGGACCGCCGGGGACGGGGAAGACCCATACGATCCATTATCTCGCCAGTCAGTTGCCTCACCACACCACCCTGCTCATCACTGCGGACCAGGTCGGGCTGCTCGATGAGTATTTCCAGCTCGCCCGGTTTCTCCAGCCGGCCATGCTGGTGATCGAGGATGTCGATTTGATTGCTCGATCGCGCGAAAACATGCGCAACGCGTGCGAGGAAAGTCTCCTCAATCGCCTGCTCAACGAGATGGACGGTTTGCGCGAAGATGCGGCTGTTCTTTTTGTTTTAACGACGAATCACCCGGAGCAACTCGAAACCGCCCTCGCCGCGCGACCCGGTCGAATCGACCAGGCGATTGAATTTCCGCTCCCGGACGAAGAAGGACGTCGCAAGCTGGTGGCTGTTTACTCCTATGGCCTGACGGTCCCGGCAGCGATCGTTGATCTCATCGTCACCAAGACCGACAGGTCGAGTCCCGCTTTCATCAAGGAGCTGATGCGGCGCTGCGCGCAATATCTTTTGCGGAAGGGCAACGATGGCACGCTGACGAGCGACCAGGTCGAAGCCGCGCTCGATGAAATGCTCTTCAGTGGCGGAAGTCTGAACGTAAAACTTCTTGGCGGAGCGAACCCGAATTGAGCAACTGGATTCTCGCTCATCTCTGGCTGATTCCGGCGGTGCCACTCGCGGTGGCGCTCATCGTTCTTGGCGTAAAGAGTTCACGGCGCGGTTTCGCGGCCGGCCTCGCGATCGCGGGGCAGGTGGCTGCGTTGTTCCTCTCGCTCGGCGCCTTCCGGCCGACTTTGCAAACGCCCGGATTTCGCGTCTTTCAAAATTTCACCTGGTTCACTTTTGGCGAACAGACACTGCGCCTCGGTTTTGTCCTCGATCCGCTGGCTGCGGTCATGCTCGTCATGATCACGCTCGTCAGTCTTTGCATTTTCGTTTTCAGCGTCGGCTACATGGCGGCCGACAAGAATTTTACGCGCTTCTTCGCTTACCTTTCGTTCTTCTCCGCCGCCATGCTTGGCGTGGTCATCGCGAACAGTCTCCTCCTGCTTTTCGTTTGCTGGGAACTGGTCGGGCTCGCTTCCTATCTTCTGATCGGGTTCTGGATTGAAAGACCGAGCGCGGCCGCAGCGGCGAAGAAGGCCTTCATCACCACCCGCATCGGCGACATCGGTTTTTTTCTCGGAATTCTCTGGCTCTATCGGTCCAGCGGGACGCTCCTCTTTTACGATGGCGGGGCCGGGAGTCTGGAAAGTGCGGGGCTGCTTTCGTTAGGCGTGAGCGCCACCTTTATTGCCCTGCTCATTTTCTGCGGCGCGGCCGGGAAATCGGGTCAATTCCCGCTCCACGTCTGGTTGCCCGACGCCATGGAGGGCCCGACGCCGGTGAGCGCGCTCATCCACGCCGCCACGATGGTGGCGGCCGGTGTCTTTCTCGTCGCGCGAGTCTATCCGCTCTTTTCGTTAGGGGCGATCCATGGCGTTACGACTTCGCTCAGCGTGGTGGTCTGGATCGGCGTCATCACAGCGCTTCTCTCCGCGCTCATCGCGCTCGCCCAGGCCGACATTAAACGCATCCTGGCCTACTCGACCGTCTCGCAGCTCGGCCTTATGATGGTTTCGTTAGGCGTAGGCGGCGTTGCGGCCGGGATCATGCACCTGGTCGCGCACGGCTTTTTCAAGGCACTTCTCTTCCTTGGTTCCGGCTCGGTCATTCATGGCTGTCACGAGGAGCAGGACATCCGCCAGATGGGTGGTCTGCGCGGGCTGATGCCGGTGACATTCCTCACTTACGCCGTCGGTATGATAACGCTAAGCGGGGTGCCGCTCTTTTTTTCCGGCGCTTGGACGAAGGAGGAAATTCTTCACGCCACCTCGCAATGGAGCGCGTCGCACGTCCCGCATTACCTGATGCTGGCCGGCGTCGTCCTGACCGCGCTCTATATGACGCGGCAGATGATCTACGTCTTTTTCGGCGAGCGCCGCGCCGCCGCGCAACACGCGCACGAAAGTTCGCCGGTCATGACTCTGCCGCTGCTCGTGCTCGCCTTTTGCGCGATTGTTTTCAGCGTCGTGCTCACGCCCGCCTGGCCATGGTTGCACGAATACTTATCGGGCGAGCAAGCCTATTACGATCTGGCGCAACTCATTCAGCCGGGGCTTTACGTTGCGCTGGCCCTGGTCGCGCTCGGAATCGGGCTCGGGGTGGCGTTTTATCGCCGGGCAGGGGAGATCGATCCGCTCGAGCGAACGCAGCCGGCTCTTTTCCGCTTTCTCCAAAATCGGATGTGGCTCGATGAACTCTACGAATCGACGATTCTTGCCTTGGCGCGCTTCGCTTCGCGGCTGTCGGACTTTCTGGACCGCTATTTCTGGGATGGCCTGGTCCGGCTGGTTGGCGGCATCGGCCAGCTCTTTGGTCGCCTCACGAAAAGCTTCGATGAGGGCGCGATCGATGCCGGCGTGAACGACGCCGCGGGTGTGGCGCGCGGTTTGGGGCGGGTGATGTCCGGGTGGCAGTCCGGCCAGATCCAAACCTATCTCAGCGCCATCGCGGTAGGCATGCTCGCCCTCCTCCTTCTCTACGCATGGCTCACCTGATCACCGGCCTGATTTTTCTGCCCATCCTCGGCGCGCTTTTTCTCAGCGTGATGCCGCGGATGCTGGCGCGAGCGGCGGCACTGGGATGCAGTCTTATCACTGCGCTCATGGCGGGCGCGATCTGGTATCACTTTGATCCGGCAGCGCTCGGGTTACAAATGGTGCAGCGTCACACCTGGATTCCCGCGATTGGCGCACAAGGTCTTCTCGGTGTCGACGGGTTGAGCCTGCTTCTCGTTCTGCTCACTTCGATCGTTTTTCCCTTCGCCTTTTTCGCCGGACGAATGAGCCGCGGTTTTTATGCGTTGATGCTGGTAATGCAGGCGGCGCTTTACGGCACGTTCACGGCACAGAATTTTATCCTCTGGTTCCTCTTCTACGAGATGAGCCTGATCCCGGCCTTTCTCCTCATCAAAATCTGGGGTGGAGAAAAGCGCGATCGCGCCGCAACCAAGTTTTTTCTTTACACCTTTCTCGGCAGCGTCGCGATGCTGCTCGCTTTTCTCGGCATTTATTTCGTGAGAGGAACTTTTGATTTCGCCGAGCTTGCCGCGCTCGGGAAGGGCGGGTTGCTCACCGGCCATCTTCGCTGGTTCGCTTTTGCCGGAATCTTCCTTGGGCTGGCGGTGAAGGTGCCGCTCTTCCCTTTTCACACCTGGCTGCCCGACGCCTACGAAGCCGCGCCGACCGGCACCGCCATGGTGTTGACCGGCGTCCTTTCGAAAATGGGCGTTTACGGTTTCATCCGACTTCTCCTGCCGCTTTTCCCTAACGAGATTCGGATCCTCGGGCCGTGGCTACTCGGGCTGGCGGTTTGCTCGATCGTCTTCGCCTCGCTCGCGGCCTGGGCGCAGTCCGACTTAAAACGGATGGTGGCCTACCTCTCGATCAACCATCTCGGCTATTGCCTGCTCGGCCTCTTCGCCATCACTGCCACCTCGAGCGCGACGCTGGTCGAAACCCAAGCCGCCTTGAGCGGTGTTTTCCTGCAAATCTTCAACCACGGCCTGACCGCGGCGGCGCTCTTCTACTTCGTCGGGCTGCTCGAAGAACGGCGCGGCGCGCGCGGGCTGAACGATTTTGGCGGACTGATGCAACGCACACCGTTGCTCTGCGGTTGGATGAGCGTGGCCATGTTCTCGTCGTTAGGCCTGCCTGGTTTGAATGGGTTCGTCGGCGAATTCCTCATCTTCAAAGGCTCCTTCGCGCTCGCCGCGGGCTACACCGCACTCGCCGTCCTCGGACTGCTCATCACTGCGATTGTCTTCCTGCGCGCGATGCAACTTCTCTTCAGCGGACCGCTCGCGGAAAGTTGCCAGGCGTTCCCTGATCTTCGCTTGGGCGAGAAGTGGATCGTAGTCCCGGTTGCCCTGCTCATGTTCGCGGTCGGCATCTTTCCGCAATTCGTCCTCAACATCTTTAACTCCACCGTCGTGCAGATGGCGCGATTGTTAGGCTGAGGCGATGAAAAAAGAGATCATTCCTGTCGTCCCCATCGCACAGTCGATTCATTTCCTGCGCGGACAGCGTATCATGCTCGATCGCGACCTGGCTTTCCTTTACGGCGTGACCACGGGAAACTTGAACAAGGCCGTAAAGCGGAACTCCGAACGGTTTCCGAGCGATTTCATGTTTCGATTGACCGCGAAGGAATCGGAAATCTTGAGATTCCAAATTGGAATATCAAGTTGGGGCGGGCGGCGCGTCTTGCCCTACGCCTTCACCGAGCAGGGTGTCGCCATGCTCTCCAGCGTTTTGAAGAGCGCGCGTGCGGTCAAGGTGAACGTCGCGATCATGCGCGCCTTTGTGAAGTTGCGCGAGGCGCTGGAGACGAATCGCGAGCTGGCGAAGAAATTCTCGGAACTTGAACAGCGCGTCGGGAAGCACGACGACGAGATCACGGCCATCATCGACGCGATTCGGCAATTAATGGCAACGCCGAAAAAGCCGGCGCGCGAAATTGGGTTTCACGTGCGGGAATCATCCCCGCGTTACGGGAGACGCATCCGCCGATGATCGCCTGGACGATTTACCTCACTTTTACGGGCGCGGTGTTGCTGCTTTTCCTGCCGCGCGTTCTGGCCCGCTGGCTCGCGCTCGCGACGGCCGCTACTGGATTCGCAATCAGCGTCGCGGCGTTCTTCGACAAGGGCACGGACTTCGCGCATTTCCTGACGATCGTTCAAGTGCCCTGGGTGCCGGCGCTCGGGATAAACTATCACCTCGCGGTCGATGGCATCAGCCTGACGATGGCGCTGGTCACGGGTCTGACCGCGGTTTGCGCGGTGCTTTTCTCCTGGCACGTCGAGGAGCGGCCAAACGAATTCTTTTTCTGGCTGCTCCTCGTCGTGGCCGGCTCCTACGGCGTTTTTCTGAGCGCCGACCTTTTCCTCCTATTTGTTTTCTACGAGCTGGTCATCGTCCCGAAATATTTCCTGATCGCGATCTGGGGATCGACCAACAAGGAATACGGCGCGATGAAGTTGACCCTCTATTCCTTCTTCGGCGGCGCACTCGTCTTCATCGGGATTCTGGCCGCTTATGTGACTGCCGGGACGCTCGATCTGACCCAGCTCGCGCACTTTCAATTCGCGCCGTCGCTCCAAGTTTGGGCCTTCCCGATTCTCTTCCTCGGCTTCGCGGTGTTGGGTGGTGTCTGGCCGCTGCATACGTGGGCACCGACCGGTCACGTCGCCGCGCCGACGGCGGGTTCGATGTTGCTCGCCGGCATCGTCATGAAGCTCGGCGCCTACGGCGCGCTCCGCGTCGCGATGAATCTCTTTCCGTTAGGCCTGGCCGTCTGGAGCAAGTGGATCGTCGTCCTTGCCGTCATCGGGATCGTTTACGCAGCGGCAGTCGCGCTCCGCCAGAATGATCTCAAGTTTGTCATCGGCTACTCGAGCGTCAGCCACATGGGCTTCGTGCTCCTCGGTCTGGCGACGGCGAACGCGCTCGGGGTTTCGGGCGCGGTCCTGCAGATGTTTTCCCACGGCGTCATCGGCGCCCTGCTCTTCGCCCTCGCCGGCGTGGTCTATCGCCGCACCCACACGCGCAACCTGAACGATCTCGCCGGCATGCACCTGAGCCGGACGATGCCGTTCGTCGCTTTCGCTTTTGTCGTGGCGTCGGCGGCGTCGATGGGCATCCCCGGCTTCAGCGGCTTTGCCGCGGAAATCACAATCCTCATCGGCGCCTGGAAAACGTTCCCGGTCGCGGTCGGGATCACTGGTATTGGAATGGTCCTGGTGGCCGCGTTCACTCTGCGCGCCTTGAAAAAATCCTTTTTCGGCGACGATCGCGCCCACCTCGCGCCCGAGCCATCGGCGATTACTGAGCCCATCACCTTCGCCGAAAAACTGGGCACGTGTCTGCTCATCATCGCAACGCTCGGAGCCGGGCTTTTCCCCAAACTCTTCCTCGATCGGATCATGCCGGCGGTGGAAACGATGAGGTTCCTGCAGCCATGAGCTACCTCGAACTTCTCCAGCTCGCATCGCCCGAAACGATCGTGGTCGTCACCGCGCTCGTCGTCCTGGCTCTCGGCCTAACGAGAAGCCCGCTCTGCTCGCTCGCCGCGACGCTGGGTCTGGCCGTGGCCACGTTCGCTGTTCTCCGGTTGCCGCCCCACGCGGATCTGTTTCACGGCATGCTCGTGATCTCGCCGCTCAATTCACTCTTCAAGGTCATCTGCCTGGTGCTCGCTTTTTTCACCATCATCCTCGCGCGCGACGATCGGACCGCGCGGAATCAGGGCGAATATCTCGCCCTCATTCTGCTCGCGACCGTCGGATTGCTGCTCCTCGTTGGGAGCGAGGAATTGCTCATGATTTTCATCGGGCTCGAGCTAACCGGGCTTTCCCTGTATATCCTGACCGCGTTTGACCGTAGCGATCTGAAGTCGGCTGAAGCGGGACTGAAATATTTTCTCTTCGGCAGCATGGCAAGCGCCTTCACGCTTTTCGGACTCAGCCTCATCTACGGTCTTTCGGGCACGACGGCGCTCGCGACGATCGCGCGGGCGCTCCGCGGCACGCCCGTTCAACCGCTGCTCGCCGCCGGTACGGTGATGACGCTGATCGGTTTCGCTTTCAAGGTCGCAGCCGCTCCGTTTCATCTTTGGGCGCCGGATGCGTATCAGGGCGCGCCGGTTCCGACCGCGGCATTCATCGCGTCGGGTTCGAAGGTCGCGTCGTTTGTCGTTCTCGGGAAAATCTTGCTCGTCGGTTTCGGTCCGCTGCATGGCAGCGCTGGCTGGCACGCGCTCGTCGCCGGTTGGTCGCCAATAATCGCGGTTCTCGCGGCGCTCTCGATTCTCCTCGGGAACCTGGTTGCGCTCGCGCAAAGTAACGTCCGGCGCCTGCTCGCTTACTCCGCGGTCGCACACACCGGCTACACGCTGCTCGGTCTAATCGCGGGCGGGCGCGATGGATTTTCCGCGACGCTCTTTTACACCACCATTTATGCGATCACGCTCGTCGGTGCCTTCGGGGTTGTGGCCTTGGTGCGGCGCGCGACGGGCGGCGACGAGTTTTCCAATTTTGCCGGGCTGCGCGCGCGTTCGCCGCTCCTCGCCGGTTGCATGTCGATCTTCATGCTTTCGCTGGCCGGTTTGCCGCCGCTCGCTGGATTTTTTGGCAAGTTCTATCTCTTCAGCGTGGCGCTGCGCTCCGGTGAAAATCACGGCCTCCTCTGGCTGGTCGCGCTGGCGCTCTTTGGCAGCCTGATCTCGCTTTATTATTACTTGCTCGTGCTCAAGGTGATTTTCGTCGATGAAACCCAGGCCGGCGATGCGACCATCGCACCCGCCTTCCTGCAGCGGGTGTCGTTAGGTGTGCTCGCGGCCGGGATTGTGGTGCTCGGAGTCATCCCAGACGCGCTCGTCGCCCGGATTGCGACGGCGTTGCATTAGACGCGCCTTCTCGTTAGGCAACAAGCGAGATTCCACCCGCGCTCTTGACCAGAATGACGCGCGGCAAATCTCCGATCTCGGTGCGAATTTGGTCGAGCGCTTCGGTTTCATCCTCCTCAGCGGGCGGGTCGAAGCCCATCAGGACGAGGGCAGCGCTTTGCGAGCGGCGCCGCATTTCCGCCAGCGGCTCGCCACCGCTCACGATCTCGAGCACGGCCTTGACTCGCGCCGCCACAGTAAGCTTCGTGAGTTGTTCCTCGGCCTTGGCCGCGTCGCTGTCCTCGGGCACCGAGAAGACGAGCCGGATCGGATGATTCCGCCGATCGA
The DNA here is from genome assembly GCA_963737995.1 of uncultured Verrucomicrobiae bacterium. Lineage (GTDB taxonomy): Bacteria > Verrucomicrobiota > Verrucomicrobiia > Chthoniobacterales > UBA10450 > Palsa-1392. Next base: position 73,924 of record CAVTUV010000012.1, read on the forward strand.
GCCGGTCGGCGCGGCGTAAAGGCGGTTCTCTTTATCGGGGCAATAAATGAGCAGGACACTGCGCTCCAGATCGCGGAAGAGCCGGAGCATCTGGCAAAACATCGCGCGCTGCTCGGCGTCCTCGGACCAGCCGATGAGACCGTGTTGGGCCGGATGCCACCGACGCCGCAGCATTGCAGCAACGCCTGAACGCCGCCGAATAAATCTTCCTCCACGACGACCGCGGGGAAGGCGCTGAATTCCTCGTCGGCGATGAATTTGCGCAGCTTGCTTTCTTCCTGGTCGCGCCGCTCGATCCGGTGCTCGAATTTCCCCACGATCACCTGCGCGAGAACCAGGATGCCGCGCCCCGCGGTCAACCAATAACCATATTCCGCGAGGTGATTCCGCCGCCAGGCGCCACCGCTCAGCGCGAGGATGATCGGGCGCCGTTTTTCGGATGATAACTGGCGTCTTCCAATTTCAGAAGCGCGCGCCGCGCTTTCTCGAAAGCAATCCCGCTGCGCACGTCGCCCCAGGCGGCGCGGATTTCCAGCCGGCTGATCCGCCATTGCAACGCCGCCATGGCCGCGATCCCGATCACCGCCCAGAGCGGATCCATCAACAGCATGGCGGCGACGCAGCCGATCGCGCCGAGCAGCGCGGTCGTCCAATGACTGAGCCGAAAAGCGGGACGATAGCTTGGGTTGCGCGTGGTCGATTCGTAGAAGCACGCCAGGTTGATCGTGCCGTAGGTGATCATGAAAAACATCGTGATGATCGGCGCGATCGCGTTCAGGTCGCCGAACATGACCGCGGCCTGCGCGATGATGAAGGTGAGGACGGTGGCGTGCCGCGGTTCGTTAGTCGCGCGGCTGCCGCGCGCGAAGACGCGCAGTCGCGGGAAGATGTCGTCGCGCGCCAGCGCCTGGAGAATTTGCGGCGCGCCCATCATGCTGCCGAGCGCGGAGGAAAGGGTGGCCGCAAAAATGCCGGCGTTGATCAGGAGCGGCGAGATCGCGACATCGAGAATAACGAACGAATTGTTGAGCAGCGCCGTGCGCGGACGCGAAGCGCCGAAAAGGAACGCCATGCTGAGGTAGATAAGCGCAGTAAAAACCAATCGCCGCGAGCGTGCCGCGCGGAATCGATTTGGCCGGATCCTTCAGATCGCCCGACATGTTGACCCCGGCCATGATCCCGGTCACGGCCGGGAAAAAGAGGGCAAACATGGCGAAGAATCCACTCCCGGCCGGATAGCCTGGCCCGAGATTGGCGCGCAGAGTGGCCATCGACGTGGCCGGAATTGCGCCAAAGAAAAACGAACCGAGCGCGAGCGAGCCGAGAATGCCGAGAATCCCGTACTGCACCTTGATCGTCCAGCCCGCGCCGATGTAAACGCAGACGAAGACGAAGATGTTCACGATCGTGCCGACGCTGCACGCCGAGAGGCCGAGCGCCGGAAAAAGATTCAGGAACGCTTCCGTGAAACCGATCACGTAAAGGGCGACCGAGATGGCCTGGGCGAGGAAGAAGACCACCCCAATCGCGCCGCCGAAATCGACGCCGAGACTGCGGCTGATCAGATAATAAGCGCCGCCACCCTGCACCCGCGTATTCGTGGCCAGCCCCGAGATCGAGAGGGCGGTCAGGGTCGTGATCAACTTGGCCGTAAGGACAATGATGACGGCGTGGATCACTCCGGCTTCGCCAACGATCTGGCCGAAACGCAGGAACATGATCACGCCGAGGATGGTCAGCGTGCTGGGCGTGAAGGCAACCCGGAAACCTTCGCGCCGGCCCGCGCCAGCTCGTTAGGCAAGGAAAAGTCTCGCCCGGCGAAAGCGGAAGATCATAATCGCCGCCTCAATTACCGAAGGAGAATTCATATGAACACGATCTCGATTTCACGACGGCGCTTTGCGCAATTGCTCGGAGCCGGCGCGGCCTGCGCCGTGGTACGCCCTGCACTCACACTCGCCAAGCCCGTGCAACAACCAGCGACGCACCCGGTGCGCACCGGGATCGTGCGCTTGAGCTCGAACGAGAATCCCTACGGGCCCTCGCCGAAAGCGCTCAAGGCCATGAGCGACTCTTTCGGCCTTGCCTGCCGTTATCCGGATGAACACGCGGAAGCGTTGGTGGCAGCGCTCGCCAAAATGAACAACGTCGAGCCGGGCCAAATCCTCCTCGGCGACGGCTCGGGGGAAATCCTCAAACTCTGCGCCGATGTTTTTACCGGGCCGCTCACGAACAGCAACGCCGCCGCGGACCGCGGCGCGCTCGTGGCGGCTGATCCGACCTTCGAGGCCATCCTTTATCACGCGAAACTCAACGCCGCTGAGATCGTGAGAGTGCCCCTGACTTCGAGCTACAGTCACGACCTGCCGAAGATGATGGCCGCGACGAAGGATGGCCTGGTTTACATCTGCAATCCGAACAATCCGACCGCCAGCATTTCACCGAAGAACGAAGTGCGCGAGTTCATCGAGAAAGCTCCGGCCAGGACGATGATCCTGGTGGACGAAGCCTACCATCACTACGCCGACAGCTCCGACTACGAGAGCGCGATCCCGCTGGTCAGAGATCACCCCAACCTGATCGTCACGCGCACCTTTTCTAAAATCTATGGGATGGCGGGCCTGCGCTGCGGCTATTGCGTGGCTCAGTCCCTGGCAATCGAACGGCTGCGCGTGCGGCAGGCGTGGGACAGCACCAACATTATGGCCCTGGCCGCGGCCAGAGCCAGCCTCGACGACCCCGATCTGGTCAGGAAAGGCCGCCAGCTCAACTCCGAAACCAGAGCGTTCACGATCAGCGAACTAGAGAAGATGGGCTACACGACCATCCCGTCGCAGGCGAACTTCATCATGATTGACGTGAAACGCCCGGTCGTGCCTTTGATCCCCAGCTTGCTCAATCACAAGGTCGAGGTCGGACGATTATTCCCGGCCATGCCGAACCACCTTCGGCTGACCATCGGGAAGAAGGCCGAGATGGAGGCTTTTCTCGCCGCTTTCCGGCAGGTGATGACGTAACACGCTTCGCGTCTTGACCTGATCGGCGGCGCTGAACAGAATCGCCGCATGAAAGCACTTCGCATTACACTCGCAGCCCTTTCCGCGGCTGCCTTAATCGCGGCGCCCGCCTTCGCGCAGACGCCAGAACCAGCCGCCCCTGCCAGCACCGAAGCGTCGTCCAGCCCTGCCGGCGCGGCAACCGGGCAGCCGAGCGCCGAGGACATGCAAAAAATGATGGAGCTGTCCAAGCTGAACGAGAATCACAAGATGCTCGGGGAGCTCGCCGGCACTTGGAATTACACCGTCAAGATGTGGATGGATCCCTCCGCCCCGCCACAGGAGTCCAAAGGCAGCGCTGTGACCAAGCCCATCATGGAGGGGCGCTATTTCATCACCGATGTGAGCGGCCACATGATGATGCCCGGCGCGGACGGCAAGATGAAACAATTCAACTTCAAAGGCATGGGAATGGACGGCTATGACAACGTGAAAAAGAAATTCGTCAACACCTGGGGCGACAATATGGGGACGGGTATCATGATGGCGGAAGGCGATTATGATCCCGCCACGAAATCGTTCACCTATACGTCAGAAATGGAAATGATGCCGGGGATGAAGACCAAGGTCCGCGAGGTATTGAAGATAACCGACAAGGACCATCATTTGTTTGAATGGTATGAGGAGCGCGGCGGCCAGGACGTGAAGACGATGGAGATCAGCTACACGCGCAAGAAATAGCGGCGCCCGATTTCCTTGCCTATTCGTCTCAACCAAGCCTTCGCGCTGCTGCTCGTCCCGTTGGCCTTCGCGGCCTCGGGGCGGGCGGCGTCGCCCACTCCCGCCAGCACGCCAGCATCGCTTCCGCCGCCGGCGTGCGCGGCCGCGGAGTTTCGCCAATTCGACTTTTGGTTAGGCAAATGGAAGGTGACCGACGCGCAGGGAAAACAAGTCGGCACGAGCGAAATCAGTCGGCAATCCGAGGGTTGCGCCATCCGTGAGCAGTGGACTTCCGCCGCTGGTCAAGGCGGGATGAGTCTCAATTACTACGACGCCACGGAAAAGAAATGGCACCAGGATTGGGTCGGCGCCGACGGCACGATCCTGCATCTGCGCGGAAGTCTCAAAGACGGTACGATGATCATGAGCGGAGAAAGCAAGGGCGCCCGGGGCACCATCATTAACCGCATCACATGGACGCCGCTTCCGGACGGAAAGGTGAAGCAGCATTGGGAGACCTCGACCAACACCGGCAAGAGTTGGAAGACTTCTTTCGTCGGGACTTACGAGAAAGAGCCGTAATTCGCCATGAGCGGCATTGTAACGGCGCTCGAGGAGCGCACGTGGTTTTGGCATCGCTCGACAGGAAGCTCGTTGTAGCCGGGGTCGCTGACCCTGGAGAGAAAAGGGGTGACCACGCGCCAGGCCGACCGGGATCAGCGACCCCGGTTACAACGGCACTGCTTCGGCGTCGCAAATCGGATTCTTGCCGGTTGGGTGGGTGTTTTGTTAAAAAGAGATCGGTCTCGGATGAATTTGCTCAGAGTCATCGCTGCGGGTTTCGTCTTTGCTTTCGCTGGGATCGCATCTGCGCAAATCAACGTCAGCAGCTCTCTCTTCCAAGCCGGCGGCACGATTCCCGCCCGATTCACTTGCAAAGGCGCCAATGTGAATCCGCCGCTCCAGTTTCATGGCCTTCCGAAAGCAGCGAAATGTCTCGTCCTGATCGTGGACGATCCGGATGCGCCGGGCGGTTTGTTCACCCACTGGCTCATTTGGAACATCGATCCGAGCGCGACGCAGCTCCGCGAAAAGAGCGCCCCGGCTGGCGCGATCGAAGGCACGAACGATTTCGGCGAGCGCGGCTATGGTGGCCCGTGTCCGCCTTCAGGCACCCATCGCTACTACTTTCGCGTTTTCGCGCTCGACCAAAAAATGGATCTCAAGTCCGGCGCCAAACGTTCGGCAGTAGATCGAACATTGAAAGGCCACGTTCTTGCCCAGGGCGAATTGATGGGGCGCTTCAGTCACTAGGGAACCGCGGATCGAACGAAGGAAATGGTTAAGCCAAAGGAGCAGTGGAGTCATCTCGCTCTGCTCATCTCCATTCTCGTCCTTGTTGTCATTAGCCCGGCCGCGGCTGCCTTTCGTCAAGGCGCTCTCATCCTGAACGTGATTGCGGCGAGCGTGCTCATCGCCGGGTCGTATGCGGTCAGCTAGCGCAAATATTTCCTTGCGATCGCTCTGGTCCTCTCTGGGATCTCGAGCGTTACGACCTGGCTGCTGCTCATCATTCAGCGGCCATGGATGGCGGTTCTGTCGCACGGCTGCCTCATAGTCCTCGTCGCCTTTTTCTCGATCGTTATTCTAGGCTAAGTCTTGCGCAGTGGTCGCGTCACGACGGACAAGATCTTCGCGGCGATCTGCGTCTATCTGCTCATCGGCTATGCCTGGACCTTCGCCTATGTCCTGGTGGAAGAATTGCAGCCCGCAACCGCGGGGCAGAAAGTGGCCTCCCGAAGAAGATCTTCCGAACGTTCGCCGCCTGACATGGCGCGATTAACGCTTGCCAAATCTCGACCATTCAGAGCAAATAGAGCGCATGGAAAACGTTTCTCCCGGAACTCGCGGTTGGGTTAAGTTCGTCGTCCCCACACTGGCCTGCGCCGCGCTTTTTCTCGCGGGCGTTCAAGGCAAAAGCCTGATTCACCTCGATAGCATCCAGCGCGACGGTTACGGCGTCGTCCAGTTAAAGCAGCCCGTTTCTAACGAATTCCTTTTGGAAGCCAGCCTCAACGGCCATCCCATTCGCCTCATTCTCGACACCGGCGCTTGCTCGCATAACATCACCCTGTCAAATTCGTGCAGCAAACTCCTGCGCGTCCCGCCGCACCCGATCAAAGGATCCGCGTTCGGCGTGACCGGGACAGCGATCGGACCCTTTACCCAGGGAGTGGCCGACTCATTCGCCCTCGGCAATATCCAGGTCTCCGGCACGACGCTCGACTTCGCGTCCTTTAAATTTCTCCACACTCGCTCGATCGGTGGCCTCTGGTACACCGACGGCATGCTCGGTAATGCCCGCGCCGTAAACCTCGACGCCGACGGTTTTCTCGGCCTGGGGTTTTTGCAGAAATGCGCCGCCATCATCGACCTCCCGAATGCCCGTCTCTATCTCAAGCCGCCCGGGTCAGGGCGGACCCTGCAATTAGGACCCGCGCTCAAGGCTCTGGGCTATTTCTCCGCGAATTTCGACCTGACGGACTCCGGCTTGGTCGTAGACGTTTCGATCAACGGCGTCCCCGGTAAGATGATGGTCGATACCGGCTCAGACATCACCACGGTGGATAGTCGCTTTGCCGCGCAGGCGAAGCTCCACACCTATCGGTCAGGCTTGCGATTCAAAGATGCCGCGGGCGTGGAAATCGAGTCGGCAATGGCTGATCCCACGAGCTTCAGAGTCGGCGGCATCGAGGTCCTCCAGACCAAGCTGGATGTAGAACCGATAAGCTTCTTCCGGGCCAGTGGAGGGAAACTGGTAGGATTACTCGGGATGGACGTTCTCGGCCAGAGCTGGGGTATTATCGATTTCGCTCAGCACAAAATCTACTTCACCGCTGTAAAGTAGATTGTGCCTAACGAACAAACGAATTGGACCAGCGCCGTCTAATCAATGCCCAGGCGGAGTTGTAGCGGCGGTCTGTGACCGCCGAAGCCCGGGAATTGCGATCGCACGACGGCGCTCAGGAGAGCGCCACTACAACATCCTTACCGCCGGCGGCCCGATCCGGCGGGTCAGGTAATTCCGCGCGAATGCGATTGCGGGCCTCCGGTCACTCGCGATTTTCCTGCCATGACAGGCAAAATACCCCGATCGAGTCGCTCATCCTCGACCGTTGGTCGCCCCGCGCGATGTCGGGCGAAAGCGAAGCCATGGCCGCCGTCGGCAAACCGGGCGCGAGGGGAAACTCTCCTGGAATAACTGCAAAAAGCCGAAAGCCCTGGCGACCGCCGAAATGTCAAAGCGAGTATCTGCGAGGTGCTTTCCAGCTCGCCGACGTGCAATAGAGGCAACCTGCAAGACGGGAAGATACGAATAATAGTTCAGAACGCGGATTGCTTCCCCCCGATTCGGGCGCAAAGCTTAAATCATGAAATCCAATCACTCCACCACCGCGCGCCGAAAATTTGAAGCGCCTCTCATCACGCCGACGGATCTTTCCGCGAAGGCAACCAAGGATATCTCTGGGGCGATGAATGCGCTCCTCGCCGACGTTTTCGCGATTTACGCGAAGACAAAAAATTTTCACTGGCACATGAGCGGCCCGCATTTCCGCGATTATCACCTCCTCCTCGATGAACAGGCCGCCCAGCTTTTCGCCATGACCGATCCGATCGCGGAGCGCGTCCGCAAAATCGGCGGCACCACGCTGCGCTCGACCGGCCAGATCGGAAAGATGCAGCGCGTCAAAGACAACAACGCGGACTATGTCGAGCCGCTCGATATGCTGGCCGAATTGCGCGAAGACAATCTCGATCTCGCACGCCGAATGCGAGAGGCGCACGAACTTTGCGACGAATATCATGACATTGCCACCGCCAGCCTGATCGAGGTTTGGGTGGACGAGACCGAGCGGCGGACCTGGTTTCTCTTTGAAGCTTGCCGGGCGGGGACCCCGCGGCATTGAGAGGAAATCGTCGCGCTCTCAGTAGAGCGATACGCCGGCTTTGGCGTCTGATGCCGTGACGACGTAGTCATAGCCGAGCACGAGAAAACGTGAAAACGGCTTGAGGGCGTTGAGACCCTTGGTGTCGAGCGATTGGCGGATCGGCTCGAGCGGCACGACGGCCCAGCCTTCCTTGGGTAACGCCGCTGCCTCGAGGCCGATCGCGGCAAAGAACTCCTTTGCATCTGCGCTCTCGTAGCTCTGGATCGTGGTCGGATTCCCTGGTTTCGGGGCAAAGGCGAGGTTGTGTCCGCCCATCGGCAGAAACGCGATGCGCAACGCCGTCCGGCCACTGGACCGCGCTATCGACGTCGCGAGCGTGCCGACATCGACCGTATTGACGGTCGTCGTTCCCAGCGCGACGTGTTCGATCCCCATCTTGAACACGACTTTCGCCTGCGGGTCCGCTGCCTTCGCGTAGGCGGCGAGGAAATTCTTCGCCAGGAGCCGCGCCCGACGCGTGTTGTTCTCGTAGTTGTGACCGCTCATCCAGAGTTGATAAATCGCGGCGCTCTCCTTCAGCTCCGCGATGATCTTCTCCGCTTCAGCCGTTCCTTTGAATTGCGCCGTCAGGGCATCGAAGTCCGCGTCGTGAAAACGTGAAAGCAGGAACTTGTCATGCGCCGCGGCGGCCGCCGCCTTCGTCTCTTCCTCCAGCAGCTTCTGCGCGGCCGCGCGTGCCACATCGTTAGGCGCGATCGCCGTCAGCCGCCGTAAATGAAACGGTGGCGATCCGATAAACTCCTGGTCGATCCCCCAGAGATACGGCGCGCCCTTCTCATCGTGACCGAGAAAATCGCTCGCCAGCTCGGCATCATCTTTCAGGCAGAGAAATGGAATCCCGAGCGGAACTTCATGCACCAGCTTGTGCAATCCCGGCAAACCTTCGCGCGACAACGTGTCGGCAATCATTCGCGTCGAAAGCGGCCCTACTTCCACCACGTGATGGGTGAAGCCGAGTGGTCGCGCCTCCCGCGCGATCGCGCGCAACACGATTGGCGAATCGGCGAAGCCATGGTCCTCGCCCCAGAGAATGAATTGCGCCTGCGGCAACTCCGCGCGGATCAGGTCCGCGCCCGCCCCGGCCAGCTTTCCCATCCTGTGATCTCGAAGTGGAAAAATTTTCGGCGTGGCCGCGTTCCCCGGCGCCGCCAACCCAACCATGACCAAAAGCGAAACCGCGGACGTGCTTCTCATGACCTTATGATGCGCCCAACCGCGAACTCGGATTCAGTTTCCTTTCGGGCCGATCGACAAGCCGGCAAGGTGCGGCCTCCCGAGTCCGGTCGAGTGGGAAAGCGCTGGAGGGCAACGCTCCGTCGTTGCCGTGTTTCCGGTTTCACGGCCTGGGGTCGATCAAACTCGGCAACGACGGGGCGTTGCCCTCCCATACCGTGCGGTCCCACTCACCGACAACGGCGCGGCACTCTCAGCCTTTCCATATTTCGCGGCCGGTGTCTGCTGATAGAGCACGTTGAGCCAGCGCTCGCCGCGCTTCCGGTAGAGCGAGCTGACCCAGCAGGGAGATGGAACCGCTTTCCCCTGGCAACTGGTCTCTTGCGCTTCGTAATAAGTCAGCAGCGCCATGTCGTCGCCCAGCATCTTCAGTTCGAGATGATCGAGGGAATATTTCTTCACCTCGCAGACTCCGCTGGCCACACCCGCCACCACCTCCGTCTTGCTCGTTAGGCCGCCGAAACCGACCTCGACGTGATCGTCGGAAAGAAATCCCTCGAAGAATTTTCCGTCATGGTTCTTCCATGCCTCCCACGACTGCGTTTCCAGTTGCACGAGTTCCTCCTTGAGCGCCGCCGACGGCTCCGGCGCTGATTTCAGCGGAACCGTTGCGGCCAGCAGGAAAGTCAAACCAGGTAGGGTGAGAGCGACGTTGATCGAGTTTTTCATGAGCGAATGAATCGATGCCCATCTCCGACGGAACCTCGGGAGTGCCAGGACATCTTTCCGACGATTTCGGAGGCGGAAGAGGCGACCACGATTTGTAAGCAAATCTTCAAGGCCAAAGTCAAAGATGCGCCCGACGTCGTGCAGGCTTCTTCGAACCTCTGCCGGCTCAAATTGATGACCGACTCGGTCCTCTGCGTGCAAAAAAATCTCGCCCGCGCCTTTAGTCTCAATCGCACCGACTTCCAACAGTGCATCCTGCATCCCGAGAAGCCGCGCCTTCGCGTCGTTGTCCGTCACCCGCTTGGCAAACTCAGCTACGCCTTCGATCGCAAGAATTCGGAGAAGATCAAAAGCTGGCTGGGGTCATCAACGGCTGCGACGACGACCGGGTAATCCAGGTCGAGAGCAGCAAGCAGATTCAATCGCGGCAAAGGATTAACGACCGCTTCGCGCTCCTCCTCCGGAAGAGCGAAACCTCAGGGCCGCAGCAGCCATTCGACCGCCGCGTCGACGTGGATCTGCGTCGTATCCAGCACCGGCAATCCTGCCGCCGTCGCTTCGCGCAGGATCAAGGAGAGTTCCGTCCCGCCGAGAATCAGTCCGTCCACCCCGTCGCGCTGCTTCATCGCGGTCACGATCTCAATCAACTTCGCCCGCGTCTCATCCAGGATCGTCCCCTGGAAAAGCTCGCCCATGTATTTTTCGTGAATAAACCTCTGCTCCTCCTTGTTCGGAACCACGATCGCGATCTCGCGCCGCGCGAAAGTCTCCGGAAAAAGGCGCGCGCCCATCGTGAACCGCGTCCCGAAGAGCGCCAGGCGTCGCAAACCGGCCGCCACCGCGGCCTCGCCAGCTGTCTGCACGATGTTGAGCATCGGGATGCGCGCCCGCTCTTGCACCTCATCGAAGACGAGGTGCGGCGTGACCGCAGCGATTAAAGCGAGACCGGCGCCGGCGCGTGCCAGCAACTCGATTTCGCCCGCCAGATAATCCGCCACCGCCGCCAGCTCATTGGTCGTGAACAAGTCTATCAGTTTCTTGTTGTCGATGCTGTTGAGGATGAGAAATGGCGCGCGCCCTTCCGCGTGGCGTGCGCGATAAGCCGCGACCAGGCGGTGATAATATTCCACCGTCGACTCCGGCCCCGTCCCGCCGATTATCCCAAGCCTCTTCACGCCGATCGTTCTAACCCGCTCGCCCGGATTAACCGAAGCGCTTTCCGCAGTGCAGATCAAAAGCTAATTTCCGTTCGTCCCGAGAACAAAGCGATTGCCCTCGCTGTCCTTGAATATCGCGTAGGTGCCCCAGGGCTGTTTCTGGGGCGGACCATCGAATTCCACGCCGCGTCTCTTCAGCTCGTTGTAAGTTGCGTCGATGTCTTCGCACTCATACGAGACCGGCATCATCGTGCCGATCCGTTTTTCTTCCCCCGGGGCAGTGAAGAGCACGACCCGAGTTTGCGCCTTCGGAATGCGCAGCTCGATCCAGCGTTGCTTCTCATCGAAGGGCTGATCGGTAATGATGGTGAATCCGAGTTTGTCGATGTAAAAATCCAGCGCCCGCTTCTGGTCGGCCACTGGGATGCTGACGGACTTGATTTGCTTGATCATGAATGAGTGCAGCGTAATTCGCGGGCCCCGGCCGCGTCCAGATGCGACCCGGGCGCCGCGTGAGAAAGTCCTGTCCGTTTATCGGTCGATGGGAGGCGGAAATTTGAAGCGGGAAAAACAGCTGCTTCTTTTTCCCCGGTTCAGTTCTTTTCGCCTGGTTCCTTGCGCGACCTTGACGGCGCCGTAGGGTTTTTGATTTAAATCCGGCCGTCGGGATAACGATGAAGAAGATCGTTTTTGTTCTCCTCTGCTTGCTGAGTTTCTCGGGTTCCGCGATCCGAGGACAGGCGATTCCGCCCAACATCATCGTTATCCTGGCAGATGATTTAGGCTACGGAGACGTTGGCTTCAATGGTTGTCCGGATATTCCGACGCCGAACATCGATTCCATCGCGGCCAACGGCGTTCTTTGCACGAATGGATACGCGACCCATCCATTTTGCAGTCCCTCCCGCGCCGGCTTGATGACCGGCCGTTACCAGCAACGGTTTGGCTACGAGAACAACCTGCTCGACGACGATGCCAATCCGCGCCTGGGGTTGCCCATGACCGAGCTCTTGCTCCCGCAAATTCTTAAGCCAGCCGGCTATGTGTGCGGCGCGATCGGCAAATGGCATCTTGGCGCGGCTTTTAATTTCCATCCGCTCCAAAGAGGGTTCGATGAATTTTTTGGGTTCCTCAGTGGGTCCTCAGGATATCTTAATGCCCGCGTTTTGCAGGGCGAGACGTGGATCACGGAGACTGACTATCTGACCGATGCCTTCACGCGCGAAGCGGAGTCATTCATCACCCGCCATGCATCGGAGCCGTTCTTTCTCTATCTGGCTTACAACGCTCCGCACGCGCCCTTCAGAGCTACCCCAGAGTATCTCGACCGGGTCGCCTTTATTTCGGATTCCGCCCGCCGCGTCCTCGCCGCCATGGTGGTGGCGATGGACGACGGGATCGGCGGAGTGCTGGAGACCCTCGAGGCGGAAAACCTTCTCGATAACACGTTAATCTTTTTCCTGAGCGACAACGGTGCCCCGCAACTGCCCTTTACCCGTAACCTTCCGCTGCGCGGTTATAAGGGGGATGTTTATGATGGTGGCATTCGAGTGCCTTTCGCGGTCCAGTGGAAGGGGCGGCTGCCGGCCGGCGTTCTCTATAGTTCCCCGATTTCGTCCCTGGATATTGTTCCGACGGTCGCTGCAGCGGCAGGTGTTGCCTTGCCAGTCGACCGTGTCTACGACGGATTAAACGTGGTTCCTTATTTGGCAGGCGAACAAAAAAGCCCCGTCCGGACACTGTTTTGGCGATGGTTTGGATTAGGCGAGCAAGGTCCGCCGGGTTCCCTGGATACCATCTACGCCGTCCGAAATGGGTCCTACAAACTTGTCCAGGAGCGGTCCACGCCAGGTGTCCCTTCGCTCTATTATTTGTCGAACGACATCAGCGAGGCCAACGATTTGGCGCTTAGCCTGCCCGGAATCGTAAACTCTTTGCAAGAGAGATACGCGCGCTGGAGCGTTGGCACGATTCCTCCGCTCTGGCAATATAGTAGCGACTTTCTCGGCGGCTTTCCGCCTTCGTTAGTCTTAGCGGGAGACTGGAATGCATTTAACAAGGACGATGCGGCGGCTCCCTGGGCGCTCCCCCGGAACTCCGCGCCGATGGATCCACCGACGCCGGATGGCTACAACTTCTTTGCCACGACGGTGCATGTGGCTGAGAGCGGTGCTGACACCAGGCCAGGCGAGCATTCTTTCGTGCTCATCGGCGGTCATAGCTACCTTAACCAATGGGGTGGAGCGGTAATCAACGTAAATGGCACGACCTCGATTCCATTTTTTTCCGGCAGCAGTTTGGGGTCGCGCAACACCATCACCTTGCAAGATGGTTACTACTCATTTCGATATCTTGATCCCGGGGCGCCTCTCCACAGTGCACTGCGACTTGCCGTCATGAAAACCTCCGCGCCGCCGGTCACGGTCAGCCGTAGCAGCCAGATTCCCGCAAGGCCCAAAGCGGGAGTCGCCGTCGTGGTCAACATCACGACGAGTCAGCCGATTTGTCCGGAGGAGCGTATCTACGTCAGATGGACAACTGATAGCTTCGTCACCTCGAATTTCGTGCTTGCCGCTGGCTCGGGAACGACCTACACGGCAACCATTCCTGCGCAGTCGTCGAGTGCGTTCGTCCAGTACACAATCGTTAGTGCAACGGTGGATTTTGGGCCCGCTGTCTCGGCCGGTGCAGTGGATCCACTGCTTCTCGCGACGTCGAGTGTGTTTAACGCCCGGCCTAACGCGCTGCAGTAGTGCTCCCTGGGCCCCGATTCCGACTTGCTCTTCGCCTTCCTTAAACGCGCGCTCCGCTCGCGCGAACCGAATCATCCTGAGACGTGCAACCATCACCTTGCGCCGGGCCGGGGTGAATTGGAAATCCTAATTTCCAAATTCTGACGCTCTGCGTCACTCCGGCCAGAACCGCGACACGCCTGACCTCGTCTCGCACTCCTCTTAAAGGCGAAGGCGGCACTGCCCCTGCTCCCTTTTCTAGGATGAGTTCGCCGGTCTCTTCGTCGCGGGAAGTGGCAACTCCTCCGCTCGAACGCGATTTCATCGCCTTCCGAAAACCGGCGCTTGCCCCCCTCGTCGTTACTCAACCATCGACAGGCAAGACGAATTTGCCCTTTCCGGCGTCGCCCGTGGCGCACGGTTCCCGGGCAACCTTCGCCAGTCTCACGGCCATGCGCGGGGTGGCCGCTTTGCTGGTCGCGTTCTTTCATCTGCGCTTCGGTGTCATGGGCGTTCCCTGGTTCGATTCCTACATCTTCAGTTTTCGATTTGGTAACAGGGGTTATCTCTGGGTCGATTTCTTTTTCATTCTAAGCGGCTTTATCCTCGCCTACCGCTACGGCGAAACCTGCCGGAGACTGAGCTGGCAGAGCTACGGCCATTTCGTCTGGCAGAGAATCGCGCGCATCTGGCCGCTGCATCTGGTCACGATGGGTCTCGCCATCGTATATCTCCTCCTGAAGTACGGCAGCGGCTACCTCACTCGCGCTTCCATCCTGACGAACTTATTCCTCGCGCATAGCTGGGGATACTACTTCGCCCCGCCACTCAATTTCCCGTCGTGGTCGCTCAGCTGTGAGTGGGGAGCTTACCTCCTCCTGCCGCTGTATCTTTTGCTCGTTCATCCTCTGCGCCGCGGCTTTGTCCACGTCCTTTTGCTCGTGGCGCTTTTTGTTCTCCTCGTCTGGTATTCGATTCAATTCGGCGCGGGTACCCTCGACCAACTGCGCGAGCGGTGGGGTCTGGGCCGTTGCCTGATCGAAGTTGCCATCGGCGTCAGCTTGTTTTGTCTGCACGCTCCGCTTCGGGCCTGGCAGGCTTCGCGCGATGCCGTTTTGGCTCGGCGCATCAGCGCCGGTTCCGATTCGATCGCGGCAGCCATCTTTTGCGCCATTTTCGTGGTCTTCACCTGCACCCGGTCCGACCTCTGGTTCGTTCCGCTGGCCGGTGCCCTGATTCTGGCGCTGAGCCTGGCGCAAGGCCCGTTCAGCTTTCTGCTCGAACGGCGACCAATGGTGCTCCTTGGCGAAATTTCCTTTTCGATTTATATGCTGCACGGATTCGTTCTTTGGATTTGCCAGGACGTGTCGGGCGGCTCAAGGCCCGGCTCCCGTTCTGGGGTGGAGCGGTCTGGCTGCTTGCCGCTCACTTCTTGGTCATCGGCTTGGCCTACGCAAGCTTCAAGCTGATAGAACGGCCGGCGCATCGCGCGCTGACAGGCCGCTGAAGGCTAGTGCCGCCGAATCGCTGGAAGATCGGGGAGTTTCTGCCCTGTCGCGGTCGATTCCTCTTCATTATCTATTGGAGGGATTCGCGACATCGCATCGAAAGCAGCCTACTTTAGTCGGGGTAAGTTTTTCACTATGGATCTCTCCACCATCGCGAACATTGCCACCGCTCTCACCGTCCTGACCGGGGTCGCTTTCGGCCTCATCGAAATGCGGCGGGCACGTCGCGAACGCGAGGAGCGGGCCGCCTTCGCCGCCGTGGAAGCGATTCTCACCCCCGAGTGGATGAAGTCGATGATCGTGGTCCATGACATTCCCGATGGTGCGACCGCCGAGGGGATCAGGGCCGACGCCCATCTTCTTGAGGCCGTGCATTCGGTCGGGATGATCCTCGAAGGACTGGGTTATGCCGTTTATGCGCGCATCGTCCCTTTGCGGGTCGTGGCGGATCTGGTCGGCGGGACGGTCCGACTGGCGTGGCGAAACGTCCGGCCCTATGTGGACGACGAACGCCGCCGTAGCGGCTCGGAAAAGACTTTCGAATGGTTCCAATGGCTCGCCAGCCAACTGGAGCGGCACTCGCCCGGAAGCACCAGCCTGCACAGAGGGGCGCACGAGGCCTACTTGGAATGGGATCCGTAAAGAAGCCGCCCTCGCCGCCACTTGAATCATGAGAAACCAAAAAATCGCACTCGTCACCGGCGCGAATAAAGGGATCGGCTTCGCAGTCACGCGGGAGCTGGCGCGGATGGGCTTCCGTGTTTTCCTCGGCGCGCGCAATGCGAACGCCGGCCGCGCCGCCGCCGCCAGGATCACCGAGGGCAAAGTCACATTTCTCGAGATCGACGTCGCCGATCCCGAGAGCATCCGGCGCGCGGCCGAAGAGTTTTCGCGTCAGACGGATCATCTCGATGCGCTCGTGAACAACGCCGGCATTTGTCTCGATGAGGACAAGAGCGCCCTTACCATCACGCCGCAGATCTTCGAAGAGACGCTGCGAATCAATACGCTCGGACCATGGCTCGTCGCCAAGGCGTTTCTCCCGTTCCTGCAGAAGAGCGTCGGGCCCAGGATCGTGAACGTCTCCAGCGGCGGCGGCCAGCTCGACGGCGGCGCCGACGGCTGGGCACCCGGTTATTGTGTTTCGAAGACAGCGTTGAACGGCGTCACTGTGCAACTCGCGGCCGCCTTGCCGAAGTTTGCTGTCAATTGCGTCTGCCCCGGCTGGGTCCGCACCGAGATGGGAGGCGCCGGCGCTACCCGTTCCGTCGCCGAAGGCGCGGCCGGCATCGTCTGGCTCGCCATCGAAGCGCCCCAGGACCTCACCGGCAAATTTTTCCGCGACCGCGAAGTGATCCCGTGGTGATCGGGGCTCGACCGCGCGCTACATCTTTTCTTTTATGCCGGCGCGCGGCGGCCACCAGTTCACCGGATAAGGAGGTCAGAAACCCGGCCAGCATCGAGATCTGCATCATGAACCGAAGCATGCAAGGCCGGCTTGCCGCCGCTGCGTACAAGCCTGCACAACGCTGTTCGCGCAATAGGCGGTCGTGCGCGCCGCTGCTCCGTCCAAGTCAAGGCCGCAGAATAATCTTTCCGTCGGCGTGTCCGCTGGCCGAGATCTGGAGCGCCTGCTTCACTTCCGCGAGCGGCAGGACCTGGCCGACGCGTACCTTGAGTTTCCCGCCCTCGAGCAGGCGATTAATCTCCGCTAACTGCTCCGGCTGCGGCATCATCACGACCATCGCGACAGTCACGCCTAACTCTCTGGCCTTCTCCGCCGAGGGCGGGCTGACCGTGCTCACGAGGTAACCACCGCGCTTAAGAGTTTGGAAGGCGCGCTCCTGCGTCTCGCCGCCCACAGTGTCGAAGACCAAATCGACGCCGCGCACTTCATCCTCGAATTTCGCTTTTTTGTAATCGATGAACTCATCCGCGCCGAGCCGGCGGACAAACGCCTCGTTCTTTCCCGAGCCGGTGCCGATGACGTAGGCGCTTTTCGCCTTTGCCAGTTGCACCGCCATCGATCCCACCGCGCCGGATGCGCCCGTGATCAGGATGCGCTGACCACTCGTCAGGTTGCCCTTATCAAAAATGCCCTGCCACGCCGTCAGCGCGCCCACCGGCACCGACGCCGCGGTGTCCGCGTTCACATTCTTCGGCCGGCGCACGAACTCGCTCGCCGGCGCGGCCACATACTCCGCGTAGCCGCCGCTGTGCGTTCCGAGATAACCATAGACTTCGTCGCCCGCCGCGAAATCCTGCACCGCGCTCTCGACTGCCTCCACCGTCCCGGCCACCTCGCAGCCGAGAATCAGCGGCAACTTCAGCCCGAACAATTCACCCAGCCCGTCGCGAATTTTCCAATCCACCGGATTGACCGCGCTGGCTTTTATTTTCACAACGATCTGGCCCGTACCCGGCGAGGGTTTCGCCACCTCGGCCAGCTCCACCGCCTCGTCTTTTCCGTAACGTTCGATCCGTGCTGCTTTCATGTTCGTCTTTGCGTTTCATCGGCAAAGACGGTTGCGCCGAAGTAAAATGCAAGCACGAGCACCCGATGAAGCCCGCGCAAAAAAAACGCGGAACCATTGCTGGCCCGCCAATGCTGACGGAAAACCTTAAGTGTTTTATGTGACTCCCGGGCTTTGAACTCTATTTAGCAGCCGCTTTGCCAGCTCCGTTTGCTATCGGCGTCGGAGGTCTCCTGATTCTCTTCCTCCTTGGTTTGGCCGTGACCAACCTGCATCATCGAGGTGAGCGGAGCCATTCACGCTGGGCTGTGCGCGGACCCAGGAGTCGACTGCGGTGAGAACACGCGGAGAGGGTTGAAAGCTTGACCGCTTAAAGCGGTCAAGGCAAACTGCTGAAGAGCGTTGGGTGTGGTGACGTGCGGTAGATTTTGTCGTCAGGCTATCGAACGGTAACTACTCACGACTCCCCATCTGCCGCGCGTTCCAGCTCGGCCAGGTCCAGCTTCTCCATCTGCCAGAGCGCGGCCGTGACCCGCTTCACCCGCGCGGGATCTTCGCCCCGCAGCCAATCCCACACCTTGCTCGGCACGATCTGCCACGGCATCCCGAACTTATCCTTCAGCCAACCGCACTGGATATGTTCGCCCCCATCGGCGGCCAGCTTCTCCCAGTAGTGATCGATCTCCTCCTGCGACTCACAGTTCACCACCAGCGAGACCGCTTGTGTAAATGGAAAGCCCGGCCCGCCATTGAGGGCGATGAACTGTTCCCCCTGCAGCTCAAAAGCGATCGTCATCACCGAGCCGGCCGACCCCGGCCCATCCTCCGGGTAACGCGTCGTCGTATGAATCTTCCCGTCCTTAAACACCGAGAGATAAAACGCGACCGCCTCCTCCGCCCGCGCATCAAACCAAAGAAACGGCGTTATCTTTTGCATGGTGAAACATGACCGGCGGCTGCGCATCAAGCAACCGCCGTGAAGCATCTTTGGATACGACTGGGGAGCGCACGCGACTCGCGTGTCGCATCCGGCGACTCGCCGGATGCTCTTTAGCGGCCGTGGAAAAAGCGACGCTACAAAAATGGATCAATTAGCGAGTCGGCAGGGACACCTTGATTTTCCTGATGTCCTTGCACGAGAAACCCTCCATTCGCCGTGCCGTGACCGCCGCCCTCAGACGGTGGACTTTCATCACTTCATTCCCGCGCGGGTCGATCACTTTAACGCTACGGTTTCCGCGCGCCGACTTTGACAGGATGTTATCGCAGGGTGAAGGACTTGACCGCTTAAAGCGGTCGAGTCCAAATCTGCCGAAGGGCAGGAAGCAGGCGCAGACGGGGCCAATAGAGCGACCGGATGTTCTGGCGGCCTCGCGGCGTAAACCCGCAACACTTCTCGCATAGCGAGCCATTCACATCTTGACTCATCGTCCATAGACTGATCGTCCATGGCCCGGTGAGTATCGGATGCAAGCACATCTGCCGCGCGCGTTGCGCGCGTTTGGGCTGAATGTCCGAAAAAGACGCGAAGCGAGGGGACTGACACAGGAGAGGGCCGGCGAAAAAGCAAGTCTTGATCCGGCCTGCACCAGCGGGATCGAATGGGTTTGACTTTCATCACTTCATTCCCGCGCGGATCGATCACTTTAAGGCCACGGTTTCAGCGGCCCGACTTTGAACGGGATGTTGTCGCAGGGTAAAGGGTTTGACCGCTTAAAGCGGTCGAGTTTCAAATCTATCGAAGGGCAAAGGAGCGCGGCGGGCAAGGGATGGCTGAGGGAAGAAGGCGGCGGCAGCGAACCGGAGGGCAAGGCGCTGAATACTGCCGCCGGAAGTCGGCACGTCTTGACTCATCGTCCATGACCCCGTGAATCTTGGGGATGCAAGCACATCTGCCGCGCGCGTTGCGCGCGTTTGGGCTGAATGTCCGAAAGAGACGCGAAGCGAAGGGGCTGACGCAGGAGCGCGCCGGCGAAAAGGCGATCTTGATCCGACCTACATCAGCGGAATCGAACGCGGTGTCCGCAATCCGATTCGAATTGGGACCGTGTTTGCGATGTGACTCATAGTCCGTGGACCGAAACTCCACATTCCGCTGAAGTATTCGGATGTCAGTTCGAAACCGTGGCCAGCTTCTCTCATTTCATAAAGTCGGCAAAAACCGTGGTAGCCCGAGGTTTTGGCTAGAGTCTCGCCGTCTCGAAACGCTCGGCTTTTCCGCGGGCACCACCTTCGTTGTCGAAGCGCGCCCACTCGGCGTACGTCTACACGCTTCGGAAGAAGGCAAACATCACGTGGCGCAACGCCGCGCCGCTGGCGGTGTGCGTCCAATTATCGATGTCGTGAATCGGACGCTGCTCGCCCCGCTTGTGCAATGGGAAGAAGTGAGAGTGGCGGTATCCAAGGGGTCTAATTGACGTATCGCCTTCGGTGCGCGCGTTCACGATTCGGCGACAGTGCAGGTCTCGCGCGCCATGGCGGACTCTGGAAGTATTTTCCGGCGGCGGCACGCTCTCCGCCGCAATCGGTGCGCATTCTGACTTTCGTCTTGTGGCAGGCATCGAGATCGAGCCTCGCTACGCGGATGTCTGGCAGGCTGCACATCGAGATGCACTGCTCATCCAAGCGGACGTTCGGCTGATTCATCCGAGCGAGTATCCGCCGCATGAAGTTCTCGTGGCAGCGATTCCTTGCACAAGCCACTCGCCCCTTGGGCGCGCTAAGAAATCGCTCCGGCAAAAGCCCGAACTCGGCGACACCGGAGATCTCTTTCTGAGCATCGCTGAGCCTTGTCGCGACGCATCTGCCATTGGCATGTGTGTTTGAAAACGTGCCCTCATTTGGCTCTTCGCTCGCTGGCCAGACGCTCGCGCATCATCTAGGGCAGCTTGGCTATCACGTCACACAAACCATTCTTGATCCGCACAAGGAGTGGGCTGAACCGCAAGATCGACGGCGCTGGCTGATGGTTGCGACGCTACGTCCGGGCTTCGCACTCCAAACCCCCAACAGACCATTTGATCGCGACCTTTCCGCGATACTGGACCCGCCAAGTGAGCGCGACCGCGCCGAAGCAAAGCGAATTGCTGGCAGTATCGCCGCACTTCGTCGCCATCGTGAGCGCCATCGCGCTCTCGGACATGGATTCGGTTTTACGACGATCAACGCACAATCTTCACGCATTCCGACAATCGTCCGATCATATCACAAGATTAACGTCGGCCCTTTCGTCGAAACGCGAATATGGTCCGCGCCTTCTTCGCAAACATGAAGTCGAGAAATTGATGGGTTGCGCCGTGGACTGTGAGCATTACGCCACAGCGATCGAGATTCTCGGCCAAGGTGTGCAGACGCGAGTATTCAACGAGGTGCTCACACAGCTTGCCGCATTCTTACACGCCGGCAGGAGTTAATGCGTCACGCTGGAATGGCGGAAAACTGCACCGCATCCAGTCGGCAAGTCTTCTGGAGAAAGCCGGGTAGTTGGAAAAGGCGAGGCTGCTCACTGAACTTGAAAAGCCGGTAAAGCTGGAAAACGTCCCGTTGTTCTCCGGATAAATTCACCTCGTTGCGTGACACGAAGAACGGCGTCAGCGGCCCAAAGCGCGTCGTCTTCACTTCGATAAGTCGCTCCCGACCGTTTGTCTCGAACGAGAGGATGTCGTAGCCAAGACCATCGCCTTGAGAGACTGCGACATGATCGATCCGTTCCGCGAGCCTGCGCTTCCCCGCCGCCCGCAATCGTTCGTGCTCAAATCGCACGACAAGTTCCTCTCCAGCGCGACCGAGTGATCGATTACGCGCTTCGATCTCAAGGTAGTTTCGCGACGCTCGGCCGACACGATTAGGCGACTCGTTGAAACGAGGTGCTTGATCGTCGGGGTCCGCTTTTGGAGGTGGAACACAGATAGCAAGGAGGTCCGTTGGAATCGGCGCTTCATCAGCCGGCGCGTTGACGAGCGCTTCGATCAAGCGTTGCAAATCGGTCGAGGCGCTCAAACGCTCTTCAACGATTTGCGGGAGGAGGCTTCTTTGAAAATTAGGCAGTGGTTTGTATCCATCGACGTAGGGATATCCGAACTCGATCAAGACGGCGCTGATGTTCTGATGCTTCCTTTCGATGGCGCCCTTCGTTCGTCCCGCTAGCAAACGTTGAAGCCGTCGATTGTGTTCGGCTTTGTTGAAAGATTCGCCGCGAAGCTTCTTCGCGAGCATGTCGAAGTAATCAGCAACCGCGGCTTCGACCTCATCGTGCGACCAATCCGTCCCCGCAATCATTGGACGGTTTGGACTCGGTTCATAATGACATTCGGCACGAATGCGCAGTTGTTGGCAAGCCACACTTCTCTTCTCTGGTTGTGTCGAAGCTTTCCGTGTATGGATGCTTCTGGCATCGGCATCCCGGATGCAAGTTCAGCTACACGCCAAAAACCCGGACCGAATTTTGGCTGCCGAAATTTGAGCGAAACATCGCGCGTGATCGATTGGTCACGCGCACGCTGCGGAATGCTGGATGGAAGGTCGTGCGAATTTGGGAATGTCAACTCACGACAAAGAGAAAGGCACGGGTGGTTGCCAGGATCAGAAAGGCGCTGAAGAAGAAGTGACCCGCCTTCGCCTGGCTTCCGCCGACGGTCGCCGCGGCGACCTTTGGCGTGACGAGTCGGCGAGGCAGGCGAGCGGGCTTCGCTGCGTGATTCGGTCTTGGGAAGGAGGCGGAGGAAAGTCCGCTCTCTCGGTTGGGGTCGGCATGTGACTTCCTTTGACATCATGATGCAGATACGATATGCATTGATGCATGAGAACGACGATCTCGATTGAAGATTCGCTCCTGGAAAAGGCGAAGAAGGTCTCCCATGAACGCCATTGCTCCCTCCGGGAGGTGATCGAAGACGCTCTGAGAGCCGCCTTCGCCAAAGGGCGAAAGACAATCCGCTCGAGGGCGGAACGACCGCTGAAGACTTTTAAGGGTTCGGGTCTCCATTCCGGGATCGACCTTGCGTCGTCCTCTGCACTCCTGGATGCGATGGAGTCGCGATGATTCTGTTGGACGTCAATATCCTTGTCAGTGCGCATCGCGAGGACGCCGATAAACACCGGCAGACAAAGGGCTGGCTGCAATCGACCCTCCGGGAGCCGCCCGGGGTGGCGGTCTCGGAGCTGGCGCTGAGCGGTTGCCTGCGCATCATCACGCATCCGAAAATCTTCAAAAGGCCCACGCCGCTGCCCCAGGCTCTGGATTTTCTAGAGGACTTTCGTTCCCGTGAACAGGTTCATCTTCTCGGACCCGGCGCGGGTCACTGGAAGATTTTTATCGACCTCTGCCGCAGAGGCGATGCTCGCGGCAATTTGGTGCCCGACGCTTTCCACGCGGCGCTTGCCATCGAGTTGGGTTGCGAATGGGTCACCCTCGACCGTGGCTTTGCCCGATTCCCAGGCCTCAACTGGCGGCATCCGCTGGATTAAAAGACCTCCCGGGCGTTGCCGCATGACTCGTTCCGCCTTCGCCAAGCCTTCGGCGTGACGGGTGAAACGTTAGACTCCGAACGCTTTGACTCATTCGCTCCCGCTCATTTCGGTCTTTGAAAGCCCGGCCTCGCCTGCGGCTGCGTTACGGCGGCTTTACCCCATCCATGTCGCTCGCATCCCTTGCGGCTCCATTCGCGAGCTGGTCGTTGAAGCGGAAGAATTCTGGATCAGTGGCGATACATCCCAGATTTCGAAAGAGCGAACTCACCAGGAGTTCAAGCTTCGAGAAATCCGATCTGCCCTGCTGGATATCGCGAAGAAGATCGCCGATCTGATCTGCAATTCCTGCCGCTAACTCGTTGAAGCGATCGACGGAAACCGCTTCGCCCTCCAAGGCAGACGCCAGGTCTCGACAAACATTTTCGAGGACGAAAAAGATCAGGGTTTCCGCTCGATCCTGCGCCAACGAGTGAAATTCTCTGCTAAGAGACTGTTGAAATACTGGAGCGGGTCGCGCGTAGAGGCAGAAGGGGCGGGTGGCAAGGAGCGAGCGAGACGCATCCCTGCAAAGGGCTGGAACGAGCGAGCGACGCCGCCAGACGCCCCTTCTGCTCGCGCCCCACGGGTTGCGTTGTTTTTGGCCTTGGCCGGCGTTGCTCGCTCGGTCGAGATGGCACGGATATCGACGCTGCGCTCGCGCCTTGGCCAGGGCCAAAAACAACAGCAACGCGGCTCACTCCAGTATTTCAACAGTCTCCTAAGCGACTCCAGCTTTTCCTGGCTGAGTCCGCCAGACAATGCGTCAAGCAGAGGCGGGATGGGATCGTTGGCCGGCATTCGCTGCGGTGAGATCCGCTCGGGTGAAAAGCGCGACGACTTTGTGCCCACGCTCTTCGATGGCTTCGCGGCCGCCTTCGCATCGATCCACCAGAACCAGCACAAATGCCACCCGGCCCCCTTCACTTTCTACCGCATCGATGGCCTGGAGCGTTGATCCGCCGGTCGTGATGACGTCGTCGATCACCACCACACAATTGCCGGCCGAGAAATTCCCTTCGACCAACTTATGGCGGCCGTGAGCTTTCGCCTGCTTTCGCACGGTGAAGGTCTGCAGGGGTGTGTGCGGGTCGTCGGCGTGGGCGGCGATGCCAATACTCAGGGCAATCGGGTCGGCCCCCATCGTGAGGCCTCCGACCGCATCAATGTGGAGGCCAAGTTCCGCGGCGGTGTGCCGAATACGTTTCCACCCAACCTGACCCACCAAACTGGCACCTCGCGGATCTAAAGTTGTGAGCTTGGCATCGACGTAGAAGTCACTCTGGGCACCGGAAGCGAGAGTGAAATTTCCCTCACAAACCGACTTCTCTTTCAGAAGAGCGAGTAATTTGGCTTCGGCAGGATGTTGTTTCACAATAATCAGTGGCACAGATTCGGCGGCGGTAATGCGATTATCTGAAGCTTGGACGGCGAGCATTTCGGACTTCAACAACGATTTGGCACTCCGTCAATTCATTTATCGCATAGGCATCCGCGGGCGTAAACGAGGATCCGGGAATGCTTCCTGGGCTGCGCCACGGGTTGAGAACGAACAAACCTCGCCTGGCGGTATTCATGGCAAAGCGGCGTCAGCTCGTGAATCGTGCGCATTGCCAAAACTCCCAGCACGAAGTTGAACTGCGGCCGTGCGAATCTGGGAATGTCAGCTTAGGACGAAGAAACAGGCACGGGTCGTCGCCCGGATCCGGAAGGCGGTGAAGCAAAAGTGACCCGCCTTCGCTTGGCTTCCGCCGACGGTCGCCGCGGCGACCTTTGGCGTGACGAGTCGGCGAGGCAGGCGAATGACCCACCAGGGCGGGTTCGTCTAAACGCGAACAAGTGACGGGGGCGGGCGGCGCGCCCGCGGCTATTGGTTCGCCGTTATTCGTTATGTTGGGGCCAGGGTGCAGTCAGGACATGAGTAACACTCGGTTGTTCATGGTTTACACATTTTTGGTTGATCTGCAGTTTTATTCGGGCGGATATCCGCCCGAATAAAATTGCTCGTCCTCAGATCGATAAGGTTGCAGGCAGGGGCTGCATGACGTTTTATCGGCCGGATGTTTGTTCCGGCCATGGTGCGGGCGCTGCGGGGTTATGGGCGCGCTGATTTTCTCGCGGATCTCGGCGCGGGGGTGACGGTCGGCATCATCGCGCTTCCGCTCGCGATTGGCTTCGGGATCGCGTCGGGCGTGACTCCGCAACAGGGTCTCTGGACCGGCATTATCGCCAGCATCGCGGTCGCACTCTTCGGCGGGTCGCGTTTCCAGATCGCCGGCCCGACCGGAGCTTTCGTGCCGGTCCTGTTCTCGATCGTCGCGGTCTATGGCTACAACGGCCTTGCTCTCGCCACTCTCATGGCCGGCGCGATGCTGGTCCTGACCGGCGCGCTGCGGATGGGGCGGCTGCTCAAGTTCATTCCCTATCCGGTGGTGGCGGGCTTCACGAGCGGCATTGCCCTCATCATCTTCTGCGGGCAGTTGAACGAGTTCCTCGGGCTCGGATTGAAGATGCCGGCCCATGTGCCGCAGCAGGTGACCGCGCTCGCCCACAATCTGCATCTGCTCGACCCACGCGCGCTCGCGATCGGCGCGCTCACGCTCGTGATCTTCTATGGCTGGCCGTTTCTGACCAGACGGATCCCGCCGAGCATCGTCGCGGTCGCTTGTGCGACGGGCGTCGCCTGGTTTGTCGGCTGGCCGATCGCGACCATCGGCAGCCGTTTCGGGGAAATCCCGGCGAGTCTGCCGGCGTTTCATTGGCCCACTATTTCCCTGCAACTGATGCGTGATTTGATGGCGCCGGCGTTTACGATCGCGGCGCTCGGCGCGATCGAGTCGCTCCTCTCCGCGATGGTGGCCGACGGGATCACGGACACGCGGCACAATCCCAACCAGGAATTGATCGGCCAGGGCATCGCCAATCTCTTGTGTCCGCTGGCCGGCGGGATTACCGCGACGGGCGCGATCGCCCGGACCGCGGCCAATATCCGGAGTGGCGCTCGCACGCCGGTCGCTGCGTTGGTCCATGCCCTCGTCCTGCTCGCGGCGGTTTTCCTGGCCGGCGGGCTCGTGAGTTACATCCCGCTGGCGGCGCTGAGTGCGATCCTGCTCACGGTGGCGATCCGGATGGCGGAATGGCACACTTTCGTCGAGCTCTGGCACGGGCCGCGGGCGGACTTCGCGGTGCTCGTCGCAACTTTTACGCTGACGGTGGTGTTCGACCTCACGATCGGGGTGGGCGCGGGATTAATCATGGCGATGGTGCTGTTCCTGCGCCAAATGGAGGAAGTGACGCACGTGCGTCTCATCACCGAAGAGACGGAGGACCACGCGACCGGCTCCCACAGCATTCGCGGGAAAGAAATCCCACCGGGTGTGATCCTTTATCGCATCGAAGGGCCGCTCTTTTTTGCAGCGACGGAGAAGCTCGACGCGGCCCTCCGCGCCTCCGGCGGCAAACCGCGCGTCGTGATCTTCCGGATGCGTAACGTGCCGGCGATGGATGCGAGCGGGTTGCGCGCCTTCGCCGTCGCGATCGAGAAGCTGCAGCGCGACCGAGTTGAGATTTTCCTCACCGCGGTACAACCGCAGCCGATGAAAGTGATGTTCGAATCGGGGCTGGCGGAGCGGATCGGTCTGAATCGTTTCTGCGCCGATATCGACCAGGCGCTGGCCGCTGTCCGAGAGGCGCTGCCGCCTGCCTAAGGAAGGCGCTTGAACGCGAATGTTTCGTCGTCCTCGTTCGGGCAGGGCAGGCGGGGCTCCCGCGGTTATGGGAGGCGGAAGCCGCCGGTTATTCGCGAAAATGACGCGACGGCGCACGTCCTCCAATTATTTCATGTGGTCGATGTAGTCTTGGCATCGGCGCGTATCTGAGATAACGACTACGACTACGGCGCGAGTGGCATTGCCGCTCCGCCGAGTTGTCCTTGTATGCCAACGAGCCAAACCTTCTTCAGACATCGCCCGACCAGCGATCAGCCGGGGTGGAAGCTTCGTCTCTACAGCGTCGTCTTTGAGAGCGACACGCGCGCCGGAAAGGTCCTCGATCTGGCGCTCCTGGTCGCGATCGGAATCAGCGTCGCCGAGGCGATGATGGAAAGCGTGGATCCTTTTCGCGCCGCGCACCCGGCTCTCCTGCGTAATCTGGAGTGGACTTTCACCATCCTTTTCACTTTCGAATACATCGCCCGCCTGCCTCTGTGTCCGGGATCCGTGGGGCTACGTTTTCAGCTTCTACGGAGTCATCGATCTGATCGCGTTTCTGCCGAGCTACGTCGATCTCGTCACTCCGACCGCGAATCACTTCTTCATGATCCGCGTTCTGCGGCTCCTGCGCGTCTTCCGCATCCTGAAGCTCACGCATTACCTGGAGGAGAGTCGCACGCTCGTGACTGCGCTCCGCGCCAGCCGGCCCAAGATTATAGTGTTTGTCTTCACGGTCTTCGTCATCGTCCTCGTCGTCGGCACTCTCATGTGTCTCGTCGAAGGCGACGAGAACGGCTTCGACAGCATTCCGCATGGCGTCTACTGGGCGATCGTCACCCTCACGACCGTCGGCTATGGCGACATCACGCCGCACACCGTGCTCGGGCGCATCCTCGCGAGTCTCATCATGATCATGGGCTAGGGCATCATCGCCGTGCCGACCGGCATCTTCTCGGTGGAACTGCATCAGGCGGCGCAGATGAAAGATGCGCGCGCCTGTGGCAACTGTCAGACGCTCGAGACAGACCGCGCGGCCCGCTTCTGCCGCCGCTGCGGACAAGCGTTTGGTTAGCGCGAAGAATTGAAGGCGGAAGCCGCGGTTATTGGTTCACCGTTATTCGCTCTTTGGGAAGAAGGTTGGATAACGGGCCGTGAAACCGTTTGATGCTCTACGTCTACGTCTTTCTGATCTAGGTTGCCACGTTATGATTACCTCAATTCACACCTTGATTTACTCCGACGACGCTCCGGCCACGCGGACGTTTCTCCGCGACGTGCTCGGCTGGAAGTATGTGGCCGAAGATTGGGATAACGACTGGCTGATCTTCAAATCGGGGCCGAGCGAGATGGGGGTTCATCCGACGCACAGCGTCTGGGAAGGCAAAACCTATGATCACCCGCGGCAGCACTCGATCGCGATCATGTGCGATGACATCGAAGCGACGGTGGAGGATTTGCGGGCGAAAGGTGCGCAGTTCCGCGGACCGATCGAGGAACAAGTGTACGGTCGCATTATCATGATGATGGTGCCGGGCGCGGACGACATGCAGCTTTATCAGCCGACACACAAGCTGGCATACAATCTGTAGGACGATCGCTCACGGTTTGTTGATCGCTCCCGGGGAGTGGGATCGTCGTCGTCGTAGCGTTATTCAAACTGAAGAGATTTTTGTCTTCGATTACCGGAAAGGTAGGCGCTTTGCAGCCACACTCGTCCGGAGTGCGGCTACGTGGGAGTGCAGGCGCGTTTCCCAGGCGGTGGCACGTGCGCCAGCTGCCCGAGGGGGCCGGCAGAGCAGTCTTCACAGGGGCGCGCCCGATTCACTCACGACGCGGTGCGACTCGACCGCTTTACCCGCTCGACCTGCGATCGGCTTTCATCCAATAGGCGCTGCCTATCGCGGGCAGTGGCATTAAGTATTTCAAAGGGAGCCTTGCCTGATCGTTAGTCTGGCATGCAAACAATAACCTTCAGCAGCAATCCCTCGAACGGTCGGCTGCTTGATTCGAAGACTTCGCTGCGCTTGCGCGCTTTTCGCTTCCTGAGCGAACGCTACGCCCAGCGCGAGCGGCCCAGTGTGGCCGCCGAGTTCATTCTTTTCGCAGTGATCGTTCTGACCGCTACCTGGCCGATGTTCACCCTCGCTCACGCCTTGGGCCTGACCAGGTAACCCCGAACGCGGTATTTGCCTTAGCGCCCCGACGGTCGCGGTCAGCCGGCCGCTCCCCGTGTTCCGGGTAAAGGCCGCCGCGGCTTCCTCGCGGAAGGCTGCGGCGGCCTTGCTCTCGAAGCGCAACGGGATTGCGCAGCAAAACCAGCTCGCGCGTCGGCACCGGGCGGGCAAACGGCACCGCCACGCATCCCTTCACGAATTCGGTGTGGAGCATCATTTCCGGCACCACCGTGACGCCCAGCCCGGCCGCGACCATCGCCGCGATGGTGGCGAGCTGAGCGCCCTGCAGGACCACCTCCGGCTTCAGGTGGTTCGCGGCGAGCAAACGCCGAACCGTGATCGAGAGCGAATGCACTTCGTGCAGGAGCAGAAACTTCTCCGAGGCGAGATCGCTCCATTTGATCGCTTTTTTCCGCGCCAGCCGATGCTTCGCCGGCAGAAGCATGAGCAACGGTTCCCTGCCTAACGAATGCTGCGCGAGGGTCGGGCGTTTCGTCGCCCGAGGAGGCGAGCACGACGTCGAGGGTGCCGTCTTCCAGCCGCTGGGCCAGCTTTTCGGTCGTGTCCTCGAAGAGCTCGAAAGTCACTTTCGGGTAGGCACGCTCAAAGCTCACGATCAGCCGCGGCAGAACATAGAGCGCGATCGACGGGATCGCGCCGACCGCGAGTCTGCCGGCGACTTCGTGCCCGAGCGTCGCGACCGAGCGGCGGGCATCGGCGATGCCGGTCAGAATCTTTCTCGCGTATTCGAGCAGGCGCCGGCCGGCCTCGGTCAAGACGACCGCGCGCGGCAGACGATCGAACAACTGCTGGTCCAGCTCCGCTTCCAGCTTCTGGATTTGCTGGCTGAGCGAAGGTTGCGAGACATGCTCGCGTTCCGCCGCGTGGGAGAAGCTGCCCTCCTCCGCGACGGCGACAAAATACCGGAGCTGATGAATCTCCATGGTCTTGGGAGAAGATACTCCTCTGGCTTAGGTGGTTTGTCTAAGGAGCCGCCGCGGGAGTGCGCCCGGGCGGCTATTCGTTATTGGTTGTCGATTATTTGGCCGGAGTCCGGCAGTGCTATCTGATGCAATTGAGAAAGGGGGAGGCCGGGTTCCATGCGGAGTGGAGCGAGCGAATCAATCAGATTGCCAGTTGGGCGCGGCCTGGCAGAGAATCGTCGCGCGTATGAATGCAAACAACCAGATTGACTACATTGAATTTCAAGCGGCGGACCTGGCGGCGACACGGAGGTTTTTCGAGCAGTTGTTCGGATGGAAGTTCACCGATTTCGGGCCTGACTACACCTCTTTTGAAGATGGACGGATCGCGGGCGGGTTTAGCCGCGGCGACAAGCGCTCAACGATCGAGTCGGGTGGAGCGCTGGTGGTATTCTATCACCCACGGTTGGAGGAGGTGCGCCAGCGCGTGATCGAACTCGGCGGTCGCATCACGGCGGATATCTTTTCGTTTCCGGGCGGGCGACGTTTCCATTTCACCGAGCCGAGCGGGAACGAATGCGCGATCTGGTCGGAAGCGGCGGCTGCATAAACGACTCGACGGCGCGGAAACGGCCCCGTTCTGGGCGGGTAAAAGGTTGAATCCCTAAAATTGGAAGAACCGGAACATCCGCTTTGTTCTCATTCATGAGCCTGCGAAGGACAAAGGGCATTCAGCGTTCCGCTGAATGCCCCTTGCTTGTAAGCTTCCTCACCAGCTTTCCGGGAGTCGGATGGGACGACTCCCGGGAAAGCGAAAGGTAGTCGGACAACTACGGGAAATTGACAGTCACTTCGTTCGAGCAATCACCTGTATCCGTTTCACAGACCTGATAGACAAACGTTCCCGTATTAGTGCCGAGTTTGTCCTTGGCTTGTCCGTCGTCGGTCGTCGTAACAACAATATTACCATTTCGCAATACGTTTATAGTGCCGCCGTCAGCCGGCTTCCATTTCAGAATCACAAAATTGTTACCCTGCTGTCTGCGTGGCGTCGCTCGAAGCTCAATCTCTCCGCCACCGCTCGAGCCATCCTGATCGGCAAAGGCATCCTGCTGGGATGAGCCACTGATGGCCACGCGCCCGTCGGTCCAGGTATGGAGGTGCTGGTTGGCCACCTGGTAGCTATAGTCGTAGTCCCCTGCATATTCGGTGACGATGCCTGCGTCAGGTTGGCCGGGGAGAGGGGTGACGACGTCGCTGAACGCCATGTCGGGTTGCCAGGTGACGCCGTTGTCGAGGGACTTGCGCGCATACATTCTGTAGCACGGAATAGGCGGCGTTACCCTTGACGCAGGTGGCGGTGGCCTCGCGCTCGTCATACCAGACCGCGAGGAGGCTGCCATCCGCGGCGGCCGAGATGTTGGGCTGCCACTGACCCTTGGTCGTGGTATCGGTGTTCAATTGGAATGGTGCGCTAAAGGTGACGCCGCCATCGGTGGAGCGGATGTAGAAGACGTTGCCCGGGTCGCCGTTGCCGGTGTTGCGGGCGTCATAGACGTAACTAACTACGCCATTGAACGCTGCCGGTTGACCCCAGCCCATGTGCCGCCAGTAAGCCAGGGCCGGAAAACATGCAGGCGAAGTAGGAGTTCGACGGGCATGTGGTGCGACCTGGGCCGGCGAAGGTGGGGCCGGTATAGGTGTTGGTCCAGGTGGCGCCGCCGTCAGTGGATCTGAACATCTTATTGGCCCGGTTGCCGAGGCCGCCGCCCATTTCGTCCATGCCGGCGAGGAAGAGGTTGCCCGTGGACGGGTCACCGGTGATCTGCACGTCGCGGACGAAGGTGGTGGTTAACTGTCGCTCGTTAGTCCAGGTCGCGCCGTTGTCGGTGGAGTAGCGGACGAAGAGGGCGCCGCCGCCGCGATTAAAGTCATTAAAAGAGATATACATCCGGCCGTAGAAGGGGCTGCTCGGGTTGTTGTCGACCCAGCCAGAATTTCGGTCGTCCTGGCGAGCTGTTATGAACGCAGAAATGGGTCCAGCTATTCGCGTCCCCGGGAGTGGCGGATTTGTATCCGCCAAGGCCCTGACCGCCGCAGGCTACGTCAAGCCAGACAGTGAACCAGGTGCCGGTCGGGCGGTTATAGAGAATAACGGGGTCGCCCAAGGTATTTTGGAAAGGGCTTTGACCGTTGGTAGCGGTGAGGCGGGTGAAGCTGTTGCCGCCGTCGCGGAGTAGGATGCGCCGGAGATGTTGATCGGGTTCTTGTTGCGCCCGCGTGAGTCGTTGTAGGCGACGACAATCTGGTTGGGGTTATCCGGGTTAGCCGCAGTGAATGTCTCCGACTGGGTAATGTTGGTACCGGTCTCGGCGCCCGTGATCAGATCGACGTCGTCGGTGCCAAACGCCTCCGGTGCCACCAGTTGTTGAAGGTGATCGGCGAACGGAGTGAAAGGGAAAGAAGTAGATCCTCCGCCCTCTGCCATGCCGCAGGCGATCATGATGGCTCCGGCCCGGAGGTTTTCCTGCTTGTCGATGCCAAGGCTACGAACGGTGGCACAATCAAATCCGACGGGGACGAGGGGATCGGCGGACTCGAGTGATAATCGTACTTGTCTGCTGTGCATGTGCTGTGTTCGCGACGGTTGCGGAAAACACGCCACAACTAAGCACGCCAGAAAGACGCCGGCCAGGCCGACGGAGAGACCGGATAGGACCCCGGATATTAAAAAAGGCGGATTGAGACGATTTCTTTTTCATGGATTTATTTCTTTTTGTGTGGGTTGTATAAAGCGGTAAAGCTTTTTACCTATTATGGAGACTATTTGGACTGGGTGTCGAATGTCACGCCAATTTTGATAACGTTTTTGTAATGTTGATGCGCCTTCAGGGCTCGTTTTAGGTCTGGCGGGAAGGCGTCGGAAAATCGCAAACGGAGATTTATCGAGCCGTCGAAAGCTACGGGGGCCCGCCGACCGGAATACTCATCACCGCAGCAAAATGCAAAGGGGTAAGAGGCCAGCAAAACGAAAGTTTGCTGGCGGAAGGACGGAGACGCGATGTAGAAGCGAAGATCGGCTGGCCTATTTGTCTTTCTGGCGCCGTTCCATTTTGCTACCGGTCGGGGTTCCCCTGCCGGCTCCAGCCCTTATCGGTTTCCCGGTACGGGCGGCTTTGAAAGTGCCGTGCTTCGACGGTTGCTCTCCAATGAGCGGGGAGAAATCCACCTCGCCCGTCATCGATGTCTCTGTTTCAAGCTTTCCCTTGAACACTAACGTTCCCGGGTCGCGCCCGACGTTGCCGAGTGGAAATTCGACCGGGCCAGAAAACGTCACGGAGTTTCCTTCGCCCTGAGCCCACTTTGCCTCTGAAGGTTTGCCGGGACCCCAGACTTTCAATCGTGGATCGAGCAACAGGAACGAGCCTTTGCCGCCGCCTTGAGCGTCAAAACGCAATGTACGGCTTTCGCCACTCGTGAACGTAATGTCCACCTTCCAACTGCCGATCATGTGCGGAGACTCTGCGTGGGCCAAGGCGGCGATGCATGTTTGGGCCACCGCCATCAGTATCAATGCCGGCCTTGCTTTCAGCATGGCTGCGCCGAATACCGTGCAATAAGCGATCGCCCCAAACGCCGCGGTCGAAATGCCCTTGGTTGTCGCATAGGCACTGCCCGGCAGCGCTGAGCAGCCTGCGAACGAACCGCCAACAGTACGTCCGTGAGAGGGGCGACGGTCAGAAAGGTCGCATCCGTCAGCCGGGGGAGGATGGTGACGCGGCGATGCAATAGACGACGGACGATCGGGCTCGGGTGGGCGGCAACTTGGGAAATGCTTACTCTTGCTGGGCATGATCAGGAAGTCTTCTTCGGGGCGAGAGCAGCCTTGATCGTCGCCTGCAGATTGTCCTTTGTGAAACCGGCTCGCAGCTCAATTCCGTTGATGAAAATCGTCGGCGTGACTTTGACTCCGCGACCCTTACCTTCAGCCGCATCCGCGATGACGCGCGCGCGCACGTCCGGGGCCATGCGGTCGGCGCGAAACCGCGCGACATCAAGCCCGATCGACTCCGCATAGGACTCGAAAAGGACGTTGGCGTTGGTCGCTTCGTCCCAAACCGGCTGATTTTTGTAAAGCATATCGTGCATCTCCCAGAACTTCCCCTGCACTGCAGCCGCCTCCGCGGCCAGCGCCGCCTCCATCGCATGTCTGTGCATTTCGAGAGGAAACTCGTGGAAAACGACGCGCATTTTACCCTCATATTCCTTTTGCAATTCGTCGATCCCCTGCGAAACAACGGCGCACGACGGGCATTGGAAGTCGCCATAGATCACCAGCGTCACCGGCGCATTGCGCGGGCCGCGCGCGTGCAGGGTTGGATCTTCCGGTGCTTCCGACGGCGTTGTACTTCCCGTGACACGGGCGACAGGAACGGGCGCGTCTCGTGTTTTCGCGCGGTAGACGGCTGTCGCAATACCCACCGTCAGGAGCGCGACGGCCGCGATGATGACAAAAGGAAGAAAGCGTTTCATGGCTGGCGACAAGTCTTCCGCATCGGCCGTCAATCGCATCTGTTACAGCAGCCTCGGCGTGTGCTGGCAGCGATAAGTCGGTCGCGCGACGCCGCTATTTCATCCGGTCAAATGTCTTCTGCAGAATGTCGACGTCGCTCGCATTGCCGAGCTTCTCACGGGTACTGTCGATCCACTTCTTCTCCAGAGTGTTTTTGGTTGCGCGATCATTTTGGTAGAAGACGCCGAAGACGCCGGGGAACGGGATTTGGGCCAGCTTGTAGGCGGCGAGCTCGTCGGTGACATCGTGGCGCAGCTCATCCTCCGGAGTGTTGTCGTATTTTTTCTCCTCGATCACGGAGAAGGCACCGCCTTTGCGCGGGTTGGCCGGGTCGAAGGCGCCGGGGAAAAATTCGACGCATTCAGACAAGCATTCGATGACGCTGAAGCCGGGGTGATCCATCGCGCGCTCGATCATCTGGATCATGTGATTGACCTGGCTGGCGTGGGTGCGCGCGACGAAGGTGGCGCCGCTCGCGACCAGCTTTTTCATGGCGTTAACCGGCTGGTCGATCGCGCCGTGCGGGTCGGTCTTGCTCTTGAACCCGATGGGCGAGGTGGGCGAGGTCTGCTTTTTCGTCAGGCCATAGACGAAGTTGTCCATGATGACGTAGGTCATGTTGATGTTCTTGCGCGCGCCGTGGTCGAGGTGATTCCCGCCGATGGAGAAGCCGTCGCCATCGCCCCCGAAGAGGAAAACGTGCAGGTCGGGCCGGGCCAGGCTGATGCCGCTGGCAAGCGGGACGGCGCGCCCGTGGATGAAGTGGGCGCCGTGGCCATTAACGAAATAGGGAAAGCGCGAGGAGCAGCCGATGCCGGCAAGGGTGACGATTTTCTCGTGCTCGATCTGGCGTTTTTCGAGGACCTTGTAATAGGAAGCGAGGACGGCGAAGTCGCCGCAGCCGGGACACCAGGTGGGGTGATCGGCAGTGATGGCTTTCTTGGTGAGTTTCTCGCTTGGCTCCGAGGCCGGAGTGGCGGTGGCGGTCATTGTCTCAGTGCTCATTTTGAAAATTGGTTAGGCGATACGGGACGTCGTTATTTGTCGTCAGGGTTGAGGAGCTTGAAAGTGAGCGCGGCGAGCATGCCGCCGACCAGATCGGCGCTGAGATGGATCCAGATTTGCGAGATGTGGACGAGCTTCATCAGGCCGATCCCGAGCGCGACGGCGGGATTGAAGGCGCCGCCGGAGATCGCCCCTACGGAGAAGGCGCCGGCCATTACGGTCATGCCGATGGCGAGCCCGTAAAACGAATTGTCGAGAGTGCCCTTGGCGGTGGCGCAGTTCAAGACCACGTAGGCGAGCGCGAAGGTGAAGAAAAACTCGGCCGCGAGGGCCTGCGTGATGTTAGTGATCTCCATCGGTGTGCCGCTCTTGCCGCAAAGGAAGACGGCGACGAACGCAGCCGCAACGCCTGCGGCGAGCTGCGCGACCCAGTAGGGCACAACATCCTTCGCGTCGCACCGGCCACGCAGGAAGACGGCGAGGGTGACGGCGGGATTGAAGTGTCCGCCGGAAATGTGGCCACCGGCGAAGACCATGACCATGAGCGCCCCACCGATGGCGAGTGGCGCGATAACGCCGGGCGCGCCGGGAATGACGGTGCAACCCACCGTGAGCACGAGGAAGAAAGTGCCGATGAATTCTGCGATGTATTTTCTCATTAAGGACGGTGTTCTGCTTTCGTCAGGCGGTGGTGGAGACCTGGGCTCCGGCGCGCACGGTGGAGAGGTCGATGGTTTTCTCCGCAGCGCCATTGCCTCCCTGTTCGGTCCCGCTCGATGCGATGATGCGCGGGAATTTGCGATGAAAGATGCCCTCGAGAATTTCGCGAACGCGGAAGGTGAGGCCGTCGGTCTTGGTAAAGCTTTCGATTTTTGGCTCGCAAAAGCGGGCGCGCAGAATCGTGGCGAGCTGGCCAAAGCCGTAGACGCCCTCATCGTTCATCTCGACCACGACGACGCGTTTGAAGCGGGCGAATATTTTTTCCAATCCGTTAGGCAAAGGATGGACGTGGCGGAGATGAATCGCGCCGATCTTTTCCTTGTATTGCCGGGCGCGTTTCACGGCGTCGTGGATCGGGCCGTAGGTGGAACCCCAGCCGACGAGGAGGGTGTCGCCGGCTTCGTCGCCGTAGATTTCCGGAAGCGGGAGTTCCTGCGGCGAGCTGGCGCAACTTGTTGCGGCGCTTGGCCGTCATGGCCATGTGCAATTTCGGGCTGCCGGTGGGATGGCCCCACTCATCGTGCTCCAGGCCGCTGATGAGCGGGTATTTGCCGTCGCGGATGCGCGTCCCGGGCGGCGCGTGGTGGGTGATCTGGTCGAGCGCGTAGGGCTTATGGCTGTCGATCGGCGTCAGGTCGGGCTTTGGGTTGAGCATCAGCTCCGAGAGTTTCGGTTCGTCGAACGCCTCGATCCGCGTCGCGAGCGAAGTGTCGCTCAGGATGAAAACCGGCGTGCTGTATTTGCGCGCGATGCGCGCCGCTTCGACCGCGATGTAGAAGCAATCTTCGACCGTTTGGGCGGCGAGAACGACGCGCGGACTGTCGCCGTGGCCGCCGTAGATCGCCTGGTACAGATCGCTCTGCTCGACGTTGGTCGGGAAGCCCGGTGCTCGGTCCGCCGCGTTGCACGTTAATGATGAGGAGCGGGATTTCCGCCATCGAGGCCCAGCCGATCGCTTCGGTTTTGAGCGAGATGCCGGGACCGGCGCTGCCGGTGACGGCGAGGTTCCCGGAATAGGAAAAGCCGAGCGCGATCGAGACCGCCGCCAGTTCGTCCTCGGCCTGCACGAAAAGGCCGCCATATTTCGGCAGTTCGCGCCGCAACGTTTCCATGACGGACGACCAAGGCGTGATCGGATAACCGGCGCCGTAGCGCACGCCCGCGGCGATCAGTCCGTAGGCCAGCGCCTGGTTGCCATCCATCGTGATCTGGTCGGGCGCGCCGGGCTTTTTCGCGATGTGTTCAAAATGATAGTGCTTCGTCAGGACGTTGCCGACCGGGAAGGCGTAGCCGGCCTGGAAGGCCATGAGCGCGGTGTTGACGATGCTCTCGTCCTTGCCGGCGAATTTTTCGGTGATCAGTTTTTTCAGCTTCTCGATATCGAGCTGGAAAATTTTCGAGATCAGGCCGAGGACGAAAATGTTTTTGCCCTTGTCCTTGGCGGTGCCGCCGAGGGCCTCGACAGTCAGGCCGGTGATCGGCACGCCGACGTAAACGAAGCGTTTGTCGTCCAGGTTCGGCTCGACGTTATCGGAATCGTAAAGCAGAATACCGCCCTCGCGCAGGAAGCCGATATGGTCCTGGTAGCTGTGCTGGTAAAACGCGACCAGAAAATCAGCTTCGTCACCGGCGGAGAGAACTTCGCCGGAACCGATCCGGACCTGGAAAATCGAGGGGCCGCCCGAGATGGTGGCCGGAATCGTCATATAGGTCATGACGTCCTGATCGCTGCGGCCGGCGAGGCGGGCGAGGAAAGCGCCGGCGCTCTGGATGCCGTCCTGCGAATTGCCCGCGAGGCGGATGACCGCGTCGTCGATGCTTTGCGGGCGCAGATCGGCGCGTTCGGGAGCGCCACCGGGTGGTTTGGTTTCGGGCGAGCTAGGAGTTGGGTTCACTGCAGCGGGAGTGGGAGTCGTTAAGATGATGAGATCAGCTGATTACTCTCAGGCAGAGATGCCACGATTTCCAGCGCGAATGCGCAGCGCGGGTCCTGCTCCTAGAGCGCTTGCCCAAAGAAGCTTCCGGTTGGCGAAGTTGTAGCCGGGGGCAGTGACCCCACCTGGTCTGGCCCGTGACCACCTCTTAAGCTGCCTGGGGTCACCGCCCCCGGCTACAACTTGCCGGTACAGCCGGAAATGATTCTTGGCAGTTGCTCTAGCCGCCCGGGAGGAGTTTTCGCAGCGCGCGCCGGATGTCCTCGGGCGTCGGCGGGTGCGGTCGCGGGGTGGGTTTGCGGTGCGGCCTCGGCGTGCCCTTCTCGCGCTCGGGAGACGGCGAAGGGGACGCGCTGCCCTCCGGTGAATCTGAGGGCGAGGCGGTGGGCCCGACACTTTCCCCGGGAGTGGGCGAAGTCTCGGCGCCGGCTGGCGGCGTGGGCGATGGCTCGGGCGTGGACGGTTCGTTAGTCTGGAGATTGGCGCCCCGTTCCTTGACGGTGTTGGTCTTGTCGGTGCCGTCGAAAAGACAGTTCGTTAGGATCAATTCGCTCTGCATGCTCGCGCCCGCGCCGTAAACCTTGTTGCCACCGAACCGGCAATTTTCCAACGTGATCGAGGCCCGTTCGGCCGGCCGGCCGTGCCAGCCGCTGATCACACCGCGTCCATTATTTTTCAGGTCGGAATCCTGCAGGCTGGCCGTAGCGTGCGAGTAGACATAGAGACCGCGGTCGCGATTCGCCGTGATGGCAATCCTGGCCGCTTTCAACTCAGTGCCGGCGTCGAAGGCGATAATGCCGTCATTGTTTTCGCGAAACTCGGTGTCCTCGATCTCCGCGCTGCTCCCGACGAGCAGGCCGAGGCCAGTACCGTTGCCATTCAAATGGCTGCGCCGGATCTCGGCGCGGACTGGCGCAGCGTTGCGCTCGCCGAGAATGACGGCGGCGTTGCGCGCGCCGGAGATGTCGACGACTTCGAGAGTGAGCTGGCCGCCGGCCATGACGCCAATGGCCTGTTGCGCGGAATTTGTGAATGCAGTTTTGCGAATGATGGCGCGCGAGTTTTGACCGGAGACCAAAACCGGGAGCGAGGTCGGAATGACTTTTCGCTCCTGCCAGAGACCGTTGCCGGCGAAATTGCACTGCATCATTTCGACGGAGCCGCCGTCGGTCACGGCCACGCCCTGGCGATTGGATTCGAAGCTGACTCCGGTGAAGGTAGCGCGTGCCCCATCACGCACCGAGACGAGGCCGGCGATTCCGCCCTCGGCGCCCGCGGCGTTGCCCTTGAACCGGCTTTTCGTCATCGTGAGCGACGCCTGCAGGGTGACGACGAGCCCGGCACTGTTGCTGTTGAAGCGGCAGTCATCGGCCGTGACTGCGGTGCCGTTCCCGTTGAGCCCGAGGACGGTGCCGTGCCCGTTGTTTCCTCCGTCGCAATCGAAAGCGCAGGAATGCAAATCGACGGTGGCGCCGCGCAAGGCGTTCAACCCGATGTGGCTGTCGGAAATCGTGCATTGCGTCAGGCTGGCCCGGGCCTGTTCGGAAAGGCGCAAACCCGCTCCATAAGGCGCGGCGAAGGTGGTGCCGACTGCTTTGACGGAGGCCTTGCCGGTGGCGAAGAGTCCGATCTCCGTTGCGGATTGAATCGTGCACGCGTTCAACTCCAACTCGGCGCCGGCGGCGACGGCGACGGCGGGCAGATTGCCAATGCCGTGGCAGAGAACCTGGATGTTCTGCAGGGAAACGCCGGTCGACTGCACGGCGGGCGCGGATTGGCCTTCGCCCTTGATGAAGACCTGCATATTGGGATCGCCGACGAGATGGACGGGACGCGTCACGACGAGACTAGGATAAGTACCTGGTGGAACTTTAAGGGTGGCGCCCGGCGCGGCCTTCGCGATGAGCGCGGCGAGATCATCGGTTTGCGGAACGGAGGGAATCGCGCGGCCGCCGCCTCTGACGCGGCATCAAAATCAAAACCACCGGTGGCACTCATGCGGTCAGGCGTCGGGAAATCATCCAGCGCGCGAGGCTAAGGATTTGAGTTTGAGCGGGCAAGCGCATTCTGGCGCTGCCCAACGCGACTTCCCCTTGCCCCGACAATCGCCTTGCCCGTCAGTGAGCGGCGATGGGCGGTCTTGTCGTCAAACCTCGCGCGCGGATTTTGCATGGGCACGACTGGGTGTTCAGCGGCGAAGTTTTGAAAATCTTTGGTTCGCCTAACGACGGCGAAGTCATCTCGCTCAAGGATGGGCGCGATCGGCTCCTCGGGAGCGCGATTTACAATTCCAAGTCGCAAATCGTGGCGCGCCGCTTCTCGCGCCGGAAACAGGATCTCGATCTCGATTTTTTCCAGCGCCGCATCGCGCAGGCGATGGAATATCGCGCGCGGCGGGGGATCAACCCGCGGCTCTGCCGCCTCGTCTGGAGCGAGAGCGACGGGCTGCCGGGCGTGATCGTCGATCGCTACGGCGACCATCTCGTCCTGCAAACCCTCACGCTTGCGATGGATCACCGAAAAGAGCTGATCGTTAGGGCATTGGAAGGAAAATCGATTATCGAGCGCAACGATGCTCCGGTGCGGCGGGCCGAAGGGATGGAATTGCGGAGCGGGATGCTGCGGGGCGGGGCTCCTGGCGAAGTGGAGATCGAAGTCGCCGGACTGAAACTGCAAATCGATCTGCTCCATTCGCAAAAGACCGGCTTTTACCTCGACCAGTTGCCGAACTACGAACTGGTCGCGCAGCAGGCGCGCGGAAAAAGGGTGCTCGATTGTTTCACCAGCCAGGGCGGCTTCGCGCTCGCCTGCGCGCGGGCCGGAGCGAGCGAGGTGCTCGGCGTGGAAGAGGGCGCGGAAAGCATCCGTGCCGCCGAGCAAAACGCGGCGCGCAATCAATTGCTCGTGCGCTGGGTCGAGCAGGACGTTTTTCAGTTTCTCCGCGGCGCGGAAAAGGCCGCGGAAAAATTCGATCTCATCATTCTCGATCCGCCTTCCTTCACCAAAACCAAGGGCGGACTGCACGACGCTCTGCGCGGCTACAAGGAATTGCACGTGCGCGCTTTCAATTTGCTTTCGCCTAACGGAATGCTCGCGACCTTTTCCTGCTCCCATCACGTCGGGGCGGAGATTTTCGAAAAGATGATGGCGGCTGCGTTGGTCGATGCGCGCCGCTCGGCGCGGCGACTGCGGCGTTTCGAACAGGCGCTCGATCATCCTGTCCTCCCGACTTTGCCGGAGACGGAATACTTTCGCGGCATGCTGCTCGAGATGATGCCCGGTCGTTAGGGGGACTTTCTTCTCGTGCTCGTGCTCGTGCTCGTCGTGCTCGAAGACC
Source organism: uncultured Verrucomicrobiae bacterium (assembly GCA_963737995.1). Lineage (GTDB taxonomy): Bacteria > Verrucomicrobiota > Verrucomicrobiia > Chthoniobacterales > UBA10450 > Palsa-1392. Next base: position 115,304 of record CAVTUV010000012.1, read on the forward strand.
TACGCAAGAAAATCGATCACGAGCAGGAGCACGAGCACGATTACGAAGTGAGCTACGGTTGCTCGACTGAAAAATCTGGCAATCTCGGCCCGGCCATTTAATATCCCCGGCGTAGCGCTGCCGTAACAAACGCCATGTCCGAACGCCTCCGCCCAATCGAACAAATGCTGGAGCTCAACGAAGACGATAATGTCAGCACCGAGCATCTCGATTCTCAGGTGCAAAAAGCGCAGGAGCAGCTCCTCCAGCTCAAGCGCCAGCAGGAACAGATCGAAAAACAAAAGCGCGAGCTCGAGGAGCTGAGCCGGCGCCAGGAGGAACTGGAACGCGGCCGCGCCGAGATGGCCGACAAGCTGACCCGCTCGCTCGTCGTGCTCGAACGCGAGGCCTACGATGCGCAGAAAAAAATGGAGCAACTGCGCGCTACCCGCGAGAGTTTCGGCCAGCACCTCGAGCTGCTCGAAGCGATCGACCCGCGGACCTGGAACCCAGCCGACTTGAACAAGGAACTGAGCCGCGCGCTGAGCATGGTGGACGACGCGCGGACCGAGTACAGCCAGCAGCGCAGCCGCCTCCAAGCGACGGCCGACGGGCATGAGAGCGTCCCCTTGCCGGAGAGCGCGAGCGGCTTCGAAAGCAATAGCGGCGGACCCGCGCGTTCCTTCGCGCAATGGTCGCAGATCGGTTTCGCCTTTCCCTGCCGCTGATCATTTTCGGCCTGATCGCGCTCCTCATCCTTCTCTATATGAACGGCGGAAGTCGTTAGGCACGCATGGCACGACGACGCGATCACTCAGACACGCCGCTGGACCAGAAACAGCACGAGCTCGCCAGGCTTGAGGAAAATCTGCGCAAGCAGATGGATGACCTTCAGCGCATGATCGAGGAGGCGCCGCGCGTGGCCGAAGAAAAGACTCGTCGCGAGCGCGAAGAGCTCCTCGAGCGCGCGACTGCAGGCCGCAATCGCCTCGATGTCACGATGGCGCTGCAGGACAAACGCTACGGCGAATATGCCTCGGATAACCGACGTCCGCGCTCCTTGCGCAAACAGCGCAGCGAGGGTCGCCTCCTCTTCATCGTTCTCGTCATCGCGCTTTCCATAGCGATCATCTGGATCGCGACCCATTTGCATTTCTGATCTGTCGCGCCAGCAGTGGCCGCCGGAAAAATTAGCTACCTCGCAATGTCTTCGTCTGATCTCGATGTTGCCTACGTTGCCCGACTGGCGCGCCTCGATCTGAGCGCGGAGGAAACGGCGCTTTTTCAAACCCAGCTCGCCCAAATGCTCGAACACGCGGCCCGGCTGCGCGAAGTCAATGTCGAAGGCATCGACCGGCCGCACACGCCTTTCCGGTCTTCGATGTTTTGCGCGAGGACGAGGCGCGCCCCGGGCTGACGCAGGAGGAAGCGCTGCGCAACGCGCCGCGCGCCGCCAAGGCCTCTTCATCGTCACCAAGGTGGTCGAATGACGCCGAGCGAACTGCCTGGCCTAACGATTGTCGAATTGCAGAAACGTCTCCGGGCCCGCGAGGTTTCGCCTCGCGAGGTGCTGCTGGCGTTGCATGAACGAATCGAAACGCTCGATCCGCAGATCGGCGCCTATCTTTCGCGCGATCTCGATGCCGCGCTCGCCGCAGCCGATGCCGCCGATGTCAGCTTGCCGTTAGGCGGAATTCCGATCGCAGATCAAGGACGTGATCAGCGTGCGGGACAGCCCTGCACCTGCGCTTCGCGAATACTGCGCAATTACCGTGCAATCTTCGACGCCACTGTAATTCAAAAGCTGAAGGCGGCGGGAGCGATCCCGTTTGGCAAAACGAACATGGACGAATTTGCGATGGGTTCCTCGACGGAAAACTCGAGCGTGAAGCCAACGCGCAACCCCTGGGACCGGGCGCGCGTCCCGGGCGGATCGAGCGGCGGTTCGGCCGCGGCCGTCGCCGCGGACGAGGCGATCGCGTCGTTAGGCTCGGACACCGGCGGCTCCATCCGGCAGCCCGCTGCGCTCTGCGGCGTGGTCGGGCTAAAGCCGACCTATGGCCGGGTGTCGCGCTACGGCGCTGGTCGCCTTTGCTTCTTCGCTCGACCAGATCGGTCCATTAACAAAAACCGTGCGCGATGCCGCGCTCCTCCTCGAGGTCATGGCCGGGATCGATCCGAAGGATTCGACTTCACTCGACGCGCCGGTGCCCGATTACCGCGCCGGTCTCGAGAAAGATTTGCGGCGGCGTGCGCCTCGGTTTGCCGCAAAGAATATTTGCGCGATGGGATTGACCCGGCGGTGCGGGCTGCGCTCGAAGCGGCAGTCGCGCATTTCTAGTTCGTTAGGCGCGGAAATCAGTCGAGGTTTCGCTGCCGCACACCGACTACTCGATCGACACCTATTACATCATCGCGACGGCAGAAGCCTCGGCCAATCTGGCCCGCTTCGATGGCGTGCGTTACGGCTATCGGGCGGAGAATCCGCCAAGCCTGTTCGAGCATTACAGCCGCACCCGCGCGGAAGGTTTCGGGCCGGAAGTGAAACGCCGGATCATTCTCGGCACCTACGTTCTCAGCTCCGGTTATTACGATGCCTATTATTTGCGCGCGCAGAAAGTGCGGACCCTGATCCGGCAGGATTTCATGCGCGGCCTTCGCGAAAGTGGATGCGCTGCATTTCTCCGACCGCGCCCGAGCCGGCGTTCAAAATCGGTGAGCGCTCGGCCGATCCGTTGCGGATGTATCTGGCCGATATTTTCACCAACGCGGCCAATCTCGCCGGGATTTGCGGCGATCAGCATTCCGTGCGGATTCGCCGAGAGCGAGCGCGGGACCGAGCTGCCAATCGGATTGCAGATCATGGGAAAGGCGCTGGAGGAGGCGCGCATTCTCCAGGTCGCGCATGCCTACGAAGAAAGCACCGACTGGCATCAAGCCGCCGGCCCACAACTTGCTCGACGCGGCCGCTTCGCCTCTAGCGGCGCCGAACCGCAAAGGGTCCACGCTCGCGCTCAGGGCAGCGTCTCAACAGATTTCGTTAGGCGGCTCGCCGCCAGCTGCGCGTCGCGCCGCCGTACGATCATGAGCGTGACAAAGGCGGCCAGGGCGCAGATGCACGCGCCGATCGCGAGCGTCGCGGAGGTCCCGACGTAATGCGCGAGGGCGCCGGCTTCAAGGCTGCCGAAGGGGATCATCCCGCCGAAAATCAGCGCCCAGATGCCCATCACCCGGCCGCGCATTTCGTCCGGCACGATCGTCTGCACGGTGGTGTTGGAGGTGGAAAAGAAAAGCATCATGCCGAAGCCGGCGCCGGCCAGGCAGAGCATCGCGACGATGAGGTTGCGATTGAAGGAAAAGATCGAGAAGCATGGCGGAAAAAAGCCAGACCCCGCCAAAGGCGAGTTTGCGCGGGGAAACGCTGCTCCCGAAGGTCGCGGTCGTGAGTGCGCCGATGAGCGCGCCGACCCCGCTCGCGCCTAACAATAAGCCGTAGCCTTGTTCGTCAAGGTGCAAAACGTCGTGCGCGAAAGCCGGCATCAGGACCGAATAGGACCAGCCGAAAATTCCGACGATGGCGAAGAGGGCAAAAATCGTCCGGACCCGGATGTGATTCCAAACGTAGCGAAAACCTTCGAGCGATTGCGCGAGCGGCCCGCCGGCCGCCGCGCCCGGCACATGCGGCGGCAGGCGCATCATGAGAAGCCCGGCGAGAACGGCGAGAAAGCTCACTCCATCGATAAAAAAACAGAGCGCGATCCCGACTTTCGCCATCAGAAAACCCGCCATCGCCGGGACCAATGATGCGCGCGCCGTTGAACATCGCGCTGTTGAGCGAGATCGCGTTCATGAGGTCCTCGCGGCTCGCGATCTCGACGACGAACGATTGCCGCGCCGGCATGTCGAAGGCCATCGCCACGCCGCCACAAAGGCCGAGCACGATGATTTGCCACGGCTGGATAAACCCCGACCAGATCGAGCCCCGCGAAAATGAAAGCGAGAATCATCATCGCGACTCTGGGTGCAGATAAGGACGGAGCGTTTCGGGAAACGATCGGCCGCCCAGCCGCCCCAGGTGGAGAAGACCAGCATCGGCGCGGTCCCGGCGGCGGCGACGATGCCTAACAATGCCTTGGAACCGGTCAGTTGATAAACGAGCCAGCCCTGGGCGGTGTTCGTCATCCAGGTGCCGATGAGGGAAACGAGCTGGCCGCAAAAGTAGAGGCGGTAATTGCGATACTGGAAGGCGGAAAAAGTCTTGCGCCAGGAAACGCCGCCGGTCGCAACCCGGCGCGGCCGGCCCGTCAGGTCGGGCACATTGGCAGTGCGTTGTATCTTCGTTTGTTCCATGACGGCGACCGGGATTCGGGAGATTTCCTCGTTCGGTTTGGCCGCGAAACCAAGCGAAGAATTTTTCGCCTAACGAAGGAGATTCTAACAGGCCCTGGCCACGGCAATGTCTCAGATTGTCGGTTTGTCGTCCTGTCGCCGCCGCCAGGAACGCGCCATGATCGTCGGGGGAATCTTGATGCGGCCAAAGGAAATTGGAATTATCGGCTTCGAAAATGTCGCTGCCTCGCAGCTGAGTTTGCCGGCGGACGCTTTTGCGGCGGCTTTCCTCGAAGACGGCTTTGGCGGCCGCATTCCCTGTTACAAAGTCTGGACCATCGGTTTGACGAAGGAGAGCTTCAGCGCCGAATCCGGAGTGGCCTTTCGCGCGCAGAAAACACTCGCCGACGCGCCGCCCCTCGACACCATCATCGTTCCCGGGGGAAGTGGATTGCGCCAGCCGCAGGTCAGCGCCCCGCTGGCGGAATGGATTCTGAGCCGCGCCTACGAAACCCGACGCATCGCGTCGATCTGCACCGGTCTTTACGCGCTCGCGCCGACTGGCCTGCTCGATGGGCGCGAGGTCACCACCCACTGGCGCGTCGCCGGAGAGATTGGCCGTCGTCATCCCTCATTGCGGATCGACCACAGACGCGGGCTGGTGAAGGATGGTCCGTTCTACACTTCAGCCGGGCTAACCGCGGGTGTTGATTTGGCGCTGGCCCTGATCGAGGAAGACTACGGTAAACAAGTCGCTCTCGCTGTCGGGCGCGATCTGATGCTCTATCTCGCGAACAGGAACGAGCCAGATGCAGGTCCCCATCTGAGTGAGTACCGATAGCCGGCCGATCGATCGCTTCGGTGAATTAGTGGCTTGGATTCTGCGGCACCTCGATCAGGAACTGACGGTCGAATTACTGGCGCGTCGAGCTGGGATGTGTCCGTCACATTTCAACCGTGCCTTTAAGAGTGTCTTTGGCAGTACGCCAGGTGACTTCATCGAAAATCTTCGAGTGAATGAAGCGCGGCGCCGGCTTTCTTCTCGCGGCAAGACGCTGCGCAGCGTGGCCGCGTCAGTCGGCTTTTCCAGCTCAATCGCGTTCCGGCGCGCTTTCGAACGCCGCTTCGGCGCTGGCCCGGCGGATTCTCTCTTCGCTCACAAAGCGCCTGGTGTTATCGGCGCGAACGCCAAAGAACGAGTCGCGCACTGACTCAACAGAGAGTTGGTTCTCTTTTCGTTAGGCAGAGCGGACCGACATCGTGCGGCGGGTTCCGTTCAAAATCATTGGCGTCCGGATCAGCGAGGATTTCGCGTGCCCCCTCGGTGGGTGACTCAGACGAGTCCCAAACTGTCGGCTTTAAGTCCTAACTATGACCGAGGATCCCCGCGTATAGCTTGATGAAACCTAACCCAACACCAATGGAGAAACCAATGATCAGAACTATAGACAGCAAAACGGGATTCCTCCGCGCGGCTTTCGCGGCCGGCGTCGGATGCGCATCCCTTCTCAGCGCGAGCCTCTACGCTCAAGCGCCTGCGACGGAAGCAACCGCGGAACGCATTATCGTGACCGGCTCGAACATTCCAACGGCTGAAGAGGTGCTTGCCTCACCTCTCGACACGGTAACGACCCGGGACATCTCAGAGACCGGTGGCACGTCCGACGTCTTGACGATTCTGTCGAAGCGCAACGCAGACTTCGTCGGCGCCGGCAATCTTGGCGGATCGAATGCCAACATTGCCAGCGGTGCGACGCAGGGTGGATCGATCATCTCGCTGCGCGGCTTGCCCACCCTGGTTCTGTTCGAGGGCCGGCGAATTGCGGACTCTGCAGCCATCTCGGCGGGCGGGTTTCAGTTCACCGACGTGAGCATTTTCCCGACATCACTGATTAGCCGCATTGAAGTCTTGAAAGACGGCGCATCTGCTCTCTATGGATCGGAAGCTGTTGGTGGTGTGGTAAACATCTTCCTGAAGAAAGACTTCAGTGGTCTTGAGATCGACGGTCGCTATGGTTTCACTCCTTCGAGTGCCGTTTCGGAGCGGAGAGTAAGCGCGATCGCGGGTGTCGGCAACGATACCACGCACGTCACCGTCGGCTTCCAGTATTATGAGATCGACCCGCTCTTCAATCGCGAGCGGGGCTACTCGCAGCCATTCATCAACGTCACAACGACATTTGCCGGTAGCGGTCGCGACAATTTGGGTGGCGGGACGAATTACTACAAACTGAAACCCGGTCTTAATTCGCCGTTTGACGCCCCGGGTGTAACACCTGGATCGGTCCCGCTGCCGCTACCTGGCACTGCCAATCAAGGCCAATATTCGCAACTACCGCAGGCCTACGACAATGTCGGGCTTGGTGGACTCCTCTCGTTCGACTTGTCGAAACTGCCAACGAGCACGCTCGATATTGCCAACACCGACGCCTATGCGTCGGTTGAACACCAGATCTTTGGGAAGCAGTTGGAACTCTTCTCGAATTTTCTCTTCGCCAAAAATCACAACCAGCTCTTTCTAAACGGCCAGCCGCTGAACAACGGCACGGGAGTTATCATCCTGGGTTCGCAGCGGGTTGACCCCGAGACCGGACTTCTCGTTCCGGAAGATCGGGGCGCGCCCGCTGCTTTCAATCCGTTCCAAATCTCGATCGACGGCAATACTCTTTCTGGGCAGTTTCGCCTCTTCGCCAATCAGCGCTTCCAGAACAAGCCCAGGACGTTTACGGATGACTCGAGCTTCTATCGAATTTTGGCCGGGCTGCGCTCGCAGATCTCCAAGGATTGGACGATCGAAGCGGCCGGCTATTACAGCAGCAATATAATCGACTTTGTGAATTCTGGATTGGTTAACGCTACACAACTAAACGCGGCGATTGCGGGCACGGCGGTCGATTTCAGTGGAAACCCAATCCCACCACTCGATTATTTTGCGCGCAACGTGGTCGGGACCGGACCGGGGCAGCTCACGGGAGCGCAGTTCAACACTCTTTTCGGATCCAACATCCGAAGTCAGTCATCTTACCAAGAGGTCTTTGATGCCAAGGTCACCGGCTTCCCGTTCCATCTGCCGGGAGGTGACCTGGGTGTTTCCTTCGGTGGCGAATATCGTCAGGAAGGATTTAAGCTCCAAGACTCGCCCGAGATCTTCGTCGGCTCGGTTCCAACCCAGGACATTGACGTCGGTCGAGCGGTCAAATCGGCTTACGCTGAAGTTAGCGTCCCGGTTATTGGACCGCAGATGAAGATTCCTTTGGCCTATAGTCTGGACGTGGACCTGGCGGGACGCTTCGACCATTATGATGGGGTCAAAGAGGACGCGAAAGTCCCCAAAGTGACACTACGTTATCAACCAATCAAGGATCTGACGCTCCGTGCGACATATTCAAATTCCTTCGTTGCTCCGACGTTGTTCCAACTCGACGGACCGGCGGCCACGGGTTTCTCAACCACCATTACGCTCAATGGTCACGTCCAGGATCAAGCCCAGGTATTGACTGGATCGAATCCAGATCTCGTCCCGTCGACTGCTGAATCCTATACCGCCGGCATTGTCTACAGCCCGAGTTTTGTTCCCGGCCTGACTGTCACCGTCGACTATTTCCGGACGCTGCAGCAGCAAATTGCGGGCGTCCTGGGAGGCGCGCTCATTCTTTCCAGCGTAGAGGCGCTCGGCCCAGCGTCGCCCTACGCTGATCTGGTGGCCTTTAATAACTTCCCAGGTCAGATTGGATCCAGGCCCGTGACGGCGCCACACCAGTTAGACGGCAACCTCGCTTCGGTCTACTATAAGGATACGCTGGTTAACATCGGTGCGACCCACATCGAGGGTTTCGACTTTAGCGCGAACTACGACTGGGACCTTCACAGGTATGGCCAGGCGCAATTGGGAGTCAACGCCGTCATGTTCACTCTGGCCGAATTCAAGACGACGCCGCAGAGTGATTACTATAACATTAATGGCCTCGACTTTCCGGAGGGCGGCGGCGCCAACCCGAACTACCGAATCACGGCACTGGCCCGCTATAGCTATGAGGGAGCGAGCGCGGCAATCAATATGAACTACATCCCGGGTTTGGATAATGCGGTGGGTCGCGACCCGGAAGGCGAAGATCAATTCTCGTTCGCGAAAATTGGCGACTATCTCACCTTCGATATGCGACTTCAATATGAGTTCCGGGCCAAGCCGGCGGCGGCCGCGCCATCCTACTCACAAGACGCCAAGGATTCCAAGGGGATGGTTGCTGGGGCGAGCAGCGAAACGGCTCCCGAAAAGACGGTTGCCCCTTTCAGCCGCCTGGTTGACGGACTCACGGTCGCTATCGGATGCAACAACATCTTCGATCGAGTACCACCAACCGTTGACGGCGCGAACAACAACACCGATCTCACGGCTTACGACCCCTACGGTCGCTTCCTTTACTTCGAGGTCTCGAAGAAGTTCTAGGACACGGGGTCAGATTTGCTGGCTAAACCACGGAGCGGCCGAGCCCAGGGGCTCGGCCGCTCTTGCTTACACTCAGGCAGACGACGCATAAGATGTCCGAGGGATAGCAGGGCCTTCTTTCTGTCCCTACGGAAGCTGATACCAGCTGACTTTCGCGATCCCACCCTGAAGGCCGGCGTTCGCCCAACTCCGCCCTCGCTTCGGGCCCGCCAGCGAAATTTGACCGCGAGACGGCGGTCGCTTTCGCATAAACTCCCGATCTGGTTTAGATTGGGGGACCGTGACGCGGTCATTATGGCGAGGCGAGACGAAGTGATGTCGAGCAAAGGGGAATCGGACGATAGGATCAGGCCGTCCAACCCAGCGAGAGCGGAAGGAGACGCGGCGGAGCGGTCGATCGATGCGGGGAAAGCGTTGGCGGAAATGCTGCCACTCGTTTACGAAGAATTGCGTCTGCTCGCCGGCGGTTATCTGCGCAATGAGCGGCCAGAACACACCTTGCAGCGCACCGCGCTGGTGCATGAAGCTTACCTCCGCCTCGCCGGGCAACGACACGTTGCCTGGGAGAATCCTGCTCATTTTCTCGGAATTTTCGCCCGCCTCATGCGCCAGACTCTAACGAATCACGCCGTCGCGCGGAACCGAGCCAAGCGCGGCGGCGGCGATCCAGCGGAGCTGATTCTCGAATTTTACGAACGCCGGGAGATCGATGTCGCGGCGGTGGATGAGGCGCTCCGCGAACTGGAGACGCTTGATTCGCGCCAGGCCCAGATCGTGGAACTGCGCTTTTTCGGTGGCCTAACGATTGAAGAAATTGCCACCCTTCTCGAGATTTCGCCGGCGACCGTGAAGCGGGAATGGGCCGTGGCCAAGCTTTGGCTGCGAAAATCGCTTTCGTCTTAGCTTCCATTCCCGTCCCAGGCAGGCTATCCTTTTCCCGGTCTAAAACTCGAGCATGAATCAAGCACGCTGGCGCCGACTCAAAGAAATCGTCGGGGATGCCCTGGAAGAGGACTCTCCTTCCGCCCGGACCGCCTTGCTCACTCGCGCATGCGCAGAGGATGTGAGCCTGCTGCGCGAGGCAGAGTCGTTCCTCCGCGAGGCTGAGACGATTTTCGCAAACGGCAACGACAGTCTGGAGGAATGCGCCGCCGCCGCGACCGCGGCCGTGCGCCCGGATGGGATTTCCATGACCGGCCGGCGAATTGGCGCCTATGTCATCGTGCGCGAGTTAGGACATGGCGGAATGGCAACGGTCTATCTGGCCGCGCGCGCTGATGGTTATTTCGAAAAGCAGGTCGCGATCAAAGTGTTGAAGCCCAGCGGGGGTAACACCGCGGAGCTTCTCAACCGTTTTCGGGCCGAGCGCGAAGTGCTGGCGTCTCTCGAACATCCAAACATTGCCACTCTTTTCGATGCCGGCACAACTGACGATGGAATGCCCTACTTCGTCATGGAGCATGTCTCCGGCCTGCCGGTTACGGCCTATGTGCGGGAGCACCGGCTCCCGATCAGAGAACGCCTCGCCTTATTTGTAAAGATTTGCGCGGCCGTCGAGGTAGCGCATCACAAGCGGATTGTTCATCGTGATCTCAAGCGGAGCAACATCCTGGTCAACGATCAGGGTGAACCAAAGCTGCTCGATTTTGGCATTGCCAAGTTACTGGAGGAAAATCCGCTGGCGGCGACCGCGACCGGGCAGCAGCGACTCACTCCTATCTCCGCTTCCCCGGAACAGGCGCGGGGGGAAGCGGTCACCATGGCCAGCGACATCTATGCCCTGGGCACCTTGCTTTATGAGCTTGTGACCGGTTGCACCCCGCATGTCTTCCCCAGGAGAGATATTGGTTTGGATGAAGTCGCCCGGGTTGTATGTGAGGAAGATCCCATTGTGCCCAGTCTCGCGGCGAGCGATCCTGAGGTGCAACGTACTCTCCGCGGAGACCTGGATGCGATCATCCTTCACGCGATGGAGAAAGATCCTTCCCGGCGTTATGGCTCGGTCGGCGATCTGGCGGAGGATGTTCGCCATTATCTCGCCGGAAAACCGGTTCGCGCCCGGCCTGACAGGTTCAACTACCGGCTGGCGCGCTCCGTGACCCGCCACAAAGGTTCCATGGTGCGCCTGGCCTTGGCTACGGCCGCGATCCTGATCGCACTGGGGATTGTCGCTTTTCTGGTCCAACGCCAGGCTCGATCGACTGCGAGAGAGGATCGCAGCGGAACCCAGACGGAGATTCCGGAGAAGAGTATCGCCGTTCTCCCATTTGACGATTTTGCTGATAACAAGACAAACAGTTACTTCGCTGATGGCGTTCAGGATGATATCCTGATTGATCTGGCAACCGTGGCAGAACTGAAGGTTATCAGTCGGACAGGTGTTGCTCCTTATCGCAACGGTCCACGAAATATTCGCGAAATCGGCCGAACCCTGGGGGTCGCTTACGTCCTGGAAGGTAGTGTGCGGAAGCTGGATAACCGCGTGCGCGTCAACGCCCGCTTGATCGATACACGTTCCGACGCCCAGGTTTGGGCGCAGCAATATGACCGCAAGATAGATGATCTCTTTGCTCTGCAGAGCGACCTCGCGCAGGCGATCGTGGCTCAGCTGAAAGGCAAGTTATCGGCGGACGAAAAAGCGGCGATTGAAAACCGGCCCACGACGAACGTCGAAGCCTATGATCTTTACCTGCAGGCGCGAAACTCTTTCGTGCAATACGATAACGATAAGGCAATAGAGCTTCTCAAACGAGCCATCGCCAAGGATCCTAACTTTGCTCTCGCTTACTGTTTGCTCACAAATGCGCATCTTTACGTTTATCGTTTCGGGAACGATCCGTCCGAGTCACGTTTGGCGGCGGCCAAGGCCGCGGCCGAGACCGCCTTGCGGATCGCGCCGGATCTGCCTGACTCTCACCTCGCTCAAGCTCAATACTACTACAACGGTGTGCGCGATTATGAGAAAGCCGAAGCAGAACTGGCCGCGGCCCCGCCCTCGCCCTCGGGTCGCGCCAAGTTCTTTGATCTCTCGGCCCTGACCAAGCGACGGCTCGGGCACTGGAACGAGGCAGTCCGAGATGGCGAGAAGGCCGTGGAGCTCGATCCGCACGATCCGTTCATCGCTACTGAGGTGATCCAGAGTTACATTTCCTTGAGAAGATATTCTGAAGCCGAAAACCTGGCGGATAGTGCGAGGAAGCTCATTCCGAATCCGCAGGCTCCCTTTTCGACGCTTAAGGTCGAAAGCCTTGTTGCCCATGGCGATCTCAAACGAGCGGAGGAGTTTCTTGATACCGTGCCCTCGGGCGTTTTCAACTGGCATACCGACATGGCTCGAATCGCCCTTTATAGCCGCGATTTTCCGAAGGCCCTCAGTGAGGTCGCAGCGGCGCGACAAATCGGAGATGGCTCCAAAGTCAGAATATCTCGACCTTATGGCAGGATCGATCGCTCGCGCGCAAGGAGACGCTGCAAAGGCGTGGTTGTATTTCGAAAAGGCGCGCACGGCGCTCGAAGCAACTTTACAAAAGCGGCCGGACGATCCGTCAAGTCTTGCCAATCTGGCCTGGGCTTATGCGGGATTGGGTCGCAAGGAGGACGCTTTGCGAGCGAGCCAAAAATCAGTGGAACTAATCCCCAGTTGGCGCGACGCGGCCGAGGGGCCGGTTTACGCGAGCATGCAGGCGCAGAATCTTGCCTGGTTGGGAGACAGGGATGCGGCCATCAAACAGCTCACCAGCGTCGTCAAACAGCCTGCCGGCCCGAGCTACGGAGAGCTAAAACTGGATCCGGGATGGGACAATTTGCGGGGTGATCCGCGGTTCGAAGCCTTGCTGGCCGACGCGGCAAACCGCCTGTAGTCAAGTAGGTTCGGGCTTTCCATCGACGCTGGCAAAATTTCTCTGGGGCGCATGAGCCGTTTTGCCCGCCAATGTTGCATTAGGTTTATGTGGAACCGTATTCGCCCATCCAATCCTCAGACGCTGGAGTCCTGGCCCCGTGACCTATTTCTCCAGGCTACAAAGAGATCTGACTCCGAAGCGCGTGGGTCTTCTGGGGTTCGATGGAGTCGCGGCCCTGGATCTAACTGGTCCGCTTGAGGCGATCGCTAACGCGCGCCGCCCATTGGAACAGGGCGTTGAGTCAGTCTGTTACAAGTCGATCATCATCGGGCTGACCGGCAAAACCTTCGTTTCCGAATCCGGCATCTTGTTCAAAGCCGACGCCACGGCCGAAAATGCTGGTCCGCTGGACACGATTATCGTGCCAGGTGGCAAAGGCTTGCGTCAACCGGAGACGGCTCGCCGGGCCGGTGCCTGGCTCTCTTCTCGAGCTGGCGCGGCGCGCCGCATTGCCTCTGTTTCGACCGGGATTTACGCGCTGGCCCAGAGCGGGCTCGTCGATGGGCGGCTGGTCACAACTCACTGGCGGTTTTTCCGGGATGTCGCGCAGCGGTTTCCGAAATTGCGACTCAGTAACAGCGCTGCCTTTCTGAAAGAGGATAAGTTTTACACCTCGGCCGGCGGCACCGCTGGCATCGAAATGGCCCTCGCGATAATTGCGGAAGACTACGGCGGACAAGTGGCGCTGGCCGTCGCGCGGGAGCTGGTCATGCGGCTACGCCCTCCGGGAGATGGAGGTCGCGACTTCGAACCGGCCCACTACCAATATGACCCGGCCGAACGTGTCGCCGACCTGCCAGCCTGGATTGCGGCTCACCTGCACGAGACCCTGACGGTCGAATTTCTGGCGGCAAGGGCCTGCCTTTGCCCGCGTCATTTCAGCCGCGTCTTTAAGCAGCTCTTTCATTGCACTCCGGCTGATTTTGTAGAGGAACTTCGTCTGACCGAAGCGCGGCGGCGGCTTCTCGGCCTCCACGGCTCGGTCGAAAGCATCGCCGAAAGTGTTGGTTTCAAAAGTTCGGATGCGTTCCGCCGCGCATTCGAGCGACGGATCGGAGTCACTCCCAGTGCGTTCCGCCGCAATAGTAAGCTGGCGGCGAGCGACAAACGGCGGCACGACCTGGAGGCGGCCGCCTAACGAGAGCGGGTCACATCGGCGGTCACAGACCGCCGCTACAATGCCCGACGTAGCGCGCGGCGCACCGTCTCGGTGATCCAGCCGTAAACCAGATGTGAGGCGAGGGCGTAGATGTGCGTCGCAAGCGGAATTTCCCTCGCTGGTTTCGATAGCCCCGCCGCTGGCACCGCCATCTCATCCGCGAGCAGCCAGAGGCCGGTGCCGAAGGCTGCGCCATCGCCGAGCGTGACGATCGGGGCTACTTCCGCCAGCACGCCGTAGATCCGCCGCCGCGCTCGCGCCCATCCCGTAATGGACCGCTTCGCCCGCCATCGTCTTGTAATCTCCTGGCAACTTGCGGCCGGTCACTTTCTCCGAGATGACATTGGCGACTTTGACCGTCGTCGGATCCGGCTTGCGCCCACCGCGTTTCTTGGACGACTGCATCGCTTCCCCGACCGCGCCCCAACCAGCCTGAAACTGCTCCATCAGGAAGGAAGCGAGCAAACCGCCGGCGACTCCGGCCAACAGGCCCTTCATGATGTCAGTCTCACCATAGTCGGTATCATCAAAGCGGATCATCGGTCCTCCATTTCCTGTTCCTTGTGCACGCGCGCTACCCTGCGTCACGCCATCGGACGGGAAACCCTACGATTTCTCCCAGTCCACGGCGAGGACGATTTAGACCGGCTCCGAGAGCATCAGTTGCAAATAAACCACGTCGAGGCGCCGGCCAAACTTGCAGCCGACCTCGCGTAAAGTCCCGGCGTGGGCGAAGCCCTGCGATTTGAGCAATCCGATGCTGCTCGACAGATTCCTCGCAGGAGGCGGCGAGAAGAGTGTGATAGCCTAACGAGCGAGCCCTTACCATGAGGTCCCGCACGAGGGCGCGCCCGTAACCGCGCCGATGGCATTCCGGCCGCACGTAGATGGTGAGCTCGATCGTGTCCCGATAGGCGCAGCGCGAGCGGAAGGGCGAGAGCGCGCCCCAGCCGACAATTTCGCCCTCGGCCTCGAGCACGATCATTGGCTGTTCGTCAGGACGGGTGCGCAGTTCCGCGACGCGTTCCGCCGTGGTTTCATCGTCCACCTGGAAGGTTGCCGCGGAAGCGCGAACGTAGTGATTATAGATCGCGTTGATCGCTTCCGCGTCGGCGACAGTCGCAAGCCGGGGGCGCGAGCAGATCTGTCATTCTGCCTCGACCGCGACGCAGATTTCGTCGCACCACACCTCGACTTGCGCACGGATTTGGTCACGAATCCTGCCTGCCGCGGCCAGTTTCTCGGCGTGCGTTCCAGTCAGGACGGAAGGATCGGGAAAGCCCCAGTGCAGGCGGGTGGCGGGACCGGGAAAGATCGGGCACTTTTCGGCGCTGCTACTCGTCGCAGACGGTGATGACATAAGCGAAGAGTTGGCCTGATTTCCAGACGTCGAAGACGCTCTGGGTTTCCTTTTGCGAAATATCGATGCCTACCTCGGCCATCGCTTCGACTACGAGGGGATTGAGTTTGCCCGGCTCGAAGCCCGCGCTTTGCGCCTCGAGTTCGTCGCCGCAAATCTGGTTGAGCCACGCCTCGGCCATCTGGCTGCGGGCGCTGTTGTGAATGCAGATGAAGAGGACCCGTTTTTTCATGGTGCTGCTAACTAATTGCTTGTTTTGAGAAAACGCCAGCCGGTTTGCAGCAACTCGCCTGCAATTTTGCGAGACGCTGTCGGTCCTTGCGGAAAACCGGATCGGACGCTGCGCAATCCTGGAGGCACTGCAGATTCGTCTCCAGCTCCGCCGACGGCTTGTTCGGAAGCGAATAGATGATCCAATTCCCGCTCCGCTTCGTCGCCACCAGGCCGCGACTGCGCAGGTAGGCGAGGTGTTTTGAAATCTTCACCTGCGGCTCGCCCAGCACCTCCTGGAAATGGCAGACGCAAAGCGGCGTCTGAGTGAGGAGATGCAGGATTCGCAATCGCGTCGGATCGCAGAAGCATTGGTAAATCTCGGAAAGCTTCATCTTTGTGCCTAACGACAGCAGGCAGACTCGGTCCCTTCGTCTGCCTCGCAGCCGCACTTCTCCTTCGCCAGGCAATCGGTGTGCCGGGCAGAGAGCTGCAATTCGAGCCCATCATCGACAATCCGCGCGGATTCGATCGGATACTGCGAGATGACACAACAATCCCATTCCACTTCCACCTCCAGGTCGTCGCCCGGCAGGATCCGGCGGCCCAGATCCAGAATTTCCGCGAAGCGGCCCGCGGTGAGCCGGTGCTCGAAATCGTCCCCGACATGAGTTTGCAAAACGCAAGCCTCGCGCTCGCGGAAGGTGCCGCCGCAATCAACAAACTTCTTCACCACATGTCCGACTTCGGTGAGATGGAAATGCGGAGGAATTTCGTCGCCCTTCGGCAGAACGAAACGCGGGAGCGCCGCGGGCCGGGTCCGGAGAAATGTCTTGAGCTCGTGCAGCTTCATTCGCAATCTATATTCCTATAACGGAATGTTGTCAAAAGCATCTGTTTCTCATTCCGAGGCCCCTCGTCGGCAGGAAACAAGTTTCGCTAGCAGGCGTCGCATTTCTCGCTTCTGAGCGCAGCCAGTCCTTCCCGGGCGATCATCGGCCCCATCAGAAGCGCGGCGACAGAGTCCGCCCACCACCAACCGAGGAGTGCGTTCAGAAGCAATCCGACGAGGAGAATCGCGGAAAGGTAGGCGCAGATGTCGGTTTGTCTCGAGTCAGCGTGCAAGGCGCGACTGTTCAGGCGCGCGGCCACGCGGCGCTTGGCCCGCGCCAGTAATGGCATGATGACTAACGAGACCAGCGCGAGAACAATTCCGACGATACTCTTCTCCGGTTCCTCGTGACGAAAAAGCGACCAGAGTGCGTCGCCCATCACATAGAGCGCAAGGACGAAAAAGCTGCAGCCGACCAATTTGAGCGCAAGCCCTTCGCGTTTCTCATCAGCGTGCGTCTGCAAGCGCCAGAGCAGGATGGCGCCCGACAAACTTTCGATTAACGAATCGGCGCCGAAGCCAATCAGCGAAATACTGCCGGCGAGAATTCCCGCACTGATCGCGACCGCCGCTTCCGCGAGATTCCAGCCGAGGGTAAAGTATTCAAGGCGCCGGCCGGCACGCGTATTTGCACGACGAACATCGCTGGCTGGTTCCTTCTGATCCTGATTTTTCATGTCGCGACTCTTGCCGGCGCCTCACCCGCAACCGGTCCATCCGGTCTTCCGCTGACATGAAAAATTCGATAGAGCGCGGGCAAGACGAGCAAGGTGAGCAGTGTGGAGCTGATGATGCCGCCGATCACGACGGTCGCGAGCGGTCTTTGAACTTCTGCCCCGCGGCCGTGGGCGAGTGCCATCGGCACAAATCCCAGGGCCGCGACGAGGGCGGTCATCAACACAGGCCGCAGTCGGGTGATGGCGCCTTCGACGATCGCGTGGTCGAGACTTTTCCCATCACGGCGGAGTTGATTGATAAAACTCACCATCACCACTCCGTTGAGGACCGCGACACCGCTCAAGGCAATGAATCCAACCCCGGCTGAGATCGAGAGAGGAATGTCGCGCAGCCAAAGCGCAAAGATGCCGCCGGTTAACGCGAGAGGCACGCCCGTGAAGACGAGGAGCGAATCTTTCACGCTCCCGAAAGCCATGAAGAGCAAAACGAAGATGAGCAGGAGCGCGAGTGGAACGACGATCTCAAGACGCTTGGTGGCTGATTGGAGCTGCTCGAATTGACCGCCCCACGTGATCCAGTAGCCCGGCTCGAGTTTCACCTCGGCGCGAATCTTCTGCTGCGCTTCCGCGACAAATGAGCTGAGGTCCCGCTCGCGGACATTGCAGGTCACGACGACGCGGCGTTTACCATCCTCACGACTGATTTGATTTGGACCGGGCTGTTCGCTCAAATCCGCAACCTCCGCCAAAGGAATGAAGGCCGGACGATCGAGAGAAATCTGCACGGCATCTTCGCCATGCTGGGTGTGCGGTAAGGCAATCGGCAGCCGACGCAGGGCGTCGAGATCCGTGCGCAGATGTTCCGGTAAACGCACGACGATCGGGAACCGGCGATCGCCTTCGAACAACACGCCCGTCTCCTTGCCGCCAATCGCTGCCTGAATGACCTCCTGCACTTCGGCCACGGTGAGTCCGTAACGCGCCATCGCGGTGCGCTTGAACTCCACGGTCAGAATGGGCAGTCCGGTGACTTGCTCGACCCGAATGGCGTCATTGCCGTCGACTCCCGCCAAAACTTTCGCGACCGCCTCGCCATTGCGACGCAAGACCTCCATGTCATCGCCGAAAATCTTAACCCCGATGTCGCTGCGCACGCCGGAGATCAGCTCGTTGAACCGCATCTGAATCGGTTGCGTGATTTCGTAGTTACTGCCCGGAACTTCCTCCGCCGCGGCGGTGATCTCCGCTACGACTTGCGCTTTCGTTTTGCCGGGGTCCGGCCATTGCGCGCGCGGCTTCAGCATCACGTAGCAATCACCTGTGTTCGGTGGCATCGGATCACTCGCGATCTCGGCGGTGCCGATGCGGGTAAACACCTCCTTCACCTCCGGCACTTTCAGAAGGCGCTTCTCGAGAACGGCCGACATCTCGGCCGACTGGGTCACACTCGTGCCAGCGACGCGGATCGGCTGCACGAGTACATCGCCCTCGTCCAAACTCGGAATGAACTCCCTCCCCATCTGCGACCCAATGAGCAGCGTGAGCCCGACCAAACACGCGGCCGCGACGACGACGCTGCGTCGCGCTTCCAGACTGCGCCGCAGCAACGGCTCGTAAAGGCGCCGCGCAAATTCGATGATGCGATTCTCTTTCTCGCTCACTTCTCGCGTGAGGAAAATCGCCACCGCTGCCGGAACAAAAGTGAGCGCGAAAATCATCGCGCCACCGAGGGCAAGCAAAACGGTCAGCGCCATCGGCACGAACATTTTCCCCTCCACGCCGGTGAGAGTGAGGATTGGCAGATAGACGACCATGATAATCAGGCCGCCGAAAATGCTCGGCGTGATCACCTCTTTGGTGGCGCCGGCGACGACGCCGAACCGCTCCGGCGGCGTCAGTAGTCGACCCACTGCGCGTTGCTCCAGGCCGAGACGACGCATGCAGTTCTCGACGATGATGACGGCGCCATCGACGATCAGACCGAAATCGAGCGCGCCGAGACTCATCAGGTTCGCGCTCACTTTGTTCGTCACCATTCCGGTGATGGTGAAGAGCATGGAGAGCGGAATAACCGCCGCCGCGATAAGCGCCGCGCGAAAATTCCCGAGGAGCGCGAAGAGCACCACGATGACGAGCACCGCGCCTTCGAGCAGATTGTTGCGCACCGTCGCGATCGTCGCGTCGACCAGGTCGGTGCGGTTGTAAACCGTGTTCGCGTCGACGCCCTCCGGCAGCGTGCGGCGGATCTCCGTCATCCGCTCATGCACGCGATGGGAAATGGTGCGGCTGTTTTCGCCCATCAGCATAAAGGTGGTGCCGAGCACGCATTCGTGGCCGTTGTGCAGGCCCGCGCCGCTTCTCAGCTCGTGCCCGAGCGCCACCTCCGCGATATCGCCGATGTGCACGGGCAATCCCTGGCGACTGGCGACCACGATCCCGCGAATCTCCGCCATGTCGCGCACCTGGCCCGGCGCGCGGATGAGATACTGCTCGCCGTTTCGCTCGATGTAGCCCGCGCCGACGTTGGCGTTGTTCTTCGCCAGCGCCTCCATCACGTCGTGAAAGCTGAGCCCGTAGGCGACCAGTTTCCGCGGATCGGGCGTGACGTGATATTGCTTTTCAAATCCGCCGATCGAGTTCACCTCGACCACGCCCGGGACATTCCGGAGCTGCGGCTTGATCACCCAATCCTGGATCTCGCGCAGATCGGTCGGCGTGTACTCTGAGCCGTCCGGCTTCTTCGCGCCGGGCTTGGCATCGACCGTCCACATGTAGATCTCGCCCAGGCCAGTCGAGATCGGCCCCATCTGCACTTCGATCTCCGGCGGCAGTTGGTCCCGCGCCTGCTGAATCCGTTCTGCGACCTGCTGCCGCGCCCAATAGATGTCGGTGCCCTCGTGAAAAACGACCGTGACCTGCGAAAGCCCGTAACGCGAAAGCGAGCGCGTGTATTCCACTTGCGGAATCCCAGCCATCGCGGTCTCGATCGGAAAGGTGACGCGCTGCTCCGCTTCGAGCGGCGAATATCCCGGCGTCTCGCTGTTGATCTGCACCTGCACATTGGTGATGTCGGGCACGGCATCGATCGGCAGGCGCTGGAAGTTGTAAACGCCGAGCACAGCGACGCCGAGCACCGCGACGAGGACAAACCAACGGTGGCGGATCGAGAAATCGATGAGCTTCGGGATCATGCGTTAGTGCTCGTGCTCTGCTTCGCTTTTTCCGAGTTCCGCTTTAATGATGAAGCTGTTCTCGGCAACGTAGCGCTCGCCTGCCGCGAGGCCGCACGTGATCTCGTCCGTTGGTTGTCCTTCACGCCGAGCTCCACTTCGCGCGCCTCAAACGCATCGCCTTCCTGCACAAAGACGACGGTCGTGCCCTCGATCTCCTGAAGCGCGCCGTTCCTAACCGCAACATCCGCCTGCACTTCGCCGGTCACGATCTCGCCATCGACATAGAGTCCCGGTCGAAGAATGCCTTCAGGATTCGGCACCACGCAGCGCGCGAGCATCGTTTGCGAGCCTTCACTTCCGAAAGGCGAGATGTAATCGACCTTCGCCCGGATGTGCTGCTCATCGGCGACATGTCCTTCGCCGGTGTGAAACTCAACCCGCGAACCCACCGCGAGCGCGCCGAAATCACGCCGGAAAATGCTAAGATCGATCCAAACCGTGTCGAGATTCGCGACGGTGAAGATCGTTTTGTCGTCCTTCACCAGCTCGCCCAGCGTGATGTCCTTTTGGATGATCGTGCCATCGATTTCCGAGGTCACATCGTAGACCTTCAGGCTTTCGTTGCTCTCGATGCGCGCGAGCACTTCGCCGCGACGCACGACGTCCCCGAGGCGCTTGTTGACGGTTTTGACGACACCGGGAAACCGCGGCACGACCCGGGCGAGCGCCTCTTCGTTCGCCGCGACTTTACCGTAGACGGAGACGAGCGTCTCGATGGTCGCCGGACCGGCCGTCTCCATCGTTAGGTGCGCATTTGCGAGTTGTTCCGGCGTGAGCTTCACCCGTATCTGCGCCGTGTTCATCCGCCTCTTCCCCGTGATCGTGGTGCCCTTCGCTCCGCTCAGTTTCCGCTGCGGGCGGCTTTGATTTCAGCATCTGCCAGGTGCCCAGACCAGCCAGCGTGAGCCCGAGTAAAATGAATAAGTGTGTTCGTTTCATTTGCGATGTCAGGGGGGGTTATGTGGTCGCGGATCGGCCGTGAGCGCCTCGATCGTGTGGAGCGCTTTGTGATAGTCAGTCAGTGCCTGCAGGTATTGAATGCGCGCCGCGCCGATCGTCCGTCGCGCATCCAGCACGTCGAGATAACTGAAGCGACCGGCTTCGTAAGCTTCGTTAGTCGCGCTCAGCGCGCTTTCCGCGCCGGTCAGCACGCTCTCGCGCAGGATCTGAATCGCTGATCGCGCCGCCGCGAGATTCTGATACGCGTCGCTCAGCTCCACCAGAGCGACGCCGACGCTGCGCTCGCCTCCGCTCCAGCGCGGGCGACCTGTTCGCGCGCGGCTTTGATGTTGCCCTGATTCCGATTCCAGAACGGCAACGGCACGGAAAGCTCGATGACCGCCGTGGTGTCGTTAGTCTCCTCGATGCGGCGCGGTCCCGCCCGCAACGTGACGTCGGGAACCGCGGCCGCTTTCTCGCGCGCGACGGCCGCTTCGCGCTGCGCGACTCTCCGCGCCGAAGCGAGCGAGTCGAGGATTCGTCGCCAGTCGACTCGTTAGGACGTCGAGCGAAGCCGTCGCAGGCGTGGCCTCGAGATCGCCCACCGCTTCCGCAAAGCGCGGCTTCTTCGAGGCCCATTGCGCAGCGAGCCGATTGCGCAGAGCGAGGACATCTCGCTGCGTCTGCTCCAGATCGATCCGCGCCGAAGCGAGCGCGACATCGAAGCGCGTTTTTTCCAAATCCGACGCCTTACCCGCTTCCAGCCGTTTCTGGACAGCGGGAACAAACTCGCGCGCCAGCCTAACGAGTTCGGCATTCACTGCGACCCGCCGCTGGGCCGCGAGCAGCTCGATGAAGTGCTCCGCCGTTTGCAAAAAGACTTCGCGCTTTTTCGCCTCGTAGTCGAACTCAGCGAGGCTGATTCCCGCTCTCGCTTCGCGCACGCGGGCGGCGCGTTTTCCGCCCAGCTCGATGAGCTGCCCGAGCAAGAGCGTGTTCTCCGAAAGCGCAGCCCCGGAATAGGGGCCGCTCCCGGCGACGTTCTCGCTCGTGACTTCGATCTCCGGGTTGGGCAGCAATCGCGCCTGCAGCGCGCGCGCTTCCGCAATCCGCAAGTCGTGATCGACAGCCGCGAGTTCCGGACTGCGCGCGAGTGTGAGCGCGAGCGCTTGTCTCAATGAGAGCGCCCCCCTTGGCTCATCTACGTCAGCGACGGGACCGCCAGCGCAGATCGCCGCGCTCGCGAAGAGCAGGATGAAGTTTCGTTTCAAGGTCGTTCGTTAGGTAATGGGCTGATTGAGCTGCGCAGCCCCGCAGAAGATTGGGTGCGACGACACACCGCGGGCGGTGTGTCCCGTGCATAGAACGCCCGAGTTCCGTCAAACCGTGCGGGCAAGGCACGACGGTGCGACTCAGGCGTTAACCGAGCTGAGGCGGGTGATCGATCGAGGCGGTCCGTCGGACGGGACGCGCGCTCGTGTCCGGCGACAGGGTCCCCGCCAGCTCGCTGCTCTTGCTCATCCGCATCGGCCCTTCGGCCATGACCATGGCACCACCGCACGCCGAGCAGGCGAAATGCGAACAGGGCGATTTCTCCGGTCCGGACGACGCATCCGAACTCTGCGCGTTGCAATGATCGCCCATCGCGTCACTGATCGCGTCCGCGGCGAGATCACCGGCAAAAGCGAAAAGCGCCATCGCAGCAAAAAATCGCAGAAACAGTTTGCTAAAGGCATCCATCGAGGGAGGAAGAATCAAAGCAGGTTGGTTTGCTGTCAACACTGCCGAGCATCGCGCGGCCTTCAGACCTCTCGTACGGCTGTTCTTCCAGTTGCGTCCGGAACCGTTGCCCCGCCCGATTCACGCTCCGGCCTCTCCCCAGCCATGGCCACGATCGAGACCAGTCCAATCGTCGCCGGACAAAGAGCCCCGCCGACTCCAAGAGTTTTAGGACGCGGCGCGGGCTTTGCGGAAATGGAGAAAAAGCAATGTCGCAAAGATCACCAGCGCAATCAGATCGAGCCAGCTCGTGTAATTCCAGCTAACGCTCGATTCTGGCACCGCGCTCGGCTCGCGTGGGCCGCTCGGGATGAGCCCGAGCACGCTGAAAAGCAGATCGATCAGAATCCCGGAGATGACCATGGCCGCGAAAAATATCCCCGTGATCCACCGCGGCTCTCGCGCCGTAATATTTGCCGTAGATGATGATCACCTGCCATCTCGACCAGGACGCCGAGCAGCGTCCATATCCTCCCATCCAGATATTCATCCATCCGTATGCCCGGTTCACGATAAGATCCTTTCGGATCATTCGTAGAATCGTTTAAATCTTATTGCGCCACCCGCACGGTGAAGGTTTTCTGTGCCTCGCCTTTGGGCCCCGAATAACCGGCCTGGCCAGTGTATTCGCCCTGCATATCAATCTTCATCGAACCCGAATAAACTCCCGGCTGCGCTGTTTTCGCGAGCGGGGCATTGGCGCGCATTGGCATCCCGGGCATGTCCATTCTCAGTTCAAGGGAAACGTTGCCCACATCCATGGGCGCGCCCCCTCGAGTCACTCGTATTTCCACGAGGTTTTGGCCCACATGAAGTTCAGATGTTTTTCCCAGAATCTCGAATTGGTAATCTCCGACCGCCTCGGTCTGGATGACTGCTGAGAGGTTGCCACCGCCTCCCCGATGCATTGGCCACAACCACCACGCGCCCACAGCCAGGATGACCGCGACCGCCATCGCCACCAGGATCGGTTTCCGCCGAGGCGACGCTATGACCGCTTCGCACTCGACTTCCCGGCTGCGCCACGAAAAGTAGATCGCAGGAATGATCAACAGGGTCAGAACCGTCGAGCTGACCATCCCTCCCACCATTGGGGCGGCGATGCGCTTCATCGTGTCCGCGCCCGCGCCGTGGCCCCACATGATTGGGAGCAAGCCGCCCATGATCGCGCTGACCGTCATCATCTTGGGGCGGACGCGTTGCACGGCGCCTTCCATCACAGCGTGATACAGATCGCTTGCTGTTGGCTTTGGCTTGTTTCGCTTCAAGTGCCGCCAGGCTTCGTCCAGGTAGACGATCATGACGACACCGGTTTCGGCGGCGACGCCGGCCAGAGCAATGAAGCCGACCGCCACCGCCACGCTGTAGTTGTAGCCTAACCAATAAAGCAGCCAGACACCGCCGACGAGAGCGAACGGAATGCTGAGGATGACGATGAAAGTCTCGGCAACGTTCCCGAAGTTCAGATAAAGCAGAACAAAAATCAGGAGGAGCGTGAGCGGCACGATCAGTTTCAGCTTCTCCTTAGCCTTGAGCAGATATTGGTACTGTCCGCCCCATTCGATAAAGTAGCCGGACGGCAGCTTGATATTTTGGGCGATCAACTTCTTCGCATTCTCGACATAACTCCCGAGATCGATGCTGTAGGTATCGACAAAGACAAAACCGGCAAGCGAACCGTTCTCATCGCGAATGCTGGGCGGCCCAGTGGTCTTGCTAATAACAGCGAGTTGTTCGAGCGGCACCTGTGCGCCGGAAGGCGTGGAGACAAGGACGCGCTTCAAGGCCGGAAGATCGCTCCGAAAATCGCGCGCATAACGGACATTGATCGGAAACCGCTCGCGCCCTTCGACGGTCGTCTCGATGTTCTTCCCGCCGATGGCGGATTCGATCACATTCTCGACGTCGGCCACAGTCAGGCCATAGCGCGCGATGGCGTCACGATCGACCTTGAAGTCGACGTAATAACCACCGGTGACTCGCTCGGCGAAGGCGGACGCAGTATGCGGCGCCGCTTTGAGCAAGCTCTCGATTTGCACCGCAATTTTCTCAATCTCAGCCAAATCTTTGCCCAGAACCTTGATTCCGATTTGGCTCCGAATGCCGGTCGCCATCATCTCAATTCGCGTTTGGATCGGCATCCACCAGATGGCCGGCATGCCCGGGAACGGCACCTCCTTCGTGAGCTGCTCCTTGATCTTGTCGAAGGTCATTCCGGCGCGCCACTGATTCTGCGGCTTAAGCGTGATGACCGTCTCGATCATTGAGAGCGGTGCGGGATCGGTCGCGCTGCGCGCGCGTCCGACCTTGCCGAAAACGGTCTGGACCTCGGGGAACTTTGCGATGATCGCATCCTGTCGCTGCAGGATTTTCTTCGCTTCGCTGATGGCGATACCGGGCGGACTCGTCGGCATGTAAAGGAGCGAGCCTTCATTCAACGGCGGCGTGAACTCGGAGCCGATTCTGGAATACGGAAACCAACTGCAGAGAAGGATGAGCGCGGCGACGATAAGAGCCAGCCACCGAAAGCGCAGAACGAAGTTTACCAGGGGCTGATAAGCCCAAATCAGGAAGCGGTTGATCGGATTGCGGCCTTCGTCGGGAATCTTACCGCGAATGAACCAGGTCATGAGCAGCGGCACGAGTGTGACCGAGAGGAGCGCGGCGAAGAACATGGAAAAGGTCTTGGTAAAGGCGAGCGGCTTGAAGAGTCGGCCGGATTGGGCCTCGAGCGCAAAGACCGGCAGGAAGGAAACGGTGATGATGAGGAGCGAGAAAAAGAGCGGTCTTCCCACCTGCTGCGCAGCTCTGATCATGACCTCTAGCCGCGAGAGGTGCGCGGTCTCGCGTTCCGCCTCATCGCGCGCCGCTTCGTTTTTCCCCCGGGCGTGATTCCAGCGCTCGAGCCACTTGTGCGCATTTTCGATCATGACGATAGCGGCATCGACCATGGCGCCGATGGCGATGGCGATCCCGCCTAACGACATGATGTTGGAAGATACGCCCAGCGCCGTCATCGGGATGAAGGCGAGGAGAATGGCGATCGGGAGAGTAATGATGGCGACGAGGGCGCTGCGAATGTGAAAGAGAAACAGAATGCAGATCAGACTAACGATGATGCTTTCTTCGATCAGTTTCCCGCGCAGGGTGTCGATGGCGCGATGAATCAGATCCGAGCGATCGTAGCCGGTCACGATCTCCACCCCCGGTGGCAATGACGGCTTGATCTCTTCCAGCTTCTTCTTGACCGCCTCGATTGTCGTTAGGGCATTCTCGCCGTAACGCATGACAACAATGCCTCCGACTGCTTCGCCCTGCCCGTTCAGATCGAGCGCGCCGCGCCGGATGTCCGGGCCGCGATGCACTTGCGCGACATCGTTGATCGTGATGGGCACGCCATCCTTGCCCAGGCCGAGCGCGATCTTGCGAATATCGTCGAGGTTCTCGATGTAACCCTGGCCGCGCACCATGTATTCGTTCTCGCCGAATTCGATCACGCGCCCGCCGACGTCGTTGTTAGAATTGTGAATCGCGGAGATGACTTTGCTCAGCGGGATATTGTAACCGAGCAGCTTGTTCGGATCGATCTCGACCTGGTATTGATTGACGTAACCACCAATGCTCGCGACCTCCGCCACGCCCGGCGTGTTTTGCAGGTAATAACGGAGCGTCCAATCCTGAAAGGAGCGCAAGTCCGCGAGACTGTTCTGCCCCGTCTTATCAACGAGCGCGTACTCATAGACCCAGCCGACGCCGGTGGCATCGGGCCCGAGCACCGGGTTCACGCCCTCCGGCAGTTGGTTGCGAACCTGGTTCATGTATTCCAGCACGCGCGACCGGGCCCAATACATGTCGGTGCCGTCCTCGAAAATGACGCTGACGAAGGAGAGACCAAAGAAGGTCTGGCCCCGGCAATATTTCACCTTCGGCGCCGCGGCCAGCGCACTGACGATCGGGTAGGTGACCTGGTCTTCGACCAGCGTCGGTGCGCGTCCCGGCCATTCGGTGAAGACAATCACCTGCACGTCGGACAAATCCGGAATCGCGTCGAGCTTGACCTTTCGAATCGCGATGACGCCCGCCAGGATAAGGAAGAGCGTCCCGATTACGACAAGGAAAGCGTTCCGCGCGCACCAACTGATTAGACGATTAATCATGTTAGTTCTCGCCCATCTTCATCTGTCCTCCGGACCCCGCCGCCTTTAGCTGGCTCTCGCTATCGAGCAGGAAGTTGCCGCTCACGACGACTTTTTCTCCGGCTTGCAGTCCCTTTTCGAATTACAAAGTCATCCCCGACTTTTGGACCGAGCTCGATTTCCTTCGGGACGAACAGGCCCTCCCCCTCCTGCACGAAAACGTACTGGCGTTTGCCGGTGTCGAAGACAGCGGACGCGGGAATGACCAGTTCCTGGCCGAGATCGGACTTGAGCTCGACGTTGGCGTACATCTCTGGTTTGAGGACGCCGTCCGGATTGTCGAGCACGACGCGGATCTTCGCGGTCCGCGTTTGGCCTTGCAGATAGGGATAAATGAAATCAATCTTTCCCTTGAACGTTCGGTTCGGGTAGGCCGTCAGCGTCACTTGCGCAGCCTGTCCCACTTTCACGAGCGGTAGTTCGTATTCGTAAATCTCCGCCTCGACCCAGACGCGTGAGAGATCAGCGATGCGGTAGAGAAGCGCCGTGGGCTGAATCATCTGGCCGGCCACGACATTCTTTTGTACGACCGTGCCGGCAAAGGGCGCCACGATTTCCATGGTCGGTTTGGCGGTTTTTGAACTCTGCAGCGCCTCGATCTGGTCGCCGCTAATCCCGAATAACTCGAGACGTTTCCGCGCGGACTCGAGCACGGAATCGGCACCTCGCGATCGGGTTGCGCCGTACTCGCCGCGCGCGTTTTTAGCCGCAGCCGCATTACGCCAGGCGAGCAGGTAATCCTGTTTCGCCGAGTAAAGTTCGGGGCTGTAAAGGGCCATCAACGGCTGCCCCGCTTCGACGTGTTCGCCCGGCTTATCGACAAAGAGTTTTTCCACCCAGCCCGTGACGCGGCTGTTCAGGTCTGCCACTTTGCTCTGATCGTACGTGACCACGCCGACCGCTCGACCGGTGCGATCCACCTTGCTGGTCTTGACCGCGACGGTACGGATGTTGACGAGTTGCCGTTGCTGATAGGTGAGATCGACGACGCCACGCGTCGGGATTCCCTTCGCCTTAACCTTGTGGACAAGCTCCAAAGTCATTCCACAGATCGGACAATTGCCCGGTTTATCCGAAACGATGTTCGGATGCATCGGGCATTGGTAAATCTGCTTGTCCGTGGTTTCGACGGCCTGCATGTCCATCGCCTTGGATTCGTTAGGCTGTTTGCGACAACTGCCAAGGCTCAGGCTTGCGCACAGGCAAAGAAGCAGAAACTGACGCGGAGTTGGTGTCATTTGAATCCCCTTCGTTCTGTCGCGGGCTCGGCCTTTCGCGCAGCGCGCAGGTCGAGCCCGATGCGGCGTTCCAAGAGAGCGAGCGCTTTGGCGAAGTCGGTTTCGCTCGCGATCAAGCCGAGCCGGAAATTGAGGAGCGATCGCTCCGTATCGAGAAACATGATGAAGCTCGTGCGGGCCGCTTCATAACCAGCACGCGAGGCTTCATAGGTCTGCTGCGCCTGGGGAAGAAGGTTCTGACGGTAAAGCTCAATCTGGTCGCACGCGGTCGTGGCCTGGAACCAGGCATCGCGCACATCGGCGGCGACGCTGTTGGCGATGTTCTGCTGCGTCTCGCGGCTAGCCGCGAGATTCTTGCGCGCTTCGCGTTCTTCCGCGTTCAGTTTTCCAAACCAGATCGGCACATTAACGCTGATCGATCCCACGACCGCGTCGTGTCCGTTGTCCGGCGGACTCGAGAAAATGTTTGGATTTACCTGGATGTAATCGACGCCGACGGTGAAGTCGGGCAACCGATCTTTTTGCGCCAGCGCGAGCGATGTCTCGCTGCCTTCAATACCGACATCGGCTTCCTGCAATTCCTGCCGATATTGCGCGGCGAGCGCAGTCGCCCGCTCGAGAGTGAGCGGCAACGCGAGATCAAGTTGTGCCGCCGCCTCAACCGGCGTGCTGGCCGGCCGGTTGCGCAGCGCATTGAGCCGGGCCTGCGCTGCCGCGCGCATCTGCACCAGGTCGAGCAGCCGCTTTTCAATCTCGGCCGCGGAAAGCTGCGCCTTGAGCACATCTTCCTGCTGGGCGGTGCCTGATTCGTATTTTGAGCGCGCGGAGGCGAAAGTTTGCTCGTAAAGATCGAGCTGCTCGCGCAAAATCCGGCGCGTCCGGTCGACCCGATAAAGATCGTAGTAAGCGATCTTCGTCCGCATGATCAGTTCGCGCGTGAGCGTTTGGTATTGCCAAAAAGCCTGCTGCGCCTCCTGTCGCGCGCGCTTCGCAGAGAGCGAGAGTTTCCCGGGGAAAGGAATCTTTTGAGAAAGACCGACCCGCTGATTTTGCGCTCCGACGCGCGTCTCCACGTTGTCGAAGAAATAACCGTAGCTGAGCATCGGATCGGGCAGCGATCCGGTGATTTTCGGCCGCTCCTGCAGTGCTTCCCATTTCAAGCGCGCGGCTTTGAGCGAGGGATTTTCCTGGTAAACCTCACGGACGAGCGCATCGAGCGGCTCAGCGGTGAGAGATGTGGTGATGAGTAAGCTACAAAAAAGTATGTTCGTTAGTTTCATGAGATTCAGGGAATTCGAACCGGTGAAGGCCGAAAGGAGTGCCGGGAAAACGGCACACTGCGCCTGTTAGCGCCCCCGAATCAGATAAGGAAAATGCAGCTCACCGCGAGCGGCGGTGGCGAGTGCGCGACGCGACTAATGCGCAGGACGGTGCGGGCGCCGCGAAATGGATCAGGGAGTCCCGAGAGGACGACCGGCTGTGCCGGGATCGCAACGGGCAGACTCGTCGGAAAGTTTGCCTCCGCTGCAATTGGCGCCGAATCCTTTTGCTTCGTGACCGCGCAACAAGACTTCATCGCGCAACACGGCGCACACAAGGCGTGTTGAGCGGCGTTCATTTCGCAGGCGGTGCCCGCTGCGAGCAGCGGTTGAGTAACCGTTGCCATGACAACCAAGAGTGTGACCAGCGCGACCCTCACGACTTTAGCATAACAGCATTTTCTCGACCGTCGTCGCCTATCTGCGAAAGTCTTACGCGTCAATTACGCTTTGCTGCGCATAAATTGCTCGACCCTCAGCCGAGCGAAACCTTGCGCAGACGCAGGGCGTTCCCGATGACGGACACGGAGCTTAAGCTCATGGCCGCTCCAGCAATGATTGGGCTGAGAAGAATCCCGAACCAAGGATACAAGATTCCAGCGGCGATCGGGATTCCAAGACTGTTGTAAACGAAGGCGAAAAAAAGGTTCTGCCGGATGTTGCGCATCATGGCGCGGCTCAGGCGGATCGCCTTCTCGATTCCGCGCAGGTCGCCCTGCAGGAGCGTGATGCCCGCGCTCTCCATCGCGACATCCGTCCCGGTGCCCATGGCAATCCCGACATCTGCGGCGGCGAGGGCCGGTGCGTCGTTGATCCCGTCGCCGGCCATCGCGACAACTCGCCCAACTTCGCGCAAATGGCGGACGCGGTCGTTCTTGTGCTGCGGCTCCACGCCCGCTTCCACGTCATCGATGCCCAGCTTCTCGGCGACCTGCCGCGCGGTGCGCTCGTTGTCGCCGGTCAGCATGATGATCTTTAGGCCGAGCTTGTGCAGCGCTGCGATCGCGCCCGCGGTCGATTCCTTGATCGGATCCGCGACGGCGATGATTCCGGCGAGGCGATCATCGACCCCGACGAAAACGACCCCGCTGCCTTGTTCCTGAAACTCGGCCGCTTTGCTTTCCATTTCGTCCACGCCGCTCACGCCTTGCTCCCGCAGAAACTGCGGCTTCCCGACCAGCACGCGGCGGCCGTTGACCTGACCGCTGACGCCGCCGCCGGTGGTCGATTGAAAATCAGTCACCGCGCCCAGCTTCAGCTCGCGCGCTTTCGCACCGTTTACGATCGCGGCAGCGAGGGGATGCTCGCTGTTGCTTTCGACGGATGCTGCCAGGGCGAGCAATTCGTCTTCCGTCATCGAATCAGACGTCACAATGTTCGTTAGGCGCGGTTTGCCTTCAGTCAGCGTGCCGGTCTTGTCGACGACCAGTGTTCTGACTTTCTCCATCAACTCGATCGCTTCCGCTTTCTTGATCAGAACGCCGGCTTGTGCGCCGCGGCCGACGCCGACCATGACCGACATCGGCGTGGCGAGTCCGAGCGCACAAGGGCAGGCGATGATGAGAACCGCGACGGCATTCACGATCGCGTGCGCGAAGCGCGGCTCGGGACCGACGAACCACCAGACGAAAAACGTGATGATCGCGACCGTGATTACCGTCGGCACGAACCACGACGCGACTTTGTCGGCGAGCCCCTGGATCGGCGCGCGACTGCGTTGCGCCTGTGCGACCATCTCGACGATCTGGGAGAGAACGGTATCGTTCCCGACTCGCTCCGCTTCGATCAGGATGCTGCCGGTCTGATTGACGGTTCCGCCCGTGACGCGGTCGTCGCCGGTTTTCTCCACCGGCATCGATTCGCCGGTGATCATCGACTCGTCAATGCTGGTGCGACCCTCGATGACGTGGCCATCAACCGGGACCTTTTCGCCGGGTCGCACGCGGAGTTTGTCCCCCTTCTGCACTTCCTCGAGCGCGACATCCTTTTCTTCGCCGTCGCGCACGACGCGCGCGGTGGTCGGCGCGAGATCGAGCAAGGCGCGAATCGCGCTCCCGGTGCGGCTGCGCGCGCGCAATTCGAGCACCTGCCCGAGCAGAACCAGGACGATGATGACCGCGGCCGCTTCGAAATAGACGCCGATCTTGCCGTGCTCGGCGAAAGACGGCGGAAAGAGGTGCGGGAGGAGCATCACGGCCGCGCTGTAGAAATAGGCCGCGCCCACGCCGATCGCGATGAGGGTAAACATGTTGAGCGAGCGGTTCACGATCGATTGCCAGCCGCGCTGGAAAAATGGCCAGCCCGCCCAAAGCACGACCGGCGTGCTGAGGATGAATTGCACCCAGCGCGAAATGTCGCCTGCCACCCAATCCGGCGCGGCCGGCAGAAGATGCGACATCGCGAGCAGAAAGACCGGCAGACTCGAACGCTCCGCCGATCCAGAGCCGGCGCGTCATGTCACGCAACTCAACGTTTTCTTCTTCGCCAGCGGCGACTGCCGTCTTCGGTTCGAGCGCCATGCCGCAGATCGGGCAATCGCCGGGATGATCCTGCTCGATCTGCGGGTGCATCGGGCAGGTGTAGATAGTCGCTGCACGGAAAGTCGGATTGCGCTCCAGCGCCATCCCGCATTTCGGGCAGCTGCCTGCGCTGTCGCTCTCGACTCCTTCGCACATCGGGCAGAAGTATTTGCTCGCGGTTTGCGCCGCAGAATGGTGTTCGCCCTGGCAGCAGGCGTGCTGCCCCTCATCGTGACCGGCAACGAACGCATCCCGGCAATGTTCGGAGCAGAAATAGAATTTCTCTCCGTCGCGTTCCAAAACGGCAGCCGCATCCGCCGGATCGACCTGCATCCCGCAGATCGGATCGGTGAACTTTTCGCCGGCAACGCTCATCACCGGCAAACGTAACGCCCAAACGCCGCGCGCGGGAGCTACATTTTCCGGTTCACGCTAGAAACGAAACGCAAAGGCAGCGCTGAGCCGGTAGTCGGGCACCGCCTGCAGGGCAGTGTTGTTGATCAAGAACGGAAATTCCACCGCGACTTCGGCGCTGAGTCTGCCAAACGAAGCCACCGCTCTCGGCCCGGCGAAGAGGGAAGTGATCCCTGTGTCTTCGGCCGTCTTTCCGCGGAACCGATCGACACCCTTGTATTCGCCGGAGATCACTCCCTGCAGCCCAACGATGGCGCGCGGATTGCGCACGAAATAGTATCCCGGACCACCGCTCCAGGAGAGGTCGTTGGCAAAATGATATTGATGTAAACCGTCGCCCCGCAGGGTGAAGTCCAGGCCCTGTTCGAAGAAGAACTTCTTGTAACGGAGCCAGGTTCGCCCACCCATGATTCCGTCGTAGGATCCGGTGCCCAGGGTCAGATCGTGTCCGTGAATGCCGCTCACCGGCGCGCCTTCCACTTCCACTTCATTGAATTCTTCCTTGATACGGCTGGTGGCCCCGGTCGGGAATTTTATCCCACCGATGAAAACCGCGGAGAAGGTGAAGTCCGGTTCGTGGATTTCGATTCGCGGCGACTTCGGGTCCTCGAACGTAACCTCGCGTCCCCCGCCGCGTTCGGTCTCATAGAGCACCACCTTGCCGAGCAACGAGACATCACCGAGGCCTGACTCCGTTCCGTTGTCGATCGTGAAACCTTCCGGTCGTCGAAAGGCGCGGGAGATCAGAGGAATGTTTACCTGCAGGGCAAAGCGGCTGTTAAAGGCGTAACCGCCGACCAGTTGAGTGATGGAACTGTTAAGGTATTGCCCGGTCGGATTGGCCACCTCGGTTCCGTCGATTTGGAGCGTTCCGAAGTGAGTGAACTGCTCGGAGACGGCGCCATAGAATCCGCGAATATAGGTTGGCGCCCCTCCCGTCACGCCGGGCATTTGCTCGCCTGTTCCGGTGAGGTTGGATGGCGGGAGCGGCTCGAGTTGCGGCATATAGCAGCCGCACAAATCACAGGCCCGGGCCGGCGTCATAAACGCGGCGGCGATGCCTAGTGCACAGAGGAGATAATTTGAAATTTTCAAGATAGAGTCCTTTCAGGAGATGGGGAACGCCGCGACTTCGGCAGAACGCAGCCCGGGTTTTGGTTGGAAAAACTGCGGGCCAGGCACACGCCCGAGACCGCACAGACTAACGATCGTTAGTTAACCCAGGAACGCGCGGGGAGGAGGCGCCGTCGGAGCCAGAGAAGTCTCCGGTATGGAAAAGGAGAGCGCGGCGTAATCATAACTCACCCAAGGCGGCAGCCAGACCAGCGTTTGCGTGATGCAAATCAGGTCCAACCTGGCGATCGTTGGCAGAATTTCGGATTTCTTCTCCGATTTCTTCCCTTCCGCGACCGCGTGACAGAGGTCACAGGGATGATTGCCATCGAAAGTCTTTGCGACCGCTTCGCTCAGCGGGACATGACGGGCGTTCTCCACCAGCATGGTTGTCCAGGCAACCGATTGCAGAGCCAGCCAATGGAAGCCTAACGAAAGGCAGAGCCCGACAATCGTCAGTGCGCGACCGATCGCGGAAAACATGGGAGGAGCTTACGACGATGTCGAGGAGCGTCAAACCACTGTCGTCCTGACTCCTGTCTCGCGCGGAATTTCCCAACTGCCGACATCGGCGATCGCCTTCCGAGCGACCAGTCGAACCGCTTTAGATATTTGCGACGCTGGTCCAGGATTTTTTCGGAAATTAGGCTACGATTGCTGGCTTCCTCTCGGCCAGACTGTTCCTTGGCCGAGAGCACTCGACTCTAACCGGATGCAGGCTTTGTCGTTCACTTCCAGGCACGCTGACGAGAGCGCCTACAATTGCAAACCATGAAATCGATGAGATGGAGAGTTGCGTTCCTTCTTTCCAGCTACGGGTTATTGTTGCTGTTTTGGCTGTACGTTTCCAGCCGCCCGAGATCCGGCCGTGAACCGGCTACCGGGGAAAAACCGTCACCGACGATTCAACCGCTTTCCAGCCAGCAGGTGGAAGCTGTCGGGCAAGCGGAAGCTCCTTCAGCGAAAGTCAGCGCGTGGGCGATCCTTTTGCAAGTGATGCAACGCCTCGATGACCCTGCCGATGACAACTCTCTCGGCCCTACTTTCATCAAGTTAACTCTGGTCGATTTTGCGTTGCGCACCCTGGCGACCGAGAATCAAAAGGAGACTTCGCCCGCCCCTGATCGCATCGACCATGATTTGCAAGCGTTGATGGCACAAATTGTTTCATTCCGCCTGGCCCAAGATGATTCCGACCAGGCGCCACCTTCGGACGTGACGACTGGGGATATTAAACGCGCGTGTGAGGACCTGGGAAAACTTTACGAGTCCGCAGTGCTCGATCGAGCGCGTTCGTTAGTGGAAAGGTACCAATGTCCGATGCACCCGGACGTAGTTGGGATAAAAGGTGCTATTTGTCCAAAGTGCGGGATGCCGCTCGACATGCAGGTGCGTCTTTCGGCCGTCGGCCTGGCACCGGGCGTGGAACTTCCCAGGATTGTGAGAGCGCAGGTGGAGACGGACGCGCCGCTGCAGATAGGCATGCGAGCCAACGCCCATTTGACCTTGACCGGTCCGGAAGGTTACCCCGTCACTCCAGACGAATTATGCGAAGTACACACTCAACGAATTCACCTCCTGATCATCGACGGCAGCCTCACCGATTACCACCACGAGCATCCTGTATCGACCGATGTTGCTGGCCGATACGACTTCAGCTTCACACCACAAAAGCCCGGCACCTACCGAATATTTGCCGATGTGCAGCCTTATCTCACTGGCGTCCAGGAATACGCGATGACTGTGATCCCAGCAGCGACCTCGGAAGAGCCGCTTCGCAAAACAGGGGATAAGCTGGAGGCGACCGTCAACGGTCTGCGTTACACAATTCAATTCCGGCAACCGGTCAAGGCCGGCGAGGCGGCGCTGGGCACACTACGCGTGACCCAGGCGGATGGCTCCCCATTCACCCGGCTCGAACCGGTCATGGACGCGTTCGCGCATTTAGTGGGCTTTCACGAGAACCGCGGCACGGTCCTACACATCCATCCCGAAATGCCGCAACCACCCTCTCCTAACGATCGTGGCGGACCCGATCTTCACTTCCGGCTGTTTGCTCTTATCCCAGGTTACTTTCGGTTATTCGTTCAAGTGCAACGCGACGGCGTCCAGCAGTTCGCCTCTTTCGGACTAAACGTGGCGCCAGGGAACACGCCGTGGATCGACAAAGAGCCCGCACACTTACATTAGTCACAACTCTTTCAAAACCCGGAAGTGGCCGTCAACCGGATTGCACGCCGCTCGGCGGGGGGAATGTGGGGATCATCCACGCCACGGCCGGTTCATCCGAAAGGCGCGAGGCGCAGAAACCGTGTTGCCGGTATTCTCGGCGTCGAAGAGCATGCTCGCCTTTCGACCGCAAGCGCCGGACCGGACCTTTTCGGCCTAACACAATCGAGGCGGGACCGATTGCTAACTTCCAGTCTAGACCGGTGAGGCGACCGTGCCGGGTGGATTTTGATACCAACCGGGATCTTCGTAGCTGGTGATTCCTTCTCGCACTTTCAGAATAGTGAACATGCCGCCCATCTCGATCGGTCCGAACTGACCAGTGCCGGCCATCATCGGGAGGGTGTTGCGCGGGCCAGGCATCATCTCCGCCATCTCCGACATTTCGTGCATACCCGTCTTCGCCCATCGCCATGAAGCCGGGAACGAGTTTGCCGATCTTCCGGGCGACCCCTTTCTGGGTCACGCCGATCACGTTTGGGATTTCGTGACTCATCGCGCCCATGGCGTGATGATTCTTGTGACAATGCAGCGGCCAGTCTCCGGGATTATCCGCGATAAATTCGACCGTCCGCGTCGTTCCGGGCGGGACATTGACTGTCGCCGAGGGCCACCACCCCGGTCTTGGGGATCTGGCCGCCATCGGTCTCAATGGTCCACCAGCGATGGCCGTGAAAATGGATCGGGTGACTATCCATGCTCAGGTTGGCGAAACTCACCCGGACGCGTTCGCCTAACTTCACCACCAACGGATCGGTCCCCGGCCAGACGCGGCTGTTAAAGGTGAAGATGTTGAAGTCGGTCATGACATTCGGATTGGGCGTGAAAGTGCCCGGCGGGATCGACCATTCCTGGAGGAAGATGAGGAAATGGCGATCGACCGGCTCCGGATAACCGTCTTCGGGATGAATCAGGAAGAAGCCTTCCATCCCCATCGCCATCTGAGTCATCTCATCCGAGTGCGGATGATACATCTGCGCGCCGTGCTGCTTCAGCGTGAATTCGTAGGCATACGTCTCGCCGGGTCGGATGTGCCTCTGAGTGACGCCGCCGACGCCGTCCATTCCATTCGGCAGGATGAAGCCCGTGCCAGTGCACTGTGGTTGACTCTGCCAGCTTGTTGGTCACGAGAATGCGGACGCGATCGCCTTCGACCGCTTCAATCGTCGGACCCGGGTCTGTCCATTGTAACCCCAGCAGTTAACCATCATGCCGGGTGCGAACTCGCGCTTCACCGGCTCGGCGATGAGGTGGAATTCCTTCACGCCGTCCTTCATCACCCAAGGAAGGGTCGATCCGTTAGGGGTCACAACCGGCCGGTAGTTTACTTTTTCGCCTGGTGCTGATACCGGAGTTGCTTGCGCGGCGAATAAGTTTGATCCACCCGCGATGCGCTGCGCGAGCGTGGAGGCGCCTACCAGCGCGGCGGCTCCCGAGAAGAATTTACGTCGTGTAATCATGAGAGTAAAAATTCGAATATCGAAATCCGAAACAATGGGAGGTTGAATTGCAGGAATGGAGGAAAAGGGGGAAACCGGAACGGAGCGGCCGTACGACTTGGAGGAACGCACGTTTCTCTTCGCAAAAGAAACGCGGGAATTCGTCAAGAGGCTTCCGAAGACCGCCGGGAACCTCGAAGACGTTAGGCAGCTTATCCGTGCTTCGGGATCGGTTGGTGCAAACTACATCGAAGCGAACGAGGCCGTGAGCAGGAAGGATTTCCTGCTTCGCATCAAGATCTGCCGCAAAGAGTCGAAGGAATCCGCCTACTGGCTCCGCCTGCTCGATACGGGAGGAAGCGCAGAGTTGGAATCGACCCGAGTGCGCTTGCTTACCGAAGCACGGGAGCTGATGAACATCTTTGCCGCGATCCTGCGGAAAAGTCAGTAATCGCTTCTTCCTTTCGGATTTCGACATTCGGACTTCGGATTTTTCGCTTTTCATTGCTTCGAATTTCGATATTCGGATTTCGAATTTTTCCCGTCTAGGGAGCCGCCGACGGCTCGTTCCAGCTCCGCCCGCGCGATCCAGTAATCGCGCCAGGCCTCGATGTAACTACGCTCGGCCGCGACTTCGTTTTGCTTCGCGAGTAACAGGTCGTAGGCGCCTTTGAGCATGAAGTTGTATTGCTCCAGCGTGAGATTGAGCGCTTTCTGCTGCGTCGGCAGGAGTCGTTTCCCGATTTCGGAAGTGAGATCGCGCGCGGCGATCAGTTGATCGCGCGCCTCGCGCACTTCGGAACGGATGTTCACCGCCATCGCCTCCAGCTCGCGCTGCGCCTGGCGGTATTGCGCAGTCAGTTTCGCGATCTCGCCCTGCCCTTGGTTGAAGATCGGCAGTTCCAAATCAA
Source organism: uncultured Verrucomicrobiae bacterium (assembly GCA_963737995.1). GTDB lineage: Bacteria > Verrucomicrobiota > Verrucomicrobiia > Chthoniobacterales > UBA10450 > Palsa-1392. The sequence goes on from CAVTUV010000012.1 coordinate 153,588, forward strand.
GCGTCGGCCCGGTGATGCGTTGCGCGTCTGTTTCGCGCTCGGTATTGACCCCGAGTTTGATCTCAGCGGGGAGGTAGCGCGTCTTGGTGCGCAAGGCGAGGGATTGCCCGATGAGGTCGAGGCGCATGCGCGCGGCTCGCAAATCGAGTCTTTGCGCGATGGCGCGCACTTCCAGGTGCTGGAGTGAGCTTTCGTTACCGGGCAGCTCCGGCAGGTGGTTGCCCATCTTCCAGTTGGTGTTCGCGCCCCACAGTCCGAGCAAGCGATTGAGCCGCTCGCGATCGCGCCGGACTTGCAATTCCGTCTGCGCCACTTCGAGACGCGACTGTTCGTAGCTTCCCTGCTGATTGGTCAGCTCCAGATCGCTTGTATTGCCGGCGTCGTGCAGGCGTTTGGTAAATTCCGCGGCGGTCTCGTTCGCCTCGGAGATGACCCGCAGGCGATCGAGTAATTGCTCTCGCGCCTGCGCGGAGTAGAACGCGACCTTGACCTCCGCCGCCAGTTTGAGCACTGCATCCGCGGCGCGCGTCTCGGTCTCGGCGACCTGGGCCGCGGCGACACGTTTGCGCAACGGCATCACGAGGAGATCGAGGAAATTCTGGGCGATCGAATATTCAATGTTAGTGCCGGAAGGCGAGCGATCGGGAAAGCGAAAGCTGGCGGCGAAGTTTGGATTACTGAGCAAACCGGCTTGGATGAGGTCGGCCTGGGCGACACCGATTTCCTCGAAGCGTGCCTGCAGTTCGCGATTGTTCAGCAACGCGATTTGCACCGCGCGATCGGCGGTCAGCGGCCGGCGCAAAAGGTCGTGCACACCTTGCGCAATCTGCGCGTCCTCCGGGCCGCCGCGATTCCAGTGCAGGCGTTTTCCGGTCCGTTCGCCGACGGTAGACTGGACCCGATCGAGCGACGCATTCGGCCCGGCGCAGCCCGGCAAACCGATGACAACTGCGATCATCGCTGCCGCCGCGCGTTTTTGTTGAAGTGGAAATAGGGTGAGCATGAAAGTCTTGAGTTGGAGCGGGAGAAAAATGCGCGGACCGACGGTGGTGAGACGTGGTCCCGAACGCAGCGACTCGCGGCCGCTCGCGAGAAGCGAGCAGGCGAGGTCGTTAGGCGAGGAAGGGCGGAGCGTGCGCGAGCAGGCTCCGCTGCAAAACTGATTCAGCGAAAGTGCGAAGACCAGGCGGCCCGGTGTCGAGTTCGGCGCTGGGCGCGTCCAGGTGCGAAAAAACCAAGGCGAATTCCACCGCGGGATAGGGCTGAACTGCAAACAGATTCGTGTCGTAGCCCGCGGAGATTTTCGCCGGAGCCGCCGTCGCGACGAGCGACTTGCAGCAGGGCAACTGACTTTGCTTTTTCTCCGGCTGCGAATGACCCGCGCAATGTTCGACGCCTGGCGCGGCGACGGGGGGATGGATGAAAACACTCGCCAGCGCGCAATGGTCGAAGGCCACAAACCACGCCGCAATCATCACCGCTACGATGACAGAACGAGCAACTTGCGTGGCGCGCGGGCGTTTCACCGCTTACTTAGTCTCACAGGAGGCGGTCTCGTTCAAACTTTGATGGGCTGGCGGCGGCGGCCCAGGCCCCTCTAAAAATCTTGCGGCGAGGCATCCTTTCCCGTATGCCGGGCGTAACAAAACGCGGACGAAAGATTTCTTTCAAACCAATGGAATTACCCGGGGCGGGAAGTCCTCTTACGCGTTCGATCCGATTAACCACGACTGCACTTCAATCACATGAGCACGATTAACGCGGAGACCGCCGTCAGGGAACGCTATGCCGCCGGCGCCAAAGCCGCCGAGGCGAAGCTCTGTTGCCCGGTCGATTACAATCCCGAATATCTCAAGGTCATTCCGCAGGAGGTGATCGAGCGCGATTACGGCTGCGGCGATCCGAGCAAATATCTGCGCCCGGGCGAGACCGTGCTCGATCTTGGGAGCGGCACCGGGAAGATTTGCTTCATCGCGGCGCAGGTCGTCGGGCCTGATGGCAAGGTGATCGGCATCGACATGACGGACGAGATGCTGGATGTGGCGCGGACGAATGCGCCGATCGTGGCGGAGCGAATCGGCTACAACAATGTCGAGTTCCGCAAAGGCCGCATCCAGGACTTGGCGCTCGATCTGGAAAAGCTCGATGCCGAATTGCAGCGCGCGGCCGATCACCGATGCCGCCTCGTTTTTGCGCGCGGATGAGCTTGCCCAGGAATTGCGGGTCAAGCATCCGCTCGTCGCGACCGACTCGGTCGACGTGGTCGTCTCGAATTGCGTTCTCAATCTGGTCGAGCCGAGGTCGAAGCGGCAATTGTTTGAGGAAATTTTTCGCGTTCTCAAAAAGGGCGGGCGCGCCGTCATCTCCGACATCGCCTCGGACGAAGAAGTGCCGGAGCATTTGCAGAATGATCCCGAGCTCTGGAGCGGCTGTATTGCCGGTGCGCTGACCGAGGAAGGATTTCTCCAAGCCTTCAGCGAGGCCGGTTTTTATGGAATCCACATTTTGAAGCGGGACGAACAACCGTGGCAAACGGTCGAGGGCATCGAGTTTCGCGCCGTCACGATCGAAGCTTTCAAAGGCAAGCAGGGTCCTTGCTTCGAACGCAACCAGGCGGTGATTTATCGCGGGCCCTTCCGCGAAGTGCTCGATGACGACAATCACCGAATGGAGCGCGGCGTGCGCTACGCGGTCTGCGACAAGACCTACAACCTTTATCGCAAGGCGCCCTATCGCGAGCTTTTCGAGTTCGTCGAGCCGCTGGTCGATATTCCGTTAGGCGAAGCGCAGCCCTTCGATTGTTCGCATACTGCCCGGCGGCATCCGAAAGAGACCAAAGGACAGGATTACAAGGTCACCACCGAGGCGAGCAGTTGCTGCGATGGTGGAAGCTGTTGTTAGGCAACGCAGAAACTGGACGAGCGGAAGCTCGTCCCTCCGGAGGGTCATGCTTCCGCATGACCAGGATCAGTCATGCCAAGAGCCCGATGTCGGTATGAGTGAAACCATTAGAGCGACGCGACCGGAGCCGCCGCCTCATGTCAGCGCCGAGGTGGAGATCGCGCACGCGCCGGTTCCGAAATGGGCCATCGGTGAATTCTTCGGTACCTTTCTCCTCGTCTTTTTCGGCTGCGGCAGTGTTTGCGCAGCGGTCGTGACTGGCGCGCAGGTTGGCGTTTTTCAAGTGGCGATCGTCTGGGGCCTCGGCATCGCGACCGCGATTTATCTCACCGGTTCGCTGAGCAGCGCGCACTTGAATCCAGCCGTCACGATCGCATCGGCCGTCTGGTCGCGCTTTCCCGTCAGGTTGGTCCTGCCCTACGTGTTCGTGCAAATGGTCGCCGCCTTCGCTGCGGCCGCGCTCCTTTATTCCATCTTCGGCGGCGCCATCGCCAGTTACGAAACGAAACACGGGATTGTCCGCGGCGCGGAAGGTAGCGAAGCGAGCGCGATGGTCTTCGGCGAATACTTTCCCAATCCCGGCGGCAAACCGCTCACCGCAGAAGCGCGCGCCACCATGACTCCGGGCCGCGCTTTCACCGCCGAAGTGGTCGGGACGGCAATTCTCGTGCTCGTCATTTTTTGCGCAACTGACGATCGCAACGCGACCCGACCGCAAATTTTGACGGCGGCAACCATCGGGCTCACCGTGACCCTGATCATTTCCCTGATCGGTCCCCTCACGATGGCGGCCCTAAACCCCGCCCGAGATCTGGGGCCGCGAATTTTTTCCGCAATCGCCGGTTGGCGCAATGTCCCCTTCACCGCCAACGGTTCCGGCTGGCTGACGGTTTACATCATTGCGCCGATCGTCGGGGGATTGTTAGGCGGGGGAATTTATCGCGTTTTTTTTAGAACGGCTTACCGCTCGTGATCGCGATCGCTCTTTTCCTCGCCACGTGCTTTCTCGCCTACTCCAACGGCGCGAACGACAACTTCAAGGGCATCGCTTCTCTCTTCGGCTGCAAAGCCGCGAGCTACCGCGCGGCTATCACCTGGGCCTCGCTCACCACCTTTGCCGGATCGATTGCGGCGATTTTCCTCGCCCAGACCTTGCTCAAAAAATTCTCTGGGAAAGGTCTCGTGCCGGACGCGATCGTCGGCTCACCGCATTTTCTCCTCGCCGTCGCGATCGGCGCGGCGCTGACCGTGATCTTCGCCACCCGCCTGGGATTTCCCATTTCCACCACTCACTCGTTGCTCGGCGCGATCATCGGGAGCGGGTTCGTCGCGGTCGGCGCGGTCAATTTTGCCGCGCTCGGGAAAGGCTTCGTTCTACCGTTGCTGCTCAGCCCGGTGCTGGCGATTTTGCTTGGCGGATTGCTCTACTTCCTTTTCCGGAGCATGCGTCTCGCGCTCGGCATCACCAAGGAATGGTGTGTTTGCGTCGGTTGCGAAGAACGGGTCATCGCGCATCCGCAACCGACCTCCATTCTCACGATGCGAGCGTCGCTGCCGGCCGTGAGCCTGAGTGTGGATGAAATGGAGAACTGCGAAGAACGCTATGCCGGCTCGATGCTCGGCCTCGGCTCGCAGCGCCTGATGGACGGCGCGCATTTTTTGAGTGGCGGCGTGGTCAGCTTCGCGCGCGGTTTGAACGACACGCCGAAAATCGTCGCCCTCCTCCTCCTCCTCCCGGCGCTCGATCTGCGCTGGGGATTTTTCGCCGTCGCGGTGACGATGGCGATCGGCGGTCTCCTCCATTCGCGCCGAATCGCGGAAACGATGAGCCACAAAATCACCGCGATGAATCACGGCCAGGGATTTTCCGCCAACCTCGCGACCGGAATTCTGGTCGTCATCGCCAGCCTCTTCGGTCTGCCGGTCTCGACCACGCACGTCTCCGTCGGCTCGCTCTTCGGCATCGGACTCGCGACCGGCCAGGCCAATTCGCGCGTCATGTTCAACATCGCGCTCTCGTGGATCGTGACTTTGCCGTGCGCTGCGCTCCTCAGTGCGGGGGCGTATGTTCTGTTGCGCAACCTATGAATCTGACCGCTAGCAACAGTTTCTCCCGGAAACTGGCCGAGCACGACCTGCCTCTCCGTCACACGCGCACGGAGATTTTGCAGATCAATGTCGGCAAACTTTGCAACCTCACCTGCATCCACTGCCACGTGAACGCCGGACCGAAGCGCAAGGAAATCATGACCAGCGAAACGATCGATCGCGTGATCGATTGGTTGGCCAAAACCGACATCCCCACCGTCGATCTGACCGGCGGCGCGCCGGAGATGATTCCCGACTTCAAATATTTCGTCGAGCGCCTGAAATCGCTCACCCCGCCCCGGCACATCATCGACCGCTGCAACCTAACGATCCTGCTCGAACCGGGCTTTGAGGACTACGCGCAATTTCTCGCCCGCCACCAGATCGAGATCATCGCCTCGATGCCCTGCTACTCGCCGGAGAACGTCAACGCCCAGAGGGGCGAGGGCGTCTTCGATGGCAGCATCAAGGGGCTGCAACTTTTGAATTCGTTAGGCTACGGAATCGACCCGGCCCTTCCGCTCCATCTGGTTTACAACCCGAACGGCGCCTTCCTGCCCGGTCCTCAGGCGGAACTGGAAGAGGATTACAAGCGCGAATTGAAGGATCATTTCAGGATCGTCTTCAACAAACTCTACAGCATTACCAATCTCCCAATCGCGCGTTTTGCCTCCTGGTTGAAAAACAACGGCCAACTCGCCGATTACATGGCGTTGCTGAACGATGCCTTTAATCCCGCGACGGTGAATGGTCTGATGTGCCGCAATACCATCAACGTCAGCTGGCGGGGCGAGGTCTTCGACTGCGACTTCAACCAGATGCTGAAGATGCAATGGCGCGATTCCGATCGGGCGCTCAGCCTCTGGGAGATTGACCCGGCCGAAGTTGAGCATCGCGAGATCCAAACCGGCGACCATTGCTTCGGCTGCACCGCCGGCGCCGGCTCGAGCTGCGGTGGCGCGCTGGTTTAGCGCGGCTTGAAGATGTGCCGCGCGTCCTTATAGTGCGCTCACGGCAATGGAGTTTGCCGTTTCCGCCGGAAGGGGAGAGAACCGCATGAGCTGATGACTCCTACTGTTGCTTCGGATATAGAAGCAACGGTTGGAGTTTTTTTATGCTCGCATATTTATGGATCATGCTTGGCGGAGCGCTCGGGACCGGCGCGCGTTTTTGGGCGTCGGGGCTGGTGGCGGAACGGGTGGGCGAGACGTTTCCGCTTGGGACCCTGTTCGTGAATGTGACCGGCTCGTTCGTGATCGGTTTTTTCGCGACCATGACTGATCCGGGCGGACCGTTTCTGGTCAGTCCGCGCGTCCGGCAGTTCATCATGATCGGAATCTGTGGCGGCTACACCACCTTCTCTTCCTTCAGCCTGCAAACGCTCGAACTGGCGCGGGACGGCGATTGGCTCCGGGCCGGGTTGAATTCTGTCCTCTCATTGGTCTGTTGTCTGGTGGCGGTCTGGCTGGGCCGAAGCGCCGCGCTCATTCTACTGCCTCGTTAGGCTAATTTTTCATGCAACTTCCAGAAGACGCACTCCTTCTCCGCATCTACATCGGCGAAAGCGATCGCTGGCAGCACCAACCGCTTTACGAGGCGATCGTGCTGAAAGCGCGCGAACTGCATCTGGCTGGCGCGACCGTCCTGCGCGGCCCGATGGGTTTCGGCGCCGCCAGCCGCATCCACACCGCGAAAATTCTCCGGCTCTCGATGGATCTGCCGCTGGTGATTGAAATCGTCGATACGGAGGAGAAAGTGAAGACGCTCCTCCCATTCCTCGACCAGATGATGGGCGGCGGTCTTGTCACCCTGGAGAAGGTCAAGGTCATTCATTATCGCGATGGCCAGCAGAGTGAGTCATAAATGCGCGAGCCTGGCGGCGGACCGGGCGGTCCGAAACTCTCTACCGCTGCGATCGAGGAACTTCCTGGAGCAGGCCGCGCGAGCAGGCTGTTGAGATGAAAGACAGTGTCGAGATGGGCGAGAAAGCAGCGGGCCCGAACGAGTCTCCGGCGGTCCTGTGCCCGGTCTGCGGCCGCGCGGTGCCTGGCGATTTGTTTTCGATCGCAACGCTGCCCGAGAGTTTGCAATCGATCATTTTGCCAAACGCCGTCGCGACGGACGATGGCAAGGTTTGCGGCCGCTGTGTCGAGCTTTTCAGTCGCGCGCAGCGTCAGATCGAATCACATGCCAGAATCTTTGAGCAGAACGACTTTGTCCTGCCCACTCCCCTGCGCATGGACGCGGACGAGAGGTTTACTGGTCGGGGCGTGACGATTGCGTTTCTGGACTCGGGATTTTATGCGCACCCCGATCTCACCACGCCGCGCAATCGTATTCTCGCCTATCACAGCATTTTTGCCGAGGACGGGGACGAGACTTCACTCGAAACGAATGACGTGGCCAGCTGGCACGGAATGATGACTTCAGTGGTCGCGGCCGGAAACGGTGGACTGGCGGAAGGATTCTATCGCGGCATCGCTTCGGACGCCAACGTCGTCCTGGTTAAAATCGGCCGGACCGGCCACATCAGCGAAGACGAGATTCAAAAGGGGCTGGAATGGGTCCTGGCCCATGCGAACGAACACCGGATTCGAGCGATTAACATCTCGGCCGGCGGCGACTTTGAAGGAAGCTATCTTACTAATCCCCTGTCTGAGACGGTGGAACATTGCGCGCGCGCTGGTGTGACCGTTGTCTGCGCTGTCGGCAACTCCGGGCACCTTCCAGGTCATCCGGTGCTGCCGCCCGCGAGCGCTCCATCCTGCATCGCCGTGGGAGGGCTGGATGATCAGAACTCGATGGACCGGGCGCGACGAGGTATGTACCGGTCCTCTTATGGGCCCACGATTGACGGATTGCAGAAGCCCGAAGTGATTGCCCCCGGAATCTGGGTCGCGGCGCCCATTTTACTGGACACACCGACCGCTGAAGAAGCGGAGTTGTATTCCAAGCTCAATGCGACGGCAGATGAAGATCTGCGCGCCGTGATTGAGAGCCGGCCCGGGCTGGACAAGGATCTGGACGAGTCGAATTCATTGCCGATCCACTTAGTGCGGCAATTGATCTCGGTGAAATTGCGCGAGGGCAACGTTATCAATCAGCATTACAAATATGTCGATGGGACTTCGTTCGCGGCGCCGATTGTTTCTTCCATCATCGCCTGCATGTTGGAGGCAAATCCGCGCCTGAGCCCTCCGCAAATCAAACGCATCCTCATCGACACGGCCGAACGCGTTCCGGGCGTGCCGGTCGATCGCCAGGGCTGGGGCGTGGTCTGCGCGCGGCGGGCAGTTGAGTTGGCGCTGCTGCTACACGGCTCCGTCTGGAAGGCCGGCGTCTCATAAATGCCCGATGGTCGCTGCCTGCTCGTCCTTCCTCCGCGTCGTCGTTCTCAATTCGCAGGGAATTTCGAGGAAGAAAAGGAGGACGAAGACGATCGCTTCTCTGCGAGAGTTTCAAACCAAAAGTCACGCATGAGTTTTTCTCGCTTCCTCGCTCGCCTCGGTTTCGCGCTTTTCGCTATGCTGGCTGTCTCATGTCACGGACTTGGTTGGTCAATCGTTGATTGGAAAATCGCGCATGACTTTCCGCAAATGAAACGGATCACACCGGCGGAGTTGGCGATCTGGTTACAGGACGCAAAGCGCCCGCGGCCCGTCCTGCTCGATGTCCGCACCGCCGCCGAATTCGAAGTGAGCCATCTGCAGGAGGCGCAGCGGGTTCAGCCGGGTTCGCCGGCCTCAGCCATTCAATTCCCCAAGGATCAAGCGATCGTCACATATTGTTCCATCGGCTTTCGGTCGGGCGCTTTCGCGCAGACGCTGGCCCGCGCCGGCTACACCCATGTTCTGAACCTGGAAGGCTCGATCTTCAAATGGGCCAACGAAGGTCGTCCCATCTATTGTGACGGGAAGCGGGTGGAAAAAGTTCATCCCTACAACAAAACGTGGGGAAAGCTGCTCGATAAAGCACGCCGCGCAGCCCTGCCTCCGAATCCGAAGTAGTTGACGGGCGTTTCGCCCGCTACCGGAATGAGGGGTTGACGGCCGAGTTCGGTCAACATCCAGCCGGCTTCGATGGCGACGAAAACAAGTGCCCCACACACGACTAACGAGCGCAGGAACCATCGGCGGTCGGGCAGATGGCCGGTGCCTCCGGCAAAGCCAGGCCGCCACGATCGACAGCACGAGCAACGCCAACCCGCACCCCACCATCAGATCGAAAGATCAGTGCACCAGACGCACATTCGGCAATTGGGCGCGATCCCTCCTCCTGACTTAGCTTCTCTTTCTCTTTCGGATTTTCAAGGGCAGCCAAAGTGATTGACAGTTGAGCAAGATGAAAACGATCGCGGTTCTGGGCGGCGGCTCCGCAGGATTTACAGCAGCACGCATCGCCTCGGAGCTGGGCGCGCGGGTTCTCTTTTTCATGGGGGATAACGCAGACCACGCCTCGCTCTGCATTAATGCCGGCTGCATGCCGTCGAAAGCGCTCTTCGAACCGATCGACGCCATGCATCACGCGAGACAACACGGCTGGTTGGAGGTCAAACCAAAACAACCTAACGAATACTTGAGGCAGCTGTGTCGCTGGAAGGATGGCGAGATAGAGAAATTTCGGGTTTATCGGCAGAAGGAAATCCGCAAGCGGGCGAGCGATACCTTCACCATCATTCGCTCCCACGCTTCCTTCGTAAGCGGCCAGGAAGTGGTGAGCGAGGGAAAACGCCACGCCTTTGACGCCGCAATCATCGCGACCGGTTCCGTGACCGTTCTTCCGAAAATTGACGGCCTGGATTTGGCGTGGGATGGGGTGTGGACGAGCGATGAGATTTTGCGCAACGAGCGCATCCCCCAATCGCTTGCAATCATTGGTGTCGGCGCGATTGGGCTCGAGTTTTCTCTTCGTTATGCGCGCCTGGGCTCGGCTGTGACGCTCGTCTCCCGATCGGGAATCCTGATGGAATTTCCGCCGCAGTTTGGCGAACGGATCGCGTCGATTTACGAGCGAGAAGGCATCCGCGTTCTGACTCATCACGATGTCGCGCACGTGACGCGCGACCATGCGGGGATGTTCGTCGTCGCAGGCGACGGTCTGGGATCGCCTGGCCCGATCGTGGCCGAAAGGATTCTGCTCGCGACGGGCCGCCGCCCGGCCGTGGATGACCTCGGGTTGAAAGCGGCCGGCATCGAGCTGAATGCGCGCGGGCGGCTCGAAATCGGGGACGACATGCGGGTCAAGGGCAAGGAACACATCTTTGCCGCGGGAGACGTCGCGGGTTTGCGCATGGTGGTGCATCACGCGCACATCGAAGCCGGAATCGCGGCGGAGAACGCATGTAGTGATGGCGATCGCAAATGGACCAAGCGCTCCAATATCGAAGTCATCTTTTCCGACCCGGAGTTTGCCTTTGCCGGTTGCGCTCCGGTCGATGCGGAAAAGCTTGGACACCAACTTGTGAGCGCGGCCGCGGAAAGTCGCGATATCGGCAAGCTGCACCTGGCGGGCGACGACTTTGGCTTCGGCGAGTTCTGGGCGGATGCGAAAACGGCGCGACTAATCAGCGCCGGCTTACTTTGCAACGATGCGGCCAATTTAATCCACCTGCCGGCTTACGCGATCGACCATGAGCACATTATCCATCAGCTCGCGGATGCAGAGTTTTATCATCCGACGAAGATCGAAATCATCGCCGAGATCGGCGACGCGCTCTGCCGGAAACTGGGCGGTCATCCCTTTGCGCGGGCCGAGGAGTAAAGTCGTTTCGCCGTTTGCCGTGAGGCTGGAAAAGCACAAAGGGCGTCCTCGCGAGCTCTGGGAGTCGGATGGGACGACTGCCAGAGGCGATAGTTACGCGATCTCGTTACGGGATGCTGTGGCCTTTGTTGGCCTTGACCGCCTGGACGTCCGGCCGGTCGACCCTGCCGCTCAGATTGATATCGTCGCGGAAGTTTGCGCCGTTAACTGCTTGTCCTTTGTCCGCAGTGACTTGCTGCTGGTCAGGCTTGTCGACCAAGCGGTTGGCGTTCACGTCCCCCATAAGGAAACCAAACGGAACAATTCCATGCTGTTGTCCGTCTCCGTTGATATTCCGGACACGAATTGTCACAACCTGAGCATCGGCCACGCTGGTCAGAGGCACTCTCATCTCAGTGCCGCTGAAGGTCGGCGTCCCCACCGTGGCGGTGCCAGCAGCCACAGCGGCATTGCCGGAGGTCACGGCCGTGTCAAAGGTAAAAACCGCGGTGTAAGTGCTAGAGTCGCGATTTTCAACCCCTGACGTGCCGCTAAGCGGCATGGCAATGTCGAAGCTTCCGGCACTGCCATGGGTAAGTCTGGAAGCTGCGCTGACCAGGTTAGCCTGGCCACCGCCACCGCAGCTGTCGAACTTGAACTTTCCGATGCGCGAGTGCCAGTTGAAACTGCTGAGTGTCGTATAGTATTCGTTCGCATGCCAGAAGGTTGCGCCATCGACGGGATCAACGGTGGTCATGCTATAATCTCCCCACCGGTTTGAGGTTTGGCTCGCAGTGCCGTTGAACATCACGGCTTCCCCCTGGCTAAGGTTATTTAGCGGGTCAGCGGCAAGACGCCCGGCATACCGAATGCCTGGGAACAGGCTGGTGCTCGAGGTCGAATAACCGATAGCCGTATCGCCGCATGCATCCACTGCTATGCTGGGCATGAAGCGCCATAAACCGTCGTTGTTATTGGTCCAGGTTTGCTGTTGAAGAGCGGAACCGGGAAATGCACCGCCGGTAACATTGAACTGATACCAGCGAACACCCGTTGGAGCGGTGCAGTTTGCCTCGGTACAAACGGTGCCAGACGCCCACAACGACTCCGTACCGTTGCGATTCTGGTAAACTACCGGCGTCATGATTTTGTCGCCCAAGCTGTCCAGCTTTGAAGTAGTTCCCTGCTGGGGCACGATCGTAAAACCAGCGCTATTGGTGAAGGCGTCGATGAATCCGCTGACTGTGATCTCGGCGTTCGGAGTGTGGTTAACGCCAAGGCCCAAAGTTGAATTTACCGGGTTAGCAAAATCGACATGGAAAAGCCAGCCATGCACCTGGGTTAGGGTTACGCCTTGAGTCGCCGGGCTGTCCACGGCCAGGAGAAATTCATCTCGGCCCGCGGGTGGCGGATTGCCGGTGCGAAAGGTCGCGGCAACCAGGCTGTAGGAATCGCCCACGCCGGCGAGAGGGATGGTAAACCCGACAGCGTTAGTCGGCCCACCACTTAACATGCTGGCGCGGTCGAGCGCATAGACGCGGACGCCTTCGAAAGGCCCAAGGGTGGGGCCAAAAAACAAATTGAGCGTGAGGAAATAGGCGCCGCCAGGCTGTGGGTTATTCCAAAACCCGAACTTGGGGTAATCACCTACCCAATTGGAGTGCGCAGGCTCATGTTGCAACGCGTAGAGAAACCAGCCGCCGGCGACTGGATCGCCGGTCTGAGACACGGCGATGCATTGATAGAACGGCCCAGAGCCAGGAAGCGAGGGGAACGCGAAGTCGCTGATCACCCAGCGGTCAGCAAGAGGATCATAGAATACAAAAGGGTCACCGTCGTTTTGGTTCGCACCGCAAGGAGTGCTTCCACCCAAAGGGGCAAAGAGTGAGTTGTAGGTCGTCGGGCCCGCCAGGGCGTTGCCGTTTTTGTCAAAAACCTTGAACGAGCTGTTGACTGCTTCGACGTAATGATTCGGACCAACATCTCCATTGGTGTCCGGCGGTTCGCAACCGCAGCCGCTCTGCGCTTCAGCCACCCCCTCGAAGGTCAGGAGCGGGGACGGGATGGTCGGCGCTGGCTGCCAAACACTCTTGAGCAGGGTCGCCGTCAGATCAGGGCATTTCTGCGAAGGTCCCAACACGGTCTGCCCGGTCCCTGGGTGGGGATAGCGGGTCATGACTCTCTCCTCGAACTCGCGCTTCGGGGCGATGTAAGGGAGGGTGCGTAAATCCTGGTCGAGACGGACAGGGCCGACCATCTGGACTACTTCCGGTGAACCAGAACTGGGTTGTGCTTGATCGGCCGCCTGAGCGGTCGCTTTGGAGAACACCCCAAAGCTAAGCAGCGCCAGAAAGACGCCGGTCAGGCCGACGAACAAACCGATTATGACTCGGATATTAAAGAAGGCGGATTGAGAAGATTTCTTTTTCATGGAACATTTTGGGCTGACGTGGCAGTTTAGCTGAAAAGGCCGGAAGCGTATCAATCCAAGGGGCTTTCTACATCCCGCCAAGCTTTTTTAGACAGAAAAGCGAAAAGACGTCAATACTTCTTTTGAAAAACTTTCGCTATCTGGCTTGACGGTTTTCCTGATACCGCCGCGCGTCATCCTATTTGTCGCTGCCCGATTCCTTTGTTGTCACGTCGGCGCGGAGCCTTTCTGCTGCGGCGGGATTTTTAGTTCCACACCTCGTAAAACATGGCCTCGGAATTCAGCCGCACGGCGACAGGCCCGAACTCGCGTCCGTTCGGACCCGTGTTTCGTCGTCGTTCTCGCAGCTTGGAATCACCGTGACGAATCCGAGTTCTGGGCGGATGCGAAAACGGCGCGACTAATCAGCGCCGGCTTACTTTGCAACGATGCGGCCAATCTGATCCATCTGTCGGCTTAGGCGATCGACCATGAGCCCACGATCAATCAGCTTCGAGGATGCGGATTTTATCATCCGACGAAGATCGAAATCATCGCCGAGATCGGCGACGCGCTCTGCCTGAACTGGGGGTCATCTCTTTGCGCGGCCGGGGAGTAAAATCCTTTCGCCGTTTGCCGTTAGGCTGGAAAAGCACAAAAGAGCATCCAGCGAGTTCGTTGAATGCCCCTCGTTCACGAGTTTCCTCGCGAGCTCTGGGAGTCGGATGGGACGACTCCCAGAGGCGATAGTTACGTAATCTCTGTTACGGGATGCTGTGGCCTTTGTTGGCCTTGACCGCCTGGATGTCCTGCCGGTCGACCCTGCCGCTCAGATTGATATCGTCGCGGAAGTTTGCGCCGCTAACTCCTTGTCCTTTGTCCGCAGTGACTTGCTGCTGGTCAGGCTTGTCGACCACGCGGTTGCCATTCACATCTCCCGCGAGGAAGCCAAACGGAACGTCTCCATGCTGTTGTCCGTCTCCGTTGATATCTCTCGCACGAATTGTCACAGTCTGAACATCTGCGACGCCCGTCAGAGGCACTCTCATCTCATTGCCGCTGAAGGTCGGCGTTCCCGCCGTGGCGGTGCCGCCGAGAACTACGGCCTGGCCAGAAGTGACCGCCGTATTGAAGGTAAAGACGGCGCTATAGGTGTTGGACCTGCGATTTTCAACTCCCGACGTGCCGGCCAAGGGCATGCCGATATCGAAGCTACCGGCCGCCCCGTGAGTCAGCCTCGAGGCCGTGCTCACCAGGGTCACACCACCGGCGCCACCGCAGCTGGTAAACTTGAAGTTGCCGATGCGCGTGCGCCAGTTAAACGAGCTGGTCGTGTCGTAGTATTCGTTCGTATACCAGAAGGTACAGTCGTCCACCGGGTCAACCGTCATGTCGCTGTAGTCACCCCAGCGATTGCTTGTGGCGGTTTGTGAACCGTTGCCCGCAATCAGCGTTGCTTCGCCCTGTGGCAGGGTGTTGAGAGGGTCAGTCGACAAACGGCCCGTGTAGCGAATATTCGGATGGATAGTCGCATCGGAGGCGCTGTAACCAAGGGCCATATTGCCTTGCTGGTCCATCGCGACACTTCCCATCCAGCGATAGGTCGAATCCGGCTGATAGGTGCTTTCCTGGAAGGTTGTCACCGGACCAGCGGTTATGCCGCGAAGTTCCGCCCAGCGAACGCCGCCCACGCCTCCCGAACTAACGGTGTAGTTGAGGACGAGAGATTCGTGGTCGCCAAAGTTGCGGTATGGCAGACGGAACATCAACCGATCGCCCAGATCATCCATCTTGTTCCCGGCTGTGCTCGCGCCAAGGGCTGGCACGCAGTCCCGGGTCGTCGGGCAAAGCGTCGTGAAAGGCGCCGCCGGCGAAGAACCGAAGAGCGCAAAAGTGGAGTTGGCCGGAACGGCGAAGTCCACATGGAAATGATATACGCGATAGCTGTTGTTGCTGGGCCACAGAACGAACGAGTTCGGCGCGCCCGCTGGCGGCGGCGTCGAACCATCCAGGTCCGCTGGGAGCATGGGCGGGAAGTTGGAGCCCAAAATCGGCATCGCGATCAAGGTCGCGGGCGCGCCAGTCAGCATTTTGGCGCGGTCCATCGCATACGCCTGAGGACCAAGGTAGGATGTGCCCGAGGAGTTGAAGATGTTCGCGCTCATGTAGTAGGCGTCTGGCCAGACCGAGATTTTCTCGTAATCGAAGAAGTTGCTCCCGATATGGAACCCATAGCGATTATAGGTGCCGGTCGCGTCACTCGTCGTCGAAACCGCGATGCACTCGTCCGTCGGGATGCTACCGGCGCCGGCGAACTCGCTGATGATCCAGCGATTGGCCAGCTGGTCATACAACACAATCGGATCGCCAAAGCCGCTCGTTTGACAGACACCGCCAAACCCAGACCAGAGCGAGACGATGCTGTTTGGTCCCAGTTCGGAAGCGCCGGTCGCCTTGTTAAAGACCTGATAACCCTCATTTACCATCTGGACGTATTGGGTTGCACCCACTTCGCCGTCCGTGTCCGGCGGAGCGCAGTTACAACTGACACCGGGGAAAGGGATGCCGGCAAAGTTGAGGATCGGAGCCGGGATACTAGGAGCCAGCCGACCGAGCAGCGACTGCTTTTGCACGGTGGTGTCGGGCGCATTTTTGTGTGGAATGAGAATGGAAGGGTTTTCCGCCGCTTCGTGTCGCGCCAACATCTGCTCCGGCCAAGGCACCACGTCGCGCAAGGCGGAGGAGACGTCGTTATGGTACGAATTGATAACGGTGACCCCGTTGTTTGGTTTGCCTCCAGCTGCCACAGCAGTTGAGCTTGAATTGATGCTCAACGCCAAAAGCGCCAGAAAGACGCCGACACTGCTGAGCATGAGTCCGAACAAGACGTGCAAATTAAAGAACCCGCCTCGTGAAGATGACCTTTTTTTCATGTTTAATCTGTTATTTTCTTTTTGTATGAGTTGTACAAAGCGTTCACGCTTTTTTTACTTGTTATGGAGGCTATCTGATTTTAGGCCAAAATGTCATTCCATTTCTCATAATAATTTTGTAATGCTAGACTTAAAGTCCAACCGCGGAGCGCTTTGTAACGCGCGGCAGGAGAAGCGGGCGAAGCGCCGCAGATCAGCGATCGGTCGGTGCCGCCAGGAGGAGCCCGGCGAGGAGAAAAGTCATCGCTGCCGAAAAGAGACAAAAAGGGCAAAAGGCATGCAGGACGAAGCTCTGCAGGTAGAGGAAGTACAAGGATGCGATAAACATCGCCGAGACCGCGAGGACAAGAAATTTTCGGACCCCCGCATAGCCGAACGCAGCTAGAACGGCCGTGCTGAAAACGGTGAAATAAGCCACTGCTCCGAACGCCGCCGTCGGAATCCCCCGGATCGTCGCATAAGCGCTTCCCAGCACCGCGGAGCAGCCAGCTAACGAGCCGCAAACGGCATCGTCCCCGGTTAGGTGCGAGACCGTCAGGAAGGTTGCATCTGCCAGACCGGCGAGCGCAACGCAGGCCATGATCCAGAAAACGATCACGGCGGGCCTCGCTCCACCGGCCCCTTTCTCGTGCGAATATTTCTTTGACGCCATGATCAGGACTTCTTTTGAGCCGCCAGAGCGGCATCGATCGTTTCTTTCAATTGGTCGAGCGTAAAGCCGTTTCGCATTTCGGTGCCGTTCACAAAAATCGTCGGGGTATTTTTCACCCCACGCGCCGCTCCCGCGTCCCCTTCCGCCTTGACCCGCGCCTGCACGTCCGTGCTCTCTCGATCGGCCCGAAAACGGGCCACATCGAGTCCGCTCGATTCAGCGTAGGCCTCGAAGAAATGCGAGACATCGGACACCTTGCTCCAAATGTCTTGATATTGGTAAAGCGAGTCGTGCATCTCCCAGAATTTTCCTTGTAAACCGGCGGCCTCCGCTGCCATGGCCGCTTCGACCGCGTGCTTATGCATGGCGAGCGGGAATTCATAGAAAACGACTCGCAGCTGTTGCGCGTATTGTTTCTGCAATTCGTCGATCGCATGGGAGGCGCTGGCGCAGGAGGGACATTGGAAATCGCCATACACCTCCATCGTGACGGGTGCGTCGCGTGGGCCGCGGACGTGCAAACTGTTGTCCTCTTTCTCTTCCATCGTTGTGCCGGCCGCCGGCAGAGAGCCGGCGGCGCCGGGGTTGGAAGCCGGCTTGACCTTCTTGCGGTAAACTGTCGTCGCGATCCCGACGGTGAGCAGCGCCACCGTCACGATAATGAGGAAAGGGAGAAAACGTTTCACGAGCGGCAAAAAACTGTCTGCATCGGGGGCGAGTTTAGTCATTTCTGCGCGCGGGCAAAATTAAAAGATTTAAGTGGGCTTCTCCCGTGAGTTCGTTAGGGCTGTCTGCCAGGGTGATCCCTGACAGAGGCGCCCGCCGGTGCGTTGCTTTTCCGGGGGTCAATGTTAGCGTCGCCGCTCTGCGATGAGCCAGAATTACAAGGACACCCTCAACCTGCCGAAAACGGATTTTCCGATGAAAGCCGGGCTGGCAGCGCGCGAGCCGGAGATCCTCCGGTCGTGGCGGGAGCAGGGGCTTTACGAGCGAATCCAGGCGGCGCGCAGGGAGGCGGAACTCTTCGTCCTCCACGACGGCCCGCCCTTTGCCAACGGTGACGTGCACATGGGCACCGCGCTCAACAAAATTCTCAAGGATCTGGTCGTGAAATCGAAAACCATGGCCGGGTTCCGCGCCCCGTTCGTCCCGGGCTGGGATTGCCACGGCCTGCCGATCGAATACAAGGTGGTGAAGGAAGCCCGCGGCCTTTCGCCGCTCGAAGTGCGGCAGCGCTCAGAGGCCTTTGCGAAAAAATTCATCGACATCCAGCGCGAACAATTCAAGCGCCTCGGCGTCTTTGGCGACTGGGAACATCCCTACCTGACGATGAATCCCGCCTACGAAGCCGAGATCTTGCGCGCCTTCGCGGTCTTCGTAGAGCGCGGTCTCGTCTATCAATCGATGAAACCGGTTTTTTGGAGCACCGGTGCGCAGACCGCGCTGGCCGAGGCCGAGGTCGAATACCAGGACCGCGAGGACACCGCGGTCTGGGTCAAGTTTCCCATCGTGACCGGGCCGTTGAAAGAGAAGGCGAGCATCGTTATCTGGACAACCACGCCGTGGACGCTTCCGGCCAATCTCGCCATCGCGGTGCATCCGAAAGAGCGTTACGTCGCGCAAGAATTCAGGCGCGGGGGCGACTCGGAGACGCTCGTGCTGGCGGAGAAATTGGTCGCACAATTCAGCGCCGCCACGGGCTTCGTTGTAGCCGGGGGCGCTGACCCTGGCAACTCTGGCGACACCGCATCCGGACCGGGGTCAGCGACCCCGGCTACAGGGACAACTTTTCCCGGCGACAAGCTCGAGGGCATCGGCGTGCAACATCCATTCCTGCCGCGGACCGCGATCGTTCTGACGGCCGATTTCGTGACCATGGACAGCGGCACCGGTGCCGTCCATATCGCTCCCGGACATGGCGAAGATGACTACTCGTTAGGGAAAATGAACGGCCTCCCCATCCTTTCGCCGCTTGACGATTCGGGTCGCTACACCGCGGAAGTCGGCCTGCCCGAGCTGGTCGGCAAATACGTTTTCGACGCCAATGCCGACATCGTCAGGCTGCTGCGCGCTCGCGGTATGCTTATCGCCGAGCGGCCCTACCAGCATTCCTATCCTTATTGCTGGCGCTCCAAAACCCCGATCATCTTTCGCGCGGTCGAACAATTTTTTATTCGCATCGACGACCTGCGTAAAGAGGCGCTCGACGCCATCACCAAGGTCACCTGGCTTCCCGCCTGGGGCGAGAATCGCATCGCCGGCACGGTGGAGTCGCGGCCCGATTGGGTTATTTCGCGCCAACGCAGCTGGGGTGTGCCGCTGCCTGTTTTCTATACCGCCGACGGCCGGCCGCTCCTCAATCCAGAATGGATCCGGAGACTCGCCGACCTGGTCGCGCAACGCGGCTCCAACATCTGGTTCGAGCTCGACGACGTTGCCCTCGCGCGCGAGCTTGGTCTTCCCGAAGGCACGCGCCATCGCAACGACACGATCGACGTCTGGATCGACAGCGGCGTTTCGCACCAGGCGGTTTGCGCAACCAATCCTGCGTTACGCGATCCGGCCGATATGTATCTGGAAGCGACCGACCAGCATCGCGGCTGGTTCCAATCCTCGCTCATGACGAGCGTGGCGCTGCACGATCGGGCGCCTTACAGGATCTGTGTCACGCATGGCTTCGTGGTCGACGTCGACGGCAAAAAAATCTCCAAGTCGAACACCTACAGCAAGCCGATGGACGCGGGCCATTTCGTCGGCCGGCACGGCGCCGATCTCGTCAGACTATGGGTCAGCAGCGTTAATTACACGGATGACGTCCCGTTCTCGGAGGAAATGTTCACGCGCCTGGGCGACACCTACCGGCGAATTCGCAACACCCTTCGGATTTTGTTAGGCAATCTCTCTGATTTTGAATCAGGAACGCAGGAAAGGAGGAAGGAAGATTTAACCCTCGTCGATCGCTGGATTCTCGATCGCCTGCACCAGGTGATCGAGGAATGCCGCGCCGCTTATGCTGCTTACGAATTCCACAAGGTTTATCATACGCTTAACCAGTTCTGCGCGGTCGATTTGAGCAGCCTCTACGTCGACATCACGAAGGACCGTATGTATTGCGACGCGGTCGATGCGCCGCGGCGCCGGGCCACGCAAACGGCCATGCGCGAGATCTTCGAGGCGCTTTGCCGGTTGCTCGCTCCGATCCTCGTTTTCACCGCGGAAGAGGCGTGGAGTTATCTTGGCGGCAAAGATTCGATTCACCTGCAATTGTTTCCAGAATCGCAAGGCAACCTGCGCGACAAGGCCGCGCGGGAGCAGGTCGAGGAACTTCTCCAACTCCGCGGCGTTATCGGCCAGGCAGTGGAAAAGGCGCGCCAGGAAAAGTTGATCGGTAACGCGCTCGAAGCCGCGGTGGTTCTGCAGTGCGATAAGTGCTTCATCACTTCCATCCCGCGCGAAGAACTGGAGGAATTCTTCATCCTCAGCGACCTGACCCTCGAGCCGGCCAAAGAACCGGCCGCTTCCATCTCCTTAACGCCGCACAAAAAATGCGCGCGCTGTTGGCGGCATCGCGCCGCCGTTGGGACGATCCCCACTCATCCGGAATTGTGCGATCGCTGCGCCACGGTTGTCGACCAGCGATGAAGCGCGTCCGCGAGTTCCGGGGAGCGCACGCGCCTCGCGTGCTGCGTTCGGCGCCGCGCCGAACGCCCGGCGTGGTCCGAAGGCTTCGCGGCGAGGCGCCGCAAAGGGCACGCGAGGGCGCGTGCGCTCCCCGGAGAAGAATCGGCGCGCCATCATGAAAATTTTTCTCCTCCTCAGCCTGCCGCTCTATGCGCTCGACCAACTGACGAAGTGTCTCGTTCTCCGCTTCATCGATCCTTCGGAACCTCACACGCTTATCCCCGGTTTCTTCGCACTCGTGCACGTGACCAACACGGGCGCGGCCTTCGGCTCCTTCCGCAACAACAACGGCTTTTTCATCGCACTCTCTTGCGTTGCGCTTGTCGTTGTGACCGTCCTGCTCTCGCGCCGCGAACCGTCCGACCCGTGGCGGCGTGTCGCGCTCGGCTTGCTCATGGCCGGCGTCCTCGGCAATCTCACCGACCGCCTCCTCCACGGTCACGTCATCGATTTTCTGCTCTTCAATTTGCATCTCCCCCTCGCCGATCCTTGGCCGGCCTTCAATGTGGCCGATTCCTGCATCTGCATCGCGGTCGTCTGCTTTGTCATCTATTCCTTTCGCGATGCGCGGACGAACGCCGGGTAGCGCACACGTCTCGTGTGCTGGCGAAGGCGTCTCGCGTTCGCGAACTTTGTTCGGCCCGAATCGGTCTGTGCCGCTGATCACTTGAGAAAAGTTCGTCGCGCTGAAACAGCGCGACCAGCACACGAGACGTGTGCGCTACCCGAGCCTCGACAGTCCACGGCCGAACAGCGACCTTGGACCGTGCATCCGATGACGCCGATGGAAACGACCGCGCGCACGCTCGTCGATCGGCTGCGCGCAGCCGGGCACATCGCTTACTTCGCCGGCGGCTGCGTGCGCGATCTGGTCCGCGGCCAGGCGCCCAAGGATATCGACATCGCGACCGACGCGCGCCCGGAAGAAGTGCAGAAAATTTTTCACCGGACTCATGCGGTCGGGGCACACTTCGGCGTCATCGTCGTGCTGGAAAATGGCTGGCAATTCGAGGTCGCGACCTTTCGCTCCGACGGCGCTTATCTCGACGGGCGCCATCCGGTGGCAGTGAGCTTTTCCACGCCGGAGGAAGATGCGCGCCGGCGCGACTTCACCATCAACGGGATGTTTTTCGATCCGCCTAACGACGCGGTGATCGACTTCGTCGGCGGCCGTCAGGACCTCGCTGCCGGGATCGTCAGGGCGATCGGCCATCCCGCCCAGCGTTTCGCAGAAGACCGGCTCCGGCTTCTGCGCGCCATTCGTTTCGCCACCGTCCTCGAGTTTGAGATCGAACCGGTCACCTGGGAGGCGATCGTGCAGGCGGCAGCGACGATGAGTGAGATCAGCGCCGAACGAATACGGGAAGAGCTGGTGCGCATTTTTCTCTCGCCGCATCGCGGGCGCGGCTGGGACCTGCTCGATGGGAGCGGACTCATGAAGCAAGTCCTGCCCGAGCTGGAGGCGCTGAAAGGCTGCGCCCAGCCGCCGCAGTTTCATCCCGAAGGCGACGTCTTTCGCCACACCCGCCTGATGCTCGGACTCTTGCCCGACGATGTCTCGCTTC
This sequence comes from uncultured Verrucomicrobiae bacterium, assembly GCA_963737995.1. Classification (GTDB taxonomy): domain Bacteria; phylum Verrucomicrobiota; class Verrucomicrobiia; order Chthoniobacterales; family UBA10450; genus Palsa-1392. The sequence goes on from CAVTUV010000012.1 coordinate 175,557, forward strand.
CGCTCGTCTTGAGCGTTCTTTTCCACGATATCGGCAAACCGCCCACCAGCTCGGTCGATGAGGCCGGTCGCATCCGTTTTAACGGCCACGACCGCGTCGGCGCGGAAATGACCGAGGCTCTCATGCAGCGGCTGCGCTTTTCCCGCGCGGAAATCGAGGCCACGGTCGAAGCCGTCCGGCAGCACATGGTTTTCAAGGACGTGCCCAAGATGCGAATCGCGAAGCTGAAACGCTTCATGGCGCGGCCGACCTTTGCCGACGAGCTCGAGCTGCATCGGGTGGATTGCGTGAGCAGCCACGGGATGCTCGACAACTATGAATTTCTGCAACACAAGCAGGCGGAGTTCGCGAACGAACCGATCATCCCGCCGCCACTCGTGAGCGGCGACGACCTGATCGCGCTCGGCATGAAACCGGGACCGCATTTCGGCGAAATCCTGGAGGCGGTCGAGACGCGGCAACTGGAAGGAACTTTGCGTGATCGGGAAGAGGCGCTGGCCTGGATAAAAAGGAAATACCCGTTAGGCGAGGCCTAACGGGCATTTCGCGGGAAACAGGATCGGGATTGCGCTAAGGCAGGGCCGTGCCGGATTTGGATTTCACCAGCCCGACATCGCCGCTGTTGATGTCGCCGTCGGCGTTCACGTCTTCGCGGAAGTTAGCGCCAGTCACGGTATTGCCCGATTCCGACTTGGTCTGACCGACATCGCCGGAGTTGACCGACGCGTCGCTATTGGTGTCGCCGATGAGCAGACCCCATTGCGGGCTCAGCACCGAGTCGCTATGGTTCAAGGCCGAATCATCCACATTGGTCAACGTGATGGTGTTGTAGAGCTCGTTACAGCTGTTTTGACCGGTCAGATTGACCGTATATTGGTCGGCATTGGGGCCGAGGGCGCTGCTGCTGACCGAGCCGCAGGCCACGCTGGCACTGTCGACGTTGGTCAGGTTGTTCGAGAAGGTCAGGACGATCTTGTAATCGCCCGCCACTGGACCACTTCGGCATTCCACACCGCTACCGCCCGTCAGATCGATATCATACGTGCCGGCGCCGCCGTGCGTCATTCTTGAGACGATACTGGTCAGCGGACCGGCGGAGCGACGTATGGCGTACGTTCGTCCGCTCCGATATCGGGAGTCACAGGATGGCGGACATCACCATCACGGTCATATGAAATCCCGACGATAGGTGTGGCCGCGCCGATAGCGGGACTACCTGTTTGGATGTGCAGATCCACGGTCGCAGCGGTCCCGTTCGGATTAACGAACAATGGGTCAGCGGAGATGCTGTTGGCATCCTGACCTGTGGCGGTTTGCCAGTCAGCAAGCGTGTTCTGAATGGTGCTGTTAAAGACGCCGACGACACCATCGACTCCCGTAGCGTAAAGATCGTTGTAGTTACTCGTGAGCCCGGTGGGGTTGGGCGCAGTTCCGCCAACTGCGACGGCAACGTTTGCTATTCCACCGGAAGTATTACTGCGCGCATTCCAGAAAATATTGTTCTGGAACTTGCGGACGTTAGTCACGACGTCGCTATTCAAGGCGAAGGTATTGGAAGCGGAGGCAACCCCGCTCCCGCCAATGTAAACGCTGTTGTCGTAGTAATTAGCCGTAGCCCCGACGATATCCCTGATCCCGACGATCGAGAAACCGGAGGTGATTAAGTTACCCAGACGGACCATGTTGTTACTGAAAGTGGCCGTCCCGGACCCTCTCATCACAATTCCCCAGACCTGATAAGTCGTAAAGCTGGAGGTGACTGATATGGAATGAATCAGATTTCCCTGCACAACATTCGGTTTGGCTCCAAAGGTGCAATCGAGAGCATAGACGGCGCCGGTGGCGCCGCCCGTGACGATGTTGCTTAACGAATGAATGGTGTTCCCGGAAATAGTACTGCCGCCTGCACTTGCCGTTTGTATTTCGATACCGCTCATGACGACTGACCCGACGTTCGCGTTTCCGGTCATGTTGCGAATCAAGTTGCCTTTGGCGAAGAGGTCCAGAGCACCGGTCGTATTGATCGCGTACATGACGTAGCTGCCCGATATGTTGTCGATAATGGAATCGGCCGCCGTGCCGCCAATCGTGTTGTTATACACACTGAGGGCCTGGCCTCCTGTGCCCTGAAGGTACAAGCCCCTGAAGCCGACCGTGGTCCCGGTCCCGCCGGAATTGATCGTGATCGTTCCCATATTGTTATTAGCGATCGTTTCGTTTCTGAAGCTGAAATCGTAGATGCCAATGACTGGAGCGGTGCCGGCAGTGGTTGAAGTCGCGTTGACCACGATGCTGGATGAGCCGTCAAGGCTACCAAACGTGTTGCCCGTGACCGAACCGATGTCGAACGTACCATCGGTCGAACCCAACAGCATCCCGATGAATGGGGCCGAGGTAAAGGTTGCGGAATTGCGGGCAGTGGTCTGATTAATCCCGGAAATGACGTTCCCTTGGACGCTCGTCACGACTCCAGCGCCAACGCTGGGCAAGTCCATGCCTCTGAATTCATTGGTTGAACCGGTAATGGTTGTCGTTCCCGTTCCGTCAGCCGCGCCGAACCCGATTCTGTTCCCGGTGATGGTAAACATATTGCCGGCCGAGCTAATCGTGATTCCGGAATACCGTAACGCCGTGCCGGTGAAGGTCCGGGTGGCGGTTTGATAAATCCGGTTACTCGAAATGGTCCAGTTGTTGTTATTGGCCTGAACACTGATGCCCGAGACTGAAATCGTCGCGCTGAAGAAGTCGAAGAGGTTGTTATTGTCGATCACATTTCCGATGTTTGGGGCAGTCGAGCTGCCCACGCCGACAAGGACCTTCGTTGGCAGACTCGCTCCCGCCGGCCCCAGGTTATTTCCGGAAACGGTGTTGTTGCTGTTGCCTCCGAGAAGGGCTGTGCTCGTGCTGAACAGGATGTTTCCAGCGGCCCCTGATACTGCCGCAGTTGTCGATCCCAGAATCGTGCAGTTTGCGACGACATCGTTCTGGGCGCCGTTGATGAAGCGAACGGTGCTCGTGCCGGTGGTCGTGGCGGTGCTCAGGTTTTGCAGGGTCATCGAACCATATCCATCGATTCGGACGTTCTTTGCGCCCGAGAGATCGATCAGTGGTGCGGCGGCCAGGGTGCCGGAAACAGTTCGGGTCCCATTCGGCAGCATCAAGACGGAGGTGTAGCTGGCCGCGCCGGTGCCACTCGCGTTCAAAACGGCCGATACGGTTTCGGTCGTGTCCGCCATCACCCAGACGGCAATATCGCCCTGATGGGTGCCGGCATTGATCGCGTCGAACGCCAGCTTAACGGTGGCGTAATCGGTCGGACCAACGGTGGCGGCGGTCGCTGTGACCGTGACGGGACCAGCGGAAACAGGCGGAGTCGGTGACGGAGTGGGTGTTGGCGGGGCTGGCGTTGGGGTCGGCGTTGCAGTTGGGGTCGGGGTTGGAGTCAACGTCGGCGACGCCGTTGGGGTGGGCGTCGGTAATGGTGAAGTCGTGCAGGAGGTAAACTTAAATGACCCAACGCGTGTCGCCCAGGTAGCGCTGCTGGTGGCGGTGTAATACTCGTTGGTATGCCAGAACGAACAACTGTCGGTCGGATCAACGAACATGGCGCTATAGTCTCCCCAACGGCCACTGGTACTGGTTTGATGTCCTCCGCCGGCGATCAAGGTGGCTTCGCCTTGTGTCAGATCATTCAGTGGGTCGCCCGCCAAACGGCCGGCGTAACGGATGCCGGGATTGACCGTGGTGCTGGAGGTGGAGTAGCCAATCGCGAGATTGCCTTGCCAGTCGACGTTGATGCTGGGCATCCACCGCCATAAACCGTCAGCGCCATTATTAAAGCTTTGCTGCTGCACGGGTGTCGCTGGAATCGTGTTTCCAGTGACGTCAAACTGATACCATCGGATCGCCGTCGGTCCGGTGCCGGCCAGGTTATTATTGACGGTGTGATCAGCGTAAATGGACTCCACGCCACCGAGATTTTGGTAGACAAGTGGATACATTAACTTATCACCGAGCGTGGCGAGAAATTGGCTGGAGGTGGCTGTTCCGTTCGGAACAATGTTGCTAGTCGAAGCGGTGAAGGCGTCCACGAACCCGGTGACTGTGACGATGCCGTCAGGTGTGTGCCCTAGGCCAATACCGAAGGTAGAAAGAGCGGGGGTAACGAAGTCGACATGAAAGCGTCTGACGAAAACCTCGGTCTCGACGGTGCCTGCAACCGCCGAGCTGTTGATGCTCATGTACCACTCGGGCTGGGCCGCGGGAGGCGGACTGCCAGTACGGAAGGTCGCGGGCAGGAGGCTGTATTGATCGCCGAGATCTGCCGCGTTGATCGTGAACGCGATGGTGTTAGCAGGTCCGCCACTGGTCATGGCATTGCGATCAAAGGCAAGGACGCGCACGCCATTAAACGTGGTGTTGTTAGAGAAAAGGTTGGCCGACATGTAATACGCATCGGGCCACACGCCAAACTTAGGATAGTCCCCGAGATAGGTTGGGTTGGCAGGATCGACCTGCACCGCGTAGAGATACCAACCACCGCTAACGGGGTTGCTGGTTTTTGACACACCGATGCACTGATATTGCATGTTTCCGGGAAACCCTGCGAATGCAAAATCGGTGACTACCCAGCGGTCGGAGATGTGATCGTAGAAAGCCAGGCCATCGCCGTCATTTTTGGCGTTGCCGCAAGGCGTGCTCGGGCCCAGCGGGGAAAAGAACGAATTGAAGGTTATCGGACCAGCCAAAACGGCGCCACTCTTGTCGTGGATTCGGATCGATGAGTTAACTGCCTCGATGTAATGGTTGGGTCCCACATCGCCATCGCTGTCGGGCGGTAAACAACCGATGCACGCGTCGGCTGATCCCATCCCGGCAAAGGTCTGCGTCGGGCTGGGAATGTTTGGAGCAATGGCAGACTTTACAATCGCTTGAATGGGATCAGCTGCTTCATTGCTCTGTTTTGAATGCTTCCGCGGAAACGGATAGCGTGTGCGGAGGTGCTCCTCGTTTTCATAGGTGGGGGCAAGGTAGGGAAGCTGCCGGAGGTCTAAATTGTGCGAGACCGGACCGATCATGCGCAGAATGTCGGGTTTTTGTGTGCCCGGCAGTGCCTGCGGTCGTTGCTGTGGTTGCGGGCGGCCAGCACCGCGTGTTGGCGCGAAGCTCGATGCGAGTAAGATCGCAGCGGTTGAGAAAAGAGCGACAGAGAGCGTGATCCTTACCAGGACCGCAGCGCCCCCAGAATGCTTAGGGCTTTCTTTCATTTTATTCCTTCGATTGAATCAATCTAGCGGATGCGCTTTTGCTCGGGCGGCAGAAATATGTCAACACTATTTTTGAATTGTTTGATTCCCGGGTTATCAGGCTGGGAAAATCGGCCCTGAAAGAGGTCGTTTTACCTATGGCGACTGTCGATTAGGGAGCGCTTCGTTCTCTCCCTTACTTTTTTGTCATGGAGACCGGAGAGAAGGTCGTTTGCAGGCCGTTGCCGTCGCGAATTCGTTCGCTCAATAATATGCAACTGCGAAGGGCCGCGACGCGGAGAAAAAAAGGCATACTCGTTAGGCCGCGCCTAACGAAATCCTGCGGAAGCCGGGTCCGGGATTGGGCTAAGGCAGGGCCGTGCCGGATTTGGATTTGACGAGCCCAACGTCGCCGCTGTTGAGGTCGCCGTCGACGTTCACGTCTTCGCGGAAGTTGGAACCAGTCACGAGATTGCCCGATTGGGATTTGGTTTGCCCGACATCAGCCGAGTTAACCGAGCCGTCCCCCCCGGTATCGCCAGGCAGCACGCTCATCGTCACGGGCGTGCTTGGAAGGACTTGCGAAAAGCTATCGGTGACGCCGTTCAAGCTAACGGTAATATTCTGCGCGTCGGTTACGCCGGCCAGGTTTACAGTGATGGTCTTGCCGCTGAAAATGGGACTTCCCGAGACGCTGCCGGTCCCAGCGATGACGCTGGCGCTGCCGCTCAGCACGTTATTGGTGAAGGTAAAAACGAGGGTATGGTTGCCGCTGCTGCTGCGACATTCCACGCCCGGGGTGCCGCTCAGCGGCAGGTCGATATCAAAAGATCCCGCCGCCCCGTGGGTTTTGCGCGAAACCGCGCTGGTCATTTCCAGGAGAATAAGAGCCCGATCGACCGCCGCCTTGATATCGAGGCGGCCGTAACCATAAGTGTTATTCGGTGAAACGCCCGGACCGCCGCCGTCGCACGTGCTCGACAAAATATGAACGGCGGTTTGGTTAAGGATGGTCTCCGTCATGGCCACGTCACCGCGCAAAAGAGGTTGCGCTGACCACAGCAGGGCGACCGCGCCGGCTACGTGTGGAGTGGCCATGGAGGTGCCGCTCTTCGTGCCATAGGAAGCGATAGAAGCGTTGACGGACGACCGGGTGTTCGTGCCGGGCGCGCAAAGCTCGGGCTTGAGGCGGCCACTGCCATCGGCCAGAACCGGCCCGCGGCTACTGAAGGAAGCGATTGTATCGGCACCGGTGTTCAAGGCGCCGATCGAGTAAACCGCATCGTAGGTTCCAGGCGGATCGAAAATGGTGGAACAACTTGGACCGCTATTTTGAGCGGCCGCCACCATCATGATTCCAGCCGCGCGTTGCGCTTCCACCGCCGATTTGAGCGAATCGACCGAACAACCTTCGCTCGGCGGACAACTCCAGGAGTTAGTCGTAACATGAGGCGCCTTGCCCGGATCTCCCTGAGCGGGAGTTCCACCCACCGGATAAGGCGCGAGGAAGAATTCCATGCACTCGATATAGGAGGCGGGCGTGCCGTTGCCCTGGTCCATATTGCGGCAACCAATCCATTTCGCGCCCGGAGCCATCCCGATTTGATTGGTAATCCCATCGTCGCCCACCGCCGTGCCCATGGTGTGTGTCCCGTGGCTGTTATCGTCGCAAGGCTGGAGCGCATTCGCCCCGCAGCTGCCGCCGCCCGAATGAATACTGTCGTGCCAATTAAAATCGTGACTGGCTACACTCCCATTCCAGCCCCGGTAATGACTTTTCAATGCGGTGTGATCCCACAGGTAGCCGGTGTCCGCGCCGCCGACGACAATACCCTGGCCGGTGTAGCCGAGCGCCCAGACTTCCGGCGCGCGCGTGTAGCTAATGCCAGGCTCAATCGTTGCGGTCTGCTTCGGTCCTGTCGGCGACCCGCTCTCAGGAATCGGCTCGGGGAGCGCGTTGTGAATCTGAGGGTTCCCTTCCACGCGGAGCACGTCCGGACGCGCCGCGAGTGCCCGTGCCACGTCAAAGCCGGCTTTCACCCAGATCAAGTTGACGATGTAATACGGGCGATGCTCGACGTGGCGCGCGCGCAACCATTGCAACAGCGGCCCCTGAGTAGCCTGCGCCTTGTTCCACAAAGCGTCACGCACCGCGCGACCTTTCGCTTCCCTGGTCGGCAAGAGTTGGGCGCTGGTCAGATCCGCCTGATCGGCGAGGACAACCAGGAATTCGGTTTGGGCGCCGTGCGCCGTCCGTTGCAGCACCCAAGGCGCAATCTTGCCGGGTGCGGGGCCTTGGTTGCGCGGGGCCGACGGTAGCGTCGTCGCAAAACTGAGCAACGCGAGCAGTATGCCGGCTGCACACAGGACGATGCTGGGAAACATCCGTGGATTAAGCAGGCCAGCTTCGAAAAAGTGATTATTGCGCATGATTATTTTGTTCATGATGGGACGCCGGCAGACGTGCTCCAATTAGGGCAAAGCCGTGCCCGATTTGGATTTGACGAGTCCGACGTCGCCGCTGTTGAGATCGCCGTCGACGTTCACGTCTTCGCGGAAGTTCGCGCTTGTCACGACATTGCCAGATTCGGACTTGGTCTGGCCGACATCAGCGGAATTGACCGAGCTATCCGCGTTAGTATCGCCCGGCAAGACACCCATTGTCAGAGGCGTGCTTGGCAAGACTTGCGAGAAATTGTCGGTTACGCCATCCAACGTCACGGTGATATTCTGTGGATCGGTTACACCGACCAGATTTACGGTCATGGTGTTGCTACTGAAGATGGGATTTCCCGAGACGCTTCCGCTACCCACGGTGAGGGTGGCGCTGCCGCTCACCACCGTATTGCTGAAGGTAAAGACGAGGGTCTGATTTCCACCGCTGCTGCGACATTCCACGCCCGGGGTGCCGCTCAGAGGTAAGTTGATATCAAAGGATCCGGCCGGGCCGTGCGTTTTCCGGGAAACTGCGGTAACGAGGTTCATGGGAGCACAGGCATCAGGAGCAGGCGCCTGGACCGTAACGGTGATTGGCGCGCCAGTCTTGAAAAAGCCGAGGCTGGCATTGGCGGACTGCGGCGGCCGATTCGAATCGAAACGAAAATTGTACAAAGTCCCCCAGCGAATCGCGTTCGCATTCTGGTTCTGTGCGAAAGTCTCGCACGACCAGCCGAGCGCACTGGCGGTTTGGCTGGAAACCCACGCGCTACTGCTGTAACCGGCGTTGTTCAACGTTCCATCGTTGGCCCAGGCCGGATGCTGAGGCGGCTGATGGAACCCCACGTTGCTCGCCGTGACCCCGCATCCCAAGGGAACGCTGAAGGATTGAATCGCACGATCGAGGTTCTCGTTATAAACGGCGTACTCGTAGTGCCAGACGCCGGCGGTCGGGTTTGTTACCTTGTAGGCCACGTAGCCGATGCCGTCGTTCCCCGGGTCGGGTTCGAAGAGATTAACCGTCGCTCCCGTCCATGCATAAATGGCGGGAGTCGTTTGCACGGTCGCACCAAACGAGGCAAAGGTGAAGTTACTCGTGCCGGTAACAGTGAAACGGCGGTAAGAGACATTGTTATACATGTTGCATTGCCCCGGATGAGTCTGACACCAGGCCCACTCGTGCGGAGTGACATACTGACCTTCGCCGTAGTAGGTCGCTCCGGTATTCAGCGTGGTGTTCAGGTCGTTCACGTCTACCAGAATCCGATGCGAAGTCACGTCATGGCTGTGGCCGGCGTGACTGGCTGGGTTCGGGCTCACCGGAAAGGCGCCGGTAAAAGGATTAACCCAGGCCCGCGAACCCAGGCCGCTTTGGGTTCCGTTCAGGCTTGCCGAATAAGGATCGGAGCAGGCCTTGCACAGGTGTGTGCCCGTCGTGCACCCAGTGGTGACGCAGCCGAAACTGCAGGCGTCTTCTTCCAATGCCAGATAGGCATGCTTGAGCCACGATTGGCCAATTTGCTCGAAGCGGTCGCTGTTCGTTGTCCCGCCGCTCATGCGATAAAGATTTTGCGGAATGACAGGGTGATCGTTCGAGTTGTTCTGCAGCGACATCCAGTCCAGGGGTTGATCGCCGTTATTGCACGAGGTGGTGGCCAGAGCCAGACCGACGCGACCGTTGGCACTTCCAGTTTGCGATTGGATTAACGAAGGCAAGTCACCCACGATGACATCAGGTCCAGAGACCAAAGCGGGTCGATGGCTGGCCCCGGCGCCGGCGCCAGACTGAGCCGCCGGGAGTTCGACTGATTGCACGGAGCTATTGCTAAGCTTCGTCACTTCGATTGGATCCATCGTCGTGGTGATCCAGATGTTCCCGACGACGGTCCGGGCATCCCTGATGCGGCCGAGTTTGGTTGCGAATTCATCTGATATCAGAAGCCGGCCACCACTGATATTCAGCAAGTGATTGATGGGATCGTAATCGTAGAGGTCCCCTTCAATATTGAAAAAGACGAAACCACTTTTGCCATCGCGCACGACAAGCTCGAACGCTTCGCCAAAAGGAAGTCGCTCAACGACCAGTTGTTTGAAAGATGTGCCCAAAAACCTGGCAAGGCTCGAGGGATGTTGAGGAACAAGGTCAATCGTACCCGGCAAGGCCGTCCGTAGATTATCGTTAAAGACCAGAATCGTGAAAAACGAACCGGAGGCGACACCGAAATCCACTGTCTCCAATCTCGATTTCTCTTTGACCGCTGGGACTCCGCCAAGGCGGGCCAGATCGACATCGATCGTGACCGTTCCGTTTGTCGCGATCATCTTTTCGAGAGTTCCGGTGCTGTCGGGGGACTGAGGTGCGGGGTCTGAAAACGTCCGGGCAAGGAGCAAAAGCAGCGGGAGCGCAATACCAATATATGTTTTAGCCAACATGTGATAATCCTTGGAGGAGTAAAAAGATGACCTCATATCTGAATTTTGAGGGAAAGTAGAGTCCTTTTTTTGAATTTGTTGCGACAAACCATTGGGCTGGAGGCAGGAAAGTTGTGAAAACCGGCTGCCAGGATCGAAAATCGCTTCAGCAAATCGCAGTCCAGTCTTTGCAGAACGGGCCGTTCGTTCCTCTGCGCAGCGGGATTCGCAAGTCAAGAACCAGTCGTTGGCGCGCGGCTGTGCTCGCCCTCGTGAATCTGTTGATGGTTGCTCATATCATTCAGTGGCGCATCACGGGGAGGACGATCTCTCCGATTGAGCCCTCCGAAACGATGTACACCCTCCAGTCCGGCGCGATCAACGCCGGCTTTATCTTTTTCGCTCTGGCCATCCTGGCGACCCTGGTTCTGGGGCGTTTCGTTTGCGGCTGGGGTTGTCACATTCTCGCTTTGCAGGATTTCTGCGGCTGGATTCTGAAAAAAATCGGTCTGACGCCGAAACCTTTTCGGTCGCGGCTATTGGTCTATGTCCCCCTTGTTGCCGCTCTCTATATGTTTGTCTGGCCTACGGTCCATCGGTTGTTGTTCAGTTCGGAGCCCGGGCCACTCATTCCGAAATTGAGCAACCATCTTGTGACCGATAACTTTTGGGAGACCTTCCCTTCCGTCGCGGTCGCTATCCCTTTCCTTTTTATTTGCGGGTTCCTCACCGTCTATTTTTTGGGGCAAAAAGGTTTCTGCACTTATGCCTGTCCTTACGGAGGGTTCTTTGGCTTGGCCGACAAACTGGCGCCGTTGAGAATCAGGGTCACGGACGCTTGCAATCAGTGCGGGCATTGCACCGCTACCTGCACCTCTAACGTCCTCGTCCACGCGGAAGTCAAAGCGCACAAAATGGTGGTCGATCCCGGCTGCATGAAATGCATGGATTGCATCAGCGTCTGCCCAAACGACGCGCTCTATCTTGGTTTTGGGAAACCAAGCATCGCGGTGCCGAAGTCGCCCGCGATCGCAAAGACCTATTCAATCACATGGCCCGAAGAGATTCTCGGGGCATCGGTCTTTCTCGGTAGTTTCCTGGCGGTCCGCGGCGTTTATGGACTTGTCCCATTTCTTGATGGCGCTGGGTTGCGCTGCGGTCACAACCTTTCTCGCTCTCAAGACATGGAGATTGCTCAAGACAAACGATGTATTTTTTCATCGTTTCGCGCTCAAATCCGGAGGCAGGATGCAAACGGCGGGATGGGCATTTCTTGTCGGTGCCATTTGCTGGCTCGGTTTGAGTGTGCAGAGCGGCTGGATTCGCTATCACGAGTACGCAGGCACTCGCGCTTTTCAGAAAATCCGAATCCCGGATGAACTAGCGCTCGCCCAGGTCAACCCCGCGGCCTGGCTTGGCCCGGTCGAAAAGGACAGCATTCTGGCGGGCGAAAGGCATCTCCAGGCGGCTTCGGATTTTGGTTTATTCGCGAATCCCGACGCGCTGGCAAAGCTCGCCTGGTTTGAATATCTCTCTGGCGCCCCCGAGCGCGCGGAGCGACTGCTCGGCCGGGCGGCCGGGCGCCAAAAGGCGCAGGCCCGAGCCTTGAGCCTCTACTATCGCGGAGCGATTTTAAACCGGCTCGGTCGTTACGATGAGGCGCGTGCGAGTCTCGATCAGGCGTTGGCGGAGCGCGCAGATTTGATTCTCGCCCGCCAGGAAAAGGGCGAATCCCTTTGGCAGCTGGGCCGGAAGAGCGAGGCCATCGCGGTCTGGACTAATGCGATTCAGCGCAATGCGAACCTTGCGTTGACCGCCAATATGCTGGCCGGCGCGGAGCGATCACTCGGTAAGTTCGAGGAAGCGACGGCTGACGAGAAACGGGCGGACCAATCCACGCCTGACGATGCGCTCTACCACTGGATGCTGGGTCTGCGCTTAAAGAACCTCGGCATGAGAGAGCTTGCCGAAAAACATTTCCAGCGAGCGATCGAGCTCGGCGGTCCGCCGGTTCGTTAGGCAAGTTCGATCAGCCGCGCTAAGGCAAAGCCGTGCCGGATTTGGATTTGACGAGCCCGACATCGCCGCTGTTGAGGTTGCCGTCGATGTTGGCGTCTTCGCGGAAGTTGGCACCGGTCACGAGATTGCCCGATTGGGATTTGGTCTGACCGACATCGGCCGAGTTGACCGAACGATCGGCGTTGGTGTCGCCAATCAGAAAGCCGAGGTTGACCCCGGCCGAGGCCAACAGTCCGTTGACATTATTGACCGTCAAATTGACAACCTGGGCGTTGGCGACTCCAGTCAGCGGCACCGTCATGGTGTTACCATTGAAGGTGGGCGTCCCCGCTGCTCCAGTGCCCGAAGTCACGGTTGCCGTGCCGGAAGTGATCGGGCCGTTGGCAAAGGTCAGGACGATGCTGTAGCTGCTCGACGAACGATCTTCCACTCCACTGGTTCCGGTCAGCGGCATGTTCACGTCGAAGGCGCCGACACCAGGATGGGTCAGCCGCGACACGGCCGAAGTGAGCTGCGGTGCTGCCGGACTGGCGACGGTAAAAGGGAGAGCAGCGAAGGCGGCGCAGATTGCTCCGCTCGGGAAATTGTCGACCCAGACCTGGAAAGCTCCAGGCGTCGCGATCTGCGTGGCTGTTACGGCGACGCTCAGTTGCGTAGAGTTGATGAAGGTTACAGCGGGAAATGCTCCGTTGACGGAGACGACCGAACTCGGTGTGAATCCGGTGCCGTTGAGGGTGAGCGTAAAACCTCCTCCTCCCGCCACCGCCCGGGACGGACTCAGGCTGCTAAGAGTAAGGGGCGTCACGACGGTGTTGTAGTCAGCCGTGACGAGGACTTCGTCGGTCACAGTGAGGGGTTGGGAGTTTGAGGTTCCGCTCAGGTCGTATTGCCATCCGGCAAAAAGCCAGCCGGAGTTCGGCGTTTCGGCAAAGGTGAGGACGGAGGCCGTGGGATAAAAACCGTCGCCGGTGGGCGAGCCGGGGGTAACGTTGATCGAGCCGGCGCAGGATTCGTTCACATAATCGGTCACGAAAAACTGTGGAGTAAGAGTGGCGGTGTACGTCGTGCTGGTGGCCGGGAGAATGACGGTATCGGTCGTGGTCAGGGTGCCGTCACTCCAATTGTGGAAGGCGTAGCGGCTATTAAAGCTGTAGGGGTATTCGGGGCTGTCGACCCTCAGGGTGTGCGTGCTGTTGGCGGTCCAGCCCGGATCGTAAAATGAGGAGAAATTCTTGGGCGCGTAGGAAAAGTTGCCGTCCGCATAGATGTACAGGTTCGAGCTGAATGGGTTGGGGGCGACATTGACGGTGTAGACCGGATTGGGAGAAAACTCCGCCGTGGCATTAACGGTCAGGCCAGTGTCAGGTACATAGAAAGTCTTGGGGTTGGCCCCGAGGCCGCCGGGCAGCCAGTAAGGTGCGTTGTTGAATTCGTAGAAGTTTTGCCCCCCATTCGGATTGGCTGTCAGTGTCGCTTGCTGGCGGGCGGTGTAAAAGACAAGGGCGGATCCGGGATAACTCTGGGGCACCGGCGACGGCACGACGGTGCCGGTGGCGGCGGGGAAAACGGTTGCGGCGTAAGGGACCAGCTGGATAAAGTTCGCCGTGTAAGTCGTGATTGCCGGAGAGGTTGCGGGCGTGGCGAGGTCTCCATTGCCAGGAAGGACAGTAATGCTGTGGGAAGCGACGGCCGAATCGTTCCAGCGCCCGTAGGTGTAGTAAAAGGTAGTGGGCGTGTTGGAGTTGACAATGTTACCGGCCTGGCTCTGCACGCCGGTGGGAATGCCAAGCGAGTGCACGGAATTGAGGGTCCAGCTAAAGACCTGCGGCGTCGTGACTGTCAGACCATCGACCATCACCTGAAGTCCGGGCGGATTGCTCGTCACGGTGACTGCATTGGGAGCGCTGGCGTAGAGGCGTTCGATGCCGTCTATATCCGCCGCACTGTAGCCCGACAGGTTGGAGAGGGGGATACCGGCGGGAATGGATTCAATCACGGGAGCGCCGTTGCGCGAGAAAGCGAAGGCGGGGTATTCCATGACCGACGCGTAGTCGAATAAGGTGGGTTCCTGCGCGTTATCGTAGAGTTGAGTGTAATTGTAGAAGGAGCCTTTAATGACGTTGCCGTAATTGACTGAGATGTAGGTGTTGCGATCGGGGCGGGATTGCTCATGCCAAAGGCCGATGACGTGACCCATCTCATGGAGGAGGGTCGAGACGGTGCAGGGGTTGACGGATCCGCCAGCGCCTCCGACTTGTTGCGCGCCCCCGACGCGACCGACATTAGCTTCGCATTGGGCGTTATTGTAGTTGGGATCGAAGTAGAAATTGACGTAGTCGGCCTGGGTGGTGCGGGCGACGAATTTGATGGTGGAAAAAGTACGATTGAACTGGGTGATGGCGTTATTGAGATTAGTCACGTTGCCGCTGCCGGCGGCGATGAGATAGGGAACCTGGTATTGACCGCCGACTTTGGGCCACAAATATTGGGCGTAATCGATGCTGATGGAATCGGGCCCGCCGGGAGACAATGGGCCTTGGGAATCGACCGGGTCGACTTTCTCGAGGACGATATCGCCCTGGAAAATAAATTTGCCATGCGTCACCAGGTAGGTCACCGGCATGCCGCGGTAGATACCCCGCCGAACCTGTGGGGCCGTCCCCGATGCGTTGTCGCTTCGGTCGCCCGTCTCGTTACGGCCAGCGAGCGATGCATAATCAGGCGAGCTGGCACTCGAACCTGTTTCACCGTTCGTCGGGTTTACGGCGAAACTGAGCATTGCCAACCCGATGCCACTTGAGCAAAGGGTAGCTGCAAAGAAAGCGGATGGATTGAATCGTGGCATTCTTCCGCGTGGATATTTGCTCCCTTCAGTCTCCTCAATAATCGACGCAACTGTCAAGCTCGATCGAGTCCCAGCACTAAGAATGCTGGAAGAGCCCAAGGTCGCTGGCGAATCGCGCTAAGGCAGGGAGGTACCCGATTTTGATTTCACCAGTCCGACATCGCCGCTGTTGATGTCGCCGTCCGCGTTCACATCTTCGCGGAAGTTGGCGATGGTAACAGGATTGCCGGATTGCGACTTAGTCTGGCCGATGTCGGCGGAGTTGACCGCGCCGTCCGCATTTGTGTCGCCAACCAGAACTGCCATCTGCACCGAGACGTCAAACGTATTGGTGCCATCGTTCACGCTGCTCAGGATTGGGGTGATAGTTTGCGCATTGCTCACGTTGGTGAGGTTAAGCGTGACCTGTTTGCCATCGGGACTGATGATGGCCGGGCCGGCCAGGCTGGCGCTGCCTCCGGCTGCCGGAGTAACCGATGCGCCGCCCAATGTCACCGCCCCAGAAAAGGTCAGGACAATCTGATAATCGTTCGTTAGCCCGCCGCTTCGGCATTCGATTGCGGGATTAACGGTGAGCAGGTTGAGATCAAATTGAGCCGCGCCCTGAGTTTTTCGCGACACCGCAGCGGCGGGCTGGATGGAAGCGATCTTTTGAACTTTTCCCCCGGTGCCCGATGGAGCCGCGCTGGAATCGGTCAGAACATAGACCTCTCCATTGGCATCCTGACCGAAGGCCTTAATCAACGATCCGAGGGGCGCTTCTGGTAAGCCGAGACGCAGTTCCTGAATGGTGCCGTTGGTGACATCCGTATAAAACAGCCGTCCACTGCCGCCAAAAGCAAGGTCGCCAAAGACATATTTGCCGGACAATGCCGGGAGCAGGACGCCGCGCTCAATGAAACCGCCAATGACGGCAGTTCCGTCGGTATGACTGTACTGGGCTACCGGTTCGGTAAGACCGGTGTCTGGGGTTAGATCAGAGCTGATCGCGCCAGTAGACGGATCAAAGACGTAGCTTCCTTCCCGTTTGTTCCAGCCGTAATTCTTCCCGGGCGCCCCAAGATCGATTTCTTCGATATTACCCTGGCCGACGTCCCCAATGAGGAACTGATTGGAAGGCGCATCGATGCTGCACCGAAAGGGATTCCTCAGCCCGAGCAGATAGATTTCCGCCACCGCGCCCGATTGTCCGACCAATGGATTGGACAATGGAACCCG
This sequence comes from uncultured Verrucomicrobiae bacterium, assembly GCA_963737995.1. GTDB lineage: Bacteria > Verrucomicrobiota > Verrucomicrobiia > Chthoniobacterales > UBA10450 > Palsa-1392. Next base: position 191,733 of record CAVTUV010000012.1, read on the forward strand.
GTATTTCGTATTCGCGCTAACCGGATCGGGGCTACCCGCCGTTAGGGCGGGATCGAGGGGATCGATCCGCAAAATCTTACCGAGAACGGTGGAGAGGTCCTGCGCATTGCCGGTGGCGCTATGCCCGTCGCCGACATCATTGGCATTTCCGCCGTCGCCTAACGAAATGTAAAGATAATGGTCAATAGGTCGAAAGGTGAGCTGACCGCCGTTGTGGTTGAGCTGCGGCTGGTCGATGCGCATCACTTCGCGGCGGGTGGCGGAATCGATCAGGTCCGGATTTGCCGCCGAGACCCGCCATTCCGCGATCACGCTTTGGTGATCAAACGCGGTTGACTTGGGAACGGTAAAGTCGGCTGTACCGGAAACCGGTTCGCTTGTGTAGGTGTAAACTTTGTGGAAACCAGGCGCCGAGGGATTGTTGAAGTCGGGGTGGAAGGCCAAACCGAGAAAGCCGCGCTCATCACCGCCGCTATTGAGGGGGACCAGACGGCTGGCCAAATCGAGAAAAGGAGTCGGAGCCACGATTCCGTTCTTCAAAATCAAGACTTGCCCGGTTTGCTGTAAGATGAAGAGTCGACCGCTTCCGTCGCCCGCCGGCATCAGACCAAGCGGTGCGGTTAATCCACTGGCCACGGTCGTTAACTGGACGCGGACCGGACCTTTTGGGATCGGTGTCGGGCTCGCGCTGGCGGCGCTGACGTTAACCGTGCCGATCATGCTGCAGCAGGAGCCATGCGGCGTGCAGTAATACGAGAACGAGCCGCTGACGGGAAACTTATTATAGAAGGTAAATCCGACGGAATTCTGAACACCCGAGTCCCACAAGCCGTCCGGGGCGCCCGGCGTGCCGGAAGTGGTGACTGTGTCCACTGCCTTTCCAGATCCACTCAACGGTGTCGCCGGCCTGGATGGAGACGGACGATGGCGAGAAGGTGAGTCCACCGTTGGCGACGAGGACCTGCACGGTCGCGGCGGAAACGCGTGCGAACGGCGCAAGCAGTAAGAGAAGTATCACCGCAAAGGTTGAGCGCCTACTGAACTCGATGGCGGCTTTCATCAGAAGAAGAATTCTTGTTCTCTCGCTGATTCTATTTCCTTTCCCCGGCGCCCGCCAGTTCCATATTCGATTTGGCCCGCCTTGGGCCGGGCGGCCGATTGTCGGAATTCGAGCGACCGATTCAGTGTCTGCTCGAGAAGAAAGCGTCCGGTTCGCCACTTCACAAGTGGGGCCCCCTGGCGGACAAGATGCTGACTTCCCTACGGCAGCGCCGTGCCGGAGTTGGATTTGACCAGCGCGATATCGCCGCTGTTGAGGGTCCCGTCGATGTTCACATCCGAACGGAAGTTCGTTCCGTCCACGACTTGGCCGGAGCGCGACTTGGTCTGTGCGATGTCGCCAGAATTCACCGTGCGATCGGCGTTGCTGTCGCCGCTTAGGAAGCCAATGTCGACACTGGCCGAGGGCAGGAGTCCGTTGACATTGTTCACGGTCAAAGTCACCACTTGGGCGTTGGCGACACCAGTGAGCGGAACGGTCATGGTATTGCCGCTGAAAGTAGGCGCGCCGGCCGTGCCGACGCCAGCCGTGACGGTGGCGTTGCCGGAAGTGATGGGGCCGTTGGTAAAGGTCAGGACGATGTTATAAGTGCTCGCGACGCGATCTTCCACGCCGCTTGTACCGCTCAGCGGCATGTTGATGTCAAAGTTGCCCACCCCGGTGTGGTTCAGACGCGATACGGCTGAGGTCAAGGCAGGTGGCGACGCGAGCATAAGTGAGTTCGTGTAGAGGTCAAACGCGCTCAACGTGCCATTCGCGTTCGTGCCATCGCAGTTCGCGTTGTCTGCCCACACCGTGTAGAGCTTGCCCGCGTGCGCAGCCTGACCAACGTAGTCGCCAAAGTCGATGCCATTGCCAGACGCCGCCGCGTTCGAGAAACCGCCGCTCAAGCGCGTGTTCGGCGCAAAGGTTACGCCACCATCGACGCTGTAGGTGCCGTAGTATTCGGCATCGTCGTTAGGAGTGTTGTTCGTCCCGCCGGAACCGGGCACGCCGTTGTCATTGCGACAATCGTGGAAGCCTACTGCGACCGTCCCAGTTGTGCGGTCCAATGCGACATAGGGCAGGAATTGGCTTCGGATCGGCGAAGCCGGGTCGTCGTTCACACGCACCGGCGCGCTCCACGTCGCGCCGTCATCAGTCGACCTGCGCATCATAATATCGGTATCGTTGTTTTCGTTGACGGTCTCCTCGGTGTATACCAGGTAGATGCGGTTGTTGAATGCGCCTCCGGTCGCATCCCATACGACTCCGGCCTCAGCGTCGATCGAGCGTCCGTTCTGCGCCGGGATAAAGTCGAAGCCGCCCACGTTGGTCGTTGTCACGGTGACGCGCGCGCCGAAACCGCCCGCGCCTAGACCATCGGCGTCTACGTTGGCGTAGATCGTCGCCGGACCCTGCCCACCAGTCGGGCTTTGATAAGTTACGATAACCTTGCCGCCGTTCGCGCCCGGTCCAACAGCGATACCGCCGAAACTGCCGCTAGCGGACGGGATCGCCTGTTGCGCGCCGAACGGTCCCCAAGCACCGAGACCGGTAACCGGCGCCCCACGCGCGACCATACTTCCGCTCAAATTCCAGTCGACCCACACACTACCGTTGCCCACAGCGATCGACGGTTGGTCAACGCTGCCCGTGCCCACCGTTGTTGGAGCACTGAACGTAACACCGCCGTCGGTGCTCAAGATGACGTTGATTTGGTTGAGGCTGTTGTTGATGTAGACAAGAAACAAGTTGCCGAACGTGTCCCACGCCGCCTGTCCGTCGCAGCATGCGACGCCGGTGGCTACAGTGCCACGCGTCCAGGTCGCACCACCGTCAGTCGAGTACGCGCGAAAAATGCTGTTCTCGCTGGCCAAGTTTGAAAAGGCCACGAGATTGTTTGTGTTGGTCGGGTTGACAACCGCGAAACTTTCAGACTCATTGCCCGACCTGCCGCTGACGTTTATTACGGGCGTTAGGCAGGCCAGCGGCTGCAATATTTTTTTGAGTATCGGGACCTGGCTCTTGGGTTTTATGCATTTGCGTGTGCCGTCGGGCACATACTTGTTCTGGTTCGGCCACAGCAGCTGGGCGTGCAAGGTGGGCGTGGTCGGCGCGATAAACGCGAAAACAGCTGCAAGCATGGTCAGGCGGAGGCGTGTGTTCATATGCCTGTTCTTATTGATGCGGCGAGTAAGAGCGGATTGAAGAGAACTCGCAAGCCACTTGTTGTTTTGATTTTCTGTTATGTTTTGAGGTTGCGAGCAAACAGACAATAAAGGCACATCGGCTTGCGCAATTAGGCGCGATTCTTGAACGATTTCCGAACGAATGTCGAACCTTCTTTTGGCTGCGAAGATGGCGGCGCCGGCAATCCGTTAGGCCCATGCCTCCAATTGACAGCAGTTTAAAAAAACGGATCGTGATCTTGTCCCGTATGAACCCGCTGCGCAGCATCATACTCTCCACCCTCGCATCACTCGGCCTTCTGGCTGTTCTGGCCACGGCGCGGGGGCAAGTGACTAGTGGAGCGCAAAACCCCCATTTCGCCGACACACCCTCGAGAGCTGACGCCGCATCGCTGCAGAAAAAAGCCGCCCAAGCCCAGGCCCGGATTCACGCCAATCAGGACGACCGCAACCAGCTGATGAGAGCGGTCAAGCTCAACGAGGTAGCCTCGGCTAAACAAGTCCTCCTCAGAAACGGATTCACCGCTGAAGATTTGGAAAATGCGAAGATCACTCTACGGACGGGCGGAGGAAAGGGAGGCGAAGACGAAATAGAGATATCTGCCACCTGTTGTAACCCTAAGGAAATCACAATTCAACGATCCCTGGACTACTTCACAAAATAATCGTTACGGCAAGGCCGTGCCCGACTTGCTTTTGACACCCGAGATATCAGCGCTGTTCAGGTTGCCATCGATGGTGACATCGGAACGAAAGTTGGTGATGTCTACAGGCTGACCGGAACGCGATTTGGTCTGGGCGATGTCGCCCGAGTTAACGCTGCCATCGTCGGTGGTGTCGCCGACTAACACGCGCAGAGAGGTACAAACATTACCGGCGGCCGTCCCGGTAGCTACGCCAACCAGAGTGAGGTCGAGCTAAAATTTTCCGTGACGGCGGCCTGGTTTACGGCAGCGCCGTGCCCGACTTCGATTTGACCAGGCCAATACCACCGCTGTTGAGGTTGCCGTCGATGGTCACATCGGAACGGAAATTGGTGCCGTCTGCCGCCTGCCCCGAGCGCGACTTGGTCTGCGCGATATCCCGTGTTTCCCCAATAAGGAGCTGGGCTAAGGCAAAGAGGTGCCCGATCTTGATTTCACCAGGCCGACATCGCCACTGTTGATATCGCCGTCCGCGGTCACATCTTCGCGAAAGTTGGTGATAGTGACCGGGTTGCCGGATTGTGATTTAGTTTGGCCGATGTCGGCGGAGTTGACCGAACCATCGGCGCCGGTGTCGCCGATCAGCACGCCCATGCTTCCGGAAACGGGGCCCGTTGCCCCAGTGGTGTCAGTTGCACCGGTAAGAGTGACCGTCACGTTTTGGGCATTGGGCACACCGGTGAGACTGACTGTGCATTGGTTCAAATTCGGCCCACTGCTAACCGATCCCGCGTTGGCCGCACCGCAGGCCGTCATGGAATTCGGGAAACTGAAGACGAGCGTATAATCACCGGTTGCACCACCGGATCGGCATTCAATGCCGCTGCCATCGCTGGGAAGATTAATATCGAACGTGCCGGCACCGCCATGAGTTTTCCGCGAGACAACACTCGTCAACTCCAAGGGAGCTGAGGGAAGGGGCCAGACATAGGCGCCGCGGCTGCGCGTCCAGACCGAAAGCGTGGTCGAGCCGCGATCGATCTGCATGTCCCAGATCATGGCATGGGGCAGTCCGTTTTCGAAACGGTTCCAGGAAGGGGAAGTCGCCGTGATGTCATTAGTAAAATAAAGGCCCCAGTCAGTGCCGGCAAAGACTTGTTGGGGATACTTCGGGTTCACGATGATGGAATCGACCGGGATATCGGGGAGATTGCCCGTCTTATCAAGCCAAGTGAAGGATCCACAGGTAGCAGCGCAGGTCACCTGGAAAACGTGCCCCGGAGTGGTCGGTGTATTGTCATTAAAGCCGCCCACGGCCGCGTATCCGATGGGCACGTTAGCAGTTGACATGCTCGGATCGAACGCGATGCCGAGAATCGGGCGGTTAGGCAGAATGGTGTTACTCCCGGTGACGTTGACCCAGTTAGCCTGGCTGGCACTGCCGGTGCCGAGATTGAAGCCGATTTGAACGTTACCATCGTTTGTGCCGACGATGGCTACGCTTTGGTATTTGGGCGAATACTCGACCTGATTAATGAACGAACGGTTGCCCAAGGTTCCTTTGCAAAGGTTCGGGCCCGATGCCGAGCCGGGAGGATTATTCGTAATGTACCAGGTGTTCGTGTTCGTCGCGCCGCTAATCGTCTCCCAAACCCGGGTGGTGCCGGCAACCAGATGGCCGCAGCCCGTGGCGGAGCCGGCGACTCCGCAGTCATCGCCTCCCGAAATGCCCCCATGGAAGAGGTCGAAGGGTAGGATGAAGGACTGCAGGTCACTACCCCACCCGCCCTTTCGGCTCGACCATGACGCGCCAGAGGCGGTGCAGTTGCTGGTGCAACGGCTGAGGCCGCCACTGTTATTGCCTTGCCAGAAACGCAGGCTTGAACCTGTGCCGACGGGATCAATTCGCGAGTAGAAGCCGTCGCCTCCCATCCCCATCTGCCATTGCACCGGACCGGGAGTGCTGGAAAAAGTCGCCGATACCGCGCCGTTATCCTGAGCGCCGCCGCTGGCCTGAGGTGCGGATGCAGTGGCGAAGTTGCCGCTGATGTCGCCGGAGTAGAATTCGATCGTATTCAAGCCCGTGTCCATGTTGAACCAGGTCGGATCGGTCGCCGCGGTCACGATGTTGGCGTTCGTCGTCCCATGGATGCCGCCATCATTGCCCGCCAGCAGAATGCTGGATGAGCCGGGGACGAAAGCGAGCGCGTGCTGATCGACGTGGACCCCGTTATTGACCGCCCCATAACCGCAGGTCGTATCGTTCCACGGCAGCGTTGAAGTTCCAGCGCCGCCGTTCCAGAACCAGACTTCAAAGGTATCGAAAAAGGCGCGGTCAGGGTTGTTCGGATCGATCGCAATCCCCTGGTCGTACCAATTCTGGGGATAATCGCCCGCGCCCCCGCTGCAATTGGTCAGTGAAGCGCCGGGAGAACCGGGAATCTGAGTCCAGGTGGTTCCGCCGTCAGTCGAGCGATAGGCGCCAAGCTGGCAGCCTGAGGTGCTGCCGCAGCCGCTATTGGTGTTCGCGGTAATGGATTGCAGCTGCGCATAAATGTAGTTCGAGTTACTCGGCGCAACGGCGATATCAATCCGGCCGACCTGATTGCCGGTGCTGGAGTTGACGTAGGCGACGCCGCTGGTGGCGTTAAGTCCAGTCCAACCGTTGGCGTTGGTCGCGATGGGAGCAAAGTCGCTCGGGCAACCACTGGCCGGCATCGTTCCCTTGTAAATCCCGTTCGCCCCGTTCTGATCCAGGTTGTACTGCACCGTCGTGGCGAAACCGCGCACGCCGACCGCGGCCAGGATGCGCGTGCTGCTGCCGGTATCGGTCAGGACCAGGCCGGTAATGTCCTGCCGCATAGTGTTGAAGCTGTCGGTAGTGCAGGGCCCGGTCCAGTTCGTCCCGCCGTCATAGGAGAAATAGAGTCCGGTTTTGGTCCCGGCGACGACGTTATTGCTGTTCCTCGGGTCAACTCGCACCTTGCCGACCGCCTGATATTGCGGAAACTGGTCGCCCGGTTGCGGAAGCGCCGGACCGAAAACGTCGGCCCCGAGCAACGTCCAGGTGGCGCCGGCGTCGGTCGATTTCAGGACGCCCTGACTGCCAAACGAGAAGGAACCATAGTTCAGGTCGCCGGTGCCGGCATAGACCGTGTTATGATCGTTAGGGTCAATCGTGATCGTGTCGATCGCGATCGTGGCGAGCAGTGGATCGTCCGTCACGCGCGTCCAGGCAGGTCGTGGAGCTGCAGCAGTTGATCGTTTTCCAGACGCCGCCGCCATCGCTCGCGGCATAGGCTACGATAAAACCATTGGTGGTCGTGGCTGGATCGACCACGATATCGTTGACCCGGCCCTCGGTTGTGCCGTAGTCATAGCAACCCGAGCAACCGGTCATACGCTCCGGTTTTGGTCCGAGGGCAGTAAAATTGTTGGGATCAAGTGTCAGCGGTGCGTTGCGCCGTTTCAGGTTGCCTGCAGGTCTGCCCGCTGGGACCGCGCGCGCGACCAGCCTGTCCTGGGCGGCAGCGAGACGCAACCACTCGGGGTTGAAAAGGCCCGTCGGATAGGTCACGCGGTTGTTCCATTCCAGTTCCATCCGGTCCAAGTCATCCGGGTCGCCACCCAGAACGGGCATGTAGCGCGCCAGCTCGACCGCCTCTCCGGGCGATGGTTGAACCTTCAAACTCGCCACGCGGCCGGGGAGCGGAGCGAAACTGACTGCGGCCAGCACCGTCCCGAGCGAACAAAGGAGCAAACTCAATAACAAGCGGGGATGAAAGAAGCCGGAGATGAACAAGGATTTCTTTTTCATGTTTTTCGTTAGGACTGCCTTTTGGCGAGGTGAGTTGTGGAGATTCGACGCCAAATTGTCAAAACCTTTCCGTCTCCGAGGCGGTGTCTCGGTGAAGTGCAGGAATGCGAGCCGCGCCTGGAGCGTCGGGCTGGCACCCGACGCTCCAGCAATCTGGCTTACCGCGCTAAGGCAGGGAGGTGCCCGATTGTGATTTCACCAGTCCGACATCGCCACTGTTGATGTCGCCGTCCGCGTTCACATCTTCGCGGAAGTTGGAACCGGTGACGAGATTGCCCGATTGGGATTTGGTTTGGCCGACATCGGCCGAATTGACGGCGCGATCGCCACCAGTATCGCCGACCAGGAAGCCGATGTCGACACTGGCCGATGGCAACACTCCGTTGACATTACTCACGGTCAAGGTCGCTACCTCAGGGCTTACGATTCCAGTCAGCGGGACCGTCATAGTGCTGCCGCTGAAGCTCGGCGAGCCCGCCGTGCCGGCACCGGCTGTGACTGCCGCCGAGCCGGAGGTGATCGGACCGTTACTGAAGGTGAGCACAATGCTATAGGTGCTCGCACTTCGATCTTCCACTCCGCTCGTTCCACTCAACGGCATATCCACATCGAAGGTTCCGGCGCCCAGATGGGTCAGCCGCGAGACGACCGAAGTGAGCTGCGGTGGAGGCGGGCCCCCGACGCAACAGACATAGGAAGAAGAACTCACCGAAACGGTATCCACCCGCCAGGCAGTGCCCGCTACGCTCGAGTCCGAGGCCATGCGAAAGCGCAGCTTGATCGTCTGACCAGCGACATTGGGACCTAGATTCGCGACCGTTGTAATGTAACCGCCTGAGTTACCCGTCCACGCCTGACGACCAGCGATCGGGCTGCTGTAGGAGCTACTAATCGTCGCGACGTAACCCCCGCTCACAAAGCTGCCACCGACGGCTGCATTGGTGATATCGGTGAAGGCGCCGGCATTAATGTTGGGAGAGGAAACTTCCAACACGCCCCCATCGAATGTGCTCTCCAGGTTGTAGTTGTTACGGAAAGTAACCTTCGTGGTGCCGGCAGGGATGGCGATGCCGACGGAATCGAGCCGCTTGTCACTGATCGTCGCCGGATCATCGATGAAGGCGTCGTTAGGCGAGGTATCAGGCGTCGTCGTCGAGGTCGTCCAGAGCGCGCTGCCGCTGGCATTACTGGCCGTCCAGCCGGCGGGCAAGGCGGGCGCAGTCACGCCATCGAAGTTTTCGGTGAAGATGGTCGTCGGTACTGAGCGTGCCCAAGGTGAAGTTGTAGACGGCATCGCCGAGATCGGTCGCGCCGTCCTGGAAATGAATGGTCGCCGTCAGGTTGCCACCACAGGAACCGTTGGCCGTGAAGGTGAATGGCAGGCAGACGGTCGCTCCCGGAGCCATCGCTCCATAGTTCTGCGGTCCGCTCGCTCCGGTCACGCCGCCGGTATTCTGCAGCGTGCCGGTGAGGCTGCCGGTGGTCGCTGCCGTGCCTCCGTTCTGAACACAGAAACTTACCGTCACGGTCTCATTCGGATCGATGACCAGGTTTGCCGGCGGACATCCTTCACTGGTGAGGCTGGAGGTGGTCGCAACGATGACCGGGGTAGGAACAGAAGTGCACTGGGTGAACTTGAAGTTCCCAATGCGGGTCTTCCAATTGAACGTGCCATTCGAAGGGATGTATTCCTGGGTATACCAAAAGGTACAGTCATCCACTGGGTCAATCGTCAAGGAGCTATAGTCGCCCCAGCGCTGGAGACCGCTGGTCTGGGCGCCCGTTCCATCAAAAAGGTGAGTCTCACCCTGGGCCAGGGTGTTTATGGGATCGCCCAAGAGTCGACCAGCATAGCGAATCTGAGGATTGATCGCGGAACTGGAAGCACTGAAGCCAACCGCCAGGTTGCCCGATTGATCCATTCCCGCGCTGCCCATCCAGCGCCAGGTCGTGTCCGGCTGGTAGGTGCTCTCCTGGAAGACCACCGGCACGGTCGTCACCGCGCGCAGCTCAAACCAGCGCACGCCTGCTACCCCGCTCGCACTCACGGTGTAATTTCCTACGACCGCTTCGTGGCCGTCGGAAAATTTGCGATAAGCGAGCCGGAACATGAGACGGTCGCCGATCGCGTCCAAATTCGCCGTCACACCCGACTCGGGTACGCAGGCTCGGGTAGTGGGACAGATCTCAGTAAAGGCCGCCGCGGCCGGCGCGCCGATTTGCGTAAAGGTGGTGTTACCGGGCGTGACGAAGTCGGCATGGAAAAGCCGGACTTTGTAAACGTTGGGACTGGCGCCCGGGAACGAGACAAAGGGATTTGCCGTCCCTGACGCCGGCAAGATCGAACCGTCGAGGTCGCTGGGCAGGAAGGGATCCTCAGTCGAACCCCCCGTGATCCCTGGGGTGACAAAGGTGGCCGCCAGCCCAGAGAGCATTTTCGAGCGGTCAAAGGCAAATGCCTGAGGACCGAGAAAGGTGGTGCCGGCCGAGTTGAAGATGTTCATCGCCATGTAGTAGCCGTCGGGCCACACGCCAAGGTGGGGATAATCGAAAAAGTTACTGCCAAGGTGAAAGCCGTAGCGATAATAGGCGCCGGTGGCATCCGAGGTCTGCGAGATGGCGATGCACTCGTCGGTTGGAACCGACGTCCCGGCGAACTGGCTGATGAGCCAGCGATTGGCCAGATGATCGTAGAGCACGACCGGGTCGCCGTTGCCATTGAATTCGCAAACACCGGTGAAACCTGTCCAGAGCGTGCTGATGCCATTGGGCCCAAGGACAGATGCTCCGGTCGTCTTATTGAAGACCTGATAGCCCTCGTTGACCATTTGCACGTATTGGGTGGCGCCGACAGCACCGTTGGTATCGGGCGGAGCGCAGCTGCAACCGACACCTGGAAACGGGATGCCATCAAAATTGAGGATGGGGCTGGGGATACTGGGAGCGAGGAGAGCAAGCGCGGAGACACGGGGGTTTTGGATCACCGGATCGGGGGCGTCGACGTGCCCGGGGTGAGGCAGTTTGGGATTCAGGTTGGCTTCGCGCAGTTCGGCTTCGTCTCCCTTTTTCCGTTCTTTGGGAGGCCAGAGCGTGGGAAGGTCGCGCAAGGCTGGCGACACATCGTGGTGATAGTCGCGCACCGAAAGAATATGGCCGCTCTTAGCCGCCGATCTGTCCTGCGCCCGGAGCGAAGTGAGCGGCAGGACGCCCAGCGCGGTCAGCGCAAGCACTCCGGCGCCAGAACAAAAAAAAGTCGCCAGAAGGCGGCGCCGACTAGCGAATCCCAACTTATTATTATTGCTTTTCATCTTAAACCTTCCCTTGGTTGGTTAACCAACCGTTTTGCGCGCAGATCAAGCGCCCAAAAGCGCCCGGTGTCACGCTTAATTCTCGATATTTTTTGTCACCTGCGAAACGCTGGGCAGATGTATTCATTGCAACGTTGGACGTTGAACGTTTCTCCTCTGGCCATGAAGATTCTCATGCTCAGCAACGAAGGCGGGCATTCCACCGACACTCGTGCGCGGTGAAGACTTGATCGCGCTCGGGATGAGGCCGGGTCCGCGCTTCGGCGAGGTTCTCGAAGCGGTGGAGACGCAGCAACTGGAAGGCGACCTGCGCGATCGCGAAGAGGCGCTGGCGTGGATAAAAAAGAAATACCCGTTAGGCCAGGCCTAACGGGTATTTCGCAGGAAGCAGGTTTAGGATAGGATCGCCTAAGGGACAGAAGTGCCCGACTTGGATTTCACCAGCCCGACGTCGCCGCTGTTGATGGCCCCGTCGATGTTCAGGTCTTCGCGGAAGTTGCTCCCATCGACCGGGGTGCCCGATTGCGCTTTGGTCTGTCCGATGTCGGCCGAATTGACGGAACGATCGGCATTCGTGTCCCCCGCCAGGAAGGCGAGGTCGACGCTGGCCGTGGGCAGGAGCCCGTTGACGTTATTAACCGTTAAAGTCACGACCTGAGCATTCGCGACTGCGGTAAGCGGGACCGTCATGGTGTTGCCGCTGTAACTGGGCGCACCCGCCGTCCCAGTGCCGGCGCTGACCGTCGCGCCGCCAGAAGTGATCGGACCGTTGTTGAAAGTGAGCACGATGTTGTAAGTGCTCGCCTCCCGGTCCTCCACTCCGCTCGTGCCACTCAATGGCATGTTCACGTCGAAGTCGCCCACGCCGGTATGGTTGAGCCGCGAGACGGCCGAGGCCAGTTGCGGTACCGCCGGGAATTTGAACGTCCCTATGCGGGTATTCCAACTGGAGCTGCTCGTCGTTGAGTAATATTCGTTGGTATGCCAGAAGGTGAGACTGTCCGATGGATCGATGAAAAGAGAGCTGTAATCGCCCCAGCGGCTGGCGCCGTTGGTTTGATGGCCCCCCCCAGTCTGCATTATTGCCTCGCCTTGCGCGAGCGTGCTGAGTGGATCGCTGGACAATCGTCCCGCATAACGGATGGAGGGTTCGCTGGTGGTGCCCGAAACGGAGTAGCCAATGGCCATGTTGCCCTGTGCATCCACCGCGATGCTAGGCATCCACCGCCACAGCCCGTCACTGCTGTTATTCCAGGTTTGCTGCTGCGCTGGCGCGGCGGGGATAACTCCGCCAGTCACATCAAATTGATACCAGCGAATCGCCGTCGGCCCAGTTCCGTTCTGATTGTTGTTGATCGTCTGATCAGCCCACAACGATTCCGTCCCGCCCAGATTCTGGTAGACGACCGGATACATGATCTTGTCGCCAAGTGTATCGAGCTTAACGGTCGTCCCATTTTGCGGCACGATGTATTCAGTCGTGGAGGTAAACGCATCCACGAAACCGTTAACCGTAATGGTGCCATTCGGCGTGTGGTTAACTCCAAGACCGAAGGTGGAGCTAGCCGGGGTGACGAAGTCTGCATGAAATCGCCACGCAAAAACCTGATTCTCAACTGTGCCGGCCGTCATGGAACTATTGACGGCCAGGAAATATTCTGCCGTGCCCAACGGCGGCGCGCTTCCGGTCCGAAAGCTCGCTGGCACAAGGCTGTAGACGTCTCCCAAATCCGCCGGAAGAATCGAGAAGCCGATCGTATTCGCGCTGCCGCCGACGATCATGCTGTTACGATCGAGCGCAAAAACGCGGACGCCATTAAAGGTCGTGTTGTTTGAGAACTCGTTTACCGCAAAGTAATAGGCATCAGGCCACATGCCAAACTTGGGATAGTCTCCCAAGTAGGACGGATGGGCCGAGTCTACTTGCACCGCATAGAGCCACCAGCCGCCAGCGACCGGGTCACTTGTCTTGGAGACACCAACGCATTGATAAAATGAAGTGCCCGGGAAGGCGGAAAAAGCGAAATCGCTGACCACCCAGCGATCAGCCAGATGATCATAGAAGACAACTCCATCGCCCTGGTTACTGTTACCGCATGGAGGTACCCGTGCCCAGCGCAGAGAAGAACGTGTTATAGGTCGTCGGCGCCAGGAGCTGATTTCCCGCCTTGTCGATAATCTTGATGCGCTCATTGACCGATTGAATGTAGTGGTTCGGACCTACATCGCCGTCGGTGTCTGGCGGAAGACAGAGGCAGCCACTTTGGGCGGACGTGATACCGGGGTAAGTCGCGATCGGTGTTGGCATCGCAACGGCTTCGACACGCTTGTGAATCTCTCGAATCGGATCATTCGTTGCCGGTTTGCCGCGCCTCGGAAACGGATGCCGCAACATCGGTCCCTGATCCTCGTCACTCACCTGCGGGATCTCAGGCAGGGCGCGCAGATCGATGTCTTGGGAGACGGGCCCTATCATTTTTGTGATCTGCGGCTTACCCGTGACCTTTTGATCTTGTTCTTTCCCCTGCGCAAAAGCGGATCCGCCAGGGTAGAGGCCCAATCCTAGAAGAGCCATCACTGCGCCAAGGAGGCAGAATGTAAAGGACATCAGGACGCGTGGGTTAAGAAACGCTGATTGAGAGACTAACTTTCTTTTCATTAGGTGCTTTTCTTTTCTGAGCGGGTGTGGACCGACTGATTGAACGTGATTTCGGAGATGGTATCGGAGTACGCGCCGAATGTCAGTCCTTTTGATCATTACAATGTTGTAATTTTCCATCGATTGCTTTTCTCATCCGTGTCGTGCCAGCCCCTGCGGTTAAAGTGCGCGACGGCCGGGCCTTCGAATCCGTCTCATCCGTGGTTAATTTACTCCGATGAAGATTCTCATGCTCAGCAGCGAAGGCGGGCATTCCACCGACACTCGTGCGCGGTGAAGACTTGATCGCGCTCGGGATGAGGCCGGGTCCGCGCTTCGGCGAGGTTCTCGAAGCGGTGGAGACGCAGCAACTGGAAGGCGACCTGCGCGATCGCGAAGAGGCGCTGGCGTGGATAAAAAAGAAATACCCGTTAGGCGAGGTCTAACGGGTATTTCGCAGGAAGCAGGTTTAGGATAGGATCGCCTAAGGGACAGAAGTGCCCGACTTGGATTTCACCAGCCCGACGTCGCCGCTGTTGATGGCCCCGTCGATGTTCAGGTCTTCGCGGAAGTTGCTCCCATCGACCGGGGTGCCCGATTGCGCTTTGGTCTGTCCGATGTCGGCCGAATTGACGGAACGATCGGCATTCGTGTCCCCCGCCAGGAAGGCGAGGTCGACGCTGGCCGTGGGCAGGAGCCCGTTGACGTTATTAACCGTTAAAGTCACGACCTGAGCATTCGCGACTGCGGTAAGCGGGACCGTCATGGTGTTGCCGCTGTAACTGGGCGCGCCCGCCGTCCCAGTGCCGGCGCTGACCGTCGCGCCGCCAGAAGTGATCGGACCATTGGTAAAGGTGAGCACGATATTATAGGTGCTCGCCTGCCGGTCCTCCACCCCGCTGGTCCCACTTATGGGCATGTCGATGTCAAAATCGCCTACCCCAACATGAGTCAGACGCGAGACCGCCGAGTCCAACGCCGGGGAACTTGCGGTCAGAGTAAGAATGCCCACGCCGGTTAAAGACTGGCCGTCAGGATTTGTCACTGTGACGTCCGTGGCTCCAGGCGAGGCGCCCGAGGTATCGATGTCAAGCGTGATGTGAGTGGGATCAGTGTAGGTGACCGAATTGACTACGACTCCGCCGCTGAGCGTCGCTCCGATCCGATTTGGAAATGCAGCACCCGGATCGTAAAATCCGGAGCCCGCCGTGGAAGTTCCGGTAATGACAACATTGGCGGAAGATTGACCAACAGGAACGCTGCTGCCGGCGGAGGCTGGTGTGGCCGGCGGCGGGGCGAGAAGTTTTGCGACCCGGCATCCATAAGTGTTAACCCCATTGCAATACTCCTGGACGGTCCACATCGTCATGTCGTCGTTAGGGTCGAGACTCGTGTAAGAATAGTCACCCCAGCGCCGGCCGCCCGATCCGCCCGAATCGCCCGCTGGGTTGTAGGCGGTGTTGGCGGACGTGTAGAGCGCGACCGCCTGGGTGGTCCCAAGAGTGTCGCCCACTAACCGACCGTTTGTGGCCGCATCGATGAAGTAAGGCGATCCCGTGGTCGTGTAACCCAGGGCCGCGTGTCCCTGTCCTGAAACCATGACACTCGGAATGGAGTACTGGCGGGAGGCGGCCAACGTGGAGGCGGTATCAAAGATTGTCCCGGATTGAATGACCACGGGCACTCCGCCGTTGTCGGTAGTGCGGATGCCATTCAATTCATACCAGCGAACGGCTTCGCGAGAGGTCCCGCTCGTGCTTCCTACTCCCGTTGCGCTCACTCTGATATTGTGAGCTGTCCAGAGCCGCCCATTGCGGATGTGGGCCGCATAAAGACGGTCGTCCAGCGTATCGAGACGGCCGTTGTTGCTACCAGTGTTACCCAGGTGCTGAATGGGGATCGAGGAGGTGGTCAATGGAACCGTCAAAGAAATGTTGGCAGAGATCGCTGGCGTTCCGCCTGGATTGCTCACACGACGAAGCTGGAGCTTGGAGAACGCCACGTTATCGGTTCCGATGAAATAGCCTTCATTTGAAGCCGGATCGTAGTTATCCACGCCGCGGGGCGCGAAAGGTCCGGCCCCGCTTGCGGTGGCTAAGTTGGCAAAGGTTGTCTGAACCAGCGGACCCCCGCTCAAGATCGAACTTTTCCGAATGACGTAACCATTTGTGCCCGCGAAGTTGCCCGTCGGGGTAAACATATCACAACCCGTATAGAGAGCCTGAGAGTCTACACCTAACGACGGATAATCGCAGAAGTTGGCCACGTCCGTCTTGAAGTAGTAGAAGGTCCAAATGGTGGATCCGCTGATCACACCGCCGCTTCCCGCGTCACTGACCGCCACCATCCAGCGATTCGCACTGGTGGTCAGGCAGGAGGTGTTGTTGCACGGAACATCAATGATGGAGAGAAACCAGCGTCCAGAAAGCCGATCATAGCGAATTTGGGGGTCACTCGTGAAATTCAATACGACGGGGGGCGAGACCGGTGTCATAACAGAAGCGAAAAAGACATCCGGGTCGGCATTGAGGACGCCATCCGCCGCGCCCGTTGTTTTGGTGAAAGTCTTGAGCCGACCATTAACGAAGAGAAAGAGCTGAGAGGGGCCGACGGTACCCATCGTATCAGGTGGAAATGATCCCGTCTCTGTGGGGCCGGTGACCGTATCGAAGCTAAACGAAACCGTCTGAGGAGCCGAAGGAGCGTGTGAAGTCGCATCAAAGACAGCATTCCCGGTCGCACGCCTGTCGGGTATGCTCGACAGAGGCTTTGCGCTCGGGTCCTGCGGGCGAGTTTGATGCCCTGGGACTTTATGCTCCGGCATGATTAGCGGTCTTTGCGAAGGAGGAGCTGATCGCTGGATCGCCATGATTTCCGACGTGCGTTGTTGGATCCCCTTTTGGCCGACGATCGGAACGCCGACGGTATAACTCGGCGTTGGCTGAGTATTGCCTCGGGCGCCGCGTGTGGTAACGCTGATACCGAGTAAGATGAACGCCGCGCACATCAGAGCGACGGAGAACGTGAGTCTGACCAGGATAGCTGCGTTTCTGACATTAATGGGGTTTTCTTTCATGAATTCTCTTTGGTGGGAGTGTGAGACATGCTGAGCTTTGTTTTTGGCTGGTCTATGCGGAAATGGAGATACGAAGCCTTCGGCGAACGACCAGACCGGCCGTGTTCGACGTGAACGCAACCGGATGAATACCTCCCGCCAGCTTCGCTCTTTTCGCAATCACAATTCCTGCCGGGCGGCGCTATTAACCAGAACAGAGGTCTTCTTGGCAAGAAAAATCATGCCCAGTCGGCTAAGATACCTGAGGCACCGAAGGCCGATGAGCGAAAAATCCGGGTCTTCGTCGAACTCTGCGCTTAGTTTAGGAATATGAAGATCCTCATGATCAGCAGCGAAGGCTGGCCGCTCGCCCGCTCCGGCGCACTGGCTGATGTGCTCGTCGCTTTACCTCGGGAATTGAAAGCGCGCGGGCACGAGATCGCCCTCGCCATGCCCTACTACCGCGAGATTCGCCAGAACAAAAAAATCAAACCGAAGCCGCTCGGCGTCAGTCTTGATATTTCGTTGAGCGAAAAGGTCCTGGCCGCCGATCTGCTCGAAGCTCGCACCGCCGAGGGTCTGCAGATCTTTTTCGTTCGCTGCGACGAGCTCTTCGACCGCTCCGGGGTTTATCTGGAAAAAGGCCAGCCCTACCCGGACAACGCCGCCCGTTTCATCTTCTTCAGCAAAGCCGCCGTCGAAATCGCCCGGCGCATGACCCCGACCCCGGAAATTCTCCACTGCCACGATTGGACGGCGGCGCTCGTCCCCGTTCTGGTGCGCGACCAGGGATTGCCGTTCGCGACCGTCCTCTCGATTCACCATCTGGCCGAGCAGGGGAATTTCGACAGCTGGGATTTTGCCCTAACGAATTTGCCGGGCCGTTATTTTGAGCCCAACGGGGTCGAATTTTTCGGGCGGCTCAACCTGCTCAAGGCCGGCATCCTCTTGGCCGATCGGATCGTCGTCTCGAGCGAACCGTACGCGCATGAGATTCAGACTCCGTCGTTAGGCGAAGGACTCGACCTGGTGCTGCGGGAACACGCGCGTCGCCTCGTCGGGATCCTGGGCGGAGCCGACTATCAGCGCTGGAACCCGGCGACCGACCGACTCCTTCCGCTTCGTTACGGGCCCGATCGGCCGGAACTCAAGGCCACCTCGCGCAATGCCCTGCTCGACCAGCTCTCGCTCGCGCCGGCGCCGCGCGGACCGGTCTTTGGAATGGTGACACGGTTGGTCGGGGCCAAGGGTTTCGATATTCTCCTGCCGGTGCTCGATCGTCTCCTGGCCGATGACGTCCGGCTCATCATCCTCGGCAAAGGCGACCCCGCCTACGAGACCGCGCTGGCGATCGCGGCGCGCACGTATCCCGATCGCCTCGCCTACCGGCACGATTACGATGAAGGGCTCGCGCATTTGATCGAAGCCGGGAGCGACCTCGCGCTCATTCCGTCGCGGGTCGAACCGGGTGCCTTCAGCGCCATGCACAGCTTGAAGTACGGCGTCCTTCCGATTGCGCGCGCGCTCCGCGGGGTGGAGCAAATCATCGTCGATTACGATCCTGCCGGAAGGTGGGAGGGGTCTGTGGGCCCCGATTCTGCGAACCATCGGCCGGCTGATCGGGGCCCAAAGGCCCCTCCCACATTGGGCAGCACCGGTTATGGCTTTCTCTTTTACGAATACGGGAGCGAGCCGTTCTGGGATGCGATCAAGCGCGCGCGCGAGGTTTTCGCGGATCGAACGGAATGGGAACGGCTGATCAGGCGCGCGATGGCGTGTGATTTTTCCTGGGCGCTGGCAGCGCAGCGCTATGAGGAGCTTTACGGGGGACTTGATTGCGCCCGCAAAGGCGGCGTAACAAAAGGGCGCCGATCGATCTCGTTAGGCGAACCTAGTCGCACCGTTCCGTCTTCCGCCCCAGGCCTGCCCACAGTGAGCGGCCCGGGATACGGTTTTCTCCTTTACGAATACGGGAGCGAGCCGCTCTGGGACGCGATAAAGCGCGCGCGCAGAGTCTTTGCGACCCGCACGAAATGGGATCGTTTCGTGGAGGGTGCCCCAGGCTCAATTTTTCCTGGGAACCGGTGGCGAGGCGTCACGAGGTATTTACCAAAGCCTGGTCGCGCCGACTTCGCTCGTGGCCTGACGTTAGGGTCGGTGGTAAGGTGTAGCCGACGGCTTGTTCGGATCTCGGGAAGCCGCTGGTTCGGGTCGCCCAACGATGGTCGGTTCCAACGCCGAGCGATAATTCGGATCTCGCATCCAATCGCCGGAATGATCGGCAGGGGCGCTGACAGGGACTACGACCCGACGTCAATCACCCGGGGCTGAGCGGTTTGAATTTGATCCGACCTGTTTACGATTCGCCACGGAGTTAAATCTGAGCGCAACAGGACCACGAGGATGCTGGCGGTGAGAAATGCGATAAGGAGAGTTTCATATTCTACGCGAACGGGCGGCCCGAAGGCAAGATGCGGCGACGAGGCCGCCGCCACGCAACAAAAGCATGATCAGCCAAGACTACAGACCAGCCCGGGGAGGACAACGAAAAATGTCCAGACACTAAGCGTTAAAATGATCCCCAGTTTCGACGCGCCAAAAGCCACTGCGGCGTGACCTGCCGCAGCAACATGGCGGGTCAGAGCGCCTTCTTCCGTTGTCTGTCCGCTTCGTTGCCGCCCGATGATCGCGACCGGGAGGCGCGGTCCCAACGGAAGTTGAATCGTGCGAGATTTCGATTCAGTGCCAAGACTTGAGTGGTGTCAGTTCGCGTAAAGGAATCGTGCTCACACCCAGCTCGCATGGGTGATCGTGACCGTTTCCGGGGTGGCGCGGAATCTGGCGTTTTTAGACGCACGTCCCGGAGCGCAAGAGTGGTGACGGCCCTTCGCATTCCCGCCGCAAGCCATGGGTTTCGCTTGTGAATCTGCTCGAAAGATGTCAGCGTGCGCGCGTCCACTTTCTCTGGCGTCGCTCAGTTGTGGCCTGCCTGCGGGATATTGAATCTCGAGCGATTCGATTGCGCGTCAGGGCCTGTCCGCGGTTTCCTCAAAATATGGTTCGAAGGCGGCGGGCGGATACGGGCTGGACCGCGATAACACCTCCCGACTTCAGTTGTTTCCGCTCCCCTTGAAGAAGTGACTGCGGTGACAAAAAGCGCATTGTCCTGGCGGAAGGACTGATATTCCAGCGTCTCGATGTACGTGGTGGAGGCTCATGGTAAATAAGGAGACCGCCCGGCTCGGTTTGTCCAAAACGCCCAAGGCCCAAGCACAAGAGCGCGGGAACGAAACGTGTTGACGATTCTCATGTCTTCGGGGAACAGCTGCCCGATGCTTTCAGGCCCCCAGCTGAAAGTAAATTAGTTATTTCGGCAGGACGTTCTTCGTTTCGGCGATGCTGCCGTCGGTGAAGATGATGAGGTTGCCGTTGCCGTGCACGTCGCCGGTCTCAATGAACCACGGTTGACGCGGCCATTGATGGGGCGAAGTCGGTTTGTCGTCGAAGCCGGTCGAGACGTAATCGAGCCGGGCCAGAGTTGGATTCTTGTAATTGGGGTTGTGCAACAACTCCTGAATCGTTGGGCAGATCCAGGTCTGGCGTTCAATTCCGAAGGGAGCGAGCGCGGCCACCCAGGCATTGGCGTAATCCTCCCCGGTGGAAAAATTCTTCAGGAAAATCTGCGGCCAGCTCCCATTGCGCTGGACGTAAAGGTCTGTTCCAACGTAAAGGCTGCGCAGATTGGCCATGCACTGCACCTTTTGCGCGCGCTCGCGCATGTGCCCGTAAACCGGGATGAGGAGGGTGGCGAGAATGCCGATGATCGCGAGGACCATGAGCAACTCCAGGAGGGTGAAGGCGGAAGCCGTCATCCCCATGGGAGCGGATCGAGCGCGGGGCATCCCGCCGCGCTTCCCTGAAGGTTTCGCCACAGAACTCCTCGATCGCGGCTGAAAATGGCGAAACCGGCGAACTCGTTAGGGCGTTGGAGGCGTGAGCGGGCCGCCGGCCGGCGCGGTGTTGGATTGTTTAAAGCCCATCACGTCAAGGGAGAGTGTGCCTTCAATGGTCGGGTCACCGTTAGGCTGAACGCCGCCATTGGAAATAAAGGCGACGGCGCTGCCGTTGAGCAACGCGCTCGAAGCAGCCAGGGGATTGCGTGTGCCGGTGATGGAAGCAGTGAAAGGTCCGTCGACCGTGGCCGTGACTTGAACTGTCACCGTTGTCAGAGCACCCGTATCGTCGGTGGTCACGTAGGTAAGCATGTAAGTAAAAGTGGCGTTGAGCAAAGCGGTCACCTTCCCCTTGTTCGGGTCAGTCACGCCCTGGATCGTTCCGCCAAAAACGCGGCCGCGGGTGAACATGAGGAAACTGCCGGTCGAGGCGCCATCCGTCGGGACGCCGAGGGTGAAGACGCCTAACGAGTTAGCGGAAAACGGATCTGTCGGATCAAAGGCCGGCTGAAGCACGCCTGCATAAGTTCCAAAAACAGGGATCGAGCCGCCCGGATAGGGCGGTCCGCCCTTGATCGCGAAGCATTCCGATGCGCAGAGAACGAGGCAGAGCAGGGAACCAAGAATGGCTTTCATGGCGGTGAGATTAGCGGCGGCGGAAGAGAGCGGTCAATTGAAAATTTTCATGAACTTTGCGCGGGAGGAGCGGCCCCGGAGCGCTGGCGGGGATGTTGCTCTGATTTCTCGTTAGGCCAGACTTTCATTTCGTGCACCGAATCCGGCGCAACTTGTTTTTGCCCCGGCCTGCGACAACTTCTCTAGCTATCATGACCCACACGAAGTCCGTTGTTTTTCTTCTTCTTTTTCATGTCGTCAGTGCCGGCGCGCTGGCCGGCGACAAGCCGACGCGGGAAATTCTCGGCCTCCGCCTGGGGATGAACGAGGCAGAAGCCCATGCCCGATTGACGGAAATTGGTCAGTTTGTCCGCAACGAGGTCCAGGAGCAGGAGGTCTGGACAGTGCGCGACCCAGGCTTTTCCCATCTTTTAATCGGATTCGCGAAGGACGGCAAACTTCGCTATGTGACGGCAGTGGCGCGGAAAGACGCCGAAGCCAGGCGGGTGCCTTATGGCAGTATTGGGGATCTGGTTAGAGCCAGGCAAGCGGGCGACCCGAAGATCAACCTTTACAATTATGAGTGGTCGCTTCCGGCCGACAAAGGGGAACCGGAGACGTTGGTGATCGCGCTGGGGCGCGACGCGCAGTATCTCGATATGTATTCACTCAAACGCCTCGGTGCGGGCGCGGCCGGCGAGAGGGATTAGGGTCGCCGCCGGACGGCGGTATGTGTTTCGCAGCCAAGATAACGCATGTCCTCCCGAGGCTGGCGGAGCACGCTGAGGGACCGCCCATTATTTCAGGCGGGTCGCTTTCTGCTCCAGCTGCGCCAGACCTTCGGTGAGATCCCTCTCCGTTCTGCGGCGGATCGGGATGACAAGCAGCGCGGCCGGCGGTCGCGCCAGTTTAGCGGGTTGTCGGGACGCCAGGCACATTCGGGCGGCGACCGACCGGGCAGGCGCAAAATCGTGCGCAGGCCTAACGACAACGCGCCAGGTCCAGAGACACCGTGCACGGCTTTCGCGCCCTAAACGCAAACATCGGTGACCGAATCAACGGTCACCGATGCTTGACAGAACCAGCGCCGCATTGCTGCGGCTAAAGGAATTTAAGCGCGCTGCTTCCGACGCCGCAGAACGCTGAAACCAATCGCTCCCAATCCGCCGATAACGAGCAGCGACCAAGTCGCCGGCTCCGGCACGATGGTGATGGTGTAACCAACTTCCGCCGCGGGGAAGAATGTGAAGGAATCGTTGTTGATACCTGATTTCTTCGGGCTGGCCGAGACCGTGTAGAGGATGTAGGTGCCCAGCGGCGCGTTCGCCAGGGAAAACGTGTAATTCGCCAGAAGCTTGGTGCCGGTGAATTGTTCGCTCGGGGAATCGGATACCGCTCCCAAATCGCCGCTCAGCGAACCTTGTTTATCGGTCAGATAGCCGGCATCTCGCTGTCCACCCGTATCGATGAACGTCTTGGGATAGATAGGCTGAATCTTGTCCGAGAATTGAAAAACGGTCGAAGCCGTGATGCTGATCGCGGTACTGAAGCCACTGGCGGTGGGGACCTGCAGCCAGATCGAGAAGCCGTCGGCGACGCCGGCGCCGGTGTAGGTGCCGAACAGACTTAGCGTGAATGTGTCGTTAGGGTTGTAGGTGCCCGATGTCGTGCTCCCCGCATTGAGGATCGAGAACGAAGCTTGGCCGAAGGCGATACCTGCCGTCAGAAGAAGGCAGCTGATTGCGATGCTGAGCTGTTTTTTCATTTTTTTAGCTGGTCTGTTTACGTGCCGGGGTTTGTATCGCCAGTCCGCGCGTCTGTCACGCTTTTTTTTTATTTTTTTTTGGTTCGGTTGATTTAGCCGCTAACGCTCCGTAGTGAGGGACCCCGTTTTTGGCGGTTTTATGACACGAATGTCATGTTTGTATTCTGTTTCTGTTTTCTCCGGGAGGGTGATTTTCATCGTTAGGGCAAGGCGGTGCCGGACTTGGATTTGGTCAGCCCAACGTCGGCGCTGTTGAGGTCGCCATCCACGTTGTCGTCATTGCGGAAATTTCCCGCACCGACCGTCTGGCCGGAGGCGGCCTTGGTTTGGCCGACATCGGCCGAGTTGACCGCGCGATCGTTAGTCGTGTCGCCTACCAGCAGATCGAGCCGCCCGACGGCGTTGTTCAGGGTCGCGTTGCCGCCATTGACGGCTGTCGCGCTGCTGTGCACGGGAAGGCCACTCAAGGTCACCAGGTGCGTGAGGGCGTTAGGCGGGCCGGTCAGGGCCACCTGATACTGATTGGCGTTTGGCCCCGCGCCGTGGCTGGCGACGGTGCCGCCGTTTGAGACCGTGACGCTGGTCGCGCTGCCGGTCACAGTATAAACCGTGTCGAAGGTGTAAACGATGGTATAACCGGCGCCTTCGCTGCGGCATTCCACGTTGTAATTGCCATTCGCATCGGCGTTGAGGTCGATATCGAAGGTGCCGGCGCCGCCGTGCACCTTGCGCGAGAGGACGTCATCGAGCGGCAGTTCTACCTCGACTTCTTCGACCGCGGTATTGCTGCTGACAAGATTATGAGTGTCTTTCACTGTCAGACGGGCCGCGAAATTGCCGTTGCTGGTATAAGTATGGTCAATCGTGGGGCCTGCCTGCGTGACCGGAGTCGAGCCGTCGCCGAAGTCGAAGGTGTAGGAGCTGACGGAATCGCCCGCGTCCGGATCGCTGGAACCGGAAGCGTCGAAATGAACGGCCAGCGGCGGATCACCCTGCGGCGGATTGCCCGGTTGACCCACCGGATAAGCGAGCAAGGCTGCGACCGGCGCCCGGTTCAGCGCGCAGGAAGCATTTCCGACAATGGTGTAGGTGCCCGTAGGCGCGAGGCTGTCAGGCATGTTATCTGGAGTGATGGTGATGCCAACCAGGTTCGCCGCGATCCTGGTCAGGAAGGCGGTGATCTGCTGTCCAACGGACGGATTACCGATGGCACTTCTGGGCACGACAATGGTGATGGTACCGTCAGCAGAGTAGGTGCTGGCCGGGTCGGCCGCCACGATCGTGCCGCTGGTCGGGCCCACTTGGAAAAGGGGTGGCCCGCTCACATAGCCGTCTACTGGAGAATTGGTCATTCGCACCGTGTAATTGATGCTATCGGCTCCGTTGAACGTGACGGGCCATTCCGTATCCGGAGGGAGCGTCGCGAGGCTCTGCATTTTCAGAGTGAAGACAACCTTGTTAGACGCATAGGCATAGGGCTCGGCAATCTGCAGGCTTTGCACGTCGTGGCCCGCCAAAGCGTCCATTTCGTCCCCGGTAGGATCGGTCAAAAGGGTGACGCCGGGCAGGCTACACGGGCTCTCCATCGGGCCCGCTATCCCGACCGGGAATTCGCCGCAGGAATTCGACTCGCCCTGGGCATTCGTAGCCGTCACTTTGTAGTAGTAGGCGGCCATGAGATCGGTCGCGCTGGTATCATCGTAGTCGGTTTTGCACCCCGGGCACCCGGTGGTGACGGTCGCAACCACCGCATAAGTGCCGGCCAGACCGGTCTTCCGGTAAATCTTGTAGCTGGTAAGGGCAGCGCCGCCGTTATCTGGCGTCGACCATTGCAGGGTAACGAGCGCGCCGCTGCGGAAAACCTGATCCACCCGTGGGGCGGCAGGCACAGTCGGATTGCAAGTAAGCGGGCCTTCGGTGCAATTGGCCTGGGCATCGAAAGCGCTGTCCAGGCGGGGCCCGCCGGACTGGCGAATCACCGCCGATTGAGCAGCGCGCGATTCGTTGTAAGGCGGGGCATGGGCGCTGGCGGTGGAGGCGGTGCAGCTTGGCGGCAGGCAACCATCGGCATAACCCGCCACGACTCGCCCTTCGGCGTCGAGTTGAATATCATTGAA
This sequence comes from uncultured Verrucomicrobiae bacterium, assembly GCA_963737995.1. GTDB lineage: Bacteria > Verrucomicrobiota > Verrucomicrobiia > Chthoniobacterales > UBA10450 > Palsa-1392. Next base: position 216,876 of record CAVTUV010000012.1, read on the forward strand.
GTCGAGCAGATTGCGGTCGCCTCCGCAGGTGGTGCCACCGGTGCAGATCGAGCCGATTTGAACCGGATCGCCGTTCGTGGCGTCAACCAGGGTGTAGGTCTGCCCGCGATCGACGGTGGTGGCGATATAGAAATACCAGACGCCGGTGAAGGTGTTGGTTCCCTGATAGCCGCCCGCGGTCGAGGTGCCGAGGAAGCCAAAGGCGGCGCGATCGCCGTCTCCCGCTACCACTTCCGGGAAGACGCAGTTTTGGATGATCCCCTGGCCGACATCGACATCGTGCCAGGTGTCCCCGTGGTTGGTCGAAACCGCGATGTGCGGATGCCCGTCGCTATTTTGGTAGCCGACATAAACGGTGTTATCTGCGCCGATACCGACTGAAGGATCAGTATCGCCCGAGCCGCTGCCCGGGATGTTTTTCACTGTCCAGGTCAGGCCGTTGTCGGTCGAAACCGCCACCGCCGTGCCGGCGCCGCAGCTCTTGTTAGGCACATAAACGGTCCCGTCCGGTCCGACTTTGATGTGGCCATGAAGGCCTCCGCATTGGGTCAGGTTCCACATCGGAATGCCGGGGTTGAAGGTCAGGCCGCCGTTGTCACTGCGCGCAGCGAAAGCGGTCCCGATATCCTGCGACGCGTAATAGATCTGATGCCGATACAAAGGATGGACTGGCGGCGGGACGGCGCTTTCGTTGAAGGGCCCGCCACCGACCGTCTGATGGTCGGCGCCGGCCGGCTGACCGGACCCTTGCGACTGGGTCCAGGTGCCGCCGTTCATCGTCTCCGAATACGACATGATGCTGGTCGCGCCGGCAAGTTGAGATTGGAAAACGCGCCCTAAGCCGACACCCGAGGCTCCCTGTGCCTGATGATCGACAAAGCCAATCGGATCGAGCGAGGTGACTCCTTCAGTGGCATTCGTCACGTCTTCCCAGGCGTTCTTCGCCGGAGAAGAGCAATCGTCGAAGTTGACCCGAAACTCATTCAAGTTGGCGGTAAAAAAGGCCACACCGCCGGTGTTCAGGTTAATGTTGTTCATCGGTGGCGTGCCTGCTGTCGGGGGATTCGGGCCCATTTTGAGCGAAGCCACATTGGGGTTCCAATCGACGCCAATGGAAGGTTCACCGGCAGCATCCGCTCCGGTTAGGGTGCTGGGAGCGTGATAATTCAGATAGCGCGCCGCAGGAGCGCTTCCCGGGGGAGGCGGCGGAATAACACCTCCCAGTGAGACCGTGGCGGTGTAGGTCTGCCCGGCCGGAGCGAACGGGACCACGCGAATGGTGTAAACCGCCGATTGGGCTGGCAGGATAATGACTTCCGGATCCGCTGACGAAGCGGAAGTTGCAATGGGCGAGCCCACCGCGGGAAAGCCGGAATAGACATAAACATCGAAATCAGCGGTCGAAATTGGCCAATTCACCGAGACCCTCACCTGCTTGGTCGGGTCAGGGTTGGGTCCGGGGGACATGTCAATTGTCAAACCAAAGTCGCTGCAGGACATCGGCACGGTGCAAATCGGGTCCCCGGCTTGCGCGGTGACATTGGGAATCACAAACGGACCGTCTGAATAGGTCAGGGTCGGGGAGGCCGGGGAGATGGTGCCGCTGGTCGGCGTCGGAACATGAGGGCCGCGCTGCCGTTTGGCTCCGGCCATGGCGGCGACAGTGAGGAGCATGCCGCACAGGCAGAGCAGACAGGCAAAGAGAAGGCGAAGCTGGACGAGGCCCGATTTTGAAGAGAGCATGTTTTTCATAGTTGATGTTTGTTTTTCAATGGGGGTCGCATTTCAAGAAACGGGGTTGACAACGGAAAAAGCAAGGCCCGTTGTAGGGGGGATAAACGACAGATTGCAAGAACAAATCTTAGTTTTTGCCCTAAATTGCACAAAACATTCGATCGCGTTGCGGGCTTTTTTCATAAGTGCTTTTGAAATAATCTGTTCTAATGGAACTCCATTCGCAGTTGCACTTCTTTGCGGTTGTGTTGTTACAAAAATGTAACAATCGCAACGCGCTCCCGTGGCGCGCAGGTGACCAGCTCGCTCCTCTTTAAGCGCCGACTCTTAAGCCCAACTTCTGCAAGAGAGCGGCATCAGCGTCCGCGGTCGGATTGCGCGCGGTCAGCAGTTTGTCGCCGTAGAAGATGGAATTCGCCCCGGCGAAGAAGCAAAGCGCCTGGCCTTCCCGCGTTAGCCGGGTGCGTCCGGCAGCCAGGCGAACGCGCGCTTTCGGAATAGCGAGCCGAGTGACGGCAATCAGCCTGACGAGATCGAAAATATCGACCGGTGGCTGCCCCGCCAGCGGGGTCCCGGGCATTGCCATGAGGCAATTGATCGGCACGCTTTCGGGCTGGGGCTCGAAATTGCTCAGCACCTCGAGCATGCGCAGGCGATCATCGACGCTTTCACCCATCCCGACGATTCCGCCGCAGCAAACCGACATACCGCTTTCCTGAACCGCGGCGATGGTCGCGAGGCGGTCGGCGAAGGTGTGCGTGCTGACAATCTCGGGATAGAATTCCGGCGAGGTATCGATGTTGTGATTGTAGGCGGTCACGCCTGCCGACTTCAGCTTGCGCGCTTCGTTAGGCCCGATTTCGCCTAACGTGACGCAAACTTCCATCCCGAGCTGGCTCACTTCGCGGATCGTCTCCAGGACCTGCTCAAACTTCGGCGTGCCCTCGCGCACCCCGCGCCAGGCCGCGCCCATGCAGAAGCGGGTCGCGCCCTGGGCCCGGGCGCGTCGCGCCGCGCTCATGATTTCGTCGACCGGCATCAATTCCTCGCGCTCTATCCCGGTGGAATAATGCCCGCTCTGCGCGCAATAGGCGCAATCCTCGCTGCAGCCGCCGGTCTTGATCGAGAGCAGGCTGCAACGCTGCACCTGCTCTCCGCGCCAATGCTCGAGATGCTTTGCTCGACTTTGCGAGATGAGATCAAAGAGCGGCTGGTCGTAGAGCCGTTGCAGTTCCGTCAGGTGCATCGGTGTTATTCTTAACCGCAGAGATCGCAGAGGACGCAGAGGAAAACAAAATTATTTCTCTTCTCTGACGCTGTAGCCGGGATGGATGGATGTGTTTAGCGTCCCATCGACGCGGTTGAATTTGCGCATTCGTGGCGCGCGTTGCTTGTCATCCCGATCCGCTGCAGGACGGGCAGGGACCTCGCCCAAGGTCTTGTCCGCAGTGGCACCAGCAACGGACCGGCCAGATCTGATTGGAGGTCCCTCGGCGCGCTTCGCCAGCCTCGGGATGACAGGCCTTAACCACGCGGCGGAATGGAGACGCTTCGCTCTCTCCGAGCCGTATGCTCTTCCGAGCCGGAGGCTGCGAAGCGGGATGTGCAGCCGGCAGTTGAAGCGTGCGTGGCCCGCGCGCCTCCCGGAGGGAGGCGTCTACAGCAGGTTTACACCGCAATCGGCGCCTTAATCGCGGGATGCGGATCATAGCCGACGAGCGTGAAATCTTCGAAGCGAAAATCGTGGATGTTCTTGACCGTGAGATTTATTTCCATCCGCGGGAGCGGGCGCGGCGCGCGCGCCAGTTGTTCCCGTGCCTGGTCGAGATGATTCCGGTAAAGATGCAGATCGCCAAAGGTGTGAATGAACTCACCGTTCGTTAGGCCGCAAACCTGCGCGACCATCAGGGTGAGCAGGGCGTAACTCGCGATGTTGAAAGGCACGCCGAGAAAAAGATCGGCACTGCGCTGATAAAGCTGGCAGCTGAGCGCGCCGTCCTGGACGTGGAATTGAAAAAGCGCGTGGCAAGGCGGCAGGGCCATGGCGTCGACTTCGGCCGGGTTCCAGGCCGTGACGATGAGACGGCGGCTGTCGGGATTGGTTTTGATCTGCTCGATAACGCGATCGATCTGGTCGATCCGCTCATTGTCAGGCCCGCGCCAGTCGCGCCATTGCGCGCCGTAAACGCGGCCGAGATCGCCGTTTTCGTCCGCCCATTTGTTCCAGATACTGACGCCGCGCTCCTGCAGGTAGGCAACATTGGTCTGGCCGGACAAAAACCAGAGCAGCTCGTGGATGATTGACTTAAGGTGCAGCTTTTTCGTCGTGAGGAGGGGAAAAGTTTCGCGCAAATCGAACCGCGCCTGCGCGCCGAAGACCGAGAGCGTCCCCGTGCCGGTGCGATCGGTGCGCGTTTGTCCCTGCTCGAGGACCAGACGCAACAAGTCCTGGTATGCTCGCATGACTACAAGAAATCCGAAGGAAATCCGAAGGTGGAAAACCCGAGGAAGATGAAGCCAAAACGCCCCCTGCGACTACGCTTCGTTTGCGTTTCGAGGCTTCGGTCCATTGCAAATTCTGTTTCGGATTTCGAGCTTCGGACTTCGGGTTTTCCCACTACATAATGCGCCAGCGCGGGCGCTTCGTTTCCGGGTCGGTCTCCCAGAGGCGCACTCCGCCGGGATAGGCGTTGCGGTTGTGGCCGAGCTCGAAGCCCTCCGGCAGCTTCTCGATCAGTTTGGCGTTGCCGCCGCCAAGAACGACGTGATCGGCGAGGAAAGCGGACTTGAGATGCTCGAGGGCGTGGACAGTTTCGCGCTGCCATTCCTTTTTGCCGAGACTTTCCAACCCATCGTTGCCAAGCCAGTCTTCGATGATGAAGTCATCCTGGTAGGGCAAGTCCCCCAACTCGAGTGGAAGGACGTGGTTTTTCCAGACCAGCGCCGACCCGAGCCCGGTCCCGAGCCCGAGAAACAGCATCCGCCTTTCGCCGGCGTAGCTGCCGAGTGCCTGGAGAGAGGCGTCGTTAATGATCCGCACCGGTTTTCCGAGTGCCTTCGCGAAATCGAAGCCGACCCAGTTTTTGCCCAGATGCTTCGGGTCGCTCAGGATCTTGCCGTCCCGCACCGGGGCGGGAAACCCGAGCGCAACCGCTTCAAAACTCCAGTCGCTCGTCGCGTCCTTGATCTGCGCGACCGCTTCTGCCGGTCCGAGCTTCGGGCCGGAAGGAAATTTCCGCCGCTTCTCCTCCTGCGAGATCATCATCTTGACGTTGGAACCGCCGACGTCGATGACGAGAATCTTTTTCATGCGCGGTCGCCAGGCAATTTCCGGATCGGGGACAGGCGCATTTTGGCGGCGCGCTGTTTCTCGGCCAGTTTTTTTGCCTGGCGGCGCGAATGCTCGCGGAATTGGAGCTGGGCCTGCGAGCGCGGGGCGCCCTCCTCCGGTTTCAACCGCACATAACTGCCGTCCGCCTGCAACTCGCGTGCCTTGACGTAATCGGTCAGAAAACGAGGCAGGATTTCGTTGATCACTTCGTCCCGCAATGGCGGAGACTCGATCGGGAAAGCAATCTCGACCCGCCGATAAAAATTGCGCGGCATCCAGTCCGCGCTGGCCAGATAGAGATCCGGATCGCCATCGTTGCTGAAGTAGTAGATGCGGCTGTGCTCGAGGAAGCGGCCGACAATGCTGATGACGCGAATGTTTTCGCTCAGCCCGGGCAGCTTCGGCCGGAGCGCGCAAATTCCCCTCACGATCAGGTCGATCTTCACTCCGGCGCAGGAGGCTTCGTAGAGCTTCTCGATCACCTTTTCGTCGACTAACGAATTCAATTTGGCCACGATCCGGCCGGCCTTCCCGGCCCGGGCGAGGTCGCGCTCGCGCTCGATCAAACCAATCACCCGCTGCTGCAGATCGAACGGCGCGACGAGCAATTTTTTCAGGCCCGGGTAACCGGCCAGTCCGGTCAGGGTGTTGAAAACGATCGCTACTTCTTCGGTCAGCCCCGGCGCGGTCGTGAAGAGACTGAAGTCGGTGTAAATGCGGGCGGTGCGGGGATGATAATTGCCGGTGCCGAGATGGACGTATTGGCGCAGCCGATCGGGATCGCGCCTGACGACAAGGAGCGCTTTGCAATGGGTCTTTAATCCGACGACGCCGTAGACCACGTGGGCGCCGGATTCCTCCAGACGGCGCGCCCACTGGATGTTGGCCGCTTCATCGAAGCGCGCCCGCAGCTCGACCAGCGCGGTGACCTGTTTGCCGTTGCGCGCCGCTTCGATCAACGCCTCGACAATCGGAGAATCGCCGCTCGTCCGGTAAAGGGTGATCTTCATCGCGAGGACGAGCGGATCGCGCGACGCGCTTTCCACCAGCTCGACCACCGGATCGTAACTTTCGTAGGGATGATGAATCAGGATGTCCTGTTTGCGCATCGCCTCGAAAATATCGGCGTGCGGCGGCAGAACCGGATCGCGCGCCGGCTGGAAAACGCGGTCCTTCAATTTCGCGAAGGCGTCGTTCGCGACCAGCGGCGCGAGGTGTGTCATGGAAAGCGGGCCGTCGAGCTGGTAGAGATCGGCCTCGGCGAGGTTGAAAAACTCCAGGAGCAATTTGGAGAAGTCGTCAGGGCAATCCGCCTCCACTTCGAGACGAACGGCGTTGCCGCGGCTGGAGCGCCGCAGTTCCTGCTCGATGCTGCGAAGCAGGTTCTCCGCTTCTTCCTCGTCGACATAGAGGTCGCTGTTCCGCGTCACGCGAAAGGCGTGCACGCCGTCGACGATGAGGCCGGGAAAAAGATCGGCCACGTGCTGTTTGATGAGCGAGGCGAGGTAGATGTAATTCCAGCTTTCGTCGCTTTTGTCCCCGCGCGGGATGTGGATCAGGCGCGAGACCGCGCGCGGCACCTGCACGATGGCGTGCATCGGCTCGCCTCCTTTTTTGGCGCGCGCCCGCACGAGGAGGTTGTGACTTTTGTTCAGAAGCTGCGGAAAGGGGTGGCTGGCATCAACCGCCAGCGGCGTCAGCATCGGGAAAACTTCCTGCTGAAAATAGCGGCGCGCCCAGGCCGCGCGCTTCGCGTTCAAATCGGCCATGTCATGAATGAAGATCTGGTTCTGGCGCAGGAGCGGCTCGATCTCCTTGTTCCAGAGAGAATATTGCTCCGCCACCATCTCGTGCGCGACGCGCTCGATCGCTTCGAAGGTCGCGGTCGGGCTCATCCCGTCCGGCCCGACATCGCTCGTCTCGCTCGCGATCTGTTGCTTGATGCCGGCGACGCGGATCTCGAAAAATTCGTCGAGATTCGAGCTCACAATTCCCAGGAACTTGACCCGCTCGAGAAGGGGCTGAGCCGGGTCCTGCGCTTCCTCGAAGACGCGGCGGTTGAATTCGAGCCAGCTCAGCTCGCGGTTGATGAAATTTTTCGGATCGGAAAAATCGGGCTGCCGTGCCTGTTCGTTAGGCGAAGGCATTGGCACAACGTTGTCCGGAGATTCGGAAGCAGGCTGGCTAATGCTGGACGGCATGACGAAAAGAGCCGCGACCGGGCCGCGGGCGAGCGGTAACTAACGCTTCGCAACCAATTCGCGCAAATGTCGCTTGTTGTAGCCGGGGGCGCTGACCCCGGTGGGTCTGGTGCGTGGCCATGCTTTCCCTCACCGGGGTCAGCGCCCCGGCTACAACGTTGACTTGCGCGATGCTTCGTCTACACCTGCGCCCATGGCGCGACGGAAGAAGGGGGCGAAATTGTGGGAGCTGGAAGTTCTGGAGTGGGTGGCGGTACTGCTCGCATTTTGGGGGATCGTGGCGGTCTTCTGCGTCTTTTTCATTCGGCGCCACGTCATCGAATATCAGATCGAGCACACTTTTGGCGTGCATGATCCGGAGTTCTTCGGTTCCGCCCTGGCTCTTTATGACCCGGTCCCGCTGCCGGGGAACAAGATCGAATTACTGCAAGATGGCGATGCTTATTTCCCCGCCATGCTGGCGGCGATTCGCGGCGCGAAAAAGGCAGTCAATTTTCAGGCCTACATTTTTTTCTCTGACCGGACCGGCTGGGCTTTTCGCGACGCGCTCATGGAGCGCGCTCGAGCGGGCGTGGAAGTGCGCGTCCTGCTCGACGGGCTCGGTTCCGGTTGGAAGCTGAATAATTCTGACGTCAGGATGATGGAAGACGCCGGCTGCAAATTTGCCTACTATCATCCACTTCTTTCCTGGAGGATCGATCGCACCAATCGACGCACCCATCGCCGCGTCCTCGTCGTCGATGGCAAAGTTGGTTTCACCGGCGGGGTCGGTTTTGCGGACGAATGGTCGGGTCACGCGCAGGATCCGAAGCACTGGCGCGACGTGCAGATTCGGGTCGAAGGCCCGCTCGTGAGCGAGTTACAAAACGCTTTCGAGGAGCATTGGATCAAAACCTTCGGCGAAACGTTGAGCGGCGCGGATCAGTTTCCTGCGCTCGCGCCCGCCGGCGCGATGCAGGGGCAACTGATAGCCTCTCATTCTTTCTCGATGGCGCCGGTGCCGTTGACGCAGGCCATCGCCTTCGCCGCGGCGGAGCAGCGCATCTGGATTACGAACGCTTATTGCGCGCCGAGCGACGACCAGGTCGATCTGCTTGTCAAAGCGGTCCAGCGCCATGTCGATGTGCGCTTGATCGTGCCGGGCAAGCATAACGATCAGCCCCTGACGAAAAGCGCAGGCCGGGCGGCTTATGGTCGAATGCTCGAGGGCGGGGTGCGGATTTTCGAGTATCAGCCGACCATGATTCACACCAAGGCGATGGTGATTGACGGGTTGTTCTCGCTCGTGGGTTCGTCGAATCTCGATCCGCGCTCGTCCGAGATTAACGAGGAGCTCGACCTCGCGATTTACGACCGGGAGTTTGCGCGGAAAATGGAGGCGATGTTCGAGAGCGATCTCGCGCACTCGACCGAGTACACGCTGCAACAATTCAGGAACCGCTCGCTCTGGGAACGAACGACAGAGTGGCTCATGCTGCCCTTCCATTCGCAGTTGTAGGGGCTCAACGCGCAAGGCGCCGCTTTAAATAATTTGTCATCCCGAGCCGCGCAGACGGGAAAGAGGGCCTGCACTGAGGCGTAGCCGAACGTGGACCCCGCAACTGCAATCCGCATTTTCTTTTTGTGAGAGATCGTTGATTGCAGGTGTGAGGTCCTTCGCCGCGCTGCGCCGGCTCAGGATGACAAATTAGGGCATTCGCCGCCGCAATAAGTCCGCACCACTTCCATCTCCGGCGACAGCACCACCAGATCGGCGTCGCCCCCAACCGTGAGCACGCCTTTCTCCTTCCAGCCCATCGCCCGCGCCGGTGTTTCCGTCGTCATCCGAATGGCTTCGTAAACTGGCGCACCAACCTCGTTCACCATTCGCCTAACGAGGTCGATCATGCGCGACGAACTCCCGGCCAGGGCCGAACCATCGGCCAGCCAGCAGGCCCCGCCCGTCACGACGCAATCGTTCCCGAAGAGCGAAAAGTGGGTTTCGTTAGGCAACCCGGCCCCCGCGATCGCATCGGTCACGAGGCAGATGCCCGCAGCCCCTTTCGCTCGATAGAGCATCCGCATCAGCGTGGTCGAAACGTGCCGTCCGTCCGCGATCAGCTCGCAAAAAATCTCCGGCTCGCTTAGGGCGAATTCGAGCAGGCCCGCCACCCGCTCTCGCCCCCGGCGGCGGCTGGAAGACATGCAGTTAAAGCTGTGCGTGACCTGTCGCATGCCCTGCGCAAACCCGGCCTGGACTTCCTCATCCCAGGCCGCGCTGTGCCCGCCGCTGCTCGCGATTCCTTCTGTCGTTAGGCGCGCAATCAGGTCGCACCCTCCCGGCACTTCCGGGGCGAGGGTCACGCGCTTGATCGCATCCGGTTTTTCCAGGAGCTGCGCCACCAGCTCGGGGCGCGGCTCGACGATGAATTCCTTGCGCTGGGCCCCGTGTTTCTCGGGCGAGATAAAGGGTCCTTCAACATGCGCGCCGCGCAGTTGCGGAATGGCCCCGCTTGCGCCGTCGATTGCTTCCAGCACCCGCACGACCTCGGCGATCGGCGCGGTCACAGTCGTAAGGAGGAGCGAGGTCGTGCCGCCCCCGGCGTGCCAGGCGCAGATGGCGCGAAACGCTTCCTCGGTTGCCTCCATCGTGTCGCGGCCGACCGCGCCGTGCACGTGCAGGTCGATGAAACCGGGCGCAAGAAAGTTTCCCGCCAGATCGATTGCTTCCTCGTCGTTGACTCGAATCTCCGGCCCTATCTCCGCGATCTTTCCATCGGCGACGCGGAGTGAGAGTCCGTCGGCCACCCGCTCGGGCAGGATCATCCGTCCATTGGTAAAAATCATGGGCCGGAGCATCATTGCGTTTACTTTGGCGGCAGTCCATCATCCTCGTGCAAATGATGCCCGAGTTCGAGGTCGCGATCGTGGGCGGCGCTTTTTCCGGCGCGGCCACCGCCCTGCTCCTGAAGCGGCGGCGGCCCGAGACACGCATTTTGATCATTGAGAAAGCGACCGAATTCGATCGCAAAGTGGGCGAATCGACGACCGAGGTGAGCAGCTGTTTTCTGACCCGGATTCTTGGCCTGACGAGCTACCTCGGCCACGAGCAGCTGAGCAAACAGGGACTGCGGCTCTGGTTCGCCAATCGCCCCGACCAGCCTTTCGACGACTGCGTCGAGATCGGCGCGCGCTATCAGGCGCGGCTCCCCACCTTTCAGGTCGATCGCTCGAAACTCGATGCCCATCTGCTCGGGCTCGCGCAGGAGGCCGGGTGTGAAGTCTGGCGACCGGCCAAAGTCATGCGCTGCGAATTGGACGGTGCCAATGGACAATCGTTAGGCGTAAGTGTCGATGGCGAAGAGCGCGCGGTGCGCTCGCGCTGGGTCATCGATGCTTCCGGGCGCGCCGCTTTTCTCGCCCGCAAGCTCGGCCATTTTCGCCAGAACGCGCAGCACCCGATCAACGCGGTCTGGGCCCGTTTCACCGGGGTGAAGGACTGGGACAGCTACGAGTGGCGGGAGAAATTTCCCGCTTACGCGGCCGCCTCCCGGACGGGGCGAGCCTGGGCGACCAACCATCTCATGGGGCAGGGTTGGTGGTGCTGGATCATCCCGCTCAAAGGCGGTGATTTCAGCGCCGGCCTGGTCTATGACAGCCGCATTTTCACTTTGCCGGCCGGGGCCAGCCTGAGTGAGCGGTTGCATCAGCACATCCTTTCGCATCCGGTCGGGCGCGAGATTTTTCGCGACGCGAAAGTGGTCGAGCACGACACGCGCGCCTACTCAGCGCTGCCTTATTACAGTGCGCAAGTCTGCGGGGACGGCTGGGCGATCGCGGGCGATGCGGCCAGCTTCATCGACCCGCTCTACAGTCCCGGGCTCGATCTTTGCGCCTACACGACCTCGATTGTGAGCGATCTCGTGCTGCGGTCGTTAGGGGGAGAGGATGTGGCGCAACGGCGCCGCTACTACAATGAGCAGTTCCCGATCACCTATCGCCTCTGGTTCGAGACCCTTTACCAGGATAAGTACTTCTACATGGGCGAGGCCGACCTAATGTCGGCCGCGCTCCTCCTCGATGTCGGCACTTACTTTATCGGACTCGTTAGGCCGGTCTATGCCAATCCCGAGCGTTCCTTTCTGGAGCTGCCTTTTGAGGGTGTTCCGGGCCGGATTTTTGCCGGGATGATGAAGTTCTATAATCGCCGGCTGAGCGCGCTGGCCCGGAACCGCATCGCGCACGGCTCGACCGGCGCGCGCAACGCGGGCTGGCGCGAACTTTACGACGGCTTCGTGCCCGACATTCGGCTGCACAAATTGATCCGCAAAGGCCTGCTGCGCTGGTGGAAAGCGGAGCTGCTCAATCTGCGCTTTGTCTTCGCGCGGCGGAAACAAGGGCTCGAGGCGCCCGTTCGGGCCGCGGCGGAGGCCTAGTGCACTGTAACGTTGAAATCGGGTCTGAATTTCCACGGCGTTTATTAACTCGACCGCTTAAAGCGGTCGAGTTTTCAGTGCGGAATCTCGTTCCAAGGACAAGCAGGGGAAAACACAACTTTGTTCCGCTTTCAATGTTACAGTGCACTAGGCTAGCGCAACCATCCCGTCTGTTTACTCGTGCTCTTGCTCGTGATCGTGCTCGTAATCGAGAGCCGGGGATTGCAGTTCGAGCACGATTACGATCACGAGCAGGAGTACGAGTTTAAGCGGCAAGCTCGCTTATGACCGGCTGGTTTCATCGTTTCGCGGTCCGCGGCGTCGTCTGGCGGCACTATCTCGATTTTGGCGTAACGAACGTTCCGTTCTATCTCCGGCCGGTCATGATCTTTTTCTGGACGATTTTCTTTTTCTTTCTCGCCGCTCCGGCGCGCCGGGCCATTTTGAGCAACCTGCGTGTCGTGCTGCCGGGCTCGAGTCCGCTCCTCAATCTCGGGCGCGCCTGGCTGACGCTCTACAATTTCGCCTGGACGATTGCGGACGCAGCCGATCACAAGCTGGCCAGGACGGAATTCGCCTACGAAGTGGAAGGCGCGGAGTTTCTCGAGCAACTGGCGGCGGCGCACGGTGCGGTGCTGCTCACCGCGCACATGGGAAATTACGATCTCGGCGCGGCCCTGTTCGCGCAGCGTTTCGAGCGCGAAATCCGGATGGTGCGCGCGCCGGAAGCCGACGCGCAAACCGCGCGCCATCTCGATGAATCGCTCGAACGCGCAGGCACGGGCGCGGTCAAGATCGCCTACAGCACTGCGAGCATGGAGCTGCCGCTGGAGCTACTCAACGCCATCCGGGAGGGCGAGATCGTTTCCATCCAGGGCGATCGCGCGGTCGCGCACGTCTCCCAGCGATCGGCGCGCCTCTTCAATGAAGATGTGCAACTGCCGGACGGTCCTTTCATGCTCGCGTTTGTTTCGCAGGTGCCGATCTACCCGCTCTTCATCGTGCGGACTTCCTTCCACCATTACAAAATTATCGCGCGCGCGCCGATCCATTGCCGGCGCTCCGAGCGAGCTCGCGAGGGCGTGATGGAGGAGGCGATGCGAAGCTGGTGTCGCACTTTGGAAAACGTGATCGCCGCGAACTGGTCGCAATGGTTTTCGTTAGTCCCAATTTTTCCGGAGCGATGAACGATCCAGCGCCAAACCAGATTGGTTATGCCTTTGCCCTGCCGCGCCTGGCGGCGCTGCTCGCCGGCCGCAAAGTGCGCCGAGCCGAGTTCAGCCGCTGGGAGGCATACGGCCTGGGCATTCTGGTTTTCGGCGTGAGCTGCGTCTTCGTCGCGCGCGAGCTTCTTCCGTTCGTTAGGCCGGTGCTGCTGCGGGGGCTGGTTCTATTTCTCATTCCCTTTGCGATCTGGGTGGCGTTCCTGATTCTTTATTACCTCAATTCCCTCGCCATCGCCGTGCTCCGGCGGCTCGGGCTCTATTCCGCGCCCACGAACAATCCCTTTCAGCACTTCGTCATCATGGCCATCACCAGCGGGATCGCCCTCTCCTTTCTGCGCGACGAATGCGTCGGGGTGAAATCGTTAGGTGTTTTCTGGCTCGGCCTGCTCGGTCTGAATATTCTCTCCATCCTGATCGAGAAACGGCTCCATGAATCCTGAGTTGAGCCGGCGATTTATTCTCAGCTTCGCGCTTGGCGCGGCGCTTTTTTTTCTCGCCCTGGTCGCCTTTCATCCGCTCCTCGCGCTCGCGCTTCTCTTCCTCTCCCACATTCTGATTCTGTTCCCGACCCTGGTCGCGAATTGTCAGTGGTGGGGCCGGGTCATCACCCATTTTGAGACCGCGCGGCGCGAAGTCTGGCTCACGATCGACGACGGACCGGATCCCATCCAGACGCCGCGCATCCTGGAAATCCTCCAGCGCTTTGAAGCCGAGGCGACCTTTTTTGTCATCGGACGGCGCGCGGCCAGATTCCCGGCAGAGTTGGGGGCGATTCGCGCGGCCGGACATGAGATTGCGAATCACACCGCCTCGCATCCGAGCGGAACATTTTGGTGTCTGCCGCCGGGGCGGATCGCGCGGGAGATTGATCAATGTGATATCGCCAGCCGCTACTTTCGAGCGCCGGCCGGAATGAAGAATTTCTTCGTGCATCCCGCCTTGCAGCGGCGCCAGATGGAGCTGATCGGCTGGACGGTGCGCGGGCTCGATACCGTGAGCAAGAACGCCGATGCGGTGGCCGCGCGCATTCTGGGCGCAGCCAAGCCGGGCGCGATCGTTCTCCTCCACGAAGGACGCCGCACTGCGACGGATCCCGATTTTCATCCGCGCTGCCTCGAGCGCACGCTCGTTGCCCTAACGAAGGCAAATTATCGCTGCGTCCGGCCTAGGCCGGAACAACTGCGTCCGCTCGCCGGCGAAAGATGAAGAGGTGATTATTGAACGGCGTCCGACCCCAGAGGGGCGCGACGCTACCTGCGAATTGTTCCTCATCGAAAGCGGCGAAAATCTCTTCGCGGGTCGGAAAATGGAGCGGCCTACGAATGTTCCAGGTCGTCGTTTGCGCGAAGCGCTCCGCCAGGTTCGTGAGCCAGAAACGCGCGTTGTCGTCGCGCGGGCAATCGCGAATCAGCAGCATCCCGCCGGGCGCGAGGCGAGCCGCGAGCCGCTCGAGCAGGCGCGCCTGCTCGTTAGGCGGGAGATAATGCAGGAGATCGAAAAGAACAATGTTGCCACGCGGCGCGGTCGACTCGCAGACATCCTGCACGATGAATTGAAGGTCGGGGTAAACGCCGCGCGCGACCGTCTGCGCGCGCTCGATCTTGCGAACGTCGCGGTCAAAACCGCTGATGGGCGCGCGGAAATTTCGCTCGCGCAAATAAAAGGCGAGCAAGCCAACGCCGCAGCCGAGATCGACCAGCGGTTGATTCGCCGAGCCGAACAACGCAAACGCCGTCGGATAAATCGGATCGCTGCGCAATTTCCGGCCGGCATAAATGCGCAGCCAGCGTTCGCCAAAATGCGCCGCGACGCGGGCGCAGGCCTCCTCGTGCCCGGGCGCCGTCGCTCCATTTTTCGTTGCGTGGCTCTGCTGCACTGACAAAATGAATGTTCCCATGTCCGACCTTTTCTCCCAATACAAGGTCGACGATTTTTTCGACGAGATGTTTTCCGCGCCGGGCCGGGCGCGTCCTCATTACAGCAGGTTGCTCGCGACCTTCAAGGAAATGGGGGCGGCCGATTTCGGACGGAAGCGAGACCTGGCGGCGGCCAGTTTCCTCAGCCAAGGCGTCACCTTTACGGTCTACAACGACGATCAGGGGACGGAGCGGATTTTTCCGTTCGACCTGATCCCGCGCATCATCCCGGCGCGCGAATGGGAGCTGGTCGAGCGCGGGCTCACGCAGCGCATCACCGCGCTCAATCTTTTCCTGTTCGATGTCTATCACGGACAAAACATCCTGCGCGATGGCGTGATCCCCAAGGAGATCATCTGGGAAGCGACCAGTTTCCGGCCCGAGTTCATGCACTTCGATGTGCCACGGAACATTTACATCCACATTTGCGGGACCGACCTGATTCGCGATCGCGCCGGCAATTATCTCGTGCTGGAAGACAACGCGCGCTGTCCCTCGGGCGTCTCCTACGTGCTCGAGAATCGCCAGGCGATGAAGCGGATTTTCCCGACGCTCTTCTCCGAATACCGGGTGCGGCCGGTAGAGAATTACAGTCAGGAATTGCTCAACGCTCTGCGCTACATCGCGCCGCCCGTCGCCGAGGAACCGACCGTCGTCCTCCTCACGCCCGGCATTTTCAACTCCGCCTATTACGAGCACTCCTTTCTCGCTCGCTCCATGGGCATCGAGATCGTTGAGGGTCGCGATCTGGTGGCGCAGGACGGTGGCGTCTTCATGCGCACGACCAAAGGGCTTAAGCAGGTCGACGTGATCTATCGGCGGATCAACGACGATTTCCTCGACCCGCGCGTCTTCCGAAAGGATTCCGGTCTCGGCGTTCCGGGTCTGGTCGACGCCTGTCGACGCGGGCGCGTCAGCCTGGCGAACTCGATCGGCACGGGGGTGGCGGACGACAAGGTGGTCTACCATTTTGTCCCGAAAATGATCCGCTATTATCTGGACCAGGATCCGATCCTGGAAAATGTGCCGACCTTCCTGGCTGCGCAGCCGGCCGATCTCAAGTACATCCTTGAGCACCTGCCCGAGCTGGTGGTGAAAGCGGCCAACGAAAGCGGTGGCTACGGAATGCTCATCGGCTCGCAGGCGACGGCGGCGGAACGGGAAGATTTCGCGGGACGAATCCGGAAAGATCCCCGCAACTACATCGCGCAACCGATCGTGGCTCTCTCGCGCTCGCCTTCCTTTTGTGAAGAAACGATGCAGGGCCGGCACGTCGATTTGCGCCCCTACATCCTCTCCGGCGAAAAGGTCACCATCATCCCCGGAGGCCTGACGAGAGTGGCGTTGCGCGAGGGTTCGCTCGTGGTCAATTCGTCGCAGGGCGGCGGGAGCAAGGACACCTGGGTGGTGGAGGAGGAAGAAGAGTGACGAGTGACAAGTGATGAGTGACGAGAAGGTGATGAGCAACGCGAGAACCGTGGCCAGGAGGCACTGGTCACTATTTTTATGCTAAGCCGCGTTGCCGATTCCCTCTACTGGATGAGCCGCTACATCGAGCGGGCGGAGAATGACGCCCGCATTCTCGACGTGAATCTGCAATTGCTCCTTGATCTCGGCAGCGAAGCCGAGGCCATGCAGCATTGGGCGCCCGTCATCGCTTCGCTCGAAGAGACCGACCTTTTCGATTCGCTCTACGAAGCGGCCGACGAACGCTCGGTGATCGAGTTTCTTTCGCTGCAGAAAAAGAATCCGAACTCGATTTTCTCCTGTCTCACCCTGGCGCGCGAAAATGCCCGGACAACGCGCGAGCAGATTTCGAGCGAGATGTGGGAACAGATCAACCGGCTCTATCTTTTCGTGCGGAGCGACAACGCGCGCCGGCTGCTCCGTTCCAGTCCGCATGAGTTTTTTAAGCGGGTTGTGACCGGCTCGCATCTTTTCCAGGGCATCACTGACACCACCATGACGCACGGAGAGGCCTGGGAATTCATCCGCATCGGGGCGCTGCTGGAGCGGGCCGATTACACCTCGCGCATCCTCGACGTAAAATATCACATCCTGCTTCCTTCCGGCGAAAGTGTGGGTGGAAACATCGACACGATCCAATGGATGGCGGTGCTGAAATCATGCAGCGCGCTCGAGGCCTACTGCAAACTTTACGTCAGCCAGGTGGCGCCGTGGAAGGTGGCGGAGTTTCTCATCACTCATCAGGAATTTCCGCGCTCCATCCGCTATTGCATTGACTCGCTCGATGCCGCCCTGCATCGCATTTCCGGCGTCGACGAAAGCCGCTATGCCAACGAGGCGGAGCGACTCTCGGGCCGGCTGCGTTCCGATGTCGCTTTCGTGACCATCGGGGAGATTTTCGAGGTGGGCCTGCACGAATACCTCGAGGCCATCCAAAAGCGGCTCGTGGAAGTGAGCGACGCGATGTATGCGACCTACTGCGCCAGCCTGAGCACGGGCTAGCGCACAGAAGGCGACGCTGGAGAGCAACGCTCGGTCGTTGCCCCGATTCAAACACGCGATGACGGAGCATCGCCCTCCCGCGCATTCTTGCCTAACGATCGCTAAATCTTGCGCGAATCGTAGGCCCAGTGGAGCAAGGCCTGCCGCTGTTTGCGGCGACAAGTAAGATCACCGCGCCGGCAGTTTTTCCTTAACTGCGCAACGTGTCGCCGCACGGCCCGCCAGCGTTTGATCTGGCGCTCGTCGTCCGCGCAACGACGTCCGAGATAGTAGCGGCAATACCATTGGAACCAGCCGCGCGGATCTTCGTCATAGATCCAGCCTTTCTCACGCCAGACCGAGAGCGGCTGCGAGGCGTTCACGCCAAAAAAATTCAACTTCGGATCATGGCGATCGGAGCAGAGCCTGGCCTGCGCGAACCAGTCGTCCGGAAACTCAGCGACGCAATCGGTCATGTATTTCCCGCCGAAGACTCCAAGTCGCAGCAATTGTTTTGGAGTCAGCTCTGGTTTGAAGCCCGGCGCGAAATCTTTCCCGGTCGGTTTGGTCAGGAGATACTCATGACCGCGCTGCATTCGATCGTTGACCTTGATCCGCCGAGGTTTTGATTTCACGCCGCATTATTCCGTGTGCCGGATTTGCATTCCGACGACGCAAACGTCATCCGCGAAAGTTTCGCTTTGTGAGTACTTGCGAATGTCGCCCAGCACCCGGTTGAAAAATTCCTCCGGCGCCAGGGTGGCGTGACGGCTCGCGGTCGCCCGGAGTTGTTCTTCATTAAAGAAGGCGCCGGTGGCATCCTCTACCTCGAAAAGCCCGTCGGTGAAGAGCATGACCAGGTCGCCCTTGGTCATCGCTCGTGTCGTGGTGCTGTAGGTCGCGGAGGGAAAGATTCCCATGGCCGGGCCACGCGCTTCCTGGCCGTCGAGCTTTTCGGCCGAGGCGCCGTTATGCCGGACATGGAGCGCGCTGGGATGACCAGCGTTGGCGAAACGCAGCTCGGCCCGCTCCACATCGGCGACGACATAAAAACAGGTCGCGAACATCGTCGTGCCGGCCTGTTTCAGAATCATGGTCAGCGCACGGTTAATGCTGGTGAGCAGCTCCCCGGGGTCGGATGCAAGGCGCGCATGTTCTTCGACCAAACCGCGGATCATCCCGGTGATCAGCGCCGACCGCACCCCATGGCCCATGACATCGCAAATCAGTACGCCGGCCGCTTTCTCGCCCACCGGAAAAACACTGAAGAAATCGCCGCTCACGTCGCCGGTGGGAAAATAGAGACTGAGAAAACGTAAAGCGCTTTCGTGCGGAAGCGCGCCTCTCGGGATGGTCGGAAACTGCTGGGGCAACAAGGCCACTTGCAGCTCACGCGCCATCTGGAGTTCCTCTTCCATCTGCTGATTTTTTTCGCGCAACTCGCGCGTCCGCTTCTCGACCCGCTCTTCCAATTGCGCGTTGAGCGCGAGCAACTCCGCCTGGGCCCGGTTGCGCGCCGCTTCCGCCCGGTCGATCCGTCCCCCAACCGCGCGCGAGACCTGTGAGACGATGGCCGTGATCAAGGTCGCGAAAATCAGCGCACCAAGCGCGGAAACTACGGCGGGATTCGCGTGCACTCGCTGCAAAATGGTCGCGCCGACCCAGCCGTTGATGAGCGCGGCAGCAATGATGATTGGGACAAAGGCGCGCAACAGAACCGCGCGCGTCGAGTTGCCCAGAAAAATCCGCAACGGCCACTGCGCGGCGCCGGCTGCGGCAACGATGGCAACGCCGCACAGAAAAAACCCCCAGGCCGTCGACAGAGCGACCGGGATGATGGTGCCACCGTAGAGCAACGGCGTTCCGTACCAATAGCCCACCAGGATCACCGCGCTGATCATCGTGGCGAGCGCGCCTGACGGGCCCGCCCAGTGCCGGACGTTGCGCCCAGTCAACGCGAGCAGACCGAGCGATGAAAAAACAAAATCGAGCGCGGTCATCGGCGCCATCCGGCCCGTCGGGACCGCGCCGAACATTTCGGGATTCCGCACAAACCAGGCATCGATGCCGAAGTGAAGATCGCTCAGGAATTCCACGAGTTTGGCGCAAGCGATCATGAGCACCACGGCCGCCAGCACTCGCGGAATCCAACTCAGGTTGGGACGCTGCAATTGCAGGACCAGTCCGGTCCCGAGAAGGGAAAAACAAAGCGCCGTGCTCGGCGCCATCGGGATATAGCGGGCGCGCACACTGGCGAGGAGCGACAGGCCGGAAATCCAGCCGATAAAAGTGAGCAGCGCGAAGAGGACGGTGAGCGATGCGCAGAGCAACGCCACCGTGCGAAAACTAACGCCGGCGACTTTCCCTTCGATCATCGGCGCAGTTTGCCCGAATCCGGGCGGCTGTCCAAGACTCTTCAAACCGACGATCTACTGCACGGTAACAGATGAATCGGCGACGCGCGTCGCAAGAGCCTGGACGAGCGGAAGCTCGTCCCTCCGGAGGGGCAAGCTTCCGCTTGCCCAGAATCAGAGAGCGACTCTGTATCAAGCTTGAAGTTACACTGCCCTAGTGGCGGCGCGGGCCGTAGAGTTCCGGCCGCCGATGTCGAAAAACCGGCATGCGGTCGCGGACCGTCGTGAGCACTTCCTGCGACAGGTCAGCCACGATCAGCTCTTCGCGATCGGTCGAAGCCGCGGCCACCACCACGCCAGAGGGGTCAATCACCGCGGAAGAACCGCAGAAAGGCACGCCATCATCCCGGCCGACGCGATTGGCCAGGACAACGTAACTTTGGTTTTCGATGGCGCGGGCCGTGGCTAAAACGCGCTGATGCTCCACCCGGGGAAAAGGCCAGGCGGAGGAAATAATAAAAACATTCGTGCCCTGGCCGAGAGCGAGTGCGCGATAGATCTCTGGAAAACGCAGGTCGTAGCAGATCGTTAGCCCAAATCGCAGCGGGCCGAGCGCCACACTGACCAGCTCGTCGCCGGGAGCAAAGCATTTGTCTTCCTCGATCGGCGCGCAGGCGAAGAGATGACTCTTGCGATATTTGGCCACGATCGCCCCGCTCGCATCAATCACGACCTGCGCGTTGTAGATCACATTGCCCTCTCGTTCCGACAGACCGCTGATAATCGCGAGGGAAAGCGTGCGCGCGATTTCCTGCAGTTCCGGTACCGCGCCTTCGCTCCAAGGCGTTGCCTTTTCACGGATAACTGGCATGGCGTAACCGGTATCCGCCATTTCCGGAAAGATGACCAGCTCGGCGCTCGCGGCCTTCGCGCGTTCGGCGAAGTCGCGCATCTTCTGCAGGTTTGCAGGGATGTCACCGAGCGAGCAGGCGATCTGGGCAGCGGCGATTTTCACAAGCAGCCTTTCACCAACCTGCCATCGGGATCAACCAGAAATGTAGACGCTTCGCTCTCTCCGAGGCGTAAGCTCTTCCAAGCCGGAGGCTGCAAAGCGCGGCGGGAAGGGAATGCTCGTGCGAAAATCTCTCGCCCCAGCGACGCAGAACCGCGCCGCCCGGAGGGCTGCGTCTACAACAGTGAAACCTACTCAGCCCGCAGGGCGATCATCGGATTGACCCGGGTCGCGCGCCGTGCCGGGACGAAACATGACGCAGCCGCCACCGCGGTGAGGAGGGCGGCCACTGTGCTGTAGATGAACGGATCGAGCGCGTTCACTTTGAAAAGGATGGTCTGCAACGCGCCCGCGGCCAGGACGCCGAGGAAAAGCGCAGCGAAACCAATCCCGAGCACGAGGCCGATGGCCAACTGCCATGCGCCCTGGCTCATCACCATTTTGAAAATGCGGGCCGCATCTGCGCCCAACGCCATGCGGATTCCGAATTCCTGCGTTCGCTGATTGACGGAGAAACTCATCACGCCATAGAGACCGACCGCGGAAAGAAAAAACGCGACGACGCCGAAGATACTGAAAAGCGAAGCGACCAGGCGCGGCCCGCTCAAAAACTGAGCGTGTGAAACCGCCGGAGTTCCCGGAAAATAAACCGGCAAATTCGAGTCGAGTTGCGCGACGGCTTTACTCAAGGCGGGCCCGAGGGTTTCCGCGCCCTGTCCTTCGTGCGGGCGCACGATGAGGGTGCAGAATTGCGGTGCCGGGCTCGCGCCGAGCAACGGCACATAGAAGCCGGCGCTGTCCGTCTGAGTGTTGAATGGTCCCTGCATGAGTGTGTCGGGAACGACGCCGACGATGGTGCGCCACGGCTGTGGTTGCGCAGGATTGAAGATGCGAACGCGCCGCCCGAGCGGGCTCTGGTTGCCCCAGTATTTCCGCGCAAAGCTGGCGTTGACGATCGCGACCGGTTGTTTCGCGTCGCTGTCTTCGAGGTTGAAATCGCGACCCTCCAGAATCTTCAATCCCATCGTAGAAAAATATCCGTCCGAGACCGATTCGGAATTGCCCTGCGGCCGGTCGCGATCGGTCACGTAGGCCTTACCGTCGACTTCGTACTGGCCGAAATTGGCGAAGGTCATCTGGAGGCGACTGCTCATCGCCGCGCCGTCGAAGGCCGGGTTGGCGCGAAGTGCGCGCACCGAGCGGAGGAAGAATTGCCGCCGCGCATCTTCCGTGGGGTAATCGCCTTCGAAGAGCGCTATGCGCGCGCTGTAAACGCCCTTTTCGTCATAGCCGTAGTCGAGCTTTACCTGGTTGCGAATGGAGCGGACTTGGAGCGCCGAAGCGATCAAGAGCGCGGCCGTCATCGCGATTTGGCCGACCACGAGCACTCGGGTAATGACGTTGACGAGGCGGCTGCTGTTGCCGCGGCCGCCTTCCTTCATCATCTCGGAGGCATTACCGCGGGCCGCGAGCAGGGAGGGCACCAGGCCGGAAACCAGCGTTGCGAGCAAAACCGCGCCGAGAGTGACGGCCAGAACCTTGGCGTCGATCGTGAAGGTGATCCAATACGGCAGTTGAAATTGCGGGTCGCTCGTAATGCGCGCGAGGAGATCAACCGCCCAATAAGCCATCGCAACCCCGACGACCGCGCCGAAGAGCGCGATGAGGAAACTTTCGGTCAGCATTTGCCTAACGATGCGCCAGCGAGTCGCCCCGAGGGCACCGCGGATCGCCAATTCCCGCGCCCGCAAGGCGGCGCGACCAAACTGCATGTTCATGACGTTGACGCAGGCGATGAGGAGGACGCCGATGACCGCGCCAAACATCGCGTAAACGATCTGCCGAAATTGGCGCCCGGTCAGTGTGTTTAGAAGCGGCACGACGCTCGCGGAGACGAGTTGCCCGTTCGTCTTCGGGTTGTCCTTGGCGATGCGTTTGGCGAGGCCGACGAATTCCGCGTTCACCTCGTCCGGAGTGACGCCCGGTTTCAGGCGGCCCAGGACCGCGGGCCCGATGTCCGTGGGATCGCCGCGTTGTTTGATCGGGAATTCGTTGTAGAGCGGTATCCACAGTTCTTCGTTAAACGGGAACTTAAAGTTCGGCGGCATCACGCCGATAATGGTGGCGGCTTTGCCATTGATCCGCACGGCCTGGCCGACAATGTGGGGATCGCCATTGAAATCGCGTTTCCAGATTTCGTTCCCGAGAATCGTCACTTTCTCCGCGCCTGGTTTGTTATCGGCCGCGGTGAAATCACGACCGAGGATCGGTTTCACATCGATGATCTTGAAAAAATCCTCCGTCACATAAGCGCCCGTGTAACGCTGCGGGTTCTTTTTGTAGGTGACGTTGATGGTCGAGCCGTTGAGATAGGCGCTCATGAGCGCGAACGATTTCTGGCTGGCCCGTAGATCCTCGTAATCCTGCGCCGAAGGGATGTTGCCGTTGCCGAAGTTGTTGTTCTGTTCGGAGGCTTGCGGGTCGAGCAGGCCCACGCCCATGAGCTGTTCCGGATGCGGAAATGAGAAGCCACGGAGGACAACGGCGTTGACCATCGTGAATTGCGTCGTCACGCCGCAGATGCCGAGCGCGAGCACGGTGATGGCGAGAAAAGTGAAGGTCTTGTCCTTCACCAACATGCGCAAACCGATGCGGAGATCCTGCAAGAATGATTCAAAGAACATGGCAGTTAATAGGTTGATGGTTTTCCGGAAAAAGTGCGGCTCACGCCATAGCGCGACGGTCGCCCTGTTGAGATGCGGGGAATGGGCGCTTTGGATTCAACTAAATGCGACCATGCTGCGAACGAGCCTTGCCCGGCGATTGATCTATTCGAGTGCATAAAGATATCCGTCGGTGCTGCCGAAATAGACGACGCCGTTGACGATGAGCGGGGAGGAAAAGATCGCGCCGATCGCGGACTCCCGATCCGCCGCGACGATTGGATTTTCCCGCCAATTCGAGTGGTAGAGCAGCGGATCGTTGAATCTCCGGTCCTTGGTCAGGACCCAGCCCGCGTTTTGCTTGGAAGTCTCAGTCTCGAAATTCCAGAGCACTTCGCCGGTCTTCAGGTCGCGTGCTTGCAGAGTGCCATTGAGGACGCCGATGAAAACCACGTCGCCCGCGATCGCCGGCGATGAAAACATGTAGCTCTTGTCCTCTTGTTTCAGTACCGGCTTGCCCGTCGCGGCTTCGACGACGTGGTAAAGGCTCGAGTCGGAAGTCGCGAAATAGACTTTCCCCTCGCTCACCGCGGGAGAGCTGATCACCCAGCTGAGCGCGTTATCGAAACGCCATTTCTCTTTCCCGGTCGCCGCCTCGAGCGCGTAAAGTTGCGCATCGCGGCAGCCGGTATAGACGACGCCGTTCGCCACTGCGGGCGACGATTGGAAGCCAACCTGATTGTGAACCAGCGGATCCTCGCCGCCATGGAAACGCCACTTTTCTTTCCCGGTCGCGGCCTCGACCGCGTAGAAATAACTGTCCCAACTGCCAAAGAAGAGAACGCCATCGGCAAAAGCCGGCGAGGCGTGGACGACATCACCGGTCTGGAATTTCCAGCGCAACTCGCCCGTGGCGACGTCGACCGCGTAGAGATTTCCATCACCGCTCCCAAAGTAAACCGCACCCTGTGCGACGACCGGGCTGGAAAGAAAAACGTCGAACGGATCGGCGATCGTCTGGTTCTTCGGCTGCAAGCCGTGAATGCCCTTCGCCTCGAAGCGGCGCTCGCCGCCGGTCGCGAATTTCCAGCGCACGCCGCCGGTCTTGGCGTCGAGCGCGTAGAGCTTGCCGTCGTAGCTGACCGCGTAAACCGCGCCGTCGGCGACCGCGGGAGTGGACGGCGCCGGGCCGCCGGTGGCGCGTTTCCAAAGTTGGCGCCCGCTCGCGGCGTCAACCGCATAAATGTTGCCGTCGTCGCCGCCGAAGTAAATCGCGCCCTCGCTCCAGACCGGCGACGACACGATCCGATCGCCGGTCGGGAACTTCCATTTGATGCGATGAAACGCCCGCG
Source organism: uncultured Verrucomicrobiae bacterium (assembly GCA_963737995.1). GTDB lineage: Bacteria > Verrucomicrobiota > Verrucomicrobiia > Chthoniobacterales > UBA10450 > Palsa-1392. Next base: position 241,528 of record CAVTUV010000012.1, read on the forward strand.
GCCCGGGGCTCGCGTAGACGCCGGCATGGGTCGGACCGCCGCGGAACATCGATTGCGCGAGACACGCTCCACTCGTTAGGCAGGCGAGGAACGCAACAACGATGCGATAAGTTTTCATGGCGTGCGCCGCAGGACGAGCGGCAGCTCGAAGGGTCCGAGCGTGAACGTTCCCTTGATCTCGCCCGATTCTTTCCGCAACCGACCTTCATAGGTGATCCCGACTTCGTGTGATTCGATCGTGAGGAACCCTCTTTCGTCCGTGACGAGATCGATCGGCGCGTTCGTCGTGCGTTTCCCGACCACGACCAGCTGTGCGCTCGCCGCCCTCGACGCTGCGTTGCGGAGCGTGAGCGTGACGTGACGCGGGTAGCCGTTCATCTCGTAATCGCCTTTCCATTCGCCTTCCAAATCCTTGCTCACCGGCGTGCTCTGGCGCGGCAATTCCACCTGTGGCGGCCCGGTTTTGGCGAGGGTAAATGGCGCCGTGTTTCCAGCCTGCAAAAAATCACCGGTCAGCCGGCTGGTGCCGGCGAGGTGGCCTTGGAATTTCGGCGCTGCGACGAGCGGGCTGGCGAGGGCGCCTTTGATTGTGAACGAAATTCCGGAATCGTTCACTGCGATCTCCGTCAGGGGCGCGCCCTTGATCCCGAGACCCGGGATGATGATGGATCCGATCCAATCCTTTCCCTCGGGCTGATCGAGATCGATGATGCAGGGCAATTCCCGGTCGGGAATTTTGATCGAACCTTCCCAACGGCCGGCGACGTTATCTGCGGCGGCGCAGACGAGTGCGGAACTCAAAAGAAAGAAGGCTGCCAATCGCATCGCTCGACCACGTATGCAGAGCGCATACCACGCCGCGCGAAAGTTTATAAAGCTTTCGCTGTCAGCTCTTTCTGTTTTTCGCGCGCGCTTGTCGAAATTGACTTTCGTTCCAGCCGCGGGATTCCGTCGTTTCGGTTTCGAGATTCTGGCGAAATCGTCGTTTTTGAGAATTTGTTTCGACGCGAGGCGAGCATGGGACCTGCTTGAAATTGAGGATGCGAGCGACTTCTCCGCACGATCAAGCGAACACGATCTCCCAAAACGCGCCGCCAACAGTGCCGGCCACTCCGGAACCAGGTGCGGTTGTCGTTGAAATTCACGCTTATCTCGCCGCGCGCAATTTGCTCCTGCGCGGGGCGGAAGAGAACACGACCGAAGCGAATCTGCGGCGTGCCGCTTCGGCCAACGAGTTCGCGGAAAACTGTCTTCGCCCGGCGCGTTCGCCCTACCAGGCGCAAGCGTTGCCGGAAGCCGAAGCGGCGCGCGAACGCCAGCACTGCAACGCTGTCAAACTGCGCCTCGCCGAACTGCGCGCCCGCCTCGGCCGCCGCCACCGCGCCGCCTAGTCGCCGCGCCAGGCGATATCGTTAGGGCGGTAGCCGCGACCGGCGATCCCTGGATCCGGCAGGCGAGACTCCGTCGAGCAGAGGAAGAACTCTGCTGCTGGCTCCGCGCTCTCCCTTCCGGCTCGACAGAGCGCGCAATCGCCAATGTTCAGTTCGCGCGAAACCCGTTGCTTTGGCCGCGGTTCTCCAAGGTCCATTTCGTCGACCCGCAAATTAACGCAATTTGTTCTTGTCACCCGCGTGCGAATCTGGGACTCTCCGCGCCGCCTGTTTAAGGCGTTACCGGAAACAAAGTTCCTTCTAATGAAAAAAATTCGACTCCTCTCCGCTTTTCTCGTAACCCTCGTCGCCATCACTAGACTGCAAGCGGTTGACACGATCAACACGGGCAAACAGCCGGAGGCGGGCCTTGTCCAAGGCGATGATCTTCCTGCGCATGACGAGATCCCGGCCATGCGAGGCGTTTTACGGCACCACGTCGGGCGGAGGAGCTTTGGGGGCACGGGGACAGTTTTTCAGGTCACCGATTCAGGGCAACTCACAACCTTGGTGAATTTTACGGGCACGGGGCCGGACCGGGGTGAAGCGCCCGTGGCGGCGCTCATCCATGGGACTGATGGAAGTTTCTATGGGACTACTTACAGTGGAGGCACGAGCAACCTGGGAACTGTCTTCAAGATGACGGTTACCACTACGACCGATGGAATGACGACGGCGGTCCTTACTACTCTCGCAGACTTTACCGGAATCGGCACGACGCGGGGTGAGAATCCAACAACTGGCTTGCTCGAAGACCCGATGTTCCCCGGGACTTTTTACGGCACAACCACACACGGCGGGACGAATGACGCCGGAACGATTTTCATGATTGCCGGCGCTTCTATTAGCACTGTAGCCGACTTCAATGGCGTTACCGCAAGCGATCCGGAATCGTCGTTGATCAAAGCCCGCGATGGCAAGTTCTATGGAACAACTGCCCAAGGCGGGACTTTCGGTTTCGGGACGGTTTATTCCTTCAATGGTTCGATAATTAGCGGCGTTCTACACGCCTTCGCCGGCCCTCCAGATGAAGGCGCCGCTCCATATACAGAACTCGTCCAAGGGTTGGGTGTAGACACGGCCTTGTATGGCACGACGTCCGCAGGCGGCGATAATTTCGCAGGAACGATCTTTAGCGTGAATCCGAATGGAACGTTTCGTTCAATTTATTCCTTCGATCCGATCTTTGCGGGGCCTGAAGGAAGCGCTCCCTTTGCCGGACTCGCCCCGGGCACCGACACACGCAGCGTGTCCTTCTATGGAACGACATTTACTGGAGGCACCGACAACTTCGGAACTATCTTTCAGATACTGGTCAATCCGGGTCCGACGTCATACGCTGGCGATTTTTTTAAAAGGAGATCTCAATAACCAGCCGAACTGGGAGTTATCCAGAAGGTAAATTGCTGCGCGCAAACGATGGTTTCTACTACGGAACCACGTCAGGGGGAGGGGCCGGAAATAGCGGCACAGTTTTCCGGCTCGATGCCAACGGCTTTACGACACTCGCAAGCTTCAATACGCCCGCCCCCGGCATACCAGTTATCACGAGTTCGCTGGATCAGACTACACATGTCGGCGAGATCTTTACTTATTTGATTCAGGCAACAAATTTCCCCAACAGCTACGGTGCTACCGGGCTACCGCCTGGGCTCACGGTTTCTCCCACTACCGGTGTTATCGCAGGCACGACTCAATTTACCGGCGATTACGACATCATTCTGTCAGCCTCCAACGGCGGGGGGACCGGAACGGCGCACCTTACTTTACACGTCCTGCAGGCTGTCCCAGTTATCACCAGTTCTTCGAGCGTCACTGGCACGGTAGATCTGAGCCTGACCTACCAAATCACCGCCACGAACAACCCGACAAGTTTTGATGCCGCCGGTTTGCCCGACGGTTTGGTGGTGAACACAGGGACCGGTGCTATCACCGGAACCCCGACCGTAATCGGCATCTTCACTGCAACGGTAAGCGCGACCAACGCGGGCGGCACTGGTTCGCTCACCGTGACGTTTACGATCAATCCGCCGATTCCTGTGATCACCAGTTCTCTGGATCAGACGGCACATGTCGGACAGGATTTTAACTATCAAATTGTGGCAACAAACTTCCCGACTAGTTATGATGCACAGAATTTGCCTCCAGGCCTACTTGTGTTCACTGAATCCGGAATCATCTTTGGGAATCCCATCTTCCCTGGTGACTTTGTGGCAACTTTGTTTGCTTCAAACGCTGGCGGCACTGGAACGGCCCGTTTGACAATTCACGTCTTGCCGGCTGTGCCGGTTATTACCAGTTCGAAAAACGTGACCGGTAACGTAGGACAAAATCTTACCTACCAAATCACAGCTGATGGCAATCCGACAAGCTATGGCGCGCAGGGCCTTCCTCCGGGACTCACGTTGGATCTAACACCGGCATCATTACGGGCACGCCGACGTCAGCTGGTGCCTTCGCCTCCACAGTGAGTGCAACTAATACCGGCGGGACAGGCACCGCTGTCATTACTTTTAATATCAATCCTCCTCCCCCCGTTATTACCAGTCCAGGGACCGCCATCGGGCAGATTGGTGTCCCGTTTTTCTACCAAATACTGGCGACTGATACTCCAACCCAAGGAACGCCGTATGGAGCGTCGAACTTACCTCCGGGTCTGACCGTTGACACCGGAACGGGCTTGATTTCAGGAACGCCAAGTGCGGTTGGCGTATATCCCTCGATCATTTCGGTGACAAATGTCAGTGGGACAACCTTCAAAACCGTGACGATCACCATTACGGAAATGGTTCCTGTTATCACCAGTCCGCTATCAGCGAGCGGGCAGCAGTTCCAGTATTTCAGCTACCAGATAACAGCAGACGGGAATGTGACCGGCTATTCAGCCGCCGGACTTCCGAGCGGGCTATCTGTTAGTCCGACGACTGGATTGATTTCAGGAACACCTACAGTTTCGGGGGATTTCGCTGTCTCAATTTCCGCGTTGGCTGGCGATCAAACAGGTTCTGCGATTCTTTCCCTGTCGATCGCATCAGCGGGCGTGACTTTGACTCATTTTGACCAAAGCAGCTTTCCGGCCGTTTCAACCGCGGGTAGCGTTACTTTAACGGTCGATATCCTTCGAGCGATGGAGATGTCGTTCCGATCGCGGTCGATTATGCGACTCGGATGGAACGGCCAAGGCGGGCGTCGATTATGTCGCATACCAGCGGGACATTGGTGGTTACCGGCGCGGAGACACAACAATCCGTCACGATCCCGCTCATCCCCAAACAACGCCCGCGCCGGACCGACATTCACCGTCACTCTCTCCAATTTTCGCACGGCACCCTGGGAGCTCCGCCGAAAGCGAGCGTGGTCATATCCTATCCGGACCTGTCGACCAAGCTACAAAATATCTCGACTCGCGGAATTGTCGGGTCGGGTGATGAGGTCATGATTGCGGGCTTTATTGTGCAAGGTCAGGTGGCCAAGGAAGCTCGTGGTCAGGGGCCTTGGACCATCACTCACTCAAAAAGGAGTCGTAAGTGCGATCTCCGATCCAAACCTTTCTCTGATGGATGCCAATGGCACTCAGCTCGCCTTTGATAATGATTACGGCGACATTCCTGCGGCCGATCAGGGAACCCTGGTGGCCTTCGGGTTAACGCCGACTGACTCCCGCGAAGCGGCACTGGTCGCGAGCCTGCCGACTGGCAACTATACCGCGATTTTCAAGGCACCGGAAACGGCGCCGGGCTTGATCGAAATTTACGATATCAGCGATACGCGCACGAGCCATTTCGCGAATATCTCGACTCGGGCCGAAGTAGAAGCGGGTGACAACGGCGCGCTGATCGGTGGATTCATTGTGGGCGCGCCAATCGGCGCCGACCAGCGGCCCGCAAACAGTGATGATTCGCGCCATCGGGCCGAGCTTGAGCGCGTCTGGTGTCACTGGGGCGCTGGCCGATCCGACGATCGACTTCTATCGCGGCTCGCAGTTGATCCTGTCGAACGACAACTGGAAATCGGATAACCAGTCTGGCATTCAGGCGACCGGCATTCCGCCAAAGAACGACAAGGAGGCAGCTATCCTGGTGACGCTTGATCCCGGCGCTTACACGGCTGTCATTCGCGGCAAGAACAACACTACCGGAGTCGCGCTCGTCGAAGTTTACCAAATGCCCTAGCCCACCGTATCAGGTGAAACGGGCGCTGCGGTTGCAGCCGGGATCGGTGGTCCCGGCGACAACTGCGCATTCAGAACGAAATGCCCTCAGGGAATAATCCCGGAGGACGTATGTGGATCGAGCGAGTAAACCTCGACCAGCGCCACGCCCGTGCTGCTGCCGGCCCCGCGCACGATTGCAGTGTACGCTCCCGGCTCAAGCGTCGCCACGATGGCCGACTCCTTGTCGCTGGAAGGCGGGATGGTCGAGTCGATGATTTGCTGCTCCTGGTCGCTGCGCCAGTTGTCGTTTGAGAAAATTAGCGAGCCGTCCGCGCTGTGTAGCTCGAGACTCGGATCCGGCAGCGCTCCCACCACTCCGGCCGCGGTCAATGAAGGGCCCATGGCGCGTATGATCACTTTCGATGACTCGGTGCCGCCGACGATGAATCCGCCGATCATGACGTCGTCGCCGGTGCCGACCTGTCCCCGAGTCGAGATGTTAAGGACGGCGGAGTTCCCGGTTGGAGATCATAAAGCTCGCAGAGCGCGTTGCCGGTGGAGCCGTCGGTGCTGTGTAAGACCGCGGTATAACTGCCGGGCGGCAGGTTGGTCGCGATGACGGCTTCCATCGGACTGGTTGGCTGCAGATCAGTCGGGACGGTGTCCGGCGGGAGAGAGGTCCAGTTGTCGTTTTCCTGAATCAACGCGCCTTTGGAATCGTAAAGCTCCAGAGCCGGGTCGGTCAGGGCGCGTTTGACGCCCCTGCTGGCCAGGGAAGGCCCAAGCGCCCGGATGATGATGTCCTTATTCGCGCCGCCCGCGATGATGAAGCCGCCGATCAGCACCTTATCACCGCTCAGCACGTGCACGCGGGTGGAAATGTTGAGGATAGATTGAGGCGGCGGGGTTGGTGTTGGGCTGGGCTCCGGAGTCGGAGTCGGAGTTGACCTCGGGGTTGAGGTTGGCGTTGGGGTGGGAGTTGACGTCGGGGTCGCTGTCGGGGTTGGCGTTGCGGTTGGGGTTGGCGTGGGGGTTGGAGTCGGGGTCGGGGTTGGAGTCGGCGTCGGCGTCGGGGTTGGAGTTGGCGTCGGGGTTGGAGTTGGCGTCGGGTGGGTTGGCGTTGGCGTCGGGGTCGGCGTTGGCGTCGGGGTTGGCGTCGGCGTTGGCGTCGGAGTCGGCGTCGGTGTTGGCGTCGGGGTCGGCGTTGGCGTCGGCGTTGGAGTTGGCGTTGGCGTTGGAGTCGGCGTCGGTGTTGGCGTCGGGGTCGGAGTTGGGTGGGGTCGGAGTTGGAGTTGGCGTCGGGGTCGGCGTTGGAGTTGGGGTCGCTGTCGGGGTTGGGGTCGGTGTCGGAGTTGGCGCCGGCGGCGTTTTGTAAGAAATCTCGCTCGAGAAGGCGCTTTCCACTCCCGCGGTATTGTAAGCTGTAACCGCGAAATAGTATAAGGTGCTGTCGGCCAAACCTGTCAGCGTCAGGTACGGTGTCGTGACGTCGCGTTCCTGGGTGTAATTTCCACTGCTCGTCCCGTAGTAGAGCCGATAGCCAGCGATATCCGGCTCCGAATTCGGAGTCCAAGCGATATTGACTGTCTGTGTCGCGCGGGCTTCGCCACTGAAGCCGATGCTTGCCACCGCAGAAATGATTAGTATGAGCCGAGAAATCGGTGTCGCCATAAAAGTATGGTAATTACAGCAATTATAATGCCTGTTACGATACTCAATGAGCAGCGCCGCTCTCTGCCTGTTTCCTCCGGCCGTTGCCCTGGCCCGCAGCCGACAAAACGTGGCTTCGGCCAATGCGACCACCGTGCCGAATCGCTCGCTGCGACCTGAGAACGATTGCGCGCCTCAGACAATCACCGAGCAGCCGATTCCGGCTACGACAATGATGCCGCGCGCGCCAATTTGGCGATCAGACTGGGTCCCCGGTATATGAAGCCGGTGTAGATTTGCAGTAATTGCGCGCCAGCCGCGATTTTTTCTCTGCCGGAATCAGGATCGACAATCCCGCCCGTGGCGATGATTGGCAGCCGGGTGCATCTGCGCAGGAAACGGACGATGGCTGTTGCGCGCTCGCGCAATGGATTGCCGCTCAACCCGCCGGCCTCGTCGATTGCCGGTGCGATCGCCGAATGATCCAGGGTTGTGTTGGTTGCGATCAACCCGGCCAGGCCAAATTCCTCCGCGGCGCCGACGATTTCCTGCAATGCCTGCTCCGAAAGATCCGGAGCGATCTTGAGGAGGATGGGCTTGGGTGAAGCGAGTCGCGCATTTTCGTCGGTGATCGCCTGGAGCAACGCGACCAATGCGGCGTGTTCCTGCAAGGTGCGCAAACCCGGAGTGTTCGGTGAGCTGACGTTGAGCACGAGATAATCGGCCACGGGGTGGAGCTGGCGAAAGCTATAGAGGTAATCGGCCGGCGCTTCTTCGAGCGGCGTCGCCTTCGATTTGCCCAGGTTGACCCCGATCGGAATCGACGGCCGCCGCGAACTCTCACGCAGCTTCCGCAGACGCGCCGCGACAACATCCGCGCCCTCGTTGTTGAAGCCAAGGCGATTAATGAGAGCCGATTGCTGCGGGTAGCGAAAAATGCGCGGCCGCGGATTGCCCGGCTGCGGCTGGGCGGTAACGGTGCCGATCTCGACGAAGCCAAATCCGAGCGCTTCCCAGGCGGGAATGGCCACGCCATCCTTGTCGAAACCGGCGGCCAGACCGATGGGATTGGGGAAGCGTAACCCGAAAACCGTGCGCGGCTGCGGCGGCGGCGCGAAAGAGCGCAAAAATGCCAGCGCTCCGGGAATGAGTGGCGCCAGGCGCAAACAATGGAGAGCGAAATGATGCGCTCTCTCCGGCTCCATCCGGAAAAGGACCGGCCGCACGAAGTGCTCGTACCAATCGGTCGTTAGGCGGCTCATTTCCCGATGCAGAAGGTAGCGAAAAGTGCGTCCAGGATTTGCTCCGTATCCGTGTGACCGATCACTTCGCCAACGGCCTGGAGTGCGCCGCGTAAATCGACCGCGACGAACTCCGGTGCGAGACTCTGCTCGAGGGCACGTCGCGCTTCGTCGCAGGCCTCGAGGGCGCGGCGCAGGCAATCGCGGTGCCGTGCGTTGATCGCCACCATGCTCGGGACGTCCCAGCGTTGTTCGCTCACTTTGGCCAGGATCGCTTCCTCGAGTCCAGCGAGACCGTTCTCCGCGACGCAGGAAATGCGCAGCGCCTCGCAGTTTCTCCAATCGTTGTGCTCCGGCAGATCGCTCTTGTTCAAGAGCAAGAGCGTCGCGGCCGCTGAGACCGGTGCGTCGAAATGCGCCGGCCTGGGAGCGCTCGCGTCCACCACCTGCAGGACAAGGTCGGCCTGCGAGAGCGAGCGTTCCGTGCGCGCGATGCCTTCATTTTCGACCGCATCGGAGGTCGCCGTACGCAGCCCGGCCGTATCTGTCAGACGCAAGGCGATTCCGCGCAAATTGAACATTTCCTCGATCGTGTCGCGAGTGGTTCCCGGCACTTCGCTCACAATCGCGCGGGGGAAGCCGAGGAGCCGATTGAGCAGGCTCGATTTGCCGGCATTAGTCGCGCCGTAGATCACAACGCGCGCGCCCTCGCGAAAGATGCGACCCTGGTCCGCGGTCGCGAGGAGAGCATCGATCTGCGCGCGGATCTGGTCGAGCCGCGCAAGAAAGTTTTCTCCAACGTCCGGCTCGATGTCCTCATCGGGAAAATCGATGTAGGCCTCGAGATGGGCAATGAGGGAAATCAGGTCGTCGCGCAGAGAGGTGACTTTCTCGCCCAGCCGGCCCTCGAGCTGTTCTGCGGCCGAGCGGAGAGCGAGATCCGTTTGTGCGCGAATCAAATCGATCACGGCCTCGGCCTGGGTCAGATCCATTTTCCCGTGCAAGAAGGCGCGCTCGGTAAATTCTCCGGGCCGGGCCGCGCGCGCGCCGGCCTGGAGGCACGCTTCCCAAACCCGCGCCGTCAGCAGGACGCCGCCGTGGCAGCTGATTTCCACCACATCTTCGCCGGTGTAACTGGCCGGTGCGCGGTGGACCGAGAGCATGACCTGATCAAGAACACGATCGTCTGCCACGATCTGGCCGAATTGCTGCCAATGGGTGGCGGCTGCGGAGGGCTTTTGTTTTCCGCGAAAGATCTTATCTGCGACCGCGATCGCCCGTGCTCCCGACAGCCTAACGAGTGCGATGGCGCCTTCTCCGGGCGGAGTCGAAACCGCGGCGATTGTTTCGCCGAATAATCCATTCATCTGCAAAGCGGGATCAGCTTAATCATGCCGCAGAAGTTTCGCACTGACGTTGTCGCGTCTGCTGTCCCCAGCGCATGGGGTGGGCGCAAAGATGAGCAGAGCGCAGATCGCCCCTGCGGACAGCCCCGAAAGCGTGCGTCTTTAGCGTCCCGTCGATGTCTTGAGCTTGCGCGCCCGTCCTGCGCGCTGCCTGTCATCCCGATCCGCCGCAGGACGGACAGGGACCTGACCCAAGGTCTGCCGCAGCTGGACCAGAAAGCAGATCCGCCCGAGCTGATGGGAGGTCCATCGGCGTGCTCCGCCAGCCTCGGGATGACATGCTTTATCTGGGGCCGACGCTAAACACTGCCCCGAAAGCGCTCGATCCTACTGCACCTCACGGAGGGCGGCGATGCACTTGCGATTTTGCTCCATTGTTCCCACAGAGATCCGAACCCACTCGGGCAGCTGGTAACCGCTCAGCGCGCGGACGATCACGCCTTTGCCGAGGAGCTTTTTGAAAAGCGCCCTGCCGTCGCCCACGCGCACGAGGACAAAATTGGCGACGCCGGGAACAAAGGTCAGACGCATCTCGGCAAATTCGCGCTCCAGGTATTCGCGACCCTCATCGGTCACTCGCTTCGTCTCCGCCTGGTGCGCAACGTCGGCCAGGGCCGCCACCGCCGCGGCTTGGGCGAGTCCGTTGGTATTGAAGGGCTCGCGCGTTTTTTGCAGCACCCGGATGAGTTCCGGCCGTGCCATGCCGTAGCCAAGGCGCGCGTTGGCGAGGGCGTGAATTTTGGAAAATGTGCGCAGGACGATGACATTGCGATCCGCCCTAACGAACTGCAAAGTGTCCGGTGGGTTGTCCAGATATTCGAAATAGGCCTCGTCGAAAACAACCACGACCTCGTTGGGCACGCGGCGCATGAACGCGTCGATCGCCTCCTGCCCGACGAGCGTGCCGGTGGGATTGTTCGGATTGGCGATGAAGATCACTTTCGTCCGCGGAGTGATCGCCCGCAGGATAGCCTCGAGGTCGAAACGGTAGTCGCGGTCCGCCACGTTGACCGCCCTGGCGGCGAAAAGGGAAGCGGCCAGGCGGTAGGCAATGAAAGCGTTCTCCGAGGTCAGCATTTCCGCGTCCGGCCGGAGAAAGGCGTGCCCGATGAACTCGATGATCTCGTTTGAGCCGTTGCCCAGGATAATGTTTTCCGGAGCGACGCCAAGTTTGCCGGCCAGAGCCCGGGTTAAATAATAACCGCCGCCATCCGGGTAAAAATTCGCGCCGGCCAGCGCTCCCTCCATCGCCGCGCGCACCTGCGGCGACGGACCGAGCGGATTTTCGTTCGAAGCCAGCTTGATAATCTGCTCCGGCCGGAGACGGCATTCGCGCGCGGTTTCTTCGATCGGTTTGCCCGGTTCATAAAGGGCGAGATCGCGCAAATGCGGATTGGCCAGATCCCAGATGGAGTCCATTAGCGGCCACGGTAAGCGAAAATCGGCGACTGAACAGCTCGCGGAAAAGCCGTGCAGGGCGGACGTTCTTCGCGCACGTTCGGCGCCATGGACTGCTTGCATATTCTGGCCGACGGCAATTTCTTCGGCCTCTCTGTTAACGCCTGGAAACTGGTCGGATGGAGCGGCAACATTGTCTTCGGCGCCCGCTTCATCATTCAGTGGATCGCATCGGAGCGCGCGCGCCGGAGCATCATCCCGCCTGGCTTTTGGGAATGCAGCGCTCTCGGGTCGATTCTGCTTTTGATTTACTTTGCGGTTTACCGGCGCGACTCGGTCGGCGTCCTGAGTGCGCTTTTTCCATTGCCGATCTACCTGCGGAACCTGTATTTTCTTTATACGCACCACCACGCCAGGCACCCCGGGGCCGAACCGCGGGTGGAAGAATGAACCGGGCTTGAGGAGGCGAGGAGTGTCACCGTATGGTCGCTGAAAACCAGATTATTTATCTCGATAACAACTCCAGCACCCGGATTGATCCCGAGGTGTTGGAGGAGATGATGCCGTTCCTGACCACGCAATACGGCAACCCTTCGGGCTCGCATCGCTTCGGCGCCCAGGTGAAGGAAGCGACCAACCTCGCGCATGAGCGGGTGGCGGCGCTGCTCGGTTGCGAGCCTAACGAAGTCGTTTTCACGAGCGGCGGAACGGAATCGGACAACGCGGCGCTCCATTCCGCGCTCCAGATGTCGCCCGAGCGGCGCCACATCGTTACCACCTCGGTCGAGCACAACGCCGTTTTGAACTACTGCGAAGCGCTCGGGAGGCGCGGCTGCGCCGTCACCATCGTCGCGGTGGATGAACAAGGACATCTCGACCTCGAAGCGTTGGAGCGCGCCATTCGGCCGGACACCGCCGTCGTTTCTGTGATGTGGGCCAATAACGAAACCGGAGTTATCTTTCCGCTGGCCGAGATCGCGGCTCTTTGTCGATCCAAGGGCGTCTTCTTCCACACTGATGCGGTCCAGGTGGTGGGCAAGATGCCGATCGATTTGTCCCAAATCCCCGTCCACTTTCTTTCCCTCTCGGGACACAAGCTGCATGCCGCGAAAGGCGTCGGTGCGCTTTATGTGAATCGGAAGGCGCGTTTTCAGCCGCTTCTCGTCGGTGGTCCGCAGGAAGGCGGCCGGCGGGCTGGGACCGACAACGTCCCGTCGATCATTGGCCTCGGAAAGGCCGCGGAAATGGCGCTGGCAACGGTCGAGGAAGAAAACACCCGGGTGCGCGCGATGCGCGATCGTTTCGAGTCAACGCTTCTCGCCGAGCTGGAAGATGTGATGGTAAACGGCGATCCCGGGGCCCGCCTGGCGAACACCTCGAACCTCGCGTTTACCGGCGTCGACGCCCAAGCCATTCTCCTCAAGCTGGACCAGGAGGGCGTTTGTTGTTCGTTAGGCTCTTCCTGCACGACCGGAGCGGTGCAGCCGTCGCATGTATTGCGCGCGATGCATTTCACGAATGAGCGGGCGCGGAGCAGCATCCGTTTTTCCTTCGGTCGCTATAACACCGAGGCCGAGCTGGACCGGGTGCTCGAGATTATGCCCCGCATCGTGCGCAAGCTGCGCCAGCTGGCGGTCGTGTAGCGAAGTCTTCGACCTCACACCGACGACTCCGATCGCGCGGACCCTGGAGGGCAACGCTCCGTCGTTGCCGTGTTTGATCGACCCAACCGACAGACCAGAAACGCGGCAACGACGGAGCGTTGCCCTCCAGAGTCACCCGGCGTCTGAAAAAAGCACAAAGTTTGCGCTTTCGGGTCCGCGAAACGATTGTCGTCGGTGGCTTCCACCAACGGCAAGAAACCCTCCCTCATCGCCCTTCCGGACCCGCCCCAGGCGAGGTGCATCGAGATTCGCGGGGCGCGCCAGAACAATCTCAAGGGCTTCGATCTCGACCTGCCGCTGGGCAAATTGATCGTCGTCACCGGCCCGAGCGGGAGCGGCAAATCGAGCCTCGCCTTCGACACGATCTACGCCGAGGGCCAGCGCCGTTACGTTGAGACTTTCAGCCCCTACACCCGGCAATTTCTCGACCGGATGGACAAGCCGCGGGTCGACGAGATCCGCGGGATTCCGCCCGCGATCGCAATCGAGCAATCGAACCCAGTCAAAAGCTCGCGCTCCACCGTCGGGACGATGACGGAGATCAACGATTACTTGAAGCTCCTCATGCCGCGGGTGGCGCGCGCATTCTGTCCGAGCTGCGGACGCGAGATCCGGCCGGAAACAGCGAAGTCGATCGCGGATGAAGTGATCGAGAGGTTTGGAGGTGGGAAACCCGCGACCCTGGACCGCTTGCCCAGGATCGTCTGTTCTCGTCACCTTCTGGGTGGCCGTTCCGGCCAAGACCGAAGCGAGCGATTTCTTCGCCTTCCTCCAGCAACAAGGCTACCTGCGCGTCTGGCTAAACGGCGAAGTCGTTAGGGCCGATACCGAGCGCAAAAAAATTCGTCTCGGCGCGCGGGTGCAGGTCATCCAGGACCGCCTGACGATCTCCGAGGAAGGCCGCATTCGCCTCGTCGAGTCGATCGAGACCGCGCTCCGTTTCGGGAAAGGCAAGATCAACTTCGTCGATCTCGAAACGAAGGAAGAGCATCCCTTTTCCACCGGCTGGCATTGCGCGCATTGCGATCTCGACATTCGCCCGCCCACGCCCGGACTTTTCAGTTTCAACAATCCGTTAGGCGCGTGCCCGGACTGTCGCGGCTTCGGTCGCACCATCGCGATCGATCTCAATCGCGCCATTCCCGATCGCGCGCTCTCCATCGCGCAGGGCGCGGTGCGCGTTTTCCGCGGCGAAGAGATGGGCGAATCGCAGAAGGATCTGCTCCGCGCCTGCGCCCGGGCCGAGATCGACGTTCATCTCCCCTTCGAGGAATTGCCGAAGTGCGACCAGGACTTCGTCATCAACGGCGAGAAAGGGGCCGGCGAATTCACGCGAGGAAGATTACGAGAACGACCGTTGGTACGGCGTCCGCGGATTCTTCAAATGGCTCGAGAGCAAGACCTACAAAATGCATGTGCGCGTGCTGCTCAGCCGCTACCGCGCCTACACCACGTGTCCGAGCTGCCAGGGCGGGCGTTTTCAGCCGGAGACGCTTAATTACCGGCTCGTCAGGCGGAGAACGTCGCCTTTACCCTGCCCGAGTTTGCCGCCTTGCCGATTTCGCAGGCGCGCGAGTTTCTCATCAGCCTGGCCCTTCCGCCTAACGACTCCGCGGCGACATGTTGCGCGGCGAGATCGTGGCCCGGCTGCGCTATCTCTGCGAGGTCGGGCGTCGGCTACCTCACCCTCGATCGCTCCACCCGCACCCTGAGCGGCGGCGAAGTGCAGCGGGTCAACCTCACCACCTGCCTCGGCGCGTCGCTCGTCAATACTCTCTTCGTCATGGACGAGCCCAGCGTCGGCCTGCATCCGCGCGATGTCGGGCGACTCGTCAGGGTGATGCACGACTTGCGCGACAAGGGCAACACCCTCCTCGTCGTCGAGCACGAAGAGGCGATCATTCGCGCGGCCGATCATCTCCTCGATATCGGCCCCGGCCGCGGGGAGAAGGGCGGCGAATTGGTTTTCCAAGGGACGCTCGCGCAGATGCTGGGTAGCGCACGCGTCCCGGGTGCTGGCGACGGCGTTCCGCCGTCGCGAACTTTTCCGAACGCGGTGCCGTCTCGAAAAAGTTCGTCGCCGCGAGACGCGGCGACCCGCACGCGAGACGCGTGCGCTACCCAGGCGTCTTCGCTCACCGCCGAATATCTGTCCGGGCGGAAGCGCATTCCGATTCCGAAATCGCGTCGCAAATCTTCGACGGCGCTCAAGATCAAAGGCGCCTCCCAGCACAACCTCAAGAACATCGATGTCGAGATTCCGTTAGGCGTTTTCACCTGCGTAACCGGCGTTTCCGGCTCGGGCAAATCGACCCTCATTCATGAAGTGCTCTACCAGAATCTCCTGCGCGCGCGTGGCTCGGGGAGCGAAGAAGCCGGCGCCTGCAAGAGTGTGACCGGGGCGCATCGCGTCGGCGAGATCGTGATGGTCGATCAGGCGCCGCTCTCGCGCACTCCGCGTTCGACGCCCGATTCTTTACCTCGGGATTTACGATCGCGTGCGCGAGCTTTTCGCCGCGCAACCCGAAGCGATGGCGCAGGGTCTGACGGCGAGCGCCTTTTCCTTCAACTCCGGGAGCGGCCGCTGCGAACGCTGCGGCGGCACCGGCTTCGAGAAAATCGAGATGCAATTCCTGAGCGATCTCTACGTCCGCTGCGCGGAATGCGAAGGGCGCCGCTTTCAGCCGCACGTGCTGAAGGTGAAACTGGAAGGCCGCTCGATTCACGACCTGCTCGAGCTGACCGTGAGCGAGGCGGTGGAATTTTTTACCGGGCTCGGCGAAGCGGACCGGCTCGCGCAGCCGCTCTTATTCCTGGAGGAAGTCGGGCTCGGTTATCTGCGCCTCGGGCAGCCGCTGAACACGCTGTCCGGCGGCGAATCGCAGCGGCTCAAACTCGTCAGGCATCTGGCCGACGGCGCTAGTCGGGAGGAACAAGGTGGCGACCTTTTCATCTTCGACGAACCGACCACCGGCCTGCACTTCGACGATGTGGCGCTTGCTCGTCAGGCTGTTCCAGCGCCTGGTCGAGGCGGGCAACTCGATCGTCGTGATCGAGCACAATCTCGAAGTCATCAAATGCGCCGACTGGATCATCGATCTCGGTCCGGAAGGTGGCGAGGAAGGCGGGCGAGTGGTGGCGAGCGGCACGCCGGAAGAGGTGGCGAAAGTCGCGGGCTCGCACACTGGCACTTTTTTGCGCGAGGTGCTCGCGCCGCGACGCGTCCCCTTTGTCATCCCGAGCCGCGCAGACGGCGAGGGACCTCGCCAAACGTCTCACGGGTTCGGGAGGTCCTTCGCTTACGCTCAGGATGACAATTTGGGAGTTGCGCGAGCGGCCGAGACCGCGTCGCAATTCAAAGTCGCGCACAACCACTCGATCGCGATCCACGGCGCGCGCGAGCACAATCTCAAAAACATCTCGCTCGCCATCCCGCGCGACCAGATGGTCGTCATCACCGGCCTGAGCGGCTCGGGCAAATCGACCGTCGCCTTCGATCTCCTTTTCGCGGAAGGCCAGCGCCGTTTCCTCGACAGCATGTCGCCCTACGCGCGGCAGTTTGTCGAGCAGCTCGAAAAACCCGATGTCGATTTGATCGAAGGTCTGCCGCCGACCGTCGCGATCGAGCAGCGGGTCACACGCGGTGGCGGCAAATCGACCGTCGCGACGGTCACGGAGGTTTATCATTTCCTCCGGCTTCTTTTTGCCAAAGCCGGCACGCAATTCTGCCCGGATTGCGAATTGCCGGTGGAAAAGCAGAGCGCCGCCGCGATCGTTAGGCAGGTGGAGACAGCGGCGCGGCGCGGTCCGCTCAAGGTCCTCGCGCCGCTCGTGAAAGCGCGCAAAGGCTTTCACACCGAGGTGGCGCGTTGGGCTGAGCGGCAGGGCTTCGACACCCTCTACGTCGATCGTCAGCTCATTCCGGTCGCGCAATTCCGCAAACTCGAGCGCTTCAAGGAGCACACCATCGATGCCGTCGTCGGGGTGATTGATGCCAGACGCATTTTGAAGGCGCGGAATCTGGTGCAGCGCGCGCTCGCCATCGGCCGCGGCACGGCCCATCTGCTCGATTCCAAGAATCGCCTTACCGTCATGAGCACGGAAATGAGCTGCCCGGGTTGCGGGCGCGCCTTTGAGGAACTCGATCCGCGACTGTTTTCTTTCAACTCGCCCCACGGCTGGTGCGAGGCCTGCGCCGGTTTCGGCGAAATCTGGAACGAGAAGCTGCAGCAAAACGAAGAAGAGACCGGTGAGTCGATGCTTGAGAACGAGCTCAACGCCGAGCGGCAGTTTGAGTCGGTCGATGAAGGGGAGGCGGTGCCGTGTCCGGAATGCCACGGCTCGCGCTTGAACCCGATTGCGCGCCACGTGCGATTGCACGGTAAAACGATCGACGACTTTGCCGCTCGCTCCGCCAGAGAAGCGCTCGCCCTGATCGGGAAGGTCCGCTTCCGCGGGACGCAGCAAGTGATCGCGGCCGATCTCGTCCCGGAAATTGAGCAACGCCTGCGTTTCATGGACAACGTCGGACTCGGTTATCTTGCGCTCGGTCGTTCCGCTAAGACTTTGAGCGGCGGCGAATCGCAGCGGATCCGGCTCGCGGCGCAGCTCGGTTCCAATCTGCGTGGCGTCCTTTACGTCCTCGACGAACCGACCATCGGCCTCCATGCGCGCGACAACGTCCGGCTGCTCGAAACGCTCACCGCTCTGCGCGAAAAAGGGAATTCGTTAGTCATCGTCGAACACGATGAAGAAACCATGCGCCGGGCCGACTACATCATCGATCTCGGGCCGGGCGCGGGTGTGCAGGGCGGCGAGGTGGTGGCGCAAGGGACCCTGCGCGAAATCGAGCGAAGCCAAGGATCACAAACCGGCCGCTGTTTGCGCGAGCCGCTTTCTCACCCGGTCCGGAACTCGCGGCGTTCGTTAGGCGAAGTTGAGCATTGGTTGGAGGTGCGGGGCGCGCAGGCAAACAACTTGAAGAATGTCGACGTCCGTTTCCCGATCGGCCGCCTCTCTGTCATCACCGGCATTTCCGGTTCCGGCAAATCCACCTTCATGCGTTCTGTTCTCCTCCCGGCGGTGCAGGACAGGCTCGATCGTGTGCGAGCCGCCGACCTGCGAGAGGAAAAGTTCGCGATGGCGAGGTCGCCTTAGGCCGGGTCGCCGCGGCGACCGCTCCCCAGCTTACAGGCGCGGACGCACTCGAGGCGATCTACGAAGTGGATCAATCGCCCATCGGGAAAACGTCGCGCTCCACGCCCGCGACCTACATCAAGGTCTTGGACGAGATCCGGACCCTTTTCGCGCAGTTGCCGGTCGCGCGCGTGCGCGGCTACAGCGCGAGCCGGTTTTCCTTCAACACCGAAGGCGGCCGCTGCGAGACCTGCGGCGGCCAGGGTGTGCTCAAGCTGGAGATGAGTTTTCTCCCGAGCAGCTACGTGCCGTGTGAGGATTGCGGCGGCCAGCGCTATAACGCGCAGACGCTTGAGGTTCTCTACCACGAGCGCAGCATCGGCGACGTCATGAAGATGACGATCGCGCAGGCCGCGGAATTTTTTGCCGCCAACCAGAAAATCGCGCGGCCGCTCTCGTTGCTGGTCGAAACCGGCCTGGGTTATCTGCAACTCGGCCAGCCAAGCCCGACCCTGAGCGGGGGCGAAGCGCAGCGGCTCAAGCTCGCGACGAAACTGACCCGCGGTCTCGGGCGGGCCCAAAACGAGCGGTTGCGCAAAATGCGGACACCGAAATCGACGCTCTATTTGCTCGAGGAACCAACCATCGGCCTGCACATGGCGGACGTGGAATTGCTTCTCAATGTCATTCACCGCCTGGTCGATGACGGGAACACCGTCATCGTGATCGAGCACAATTTGAGCGTGATCGCGGAAGCGGATTACGTCGTCGATATCGGGCCGGAAGCCGGGTCGTTAGGCGGCGAGATTGTTGTCGTGGGCACGCCGGAGGAAGTGGCGAAAAATCGGCTCAGCCGGACCGCGCCGTTTTTGCGCGAGGTGCTGGCGCCAGGGCGGATGGTGAGGAATGGCAAGGGAGCGACTGTCATCGCCGCGAAACGCCAACGCGCGGGCGGCCGTGAAATTGTACAGGCGGGCGCTCCGCCTGCCCAGGTTGAGCCGGGGCAACCGGAGCGGTCGCCCTACAACAGGAAGCACCGCGCCGTCTCCAGCGGTTGTTGCCGCCCGTCCCGAATCTCACGGAAGCTCGCGCGCCGGATGTTCGCTTATTACCTGCACGATTTCGATCCGTTCATTTTCCACATCTGGGGCGATTTCGGGCCGCGCTGGTACGGGATGGCTTATGTGCCCGCGTTTGCCTGCGGCTTTTGGCTGCTGCGCGTGCTCGCTCAACGCGGCTACACCCAGTTGCGCGTCGAGCAGGTCGGCGACTTCATCACCTGGGCTGCGCTTTTCGGTGTCATGCTCGGCGGCCGGCTCGGCTATGTGCTGTTTTATCATCCGGAAATGTTGCGCGATCCACTCTCGATCTTGCGCGTCTGGGAAGGCGGGATGTCGAGCCACGGCGGAATGATCGGGCTGATCGTCTTTACCTATTGGTATTCCTGGCGGCACAAAATTTCCTGGACCAATCTTGGCGACAACCTCGTGGTCGTGGCGCCGATCGGCTTGTTTTTCGGGCGCTGCGCCAACTTCATCAACGGCGAGCTCTACGGCCGGGTTACGAACGTGCCGTGGGCGATGCTTTTCCCGAAGGAATTCCTCGACCCGCAAAACGGCGCCGAAGCCGACCGCGCCTTGCTCGCAGTGCAGCAAATCAATCCCAGCCTAACGACTCCGGAAGCGATCGTGAGCGGGCTGCACTCCCATCCGCAGCTGCGCGAAGTGATGCGGTTGATTCTCACTCCGCGCCATCCCTCGCAGATTTACGAGGCGCTCCTGGAAGGGGTTTTGCTTTTCGCCATTCTTTGGCTGGTGCGCACCCGCACGCGCCAGCCCGACGGCGTCCTGACCGGCTTGTTTTTCGTCTGCTACGCCATCTTCCGGATCGTCGTGGAATATTTTCGCGAACCGGACGCCTCGCTCATCGCCGGCTTCACCCGCGGGCAATTTTTTTCCTTCTTCCTCATCGCGATCGGGTTGGCCTTCATCGTCGTAGGGAAAATCCGGATCGTCCGTGCTGCGACGCCGCAGGCCTAACGGCTTTGGACGCGCGGAAGCGCGCCCCTCCGGAGGGCCCGTTCTTTGGCGCGCATACGCGAGATGAATACCTTCGCTCAACGCACCGTCTCCACTTTCGTTTCCCGCGAGTTCCGCTATTACTAAACGCAGCATGACGGACCTCATTTCTCCCGCTGCATTCCTCGCGGCCGGCGGGCTCGTTTTCTCTTTCGAGCACGCCACGGTCGCGGGGAAGATGGTGCTCTTCTTGCTCTGCCATCGGCTCGATCTTCAGCTGGTCGGTCATGGTGACGAAGATGCGCGTGGTGCAGTTTGCCCGGAAACAGACCGACCGTTTCCTGGCCGCTTTCCGGCAGGATCGGCAGCCGTTGCGCTTGTTTGAATCGAGCGTGCGTTTCCCGGGTTCGCCCGTTTTCAGCGTTTATCGCGCCGGCTGCGAAGAACTGACTTTTCACCTCCTCGGCTCGGCGGAAATCGACGAAACTTTTCGGGCCCGGCTCGAGATCGCGGACAAGATCACGCCGGCGCAAATGCACGCGGTCAACGCGGCGATGGAGCGGGCGGTCGGCGAGACCGCGCTCAAGCTCGAGTCGCAGATGATCCTGCTCGCGACCGCGGTGAGCGGGGCGCCGTTCCTGGGATTGTTAGGCACGGTCTGGGGCGTGATGGACACTTTCACCGGCGTGGCCGAAGCCGGCTCGCGCCAATCTCGCGGCGATGGCGCCGGGCGTTTCCGGTGCGCTCATCACGACCGTGACCGCGCTCTGCGTCGCGATCCCGGCGATGTTTGGCTACAATTTTCTCGTCACCAGCATCCGCGGGATGATCGTGGAGATGGACAACTTCGCGGCCGAGCTGGCCTCGGAGTTTGAGCACAAATACGTCGAGCACGGCGGGCGCGTTTCCGATTTCCGGCGATGAAAAGTGTCGCTTAGGACCAGACGAGGGTCCGGGCAAAAAACTTGTCATCCCGAGCCGCGCAGACGGCGAGGGACCTCTCAAGCCACTCGATGGGTCGTGACCGGTCGACGCACGAAACGGTTTGCGAGATATCTTTCCGTCCTGCGGCGGATCGGGATGACAACTAAAGAGCATGCGCCGCTACTCCAGTCGCACTTCCCTCTCGACACTCTCGGAGATCAACGTCACTCCGCTGCTCGATCTCGCTTTCGTCCTCCTCATCATTTTCATGATCACGACCCCGCTGCTCGAGAACAGCAAGACGCTCATCATTCCCTCCAGCGGGACGACGAATGCGCCGATCAATCCCGCCGCCGTCCAGATTCTCTCGATGGATCGGAGTGAAGTCGTTAGGCTAAATGAGCAGGTGGTCGAGCCGGCGGCGCTCGAAAGCCGGCTCGCCGCTCTGAAGCAGGCGGACCCGAACGTCGCGGTCGTCATCCGCCCGGATCGCAGCCTGGCCGGTGCAGAAACTCGTTAGTCTGATGGACGCGCTGCAACGCGCCGAGATCACGAAGGTCGGAATCGCGACGCAGGAAGAGCCAAAATAGCGATGACTCGCGACGCGCGTTTCTGGCGCAACGTCACCATCGTCGGGTTGATCCACGTGGCGGTGTTGCTCGGTTTGCTTTGGTGGAGTCGCTCGCCCGAGCCGCCTCCCGAAAGACGTTGTCTGGATGGAAGGGGGCGCTGGTCGGCGAGTAACAGCGCGGCCCAGGCTCCGACGCCCGCCCCGCCAACCACCCCCTTGGAAACGCCCCCGCCGGCCGAGGAAACGCCCACGCCGGAAATCGCTCCGACCGCAAAGAGCGAGATCGAAATTCCGTCTCCGACGCCATCGGCAACTCCCACGCCCACGCCCAACGCCCACTCCGACGCCAGAGCCAACGGCAACTCCCAAGCCGACCCCGCGTCCGACTCCAAAACCCACGCCCAAACAGACACCGAAACCCTCTCCAACGCCGAAAAAGAAAAAGCCCAAGCCGAAGTCCGACGCCTAACGAAAAGGAGGAAAAGGCTGACAAAGGAAACCGGCGAAAAAAAGCGATCGCGAAAGCCGCCCTGGCCAAAGGAAAAAAGCGGCGCGGGAGAAGAGGATTCTCCGAAGAAATCAGTCCGCAAAGCAACCGCGGCCGAGGGCGAAGAGAGCGGCAATGCCAAAGGAAGCGAAGGCTCCGGCGGCAAGGGCTCGGGGGCGGGCGGCGCTTCGGAGTTCGGCTGGTACGGCAACATGCTGCACGACCGTTTCTTTGGCGAATGGGTCCAGCCAACCACAGTCGTGCACAGCGCCAAGCTCATTGTCACCCTCAGGATCCGGATTCAAAAAGACGGACGAATTTCCGATTTCTCGATCGCAAAATCGTCTGGCAATCCAGTGGTGGACGATTCTGTGACCGCGGCGGCGGCGCGGGTCAAACAAGTCGACCCTTTGCCTTCGGGTCTGGGCGACGATTATTATGATGTGAACATCAACTTCGAACTAAACTAGATGATGAGAAGACGACAGGTTTCAGATTGCAGATTTCAGGTTTCAGATTGGGTCGCTGCGGCGCTCGTCTTTTGTCTAACGACGACGGCGACGATTGCGGCTGAGGACGTGCCAACGATCACGGTAAGCAAGGGCGACCAGATCAATCTCGCGGTCTCGCCGCTCGACGGGAAGCGACGGTCCGGTCGGCGACCAGGATTGTGCAAAATGATCTCGCCCTTGCCGGCTATTTTAATCTGGGCGGCGCAAACAGCACCTACACGGTGCGCGGAACGGCGAGCGGCGGCAGCCTGCAAGGCCAGGTGGTCGATCACAGTGGCGGGACTGTTCTTGCCAAGACCTATGGCGCGGAGGCGCGCGAGAACGCGCATCAGTTCGCCAACGACATCATCGAGACATTGACCGGCCACAAGGGCCTCGCCGGGACGAAGATCACCTTCATCGCCACGCGCAGCGGGAAAAAGGAAGTTTACCTGGCGGATTTCGACGGCAGCAACGTCCGGCAATTGACCCATGACAACACGATCAGCGTGCATCCTTCCCTCAGTCCGGATGGACGGCGCATCGCCTACACCGGTTACCAGAGCGGTTATGCGGATGTTTACGTGATCGATCTCGGCGAGCGGCGCGCGTAATCGGATCGTCAATTTCCCCGGCACGAACAGCGGCGCGACCTTTTCGCCCGACGGCAGCCGGCTTTCCCTAACGATCAGCAAGGATGGCAACCCCGAGCTTTATACGGTGAGCGCGAGCGGCGGCGGCGCGCGTCGCCTGACCCGCACCCGCGGGGTCGAGTCGGGGCCGACGTGGTCGCCGGATGGGAGCGAGATCATTTACTCGTCCGACGCAGG
Organism: uncultured Verrucomicrobiae bacterium; assembly: GCA_963737995.1. Lineage (GTDB taxonomy): Bacteria > Verrucomicrobiota > Verrucomicrobiia > Chthoniobacterales > UBA10450 > Palsa-1392. Next base: position 264,927 of record CAVTUV010000012.1, read on the forward strand.
GCGGTTCGCCGCAGCTCTATCGGATTTCCTCTTCCGGCGGGAGCGGGCAATTGCTTTCGACCGGTCGCGGTTACTGCACGGAGCCGAACTGGTCGCCGGATGGGAAAAAGATTGCGTTCAACGTCCGCAGCGGCGGCGAATTCCAAATCGCGGTGCTCGATCTCGGCGGTAGCGGCACGCGGACTTTGAGCACGGGGCAGGACCCGGTCTGGGGAGCGGATTCGCGCCACGTTGTTTTCACCGAGGGCGGCGCGCTTTACATGCTCGATACCGTGAGCAGCCGGAAGAACAAGATCCTCGACGGCCTCGGGAAAATCACCGAGCCGAGCTGGTCTCGTTAATTGCGCGGCACGGCATCGGAAGACAGGCATCCTGCCTGTCCCGGCCGACGGCCTTGCAGGCGGTCGGCTCACAAACGGCAGGCAGGATGCCCGCCGGCCAGGACAGCCTGGAACGCTATCTTCCGTATCGGCGCGGCTCCAGTTTCGGTGGCCGCCTTCCTTTTCGCACCGCGCCCTGCACCGGGATGTAGGCGAGTTCGGTCTGATCGACCGCGCAGCGCAGGAGCAGGCCGCCCCGGCTCATGTCGCCGCGCCCGACAAAGTCGGCCGGGAAATGAATCCGCTCCCGCAAAATCTCGAGCAAGACGCTGACATACTTGCCCGTCGCGACGCTCCCGAGCAGGACGACCTCGCATTGCGGAGTCAATTGCCTAACGAGTCCGCGCAGATCGCGCTCGAGCGGTTTGCGATAACGCGGATCGCTCTCTCTCGATATCGACCTCGGCGAATTCCCGCAGGTCGCGCAGCGTCACGGGCGTGCCTGCGGGAACGAGGCCGCGCGTCGGCGTGATAACGAGAACGCGCGAGCGGTCGGGTCGGGCAAAGGCATTGGCGTAGGCGAGTTTGCCCCGAAAATAGAGGCCGCTGAGAAACATGAAAACTTCGCCTAACGACACCGCCTCGTCCTGCGCGCAGGCGCCGCGCCAGAGCAAACTGCGCGCGCTCGCTCAAGAGCATCTGAGCGCGGCGCCCCCCGGCATAGGCGGGCGAGAGAAGAAAAGTGCGCGTCATCGACAAAAGTTGTAGCGTCCGCTGTCCTCAGCGGAGGGGCGCCTGCCAGCCTGATGCGCTGAGAAGCGCGCCCTGCAACAATGAAACCCGGCTTCCTCGAAAAACTCATCGGACGCCTCGGCCGGATCGGGCCGGAGGAGGTGCAGAATTATCTCCTCCGCCTCGCGCAGGAGAAAGGTTTTCTCGAGACGATTTTCAATTCCATCCAGGAAGGGCATCATCGTGACCGACGCCAACGGCCGGATCACTTACCTGAACGATGCCGCCTGCGAAATCTTCGGGCTCGACGGCGAGAACGCGATCGGCAAACCGCTCGACGAACAGGTGCGCGGTCTCGATTGGAAGGCGCTCTCGCAATCGGACGCCGCGCTCAGCCGCGACATGGAGATTTTTTATCCGGCCAATCGGTTCATCAATTTCTACGTCGTCCCGCTCCTGATCGAGCGCCGTGCCGCGAACGATGCGGCCTAACGAGTCCGGCCGCAGAAGCGGTCGGGCACGCCATGATCCTGCGCGACATCACGGAAAGCCGGCGCTCGACCGAGCAGACGATCGAGTCGGAACGCTTCTCCGCGCTCACTTTGCTCGCCGCCGGCGTCGCGCACGAGATCGGCAATCCGCTCAACTCGCTCCACATCCATCTCCAGTTGATGGAGCGGAAAGTGAGAAAACTGCGGGCGGCCGAGGACAAGCGCGAGCTGCAGGAATCGATCGACATCGCCCGCGCCGAGATCAACCGGCTCGACTCGATCGTGACCCAATTTCTCCGCGCCATCCGGCCTTCCAAACCGCAGCTCCATCCGGAAAACATGAACGCGCTCGTGCGAGGAGGCGGTGCGTTTTTTCCGGCCGGAAATCAAGGACCGCGACATCGTGGTCGAGACCGAGCTGCGCTCCGATCTGCCGCCGCTCGAGCTCGATCGCGACCAGATGAAGCAGGTCTTTTACAACGCGATCAAGAACAGCTTCGAAGCGATGAAACGCCGCGGCATTCTCCGCATCCGGACCGATCGCGACGACACCCACGTCAAGATCAGCTTCACCGACACGGGCGGCGGGATTTCCGCGGAAAACCTGAGCCGCGTTTTCGAGCCCTATTTCACGACCAAGTCGAGCCGGCTCCGGGCTTGGTCTGCTCATCGTTCGGCGGATCGTGCGCGAGCACGGCGGCGAACTGGCGATCGAGAGCAGCGAAGGCAAAGGGCTGACGCTGACGATTCGGCTGCCCTTCTTGGATCGCCGGGTGCGGATGTTGCCGGATCGGGAAAGGATGAAGGATGAATCGGACGCCTTCCCTCACGATGTCATCCCGAGCCGGCGCAGCGCGGCAGGGACCTCACGACTGCAATCGGACGGTTCGCTGAGAGGGAACGTTCGATTACAGGTGCGAGGTTCCTCTCCGTCCTTCGACGGATCGGGATGACAAGATGTGCAGGCCGCAGCCTGGCCGAGACGCTGACTTTTCTTTTTCCTCTTAGCTCCGACTCCTCCACTGTTCTCTGCAATGCAACCGACGGTCCTCATCGTCGATGACGAAAAACACACCCGCGACGGGTTGCGGAGTTTGTTAGGCGACAAATACGACACTTACGTCGCGGCCGATATCGGCGAGCGCGCTCGACGTCCTGGAGCGCGATCAGATCGATCTCCTCCTGACCGATCTGCGCCTCGGCGGCGAGGACGGGATGACCCTGATCGAGCGCGCGCTCAAGCTGCCGCATCCGCCGGTTTGCATCATGATGACGGCCTACGGTTCGGTCGACACCGCGGTCGAGGCGATGAAGCGCGGCGCCTACGATTTCGTGACCAAGCCGCTCAATCTCGACAAGGTCGAGATGTTGATCGCGCGCGCGCTTGGCAGCCGCCGACTCGAGCAGGAGAATCGCGCGCTGCGCCAGCAGGTGGACGAACGTTTCGGCCTCGAGAACATCCTCGGCGAATCGCTCGCGCTGCGCGAAGTGCTCGACACCATCCGGCAGGTCGCGCCTTCCTCGGCCAACATTTTGATCGAAGGCGAAAGCGGCACGGGCAAGGAGCTGGCCGCGCACGCGATTCATAATCTGAGCCGGCGGCACAAGGGGAAATTCGTCACCGTGCATTGCGCGGCGCTCTCGCCGCAGTTGCTCGAGAGCGAACTTTTCGGGCACGAACGCGGCGCTTTCACCGGCGCGCATGAGCGCCGCATCGGCCGCTTCGAGCAGGCGAATGGCGGCACCATTTTTCTCGACGAAATCGGCGAGATCGATGCCACGCACGCAGATCAAACTCCTGCGCGTGATCAGCGAGGAGCGGGCCTTCGAGCGGGTCGGCGGCTCGCAGACTTTGCACGCCGACGTGCGCCTGATCGCGGCGACGAACAAGAATCTCGAGAAGCTCGTGAGCGAGGGAAAATTCCGCGACGATCTCTATTTCCGGCTCAACGTGGTCAAGATCACGATGCCGCCGTTGCGCGCGCGGAAGGAAGATATTCCGCTTCTCGTGCGCGCCTTTTTGCGGCACTTCTCGCAAGGCGAATGAGAAACCACTGCTCGAGATCACGGCCGACGCGATGAACACGCTGCTCGCTTACGATTGGCCGGGAAACGTGCGCGAGCTGCGCACCGCGATCGAGCACGGCGTGGTGATGGCGACCGGGCCGAAAGTGACCCTGCGCGATCTGCCCGGCGGCGGTCCGGCAGGCGGCGCCGGCCGGCGGGATGCGCGCGTGAGAGCTTTCGACGAAAGAGCCAGCCCGCTCGATCTGCACGCGACGGAAAAGCGGCTCATCAGCCAGGCACTCGCGGCGACCAAGGGCAACATCACCGCCGCCGCGAAGAAGCTCGGCATCAGCCGCCGCACGCTCCACCGCAAGATCAACGAAATGAACGCCGCGGAAGAACGCGAAGCGGACGAATGACGAAATCCGAAGTGCGAAATCCGAAACAAAGAGCCGAGGCGCTCACGATGATTCTTTTTTCGGATTTCGCAATTCGGATTTCGTCATTTTCCCCCCATGCCTGGTAGCGCTGACTCCGTCCAGAGGGCGATCCACGGTGCTCGAATCGGGCGGGGCCGCGTCTGGGTGCGGCGCGCCCTGCATCGTGTTGGTGTCATGGGACTGTCGCTTTTTTATTTCCTGCACGAGTTCCGGGGACTCGCCACCTCGCAGGCGATGGATCAGGCGCAGATCGGCCGCGACTTGCTCCATGGGCAGGGCTGGAAGACGAAGTTCGCGCGCCCGCTCGCGGTCGGGCAATTGCAGCGCCACGGCAAGGACGTGGCGCGGAAAGTCTGGACCGACACCTACAACGCGCCCCTCCCGCCGCTGGTCGATGCGATCGCGCTTCTGCCCGTGAAATCGCACCTGAAAATGACACCGCGCGACATCGTCTACGTCGGGCGATCGGATGATCGCGTTGATGTCGATCATGCTTTTTCTCGCCTCGCGTCGTGGTCCTCTTTTTCATCGCGCGCCGGCTCTTCGATCAGCACCTCGCCTTGCTCAGCTGCGGGCTGGTTCTGCTCTGCGACACTTTCTGGCAATACGCCCTCTCGGGTCTGCCCCAGATGCTGCTGCTCCTGCTTTTTAACCTCACGATCTACGCGCTCGTGCGCGCGATCGAAGAGACAAGCCGCCGGGCGTTCGGGCCGACTCTGGCTTGCCTTGACCGGGGCGGGCTTCGGCTTCCTCGCCCTTTCTCACGCCCTAACGATTTGGATTTTTCTGCCGGCGCTGTTTTTTCCGTTTTCTATTTCCGGCCGCGCATCTGGGCGGTCGATGCTGCTCCTCGCGCCTTTCGTTATTCTCTACGCGCCGTGGTTGATTCCGAAATTATCTCGTCTGCGGCAATCCCGCCGGGGTCGCGATTTATTCCTTCTTCGATCAGATCGGGATGAGCGAAGCCGGCGCACATGCGCCATGTCGCGATCGATTTCCATGCGTCTCGGCCTCGGAGCGTTGCGAAACAAAATTGCCGCCAACTTGATCGATCAGATCGGCAGAATTTTTCAATACTTCGGCTGGAGCGTGGTCGCGCTCTTCTTTTTCGCTGCGCTCCTTCATCCTTTTCGGCGGGCGGCGACTGCCGTGACGCGCTGGTTTGTGCTCGCGCTCTGGTTCGGCGCGGTGGCCGGGATGGCGGTTTACGGCATCATCGGAGGAACAAGGCGTGGCCGCGAATCAGTTGCATCTTCTTTTCGTTCCGATCATGACTTGCTTCGGTCTCGCCTTTCTCCTCGTGCAATGGAATCGCCTCGAGATCGAGATACCGCCTCGCCCGGATCGGCTTTCTCACGCTCCTTTTTCTCTTCTGCGGCTGGCCGATGATTTTCAACTGTTCTTCGCGCGCCGCCGAAGGAAGCATCCGCTGGCCGCCCTACGTGCCGCCCTACATTGCTGTGATCAAGTGAGTGGATGCAGCCTGACGGAAATCACGGCGAGCGACATGCCGTGGGCGGTCGCCTGGTATGCCGATCGGCGCGCGCTCTGGCTGCCCGAAACCGTCCACGCCTACACCGAGATGAGTGATTACAGCCTGCTCGGCGGCCCGATCAACGCGATCTATCTGACGCCGATCAGCGGCAGCCAGAACACTTTGAGAGACATTCTGAAGGGCGAATACAGAGACTGGGCGCGCGGTCATTTTGCGGACCGTCGATTTGGAGAAGTTTCCGCTCAAATGGGCGACGCTGCTCGGGCTCGAAAACGAGTGCGTCTTTTTCAGCGATCACGACCGGCAGAAAGCCAGCCCAAGACAACCATGAGTGGCACAGGCAAAGAAGATCTTTGGGACGGACGGCGTGCGCGGGGTGGCGAACGTCGAGCCGGTGACAGCTGAAACTGCGCTCAAGCTGGGGCGGGCGGCGGCGCACGTTTTCACGGCGCTCAACCCGCAGGCGCATCCGCCGGGTCTACGGCCGAAGATCGTGCTCGGGAAAGACACCCGCCTCTCCGGCTACATGCTGGAGAACGCGCTCGTCGCCGGGATCACGTCGTTAGGCGTGGATGTCCTCCTGATCGGCCCGCTCCCGACCCCGGGCGTGGCCTACATCACCCGCTCGCTCCGCGCCGACGCCGGCATCGTCCTCTCCGCCTCGCATAATTCCTACGAGGACAACGGGATCAAATTTTTCCGGCACGACGGCTACAAGCTGGACGACGAGATTGAAGCGGAAAATCGAGCAGCTCGTCTTCACCGGCGAGATCGATTCCGTCCGGCCGACGGCGAAAAAAATCGGGCGCGCCACGCGCATCGATGACGCCCTCGGGCGCTACGTCGAGTTTGCCAAGGCCAGTTTCCCCCGCGGGATGACTTTGGAAAAAATGCGCGTCGCGGTCGATGTCGCGAACGGCGCCGGCTACAAATCGACCCCCTGCATTCTGCGCGAGCTCGGGGCGGAACTGCACGTCGCGCACAACCAGCCTAACGGCACCAATATCAATGCCCGGTGCGGGAGCACGTATCCGGAGGAGATCCAGCGACTGGTGAGAGAGAGCGGCGCCCAGGTCGGGATTTCGAACGACGGCGACGCCGATCGCGTGCTCCTTTGTGACGAGCGGGCGAGGTGGTGGATGGCGACGAAATTCTCGCCATCGCCTCGGTCGATTTGTTAGGCCGGGGCCAGCTCGCGCAAAGCACTCTCGTCGCCACCGTGATGAGCAACTTCGGCCTCGACGAAACCCTCGCAGCGCATGGCGGAAAAGTGATCCGGACGGCGGTGGGCGACCGCTACGTGATCGAGGAGATGGTGCGGCAGAATCTGAATCTCGGTGGCGAACAGAGCGGGCACATGATCTTTCGCGATTTCACCACCACGGGGGACGGCATCATCAGCGCACTGCAAATTTTGCGGATCATGCAGGCGACGGGGAAACCGTTGAGCGAATTGAAAAAGTGCCTGACGAAATATCCGCAGGCGCAGCGCAACCTGCGGGTGAAAGAAAAGCCGCCACTGGAGACGCTCCCGGAGATTGCAAAGTTGGTGCGGTGACGCGGAAAAGGAGTTAGACGGCAAAGGCCGCGTCCTGCTGCGCTACTCCGGCACGGAGCCGAAAATTCGACTTTTGATCGAAGGTCGCGAACGCACGCAGATCGATCGACAGGCTGATCGGATCGCTGAGGCGATCCAAGCGGCGATCGGTTTGTAGCCGGGGATCGGCGATCCCGGCGGCGCAGAACGTGGCACGCGCCAGACCAGCCGCCCGATCAACGATGCCCGGCTACAACGGCGGCGGCGCGCTTGCGCCCTGCGTCGCTGCCTGCTTTCCTGATGCAGTTTTATGAATCTCTCCCAAGTCATCGAAGCGCTCCTCTTCAGCGCGCAAAAGCCGCTCACGGCGCGGGAACTCGCGACCGCGATCCGGGGCGCGGGCGCGGAGGACGAACTCACCCCTAACGAATTTGCGAAAACCAATGAAGCGGCCGTGGCCGCCGCGCTCGAGCAATTGAAACTCAACTACGTCGAGCAGGCGCGCGCCTTTCAATTGCTCGAGAAAGCCGAAGGCTGGCAACTGGCGAGCGACCCGCAATTTGCCCACTGGGTGCGGCAGCTCTTTCCGGCGGCGAAACCGGCGCGGCTCACGCCGCCCGCGCTCGAGACCCTGGCCATCATCGCCTACCGTCAGCCGATCACCCGCGCCGATGTGGAAGCTGTGCGGGGGGTCGCAATCGAGAGCGTTCTCCAAACCTTGATGGAGCGAGGCCTGGTCAAGATCGCCGGCCGGGCCGAGGTCCCGGGCCGGCCGTTGCTCTACGAAACGACCCAATTTTTTCTCGAACATTTCGGCCTGCGCAATCTCGATGAGTTGCCGAATTCCGACGAGCTAAAGCGTCGCGAACTGCCCACCGCGACGGAACCGCCGGCGGAAACCGCGCCCGCGCCTGACGAACCAGCGAAGTCGAAACCCGCTGATTGGTGCCCGCGCTGCGTTGTTTCGATCGCGATCGCGGGCGAAAGGCCCGCGATTGGAGGGCAACGCTCCGTCGTTGCCGTGTTTCTGGTCTGACGGTTTGGGGTCGTTCAAACACGGCAACGACGGAGCGTTGCCCTCCAGCTCCCTGCTCACCGGACTGGGAAGTGGCGACAGCCCAAATCGCAGGGTTGGCGCGTGACTTTCGCGCTCTTCCGGCGATTCTTGTATTCTCTAAATGAAGAAATTTGCTCTCCGATGTGCGGGCTTGTCGCTCGCGGTCCTGTCAATCTTCAGCCTGAGCGGTTGCGGAACTTATAATCGCCTCGTCACGCTGGAACAGAACGTGAACAAGAAATGGGCGGATGTGCAGTCGGTCTATCAGCGCCGCGCGGATCTGATCCCGAATCTTGTCCAGACCGTGCAAGGCGCGGCCAACTTTGAAAAGTCGACCTTGACCGAAGTGACCAATGCCCGCGCCAGTGTCGGCCAGGTAAAGCTCGATCCGAACAAGGCCCCGACCGATGCCGCGCAACTTGAAGAATTTCAAAAGGCGCAGGGACAGTTGAGCAACGCGCTCTCGCGCCTCCTTGTGGTGAGCGAAAATTATCCGCAACTGCGCGCGACGGAGGCTTTCCAGACTTTGCAGGCGCAACTCGAAGGCACGGAAAACCGGATTTCGGTCGAGCGAAATAATTTTAACGCCGCGGTGCAGGAGTACAACACGGCGCTGGGGCGGTTCCCGACCAATCTGCTCAACAAGATGTTTGGCTTCCAGGCGAGGCCGTTCTTCAACGCCCAGCCTGGCGCGGAGAAGGCGCCGACGGTGAAGTTCGACTTCGGGAGTACACCGGCGCCGATGGCGTCGCCTTAAGTTGGGAGTCATCCTTAAATCGGGATGACGGCGCGAATGCGACTCTTCCTTGCCGCTCTGTGCGCTGCTCGCTGGCCTGATCGCTCCGCTCGGGGCGGAAATCACGCCGTCCAAACCGGCTGGCTACTTCAATGATTACGCGGGCGTGGTCGATCGGGCGACGGCGTCGCAACTGAACGAGCAACTGGCGCAATTCGAGCGCGAAACTTCCAACCAAATCGTGGTCGCCATCTACCCGAGCATGGAAAGTGAATCGTCGGTCGCTGATTACACCCAGCGCATCGCGCAGACCTGGGGCGTCGGACAAAAGGGTCGGAACAACGGCGCGGTCCTTTTCGTCTTCGTCCAAAACCACCAGATGTTTATCCAGGCCGGTTACGGTCTGGAAGGCGCCTTGCCCGACGCGACCGCCTTCGACATCACGCACAACGTTATCGCGCCCTTCTTCAAAAGGAGTGACTACGCGGGTGGCTTAAAAGCGGGCGTCGCCGCGATGATGCAGGCGGTGAAGGGCGAATACAAAGGGACCGGCCGCACCCAGAAAGAAGGAGGGGGAAGCGGGAGCGGCATCCCGATCCCCCTGATCATTTTCCTGATCATCGTGATTATTTTTATCGTCTCGAACCGCTCGGCGCGGCGGCGTGGCTATGGCTACAGCGGCGGCGGCGGACCGTTCATCGGGGGATTCGGAGGTGGCGGCGGATTCAGCGGGGGCAGCTCGAGTGGCGGCGGTGGGTTTAGCGGTGGCGGCGGTAGTTTTGGCGGCGGCGGGGCCGGTTCCAGTTGGTAGAGAGCGATGCGCACAAAATCCTTCATGGCCCGGCTCGAGCACGAGCGCATCGTGCAGGCGATTGCCGTGGCCGAACGCAAGACCTCGGGCGAGGTCCGCGTTTTCATCCAGCGCGGCGAAATTGACGACGCGGTCGCGGCCGCCGCCGCCCGATTTCAGAGGCTGGGCATGACCGCAACGCGTGAGCGTAACGCCGTCCTCATCTTCGTCGCGCCTCGCTCACAAAAGTTTGCGGTCATCGGAGACGACGGAATTCACCAGCGCTGCGGCGACGTCTTCTGGCGGCAGCTCGTCGAGGCGATCAGCGACCACTTTCAGCGCGAGGACTTCACAGCCGCCATCGTCAAGGCGATCGAAGTGGCGGGCGAACGGCTGGCCGAGCATTTTCCCCGGACGCCCGATGATCGCAACGAGTTGCCGAATCGGGTCGAAGAGGGATAGAAGATCTTCGACTCGTTGATGTCGTTGCCGTCGTCGCGAGCGACGGGATTGGAGCCGGTCGCTCGCGATCGACGTTTCGCGTCATCCGTTGAACGCCCGGCTTCACCGGGATGTGAGGAGCGACGTTATGTTTCGTTTTCCCTTTTTTGTGTCGGATTTCGCATTGAAGGGGGATGATACCGTTCGATGACTGATCCGCCGAGCCGGGAGGTGCTGGTGTTCAATGCGGCGTTGGAGTTGCCCGCAAGCGAGCGCCCCGGGTACCTGGGCGAAAACTGCCGCGGCGATGCCGAAACATTGGCCGCGTTGCGGCATTGCTTGAGGCGCACGAACGCGCGGGCGCTTTTTTGCTGGAGAGGTCCGCCGCAACTTCACCCGGGCTTGCTCCGGTAGAGCCAAACACCGGCAGAAGCCAGCTAGAACCGCCGGGCGAAAAGTCCGGCGACCAAATCGGCCGCTACAAACTGCTTCAGCAAATCGGCGAAGGCGGCTGCGGCGTGGTTTACATGGCCGAGCAGGAGGAGCCGGTTCGCCGCCGCGTGGCGCTCAAGGTCATCAAGCTGGGCATGGACACCAAGCAGGTCATCGCCCGCTTCGAAGCCGAGCGGCAGGCGCTGGCGCTGATGGATCATCCGAACATCGCCAAGGTGTTCGACGCCGGCGCGACGGAGACCGGCCGGCCTTACTTCGTCATGGAACTGGTGCGCGGCATCAAGATCACCGATTATCTGCGATCAGAACAAACTTTCCACCGACGAACGGCTCAACCTGTTCATCCAGGTTTGCCAGGCCATCCAGCACGCGCATCAAAAGGGCATCATTCACCGCGACATCAAGCCGTCGAACATCCTGGTCACCGGTGAACGACGGCGTGCCGGTGCCCAAGGTGATTGATTTCGGCATCGCCAAGGCCACGCAAGGCCAGCTGACCGACCAGACGCTCTTCACCGCGTTCGAGCAATTCATCGGCACGCCGGCTTACATGAGTCCCGAGCAGGCGGAGATGAGCGAGTCTGGACATTGACACGCGCAGCGACATCTACAGCCTGGGCGTGCTGCTCTACGAATTGCTCACCGGCCAGACGCCGTTCGACGCAAAAGGAACTGCTCGCGTCCGGCCTGGACGAAATGCGCCGCACGATTCGCGAGAAAGAACCGTCGCGTCCCTCCACGCGCCTGAGCACGATGGCGCCGACGCGACCTGACCACCGTCGCGCAACACCGCCGATCTCGAGCCGCCGCAAGTTGATTCACCTCGTCTGCGCGGCGATCTGGATTGGATCGTGATGAAATGCCTGGAGAAGGACCGCACGCGCCGCTACGAGACGGCCAACGGCCTGGCGATGGACATCCAACGCCATTTGCAGCACCAACCGGTGCTCGCCCGGCCCGACACGCGGGCATATCGGGTGGCCAAGTTCGTTAGGCGACATCGCACCTCCGTCACGTTTGCGAGTTTGATTTTCGTAGCGCTGGTTGGCGGATTGACCGGCACGATTACGCAAACGCGCCGAGCCACGCAGCACGCTCGATTGGAGGAAGCGCAGCGCCGTCGCGCGGACGAAGCGGCGCGCGCCGCAAAGCAGCAACGCGATTTCGCCCTCCGCCAGCTTTCCCGCGCCGAAGCGATCAACGATCTCAACTCTTTTCTCCTCTCGGACGCTGCCCCCGGGGGCAAGCCGTTCACGGTTGGCGACCTTCTGGCGCGGGCCGAACGCCTGATTAACCAGCAGACCGGAGAACCCGACGACAATCGCGTGGAACTCCTGATCGCGATCGGCCAGCAATACCAGGAACAGGAGCAACACGCGAAAGCGCGCGACTTGCTCGCCAAGGCCTACACGCTTTCGCGCGACCTGCCCGAACCCGAAGTCCGCGCCAAGGCCGCTGCCGCCTACGGCAACGCCATCGCCGGGACCGGCGAATATGCGCGCGGCGAAGCACTCGTGCAGGAAGCATTGGCGGAACTAGGCGACGCGCCGCAGTACACTCTACCGCGAATTTTCTGTCTGCTGCGCGGCAGTCACATCGCCCGCGAGCACGGTCAAGCGGAGTTGGGAATCCAACGCGCGGTGACTGCGCAACGGCTGCTCCGCAAATCAGGTCAAGGCTCGTCCTTGCTGGAGTTGACTGTGGCGATGGACGTCGCCGAATCGTATCGCCAGGCGGGATGGAATCGCCTGGCGGCGGACGCTTTCAAGGAGGCTTTCAAGCAGCTCTCCACACTGGGTCGAGGCGAAACGGACAAAGCCGCGACGCTCTTAAACAACTGGGCTGTTGCGGTTGAGGCTCTGGGTCAGCCGCGGCAAGCCGAACCCCTCTACCGCCAGGCCGTCGCGATCGAGACCGCCGAGGGTAATGCGGAAACCGTTTCGCCTATGCTGCTCAATAACCTGGCGCGCACCCTGATTGAACTTCAGCGTTTCCCTGAAGCGGTGGAGTGCGTCGATCGCGCCGAGGCCAAGGCGCGCCGCCAAGGCGCGGAGGGCGTGGTCGGCTTGTGCCTGTACGTTCGCGGGACAGCTTGCCGCGAAATGGGACAACTGGATCGTTGTGCCGAGGTGCTGGGCGAGCTCGAGTCGCGCTGGAAAAAATTACTCCCGCCCGGACACATCGGGTTTGCCACCGTTGCCTCGCAACATTCACTGCTCGACCTGGCGCGCGGCGATCCTCAGGCCGCCCTGGCCAGCGCGAACGACGCCATTGCCATTTGCGAGGCGACGCCGGAAGGCCGCGACCGGCTGATGATTTACCTGACGCGCCGAGCAAGGGTGCGCATGCAATTGCAGCAGTTCGAGGAAGCGCGGGCGGACTCGGCGCAGGCTGTGGCCCTGGCGCAGAAAACCGCCGGACCCGACGTGCTGACCTCCTCGATTGGCCGCGCTTACCTGGCCTTGGCGCGCGCCCTCAAAGCGCAAGGCAAGCTCGACGAAGCGCGCGCGGCTTACGCGGCGGCAGTGAAACATTTGGAATCATCGCTCGGGAAAGAGCATGCGGAAACGATCGAAACGGTCATGGGCGCGCATCCATAGTCCGCCTCACTGTTTGATTTTCCGCTGGAATCTGAGACTCCGGACAGAAAATGGTCGTGACGATCGGGGCGATTTTTGCCAGCCTCGCCGCAAGATGCGCGCGGGCATAAGTGAGGCGACCCAACTACTCAACGCCATTGAAAACGGCGATGCCAAGGCCGCCGATCAACTCTTGCCGCTGGTCTATAACGAATTGCGGCGACTCGCCTCGAGCAGGATGGCGCACGAAGCCCCCGGCCACACGCTCCAACCCACCGCCCTCGTCCACGAAGCCTGGCTGCGGCTCGTGGGCAATCAGTCTCCCCTGTTCGAGAACCGCGCACACTTTTTTGCGGCCGCGGCCGAGGCGATGCGGCGGATTCTCATCGAACGCGCCCGCTACAGACGAGCCGTGCGTCACGGCGGCGGCCAGCAGCGCGTGGACCTGGAGCAAGTGGAGCTGCCTTTTCCGGGCGACGACGACCAGCTCCTGGCCCTCAACGAAGCGCTCGAACAGCTCGCCGCCGCCCACCCACTCGAAGCCGAAGTGGTGAAGCTGCGCTACTTCGTCGGCCTGACGCACGATGAAGTCGCCGCCGCGCTCGGCATTTCCGTGCGCACGGCGAAATATTACTGGGCCCATGCCCGGGCCTGGTTGTTCCGCGCGATCACTGGCACGGCGGACCGCGGAATGACTTGGTAGCGGCGTTGCGTAAAGGCGCCGCCACGCCTGCGTCGACTCGTTTCGAGTTGGCCGGTAGCTCTCACGCTGAGAAACCGTAATCGCTCTTTCGGCCTCTTCCCCTCGGCCGCCTCGGATTGGTGAGTTCCCGCTCCCAAGTCGATTGCACGATTTCGCCCGGAATCTCGCATTACTTAACGATGACGTTTCTAACAAACGACCAACGAGAAAAATAATCCGATGAAAAATAAAACTTCCCTAGCAAAGTCGCAGCGGACGCGGGTCCGTGGCTTCGCCGCGGTTTGCAGCGTGGCAGTGACGGCGCGGTCATTGAGGATGAGATTTCCATTGCGGGGCTGTCTGGGCTCAAAAATCCTTTGGGAGTTGGCTCTGTTGGCTGCCTGCACGGGCAACTGCTGGGCCCAGCTGACCGATCGGACCCAGGCACCGAATACTGCCCAAGCCGGTATCGCCAAGTCCCTGCAGGACGAAGTTGGCGCCGGACGTGGCGATGTGCAGACTCCGGACTCGTCTATTTTTATCATCAGCCGCGATCCCTTTCGTTCGGTGCGTCGCGGGCGCCAGCTCTTCCAGCGCAAGTTTACTCACGCGCAAGGACAAGGCCCGAATGAAGGCGACGGCATAGGCGATCTTAACACCAACGCTGCGATTGGCGCTGGTCTGTCAGATAGTTGCGCGCTGTGCCATGGACGCCCGCGAGGGTCGGCAGGTGTGGGAGGCAACGTCGCCACAAGGCCGGACAGTCGCGATGCTCCGCACCTCTTCGGGCTGGGACTGAAGGAGATGCTGGCCGATGAAATCACTGGCGATCTGCGAAGCATTCGGGACCGGGCCATCACCCAGGCGGCGAACCGCGGCCACTCGGTGACCCTGCCGTTGCGCAGTAAGGGAGTCGATTATGGGACGATTACCGCCACGCCCTCGGGCACGGTGGACACATCGGGGGTCCAAGGCATTGACCCCGATCTCAGGGTGAAACCTTTTTTCGCCGAGGGCCGCGGGATTTCGGTTCGGGAATTTGTGGTCGGCGCGCTCCATAAAGAGATGGGCCTCGAAGTCAACGACCCGGATTTAGCTAACGCCAGTGCCGGGCAAAGAGTTGTAACTCCTTCTGGCATGGTGACTGGACGGCTCCCAGGACAGCATCGACGCCCCTCCGCCGCCGGATCCCATAAGCGGCCAGTATGAGATTGATCCAGCGGTCGTCGATCACCTTGAGTTCTATCTGTTGAACTATTTCAAACCGGGAATAGGCCGGCGGGACCCGACCACGGCACTGGGCCGGCGAATATTCAACGGCATAAGCTGCAATTCCTGCCACATCTCCGACTTGCAGATCAACCACGACCGCAGAGTGGCTGATGTAGAAACCGTCTACGATCCAGTGAACGGGATTTTCAACAACGTGTTTTCCACTGCAGGTACGCTCGTCAATGTGATCGACGATGGGACCGGCTTTCCGCCTCTGAAACAGCCACAAGGAAACCCATTCCTGGTCAGCAAGATCTTCACGGACTTTAAACGGCACGATCTCGGACCCAATTTCTATGAGCGGAATTACGATGGCACATTGCAGCAGCAGTTTCTGACACGCCCGTTGTGGGGCGTCGGCTCAAAGAGCTCTTTCGGGCACGACGGGCGCAGCACTTCGCTCGACGACGTGATCCTGCGGCACGGCGGCGAGGCGCAGGCTTCGCGCGACGCCTATGCGGGTTTGGCGGAGCCGTTGTCCGGTGCGCTACAGAAATTCCTGAGATCGCTCATTCTGTTTCCGCCGGATGATACGGCGTCGAATCTTGATCCTGGCGACCGGAATGCTGAAAACTTCCCGCAGTTCGGGCACGGCAGCATCAAACTGACCGTGTTGTTTAACGATCCGGCGGATCCGGAGTAATGAATGCCTTCATCAGCGCTAAGAGTCGGTGAAGGAAAAAAAGCCGATGGAGGGGTTGAGGCTTATCAGTTGAAATCACAATTTGTAAGGCCACGCTTGGCGCGACAGTCATCCGGCACGTGTGTGATAATCAGGAAATGGCTGATCCTCGCGTTTATCGCGCTGATGGTGCTGGCGTCAACCAGCTTGGTGAACGCGCAAGGCTTGCTCTACATCGTCAACACAACCAGTGACACAGTCGTTGCCGGCGCGTGCACCAATGGCGACGCAGGCTGCTCCCTGCGGGACGCGATCGGGACGGCAAACGCGCATCCGGGCGCCGATGGCATCTTCTTCGACCTCCCCGCCAACTCGAAAATCAACCTGACTGGGGCGCCGCCCGTCATAACCGAAGGCGTCAGCATCAGCGGCCCCGGAGCGAACGAGCTGACGGTGCGGCGGGATACGGGAGGCGAGTACGGAATCTTCAACGTGACCACGACGGGCACGGTGACCTTTTCCGGCCTGACTATTAGCAACGGCCTGGTGAGCAGTGGGTTTGGCGGGGGTATTGGAAACATAAGTACCGGCACAGTCAACGTCACCAGCTGCACGCTCGACGCTAACACTGCTAACGGCGGCGGGGGAATTTTCAACAACAGCACCGGCACGGCGAACATCACCAACAGCACGCTCAGAAATAACTCTTCCCTTGGGAGCGTCAGCGGTGGCGGTGGTATTTTGAACAACAGCTTCGGCACAGTCAACGTCACCGGCGGCGGGCTCTTCACTAACTCTGCTTGTTTCGGCGGGGGAATTTTCAACGCCAGCAGCGGCACAGTGACCGTCACGGATTGCCTCATCGACGGCAACCAGGCTTACACTGGGGGAGCCATTGACAACGGAAGCACCGGCACCGTGAACCTCTCCGACAGCACGCTCGATGGTAATTCTGCCACCGCTTCCGGGGTTGGTATCGCGACTGGCGGCGGCATTTTTAACTCGGGCACGGTGAACGTCACCAAATAGCACCCTTAGCCGTAACGTCGCGTCCACTCTTAACACAGCGTCTTCGCACACCAGCGCGGGTGGTGGCATTTTCAACAGCGGTCCCACCGCCACAGCGAACGTTATCAACAGCACGATCTTCTTAAACACCGCCGGTCCTTTTAATAGTAACACCTCTTCCATTGATGCCTTTGGCGGCGGCATTTGCAACGCGACCGGCACAGTGAACGTCACAAACAGCACGATCTTCTTCAACTTTGCTTTGGCCGACGGTGCTCACGCCGCGATTGGCGGCGGCATTTTCAACTCAGGCACCGTGAACGTCAGCAATTGCACGCTCAGCAAGAACGAGAGTATCGGTCCCGCAGCCGCGACCACGGATGGCGGCGGCATTTCCAACCTCGGCCGGGCCAACGTCAAGAGCACGATCATCGCCAAAAACGAGATCAACCCAGGCGGATCAGCTCCGGATGCTTCCGGTACGTTCGCTTCGCAGGGTTTCAACCTGCTTGGCGAGAGGGACGGGAGCATAGGCTTTACCGCAATCACAGACCAAACCGGAACAATCGCCACGCCGCTCGACCCGAAGCTCCATACAAATGGCTTGCAAAACCACGGCGGCCCCACCGAAACCATCGCGCTCCTCATTGGCAGCCCGGCCCTCGATAAGGGGACCAGCCGTACCCTGGCGGGCCTTACCCTCATCAACGATCAGCGCGGCGCCGGTTTCGCGCGCACCTTCGATGATCTGGCGATCTCGAATGCCACTGGCGGCGATGGCACCGACATGGGCGCCTTCGAAGTGCAAACAGCGGCACCAACGCCGACACCCACACCGAGCACGTTGGCAAACATTTCGACCCGCCTGCGGGTCGAGACCGGCGACAATGTGCTCATCGGCGGCTTCATCATCACCGGCACCCAGCCGAAGAAAGTAATCGTGCGCGCGCTCGGCCCCTCGCTCCCGGTGGCCGGGAAACTGGCGAATCCGACGCTGGAACTCTTTGGTCCCAGCGGGCTCATTACCGCGAACGACAACTGGATGGACGCGCCCAACAAACAGGAGATCATCGCTAGCACGGTCCCCCCGCCTAACAATCTTGAGTCGGCCATTCTCATGCCGCTCGCTCCCAACGCCTACACGACGATCGTTCGTGGGGTCAATAACACCACCGGGGTAGGTCTGGTCGAGATTTACGATCTGGATAGCACGGCCGATTCCACGCTCGCCAACATCTCGACTCGCGGGCTGGTCCAGACGGGGGACGACGTCCTCATCGGCGGCTTCATTGTCCTGGGCACCGAGCCGCAAAGAGTCATCGTGCGCGCGATCGGACCCTCCTTGCCCGTCGCCGGAAAGCTGGCCGATCCGACCTTGGAATTGCATAACCCCGATGGATCGATCCTGGCGAGCAACGACAACTGGCGCACCACCCAGGAGAGCGAAATCATGGAGACCGGCCTTGCGCCGAGCGACGACCTCGAGTCGGCGATTGTCGCGACCCTCTCGCCAGAGGCTTACACCGCCATTGTGCGGGGAAAGAACAGCACGACTGGTGTCACTCTGGTGGAGGTCTATCGGTTGGAAAACTGACGCCGCATTGGATGTCAGTAAACGCATTCGCATTGGCACGAAGGGAACCCACACGAACGCATGCGTTGCCGGGGAACTCGAAAAGATGGTAGTCGATCGGGGCCGCCGCCGCGCGGGAAGAGAAATTGCAGAGGGCGGTCGCGACGCTCCAGTCGGAATTCAAGGACCAGGCGGAGCAGTTACGAAATGTGAGCGCGCGATGGGAAACGAATCGTCCGGGGCCGTGAGTGGTGGCAGGCGACTGAAGCGACGCTCGCGGCCGTTGGGTCGTGGAACGAACACCTTGTTTTTCTCAAATGAAACATTAAGGTGTATCAAATGAGCAACAAAATGGCGAGGGCAGCAATCGCGCAATCTTCCGCCGCGCCTGCGACGGTTCACCGGCAGATCGCGCGGATTCGGGCAGGGCTAAGTTTTCGCGCGGTGCGGAACCTGCAAAAGGCGCTCGATGTGCCGCTCGAGATAATTGCCGAGGTCCTCGGGATGTCGCGCGCCACTCTGCACCGCCGCAAGGTCCAGGGTAAGATCGACAAGGAAGAGTCGGAAAAGCTCGTCCGGTATCAGCGACTCCTGCAAAAGGCGGAGGAAGTCTTTGGCGACGCAGCGAGCGCGCGGGAATGGCTCATGCACAAGCAAACCGGCCTCGGCAATACTGTGCCGCTAGAGTTTGCCAAAACCGAAATCGGCGCGCGCGAAGTGGAGAATTTGTTAGGCCGGATCGAGTTCGGCGTATATTCCTGATGGCCGAGGTCGTCGGCTGGCGGATTGTAAAGGAAAAGCACTCGGCCACGGCCTTCTCCGGTGAAGGCGCCCGCATTTTCGAGGGGCGCTGGAACTCGGCCGGCGTGCCGATTGTTTATTGCAGCGAGAATCTCGCGCTCGCGGCGCTTGAGATTCTCGTCCACGCGCAACCGGTAACGATGATGGGAAAGCTTCGCGCCTTCCGTGTTGCCTTCGACGATTCACTCATGATCACGATCGAACTGCACAAGCTGCCCAAAGGTTGGAACCTCGAGCCCCCCACCGCGGTCTCGAAGAAAATTGGTGATGAATGGATCAAGTCGGGCCGCTCTCCGGTCCTGGCATTGCCGAGTGTGCTCGTGCCTCTCGAGCGCACTTATTTACTCAACCCAAGGCATCTCGATTTCGGCAAGATAAAGATCAAGGACTCGGGCACCTTTGTGCTCGATCCCCGGTTGCGCTGAAGCAGGACGGTCTGCGGCGGGGCGCAAATGAAGCGCAGGCAAACGGTCAATCCAAAGAAAGCAGGGCGCTTGCAAACTTGGCGTGATGGTGTTCATTCCCCGTCCCGCAGCGAGTCTTTACACACGTTGCGCCGTTGGTCCCTGGGTTTCCGTCACTGGACGCGAAACCGCGCTCGCCAGGGGGAACCCGGCGCTTAGGAGAATGGGGGAATGAACACCCCAATAGCACATCATGCCAGTTCGTTACGGTCGTTTCGAAATGCCCAAGACCCTCGTCAAGGACGAGGCGTCATCCACTGATACTTACGCCAAGTTTGTCGCCGAACCTTTCGAGGCCGGCTACGGGCACACGGTCGGAAATTCCCTCCGCCGCGTGCTCCTCTCGTCGCTTGAAGGCGCCGCCATCACCGCGGTCAAAATTAACGGCGCCCAGCACGAATTCGGCACCCTCCCCGGCGTGGTCGAGGATGTGACCGACATCGTGCTCAACCTCAAGCGGATAAAGTTCAAAGCGGCCGATCCCGAGCCGCGCAAGCTCTCGCTCACCGTGAACAAGGAAGGCGACCGTGACCGCGGGCGACATCCAGCTCGTGCAGGGTTACGAAGTGCTCAATCCCAAGCAGGTCATCTGCACGATCGACAAGAAGCATAAATTTGAAGCCGAACTCGACGTTCGTGTCGGCCGCGGTTTCGCAACCGGCGATGAGAACAAGCGACCCGATCAGGCGATCGGCCTCATTCCGATCGACTCGATCTTTTCGCCCGTCACTCGCGTCAAATACGCGGTCGAAAACACCCGTGTCGGCCAGCGCACCGACTACGATAAGCTCATTCTCGAAGTCTGGACCGATGGCCGGCTCACGCCGGATGACGCCTTGCTCCAGGCCTCCGCGATTCTCCGCCATCACCTCGATGTCTTCGTCAATTTCAATGAGGACGTGATCGAATTCGACGAAACGCCGGCCGGCGTGAGCGAAGAAAACGTCAAGCTGAAGAAGCTGCTCAACATGAGCGTGAACGAGATCGAGCTGAGCGTGCGCGCAGCCAATTGCCTGAACAACGCCAACATCACCTCCGTCGGCCAGCTCGCGCAGAAGACCGAGGCGGAGATGCTGAAGTATCGCAACTTCGGCAAGAAATCGCTCAACGAAATCAAGGATAAGCTCCAACAGCTCGGCCTCGGTCTGGGTCAGAAATTCGATCCGGGTCTGGTCGAGATCCCGCTGAGTGCCGACGGCGCCAATGGCGCCAATGGCAACGACGCGGAATAAGCGGAAAATTTGCCAGAGAAGCAGCTATGAGGCACCAAAAGAAGACCGTCAAATTGGGAGTGACCGCCGCGCACCGGAAGGCGTTGCTGGCCAATCAGGTTTGCAGTTTAATCGAGCATCAGCGGATCAAAACCACCCTGGCCAAGGCCAAGGCGGTTCGGCCGCTGGCGGAAAAGATGGTGACGTTAGGCAAGAACGGCTCGCTTCATGCGCGCCGCACCGCTCTCGCGGTGCTGCGGCAAAAGGACGCGGTTGCGAAATTGTTCGACGACATCGCGCCGCGTAGCGCCACCCGCAACGGCGGCTATACCCGCATTATCAGGCTTGGCCAGCGCAAGAGCGATTCCGCCGCGGTGGCCTTTCTCGAATGGGTGGACGTGCCGAAGTCGTTGAGGAAATCTCCCCGGCTGGAAAAGGGAAGAAGGGGAAGGCGACGAAAGACAAAGCCGCTCCCGCAGCGGACGCGAAGGCCGAGCGCAAAGCGAAAAAGAGCGCGCCTAACGAGAAGTCGAAGGACGCGAAAGAATAGCGTCGTTCGGTGGGGTGAGACTTCGTCGAGCCCCGATGGGAACGTCGCGCTGCGAATAGAGGCGTCCCGTTTTCGACACGGCTGCATCCCGCTCGCGCTACATTCGCGCTGCCGGTGAGTTTTGTCTTCGATTCATAAGTTCCGATCTGCCCGTCATTTAAACATAGTTCAAATCCATGGCATAGCGCTTGCATAAGGCTTGGGTGTTGAAAGAAAGGAACACCATGACAAACCCATCTGGCGCCAGGCCCATCCATCACGAGAGCACGTATCAAATGCTCCTAGAGTCGGAGGAGAAGGAACGCGGGATCATTGAAGACATCGTCTATTTGCTGCTCGTTGCTGCTACGGTGACGACCATCTGGCAGTTCAGCCAGCAACCGGTGACCTTCGTCGAGCTCGGCGCAGCCAATGCGCAGAACGTGATCGCGCTGCGCAGCTGAGTTGTAGACGTCGTCCTCCTGGGCGACGCGGGTCTGCGCGGCGCGTCGGAGAATGAGCCGCTCCCGCGCTTCGCAGCCTCCGGCTCGGAAGAGCTTACCCTCCGGCCTGGATGCCTTACGGGCAGGAAGCGGGCTCGGAGAGAGCGAAGCGTCTACAGATTCCTGGCCTAACGAAGGCGCGTTAAGCGCCAGAGGACCTTTCCGGCCCTGGTGATTTCGAGCGTGGCAATACTTGGCGGCGCGCCCTTGTCCGGACGGGTCACACAGCCGGGATTGAGGAAGAGAACACCTTCCTGGCGCTCGTCGCGCGGCACGTGAGTATGACCGTGCAAGAGGACGTCGATGTCTTCCGGCGCGCGCGCCGGCGGAATGTGGACAAGGCGGAACCGGACGCCGTTGCGTTTCAGATCGATCAGCTGCGGCCAGTCGGGATTGGTATCGCAGTTGCCGCGCACCAGCCTGACGGGCGGACCGATGCTTTCCAGCCGAACGAGCAAGCTGGGTGCGCAGAGATCGCCCAGATGCCAGATTTCATCCACATCATCGGCCAGAGCCTCAAGGTTTTGCGGGAGATGATCATGGGTGTCGGCGAGGACAAAAACCCGCAGCGCTTTCGCTTCCATTCGCGCTCATCCTCAACGAGCAGTCGCAAAAGGACAACTCCACAAATGTGAACCGGCGTTGATTCTCCGCCTAACCGATCTAGTGTTGTGTACCTGTGTCTTTCAACAACTTCGGGCTTTCCCCGGAAGTCGTGCGGGGAACACAGGCGATGGGCTTCTCCGAGCCGACGCCGATTCAGCTCCGCGCATTTCCAATCATTCTTTCAGGCAAGGATCTCATCGGGACCGCGCAAACCGGCACCGGCAAGACCGCGGCCTTCGCGCTGCCCATCCTGACCCTGCTCGCGAAGCACGGTGCTTTTCGCTGCCTCGTGCTCGAGCCAACGCGCGAGCTGGCGGCGCAAGTCGAGACGGCCTTTCGCGATTACGGGCGCTTCACCGATCTGCGCGTCTCGGTCGTGCACGGCGGCGTGGGCTACGGTAAGCAGAAGGAGGAAGCGGCACGCGGGACCGACGTCGTCTGTGCCACTCCGGGGCGCTTGCTCGATCTGCTCGAGCAGGGCTCGATGCACATGCGCGACGTCAACATTCTTGTCCTCGATGAGGTCGATCGTATGCTCGACATGGGCTTTCTTCCCGACGTCAGGCGGATCGTGGAACAGATTTCCACCGATCGACAGACACTGCTTTTCTCCGCCACGCTGCCGCCGGAAATCGAGCGGCTCGCGGCCTGGGTGCTGCGAGAACCGGAAGTGGTCGAGATCGGGGTGCGCCGCGCACCGGCGGAGACGGTGACGCATGCAGTCTACCCGGTCGCGGCGGAGCAGAAATTCGATCTTCTCATGGCGTTGCTCGAGCGCACCAATTTTGACAGCGCGCTGATTTTTTCGCGCACCAAGCACGGCGCCGATCGCATCGCCCAGCAACTGAAACAGGCCCGGCACGCGGTCGCGGTCTTGCATTCCAATCGGACCCAGCGGGAACGGGTCGAAGCGCTCGAAGGTTTCAAGTAGCGGGAAATACGAAGTGATGGTCGCGACCGATATCGCAGCGCGCGGGATCGACATCGCGGGTGTCAGCCACGTCATCAATTACGATGTGCCGGAGCATCCGGAAGATTACGTCCATCGCATCGGCCGGACCGGCCGCGCGCAGAACGTCGGTGATGCCTTTACTCTCATGAATGGCGGGGAATTGCCGGCGCTGCAGGCGATCGAACGCTTCATCGGTCAAAAGATCCCGCGCTTAAAGCTGGAGAATTTTCCCTACATCTACACCGTGCTCTTCGAGCCGGAATCGGCGCGGCGGCAAGCGCGCCATCGGCGGCGGTCGGACGCATCGCGGCTATTCCTTTGGCCGCCGCCGTCGTTAGGGCGAAACAAGCGGCGCTCTCCGGGCCGCTTTTCTCTTTGCTTTGTCATCCTGGAGCGGAGCGCCGCGGAGTCGAAGGACCTCGCAGTTGCAATCCGCGGCTTTTTCCAAAGGGGAGCGTTCATTGCAGGTGAAAGGTCCCTCTCCGCGCTCCGCTGGATCGGGATGACAGGAAAGGCGGCGGCTGTTGCATCGGCCGGTTTCGCGCCATCACCAGCGTGCTCTTCGTTAATCGGTAAAGAGTTCGATCGCGTCGATCAACGATTCCGCGATCAACTCCTTGGAAATCCAGCGCTGCAAACTGTCGGACGGCTTCTCGCGCGACCCGGCCGCCATGAGAAACACTTCGGTGCCATCGAGACGCATCTTGGTCAGAATCTCGAAGACGGAGGTATCCGCACTAATCACGGCGTATTCCTGTGAGGCAATCTCTCCCACGGTCGTGGTCTGGCGTGGTTTCCGCACCGCCTTATACGCCGCCGTCATGGTGATGACACCAATGATCTTCTTCTCCTCGGCCACGATAAAACAGGCGTCCTCCGGATAGGCCGGCAGAGTAATGGCCAGCTCCGGCAAGGTCATGGCCGGCACCAGCCTGACGACTCCGGCGTGTTTTAATTCGCGAGCCGGTTTCATGTATTGAATGTTGGCCTGCATCGCGCTCGGCATGCGATGACCGCGGCGGGCAAGTTTCAGGGTGTAGATGCTTTCGTTGGAAATCATTTTCCGCACCCCGTAAGCGATCGCGACCGTGATCGTCATTGGCACGATCACGCCGTAATCGAGCGTCATTTCGAAAATCATCACGATGGCGGTGATGGCCGCGCCGGTTGTTCCGCCGACGATGCCCGCCATTCCCACCACCGCGAAAGCGGCCGGGCTGACCGCGAGGCCGGGAAAGAGCTGCTGCAAAACGGAGCCATAAGCGCCGCCGAGGGTTGCGCCGAGAAAAAGCGCCGGCGAAAAGACTCCGCCGGACGCGCCCGAACCGAGGGTCAGCGAAGTGGCAAAAAGTTTCAGTGCGAAGAGCAGAAGCAACAGCCAGACGGAGGTCAGTGAGCCGGTCAGCACGTCCTGGATGGTCGCGTAACCGACACCTTCGACGTGATAATGCCCCGTCGTTCGCAAGAGCACAAAAATGAGGATGCCAAGCAGCAACATGCCGCTCATGTGGCGCAAGTAGGGATTCTTGATGCGCCGATCGAAAAAATCCTCGAAGAGATAGATCGAGCGAATGTAGACGACCGAGACGAGGCCGATGATCAGGCCGAGACCGACGTAGGCGATGAGCAGAAGCGGGTGGGTGAGATGGAAGTAGCTGATCCGCAGTTCCGGGATGGCAAAAGCGGGATTCGGTCCAAAGAAAAAACGCCCGACATAGCTCGCGCTCGCCGTCGAGATCACCACCGGTACCAGCGTCCAGACGCTGATCTCGTGGAGCAACAACTCGGCCGCGAAAAGGACGCCGCCGATCGGCGTGTTGAATGTCGCCGCGATGCCCGCGCCCGCCCCGGCCGCGATCAAGGTCGTGCGTTGCCAGGCGGGAATGCGGAGCCATTGCCCCACGCTGGAGCCGAAGGCCGAACCAATTTGGATGATCGGGCCCTCGCGCCCAACCGACCCTCCGCTGCCGATCGAGAGCGCGGATGCGAGCGACTTAATCACCGCGACGACCGGTCGAATGATGCTTTTGTTGTAGTAGATCGCGTCCATCACTTCCGGCACGCCGTGACCGCGTGCTTCGGGCGCGAAGGTTTGCACCAGCCAGGTCACGCCAATCGCGCCGATGACCGGCACAAGAATGATCAGCGCTCCCCATGGACCGGGCGCAGTATGGATGTTTGCTTCGTAAAAAAAGGAGATCTTTCCGAGAAAGAAAAGATTGTGCAAAAAGGCGATCATCCCGCGAAAGACGACCGCGCCGCATCCGCCGACCAGGCCGATCACGACCGCAAGCAGCCAAAACCGAAGCGGGGATAGCGGTTTTTTCCTGGGGCCGCGGCCAGGAGCGCCGGCGGCCACCGCGGTGTGTGTGAGCGGTTCAACCACGGCGAAATTGTCCCATCCGCTCAAAATGGGCGGCTGCGATCGAAGCGCAAGCTCGTCGCCCGATCCGGCTGATGGGCGCTTGCATTGACTCCGCCCCGCGCGATGCGCGAGACTGCCGCGATGGAGTGCCCGATCAATCAGGAGCGATCGCCCCAATATTATGGCGACTACCTCGGTATTGAGCGTCTGCTCGAATTGCAGAAACCGCTCAGCCTGCGCGAGGGAAAGCTGATCGCGCACGATGAGATGCTCTTCATCATCATCCACCAGGCCTACGAGCTCTGGTTCAAACAAATCCTGCACGAGATCACCGCCTGCAAGGAAGTGCTGAGCAAGCCGGCCGCGGACGACGACGGCCCGGACATGAACGTGGTCGTCCATCGCCTCAGGCGCGTGGTCGAAATCTGGAAACTGCTCAATCACCAGGTCGACGTGCTCGAGACGATGACCCCGCTCGACTTCCTCGAGTTTCGCGATCTGCTCCACGGCGCGTCCGGTTTCCAGAGCAAGCAATTCCGCGAGATCGAGGCGTCGTTAGGGCTGCAGATGGAAAACCGTTTCCGACCCGACTATTACAAGCACACCGAGTTCGGCGGATTCAACAAAAAGGATTTCGCGGAGATCACCGCGATTGAGCAGAAGCCGAGCCTGCTCCAACTGGTCGAGAACTGGCTGGAGCGAATGCCCTTTTTCGAAAACGAATTCTGGCGCGACTGGGAAGGCGCGCCTGACGAATCGGCCGCGCCGGGGCGAGCCCCGTTCTGGAACCGTTACCGCACCCTCTACGAGCAAAGCCTTTCCGAGCGGGACGACAAGGCCGATCTGCTCGGCAAATTCGACGACATTTTTTTCAAGGCCGGCTGGGGCGCTTTCCGGCCCACCGCCTTGCGCGCCGCGCTCTTCATCATGCTCTACCGCGACGAGCCGATGTTCCGTCTTCCGTTTGCCCTCCTCAACTCCCTCATCGAGATCGACGAACAACTCGCCAACTTCCGTTATCGCCACCTGCAAATGGTCCGACGGATGATCGGCAGCCGGGTCGGCACCGGCGGGAGCAGCGGCGAGCAATACCTCCAGGGCGCGGTCAACCGCAACTACATCTTCAAGGAGCTGGCCGGCGTCATCACTTTCCTGATCGAGCGCGGCAATCTGCCGGCACTGCCGCCCCGCGTTTCACCAGGCATTGCGCTTCAGCTTTTCAACGCTCGTTAGGGGCAGGAAAAATCTTGGGATAAATCAGGAAGTGAGGAAAGCAGGAAGGGACGCGAGAATGCATCCCTTGATGAAAATAAGCCTGCGCGATGTCCAGGTGGACGGCCTGCCGCTGTTTTCTAACCACCAGCAGGATCCCGTGGCGGTGGCGATGGTTGGATTCCAGTCTCGCGATGCGCCGGCGTTCGAAGCGCATTGGGCGAAGCTTTTGGCCGACGAGACCGTTCTGAAGCAGACGATCGTCGTCGACGATCAGGTAGTCGGACACGTTCTCAGCTTCATCCGGGATGGGAAGCGAGAGGTCGGTTACTGGATCGACCGCACCTTCTGGGTGCCAGGGCGTTGCCACGGAGGCGCGCATCCCGCGATTTGCGCTCGATCCGGACGGGAAAACGCTGCATGACACGGTGATCTTTTACAAGGAATTGAGTCGAGCGTGAGGGCCTCAGTGCCGAATGGCTTTGGGCGCCGCGCAATTTGGCATTCGGGCCGCACTCTTGAACGTCTGTGGCGCCGGGGACGACATCGGCGCGTTCTTCAATGAGATGGAGCCGGGTCAGCGACCCCGGCTACAACCGGTTTCTTTTTAATCGGGGGGGTGCGATGCTGCGGGCATGGATGCCGTGACAATCGAGATTATCAAGAACGGCCCTTACATCGTGAAGGGCGAGGTGGAATTGAAGGACGCGGATGGCAACAGCTATCCGGCCGAGAAGCGGATGGCGCTCTGCCGTTGCGGCGCTTCGACCGAGAAGCCGTTCTGCGACGGCACGCATTCGAAGATCGGTTTCCAGGCGGCGGAGAAGGCCGTGCCGGAATCAGCGGAAAAGTAGCGACGCGCCGAGATTGTAGCGTACGCTGTCTCAGCGCATCGAGGAGCGGGTGCACTTTACGAGCTTAGTCGTTCCTTCCGCTGAGACAGCGGATGCTACAAAGCTTCCCGCTCCAGGCGGTTTCGTTAGGCCTTGGCCAGCGGCAACGCCTCCGGCCAGAGAAAATAGGGCCCGAAGCGGGCGCTGACGCGCAACTCGCCTCCCAGCCGGCGGCCGAGCGGAGTGATCTGTTTCTGGCCACCGCTAATTTCGATCGCGCCGAGGTGGACAAGATGATCAGTCAACTCTTGCGTCTTTAGTCCGAGCTTTCTGGCAAGCCGGGAGGTGCTGAGTTTTCCGATGCTTTCCGGCTCTTCTTCGCCGTTCGGGGAGTTGTCTTCGCTCACGCGTTTCACTTTCTCGAAGCTCATCCGCACTTCGTCGCTCACCCGGACGATTCGTTGCGCTTCGTCGGTCGCATTCTGGAAGAGCTCGCTGTCCTCGTCGCGCGAGATCAGGACTCCCACTTCGTTGTTAGTGGCCTGGCTGAAATCGAAAAGATCAAGGCTGGTGACGAGGCAGAGGTCGTCGTTGAGGTAGCACCTGGCGTGGAGGTTTCGGCAATAGCTGGTGCGGATGGAGTTGAGGGAGCGCAGCCAGTTGGCCTCCTCGGGTTGGAGTTCGTTTTTGCCGTAAATGAGGCGGACATCGATCTTCAGCCGGTTACGATCTTCGAGGAGTTCCTTGACGCGCTCATTCAGCTTCAGGAAAGGGCTGAGCAGGATAAGGCGGTCATGCGCGAGACGAATTATCTCCTCGAGATAATAGTTCGCGGCGCTTGTATTTAGGAACTTTGCCATAATTACCATAAAGCAACTCGGGTGCCACTTTTGGAGGGTCCCGTGCCGGTGGAGCGTCCGCTGTCTTCGGCGGAATTGCAGGCGATGCGCTGAGACAGCGCACACTACAGCGCTAGGGGCCGCGGCTTGGCGGCTCCTGGGACAAAATGTGTCAGAGGGTGAAGCCGGCTGGTGATCCAGGCCTCCTGCGGCCGACGCTAACCCGAAAAGTCGAGGACGATTTTTCCGCAGGTCCGGTTCGACTCGAGATGTCGATGCGCGGCGGAAATGTCCGCCGCGGGATAAACTCGGTCGATCACCGGGCGAACCACGCCGCGTGCGACGAGCGGCAAAACATGAGAGGCGAACCGGCGCGTGGCTCCCGCTTTTTCCTCGATCGAACGCGCCCGCAAGACCGTGCCGACAATGGTGACGCGCTTTCGCAGGACGAGGCCGAGATCGATTTCAGATTTCCGGCCGGCGGTTAACCCCACGCAAACGAGACGGCCGAGCGCCGCGAGCGCACTGAGGTTGGCGGGAAAATAGGCGCCGCCGACCAGGTCGAGGATGACCTCGACGCCGTTATTGTCGGTCAGTTCCTGGACGCGATCGACAAACTGTTGCGGCGAATCGCTCGCTGGGACGCTCTCGTCGAGCCCGAGCGTGTGGAGATGCTCGAGCTTTTGCGCGCTGCGCGAGGTGCCATAGACCCTCGCGCCGGCGGCATGCGCCAATTGGATGGCCGCCGTACCGACGCCGGAGGCCGCGGCATGCACCAGAACCCGTTCGCCCACCTGCAAGGTGGCCCGGGTGAAAAGTGCATCGTGCGCGGTGATGAAAACCTCCGGCATCGCCGCCGCTCCGACCCAATCCAACTCCGCCGGAATGCGCGCGAGATTGCTTTCCGGCACGACCACGAATTCCGCCTGACCGCCGCCCGCGGTGATGCCGAAGACGCGGTCGCCGATTTTCCAAGTGTGCACCGCTTCGCCCACCGCCTCCACTTCACCGGCAAATTCGAGGCCG
This sequence comes from uncultured Verrucomicrobiae bacterium, assembly GCA_963737995.1. Classification (GTDB taxonomy): domain Bacteria; phylum Verrucomicrobiota; class Verrucomicrobiia; order Chthoniobacterales; family UBA10450; genus Palsa-1392. Next base: position 294,503 of record CAVTUV010000012.1, read on the forward strand.
GGAATGCGTTCCGGATAACCGGGGGGCGCGGGATAGTGTCCCTCCCGCTGCATCAGGTCGGCGCGGTTCAGCCCGGCGGCGTGCACTCGGACCCGAACGCGATCGGCCGTCGGAGCAGCCGGCGTTTCGACCTCCTGCAATCCGATCCCTTCGACTCCCCCGTAAGCCGCGATAACGATGGCGCGCATGCTCCTACTTCGTTCCTCGACGCAACAGGTTCATGGAAAAAACATCAGGCGGGCAGAACAAACGTTTCGCCAATTTCGCGCAGCGCGATCCGCTCCGGCGCGTGCGCGAGCGCGGCGGCGAAACGCGCGATCGGCTCACGGAACGGTTCGAAGCTGAGCTTAAAAGTCTGGTGATGAATCGGCATGATGAAGCGCACGCCGGCCATCTCGGCCATCGCGATCGCCTGCTCCGGCGTGCAATGGACGCGGATCCAAGGCTGATAGGCGCCCACCCCCAGGATCGCGAGATCGTGCGGCCGACCGTCGCGCAACCGCGCGAAATTATTCGTTAGGGCAGTGTCCCCGCCGAAGATGACGCGGCGGCCGGCGCGCTCGAGGAGGTAGCCGTTGTAGCCGCGGTAGTGATCGTATTGCAGACGTGCGCCCCAGTGATTGACGCGAAACGCCCTAACGACCAGGTCGCCCGCCGCAGTCGCCACGCGATGGGATTCATTCCAGCGCAGCTCGGAGATTTGGCGCAGGCGGGTCGAGCGCAGTAGATCGCGCGTGCGCGGCGCGGTCACGACCTGGGTGTTCTTCCCAAAGCAACGCAGGGTGCGGGTGTCCAGATGGTCGAAGTGGGCGTGAGACAGCACGATGAGATCAATCGGCGGCAATTCCTCGAAGGCGAGGGCCGGTTGGGTGAGGCGTTTCGGGCCGATGGTGAAAAAAGGCAGGCGCATGCCGATGCGGGGAAAGAGGACCGGATCGGTCAGGATCGTGACCCCGAAGAAATTGAGCAGGACCGTGGCGTGCCCGAGCCAGGCGGCCGTCAGTCGATCGTTAGGCCATTCCTGCGGGCGTGGCCGGGCGAAAGCGGGCGCGATCGGGCGGCGCAGCTCAACGAGCCACTCGCGCCAAAGATGCGCCAGCCAGTTGCGGCGCGGGCCGGCTTGATGGTTTTGCGAAAGGATGGACGGAGGCGATCGCCGGTTTATTTCACGACGCCGATTTCGGCCCGGCGATTTTTCGCCCAGGCTTCTTCGTTGGAGGAGGGATCGGCCGGCATTTCCGCGCCGAAGCTGACGGTCTGGATGTTCTGCGCGTTGGCGCCCAGCGCGATCAACGCCTCCCGGACGGACCCGGCGCGGCGTTCGCCGAGGCCGCGATTGTATTCTGCGGTGCCGCGCTCGTCGGTGAAACCGGCGATGATGATTTGCCCGTTGTTCTGCTGCAAAAAGCTCGCGATCTGCTGGATCTTGCCGTTCTCCGAAGTACGAATGGTCTGGCTGTCGAAATCAAAATAAATCGGCTGAAACTGATTGCGCTGGACGTTGCCGCTAAAGAATGAGGTGCCTTCCTGCCGCTCGGGCAAGGGCGTGCCGGTGACGTAATCCCCGGTGTTGCCGGCGGTCTGGCCGTCGCCCTTCTTGTTCGAGCAGGCGGGAAGGACGGCGAGGACAAGGAGGAGGCCCAGCCTAACGACAGAGAATTGACGGAGAAATTTTGCATGCATAAGCGAAGGCGCAGCATAATGGCGGCGCCTGGCCATGCAAGCCGCGCGCCCGGGAGATCGGGTCGTTAGGCAGGTTTGCCGGCGCTGAAACCGTGCAGGAGCCGGTGGAAAAATCCACCCTCGGCGTCCTCAAAATCGACGATTTTCCCGGCTCGCGCCACGAGCACGGGACAATCGGCGCGGTTGAGAATGCCGCGGGTCAAATCTCCCATGATGTAGTGACGGAAAGGTCCGCGCGCCTGCGACGTTCCGGTCACGATCAGGTCGTGCCGGCCCTTCTGCACTTCGGCGAAAATCTGGTCGAGCGCGAGGCCGTGACGAATGTGTACATCGACCTGCAAGCCGAGCTTTTCCAAACGCTCCTTTTGTCCCCGCAGGTTGCGGCCCAGCTCGGAATCGGAGGCGAGGAGGCGGCCCACATCTTCCTCCAGCCTAACGAGGTCAGCGAAGATCGCAGGCGGTTGCGCCATGACGTGCAACAGGGTGACCGCGCTCCCGACACATTTCGCGATCTCGCCCGCCAGCTCAACCGCGTCGTCGATGAATTTTTTTCCGCCGGTGCAGACGAGGATGCGCTGGATGCGATCACAGGCGCCGGTGGCGACCAGGACCGGCGGCGGAATCGCCTTGATCAGCTCGTAAGTCTTTTCCGGCCGCCAATAGAGCCCGCCACTTCCTTTCCGGCGGGCACCGATGATGGCGAGGTCGTACTCGTTGGCCGTCGTCTCCGCCAGGATTTGGCGAATCGGTTCGCCGGAGCGGACGACGATTTCCAGAGAGACATCCTGTTGCCGGAGCGCATCCGCTTCGCCGGCGAGGGCGCGCCGCAAGGGTTCATTATCAGCCGCATTCTCGACAATCCCGAGGAGCGTGGTCTGCGAGTGGCAGGGCCCAGCGATCAATCCGCCGAGCCGCGTCGGGTTATCCGCTGGATCAGTACCGTCACTGCAAATGAGGATGCGCATCGGGGACCTAGAGTTTGTGGCCGGTAAACAAAGTGTAAATGACAATGGCGGCCCCGATCAACGGAAGCGGGACGAAGAAGAGACGGATTTTGGAGCCCGAAAAATACTGGGTCGAAGTGGCGCCGATCTGCGCTCCGATAGCGGCGCCCGTTTGCATGACGAGCGCGATCAAGATATCGACGTTCCCCTTGATCGCGTGGGAGAAAGTTCCATAGCTTGCGGAGATGATGATTTCAAAGAGGTCGGTCCCGACCGCCAGATGGGTGGGAACTCCCAGAACATAAACCATCATCGGCATCCGGATGTAACCCGCGCCGCCACCCAGAAATCCGCTGAAAACGCCGCCGATGAACGAGACGGTGAGAATGGTCCAGAGCGAGATCGACTTGATGCCGGAAACGGGGAGCGAAATCATCGGCCAAAGTTTCAGGCGATGGATCGAGTCGGTCACGCGACGAAATGAAGTCTCGTCGCCCCGCGCGGCGGATTTGCTCCCGCCCTTACGTTGCCGGCGCAGGGTCGCGACGGTTTCCCAAATCATGAAGCCGGAGACGCTGAAATAGATCGTGATCGAGACGAGGCTGACGACGAGATTGATATTGCCCCCGCGTTTCAACATCTGGATCAACTGCGCGCCGACTTCGGCGCCACAAATCGTGCCGATCGCCATGATGAGCCCGAGACGAAGGTCGACGTTGCCTAGCGCGCGATGGCGTTTCGCCGCCACCACCGAGGTGCCGACGATGTGCGCCAGATCGGTGCCGACGGCGAAGTTCCAGTCCAGCCCGAGCGCGCGCAATGTCGGCCCCGCGATAAAGCTCCCGCCGACGCCGAAAAATCCGCCCATCAGTCCGATAAAGAAACCGAGAACTGCGAGATAAACCGGATTGATCTCCACGCCGGAGATCGGGAAAAACATCGCGATCATCATTCGGAGCGGCCGCGCAGGAGACGAATCAGGAAAGTGGTGATGAATTCCAGGGCGATTGACTGCCCGAGGACGAGAGCGACCGCGACCAGTGCGTAGAGCCGGACATGCGTTTTTTCGATCTCGGCGAGGGAGGGCCCGAGAAAATGCAAAACGAGCAGAAAGTAGGCGGCGATGAGAAAGCCATAAACGACCAGTTCAACGGCAAAAGAGAAGAGCGTCTTGCGGGCTTCGGCTTTCATGGATGAGTAAGAGAGCGGGAGTCGGAAGATTCGAACACGGGTCATTTGCCGGTTGCGTGGCATCGCGTCAACGAGGAAATCGATTGCACGATTTGCGAATCTTCCTACCTTTCGAGCCCGAACCGACCCCGAAGTGACGTATGGCTGATGTCGCAAACAAATATTCCGAAAACGTAGAGGGAAAATTCTACGTCGATGACCAATGCATCGACTGCGATCTCTGTCGTGAAACCGCGCCGGCCAATTTCAAGCGCAACGACGATGGCGGCCATTCCTATGTCTATAAGCAGCCCGAATCGCCGGAAGAAGAGGCCCTTTGCAAAGAGGCGATGGAAGGGTGCCCGGTCGAAGCGATCGGGAGCGACGGAGGGTAGGGAGACTTGAATCGAGATTCGTGAATCGTTAAATCGGTGAGCGATCGCTCGGACGGGAACGCCAACCCGAATCTCGAATCTCGAATCTCGAATCTCGTTTCTCCCCCTGTCGCCCTCACCATCGCCGGCTCGGATTCCAGCGCCGGGGCAGGTTTGCAGGCCGACCTGAAGACATTCAGCGCCATGGGCGTTTACGGAGTCACCGCCGTGACCTGCATCGTGGCGGAAGTGCCGGGGAAGGTTTCGCGGATTGATGCCGTGGGCACTTCCACGGTCCGCGAGCAAATCGAGCTTCTCCTTACCACTTTTTCGATCGGGGCGATCAAAACCGGGCTGCTCTTTTCAGCCGACATTATCGAGGTCATCGCGAGCGCGCTCGAGCGATGCGCCGGGAAGATTCCACTCATTGTCGATCCGGTTATGATCGCCACCAGCGGCGACGCGTTACTCCAGCCGGCGGCAGTCGAGTCCTACCGATCGCGGCTCTTTCCGCGCGCCACGCTGGTGACGCCCAACATGGCGGAGGCCGCCGCGTTGACCGGGCGGCCGGTGCATGACCTTGCTGAAATGAAGGTGGCGGGGAATGAGCTGGCGCGAAAATTTGGGACCCGCTTTCTGCTCAAGGGCGGTCATCTGTCCGGTGATTGTGCGACGGATCTTTTGTGTGACGGGGCGACGGTGGTGGCGTTTTCGGCCCCGTTTGTGCCCGGCGTCTCAACTCACGGCACCGGATGCACTTATTCGGCAGCGATCGCGGCCCGTCTCGCCATGGGCGACCCGCTGCCGGAAGCGATCGGGCGGGCCAAGGAGTTCGTCAGTCGGGCGATTCGGGAACGTTTTTCCTGGCAGACGTCGTCAGGCGAAATCCACGCCCTGAATCATGGAGCCCGCTAAGGCAAGCATGCCGCGGCTGGCTCGACGGAGTCTCGCCCTACCGGACCTTTGGAGCATCGCGCTTCGTCCAAAGCTCTTCTTTTAGCGCGGCGAGAGCGGCGGCGGTCTCCGCCTGCTTTTTGCTCCGGCCGGTTCCTTCACCAAGCACTTGATTTTCCCAGACGACCCGGACCGAGAAGGTCTTTTCATGCTCGCGTCCCTCTTGCGCGAGCAATTCATAGACCGGGCTGCGGGGCGAGATCGCTTGCAGGATTTCCTGGAGCTGACCCTTGGGATTGACCTCCAGAGGTTCCTCTTCGAGGCGGTCCATGTCGTCATGCATCAGCTCGAGGACGAAGCGGCGAGTGGTCTCCAGATCGCTGTCGAGGTAGATCGCGCCGAGGAGCGCTTCGAAGGCATCGCCGAGGGTGGAATCGCGCTCTCGCCCGCCGCTCGCGTCTTCCCCACGGCCCATAAGAAGATGCCGCCCAAGATCGAGCCGGCCAGCGTGGACTTTGAGGGCCTGACGTGAAACGAGCCGGGCGCGTTGAACCGTCAGGCGGCCTTCGCCGGCTTCGCCGTAGCGCGTGAAGAGATGCTCGGTCACGACCAGTTGCAAGACCGCGTCGCCGAGAAATTCGAGGCGCTGATTGTCGAAATGTTTCCTCTGCTTTTCGTGCGCGACGCTTGGATGAGTGAGGGCTTCGATGAGCAGACGCGAATCACGAAATTGATACCGGATGCGCTCTTCGAGGGGATGCACGCTTCGTTAGGGCGTCCGGCCCGGTTGTTTCTCATAAACCCCGATCGAGGTCACAACGTCGACCGCGCGCTGCAGCACCGGATCATGCAAAGCGGGCCCCTCTCCGCCGCGGGTGCGCCGTTGCTGGGCGGCCTGGGCCGCTTCAATTTCGGGATTGGTACCCGCGAGCAGAGCGGCTTCATTCAGATGCGGTCGTTCGGCTTCAAAAACGAATGAGGCCATCCCTTTTGTCAGGCTCTCTTGGAAAATCTGGCGTTTCTCGCTCCAGCGGCTGCGTGACCTGCAGATCTGGCGTGAGACCATTGGGAAAGAGCGACTTTTGATCGGGCAGGACGGCCTGCGCGACGGCGACGCGCAGGATTTTGCCGCTCGGGAGCGGCCGATCCGCGTAATTGACCGCGCGCCCGGCGGTGGTTTGGCCGATGAGGATGGCTTTCGTCGTCCAGGCGTAAAGCGGCGGCCAGCGCTTCCGCCGCTCCCACTGTTTCTCCGTCGACGAGAAGAATGAGGAGGCCGTGGTAAATCGGATCCTGTTCGGAAAGAAAAGTGCGCACCTCCTTGCCACCCGGACCGCGCAGGGTGAAGAGCGGTTTGCCATTTGGCACAAAACGACTCGCGAATTCCGCGGCCGCTCCGTAGTCGTTCGTCTCACCACAGCCGCGCAGATCAAGGATGAGCGCGTCGATTTTTTTGCCGGCGAGACCGCGCACGGTCGTGTCCATCTCCTGGAGTTGCTCTCGACGCAGGTCGCCGGGACGCAAATATCCGATGCGGTCGGCGATAATCTCGCGATAAAATGGCGCGGGCGAGACGTTAGCAGCGGGGCTGCGCGCCGGCAGGAGCATGACGCCGCTGCCGAGACGGCTGAGCAGACCCGCGAGGGTCGCGCGATTCAATTCCTCCTCGTTGAGGGTGGCGGAGTCGACGTAGTTGGCCCTGATGATCGGAATCGCCTGCTCCAGGTCCGCCGCGTCGAGGGAGTCCAGCGTCGAGGGCGCCGGAGTGGAAGGTGCGGTGGGGGCACGGGGGGAGGGTGACTGGGCAGCGACGGAAGCCGCGAGAAGAGTCGTTAGGCTAGCGCTGAGGATGTGACGCAGCATCAGTCGCACCGACGTTAGCCGGAACTGCCGGCAAGAGCAATGTCACGCCGGTAATGGCAGCCTTCGAAATCGATTTGGCCGACCGCAGCGTAGGCGAGATCGCGCGCCGCGGTCATGGTATCGCCGAGCGCGGTCACGGCCAGGACGCGGCCGCCGCTGCTGAAGACTTCTCCTTTTTCACGGCGTGTTCCGGCGTGGAAGACATGGACGTCCGGCATCTTTGCGCACTCGGCCAGGCCCGAAATTTTCTTCCCTGCTACGACGTTGCCCGGGTAGCCGGCCGAGGCCATCACCACCGTGACCGCCTTCCGCCGATCCAATTCGATCTTCATTTCATCGATCCGTCCATCGATCGTGTCTTCCAGCAACGGAAGCAGATCACCCTGCACCCGCGGCAGAATTACCTGCGTCTCGGGATCGCCAAAGCGACAGTTAAACTCGAGCACCCGGCTGACTCCACGGCTGATCATTAGTCCGGGAAAGAGCAGCCCGGAAAATTGCAGCTTCTCATCGCGCAACCCGCGTAGGAGCGGGCGCATGATCTTTTCGTGAAAATGCTTTTCCAAAGCCGCATCCCACGCGACCGCTGGGCTGTAGGCTCCCATGCCGCCAGTGTTTGGCCCCTGGTTTCCGTCGTTCAGCCGTTTGTGATCGCAGGCTGTGCCCAGCAATTGATAGCGCTCACCATCCACCAGCAGATGAAGTGAGCATTCCCACCCCTCCAAAAATTCCTCAATCAAAACCTGCGCCCCGGCGGCACCGAAACGCCGTCGGTCAATCATGTCGGCGATCGCTTCCATCGCGCTGGCCGCGTCCGGCGCGATGATCACTCCCTTGCCCGCAGCGAGACCGTCCGCCTTAATTACTATCGGGTAATGCAGTTTTTCGGCGAAGCGGCACGCTTTTTTGCTGTCGTCGAAGACGCCGGCCATGGCCGTCGGCACGCCGGCGCAACGCATCAGTTGCTTGGCGAAAACTTTCGAGGATTCGAGCCGGGCCGCCGCCTTGCCAGGGCCGAAAATGCGCAACTTGTCTGCTTGGAATTGATCGACCAGGCCCGCGGCGAGCGGATCGTCCGGGCCGACGACCGTCAAGCCGATCTGGTTTTCGCGCGCGAACCTGCGGAGTCCATCCGAGTCGTTAGGCAAGAGGGGCACATTTTCGCCCAACTCCTCGGTGCCGGCGTTGCCCGGGGCAGAGAAAATTGCATCGACCCGCGGAGATTGCTTTAATTTCCAGGCAAGCGCGTGTTCGCGTCCGCCGCCGCCCACGATCAAGACTTTCACCGGGCCGGTCGTCCTTCTTGTGGTGTGCACATATTTACAGCGTCCACAAGGCGACTCAGCGGGGAATCAGGAAGCGTCGCTTCCGATTATCGGGTCTCTGGGGAATGCGTTTGCCATGAAACTGGCTGAAAATCTCTGTCTTTCCAAGCACAAACTCAGGCGCATTCCTTTTCGACGCATACCCACCGGTTGGTGTGTCACTCTCCCGTTGCGCGTGTCGCACGATGCGTTTAGAAAACGGCATGCCGAAGCGCGCCAAGCCAGCCTCCGTCATGAACGCGCATTGTCTCTCCCGGGTGGTGCTGAGCCGCATCGCGGATAAATGGACCGCGCTTATCATTCACGTCCTCGCCAGCGGGACTCGCCGCTATGCCGATCCTCCAGCGCGAAATCGGAGGGATCTCACAAAAGATGCTCACCCAGACCCTGCGTAGCTTGGAGCGTGACGGGCTGGTCGCGCGCAAAGTGCATCCGGTCGTCCCGCCCAAAGTGGAGTATGCGCTCACCCCGCTCGGCCGCACCTTGATCGAGCCATTGAACGCCATCTGTCATTGGTCGGAAAAATATCTGCCGCAGCTGCAGGCCAACCGCGACCGCTCCGCCGTCCCGGGCAGCGCGGAGCAGCGTCGTTAGGCGTTTCGTCGCCTTGGGGCCATGCACCACGCCGAACCCGTCGTGCTGTTGCTCGTGCTGGTCGCGGGCCTGGTCATCCTCGCCAATAAGTGGTCGGTCCCGTACCCGGTCGTGCTCGTGCTGGGCGGCCTCGCGTTGAGCTTTGTCCCGTTCCTGCCGGTGATCCGGCTCGATCCGAATCTCGTCCTCTTTTTCTTTCTCCCGCCGCTCCTTTATCCCGCAGCGCTTTTCACTTCCTGGCGCGATTTTCGGCGCAATCTGCGCGCGATTCTCTTTCTCGCCATCGGGCTTGTCCTCATGACCACAACGGTGGTCGGGTGGGTCGCGCATTCCTTCATCACTGGTCTGCCGTGGGCCGCGGCCTTCGCCCTCGGCGCAATCGTCTCGCCGCCCGATGCTGTCGCCGCGGAGGCGATCTTGAAACGGCTGCGCGTGCCGACGCGCATCCAGGCCGTCCTCGGAGGCGAAAGCCTCGTCAACGATGCCACCGCGCTTGTCGCCTACCAATTCGCGGTCGTGGCCATGGTGACCGGTCAGTTTTCGTTAGGCGCAGCCAGCCTGCGTTTCGTTTGCGTCGGGATCGGCGGTGTTGCGCTTGGTTTGCTCGTAGGAGTGGTGATCCGGTGGGTGCAAAAGCAGCTCGACGATCCACCAGTGCAGATCACGATCTCTTTGCTCACCCCGTTCGCGGCTTATTTGCTGGCCGAGCGTCTTGCGCTTTCCGGTGTCCTGGCGGTTGTGACGGCCGGGGTTTACCTCGGCTGGCATTCGACTGCACTCACCGCCCGCACCCGCCTCCAGGCGCAAATCTTTTGGGAAATGGTCGCGTTCCTCCTCAACGGTTTCATTTTCGTCATGATCGGGCTGCAACTGCCGGGCATCCTCCGCAACCTGAACCACGAGCCGCTTTCTCGCCTAACGACCTACGGCATTCTCATCAGCGCCACCGTTGTGTTCGTCCGGATTGCCTGGGTTTTCCCGGCGACTTATCTGCCGCGCTGGCTCAGCCCGAAACTGCGCGCGCGCGATCCGGCGCCGCCCTGGCAACAAAGCGTGCTCGTCGCGTGGGCGGGCATGCGCGGTGTGGTTTCGCTCGCGGCTGCGTTTGCGCTCCCGATAGTCCTCGCCAATCGCGAGCCGTTTCCAGGCCGGAGCTACATCCTGTTTCTCACCTTTTGCGTTATCCTGACGACGCTTGTTTTCCAGGGTCTGACTCTTCCGCTTCTCATCCGCAAGCTGGGCGTAAAGGATGACGGGGTGAACGACAGCGAAGAGCGGGCGGCGCGCCTGCAGGCTAACGAAGCGGCGGTCGATTTCATCGAAGCGAAAGCGCTCCAGGAAAATTTCCCGGAGGAAGTGATGGTGCGGGTGCGGGCGGAATATTGCGATCGCATCGCGCAGCTCAACGCCTGTGGACAAAGCACCGGAAACCCGAGCGGCGAAATTGCGACACCGATCTATCAACGTTTGCAACACGGCGCTCTGCGGGTCGAGCGCCAGACCATCATCGCGCTCCGAAATTCGCAACAGATCAACGACGAAGCGCTCCGTCACATTCAGCGCGATCTCGACCTGGCCGAGGCGCGGCTGACCGGCGACTAACGAAGGCCGTTGTAGCCGGGGTCGCTGACCCGGGAGAGGGAAACCGCGACCACGCGTCAGACCCGCCGGGGTCAGCGACCCCAGCTACAGCGCCACCCTGATCTTCGATTTGCTTGTCAATCCAGCCGACGCTGGCTATGTGAAACTGCACATCCCGCTCGTATGACATCCGCCGAAACCACTCTGCCGCGCCGCTCGTTTGGCCAAACGATGCGGCCGGACCTTTGGTGGACGCAGCCGCTGGTCGTCTTTCTTGGGCTGGGGGCGTTCGTGGTTTACTCGACCTGGGCGGCGTTCCAGGGATGCAATTATTATTTCGGCCCGTATCTCTCGCCGTTTTATTCGCCGGAGATTTTCGGCGCGTCCCCGCATAGCTGGTTCGGACCGAAGCCGGGCTGGTGGCCGGTCTGGTTGCTTTTTTCGCCCGCGCTTCTCGTCCTCTGGGCACCGGGCGGTTTTCGGCTCACCTGTTATTATTACCGCGGCGCGTATTACAAAGCCTTCTGGGCCGACCCGCCCGCCTGCACTGTCGGCGAACCGCGCAAAACGTATCTCGGCGAGCGGTCCTTCCCGCTCATCATGCAGAATGTGCACCGCTATTTTCTCTATCTCGCGCTGCTCTTTATTCTCGTGCTCGCGCATGATGTTTGGAAAGCGATGTGGTTTGCCGATCCGGTAACGGGGAAAACGTCATTTGGGATCGGGGTCGGCACGCTCGTGCTCGCGGTCAATGTCGTCCTCCTCGGCGGTTACACTTTCGGTTGTCACTCCTTGCGCCATCTCGCCGGCGGGTTTCTCGACCAATTTTCGAAATCGCCCACCTGCTATCGCGCTTATTCCTGCGTCGGTTGTCTTAATCGCCGGCACATGCTCTGGGCTTGGATGAGTCTTTTCTGGGTCGGGTTCTCCGATGTTTACGTGCGGCTCTGCTCACTCGGTATCTGGCACGATCTACGATTTTTCTAACGCCGCCTTAGCGCGACGCTCGCGAGAGAAGCCAATCGAGCGCTTCGTGCAGTTTCGTTAGGCTGGCGTCGTCGATGGGCGAATTGTGACCGGCGTCGGGAAGTGGAATGACGCGTTTGTCGCCGCCGTAGGCGTCGACCACCAGCGCCTGAAAACGGGGCGCCACGACTTCGTCGTCCCCTGCGAGGAGAAAGATGGCGGGAGCTTGCGTCGCACTCGCGTTGGCGATGCTGTCGAGCTCGCGCGGAATTTTCTGCGCGCATGGACCCGCCAGCAGCCAAAGATTCCACCAGCCGAACTGGCGCAGAATCATTTGCCGCAGCGGTGGCGGATTCTGCAAAATCAGGCCCGCCACTCGACGTTGCGCGGCGATATCGAGCGCGACCGTCGTGCCGAGACTCGCGCCGAAAAGAATGATCGGGCGATCGCCCGCGACTTGTTGCAGCGCGTCGAACGCCGTCAGCGCGGCTGGCCCCAGCGTGGCGAGACGAGCGGGGCCGGTGCTGCCGCCAAATCCGGGATAATTAACTCCCCAAACTTCAATTGCGCGGTGGTTCCACATCTCTGCTTCGGCCGCGACCCAGTGCTCCGCGCGATCGGCGTTGCCATAAAACCGCAAAACATAGGCGTCAGCCCGGCCCGTTTTTCGGGCGAGCCTCGATGCCGCCTGCCAGATTTCGAGTTCGCCGCCAGCAAAGGGCACGGCCTTTCGCGTCGCACCGGCTGCGCCTATCCGCGCGGTCGTTGGAAATAAAATGAGCCGATCCGGCAAGGGAGCGATTGCGATCACCGCACAGTAAACGACGAGGAGAGTGAGTGCCCAAATGCTTTTGCGTTTCATGGATTCGGGCCGATCAAACGGCGTTCGGGATCAGCGGTGCGTTAGCCGCGGTGCATGCCCATCGTTTCGAACACCCGATGCAGCTCGGCAGAAAGTGCAAGGGCGCGGAATTCTCCACGCTCGGCGCGTGCACATCGCGAAACGCAACCATGTCGTCAAAGCGATCCTCGCGCCAATCTTCATAACCGCAGCGCCCCCGGAACTTGGAGGGATTTTTGAAGGTGCCGAAAAGCATGTCCCAGATCGGCAAGTCTCCAAAATTATTCGTGTGATGGCGGAATTGATGGTGCACGCGATGGGATTCCGGTCGCTGGAAAAGGTAACCGAGCCAGCGCGGCGTCTGGATGTTCCAATGATAAAAGAATTCGCCCAGCGCGATGAAGAAGATGTAATAGCCAGCCGCTTCCACACTGCAGCCAAACAGGGGGAAAACGATCACGCTGCTTAGGAGCGAGTTGATCCAGATTTCGACCGGATGCTTGTAAAAGCTCGTCAGGATTTCCAACCGGCGCGCGGAATGATGAATCTGATGCAAGGTGCGCCAGAGGAACTGCGACTCATGCCGATACCGGTGCCACCAGTAATAGACAAAGGTGGAAAAAACGTAGACAACGAAGGCCGAACTCCACGGGCCGAGATGCGCGTCGAGATGGAATAACGACCAGTGGGCAAGCCAGCGATTCCAAGTCTGGCCCGCGAGCAACGTAATGCTGAGCTGGATGGCGTTGATGAGAAGCACCCGTGGCCACCAGGCCCGGACGCGCGGGAGTTCCATGGCCGGCCAGAGACGTTCTGCGACGAAGCAGCCCGTTGCGATGGCAAAGATGAGCAGGATCATACCTCCAGCCTAACAACGAAGGTTACATTGAGTTAATTGATAAAGATTGACTAAAACATCGTTTTAAACGATGCGTCTCGCTGGTGAACGTCCATCACCTTGAGCTTTTCTATCACGTCGCGCGCCATGGCGGGATCAGCGCGGCCACGCGCAAGATTCCCTACGGCATCCAGCAGCCCGCGGTCAGCGGCCAGATTTTGCAGCTCGAAAAATCACTCGGGCTCAAGCTGTTTCAGCGGCGCCCTTTCGCGCTTACCTCCGCCGGGCGTGAGCTCTTCGCCTTTGCCGAGCCTTTCTTCGGGCGGATCGGGCAAATCTCACGCCAACTGCGTTCCGAAGAAAACGCCCGACTGCGACTGGCGGCGCCGGCCACCATTCTGCGCGGTCATCTGCCCGCGCTGCTCAAAGATCATCAGCGAAAATATCCCGCCCTCACTTTGCAGCTGCACGACGCGAACCAGGCAGCCGCCGAGCATCTGCTGCAAAGACACGAGATCGATCTGGCCGTGACCGAGCTGGAGGGAAAGCCGGCCGCGGGATTGAATTGGGCGATCCTTTTTAAACTGCCGCTCGTCCTCCTTGTCCCACAGCGACTCAAGAACAAGGTCGCGGCGGAGCTGTGGCGCGGCGGCGCAGCTCGAGAACCACTGATCTCGCTTCCGCGGGATGAAGTGATGGTCAAACAATTCCACTCGCGCCTGAAGCGGCTCGGGGTGCACTGGCCGAGTGCGGTCGAAGTGAGCGCGTTGGATCTCATTCCCATCTACGTTTCGCTCGGATTCGGCGTTGGCCTTTCGCTCGGGATTCCGCGCGCAAAAGTCGCGCGGGGTCTCAAGACCTGGCCGTTGCCAGGTTTTCCGCCGCTGGTGGTGGCGGCACTTTGGCAGAAAAATATTTCGCCCTCGACTGCGGCTTTTCTCGCGCAGATCAGGCAACGCGCACTGGAACTGGAGCGACAGATTCTCGATTGAGATTTTCCCGGGCAATTCGAGGTGCTTGAAACTTAGGCGTTGCACGGCGGGCGTTTGAACGCTTAAACGCTTGGCAGTTCGGCGGACTGCGCTGAGCGTCTAGAGCGAATGGCAGAATACGAAAGATACGAGCACGACGTCCTGGTGATCGGAACGGGGGGCGCCGGTTTGCGCGCCGCGATCGAAGCGTCTGCCGCCGGTGTTTCGGTCGGGATGGTTTCAAAGTGTCTGCTCGGCAAAGCGCACACCGTCATGGCCGAAGGTGGGATCGCGGCCGCGCTCGCCAACGTGGACGATCGCGATAATTGGAAAGTGCATTTCGCCGACACGATGCGCGGCGGTCAATACGTCAACAATTGGCGGATGGCGGAGCTGCATGCACGTGAAGCGCCCGATCGGGTGCGCGAACTCGAGGCCTGGGGCGCGGTTTTCGATCGCACCAAAGATGGCCGGATTTTGCAGAGAAATTTCGGTGGCCATAAGTATCCGCGCCTCGCCCATGTCGGCGATCGCACCGGTCTGGAAATGATCCGCACCCTGCAGGATCACGGGATTCATCGCGGGATCGATGTGCACATGGAGGTTTGCGTGCTCGCCTTGCTGAAGGATGGGGCGCGGGTTTGCGGCGCGTTCGGCTACGATCGCGAGCGCGGCCGCTTCCGGATTTTCCGCGCGAAAGCAATCATTCTCGCCACCGGCGGCATCGGCAAAGCCTACAAGATCACAAGTAACAGTTGGGACTGCACCGGCGACGGCCACGCGCTCGCCTATCACGCGGGCTCGGAGCTGATCGACATGGAATACATCCAGTTTCATCCCACCGGGATGGTCTGGCCGCCGAGTGTGCGCGGCATGCTTGTAACCGAAGGGGTGCGCGGCGAGGGCGGTATCCTAACGAACAAGGATGGCGAACGCTTCATGTTCGGTTTCATTCCCGACAACTACAAAGCGCAGACGGCGAACAACGAAGAGGAAGGCTGGCGCTACACGCAGGGCGACAAAAACGCCCGCCGCCCGCCGGAGCTGCTGACGCGCGATCACGTCGCGCGTTGCATCGTGCGCGAAATCAAGGAAGGGCGCGGGACCCCACACGGCGGCGTTTTCCTTGATATTTCCTGGATCAAAAAGCGGATGCCTAACGCCGAGGAACACATCCGGCGGAAGCTGCCGAGCATGTATCACCAGTTCAAACAATTGGGCGACGTCGATATCACCCGCGAAGCGATGGAGGTCGGGCCGACCACCCATTACATCATGGGCGGAGTGCGAGTCGATGCCGACACCCAGATGTCGACCGTGCCGGGACTTTTCGCTGCGGGCGAATGCGCGGCCGGCATCAATGGCGCTAACCGGCTCGGCGGCAACTCGCTTTCCGATCTGCTCGTTTTCGGAAAACGCGCCGGCGAATTCGCCGCGAAATTTGCCATGGAGAATTCGTTAGGCGAAATCGATCCGGCCGCGACCAAGACCCTCTCGCAGGAGGCGCTCCGGCCTTTCGAGCATGACGACGGCGAAAATCCTTACCTGGTGCAGCGCGAACTACAGGAGGTCATGCAGCACAACGTCGGGATCGTGCGCGAGGAAAAAGAAATGGAAGCCGCCCTCGAACACTTGAAAATGTTCTGGGAACGCGCGGGCAAGGTCGGCGTGACCGGGACGCGTGATTTCAATCCCGGCTGGCACACCGGGCTCGATCTCAAAAATCTGCTCACCGTCTCCGAAGCCATTACCCGTGCTGCGCTAGAACGAAAAGAAAGCCGCGGGGCGCAGTTTCGAGAGGACTACCCGGAGAAGAGCGCGGAGTTTGCCAAAGTGAACACGATTGTTTGGAAGGGTGAGGATGGGGCGATGCAGATTCGACGCGACGCGATTCCAGCAATGCGAGATGATCTCAAGAAAGTGATCGAGGAAATGGGATGAGTGTGCGCGTTTTTCGCTGGGTAGCGCACACGTCTCGTGTGCTGGCGACGGTGTCTCACCGTCGCGAACTTTCCTTGCCGATCACATTCTCGCCTGGTCAAGTCTTGCCCAAAATGGCGCGCGCGAGGAAAGTCCGTTGCGGTGAGACACCGCAACCAGCACACGAGACGTGTGCGCTACCCGGAACTGAATCACCCGCATGAAAACGGCCACCTTCAGGATCTGGCGCGGCGACGCTGCGGGCGGTGAGTTTCGCGATTACGAAGCCGGCGTTTCCGAGGGCATGGTCGTGCTTGATGCGGTGCACGACATCCAGGCGCACCAGGCGAACGACCTCGCCTGCCGCTGGAATTGCAAGGCGGGGAAATGCGGTTCCTGCTCGGCAGAAGTGAACGGCATGCCCAAGCTAATGTGCATGACACGCCTGAGCGATCTGCCACTCGATCGCCCGATTACGATCGAACCGATGAAAGCGTTCCCGCGGGTGAAGGATTTGATCACCGATGTCTCGTGGAATTTCGCGGTCAAAAAACGGATCAAGAGGTTCAAGCCGCGCCCACCGGACGCGGCCGACGGGACCTGGCGGATGGCGCAGGAGGATATCGATCGGGTGCAGGAATTCCGGAAATGCATCGAGTGTTTCCTTTGCCAGGACGTCTGCCACGTCCTGCGCGATCATCACAAACACGATCAATTCATCGGCCCGCGCTTTCTCGTTTACACCGCGGCGCTCGAAATGCATCCGCTCGACACGGAGGATCGCACCGCGGAATTGCGCGAGGCGCAGGGGATCGGTTTTTGCAACATCACCAAGTGCTGCACGAAAGTCTGCCCGGAGGATATTCAGATCACGGACAACGCCATCATCCCCTTGAAGGAGCGGGTGGTGGACGATTACTATGATCCGCTCGGCTGGCTCTGGAAAAAGATCCGGCGAAAAAACGAGCGCACGTCTAACGAACATGTCTGAGCTCAAGTTACTTTCCAAAGAAGCAATCCCGGCGGCACTGGAAAAGGCGGAGCGTTATCGGCTGCTCAACGAGCCGGGCGAAGCGGAAAGCATCTGTCTCGATATCCTCCAGGCCGACCCGGAAAATCAAAGCGCGGTGATCATGCTCCTGCTCGCGATGACCGATCGCTTCAGCAAGGGGTATGGGATCGGCGATACTCAGGCGAATCAGTTGCTCGCGCAAATCGAAAGCGATTACGACCGCGCCTACTACGCCGGGATCCTAGCCGAGCGCCGGGCGAAAGCGAAGCTCGCGCAGGGCAGCCCGGGCGCCGCGCATTACGCCTACCACGAGCTGTCTGAGGCCATGCGGCAGTTCGAGAAGGCGGAGAAAATCCGGCCGCCAAACAATGACGATGCGCTTCTGCGCTGGAACACCTGCGCCCGCATGATGGAGAAAAACAAGCTGGTCGCGCGCGAAGAAGACCGGAGCGAACCGGTGTTGGAGTGAACGCGGCTCCGGACGCGGCCGTCGATCGGGATCCGGCTGCAGTCCGCTCCATGTTTGAGCGGGTCGCGCGGCGTTACGATCTCGCGAATCATCTGCTCAGTGGGGGACTTGATTTTTGGTGGCGACACCGCGCCTCCGAGATCGTCAGGCGATGGCAGCCGCGCCGGGTCCTCGATCTCGCCACCGGGAGCGGCGATCTTGCCCTAACGATGGCGCGCAAACTCCCGGAAGCGAAAATCACCGGGGCCGACTTTTCTCCTGAGATGCTGGCGCGGGCGCGGGAGAAAGGCCTGACGAATACAGTCGTGGCCGATGCGTTGCAGTTGCCTTTTGCCGACGCGAGCTTCGACGCCGTGACGGTCGCGTTTGGTTTGCGCAACATGGCGGACTGGGGCGCGGCTCTTGCGGAAATGGCGAGGATTCTCGCGCCGGGCGGTCATCTTTTGGTCCTCGATTTTTCGTTACCGCGCGGCCCGTTGCGACCGCTTTATCGCGCCTACTTGCACCATTGTCTGCCCTGGCTGGCGGGGATCATCACGAGAGAGAAAGCGGCCTACGATTATCTCGGTGATTCGATCGAAAAATTCCCGAGCGATCGGGAAATGTGTGCGTTGATCGAGGCGAACGGTTTTCACGATGCCCACCCCCAGCCGCTTTCGCGCGGCATTGTGACGATCTACTGCGGCGCGCGCTGATTATCCGCCGGGCGACGGGGCAGCGATCGGTGAGATGACCGCCGCGGGTTTGCTGGTTGCGCTGGGCGACGGCGCGACGGCGGCTTCCTTGGCGAGAGGCAATTGGAAAGCGGTGAAATCGGGATTGCTAATGAGGAAGGTTCCGTCCCGTTCGTCGATTTTGGCGAACCACATGCCTTCCTCGGTCCGATGGCCGATCGTGAGCTTGTGCAGCGCTTTGTCGTCGGGCGAAGTCGTGAAAGTCAGGACCAATTGCGGCGTCTCGAAGCCGTGGGCCGGGGTGGGCGCGCCGATCCAGCGCACCGCGCGCAACGACGCGAGCGTGTTAAGCAATGATTGCAGGTCATTGCTGTCGATTGCTCCCTGGCCTTTGATCCATTTCCAATCCTTCGGTCCGTTGCGCTCGAGCGATTCTTCGCGGTCGGTCACGCGCGAAAGCCGATGAATTTCGTCCGGCTTGAATTTGAAAATCGCCAGCTCCTGCCATTGCAGTGGATCGACCCAGATCTTGCCGAGCAACTCGTGATTCACCGCGACGATGAATGGCTCTTCGCCGATGCGGGCGTAGACCTCGTTGCCCTCGATTTTTCCAAACGACAAAGTGAGAAAAGGAAGTTCACCGGCGCCGGTCTCCGCGGTGTTTTCGGAGGCGAAGGAGCTGAAAGTCAGGCGCAGTTGCGGCTGGTCGAGTCCATACTTCGGTAAGTCGGATGCGGTGTCGGCGACGAACTTCGTTACTTGCTCGTCGTTCAAGGTCTCGATGAGACGTCGCACTTCGTCGCCGTTGGCCGACTGGTTGTCGCGGCTCGCGATCGTCCAGCTTTGATTTTTGCGCGCGAGCACGAGTTTGGGCTGCCCACTGGCCTCGAGATTGATGCGGTCGAGGTTGTTGGTATCCAGCCTAACGAGATGACGATCGCGCAGATCATTGGGGCGCGCGTTTAAGATATCCTCCGTTTTCTTGGGCAGGGCATAGACTGCGCTCCGCGGCAGGTAGCGCGCGTAAAGCGCGTCTTTGATCTTCTCTGCGACAGCGCCGAATTGCAGGGTCCGGCCTTCTTTATCGTCCGCTCCGTAAATCGTGATCGAGCCGCGCGGCTCGGAGAGGCCATAGGCGTGGAGGTCGCCGCTGTCGTCGGCAATGAACTCCTGCACGCGCGCGTTCGTTACCTGCGCCAGCAGATCGCCAATCTTCTGGTCGTCGCCACGCGCCTGCAGCGGTTTGACGATGTCCCAGTGCTCATTCTTTTTCGCGAGTTCGATCTCGCCGGCCGGGCTCTTCAAAACCGCGCGGGTCACTTGCGCGGTGGTCAGGTCGGTCAGCTTGCGATCGCGGAATTCGTCCGGTTTTTTGGAAATATCGGTTCGGACCGTTTGGCCGGCGAGAAGGACATCCTTGGAGTCGGCCAGGCGCACATACATTGTTCCCTGGAAGGCGGTGTCTTTGCCGAAGAAGATTTCAGCCGGCATGCCCGGGCCGAGCAAGCGCATCCGCAACTTCGGCTGCACGAGGCCGAACTCGTTCATCCGGCCTTTGTCCGCCGAGACTTCCTTGGCCGGGATGGCTCCTTCTTTGCGCCAGGCTTCGATGTCGCTGAGCAGATTATCGACCGCGGCGTTGTCCGCCTGGTCTTTGACCGGCTCTGTCAGCCGCCATTTTCCCTGCTCGCGGCGCAGCACGATCTTGTCTTCCCCGTTCTGAATCGCGATGCCTTCGAGCTTGTCGCGCTCGAAATTCACGACCTGGCCGGCCTGGCGTTGCGCTTCGACCGTGTTCGGCTTTTTGCTTTCGACAAACTTGATCCAGAGTCCGAGCGCGAGGGCGAGGAGAAGAAGGAGAAGGGTGGTTCGCGTCTTCATGCCGATTGGAGGCCTTGGGGGAGGAGTGATGGAGTAATGGAGTAGTGGAGTAATGGACTAAGCAAGCCGCGGCGCTCCATCGCAAATCGCGCGCTCAGTCTCGCTCTTCCGTAGGATCCCATTACTCCATTACTCCATTACTCCATTACTCCGCACTCCATTACTCCCCTTGCTCCCCCTCATGCGCGCCGCCGCCACCAGACGAGCAGGCCCAGGATGGCCGGCACCAGGGGCACCAAAACGAGGATGATCCAGCGCAGGCTTCGCATGGCGTTTTCATCCAGACTGAAAGTCAGCGTCTGCGGAATTTTCGGGGCGATGCCGATCATCTGTTCGCGACTGAGGAGCCAGTTGATGCTCGCGGAAACAAAATCGAGGCCCTGTTGGCCCTGGGTGAGCGCGTCGTCTTGGATGAAGGTGGAATTGCTCACGACGATGAGACGCGCTGAATTGATCTGGACGCGCTCATCCGCGCTGCCGCCTTTCTCGACCGAGGCCGCGATCGTGAGGGGATCGCCATGATCTCGCGCCGGGTCAAAATCAAGGAGCGCCTCGACGGTCGTGTTGTAGTCGGTCTCGCCCCAGTAGCCTTTCTCGGGTTGCGCCAATGGCGCGAGCTGAATGTTCGCGCTCGCGACCCGCTGCGGTTCGAGCGTTAACGAACTGGTCTGTCCAAAGAATGGCGCGCGCACGTCGGCGAGTCGTTTCGTGACCGGGTTGTCCGGCATAAAATGCGCCACGACATCGCGCACCCGCGCCACTTCCTCGATGCCGGTCTTGACCATCGCCATCAGGCGATCGTCATCCACTTTCACCCCCAGCTCGTTTAGAAAAGCGAGCAGCTTTGGGGTCCTCGCGGCCGGATCGAGGAGCACGAGGATGCGTCCATCCTTGTTCCAAAAATCGCGCAACAACTTCATCTCTCGATCGGAGAGATCGTACTGCGGTCCGGCGATGACGATCGCTTTCATGTCGGCCGGAATCGCTGGCACTTCGAAAAGATTCAGCTCCTGCAGCTTGATGTTTTCATTCTCGATGAACGTCTTCAGGACGGAGACCGGACTGCCCTCGCCGAGCGAAGGCTCCTTGTGTCCCAAGATCCAGCCGACCGTGTTCTTCTTGCCTTCCACGACATCGATGAGCGCGCTCGTGATCGCCTGCTCGCCTTTGAACGCGGTCACTTTGGGCGGTTCGCCTAGCATGGGATTGCCCTGGTCCATCTCGGCCATTTCCGACGCCTTGACCGTCTTGTTGCGGCCATCGTAGTCGACGATCAGCACACTCTCGTCAGTCACCACTTTGTATTTATCGAAAAGCTCTTTCGCCCGGGTCAGGTTGCGCTCCGGGTCGACGTACTCGACGTCGATCTTGCCGCGCGAGGCGTATTGATACTCGGTCAACAAAGTTTGCACGTCGCTCGAGATCGGGTTTTGCGCGCCGAAGAAAACGGTCAGACGCACCTGGCCTTTGAGGCTATCGAGGAAGCGCTTCGTCTTATCGGAGAGCGCGTATTTCTTGTCGCGCGAAAGGTCCCAGCGCCGGTAATGCTCGAAACCGAGGTAATTTACCATCGCGGCCAGGACGATGACGATCGCGACCTGCACGATCACGTTCAGGCCGATCTGGAACCGGTGGATTTTCTGCGGCTTGTGCGGCGGATTAGTCTCGTCGGCCATCGGCTAGAGTCTCCATTTCCGCGACTGGAATGCCTGATAGGTAAAGGTCAGCATCACGATGGTCATGCTCAGGTAGAGGACGATCGGGCGGGTATCGATCTGGCCGCGCGAGAGCATCCCCATCTGCTCGATCGCGGAGAAATAACCGAGCAGCTGCCGCGTCTCGGAGCTGACATCGAGGAGGATAAAAGAAACGAGCCCGAGAAAGAAGAGCAGCGTGATGGTGGCGAAGGAAATGATCGCCGCCACCATCTGGTTTTTCGTCAGGACGGAGGCGAAACAACCGATCGAAAGATAAAACATCCCCAGGAGCAAAATCATGAGGTAAGCGCCGAGGTAAGCGCCGGTGGAGCCCGCGGCGGGTTGGTGTGTCGTCGCCTGGAAGATGACGAAATAGAAGAGGGTCGGGATCCAGAGCACGATGTAGAAAAAGAGCGCGCCAAAATACTTCGAGAGCACGACCTGCCAGTCGCGCACCGGCGCGGTCATGAGCGGTTCGATCGTGCCGAGCTTAAATTCCTCGGCGAAAAGCCGCATCGTGATGAGCGGGAAAATGAGAACGAAGGCGAACCAGAAAAAGACGGAATTGAAGAAGGCTTCCTGCACCGAGTAGGGGACGGGCCGCTGGTTCATGAACGAGATCTGGAAATAAAAATCGACCCCGCTGACGATGAGAAAAAAGACGAGGACGATGTAGGCGATGGGCGAGTAAAAATAGCTCCGAATCTCGCGCGAAAGGAGAGTGAGGAATTTACTCATGACGATTTGCCGAGCCGTGTTCCCAAGCTGTCATCCCGATCCGCCGCAGGACGGAGAGGGACCTCGCCACTCACGCTCGGCGCTGCTTGCGAAAGAATATCGTGCGGCCACTTGCGAGATCCTTCTCCGTCCTGTGACGGATCAGGATGATAGGATGGGTGAGAGCGTTTCATGATTTGCCTCACGTCTCGTCGGGATGTGTGATCTCCACGAAAACATCTTCGAGCGTCGCCCGGCGCTGCGATAACTCGCGCACTATCCAGTGACGAGCACTCGCCAGTTGAAAAACTTCCGGCCGGATTTCCGCTTCTGCCTCGGCGCGGAGCGAAAAGATCTGCCAGTCGCCATCATTCGTTAGGCTGACGTCTTTCACCCCGGCGATTTTCTTCAACTCATCGACGCCGTTATCGCTGCCGGTCTTGGCTTCGAGGATCACGCCGGTCGCGGTTCGCATCTGGCTCAACAGATTCTCCGGCGTGTCGCACGCTTCGATCCTCCCCTTGTTGATGATGATGACGCGGCTGCAGGTCATTTCGACTTCCGGCAAAATGTGGGTCGAAAGCAGAATCGTGTGCTGGCGTCCGAGGTTTTTGATCAGATCGCGCACCTGGCGGATTTGATTCGGATCCAGGCCGCTGGTGGGCTCGTCGAGAATCAGGAGATCGGGTTCGTGCACGAGGGCATCGGCCAGCCCGACCCGCTGCCGGTATCCCTTGGAGAGGGCGCCGATGAGCTTTTTCTCCACGTCTTTCAAGCCGCAGAGTTCCTTCACGTCTCCAACACGCTCATTGATGCGGCGATGCGGCACGCCCTTGAGTGCGGCGCGATAATCGAGGTATTCGGTCACGCGCATATCGTTATAAAGGGGCACGTTTTCCGGCATGTAGCCGAGGTGCGCGCGGGCCTGGAGCGATTTCTCGAAAATGTCGAAGCCCGCGACCGACGCGCGACCGGAAGTGGGCGGCATGAAGCTCGAGAGGATGCGCATGGTGGTACTCTTGCCCGCGCCATTGGGCCCGAGGAAGCCCATGATTTCCCCTTTGCCGACTTCGAAATTCAGGTTGTCGATCGCGGTCTGCCCGGCGTAGCGCTTGGTGAGGTTTTCGACTTTGATCATGCGGCGGTGAGTTTTAACTGACTACGCCAACCTCCCGGGCGTTGGAAATTTTTCCGAAAAATTTTCAACGCGCCTCGAGATTGACCGTCTCGACGCGACGCCCGCGCCCACGAGTGCCGATGATGCCGATCGCGAAATCCACGCTGGAGCCGCTGTCGGCGCGGGCCAACACTCGCTCCACGTCCCGCACCGAATTGACGTCGTATTTTCCGATCCGGTAAATGACCAGTCCACGCTCGAAGCCGGCCCGGTCGGCGGGGCTATCCGGTTCGACGGCGCTGACCAGAGCGCCTCTCCTGCTGGCGTAACCGAGCGCGGCCGCCAGGTCGTCAGTCAGATCCTGCAGTTGCAAACCAAACAGGCGATCTGCCTTCGACGATCCAGTCGCTTCTTCCGCGGCGCCGGGTTTGGGCGTCGGCTGTTGCTCGGCGATTTTTTTGAACTCCTCGACATTTTGTCTGACGACGTCGGCGGGAATGGCAAAGCCGAGGCCCTGGGTCGGGATCCCCTGCGGGGTGAAGGCCATCTTTGCCGAGCTGATCCCGACCAGCCGCCCGGACAGGTCGATCAAGCGGGCCGCCGCTGTTGCCGGGATTGATTGCGGCGTCGGTCTGGATGAGGTCATGGTAGTCGATGTTGTCGATCGTGATGTCGCGCTTTAAGCCGCTGAGCACGCCGCGGCTGATCGAGCTGCCGTAACCGAGCGCGTTGCCCACCACGATCACGGTCTGGCCGAGGAGATTAGGCGAGATGTCGTGCAGGCTGACGAAGGGGAGCGGCTTGTCGCTGTCGATTTTGATGAAGGCCAGATCCTTCTTCGGATCGCCGGTAATATAACGCGCCTTGTAGCTTTTGTTGTCGTTCGTGATGACCTCGATTTTCAGATCCGCAGCGCGTTCGACCACGTGCTCATTGGTCACGATGAAACCGGCCGGATCGACCAGGAATCCGGTGCCGAGACTTTGCAGGGTCTGGCGAATCTCGCGCGGACGGCTGCGGTAAGCGCCGAAAAACTGCGCGGCGAAATCATCGAAAGGATCGCGCACCTGGCGCCTCACGACACGCTCCGTGTTGATGTTGACCACCGCGGGCAGGACCTTCGCCACCGCCTGCACCGCGGGCTCGGAGGCGGGGTCGGTCTGGCCGAAAGCGTGGCCGCCAGCAATAAGGCAAGCGGCCGAAAACCAGAACACGCTTCGCGCGAAAACTCTGGGGAGCGCACGCGCCTCGCGTGCCGAAGCGTGCGCCCTCGCGCGCTTCCCATGTGTGGTAGGCGCGTTCGAACTACAAAGTTTTCGGCGAGGGCGCCGAAAACGGCACGCGAGGCGCGTGCGCTCCCCGGAGGCGGCCGCGACCCGCGCGATGGTAAATTTTGTCATTTTCGCTAGCCCAAACTTTGCAGGCGAACATCCAAGATGGCCCCGCAGTGTCAACTTGCCGCCCGGTCAAACGGCTGCAAGCTACTGAAACCATGCGACCCTCATTTGCCACCCGCTTCAACCTCGACCTGATCGACGAAAATTATCGCCGCTGGGAGAAAGATCCGGAGTCGGTCGACAGCACCTGGCGCGCGTTTTTCGAGGGCTTCGAACTGGGGAATACTCCGCCGCGCAATGGCGCCGCGACTGTGGCCGCACCGCCCCGGGCCGAAGCGCCCGAGAGTTCGCTCCAGACCCGCGTCGATGGGTTGGTCTACGCCTATCGCACCCTCGGACACACGATCGCGCGCGTAAATCCGCTGGCCGACGCGCGGCCGGAAAATCCGCTGCTGACTCTGCGCGAGCTCGGTTTCAGCGAGAAGGATATGGATCTCCAGGTCTCGTCAAAGTTCTTCCACGCTGGCAAGAAGATGACGCTGCGCGCGATGATCGCGACGCTCGAGGAGATCTACGCTGACACCATCGGCGCGGAGTTTCAGCATATCCAGAATCCGCGCATTCGGAACTGGGTGCGCGACCGGATCGAGTCCCGCCCGGCGAAATATCAGGCGTCGACCCAGGTGGAGATCGCGCTTTTGCGGCTGCTTCTGGAATCGGAAGCGTTCGAAGTTTTCCTGCACACCCGTTACGTCGGGCAGAAACGTTTTTCGCTGCAGGGCGCGGAATCGCTCATGGTCATTCTCGACACCATCCTGCACCGCTGTCCCGGCGCTGGGATCGAGGAAATTTGCATGGGAATGGCCCATCGCGGCCGGCTCAATGTGCTGGCGAATTTTCTCCAGAAATCGCTCAAGTTGATCTTCACCGAGTTCAGCACGAACTACATTCCCGAGTTGGTCGCGGGCGATGGCGACGTGAAATATCATCTCGGCTATCGCACGATTCGGAAGCTGGCTTCCGGCGCGCAAATCGAAATTCGCCTCGCGGCCAATCCGAGCCACCTCGAAGCGGTCGATCCGGTGGTCGAGGGCATCGCGCGCGCCCGCCAGCGCAAGCGCGGCGACACCGAGCAGCGACGGAAAGTCTTGCCGCTCCTCGTGCATGGCGACGCGGCCTTCGCCGGTCAGGGCATCGTCGCGGAGACGCTCAACATGTCGCAGCTGCACGGTTACAGCACGGGCGGCACGGTGCACATCGTGGTTAACAACCAGATCGGATTCACCACCCTCCCGGAGGACGCACGCTCCTCCATGTATGCGACCGACATCGCGAAAATGATCGAGGTGCCGATTTTCCACGTTAACGGCGACGATCCGATCGCGGTCCGCTTCGTCACCGAAACCGCGCTCGATTTTCGCCAGGAATTCGGACGCGACGTCGTCATCGACATGTATTGCTATCGCCGCTACGGGCATAACGAAGGCGACGAACCGCTCTTCACCCAGCCGGACCTCTACGCCAAAATCGCTCGGCGGCCCTCCGTGGCGCGGCTCTACAAAAAAGAGCTGATCGATTCCGGTGTTTTGAGCGAGGATGATGCCGCTTCACTCGAAGCCGAGCTCGATCTGCGCCTGGAAATGACCCTCGAAGAAGTGCAATCGCTCGAAAAAGAACAGGCCGACCGAAAGAAATCCTTCCTGGAATCGACGGCGGTTTTTCAACCGAAATATTCTGACAAGTCCGCCCCGACCGCGATCAGCCCGGAGATGTTGCAACAGATCGTCGACGGCCTGACGAGAGTGCCCGACGGCTTCAACCTCCTGCCGAAAGTGAAACGGATCACGATCGACCGGCAGCGCGACGTTTACGAAGCGGGCGGCCCCTACGACTGGGGATTTGCCGAAGCGCTCGCCTTCGGTTCTCTCCTGCTCGAAGGCGTGCCGGTGCGCTTGTCCGGCCAGGACAGCCGCCGCGGCACCTTCAGTCATCGCCATTCCTTTCTTTACGACGCGAAGAGCGGCAAACCCTATCTGCCGCTGCTCCATCTGGCGCCGAAGCAGGCCCGCATCTGCATTTACAACAGCCTCCTTTCCGAAGCGGCCGTGCTCGGTTTCGACTACGGCTACTCACTCGACTACCCCAACATGCTCTGCCTCTGGGAAGCGCAATTTGGCGATTTTGCCAACGGCGCCCAGACCATCATCGACCAGTTCATCGTCTCAGCGGAATCGAAGTGGCAACGTCCGAGCGGGATCGTGCTTTTACTGCCGCACGGATACGAGGGACAAGGTCCGGAGCATTCCAGCGCGCGGCTGGAACGTTTCCTTCAAGCCTGCGCCGAAGACAACATCCAGGTCTGCAACCTCACCACGGCGGCGCAATATTTTCATGTCCTGCGTCGCCAGATGAAGCGCGATTTCATCAAGCCGCTCATCATCATGACGCCGAAAAGCCTGCTTCGCTCCGAGCTGGCCGCGTCGCGCACTGAGGATTTCACGAGCGGGAGTTTCGCGGAAATCCTACCCGCGCCGGCAGTGGCGCCGTCGGATAAAATCGAGCGCGTCATCCTTTGCTCCGGCAAGGTCTATTACGATCTCCTGGCCCACCGGGAGGCGGTAAAAATGACCAGTGCGGCGATCGTTAGGCTGGAGCAGCTCTATCCGCTGGCGGAGGACAAGCTGCGCGCCCTGCTCGAGCGCTTGGGCAAGGCGCCGAAGATCATCTGGTGCCAGGAAGAATCGCAAAACATGGGCGCCTGGACTTACATCGAACCGCGTTTGCGGGCATTGTTAGGCCGGGAAATCGCCTACGCCGGGCGCAACGCCAGCGCGAGCCCGGCGGTCGGCGCGCTCGCTATTCACAAACGTGAACAGGCCTGCCTGATCAACGACGCCTTCGGCGGGTAATCCGGGCCAGCAAACTCATCGAGTTAGGGGTCGGACGCGGATGCGTGATGGCCGAGCCTCGAAGCCAGGCGGCGAACCCTTTGCGCCGCCGAGAAGAATCGACTGGCGGGCATACCGACAATCGGCCGGCTTCTGAAATCCACGCACGCCAGAGGAGGATTACGCGTTGACAGCCTGAATAAATGAGCCTAAATGGGGTCAGAGCCAAGTATTGACACAAGCCGCTGACGACGTGATAGATAGGCGGCGATGGCGCGGCCGTTGCGAATTGAGTATGCGGGGGCGATTTATCACGTCCTGAGCCGGGGCGATCGTGCGGGACGATGTGGATCGGCAGGGGTGGCTGGATTTGCTGGGTAGGACGTGCGGGCGCACGGGCTGGGAGATTCATGCCTATTGTCTGATGAGCAATCATTTCCACGTGGTGGTGGAGACGCCGCGGAGCAATTTGAGTGCGGGGATGCAGTGGTTGCTGGGCTCGGTACACGCAGCAGTTCAATCGGCGGCATCGGCTGACAGGCCATCTCTTTGGCGGCCGTTATAAGGCCCTGCTGGTGGACGGCCGAGTCGCCGACTATCTGCGCGCGGCGCGGCAACGGCCTGGGTGGCTGCGGACGGACCGGTTGCTGGGCGAACACGGGATCGTGGTCGATGGCGCGGCGGGTCGGCGGGAATTCGGGCGACGGCTGGAGGCGCTGCGGTTGAAGGCGAATGACCCGCAGGTGCTGAAGCCGGTGCGCCAAGGCTGGACGTGCGTGTGCCTGCATGCCCCCATGCCTGACCGGGGTCAGGTGACCGGGGTCAGGGGTCATGTCTGAATTCTGACAGGATTTAGCTGGCGTCCCCCCGCTTGCGTACGCCCGGAGGTTCCTCCAACGCCAGCGCGAGCCCGGCGGTCGGCGCGCTCGCCATTCACAAACGCGAACAGGCCTGCCTGATCAACGACGCTTTTACGCTCTAATGGCTTAAAGGGGCGGCCATTGCCGTGCGATCCTGGTAGTAAGGCGACCAGAAAGCCTGATCAGCGACGTCGGAAAGTGCCTTCCATGTGGCCGTCGGGACCAGTGGGAGAGAGTCGACTGCGAAGGTGCCAAAATCGTTACCGAAGATGTCCTGCCCGGTGTTGTAGAGTGCTCCCCCCTTTTTCAAGTAGGGTTGCAGATCCACAAAATCAACCACCGCGCCGGTCGCCTTGTTATTATCGATCGCAAACTGAGCGAGGGCCGCGTCGAGCAGGCGGAGGTCGTTCAAGATGTGAACGGCCTCTGCGCGCTTGCGGGCCCGGAGAAAGCTGGGCACGGCGATCACGGCGAGCAACGCCATGATCGAGACCACGATCATGATTTCGACCAGCGTGAAGCCCTGGCGGCGGCGGGAGAGTTGCATCTTACTCGAACGTTGAAAGCAACTTCCCCGCCACCGGCCGGTTGAAGAACTTCGGCGGCCGTCGAATTGGGTCACAGTCTCCGGCTTGCGCCGCCGCCAGAGTTGGCGGTTGTTGTTCGGAGATGAGCGACGCGAGTCACACGTTCACTCTCGGGGTCGAAGAGGAGTTCCAGATCATCGATCCGGAGACGCGCGAATTGCGGTCGCATATTCAGCAGATCCTCGGCGAAGGCAAGGTGATGTTGAACGAACAGATCAAGCCGGAGATGCACCAGTCGGTGGTTGAACTCGGGACCGATGTCTGCGGCGACATTCACGACGCCCGCGAACAAGTCATCCGGTTACGGAGCGAGCTTGCCACCATGGCCGCCCGCGGCGGGCTGAAGATCGCTTCTGCCGGGACGCATCCATTTTCCCACTGGTTCGATCAGCACATTACCGAGGGCGAACGCTACGCCACGATCGTGAAAGATATGCAGCAGGTGGCACGGGCCAACCTTATTTTCGGTCTGCATGTCCATGTCGGCATTCCCGATCGGGCCATGGCAATTCATGTCATGAACCAGGCGCGCTATTTCCTCCCCCATCTCTATGCTGTCTCCACCAATTCGCCTTTCTGGGTCGGACGCAATACCGGACTCAAAGGTTATCGTCTGAAGGTCTTCGAGCGTTTCCCGCGCACCGGAACGCCGGATGCATTCGAGAGCCTTTCCGAGTATGAGGATTTTCTCAAGCTGCTGATCAAGACCGGCTGCGTTGATAACGCAAAAAAGATCTGGTGGGACATCCGGTTACATCCTTTTTTCGACACGCTCGAGGTCCGCATCTGCGACGCGCAATCGCGGGTCGATGACACCATGGCGCTGGCCGCCGTCATCCAGGCCATCGTAGCCAAGTTGCACAAGTTGCTCCATCGCAACACGACCTTCCGCGTTTATCGCCGGCGCTTGATCGATGAGAATCGCTGGCGCGCCTCGCGTTACGGTCTCGATGGCAAATTGATCGACTTCGGCCGCGAAACGGAAGTCGATACGCGAGAATTGCTCAGCGAGCTGCTCGAGTTCATCGCTACCGAGGTGGACGAACTGGGCAGTGCCAGGGAGATCGCGCACGTCGAAAAAATCATCCGGGAAGGCACCGGCGCCGACCGGCAACTGGCCGTCTGGGAGCGCCACCACAATATGCATGACGTGGTCGACCTGATTGTGGATGAGACCTACGAGCGCCTGACCGTGCCGCAGCCGGCCGCGGCGGCACCGTAGCAAATTTTCCTTAGTAAAAATCAAGCAACGACCAGCACCCGCGCCGTCGGTCGGCTAATCTTTGGACATGGCACACGTTTTCACCCTCGGCATCGAGGAAGAATTTCAGATCATCGATCCGGTCACGCGCGAACTGCGTTCCTACATCGAGCAGTTCATGGCCGACGGGAAGGTGCTGCTCAAGGAGCACGTCAAACCGGAGATGCATCAATCAGTCGTGGAACTCGGCACGGAGATTTGCGACAACGTCGCCTGCGCGCGGCAACAAGTGCTCGAGTTGCGCAGCCAATTGGCCGCGGTCGCGGCGCGGCGCGGACTCCAGATTGCCTCCGCCGGCACCCATCCGTTTTCGCACTGGATGGATCAATTGATCACGGCCGACGAGCGTTACGCCACCGTCGTCAAAGACATGCAGCAGATCGCGCGAGTGAATCTCATCTTCGGCCTGCATGTGCATGTCGGCATCCCCGATCGCGAGGCGGCGATCGATGTCATGAACCAGGCGCGCTATTTTCTGCCCCACCTCTACGCGCTCTCGGTCAATTCCCCCTTTTGGTTAGGCCAAAACACCGGCTTGAAAGCCTATCGCCAGATGATCTTCGAGCGTTTTCCGCGCACCGGAATTCCCGATGCGTTTGAGAGTCTTTCCGAGTACGAGGATTACTTGAAGCTGCTCGTCTCCACCAACTGTATCGATAACGCGAAAAAGATCTGGTGGGACATCCGGCTCCATCCATTTTTCGACACGATCGAGTTCCGGATTTGCGATGCTCAGTCGCGCGTTGATGACACGATCGCGCTCGCCGCGCTGATGCAGGCGATCGTGATGAAATTGCAAAAACTACGGAGC
Source organism: uncultured Verrucomicrobiae bacterium (assembly GCA_963737995.1). GTDB lineage: Bacteria > Verrucomicrobiota > Verrucomicrobiia > Chthoniobacterales > UBA10450 > Palsa-1392. The sequence continues at coordinate 325,778 of CAVTUV010000012.1, forward strand.
CAGAACGTCAGCTTCCGGAATTATCCACGGCGGTTGATCGATGAAAATCGCTGGCGCGCCTCCCGTTACGGGATCGACGGCAAAATGATCGATTTCGGGCGCAAGATCGAAGTCGACGAACGCGAGTTGCTGCATGAAATGATCGAGTTCATCGCACCGGAAATGGAGGAGCTTGGCAGTCGGGGCGAGATGGCACAGATCGAGAAGATCCTCTGCGAAGGAACGGGCGCCGATCGGCAACTGGCGGTCTGGGAACAGACCCACGACCTCAAGGCCGTCGTCGACCACATCGTGGCCGAGACCTATGAAGGGTTGAGTGTGTCCGCGCGAGCAGCGGTCGCGTCGCCGATGGCGTGATTTTCAGCGGGAGGAGCATTCGCTCTCCGCAGGAGAATCAGTCGCAGCAGATAATAGGAAAAAGCGACGCAGCAGATGGACGCTGCAAAGACGAGCAGCGCATAGAGCACATCGGAATGCCGCCCGATCCAGTCGCTTTGGCCCGCGGCGACTTTGAGCGCGGTATCGATGTCGCGACCAGAATAATTGTCCCCATAGATCCATTTGGCGATGCGCAGTTTGCTATCCAGGAAGACCAACATGTTTGGATGGATGAATTCCTTGCCGGCCTGCCCGTATTGAAATCCAATCGACTCGAGCAATGCCGTAATATCCTTCTGGGACGCAGTTCCAACCGACCAACCCAGCGGAATTTTCTCGCTCGCCCGATAACGCGTCAGCACAGCGGGACTGTCGGTGGGATCGAATGAGAAGAGAAAGACACGGAATTGTGTGGGATCGGCCGCCGCGTCTTGCAGCGCCGCTTTTAGCTGACCGACGTTCGTGACGCACGCTGTCCGGCACCGTGTGTAAACCGGCAGCAGGATAATTGGATAACCGGCGAAGTCCGAAAGACGATGCGTGCCACCAGCCTCGTCAGTCCAGCTGACCGGCGCAGCTCGCCGGCCAAGTTGCGGCAAAACATTTTCAACCAGACCAGCGGAGAGATTTGTCGAAAGGAGCACCGTCAAGAGGAGAGTCGGAAGCAAACTTCTCATTGGAAGGTTACCGGCTTGGCGCGGCCTTAACGGGTAACGGACTTTGCGGCGAATAAGCCGGGGCTCCGGGAAAGTGACTGCGAATGGTTTGCGTTATCGGTGGTGCATAAGCGATCACAAGCAAAAGCGCGGCGCCGGCCAACCAGGGAGTAAAACTCTGCACCGCCGGGACACTCTCATCATGATAGGGCTCAGAAACAATCAGCTCCAGCGCGCTCTGCTTGGTTGCTTTGCCGAAAAGCGTAGCGAAGAAAATGACGAAGAACAAGAGAGCGCCGATGGTCATGATAATGCCGCCGGCGCTGCCAAGAATCCGCGGGATCTGCCAATCGGCGTGATAAAGTGGGGAGTGCGGGTCGGAATAGCTGACGCCCAGGTTGGTGCGACGCGGTTCGCCGCCCGCGCCCGAGATGAATCCGCCGGTGGAGAAAACCATGATGCCGAGCGTCCAGATATAGGGCACCGAGACGTTCCATTTGGGTAGCTTGATCTCTTTGCCGGTCAGTTTCGCAACCAGATACAAGCTCATCCCGATGAAGGAGAGAAAGACTGGTCCGGCCACGGTTTGGTGGAAATGTGCGGGCAGCCAGCTCGTGTTGTGGACGACGTTGTTCAGATTGTAAGAGGCGTTGATGATTCCGGTAATGCCGCCAAAGATGAAGATGACCAGACCGGCAAAGAGATAGGAAAACAGCCAGCGGTCCTGATCGAGGTAGGGCAGCTTCTTCCACCAACCCAGGAGGCCGCGTCCGCCATTCTGCCGCGCGCCGTGCTCCATCGACGCGGCCATGGTGAAAGCAGTCGCAAAACTCGGCACGGCCACGAGCATGGTGAAGAAGGCGTGCACGAACTTCCAAGTGTCGCTGATCCCGGGCTCGGTGAACTGATGGTGAATTCCAACCGGAGCAGAATAGAGAACGAGCCAGAGAAAGGTGAGGCGGCCGGCGAAATCGGAGAAGAGTTTCCCGCCACAGAGCTTCGGCAGCATGGTGTAATACATGACATAAGCCGGGAGCAGCCAAAAATAGACAAGCGGATGACCGAAGAACCAAAAGAGCATGCGCGCGAGCGGCACATTGACGGTAGAGACCCAGCCCATCGACCAGGGGATAAGCAGGAACAGAATTTCGATCGCTACCGGCGTCGTCGCGATGAGCCAGACGATGAAGGTGGCGAAAATACCTACCACGGCGAGTGGGACCTTTTCGCCGCGATGCTCGCGCTTCCAGGCGAAGTAGGGCGGCAGCCAATTGAAAAACGCCAGCCATGAACCTACCACCACGAGGACAAGACCGATATAGAACGCGGGATGAGCGCGCAAAGGCGGATAGAAAGTATAAAGGACAGTCGCCTTACCTGAGAGAATGGCAGCGGCTGTAAGCAGAGTGCCGATGACCATGAGCGCGCAGGAGAGCCAGGCCACCTTCAGGTTGAGAGGCCGGCGCAGGTGGAACCGAACCACCGCGTAACCGAAGGCCACCGCAAAAAAGGTGGTAAAAACGATCGCGTTCACAACCCCGTGCAGGGTAAGTCCCTGGAAGTATTCGAGACCGAGGACCTCGGACCTGTGAATGATCCCGGCGCGATAGAGCGTCTGCATCAGGCCGTGGTAGATGCCGAGAATTAAGAGGACCATCGGGAAGATGATCTCAAGCAGAAGCAATCGGCGCAGTCCCGGCTCGATTGCAATCGCGTGTTCGTCAGGCATTTCCATCATCGTTATTTGATCGTTTTCAGATAGCGGATGATCTCCTCCACTTCCTCGTCGGTAAGAGTTGGTTCCGGCATCAGATCGTCGTAACCCTCGACGATATTTGCGCTCGGATGAACGATGCTTTCGCGCAGGTAAGCGTCGTCAACCGTGACCACGGAGCCGTCACTCAGTTTCTGCTTCCGTCCAAAGATGCCCTTAAAGGAGGGAGCGAGGTCTGCGTCCGCCGTCAAGGTATGACAGCTCAGACATTCCTTGGCCTCGAGCAGCCGGTAGGCCGGATCCGTCGGTGCCTGCGCAATCGGCGCAACCGACGGCGGATGATAATTGGCCGCATCGACCACGCGCAGACTGGCCGCCATGCGGTCATGACCGAGACCGCAATATTCATGGCACAGGAGTTGATAGACCCGCGGATGATCGAATTTGACGCGCGCATAGTTCACCACCCCTGGCACGGCCATGAGGTTGAGATCGGTCCCGAGCAAGATCAGGCCATGGGTCACGTCGGCGGTGCTGACGTAAATATCCACGGTCGATCCTGCCGGGAGAGTGACTTCATTCGGTTCGAATCTCCACATGCGCGCCACATAGTGCAGCTCGTAGTGGGTGGGAGAGTGGGTGATGAGCTCTCCCTTTTGGAACGGCTTCACGTCGGTCAGGCAAGTCGGCAGGCCAACGTGGAAAAGGTTGACCGCCAGCGCGGCGAAGCCAAAGAGCAGCATGACGAACAAAAGAGCGATCCAGAAGATCCGTTTCTCCAGCTGGGTAATGGTCGTCATCGCTGTCAGCTCCGCGCGATCATGATCCAGTAGATCACGAACCAAAGAGCGGCATAAAAGAGGAGCAGCATGGCGAAAAAGAAGATCGCGCCGCTCGGGAAAAAGTTATCTTTTGATTCGTCCTGTTCCATCGTGACTCAGTTGGTTTTGCTACTTCTCGAGTTGGCGAAGTTTCATATAGACCGCCAGCATCAGGAGTCCGATCCAGGCGATGCTCACGGCGAGCCCAACCTGTCGAAACTTGTATTCCTGGCGCGCCTTCTTCACGAGGACGCCAGTTTGCTTGACCGCGTCTTCGCCTGGTGCGGCCACCTGTTGAAAGCTGCTTCGACTAAAGGAATGGATGTAAGTGCGCGACTTTTTCAGAGCATCCGTCAAATCGCTTAACTGATTGTTGATCGGTTCCACGTCGAGACCTTTTTGCGCCAGTTTCTCGGAGACCGTGGTAAAGTTGTTCCGGGCGTCATCCATCTGGGTGATCGTCTCGTGGAAATAGTTCGCCGTCTTGATGCAGTTTGGATCGTCCTTAGCGTATTGGCGGTGGCAATCGCCGCACAAGGCGCCGGGCTTGGTTGAAAGCATGGAGTCATGAGTCCTGGCGATGGCGTGGTCGCCATGGCACTTGCTGCATTCTGCCCATTTGTGCTGGTCGAAGGCCTGCTTGTGTTTGCTGCCATCGAAGAGACTCGCGTTCGCGGAGTGGCACAGGCTGCAGCTACGGCTGACGGTGGCGACGCCCGGTGGAAGGGCGGCGTGGTTGCCGTGACAATCATTGCAGGCCGGCGCACCGAGGTCGCCCTTTTCTAGCAGCGCGCGACCGTGCACGCTGGTCTTGTACTCAGCCAGTTGATTCGTCGGCAGGGGAGAGCCATCCGGCAACGTGAATCCTGCCATGGTTTTCGGATTGGAGTGACAGACGCCGCATGTTTCGGGGACGCGCTGGGCGAAGACTTTCGATTGGGGATCCTTGGCCGGGCGAATGCCGTGGACGCCATGGCAACTCACGCAGGTGGGCGCCCGATCGTCATGTTTCACGAGTAGCAATTGTCCGTGTGGACTGTCCTGGAACTTTGCCAGCTGATCCGTTGGCAAGGCAGCGTCGAACTGATGCATGAAGGCGGGGTCGGAATGACACCGCGCGCAAAACTGCGACGACCCATGCTCGATTCTTGTCCCGCCCTTTCTCCGGCCATTGTTTGACGTAATCGTGACCGAAATCAGCGGTGGGATCGCCGCCGTGACAACCCGCGCAGGAGAGGCCGGCGCTGAAAATGAACATCCTCGACGAGATCCTTCAGATTCATATATGCTGGCGAACCCTTGTCGGTGGGTGCGAGAGAAAAGAGATCCTCGGGGGTCTGGACTTCTGAATCGCTATGGCAAAGGACGCAATTGTTTTGCAGCACCAATTCCATTTTTTGCGGACGCAACTGCAGTGACAGCAGCATGCCAAGATGTTCCGGCCGTGTGATGATCTGTTTTTCGACCACCTGATTGAGCATTCCTTTCAGATGATCATTAAGGCCATTGAAATAGGTCCGTTGCTCCGGCGTGATGATCGGTTTGCCGCTCTTGTCCCTGGCCTCGAGGAGCGCGGCCAGGGTTGGCGGGGTGGCGGCGGAAGTTTGTTCCGCCGTGAGAACGGCCGCGGCTAGCAAAGACTACGCCAACGATAATCAAGGTCGTTTTCAACTTGAACGCCGCGCATCGGGCGGCGACCCCATGAAGTATGGAAATGGCAATGGCGATCATTGCCAGCGCGAGCGAGATGATGCCGGCGAGCAGATAAGAAATCCGAACAACCCATGCAACACCACCTGCAGCAGCGCCGCGCCACTGAGGAGAAACCAGCGATGCTTGAAGCGCACGAATCGAACCAGGATCAATGACCAGGCCCGCCGCCAGAGTCCACAAGGCGCAGACGCGCGCTACTTTCATGCATGGCAGCCAGCCCTTCGACGGCTCCGCCCGCTCCGATATCCCAGCCCATCAGCGTCAGGTAGGTAAGAAAAAGAGCGCAGCCCAGGCGAGATCACTGAAACCGGGTGACCATCGGTCCCGATAAGCGCGCCGGTCGAGCCAAGGGATGACGGCCCAGATGCCAAACAGGATTCCAATGACAAAGAGGCAGACTTGCGGTCCTTCGAGTCCAAACAGATGCGGCGGAAATTCCTTCAGCAGTTGATATTCCCAAAGGAAATACCATTCCGGTTTAATCCCGGCATAGGCGGCGCCAAGGGGTCTGCTTTTGGCCCAGTTCCCAATCCATTCCCGGAATTCCCGGCCCGTAGGGGAGAAAAACTGCGAGGGCGGGAGAACCATCAGACAGCCGAGCCACAACAAGACGTCGCGCAGAGCGAAACTGGGAAAGAACTTCATTCCGCGCGGGGCGCCTTTGGCACCGAGTGGAGGGGCCATGCCCTGACGCTGGATCAAGAGCAAATGCAGACCGATCAGACCGACAAAAGCCAGAGGCAAAATGACGACATGGGCGGCGAAGAAGCGATAAAGAGTGTTGATCGTGACATCCTGACCACCCCGCAACACTTGCAAGAAGCCAGCTACCCAGCCACGGGACGGAGGCCACAATGTTCGTCCCGACCGTGGTCGCGAAGTAAGCCAGCTTGTTCCAAGGCAGGAGATAGCCCGAAAACCCAAAACCCATGGTGAGAAGAAACAGGAGGTAAGCCTGAGACCCAGGTGATCTCGCGCGGCGGCCGGTAGGCTTTCAGCATCATGGTGCTGAACATATGAAGCACGAGTGAGATGATCATCAGGTGCGCGCTCCAACTATGGATCGAGCGGATGAGCCAGCCGAAAGGGACTTTGGTCGTGAGGAAACGGATGCTCTCGTAGGCGCTCGCTTCCCCGGGCTGATAAGTACATGAGAAGAAGCACGCCGGTCATGACCTGGACGATGAAGAAAAACATCGTCACACCGCCGAGGTAGTACCAACCCATCCAGTGCGCCCCAAGGGGCACCTCCTTATGACTCAGGAACTCGAAGAGGGGCGAATGTTGATAACGCCGGTCCAGCCAGCCCGCAGTCCTCCGCCCTTTTCGGCATGATATATCATGCCTTTCCTTCGGAAATGACAATGCCGCCATCGGGTTGTCTTTGCACGGCATAGGTCGGCAAGTGGTTTTGGCGGCGGCCCGGAAAGAACGCGGCCGCTCAGGTCGAAACGGCCATCATGGCACGGACACCAGATAACGGATTGACCAGGCTGAAAGGTGACGGTGCAACCTTCGTGAGTGCATTTCGCGCTCAGAGCGTAGAGTTGATCCTGGACTGCATGACGATCACCCGCTGCCCGCTGACTGGGACGATGACGAACTTATTTTGCTCCAGCTTGGAAGATTCATCCCGCGTCAGATGCGTTGGCCCGGTCGGACCCGTTTGCGGCAGCGGCTTGAGATAGCGGACGATCGGATACGCGAACAGGCGATCCAGCCGAGGATGGTCGCGCCGAGGAGAAGATCGAGAAAGTGGCGACGCGATGTGATCGAATTTGAAGCAGGTGCTTCGACCTGTTCTGCCATCACGAATTCTTATTGGCCGGTGAAATTTGTTTCAAGACTTTAATTGAAAGTTCTGCGAAGTCCTTTCGGGAAAAAGGAGTCAGGGCCGAACCGCGTTTTCCGAGGAGAAATACTGATGAATGGCGGCGGCGGCTTTGCGGCTGTCGCGCACTGCGCGCACGACCAGATCGGGACCGCGCACAAGGTCTCCGCCCGCGAACACGCCCGGCACACTAGTCATCTGGTTGGCGTCAACCACGACGCCGCCCCATTTGTTGACCTCGATCTTGTCCGAATTGCCGGCCGGGAAAATCGGCACCGGATCGAAGCCAAAAGCGATCAGCACGACATCGACCGGCACCTCGAATTCGGAGCCCGGAATTGCGCTGCGGTTTGCGGCGGCCTTTGGCGTCCGGCTCGCCCAATTCCATGCGCACGCAGCGCGCTTCTGAGCGACCGCGCCGTTGTCGTTGCCTGACAATGCGATCGGGTTGGTGAGAAACATGAAGCGCGCGCCTTCCTCCGTCGCATTGATGTATTCGCGCCGGCTGCCCGGCATGTTTTCGAGGTCGCGGCGATAGATGCAGACCGTTTCGCTGCGCCCCGCAGCGAAGCGCGGTCCGCAAACAATCCATCGCCGTGTCGCCTCCGCCCAGGACCGCGACGCGTTTCCCTCGACATCGATCGGCGGGCCTTCCAGTGTTTCGTCCAGATTCTTTTGGATCAAAAACGGCAGCGCATGGAAAACCCCGCGCAAATCAGCGCCGGGAATCTCGAGCTCCTTCGGTTTTTGCGCGCCGATCGCCAGATAAACCGCATCGAACTGCGTCGCGCAGATCCGACAACGAAACATCGCGCCCGACCTTGACTCCGCAGCGGATGGCGACACCGCGCTGGCGCAAGAGATCGAGCCGCCGTTCGACGATTTTTTTCTCGAGCTTGAAGGACGGAATGCCGTTGACGAGGAGGCCGCCGGGACGGCTTAGCGATTCAAAAATGGTGACGGCGTAACCGAGCTTGGCCAGTTCATCTGCGCAGGTCATTCCGCCGGGGCCGCTGCCGACCACCGCCACCTTGCGTCCGTTCGGCGGCGCGACTGCCGCATCCAGCGGCTCATGCGCAAAGGCGTATTCGTTGATGAATTTCTCGACCGCGCCGATCGGAGACCGGATCGGAGACGCGCATTCAGAATGCAGGCGCCTTCGCAGAGACGGTCCTGCGGACAAATGCGGCCGCAGATTTCGGGCATGTTGCTGGTGGAGCGCGAGAGTTCGGCGGCTTCGAGGAAACGGCCGTCCGCGACAAGGGCGAGCCATTCGGGAATGCGGTTGCCGAGAGGGCAAGCTCTTGGCGCAGGAGGGTCGGGGCAATTGATGCAACGGCTGGCTTGCTCGCGCGCGGTGGCTTCGTCAAACAAGCCATAGATCTCGTCGAAGTCGCAGATGCGCTCGGCCGCGGCGCGCTTCGGCGGCGTTTCGCGCGCAATATAACGCCAGTTATGTTTCGCCGGCCAGGACGGCTTTTCTTCATCCATACTGCTTCAATATTCGCGCTGACGGCGACAATGTCTCGCCAACCGTTGGCAAATGCCGTGCATTTTTGGGGCCCCTTCTGCGGCTAAGGGGCATAATTGGCATAATCGGGCTCGAACATCATCGACCGGATATGAGCATGCAGGTCGCCCGGTATCTCTCGGGTGGCGAGATTTTGGCGGCGCGCGGTTTCGACAACGGCGACGGCGACGGATGTCGAAACCTCCCGGATCCCGCTTCAGACGCGGATAGACACGCCCCGCGCTCAGGTCAGCTTCGGATACGTGGTTTGCGAGTGCGTGAGCCGCGGCGAGGAACATCTCGTCAGTCACCAGCCGGCTCTCGCATGCGATTACGCCCAAACCGACGCCCGGAAAGATGTAAGCATTATTGCCCTGCGCCGGCACGAATCTCTGGCCGCCGAAGGTAACTGGATCGAAAGGACTTCCGCTGGCGAAAATTGCGCGAGAATCGGTCCAGCGATACGCTTCTTCCGCCGTGCATTCCGCCATCGAGGTCGGGTTGGAAAGAGCGAAAATGATGGGTCGCGGGTTCACCCTGGCAGCGGCTTCAAGAATGGGGCGCGAAAACGCGCCGGCTTTCCCCGTCACCCCAATCAGGGCGGTCGGCTTGAGCGTTTCAACGATCGAAACTCCATCCGACAAGAGTTCGTGGTCATGTGCAAACGGTCTCTTGTACTCTGCGAGATCATCGCGGCTGCTTACGACCAGACCTCTTGAGTCGATAAACCAGCAACGGCGACGGGCCTCTGCTTCGGGTAATCCTTTCTCGACCATCCTCGCGATGATCAGGTTTGCGATCCCCGTCCCTGCTTCGCCCGCTCCGAAAAACACGAATCGTTGGTCGACCAAGGCTTCGCCTGTGATCCGCAATGCACCATACAAGCCGGCCAAAACGACGGATGCGGTGCCCTGTATATCGTCGTTGAACGAGCAGACGTGTTCGCGATATCTCGCCAGCAAACGAAAGGCGTTGTCACGTGCGAAATCCTCGAATTGGACGAGCGCTTGCGGGAAAATCTTCGTTACACTGCTCATCAATTCATCCAGCAAGCTGTCGTACTCTTCGCCCCTTGTCCGTCGCTGGTGTAACCCTAGATAAAGCGGGTCTGTCAGCAGCGCCGGGTTGTTTGTGCCGACGTCGATGGTGATGGGAAGACATCGGGCGGGAGGAATGCCCGCGCAGACGCTGTATAAGATGAGTTTGCCGATTGGAATTCCCATTCCATTCGCACCCAGATCACCGAGCCCCAGAATTCGTTCGCCATCGGTCACTACGATAACGCGCACATCGCGGTCGGGCCAATTACGGAGAACTTCCGCGACCCGGCCGCGATCCTCGGCGGAAATGAAAAGGCCGCGAGCGCGTCGAAAAATGTGACTGAACTCCTGACATGCCTGACCCACCGTTGGCGTGTAGATCAGCGGCAACATTTCTTCGACGTGGTCGAGGATGATGCGATAAAACAAAAGCTCATTTCGATCGAGCAGGGCGAGGAGGAAAATGTAACGCTCCAGTGGTGTCGGTTTTCGTCGCAGATTCTCCATCACCCGGTTGACTTGCTCCTGTTGGGTCTGGGTATGCGCTGGTAACAATCCGCGCAGTCCGAGCAGGTCTCTTTCTGCTTCGGTGAAGGCGGTTCCCTTGTTCAATCTCGGATCATGCAGGAGATCCATGCCGCGCGGGAGTTTCTCGTTCATCGTTCGAAGAAGATCAGCAAACAGCCTCCGCTACCGGGAGGGGGCGAGATGGTGGAACTGGTCGGAAGCTTCTCCAGCGCTCGAGTGGCATGGCTGCGATCGCCATCAGCACGAGCTGGCTCAGGATGAACCCGACGAGCCAGGGAAATGCCTTTTGCATGAAGCCGTAGGAATGCAAGCCGACTCCGAGCATGTTGACTCCGAACCAGGAGAAACTGGTCACAACATTCCCGAAGATCGCCATGATCATGAGGCCGCGTTGCCGGATGTATCCACCCCAGCGCGCGTGCAGGATGAGCGCGCACCAGAGCACAATCAGAACGGCACCATTTTCCTTGGGATCCCAGCCCCAGAAGCGGCCCCATGATTGATCGGCCCAAATCCCACCGAGCACCGTGCCGACGAAACTGAAGAATGTAGCAAAGCAGACCACGCCGTAGGTCATGCGCGTGAGCGAGTCGGCGGTCGCCTTGTTCAGCGAGCGGGTGAAGACGCCGCGAATGATGTAAATGATGGCCAGCATGCCGGCGAGAAACATGGCCGAGTAACCGGTCGTGATCGCGACCACGTGCGTCGCGAGCCAGATGTTGGTGTCGAGCACGGCCTGCAACATCTCGAGGGTGTCGCCGCTGCCGGCGAGATGATGGGCGATGATGAGCGTAATAAAGCCGATCGCGCCGGCGCAGGCCGCTCCGATGCCGTCGCGGAAAATCCGTTCCAGAATGAGCGCGACGATGACCGCACCCCAGCCGATGAAGATGGCCGATGAATAAAGATTTGTGACCGGCGGCCGCTCTTGCAGATACATCCGCGAGACCAAGCCGAAAGTGTGAATCGCGAGCGCGAGGAGCAGGAGATAAAACGCGGCTCGACCGAGCGTCCGGCTCCAGCCGAGCCAGGAAAAGCAGGCGAGGAGAAAAGCGAGAACGTAAAGCGCCATGCTTTGGTTGAAAGGCTGGAGACGATTGACAAGAAACTCGAATGACGTTCGCTTGGCCGCGTTCGGTTGCTCCTCCGCGAACCAGCGCGTCATCTGGTCGACATGTTGGTCGAAGAGCAGGTGATTGCCCGCCCGGTAGGCGTCGCCGACGAGAGCGTAGTCCTTGACGATCGGATGAAGCTCTCCGCTGCCAGCGGAGTGCAAAAGGCTGTCGCCCATCGAACGCCATTGTCCATTCTTGCTCGCCGGAGTCGCAGGCCCCGTTGCAGCGCCTGGGGGCACCGCCAGGATGTAGGCCATCTCCGACACCTTCTCGTAGCGCTGAATCAGCGTCGCCACATCGTCGAGTTTTCCCTTGTCGAAATTTTCTCGCGCCAAGCGCTCGCTGGCGGCTTTTCCCGCGGCCGGGACGTTGCGCTCAAACGCATTCAGCTCGGCGGCAAAATTCTGTTCGCCTTCGGGCTGCACACTGTTTTTCAGTCGCTGATACAACACGAGCGCGTTGCGCAGGTTCACGATCGCGCTCTGGTAAGCAGAGCGTTGCACCGACTCGACCTTCTCCGACATCGCGCCCTGGTCATCGATCTGCTTCAAGAAGGGAGAGAACTCCGCGAAACTGAAATCCTTCCGGTCGCGTTGTTCCCAGCCAAAAAGGCCGAGGACATCAGCGTTTTGCACGAGAAACACCGGATACTGATCGGCGACCGGTGCGTTAAAGAGAACATCGGTGAGCCATTGCATGGCCGTGAGATGCCGGCCGTCTTTGAGGCGCAGCTCCTGTTTGCCGTGAATGATGAGGAGCGAGTTGCGCGCGACCGTATCGAGCGGCTTAACGCGCCCGCCGACCAGGACCGGAACTTTGCCGAACCCGGAAAAATCGGGATCCCCCTGGGCGCGCTCGGGCGGCCACCAGTTTGCAGCGAGCCAACCGACCGCGAAAAGCAGCACGAGCCAGGGCAGGAAGCGTTTCATACGCTTGCCGCCCTTCGCTTCTTGGAAAATCCGACCAGATGATAGCCAAACTGAACGAGCAGGCCGAGCGCAACGATGACGCAGGCAATATAGGGCGCGAGGAAGCTCGGGTTGTGCACGACTTGCAGGACCGTGGCTGAGTCATCCTTCTGGAACCCCGCCTGGTAATAGGTCTCGCCGCGATAGCGCAGCGGATGATTCATGTAGATCAAGACGTCGCGTTTCAACGCGCGCTCCGGATCGGTCAGGGTAATGCGGCTGGAGAAATCCTTCGGGATTTCGGTGCCTGGGTAACGCTCGTGCGTGAACTTCTGCAGCGTCACGCTGTAGGGCTTGTAATGACGCGCCGGGCGCAGCGCGATCACCCAAGTTCGTCCGTCGCATGAAAAAGTTTGCGGCGCGCCGAGTGCAGCCGAGACGAGCCAGGTGCCAAGAGGAGTCTCTGATTGCCTGGGGACGACCTCGATCGCGGCGCTCGTGACGTCGCGCTCATCAATGCCCGTGGCTCGCGGGACCGACTCGACCGCAATCAGGGCGCCGGGTCCCTGGTTGGCAATGGGGCGGGCATCGGCGCCCGCCTGGCGCAACATTTTAAGACGCGAATTCTGGTAGTAGTTCTTCACCACAATCCGAAATGGCAAACTCCATTCATCGACGACTCGATTGTGTCGCAGGACCGCTTCTGGAATTGCGGTCACCTGATCGAATTCGCTATTACTCAGATCAATCACGGCTAACTCGACCCGGCGCGAATCTTCGGAGTAATTCTTGGTTTCACCGCCGGCCAGGCGCATGTGACTCTCGACTGCAAAAAGATCGGTAAAAAGGCCGCCCGCGAGCATGATGATCAGCCCGGCGTGCGTAAGATGGATGCCGAGTTTGCGCCAGGCCCAATGGAAACGTTTCGCATGCGCGGCCACGAGGTTGACGAGCAGCACCGCGCCAATGAGATGGCCGCCGGGGAAGACAGGAATCTTGAAGCCGCTACCATTCGGCGGCCACCAAACAAAGACGCTCTGGAAGTAGCGCTCCTGCGCGTCGTGAATGCCCAAATGAACCTGGGCGAGCGTGCCTGCAAAGATGAGCACCATCGCTGCGGCGATGCAGATCATCGTCAGCTTCAGCGACGTAAAGAGACTAATCAATCGACGCCACATTAGCTCAGGATCTATTCCTTCTGAAGACCGCCGGTGTGACAATCGATACAGGAAAAGTCCGCGTAGGGAGCATCGATGTGTACGAAATCCAGCCCTTCGGCGCTGACTTGCTTGATCGTTTCCGCATTGCCCTCGGCCAGAATCAGGTGGCACGACTTGCAGTCACTTGCCTTGATCGATTTCTTGCCGTCAGCGGCGACGTGATTGCCATCGTGACAACGGAAGCAGCCGTTCCAATTCTTGTGCCCGACGAAATCGGGATGGGTTCGCCAGTCGGCCTTCACTTCCGGGAAAAAATTCGCGCGATAAATCGCCTGTGCTTCGCTAATTATCGGATTCGCCTGGGCGGGATCCGGATAGGCTTGGCGCAGTAAGTCGGCGATCTTCTGCTCGGCTTCGGCCGTAGTCTGGTAAGGCTGGACCAGGGCCGCTACCACCTTGGCTTTAACCCACGGAACATTGGGATTGAGGCGGCCGGTCGCCAAAGCGAGATCGACGGCGTCGTTTGGCGCTTTCATTTTATGGGCAGGTCGGCTGTGGCAATCCATGCAGTCCATGCGGCGAATGCGATACTTCGCCAGGTCATCCTTGAACTCCGCCGTGCGATACACGGTCACCACGCCGCTTGGATCGGTCATTCTCACCCATGGGATATTCCGAAGCTGGTCGTCGGTTGCGACGTACTCGATTTTGTTGGCGATGTTCATGTGCCAATGGATGCCGCCTTGCGGGCCGTTGGCTGCGTCGCCTCCGCCGACATTCAATAGAAGACGAACCGCGAACGGTGTGTTCTTCTCGTCCGAAAGATAATGCTGGAAGGTGCGGTCGACGTTGCCGACATATTTCTTTGGCCAATGGCACTGCTCGCAAATCGCCTGGGCAGGGCGCGGATTCGCAGCGGGCAGTCGGATGGGGCGATCGAAATCGTTCCGAACGGTGTGATAAAGTTGTTTTACTCCGTTGAGTTTCGTCTTGAAGTAAGCAGCTGCGCCCGGACCCACATGGCAGGATGCGCATTCCACTCTGGCGTGAGCGGTATGCTGTGAGGTGACGGCCTCCGGTCCCATCGGAAGATGGCAGGTCTGGCCACAGAACTGGGCCGACTCCGTATATTGATAGGTCTGGTAACTGCCAAGAGCCGTCACGAACAAGAAGCCGACGCTGGCGATCGCGAAAATCGCGAGAAGTTTCCGGTCCCGCGGGCGCGACAAATCAATCTTGAATGTCAGGGGCGCGGCGACCTGAACCGCATGACGCTCCCGACGCCACTGGAGCAGAGCGCCCAGGAGGGCCAGAACAATTCCGGCGAGAAAAAACCCAGGCGCTACGACATAAGCGAGGATTCCGACATACGGATTGCGGTGACCAGCGAAGACATCAATCGCGAATAAGAAGAAGAACGCGAAGAGCGCGCTCGCGGCCAGGACAATTCCGGCCCAGCTGATCCAGTTACGAAGGTGGCGCATCTGTATTAGAACGCTCTCACAGAGTGCGAATGAAAATCGCAATATGTGTCTGTCGCATCGTTTTGGCGCCAGCTAATCAGCTGTTCGATAGCGGCGTCCACCACTTCGTCGAGCGACGCAGCCACTGATAGTGACAATTCTGTACCCCAGCCACTATGTTCCGGTTGAATTCCGAGGAGCACGGTCTCGGGTGGTTTTTCAGACACAAACGAGAGCGTTGCCAGCAAGTCGGCCAATCCAAGCTGATGAACAGTTTTACCGCGCGGAACAGCATGCAATTCATCACCGCTCATGCGGACAATCGTTCCGGGCTTCTCGCCAGCATCCGCGGCGTCGAGCACGAGAAGCTTCGAGCATTCGTGTAATTCGGCGAGGAGGCCCAGGCCGTGAGTTCCCTCCATCGATCAAGGCCGTGTTCGGTGGGCAACGAGGATCGGCCTCAAGTTTTCTTAATGCGTGGACCCCTGCGCCATCGTCCTGTCGAATCGTGTTGCCGATTCCGAGCACGACCGTTCGTTCTCGAATTGATTTCATCTTAATCTCGTTGCGCCTCCTTCTTGAGTCGGCGTTCCGGAAAAAATTTGTATCCGGTAAAAATACTTCCAACCAGACCGCTTCGTTCTTCCAGCCCGATCAGAACGGCGCTGTAAACGTGATGAATGAAGAAGGCCCACAGCGCAAGCATGATGAAGAAATGGATCGCGCGCAGGTAGCGGATGTTGATTAACCATGGCAGCCAGTCGATGAAAAAGCCGAGCGTCTTGCTGCCAAGCACGTGATTGTAAAGAGCGAGACCGGTGAGTATTTCCACCAGAATTAGAATGTAAATGACGCTGTAGGTGGCGCCAGCCAGCGGGTTATGCCCGATCACAAACGGCGGTTTCGGCCGCAAGAAGAGATAATAGCCAAGCTGACTGACGAAATCGTTCCACCGCTTGCGCCCGATTGGAACGAACTCCCGCCAGCGGGCCCATTGATTGCCCATGAAGAACCAATAGGCGCGAACAATGAAAGCTGCGATGAACACAAACCCGGCGATCTCATGAACGAAGCGCATCTTCGCCATGAGGAATGCGCGGTTCCCTCTCGATATGATGAACGGATCGTAAAGATAGTAGCCGGTGAAAGTGAGGACGACGATCGAGAGAACGATTACCCAATGCGTGAGCCGCACCGGCAATTCCCAAACGTATAGCGAGACGATGTTCTCTTCGGGACGTGAGTTCTTGCTCAATCCAAAGATTCGCGAGCGTGCAGCCATGACACAATCAGGCTGCGCAAATTTGCCGGCGCGCGTAGGTGCGCCCGCGAGCATCGACGACATGAACGGCGCAAGCCAGGCATGGATCGAAGGAATGAACCGTCCGCAAAATTTCGAGTGGACGTTCGGGATCTGCGACCGGCGTTTTGAGCAGCGCTGTTTCGTAAGGACCGCGTCGTCCTTTGGCATCGCGCGGGCCAGCGTTCCAGGTAGTGGGAACGACCGCCTGATAATTTTTTATCGCCTGATTTTCAATTTCCACCCAGTGGCCTAACGAGCCGCGCGGCGCCTCGAATAATCCGTAGCCCCGGGCCGATTTCGGCCACGTGCGCGGGTCCCATTTTTCACCGTTGTGAACGCGCAGGTCGCCGCTTTCCATGTTCGTTCGAAGCTCCTCGATCCAGCCGACGATGTGATTGGACAGCAATTGACTCTCCAGAGCGCGAGCCGCGATGCGACCCAGTGTTGAAAATAATGCGGTCGGCGGCGCGTTGAATTTCGCCAATACTCCATCAATTATTCCTTTCACCGCGGCGTTTCCAGATGCGTAGGCGACAAGCATTCTGGACAGAGGTCCAACTTCCATCACCTGATCGTCGTAGCGCGGCGCTTTCAGCCAGGAGTATTTTCCATCGACCTCAAGAAATTCGTAAGGCGGCTTCGGCCCGGTGTATTTCGGGTTCGTTTCCCCTTCTGCGGGGGACTTGGCCACCTGATCGCCATCGCTGTATTCGTACCAGGAATGCGTGACATACTCGGCGACCTTGCTCGGATCGACCGGATGAACTTTCGAAAGATCGTTGTTAAGGATGATGCCTCGCGGCAGAAAATATCTGGCGCTGTCGTTGCTGCTCCCCTGCGGGAAGCCGCCGTAGCTGAGATAATTTCCGGGTCCCTGGCCTAACGAGAACCAATCCTTGTAGAATCCCGCGATTGCCATCACGTCCGGAATGAGCACCTGGTCGACGAACGTTTTGGCCGTCTGAGCGACTTGAGTAAGAAACGTGATCCTTTCCGGGTTCAGCGGTGCCTGCGGCGAATTTGGATCCATCGAAGTCGTCATCCCGCCGACGAGAAAGCTTTGCAGGTGTGGATTTTTACCGCCCAGGACGGCGTGAATTCGAATAAATTCGCGTTGGAATTCGAGCGCTTCCAAATAGTGCGCCACCGCCATCAGGTTTGCTTCCGGTGGCAATTGATAAGCCGGATGTCCCCAATAGCCGCTCGTAAAGAGACTGAGCTGGCGGCTCTCCACCAACTTTTTTACGCGAGCCTGAACACCGGAGAAATAGACAGCGCTCGATTTCGGCCATTCCGATATCGATTGAGCCAGCTGACTCGCCTTTGCCGGATCGGCCTTGAGGGCGTCGGTTATGTCCACCCAATCCAACGCGTGCAGATGATAGAAATGCACGACGTGATCCTGGATGTATTGCGTCGCGGCGATAATGTTCCGTATCAATCGCGCATTGTTTGGGACTTCGATTCCAAGCGCATTTTCAACCGCGCGCACCGAGGCCAGGGCATGAACCATGGTGCAAACTCCGCAAATGCGTTGCGTCCAGAGCCACGCTTCCCGCGGGTCGCGATTGCGGACGATCAATTCAATCCCGCGAAACATGGTCCCAGAGCTCCATGCATCGGTGACCGCGCCGCCCTCGACCCGGGCCTCGATTCGCAGATGCCCTTCAATCCGGGTAACTGGATCGACAACTACGCGCGGCATCTCAGGCTCCTACTTTTTCGCCGAGTCCATTTCTTCCGCGTCGTCCCCGTTATCCGCTTTTTTTCTTTTGGCGCGGATCACGCTGCCAGCGGCGTGCGCCACAGTTAGAGCGCCCACCGTTCCGATCAATCCCAAACCGATTTTCTCAGCGGTCACATCAACGCCAAAGCCGGGAACTTTGGGAAGCGGTTTATAAAAAGGTGACATTGCATCCCAAAACCGATTGGACGCGCAGGCGATGCAGCCGTGTCCCGATTTGACTGGCCAGCTCGTGCCCCCATTCCAGCGAACAGTCGGACAGTTGTAAGTCGCGTCGGGACCCTTGCAGCCCATTTTATATAGGCACCAGCCTTTGCGGCTGCCTTCATCTCCCCATTCCTCGACGAATCGGCCGGCGTCATAATGGGCGCGCCGTTCGCATTGATCGTGAATCAGCTGGCCATAGGCAAACAGCGGGCGATTGTATTGGTCGAGGGCGGGCATTTCGCCAAAGGTCAGATAATGGACAAGCACAGCTGCGGTGTTCGCCAGGTTGTGCGGACAGCCGCCAAGATTAACGACTTTCAATCCCGGAACTGCTTCCTGAAGCCCTACTGCACCGGTCGGATTTGGATTCGATCGGACGAGACCGCCATCCCACGCGCACGCGCCGACTGCGATCGACACGGCTGCATTTCGGCAAACCTCGGTTGCAATATCAAGCGCTGTTCGTCCACCAATCGTGCAATAGACACCGCCATCAGCAGTCGGTATCGATCCTTCCACGATTACGATATATTTTCCCGCATCTTCCTTCACGACTCGCTTCAAGACTGCTTCGGCTTGTCC
>CAVTUV010000013.1:0-396294 GCA_963737995.1 uncultured Verrucomicrobiae bacterium
TCCAATTCTGACGTTTCCACGACAGTCAACGGAGGCACGTTAGTCCTGAGCAAAACTGCCGGCATCAACGCGGTCGCCGGCGCCTTGACGATCGGGGATGGCACGGGTACGGATACCGTCCAGTTGAACGCGAATAATCAGATCGCGACGGTCGGTGTAACGGTCAACAGTTCGGGTGTTCTGGACCTGAATACCTTCACTGACACGATCGGAAGTCTAACAATAGCCGGTGGAAGCGTGACCACTGGAGGCGGCGCGCTGACGATTAGGCACCTTGGCCATGACCGCGGGGAGCGTGTCCACCGGCGCCGGGACTTTGACCTTGGGCGGGAATGTGACGGGAAATGCCTCTGCCACAACGCGCGACGATCAGTGGCAATCTTGCCTGGGCGAGCGACCCGCACTTTCACGATCGTCGACGGCGCTGCAGCCGATGACATGGCTATCGACGCCGTCATCTCTTCCACGGGCGCATTTGGTCTGGTCAAAGCTGGCGACTGGCACGCTGGCACTCTCCGGCGCCAATACCTACAGCGGGACGACGACTATCAATGCGGGCACGCTGCGAATCGACGGTAGCAATGACCGGTTGCCGACAGGCACGGCCGTCACATTGGCGAACACCGCCGGGGCGATACTCGATCTGAACAGCTTCAACCAGGCCATCGGTTCCCTGGCTGGCGGGGGCGCCAGCGGGGGCAACATCACTCTCGGTTCGGGCACTCTAAGCGTAGGCGACACCACCAGCACCTCGTATGCAGGTGTGATCAGCGGCGCCGGTAACCTGATCAAGAATGGCACCGGCACACTGACCCTGAGCGGGAACAATTCGTTTACCGGTTTTCTGAGCGTCCGCGAAGGCACTTTGAAAGTTGCCACGATCAATAATGAGGGTGCCAACGGCGTTTTGGGGGCTGGGGACGCTTACCTGGGTGATACGGGCACGACCGGAACGCTGGAATTCACCGGCGGCAACCTCTCGAGCGATAAGCGGTTCTTCATAAACATGGGTGCGACAGGTGTGTTCCAGATCGATACCCTTGGAACCACGCTCACGCTTAGCGGTCAAATTGTCGGCAGCAGCGGTGGCGGTAACCTTACGAAGACGGGCGCGGGCACGTTGGTTCTCAGCGGCGCAAACGAGTACCAAGTCACTACGATCAACAGCGGTGTGCTCAGTGTCAGCGTTTTGGCCGACGGTCACCTTGCGAGCGGCATCGGTTACTCGGCCCCCGACGCGGAAAATCTGATTCTCAATGGCGGCACGCTGCGTTACACTGGCGCGGGGTCCAGCAGTGATCGACTCTTCAGCGTGGGAATACGGCTGGAGGCACGCTCGACGCTTCGGGCACCGGTGCGTTGAACCTGACCGGCACCGGGGCAATGGGATTTAACAGCCAAACCGGCGCACGAACGCTGACCCTGACGGGAACAAATACCGGAGCCAACACGCTGGCCGCGGTGATCGGCGACAACACGGGAGCCACATCGTTGACCAAGAGTGGCGCCGGGACCTGGGTTCTCTCTGGCGCCAATACCTATGGCGGAGCAACCTTGATCAGCGCGGGCGCGCTGCGCGCGGCCGAACAACACGGCGTTGGGAACAACGGGCGCGGGGACGACGGTGACCCCCGGCACGGTCGCGGCGCTGGAACTCCAAGGCGGCATCGCAATAGGCGCCGAGACATTGACCCTGGACGGCACGGGCATCAGCAATGGCGGCGCCCTGCGGAACATCAGCGAGGACAACAGTTGGGCGGGCAATATCACGATCAACTCGACCACACGGATCAATTCCGATGCCGGGACGCTGACCCTGGATGTAGCGAGCGGGAACGCGATCACCGGGAGCAACGACAGCCTTCAATTCGGTGGCGCGGGCAACGTGACCATTAACGATACCATTGCGACCGGCACCGGCACCCTGACCAAAGACGGAGCGGGAACACTCACATTAAACGCATCCAACACATACACCGGCCTGACAACCGTAACGGCCGGGACATTGGTTGAAGGCGTGAACAATGCCATCAACACAGGAGCCCTGACGATTAACGGCGCGACTGCGATCTTCGATCTGGGCGCAAACCACAGCGACAGTGTCGGAACGGTGACACTGGCTGGCGGCGGCGCGATCAATGGCACCGGCACATCGGCTCTCACCAGCACGGGAACGTTCGAGATGCAGAGCGGCTCAGTGAGCGCAATTCTCGCCGGCACCAGCATCGCTCTGAACAAGACTACCACTGGCACGGTGACTTTGAGCGGCGCGAACACCTATACCGGGGCGACCACCGTCAGCGCCGGCGTCTTAAACGTTCAAAACAACACTGCCCTGGGGACGGTGGCCGGCGGAGTCACCGTAAGCAGTGGCGCCGCGCTGGAACTCCAAGGCGGCATCGCAGTGGGCGCAGAGGCGCTATCTTTGAACGGCACGGGCATCAGCGGCGGCGGCGCGTTGGTCAACGTGAGCGGAACGAATAATTATGGCGGGTTACTGACTCTTGGCGCGGCTGCGACGATTTCTTCCGACAGCGGCACACTCAATCTGACCAATACCGGAACAATCACCGGTCGCGACATTCGGACTGACACTTAACCGGCTCCGGCGACGGATCGCTCGCGAGTATCATCGGGACAACCAGCGGCACCCTGACCAAGACCGGAACCGGCACATGGATCCTGTCTGGCGCGAATACTTACACTGGCAACACGATCGGTAACGAACGGCACACTGACCGTAAATACCGGGGGCACTCTCGGGAACGAGCGCGGGCGGCCTGACCGTGAGCGCGGCCAACGGCATTACTTCAATCCTGAACCTGAACGTCGATCAAACCGTGTCCAGTCTCTCGGGGACGCTTGCCGGCACCGGGTTGGCGACAATCAACATCGCCAGCGCAAAGACCCTGACGTCGAATCAATCGGGCAACTCTCAGTATGATGGTATTCTCTCCGGGTCGGGCGCGTTGACAAAATCTGGTGGGGGCACGCTGACTCTGACCGGTGCGAACACTTACGGCGGCGTCACGGCAGTGAGCGCCGGCGTGTTGAACATTCAAAACGATACAGCGCTGGGAACGACGGCGGCTGGCTCGAGCGTCACTGGCACTGGCCGCGTTGCAACTTCAAGGCGGGATTACAGTCGGCGCCGAAGCGTTGAGTTTGAATGGCACGGGTGCGACCACGGCGCATTACGCAATATTTCCGGCGCGAACATTTGGCAGGGAACGGTGACCCTGGCCGGTGCGACGCGAATCAATTCAGACGCAGGTAGTTTGACCTTTAACACTGCAGCCAACAGCATCACAGGAACGAATCAGAACCTGACCCTGGGTGGTGCAGGGGATGGCACCGTGGCTGGTACGATCACGATCGGCAGCGGCACGCTGACGAAGGATGGCGCAGGGACCTGGACGCTGGCAGGCGCCAATACTTATACCGGCGCGACCACGGTGAGCGCGGGGGTATTGAACATTCAAACCGATACGGCGCTCGGAACAACGGCGGCGGGTACAACCGTTTCCACTGGCGCAACGCTGCAGTTACAAGGTGGAATCACGGTGGGCGCGGAAGCGTTGAACATCAATGGAATCGGTGCGAGCGGACAGAACGGCGCGCTGGTTAATGTGAACGGCACGAATAACTATGGTGGCCTACTTACGCTCGCCGGCGCTGCCACGCTTTCTTCCAATAGCGGCACACTCAATCTCACGAATACGGGAACGATCACCGGAGCGACTTTCGGTTTGACCTTGACCGGCTCGGGCGATGGAACTCTGTCGAGTAATATTGGAACCACCACTGGCGCTCTCACCAAGAGTGGCGCGGGCACGTGGACTCTTTCCGGCGCGAGCGCCTACACCGGCGCCACCACAGTCAGCGCGGGTAGCTTGATCGTGGACGGCTCCCTCGGTGGAACAGCTATCAGCGTAAGCGGCGGCGCCAGCCTCGGTGGTGTTGGCTCCATCGGAACACTCACTGCTGGGACGGTGACGCTGGCGAATGGCACTTCCGACGCCAATCGCGGGGCGATCGACCTGACGAATGGTAGCATCGGCACACTCAACTTCGCCAACAAAACCTCCGCCACCACCGTTCTCACGATCGGAGGGACTGGGACCAATAGCAGCATCCTTGGTTTTGATGTTGGAGCCACGGCCGACCAAATCGCTTTGGGCTCGAATGCCCGTCTCAGCATCGGCGCCGGTGGGGGCTTGGTGCGTCTGACGGGTCTCGGAAGTCTCACGGGAACGACTCAAACTCTAATCAGCTCCTCGACGGCCGCTGCCGCAGGCTCCCTGAGCACTCTGACGCTAAATTCAACCACCGGCAATTTCAGCGGATTCACGTTGGCTTTGCAAGTCTCTGGCAACAATCTCAATCTTACGGAAACCGCGAACGCCGCTCCCACCACCGCCTATTGGAAAGGTAGCAACGACGGCGTGTGGAATTCGTTCAGCGGCGGCAACACGAACATCAGCAACTTTGCCACGAATCTCGGCGGCACGAACGCCACCGGTAAAGTGAGTTCCGCGACCGACGTGATCTTCAACGCCACCACAGCGGCCAACTTTGCCAACACGACCCTGGGCGAAGACTTCACGATCAAGACCCTCACGTTTGGCAGCAACGCGACCTCTTCCGTCGGCATCGGCGGTAGCAATACGCTGACAATTACCCCGGGCTCGTCATCGACTGGGATTACCGTGGCTAGTGGCTCCGGTAACCACACGATCAGCAGCAACGTAGCGCTCGGTGCCAATCAGACCTGGACAGTTACCGATGTAGGGAACACTCTTACGGTCAGCGGCGCGATCGGTGGTGGCGCCAATAGCCTGACGAAGGCCGGAAGCGGAAATCTCTTACTCTCTGGCGGAAACACCTACACCGGCGGCACCAACGTGAATGCGGGCAAGCTTACTCTCGGCGCCAACAATGTTCTCGCTGATGCCGGAGCGCTCAGCGTCGGCGCCGCCACTTTCGATTTCAACACTCGGACTGACACGGTAGGCGCGCTCACCCTTACCGGCAGCAGCATCCTTTCCGGCACGAGCGGAACGTTGACGACCGGCGGCGTAACCGTCAGCGGTACGGGCAACTCGATCAGCGGCGGCACGGTGATCGGCGCGATCACTCAGAACGCGAGCTCGGCGCTGACAGCCAACGGTACCGCTGGTAACGACGCTCTGGCCAACCTCGCGACACTCAGCGGCACCGGAACGGTTGGCACAGTCACCCTGGCCGGGAACAACACTCTGAGCAGCGGCGCGACGCTGACGACGAGCGGAATCACCGTCAACGGGAGCGGAAACTCGATCTCGAGCGGCACTGTCTCGGGGAACATCACGCAAAATGCGGGCCTCGGCCCTGACGGTCAACGGCACGGCGAGCGGGAGCGATTCGCTGGCGGCGGGCGCGACCCTGGCCGGCACGGGCACTATCTCGGGCGCGCTCACACTCGCGGGCACTAACACGCTGAGCAGCAGCGGGACGTTGACCGGGAGCAGCACACTCGGCGTCAGCGGGACCGGGAACGCGATTTCGACCGGCACGGTTTCGATTGCCGGCCTGACTACGATCAATAGCTCCGCGAGTCTGGCCGTGAATGGCACCCTGAACGGCGCCGGTGCGGTGAGCGTGAGCGGGACGCTTTCCGGCATCGGCACGGCGAGCAAATTGGTCACAATCAACAGCGGCGGACATCTCGCTCCGGGTAACAGTATCGGGACGCTTAGCCTCGGCTCTCTGACCTTGAGTATTGGGTCGATCCTGGATTACGAGTTCGGTGCCGGAAATGACTTCACCAACGTGACTACATCGGGCGGGCTGACACTTAACGGCGGCGGATTTAATCTCTACCAGAATGGGACCCTCACCACCTTCTCGACCAATGGTCTCTACAACCTGATTGGTTATGCCGGCACGCTCAACGGCAACCTCAGCAATCTCTCCGTCCTAAACCCGGTCTTCGGGAAGAGCTATACCTTTGGCGCCACCGGTTCGAATATTACCCTGACGATTGGTGCGAATGCCGATCCGGCGGCAGCCTACTGGCAGGGCGGCATCAACTCAGTTTGGAATGCTACTTCCGGGCTTCTGACGAATTTTACTACCGACGCCGCCGGCACGACCAACGCCAATCAGCTTGTTGGCGCGACGACCAATGTTTTCCTGACCGCCAATAGCGCGAGTAACTTTGCCAGCACAACCCTGGGTCAGAATTTCACGATTAATAGCCTCACCTTTACCGGTGCCGGCACGAGCGCGACGAGCGCGGTCGGAATCGGGGGCGCGAACCTGCTCACGATTGGCGCGACGAATGCCAACGGTAACACCGCCGGAAACGGCATTACCGT
The DNA here is from genome assembly GCA_963737995.1 of uncultured Verrucomicrobiae bacterium. Taxonomy (GTDB): domain Bacteria; phylum Verrucomicrobiota; class Verrucomicrobiia; order Chthoniobacterales; family UBA10450; genus Palsa-1392. Next base: position 6,360 of record CAVTUV010000013.1, read on the forward strand.
GCAAACGGGCTCGGGCAATCACACCATCAGCAGCAATGTCGCTCTCGGTGGCGATCAGACCTGGACGGTGACCGATGCGGCAAATACCCTGACGGTAAGCGGGATTGTCAGTGGGAGCGGGATCGACCTGACCACCGCGGGCACAGGCACAATTGTGCTCTCCGGATCGTCGGCTAACACCTATTCGGGCACCACCACAGTGAGTGCGGGCGAGCTGGACTTGAACAAATCTTCGGGCGTGGCAGTGGCAGGCGATCTGGCGGTTGCTGGCGGCACGGCCAAATTGCTCGGGAGCAATCAGATCGCGACTGGATCCAGCGTGACGGTATCCGGCGGCACGCTGGCGATGCAGGGATTTAACAATACGGTGGCCGGCGTGCAGCTTGCGAGCGGCGCGATTACCGGAACAGGCGGCACTCTCACCAGCACGAGCAATTTTGATGTGCGTTCGGGAGCGGCCTCCGCGATTTTGGGTGGCGGGGTTGGCCTGGACAAGACCACCGGAGGGACGGTCACTCTGACGGGCGGGAACACCTTTTCAGGGGCGACAACAATCGCAACGAGTGGCGGAACTCTCGTGGCCGACGCCGCGAATGCCTTGGGCGGGACATCCGGCATTACGGTCAATAGCGGCGGCACCCTGCTGATCAGTAACAATGCCAGCACCAACCATGTCAGTAACACGGCTGGGATCACCCAGAATGGTGGCACAATCAAAATCTCGACCGGGGTGAGTGAAGGCATTGCAGCCACCGTGACTGGCGGAGTGTTGAGCGGAACGAGCATCACTGGCTTGGGCGCCCTGACTTTAACTTCGAATTCGATTCTTAACTTCGATTCTGGCGGAGATAGCACCCTGCTTGTTTTCGACTCCTTCATGCCGGGTACCTTCGTCCTGACGATCTCGGGCTACACCAATTCCAATTTTGATGGCGGGTTGAACTCGGGCTTATCGAGCGATGATCGATTGGTCTTTGCCGCAGACCAGACGTCGAATCTCAATTACTTCGATTTCGGGATGGGCGCCGGCATCAATGTCGGACAGATAATGCTCGATAACGGCTTCTACGAAGTCGGAACCAGCCTGACACCGGTACCGGAGCCCTCGACCTGGATGGCCGGCGCGCTGGCGTTATTGGCAGTCGGATATACGCAGCGCCGACGGTTCCGGAGGCAGCCCGCTTTCGTCAGGGTCAGCTGCTCTGCGCGCGGCGTTTCTCCGCGAGTGTGATCGGTTGATTTTACGAACGTCTCTTCGGCGAGGCGCCAAACAGTGGTCGCCGCGTCCGCCGTCGGACGGACTGGCCGTGGCGAGGCGACCGCTCCCCCGGAACGACCCTCTGACCTCCATGCTCCTCGCTCCATGCTCCTCGCCCCCACCCATTAACAAATCCGCCTGGCGAGGCGAGTAACCACTAACGAATAACTTTTCGTTATCCCTTGCTTATTTCCAAAAGCCGACGACACTGGCGGCTCTTGGATAAGTTCTGTTCTGTTCGTTGCTTGGTAAATCGTCAGGTGAGTTTCCTCATTGGTGATTTTGAAACCCGATTCCCGGGAACGGCTCTGTAGCTCGCAGGTATTGCTCCAAAAATCACAAATGAAACTATACGTAGGAAATCTCTCCTTTGAGACCACTGAAAACGACCTGCGCGATCTCTTCGCGCAACATGGCACCGTCACCGATGTCGCCATCCTCAATGATCGCGAAACCGGCCGCTCCCGCGGTTTCGGCTTCGTCACCATGGGCGACGCGACCTCCGCCAATGCCGCGATTGCGGCACTCAACGGCAAGGAAGTCTCGGGCCGTGCGCTGACGGTGAACGAAGCGCGCGCGCGCGAAGAGCGTCCGCGTCAATTCGCGGGCGGCAACGACCGCCGGTAATCGATCGCTTTTGATTCTGCGGGCCGGCGCCTCGAAGGGGGCGCCGGCCTTGCGCATCAAACTACCCAATGGCTGTCGACCCAAGAAAAGCGATCGAAATCGAAGGCAAGGTGATGGCCGTCCTGGCCGGCACCATGTTTCGCGTCCAGTTGTCGAATGAGCACGTCGTGCTCGCCCATATCTCGGGCAAAATGAGAAAACGTTTCATCCGTCTAACGACAGGCGACCGGGTGAAATTGCAGATGTCGCCTTACGATGTGGACAAGGCCCGCATTGTTTATCGGCTCGGCTAGAGCTGAATTTTCCGGGGAGCGCGCGCGCCTCGCGTGCAGATGATGGCGCCTCGCCGTCGCGAACTCTATTCCCCAATCCAACCTCCAGCATCCGGCAATTGCTCTCCGCCCGGGGTGTCTTTCCCCGTTTGAATGCTTTGTTTTCGCACACTGTTCGGCGGGACGCCGAACAGTGCACCCGAGGGCGGGTGCGCTCCCCAGAGCGTAGCGCGAACGAACTGTCGGAAAACTTGACAGTTATTTGCTCAAACCGGGACCCACGAGAAAGATTTTGGAGAATGTTATTGATCTTCTAAACGAAACCTGATTAAGCTCTTGCGATTGTAAACAGAACCCAAGTCCCACCTCTCTTTCCCAATGGCATCGTCTCTGCCAAGCGTATAAAAAATATGGAACTCCTGAAATCCTGCCGCCTCCTTCTGATCGGCCTCGCTGCGGTGACTTATTTCTCGTTGCCCACGCTTTCCAATGCCACGTTGATCAACATCACGATCAACCCGACTACAGGCCAGCCGGCAAACGACATCAATTTTGGCCTGCTGGGTAACAACAGTCCGACAACGAACTTTAATTTCCTGGGCTCGGATGTGAGCTTGTACAACAGCTCCTTCGGGACTAGTCTCCTCGCCCCGACTTTCGACGGTTACGCGAACTATGAGAACCTGAGCGGTGCCACGACCGTCTCGTTAACCGGTTTTGCTTACGCAGTCCTTCACTACGGCAAAGGACCGGGCGGCGCCGGCAAAGGCGGTGGAATCGTCTTCCTCAGTCTCAGTGGGATGACAGGCAACTATACTTTCGCCGCGAATGGCTCCGGACCGAACGGATTTGGGGGCCTCTCGTCGATTCGCCTTTTCGCGGCTGACGGGAGCGCGACCGTGCCGGATGGAGGTGCGACCGTGGCCATGCTCGGCACGGCCCTCCTGGGCTTGGGCGCGATGCGTCGTTTCATCAAACGATAAGCGCCTGATTTAGGAATGGCTGTTCGAGGAGGCGCCGAACAGTGCCCCAGGCAGGCGGGGCGTCCGCCCTACAAATTCATTCTATCCGTGTCATTCGCGCAATCCGTGGTTCCTCTGTCCGCTGCTTAGAAGCGGAGATGCTTTACGGTCAGCCCGTTGTTGATCAACTCGCTGAGCGAATCGATCCCGATCCGCAAATGGCGGTCCATGAACTTCTTTGTCACGCTCTCGTCGCTGATCGCAGTTTTGACACCTTCCGGCACCATGGGTTGATCGGAAACGAGGAGCAACGCCCCGGTCGGGATTTCGTTGTGGAATCCGGTGATGAAAATTGTCGCAGTCTCCATGTCGATGCCCATGCAACGAATGCGGGTGAGATATTTCTTGAACGCTTCGTCGTGCTCCCAAACGCGGCGATTGGTCGTGTAGACAGTGCCGGTCCAGTAATCGCGACCGTGATTGCGGATCGTGGTGGAGATCGCCTTTTGTAAGGAGAAGGCCGGAAGCGCCGGGACCTCGGGCGGGAAGTAATCGGTCGAGGTCCCCTCACCCCGGATTGCCGCGATGGGAAGAATGAGATCGCCGAGCTTGTTCTTTTTCTTTAAGCCACCGCATTTCCCGAGAAAGAGCACTGCTTTGGGGCGGACTGCACTGAGCAGATCCATGACGGTGGCGGCACTGGCGCTGCCCATGCCGAAATTCAAGATGGTCACGCCGTTGGCGGTTGCGTTGGGCATGGGTCGGTCAAGACCGCGCACCTCCACCCCATGCCACTCTGCGAAAAGGTTGACGTAGTTGGTGAAGTTGACCAGAAGCACGTACTTGGAAAAATCCTTGCTGGCGGTGCCCGTGTAACGCGGCAGCCAGTTTGTGACGATATCGGCCTTGGTTTTCATCGAGGGCGGATTCTCATGATGCGATAATGGGGAAATCCGGCAAGGCGGTCACGTGTTTTCGGTTCGGCCTGCCCGGCTTACCGGCTCGGCTAGGAAACGATGGAACCGGGGATGACGCGGATCGCATGGATAGGGACGGGGAGCGGTCGCCTCGCCACGGCCAGTCCGTCCGACGGCGGACGCGGCGACCTGGTGATGGCGCCTAGCCATCACGAGCTTTGTTTCCCTTCCGAGAATCTTTGGAATCGTGCGGTTCTCTGCGCGCGTTGCTCTACGCGACTTTTGATCGCTTACCCTACGCATCGCTGTTCGGTGAGGCGCCGAACAGTGGTCGCCGCGTCCGCCGTCGGACGGACTAGCCGTGGCGAGGCGACCGCTTCCCCGGAAAGAATCGCGGACGACATCCGCCTGAGGCGGACCGTCCCTCCAGGCAGGCGATGCGCCTGCCTTACAAGTTCATTCCATCCGCGTCATCCGTGTAATCCGCGGTGATAATGTTTGCCGGTGGGACACCGGCCTCTACAGTTTCCGTTATGCCTTACAAAGACCTCACTCCGCCCGCGGGGGATAAGATTACCAGAGCTGAAAAACTGACCGTGCCGGACCATCCGGTAATTCCTTTCATCCGTGGTGACGGCACCGGTCCCGATATCTGGGCGGCGAGTGTGCGGGTGATGGATGCCGCAGTTGAAAAAGCCTACGGCGGGAAGAAGAAGATTTCCTGGTTCGAGGTTTTCGCGGGTCAGGCGGCAAAAGATAAATTTGATGACTGGCTCCCGGACGATACGGTCACGGCTTTCCGCGAGTATCTGGTCGGAATCAAGGGCCCCCTGACGACACCGGTGGGCGGCGGGATCAGCTCGCTCAACGTCGCGCTCCGGCAAATGCTTGACCTCTTCGTTTGCCTGCGGCCGGTGCAGTATTTCCAGGGCGTTCCCTCGCCCGTGAAGCACCCCGAAAAGGTGGACATGGTGATCTTCCGCGAAAATACAGAAGACATTTATGCCGGGATCGAGTGGGCCGCGGGCACGCCGGAAGCGAAAAAGATTCTCGATTTTTTGGAGACGGAATTTCCCAAGGCGTTCGCGAAAATCCGCTTCGGCACGGCCGCGAAAGCAAAGGAATTCTGGGACCGGGTCGGCGCAAAGGATTTCCCGAGCGATGTGCGGGTCGGCGTCGGGATCAAACCGGTCAGTTACTCGGGCACGCGTGCGCTTGATTCACAGCGCGATCAGTTACGCGATCCAGAACAAGCGCAAGAGCGTCACGCTCGTGCACAAGGGCAATATCATGAAATTCACCGAGGGCGCGTTTCGCGATTGGGGCTACGAAGTCGCGAAGTCGTATCTTCGGCGCGGAGGAACTCGACGGCGGACCGTGGTGCAAGATTCCGGCAGGCAAGCCGGGCGCGGGGATCGTGATCAAGGACGCGATCGCGGATATTACGCTGCAGCAGGTGCTGACGCGGCCGGAGGATTTCGACGTCATCGCGACGTTGAATCTGAACGGCGATTACCTGAGCGACGCGCTGGCGGCGCAGGTGGGCGGGATCGGCATCGCCCCGGGCGGGAACATCAATTACATCTCGGGCCACGCGATTTTCGAAGCGACCCACGGGACGGCGCCGAAATACGCCAACCAGGACAAGGTGAATCCGGGCTCGGTGATTTTGTCGGGCGAAATGATGTTCCGTTACATGGGCTGGACGGAAGCGGCCGATCTTGATCGTGCAAGGGATTGAACGGCGCGATCGCGAGCAAGCGGGTGACATACGATTTCGCGCGGCAGATGGAAGGCGCGAGCGAGATCAAGTGCTCGGCGTTTGGCGACAATGTGATCGATCATATGTAAGGGCGGGGGCGTCGTTTGTAGGGCGGGCGCTTCGCCTGCCTTCGGACGTTTCCCCTACAAATGAAATGCGTCACGTGCTCGGCAAGCGGAGCGCTTGCCCTACAATAGCATGAGCTGATAGCCTCGCGCCGTGGCACATCCCCCGCGAATTCCGGTTTGGCTGAGATGGGATCAAGACGGTCGTTTATTTCCTCACGTTTTGCGTGGCTCGGCGCGAAAGCGTGCTCGATAACGATGCGGCCTTCGAAGCGTTTCAGGCGGCGATTCGCCGCCTAACAAAGTGGGATGTGATCGCAGGCGTTTTGATGCCGGATCACGTCCATCTGCTAATCTCGCCTAACGACCGCGAAGCAGCGGTCGGCAATGCCGCGGGCGCGATCAAACGCTGGATGCGCGAGGCACTGGCCGCCGAGTGGCAATGGCAACCAGGCAGCTTTGATCGTTTCTGCGCTCGGATGAATCGGCGGAGGAAAAATGGCAATACATCCGTGAAAATCCGGTGCGCGCGGGCTACGTGACGAAATGGCAGGATTGGCCCTACCGCATCGGCTTCGAATTGTAGGGCGGGCGCTCCGCCTGCCCAGATTCGAATGTTTCCCCTGGGCAGGCGAAGCGCCCGCCCTACAAACGAAATCGCGTTCCGCGCTCGGCAGGCGGAGCGCTTGCCCTGCAACCTCTGCACGCATTAGATGTCCGCTCCATGCTTCGCTTCTGCCCGCTGGCCGTCGCTTTTGCCCTAACGACTCTGCGCTCTCGCTTCGGCGCACCTTCCCCTCGCCTCGCCGGCGGGCGGGAAAATCCGGCCATTCAGGAGCGCGCGGATCAGTTTCTCGCCCTAATGAATGCGAGCTATCAGGCGCTCTACCGGGTGAACAGCGAGGCGCAATGGAAAGCGGTGACCGATGTGACGCCGGAGCACGATGCCGCCGCTGAGGCCGCCGGCAAAGCCTACGCGGCTTTCAATGGCAACCCCACGTAATCAATCAGGCACGAGGAACTGCTTGCAACATCGCGACGGAACTTGAATCCGCTGACGGTGCGGGAGCTGAACCAGGTGCGACTCAACGCCGGCCGAAGGACCGATGACCAACCCGTCCTGACCAATCGCCGAATCGAAGCCGAGACGAAGCAGGCTTCGCTACTCAACAGTTTCCAGTTCAAGTTCAAGGGAAAGCCGATCACCGCGAACGAGATCGACGATTTGCTCGAGCACGAGCACGCGACCTGGCGCGAGCGCAAAGCGGTGTGGGAAGCCTCGAAGGAAATCGGGCCGACGCTGCAGGCGAACCTGATGAGGTTGCGCGATCTGCGCAACGGCGTTGCGGGCGAGCTGAATTTCCCGAGCTACTTTCGATCTCGAGGTCGCCTCCTACGGGATGACGGCCGACGAGATGGTGAAGATGAACGAGCATTTCATGACGCGAGTTGCGTCCGCTCTATCTGCAGCTGCACACCTGGACGAAATACAAGCTGGCGGAGAAATATCATCAGCCGGTGCCGAACAAGATCCCGGCGCACTGGATCAATAATCGTTGGGCGCAGAACTGGACCGGCCTGGTCGAAGCGGCCGAATCTCGATCCGTATTTCAAAGGCAAAACGGCGGAGTGGATCGCGAAAACGGCGGAGGACTTTTTACCCGGGCTCGGCTTGCAGCCGTTGCCGGCGAGCTTCTGGGTGAAATCGGATCTGTATCCGGTGCCGCCGGGCAATCCGCGGAAGAAAAACACTCACGCCTCCTGCTGGCACATCGATCTGGACAACGACATCCGCTCCCTCCAAAGCATCGAGCCGAACTCGGAATGGTTTTTCACCGCGCATCACGAGCTCGGGCACGGCCATTATTTTCTCGTCCTATACCCGGCCGGAAGTGCCGCCGCTCCTGCGCACCGGCGCGCGAATCCCGGATTCCACGAAGGGATCGGCGAACTGATCGCGCTCGCCTCGAGCCAGGTGCCGTATCTGCAGGCGAAAGGGATTTTGCCGGCCGACTTCAAGGCGGATAAGACCGCGTTCCTGCTCGACGACGCGCTCGCCCGCTCGGTGCCGTTCATCTTTTTCGCCTCCGGCACGATGACGCATTGGGAAGGCGGACATCTACGCGCACCAGCTCGAGCACGAATGAATGGAACGAGCGCTGGTGGGATTACGTGAGCAAGTTCCAGGGGGTCGAGCCGCCGGAGAAACGCGGCGAGGAATGGGCCGATTACGCGACCAAGACCCACATCAACGACACGCCCGCCTATTATTACAACTACGCGTTTGCGACCGTCCTGAAATTCCAATTGCACGATTATATCGCGCGGAAAATTCTGCATCAGCCGCCGCAATCGTGTAATTACGCCGGCAACAAGGAAGTCGGGACCTGGCTCGAAAGCATTCTGAAAAAAGGCGGCACGGAAGACTGGCGCAAAGTGCTGAAGGAGGCGACGGGCGAAGATCTTTCGACCCGCGCCATGGTGGAGTATTTCAAGCCGTTGATGGCCTGGCTGGAGGAGCAAAACAAAGGGCGAAAGATCGGTTGGGATGAGGAGAAAACGGGCGAGCAGAACAAGGAAGAGAAAGAGCGCGGGGAGAAGAAAAGCTAAAGTGGGAAGGGCCTTTGTTCCCCGATCCGTTGTGAAGCGTTAGCTCATCGGGGGCCCAAAGGCCCCCCTCCCACATTTTGGCGAGCAGCAAAAATTGGAGACGACATTGGGCGCGCTCTGCCCTTAACATCGGCATTATGCCAAATTCACTCTGGGGGCGGTTCCAGGAATATTTTCTGAGCTACGAGGATCTCGGCTTCTCGCTCGATATCAGCCGGATGCGTTTTCCCGATGGCTTCCTCGAGAAAATGCAGCCGCAGGTCGAGAAAGCCTTCGCCGCCATGCGGGAACTCGAAGCCGGCGGCATCGCCAATCCGGACGAGAAGCGGCAGGTCGGACATTACTGGCTGCGCAATCCGGAGCTCGCGCCTAACGACGAACTGCGCGCCGAGATTGTCGAGACGAACGGGCGCATCCATAAGTTCGCCTCCGACATTCATGTCGGCCGCATCCCGGCGCCGGGCGGAAAGCCGTTCGAGCACGTCCTGCTCATCGGCATCGGCGGTTCGGCCCTCGGGCCGCAGTTCGTCGCCGACGCCCTCGGCTCGTCGAGCGACCTGATGGATATTTTCTTTTTCGATAACACCGACCCGGACGGATTCGATCGTGTCTTCGAGAAGATCGGTCACGGGCTCGCCCACACCCTCGTCGTTGTCGTTTCCAAATCCGGCGGCACGAAGGAAACGCGCAACGGCATGCTGGAGGCGCAGGCGCGCTTTGAGAAAGCCGGGTTTGGATTTTGCGAAACACGCCGTCGCCGTGACCGGCGCGGGCAGCGAACTGGACCAGTACGCGGAGAGCAACGGCTGGCTGGCGCGCTTTCCGATGTTCGACTGGATCGGCGGCCGCACCTCGGTGATGAGCGCGGTCGGTCTGCTGCCGGCGGCCCTGCAAGGTTTGGACACGCGAGAATTTTCTCGCCGGCGCGGCGGCGATGGACGCGGACACGCGGAAGCCGGCGCGAGACGAGAACGCGGCGATGCTCCTCGCGCTGATGTGGTTTTACGCCGGCGACGGCGCGGGCAAAAAAGACATGGTCATTCTGCCCTACAAGGATCGGCTCGCGCTCTTCAGCAAATATCTGCAGCAGCTCGTGATGGAGTCGTTAGGCAAAGAGAAGGATCTCGACGGCAAGGTCGTGCACCAGGGGATCGCGGTTTACGGAAACAAGGGCTCGACCGATCAGCACGCCTACGTGCAGCAACTGCGCGACGGCGTGCCGAATTTTTTCGCGACCTTCATCGAAGTGCGGAAGGATCGCGCGGCGACCGGTTCGAGGTCGAGCCGGGGGTGACGAGCGGCGATTATCTGCAGGGGTTTCTGCGCGGCACGCGCGCCGCGCTTTACGAAGGGGAACGCGACTCGATCACCCTCAGCATCCCGCAGGTCGATGCCTTTCAGGTCGGCGCGCTGATCGCGCTCTACGAACGGGCGGTCGGTTTTTACGGCTCGCTCGTGAACATCAACGCCTACCATCAACCCGGCGTGGAAGCGGGCAAAAAAGCCGCGACCCGCATTCTGCAATTGCAGCCCAAGGTGCTGGCGCAACTTTCAGCGACCGGGCGCGACCGCCGACGACGATCGCGCAGGCGATCGAGCGCGGAGCCGGAGGACGTTTATCACGTCCTGCGCCACCTCGCGGCCAACGATCCCGCGATCCAGGCGCCGCGGCGGCCGAGCCGGGCGATGAAAAATTTTCGCGGATCGAAGTAGCGCTGCGCGGCGTCTTCGCCTAGATTCGCTGCGCCCGCGACCAGACCCCGTCGCGGTTCTCCCATGCTGCCAGCGGAACCGAACAATATTGTGGCCGGACGTGACGAAGTTCGTCGGCCAGCTCAACCACGACCTGCGCAATCATCTCAACGCGGTCGAGCTGCAGGCGGCGTTCCTCGGCGAGATCGTCGAGGAGCCGGAAGCGCAAGGGGAGGTCAAGCGGCTGCGCGAGATGACGGGGGAGGTGGGCGCGCAATCTGCAAAGACTCTCGACCAACGCTCGCGAAAGTCCAGCTGCGACACGATGCCCTATCCGCGCGGCGGAATTTCGTCGAAGATCTGCGCGCCAAGCTGGCGCTCGAGCCAACCGGAAGCAGATCGACCGCGAATCGAATGGAAGATTTCGTTAGGCGAGAGAAGATCCTGAGATCGATCCGCAACTTCTGCAGGAAGCATTTCTCGAGCTATTCTGCCAACGCCGACAGCACGGGCGCGCGGCGAAGGCCCGCTCGATTTTCGAAGTCCGCAGCGACGGGGGAGACGATCGAATTCAGCCTGCGCGAACCAAAGACAAAATTCGACGGCGCGACGGAAAACTGGGGGCGCGCGGCCGCTCGCGCATCTGCGGCACGGTCATTATGGTCTTGGCCTCTTTCGCGCGCGCAGTATTTTCGAGGCGCACCATGGCACATTATCAGGCACAATTTGATCCGGCCGCTTCGGTTCTGTCACACGACCGTCTCGCTCCCGGCGAGGGCGATCTGTGATCGTCGCTAGCCGCGCGCCGCCTCCCCGGCAGCGCAACCGCGAGACAAGCTCGCCGCCCTTCCCGATGAGCGCTGAGAACCGACGCATCCTGATCATCGACGACGAGCGTCCGATCCTGCTGACGCTCGAGGCATTGTTAGGCCGGCACGGTTATCAGTCCGGAGGTGGCGGCGAACGCCTCCGACCGGCATGCGTTTGCTCGCAGAGCAAAACGCCCGCGCTCGTCCTGCTCGATCTGCAACTGCCGGATGCCGACGGCCTGCAGATGCTCGAACAGATCAAAGCGGAGCATCCGGAAACGCAGGTCATCATTCTGACGGCGCACGATTCGTTGAACAACGCGATCGAGTCGATCAAGCGCGGCGCCTATCATTTCATCAGCAAACCCTACGCGCCGGAGGAGCTGCTCAGCCTGGTCGAGAAGGCGCTCGAAAAACAATCGCTCCTGCGCGAAACGATCGAGCTGCGCGCGACGACGCAGCAATCTGCAAGAAGCGCCTGGCCGCAGGCGGAGACGCGGCTCGCGCCGGTTTTCAAGAGCAAGGCGATGCAGCAAATCGACGAGCTGATCACGGCGATGGCGCCGTCGGAAGCGAACGTGCTCATCACGGGCGAGAGCGGCGTCGGCAAGGAAGTGATCGCGAACGTGATTCACAGCCGCAGCCGGCGGGCGGACAAGCCGATGGTGAAGTTGAATTGCGCGGCCTTTCCCGCAGGCCATGATCGAGGCGGAATTGTTCGGCTACGTGAAAGGCGCCTTCACCGGCGCGACGAACGATTTCCGCGGGATGATCGCGGCAGCGGACGGCGGCACGCTTTTCCTCGACGAGATTTCCGAGATGCCGGCGGAATTGCAGACGCGCTTTCTGCGCGTCCTGCAGGAACGGGAATTTCGCCCGTTAGGCAGCACGAAAACCTTGAAAGCGGATTTCCGGGTCGTGGCCGCGACCAATCGCCCGGTGCAGCAGGCCCTGGCGGAAAACCGGCTCCGCTCCGATCTCTATTACCGGCTCAACACTTTCCAGATCGAGCTGCCGCCGCTGCGCGAACGCAAGGAAGACATTCCGCCGCTGGTCGCGACCTTCGTGAGAAGCTTCGCCCAACAGCTCGGCAAACCGGAGCCGGCGATTGCGCCGGAAGCGTTTCAGAAATTGCTCGAATACGGCTGGCCGGGAAACGTGCGCGAGCTGCAAAACGCGATCGAATACGCGGTCGTGCTCGCGCGGCAGGATCAGATCACGGTGAAGGAATTGCCGGCCGAAGTGCGGCTGCCGGTCGCCCTGCAAAAAACCGAGCGCGACCGCCGCAACAGAGCGAGCGGCCCGGCCCGCAAGCCTGAGCGAGATGGAACGCAACGCCATCCTCGACGCCCTCGCCCAATGCCACGGCAACAAGAAGAAGGCGGCCGAGATGCTCGGCATCCAGCGCCCGACGCTTTACAACAAGATGAAGCGCTACGCGATTCAGTTGTGAGTGGAAATGCGGAATGTTCGAAAGCCGGAAGTCGAATGGCGGACGCGATTTCGCGACTTCTCCGATTGCTGACTTTCGATTTGTTTCGTATTTCGAGATTCGAATTTAGAATTCAGATTTCCCAGGTGTCTGCTCATCAGGAAAAAGTTCTGGCGCACGCCGCGGCGCGAGCTCGTCGCCGGGCCCGAGAGCGAGCCGCCCCATCTCCTCCCGCTCTACCAGAAATTTCTCAAGATCGAAAATCATCGCCTGCGTTTGCGCCATCAGGCCGGCGGCGGCGGGCGCGAAGTTTGCGCGAGCCGCGCGACGCTGATCGACGTCCTCTTGCGCCATATTTTTGCGGCGGCGAGCGCGGCCGCGAAGGACAGGAACGCGACACGCAAGTCATTCCCGGTCAGCCTGGTCGCCCTCGGCGGCTACGGCCGCGGCGAACTGAATCCGGCGAGCGATGTCGATGTGATGTTTCTGCATCCGCACACCGGCAGCGAGGTGCCCGACGTCGCTCGCGCAAACGGTCGAGCAGGTCCTTTATTTTCTCTGGGACGTCGGCTTCAAGGTCGGGCACTCGACCCGCTCGGTCCGCGAAGCGGTGGCGCAGGCCAATGGCGAGATGCTGACCAAGACGGCGATGCTGGAAGCGCGCCATCTGACGGGCGATCGCGAGCTTTACCAGCGTTTCCGCGCGCAATTTCGCAGCCACTGCGTGCAGGGCCACGAGAAGGAATACATCGCGGCGCGGATGGAAGATCAGGCCCGGCGCCACGAGAAATTCGCGAACAACGTTTACCTGCAGGAGCCGAACGTGAAGCGCGGCTGCGGCGGTTTGCGCGATTATCAGAATCTTCTCTGGATCACCTACTTCAAGGAAGGCGCTCTCACGACGACGCACCTCGTGGGCAAGGATTGGCTGAGCGCGAGCGACCGCCGCCGGATCGATCGTCGCCTACGATTTTCTCCTCCGGGTGCGGACGCAACTGCATTACACGAACGAGCGCGGCACGGACGCGCTGCACCTCAGCCTGCAAGCGGAAATCGCGCGCAAGCTCGGTTACAACCAGAAAATGCCGGTCGCCCGGAGCGAGGCGTTCATGAAGGATTACTACGAGCACACGCGAAATATTTTTCGGATCACGGAACGGCTGACGGAACGCTTCGCGACCGGCACGGCCACGACCACCCGCCGGCTTTTCTTCCCGCTCCTGCCGCGGCGCCGGCGCGCGGGAAGAGCATTTCGAGAATTTCTTCAGCCGCGGCGGGCAACTGCACGTGAGCGATCCGCAACTCTTTCGCCGAGCATCCGGAGCAGTTGATGAAGGCGTTCGAGCACGCGCAGGAACGCAAGCTGGAGCTGAGCGCGGAACTGACCGATGCGCTCAGCCGCCGGCTCCGCCTCGTCACACGCGAGTTTCGTTATGCCAAAGCGCCGCGGGAAATCTTTGCGCGCATCCTCAGCCGCAAAGGCGAGGTCGCGCGCGTCCTGCGCCTGATGCACGAGGTCGATTTCCTCGGGCGTTATCTGCCGGAGTTCGGCCATCTCACCTGCCTCGTGCAGCACGAATATTTCCATCGCTATACCGCGGACGAACACACCCTGGTCTGCCTCGATAAACTCGATGCGCTGCGCGAAACCGAGGACCCGAAACTGCAGCCCTACCGGAGAGTTGTTCGAGGAACTGGCCGATCCGTACGTTCTCTATCTCGCGCTCCTCCTGCACGACACCGGCAAAGGCGTCGGCGCGCGGCCGCATTCCGAAGCGAGCGCGCTCTTCGCGCAAAGCGTGGCGGCGCGCTTGCAGCTCACGCCCGAGCAACGCCGCTCGCTTGTCCTCCTGGTCGATCATCACGTCACGCTTTCGAGCATGGCGCAGCAACGAAATGTCGATGATCCCGCGACCGTGATCGAGTTGGCCAACATCGTGAAATCGCAGTCGAACCTCGACGCCCTCATGCTGCTCACCCTCGCCGATGGCCAGGGCACGACCGATACCTGGTCGGATTGGAAGGAGTCGCTCGTCTGGCATCTTTATCACGCCACCGCGCGTTACCTCCTCGATCAGGAGGGATTCATCGCGCAGGTGAAAATCGAGCGGGAACAGCTGCGCCAGGCGGTCGCGGAAAAGCTTGTCGCCCGATTTCGCGGACGAGATCGAAGCCCATTTCGATTACATGCCGGACAATTATTTCCGCGCCTTCGGCGTCGAGGAAATCGTCGCGCACCTCGATCTTTTTCGCACTCTTTGGCGCAACATTTACCTGCGCGACGAGCCGGCCTTCGCCCCCGCGCTGCGCTGGGAGGCGCTGCCGGAACAGGGCCACAGCGTGGTTTCGATTTGCACCTGGGACCGGCAGCAGTCTCCTCGCCAGCATCGCCGGCGCCTTCGCCGTCGCCTCGCTCAACATCCTGAGCGCCGACATTTTTATCCGCGGCGACAATCTCGTGCTCGATGTTTTCCGCGTCCGCAACAAGAAGCTCGGGGCCGGTGACGGACCCGCGCGAAATCGCGATGGTGGAATCGACCCTGCGCGCCGCGCTGCAAGGACGAGCGATTCGATTTCGCGCCGCTCCTCGCGAACGGTGCGGCGGAAACGCGCGACGCGTCAGCCCGGAGATCGATTTCCCGACCCGCATCACGCATCGAAAACAAAAGCCATCCCACCTCCACCTTGATCCAGGTGGAGACGCCGGACCGGCTCGGGTTGCTCTACGATCTGGTCGCCTGCCTGGGCCGGAACAACGTTTACATCACGCTCTCGCGCATCAGCACGGACAAAGGGGCGGCGATCGACACCTTCTACGTGACCGACGCGACGACCCGCGGCAAGATCACCGACGCGAAGCGGATCGAGCCAGTTGCAACGGGAACTGCACGCAGCGACGCCGTCGCCCGCGCCTAACGACAGCGGCGGGCAGCTCCAGCTTTGCCGAAACGGCTGAGGCGTTTACCTTCCGCTTCCACTTCTTATGAACGTTCTGATTCTCGCCGCCGGCTACGCCACCCGCCTTTATCCGCTGACTGAAAACAAGGCCAAACCGCTCCTCGAAGTGGCGGGCAAACCGATGATCGAATGGGTGCTCGATAATCTCGCGCCGATTCCCGACATCGGAACGGTCTACGTCGTGACGAACGACAAGTTCGCGAAGGATTTTCAGGCCTGGGCGGACGGTTACGCGCAAGGCGCAACCGAAGCTCACTTTCAAGATCGTGAACGATGGTTCGCGGAGCGACGCCGACAAGCTGGGCGCGATTGGCGACATTCAGCTCGTCATCGACCGGGAGGAATTGACCGAGCGAGCCTCTGATCGTTGTCGCAGGCGACAATCTTTTCAGCGAACCGCTGGCGGATTTTGCCGCGCAGGCGAAAGGCTCGGCCGCGACGCTCGCGATCTACGACGTGGGCGATCTCGAGGCGATGAAAAAATATTCCGCGATCAAGATCGACGCGAAGGCGTCATCACCCACTTCGAGGAGAAGCCGCAGAAACCGGAGAGCACCCTGACCGGGATCGCGCTTTATTATTTTTCGCCGGAGACGCTCGAGCTGTTCACGACTTACATCGCGGCGGGAAACAATCCCGATCAGCCCGGCCGTTTCATCCAGTGGCTCTACACCCGCCGGCCGGTGAAGACGTATCAGATCAAGGGAACCTGGTACGATATCGGGAGCAAGGAAACCCTCGAGGAAGCGAACGAGATCTTCGCGCAAGTTTGCGAAGTAAGCGCGCGTTCGTCTGACGTCGAGCCAAGACGTGCTCCGATCGGTCGCCCTACAATCGCCGCAGGCCTGCGCTTACTTCAGCGGCCTTCGTCGAACTCGATCAGGTCGAAGTAGGTCCGGATGTCTTTCCGGCCTGCGCCGCCCGGCTTCCTTCAGAAAATGGACGAAGCGCGCTTTTTTCACCGCGGTGTCGGGATGGCGTGAGATCATCGCCTGATTCCATTGCTCGATCTCTTCCGGCGTGTGCGCGGCGCCGTTTTCCGGACCCAGGCGAGGATGGCCTCGTCGTCTTCCAGTTCGTTAGCCGCTTTCTCGAAAGCGTCCGGATCGAGCTTCAGAAAGGCGAGGAGATGCTTGTCGAAGCCGACCGTCTTGTAGTTGTAACCGTCGAGCAGCCCTTGCGATGCAGGCGCGCCTTGTCGATCAGGCGCGGCAGATGAACGTATCCGCCCAGCCGCTCGTAGGGACTGCGCGGGAGCAGCTTTGTCATCGCGTCGCGCAGACTAGGAGGTGGCGGGCAAACCAAATGGATGCGGCGGCGGGCGGCGCACCTTTCCGCCGGCGGCGGGCTTGGATCGCTTCGACATCCGGAAGCAGTTCGGCCTGCTCCCAGCTTCTTCTGGCCGATCACCAATTGGCCGGAGAAGGTGCCGCCTTTTTCCACGTTGATCGAGCGCGCGACGACGTTGCCATCGAGCGAGCCGGTGCTGCGGATCGTGACGACCGTCTCGGCCACGATCTCGCCGGACATGTTCCCGCGAATCTCGATCGATCCCACTTGCAGCTGGCGGAAAAACTGCACGTCGGCCTTTTTCCCGATCACGACCTCGGGCGCGCTCAACTTTCCCTGCACCTTGGCCGGGGCGCGGAACTCCACGCTTTCGAGCGCATTGCAGACTGCCGCGCAACTTGCCTTCGATGATGGCGGAGCGGCAAACGACGCTGCTGCTGCTGAGATCGCCGGAGGAGGTGACGTGCACTTCGCCGTGGGTGCGAATGGTGCGGCTGAAGGCGGTGTTAATCTTGTAGTCGCGCAGGTCCATATGGACGCTGCACGAAGGACAAATGGTCGAGGTGGCGGCCGAATTCAGCTCCTGCCTGGTGCCGCAATCGAAGCAGGCGACCGAGGTGATGCGCGGCCGATTCCAGAGGCCTTCGACGCGCTGGCAAAGATTGATCGCGCTGGCACCGTGCCTCCGATTTCCAGCAGCTTCGCCTTGGTCGCGGCCGGCTGCAGGTGCGCGACGACGAAATGCTTGCCGCACTGCCGGCAAAGCGTGCTCTTGGCCGCGGCATATTCCATCTGTTTGAAGCCGCAGTGTGGACATTCCACACTGACCTTGGCAGGCGACTTGGCCACAGACGTGCCGGGCGGTGGCTATGCGTTAGGAACGAACTGCGAAGGCCGCTTTGGCGAGTCGGCGCCTCATCGTTGCGAACGATCTCCGGACGGCTTCGAGCCGCTGTTGGAACCTGCCGGTGCGACCTTGCCGCTGGTCACTTCGGATTTGCCGATGAAGGTGGCGCCTTCCTCGATCACGAGGCGGGCCGCTTTCAGATCGCCCTGCAGCGTGCAGCGCGACTTCAGTTCGCAACGCTCGCCCACAGTGATGTTGCCATGAACTTTGCCGTAGACGGTGATCGACTTCGTTTTGATCTCGCCGCGGATGTCGGCGTTTTCGCCGATCGTCAGCACACCATCGGAATTGATTTCGCCTTCGACTTTGCCGTCGATCAGCAGTTCCTTTTGAAATTTGATGCTTCCTTTGATTTCGACATCGCTCGAGAGGACGTCTTTGCCAGAATGTTCGGCCATATATTTTTGATGCTCGTTCATGGTTGGTGTTTTGTGGTGTTTCCTCTCGATAAGAAGGACATGGTTGTCCTCAGCATAACTCGGGCCGGGCGAGGAGGTCTCGACCGGTGCCGCGGGCTTCTGCGGGATGAATTTCTTTAGCACGACGCATTATTAGAAGCCGGAGCTCGCCTATGTCAACGCTCGTGATCCGCTAAAGGTAGGCATTTTTTGGCTTTAATGGCGAACTCGATAGACCTTGCAGGTGCCGTTTTGCCAGGTGAGGGCCAGAAAAGCGGGCGCGCTTGTGAGGGGGAACGGTCGAGAGTACACGGCAGAGCGCCCCGGGCGGAGGAACGACCCCGAGAATGGCGGCCGAATTCTCGGCAAGCCGTTCACCGTCGAGCCACGAAACCCAATGCACGTCGTGCCGCCGGAGAATCGCCTCCGCTTCCTCCGCGGAGGTGGCAAGGAAAAAACGCGCGCTCGCGACGATGCCGGGAAGACTTTCGTGGGAGCTGCCCGCGACGGTGGGCTGACCGGACCAATAGGCGGTCGCGGGCGAAAGCCACCACGGGGCCAGAATCGGCGCGCGCGGCAGCGTCGGCCAGCGGCTGGCCGCGGCGCGCCATCGCACGGCTTCCATTCGATCCTGCGCGCGGCGCATGGCCGTCTGCTCGTTAGGCCAGAATTGCCGATCCCAGAATTGCAGACAGTGGCAGCAGAGAGTAAGTGCGAGCGCGCCCCAGGTCAGCCATTTTGGCCTAACGACAGCGATTTGCAGCCGGAAGCGTCAGGAGAAAGACAACGACAAAAAAATAGCCCCAGCGCGCCTGCCAGAGAGTCAGGAAAAAGGTCAGGACGAGCAGACCGGCAAAAGTCCAGGGAAGGGTGCGCCGTTGCCGCGCCAAGGCGAGCAAAAGCGGGCTGAGAAGGACCAGGCCACCGCACCAGGGCAGCCAGACTGGATTCGTTAGGCCAACAGATTTGAGCTCTCCGATGGTCGCGGACCAGTTTGCGAAAAATGGCTGTCCGCCCGGCCAGGCCGGCCAACGCCGCTCCACGAGCGCAGCCAGCAAAACCAGGCCGAGGAGAAGAGACCAGCCGATTCGACGAGAAGGTGCAGTCAGGTTCGAACCACGACCCCCGACGGAGCAGAGAGCCAACCCGCCTAACAAGATGAGCAGGCTCGTAAAGCGAAACCCAGAGCGCCAGTCCCCAACTGAGCCCGCTCACCATCGCTCCATCCGCGCGAGGGTTTTTCCTGCAAGGTCCATTCGGCCGCGAGCGCGACAAGCAGCGTGACGATAAGCAGCGACTGGTGGTCCGGCCGGCCGAGCGCCGTCCCATGGACGAGGATGGCGCTCAGCGCGTAGAGGAGGAGGGCGGCCCATCGCCCTGGCCCGGCGAAGCGGCGAGACCACCACCAGAGAAACCAGCCGCCGGCCAACGCCAGAAACGGCGAGACGATCGCGCCGGCCAGGTCAAGCGGCTGGGCCGTAAACGGCCGCGAGGGCCCAGGAAAGGACGACGATCAAATAGTCGAGGGGCGCCGTCGTATGCGGCCTCACGCCTGACGGATAGTTTTCAAATTCCTGCTGCCTGACGATCGTTCCGGGATGCTGCGCGACCAGGCGTGCCCGCGTCATGCGCGCATAACAATCGGCATCAACAAAATAGATCCTGCCGCCAACAAAAACGTCTTCATGGTTCGCGCAGCGCGTGACGAGGATGAGCGCGGAGAAAAGGGCGCATCGCATGATACTCCCGAGCCCGTGCAACGAGCGGCGGAACAAATCAGCGATTGGAAATTTTCAAATTGAAAATTCCCTGGGCCCACCAGGATTCGAACCTGGGACCAAGGGATTATGAGTCCCCTGCTCTAACCGCTGAGCTATAGGCCCGCGTCTGGGAAGAATACAAGCATGCGCAACGCTCCGTGGCCAACCCCGAATGCTTTCGGGGCTGCTCTAACGCTGAGCTCCAGGAGAGTTTCCGAGCGTTCAGGCCGAGATCTTGCGGGCTCTCCGAGACTCGCCATCACTCGAACTGCCGGCAATCGACGCGGACATCGTTTCGGCGGTTGACGCCGCTGAATTGGCGCTTCAAGACCGGTCTGGCGATCCTCCCGTTGCCGGCTAAAAAACGAAGATTACTACGGTCGTTCTATCCTGGCATTCGTTGAAATACCGAGTCCCCGGCGGGAGGTATTCCGCAAAAGCGGCTCCGGTGATTCTCCAGAACAATCCTCGCGACTGCGTGCTCTATGAATGCTTCACTACTCGTTGCTGTGGATAGTGACCGTGCCGCGGTCAGGCGAACCGATTGTATAATTCGCGTTCGGCCTTAGCCTGAGGATGACGGTTTCGTCCGACTCGGGAATTGTGTCATCGATCGGACGAACCTGGACGGTGGCCGAGCTGGCGCCGCTCCGAATCGTTGCCCTCCCGCGCAGCTGTCGATAGTCCGACCCGTTCGTCGCCGTGCCGCCCACCGAGTAACGCACGCTGAGGTTGGCCGTGGTCGCGCCTGTCCGGCTGATCTGGATTCTGCCGATGTCATTCGCCGGAACTTCAGAAGCACTGCCATCGGTCACAGTCATCGAAACGGTCGGCAGCATCGCGCCGTTGATCGTAAAGTTGGCTCCCGCGTTGTTCACGAAGACTGCGGCCCCGGCGGTGACAAGGTAATCCGCGGCATTATTCGTACTCAGTGCGTTCGCGGCTCCCTGGAATTGCAAGGCGCTCGTGCCGCTCGAGGGCATGACACCTCCGAAGGGCGGGCCGAAATTGCCGTCCGCGTCATTTGCCGTGTTGCCCGTGTTTGGCCCGGTATACGCAGCGCCGCCCCAGCTCAAGCGCCAATAAACGGTTCCGCTATCGCTCTCCCAGGCAAGACTGCCCGCGGCGAGGTAGCTCGCAGGGATAGGATTGGCCATCGTAAAATCGGGCACGGCTGTCGGCGTCGTATGACTGGGAAAGTTTGCGCTCGCGATAAGAACGTGGTCGCCGAGCGCGCCGTTGGAGACATTGCCCGCCACATCAAGGACGGTTATCGGATTTTGGCCAGCAGCATCGAAAGCGATGAGTTTGCCACCGGAGACGAAATTCTGACCGGTCGCGCGCATCCTCAATTGAATGGCCTGCGCGGTCGTGTCGCCGTTAACGCCGCCAACAACCTGTTCGATTTGCATCAGGTGGAAAGTGGCATGGGCGGCGGGCTCCAAAGCGAAAACAGAGGTCAGGGTAAGAAGCCAGCAAGTGTATTTGGTTTTCATAAATTAATCTTCCTTTCGAATGAACAGCGATCGGGGACAGACACTCGTCGAACGCAATTTTTTTACGTAACAGAAATCGTTCTCAAAGACGAGAAAGAATATCGAAGGGATGAAGGGCCGTCGGGGACAGGCAAGTCGTTCCAGGCATCGCTGGACCTTGCACTTATCGTGACACCATTCATGTTTCCTTCGATTGTTCAGTCACGACATCTCGCGTTTTACGGATGGTTGGCGTTTATCTCGGAGAACATTCCGTGTGCCTCGCCGTCGATACCGGCGGTGACATAGAGATCGGTATCGACAAACAAGAGCGCCCACAGGCCACTGAGGGCGAGGACAGAACCGTTTTCTTTGCGCAGCGGGCCGCGATTTGCACCGGTGTCTAGAACGAAGCTATTGATCCGGCCGTTGCCAAAGTTACCAACCAGCAGTTTGCCACTGGCTTTCCCGAAACCGCTCGACGGAGCCAGCGCAAGTCCCCACGGCGAGTTCAAGGGACCACGGGAGATCAGCCTCTTGATAAAACCGCCGTTTGTGTCGAACACGCTTACGTAGCCATGGCCCGGCCCCGGGACGTCGTCTTCTCTATCTGCATCTTGCAGGGCGTAGGTGACATAAATGGAGCCGTTGATACTCTGAATGCCGAAAGGGGCATACCCCGCCGGAAGGCCGGGATCGACAAAAGTAGTCGCGTTATCGATCTCGTTGAAGTTCTCGTCATACATCTCGACTTTGCCATTGTGGAAATCGGTCGCATAGAGACGATCCAGACCGTCAGAGATGGCGAACCCTTTGTAGATCGCCTCCTCAGCCCCGTGATCCACCGCGAGGATGGCGTTGTTGAGGTCGACAGCCGGGCTCCAGCCGGAAATGGCGCCGTCCTCGCTCACAAAGATGAAGATCGCGGGGCCGGAGGCGCTGCCGTTGGTTACGACAAAGTTTGATCCCGGATTAAAGACCTGACCGGTGGGCGCGGAGATCCCTTCGGAGTTGCTGGCCGATGGTGGAATCGTCACTACCAGGGGCAACGGATTGCCTTCGAGGTCATAGAGCGTCGATGTCCCCGTCCCCGCATTGGATACCCAGAACTCGTTGCCGAGCGTGAGGCCCCATGGATTCACCAGGTTCGGATCGGTGTGCTCCGCCCTGCCGGGGATGTCGGAGACGAGGTCGCTTCGGGTGTAAGAGTTTCGTGGCGGGCCCTGTCCCCACGATGTTGCTGCTGTGAGAAGCAAAGCCGCGATCACGCCGGATGAGGCAAATCGCTTCCATGCCGCGGAAACGGTCGGTTGAGTGTCAGGTTGAATTGGTAGTGCTTTCATGGTGTCTTGAATTGGGAGTTGTCCTACCGACCCTTGCCCCAGAGCGCAATCAGGGTTTGGTAACGGTTCTGTTACCTGAACCAACAGCCGGTTGTCGTAGCCCGTTCCTGCGGTGTAAGCGAAAGCGCGAAGTAGGCGAGTGCCGAGCCGACTACCAGACCACGTTTCCGATGCCTCCGGGTGGTCTTCGTTCCGGCGCAACGTTATTCGACGGTAATTTTCTACGGTCGTACTGCGGCTTAACTGCAAACCACCCTAAAACTACGAAAAACGCCTAACGAATCCTTTGTATTTTTTCAGAGGGAGCCGTTAATGTAATCGGCTAATTCCAAACCGCGTTGAACTCGGGGCCGAGCGATCAGCCTAAGTCTTCCCGACTTGCTCGGCCCGAGCGGCTGTCCTTCACGCGTCGGGTCAATATCTGAAGCCGTCTTCGGAGACGGCGCCCACGCCCGCATAGACGGAACTGCTCAGAGTCTCTTCCGCGGCTACGGTCCGCGCGAGCTTCTTTGCCTTCGCCTCGCCCACCAGGACTGCACCCCAGGCCCGGAGTCTCTCAAAGCCAAGTAAACAAAGTCCGACTGCTCCGAGGGCAAGAACCAACCCGGAAAGACCGAGGGCGGAGCGTTCCGTGTTGCACGTCCAGACGAATTGGCCGACACAAAGGACCGCAACAAAAAGCAGCGTCGGTTTGCGCCCAACCAGGTTGACCACGTAAACCCCCAGCGGTGCGCCCAGGGCCACGACCGGCGCCGCGGCCAGCCAGTTTTCGTAAACGTTAGGCTGGAGTCCGGTGGAAAGATTTTTGGTCACAATCCCAACGACCGAAGTAAAGCCCATGATGACCACCGAAGTGGGAATCGCGATTTTCAGGTCGGCCCGACAAAGCAACACGAGCGCCGCATAAAGCACCATGTCGATGCCTACTCCGGTCACCGCCGCGATCGTCGCACCGGAAAGAAAACCCAGGGCGACTCCGACCCGGAAATCCCAGCGCTCGTCGAACTCGGTCATTCCATCGTGCGACGCAATCTCGTTGATCCGATAGAGATGGAGAACGCCGAAGCTGGCCCAAATGACAGCAAAGACGAGCTTGATCCAAAGCTCCGGGATGAAAGGCGAGAGAACCAGGATTCCGAGTGGCGTTCCGAGAACAGCACCCAGCATGCTGCCCTTGAGCATCGACCACGCCAGCGGCTGGCGGCGCGCGATGATGAAAATGGCGGCGCTGATCATGCCGATCGATTGCACCGCAAAACTAAAATCCCGCCCCAAACTCGCGGGCATGCCGAAGAAGAGCACGAGGACGGGGAACCCGACCGTGCCACCGCCCATCGGCGTCGAGCCGGCTACATAACTGCCGAGCGCCATGGCCAGCGCCATCGGCCAGTGCGCCCTGGCCGCCGGCCACTGCCCCTGGCCAAAAACCAGCCAGGCCCACACAGAATAGAAGGCGCCGAGCCAGAGGAACCAAATCCAGAGATAATGTTTGCGGATCGGAGCGATAGACATGGGGAAAATCTGAGTTGCCCGATGAGATTGGTCTTCCTTTGAGTCGAAACAACCGCCCCGAATCGGACAAAGAGAGTGAGGTTTTTAGAAGTCCAAAGAATAACACAATAAGTGGCAGTTATGGAAGAACAATCGGCAAAAATCCGCCCTCGCTCGTTTTTTGCCAACTCCGCAGCCTGTATTCCAGGAGCATTATTTGACTCTCTGAATCTTTCTCTGCCTGCCAATCAGCCAGCGGCACGAGGCGTGCTCGACCTCTTTTCCGCTGGAATTTTTAGCGGCTCGCTGGATAGAACCGGCTGCCAATACCATGCCCAACCCTAAAAAATCGCGAGGCAAACATCTGCGCATCGTCCTGAAATTCGGCTCCGGCATTCTCACCCGGACAAATGCTCCCGGGCTCGACCTGAGACAGTTCGCGCACCTCAGCGCGGAAGTGGCCGCGCTCATTCAGCGCAGGCCACGAATGCGTCACCGTCACCAGCGGCGCCGTCGCGGCCGGGACCAGCGTGCTTGCCCTGACCGAACGCCCGACCGATCTGGCCACCGCCCAGGCGAGCGCCGCCGTTGGTCAGTCCAAGCTGATGCGCGCCTGGGAGACCGCCTTTGCGCGCTACAAGTTGAACGTCGCCCAACTTCTCCTCACTTACAGCGACCTCGACAGTTATGTCCGTCGCGCCAACGCCGGCAACACCCTCGAACGCCTGCTCGCCGCGCAGAACGTCGTGCCGATCATCAACGAAAACGATTCCGTAGCGACGGAAGAATTGAGCTTTGGCGACAACGATCGGCTTTCGGCCGAAGTCGCCACTCTTGCACAGGCTGACTTGCTCATCATTCTTACCGGGGTCGACGGTCTGCTCGACGAGAACGGCCAAGTCATTCCCCTCGTGCGCGACATGGACCGGGCAAAAAAACTGGCGAACGGCAACAAGGGCCGCTTTTCCCGCGGCGGAATGGTCTCGAAACTGGAGGCAGTCAAGATGGCGGTCGAAGCCGGAATCACGACCGTTATCATCAACGGCCGTCGTCCCGATCGGATCGGCGCCGTGCTCGCGGGCAAAGAAACCGGCACCCGCTTTGTCGCGAAAGCCCGCTCACCGGCACGGCGCGTCGTCGTTAGGCGTCTTGTCCCAAAACGCTTCGCATCGCCCCGGCCGCCCGCAGCAAACCCCGCCGCGTGATGAAGTGGAGTTGACGGCGCTACGAATGGGCGAGGCATTTCCAATGGATCTGCAGGAAGAGATTCTCGACTACGGGCGGCGCGCCCGCCTCGCCGCGCGTCCGCTGGCTCAACTCAGCGCGACCCGCAAAAACGCTGCGCTCCTGGCCATGGCGGACGAAATCATGGCCCGCGCCGATCTCATTCTGGCCGCCAACGAAAAGGATCTCGCCCAGGCACGCCAGCAGCGGCCTTTCCGAGCGCGATGATCGACCGGTTGCGCTTGAACCGACCGCGTCTCGAGGAGATGGCCCAGGGCGTCCGCGCCGTCGCCGCCCTGCCCGACCCGGTCGGCGAAGTGATCCGCGAATGGACCTCGCCTAACGAACTTCGGATTTCAAAAGTGCGGGTTCCGATCGGCGTGGTCGGGATCATCTACGAGTCCCGCCCCAACGTCACGAGCGACGCCGCCGTGCTTTGCACCAAGACGGGGAACGCCACCATTCTGCGCGGCGGTTCGGAAGCGATTCATTCCAACATCGCCATCGCCGCTGCCCTTCAACAAGGCGGCGCCAGAGCCGGTTTGCCGGCCGACAGCGTCCTGCTCATCCCGCGGACCGAACGCGCGGCCGTGCGGCAGATGGCGGAAATGGATCGCTACATCGATCTGATCGTTCCCCGTGGGGGCAAGGCGTTGATCGAAGCGGTGGTCGACGCGGCCCGCATGCCGGTGATCAAACATTCCGACGGCATCTGCATCGTTTACGTCGACCGGGAAGCCGACCTCGAGATGGCGGTCGAGATCGTGACCAACGCCAAGACGCAGCGACCCGGTGTCTGCAATGCGATTGAGACCGTGCTCGTGCATCGCGCCGTTGCGCCAGAGTTTTTGCGCAAACTCGCGCCGCGTTTGACGGAGAAAAAAGTCGAGTTGCGCGCCGACGAGACCGCGTTCGCGGAACTCGCGAGGCTGCACTTATCAGCCGCTCCAACACGCCACCGAGGCCGATTGGACGACGGAATACCTCGACCTCATTCTCGCTCTGCGGGTGGTCGATTCGCCTGACGAAGCCATCGCCCACGTCGGGCAATTCGGTTCGCACCACAGCGATTGCATCATCACACGTGACGCAGAGACGGCGGAGCAGTTCCTTCGCGAGGTCGATTCCGCAACCGTCTATTGGAATGCCTCCACCCGCTTCACCGACGGCGGCGAATTCGGCTTCGGCGCCGAGATCGGCATCAGCACGGACAAACTCCATGCCCGCGGCCCGATGGGCCTGGAAGAACTGACGACCTACAAATACGTCATCCGCGGCACTGGCCAGGTGCGCTCCTAACGAAAAGCGTCGCGACAGAACCCTGGGGAGCGCACGCGCCTCGCGTGCATCGTTCGGCGCCTCGCCGAACGAACGAAGGTTCGAAACGGCGCTCCAATCTCGTGAACCCGCCCATGGTTCGCGGCGAGGCGCCGCGAACAGCACGCGAGGCGCGTGCGCTCCCCGGAACTCTGTCGCGACGCCGGCGTGATCTACTCCGTCCTTAGCGCCGTCATTGGCGTCACACGCATCGCGCGACGGGCAGGGAGAAAACAAGCCAGCAAAGCCGCGGAGCCGAGCATGACGCTGGCCGCAATCAACGCTACCGGATCGCTCGGGCTGACCTGATACAGCATCTGGGCAAGGACGCGGCCGAGTCCGAGCGCGAGCAGCAGCCCTACGCCGAGCGCAAAAGCAGTCTGAAGCGCGCCCTGTTTCATGATGAGGGCAAAGACGTCACCGCGATCTGCTCCGAGCGCCATGCGAATCCCGATCTCGCGCGTCCGCCGCGCCACCGCGTAGGCTTTCACCCCATAGACGCCGACGACCGCGAGAAGCAGCGCAATGCCGCCGAAGATACCGAAGAGGATCGCGCCGAAACGAATCGCCCAGAGTCCGATGTTTTTTTCCACGATGTTTTCGAACGGCTCGATGCGCAGCAGCGGAATTGTCGGATCGACCTCTCGCAGGGTTTGACGAATGGTCGGAATCATCGCGCTGACCGCGGACCGATCGTCCCGCGCCAGGCGCACCTGCAAAATGACGCCGCCGCTGTAGGCCTGGGCGAGCGGCGCGAAAACCCGGCGTGGCAACATCACTGCCCAGAACCTCGTGCCGATGTTCGCTCACGATGCCGACGATCGTGAAGTCGTTAGGCGATCCGTCGCTCGGCGGCTCCGAGTAGCGGAGATGCTGCCCGAGCGCATCGCGTTTCGGGAAAAGCTTCTTCGCCATTGTCTCGTCGATGATCAGAACCCGCGGCGAGTTTTTGTTTTCTGCTTCCGTGTCGGTGAAATCGCGGCCCCGCAGGAGGCGCACGCCAATCGCATCAAACCAGCCCGGCGTAACGGCGCTGAACAATCCGTTCGCCCCTGGTTCCGGAGCATTCGGATCCGTCTTGGCCACGACCGCTTCATCCAGTCGCATGACGCGGCGTGCATCGGTCAGGTTGCCATAAGGAAGCATTGTCGTGAGGGCCGCGGCGCGGACTCCGGGCAAGGCGCGCACCCGATGCACCGTGGCAAACATGGTCCGCTGCGCCGCCTCGTCATCTTCGTGGGCTAAGGTGAAGTCCATCTCTGCGGAGATGGCGCCCTGGCGATCGAATCCCGGATTCAGACCGCCAGCCATGAGCGCACCGCGAAAGAACAGCCCGGCGCTGAAAAGCAGGGTGAGCGAGAGCGCGATTTGCGCCATGACGAGCAGATGCCGCAGCGCAAAAAAGCGGTTGAGCCGCCCGACATGCGCTGGTTCGCCGACCTGCTGTTTCAAATCATTCACCAAATCCGCCCGTGACGCCTTCAGGGCCGGTCCGAGACTGAAGAGGAGGGTGGCAACGAGGCAGATCAGGAAGGTGACGGTGAGGACCGTGGCATCGGGCCGCAACCGAACCACGATGGAAAAGTTCATCGAGCCGAAAAGGCTGCCTAACGATCCGAGAAGGAGGCTGTTACTCCAAAGACTGATGAACAAACCGAGCGCACCGCCAGCAAGGGCGAGGAACATTCCCTCACAAAGCAGTTGCCTGACGATTCGCCAGCGGCTGGCTCCGAGCGCGAGCCGGAGAGCGATTTCCTTGGAGCGATTCGCCCCTCGCGCCAACAGCATGTTGGCGAGGTTGAGGCAGGCGATGAGCAGGACCGCGGCGGCCATCGCGAGCAAGAGCGTGCCGATAAGACCGATTGGACCGTCATCTGACGGCGTCGTGCTGATACTGAAACGCGACGGCGCTCTGGATTTGCACTTCCCGCGCGCCGGTCGAGTCGGCCGGCTGGATCGCGGTCAACCGTTTGGCGAGGGCCGGCAGGCGCGCTTTCGTTGCCTCGATCGTTAGGCCGGGGCGCATCCGCGCGATGAGGTTGAGAGTGTAGTTTTTCGGCGCCGCCAGATCCAGCTTGCTGTTCGAGTCGCGGAAGGCCGACCCGAGCCGCGAATAGACTCCGAGCGGCAGCCAGAGATCGGGCGCGAGCAAGGCGTGCGTCCCGGCGAAGCCGTCCGGGGTCACCCCAATCAGGGTGTAGCTCTGGCCATTCACAATCAGCGGCTTCCCAATCAAGTCGGGCCGGCCTCCGAGTTTTTTCCAATAGGGATAGCTCGCCACGACCACCGCCAGGTTGGCGTCAGGCCGGCACTCCGCGGCGTCGAAGAATCGGCCGACGACCGGCTTGACGCCCATGAGCGAAAAGAAATTCGACGACGTGAGAAAGACGAAGCTGCGCTTCATCCCTCCGTCGCGCCCAATCCCGGCGAGGGCAAACTGCATCGCCGCAACATCCGCAAAAACATCGTTGTTCTCCCGCAAGGCCTTGAATTCGTTGTAGGAAAACGGTCGGTAATCGTGCGCCGCGCCTTGCCGGGCGGTGAAAACGTTGACCACTTCCGCCGGACGGAGGGGCACGACCGGGCGCAGGATGACCCCGTTGACAAGAGCGAAGATGGCCGAATTGACGCCGATGGCGACGGCGAGGGTGAGAGCCGCGATGGCGGTGAAGCCCGGCGTTTTGATCAGCTGCCGAAACGCGAATCGGAAATCCTGCATCATCGCCAGTAAGATGCCACTTACGGTGACTTTGGATTCAGAAATCTTGCAGCCTGGCGGCTTCTTCAGAGAAGGTGGATCGCGCTTGCGCCGGCCACTGCCTCGTTAGGCATTCGCCGTCTCAAAACTGTCATCCCGCGATCGCAACTGCGAGTCCCTTTCCCGCTACGCCGGATCGCGATGACAAACGAGTTGCGCGGTCAGCCCCGTACCGGAGCTTGCGAATTGCCATGGGTATCCCAGTTCAGAATCTGCACATTGGAATGCAATTACGCCATCCGCGCTACGGCGTCGGGACGATCAAAGCGCTGACCGAGCACACCGCCGACATCACCTTCGATGACGCCCCGCGCACGGTCGATCCCTCGACCAGTGACCTGACCGTGGCTGAGCCGACCGCTCGCCTCACGGAAATGGAGATGCCGCTTTCCACGCTGATTCGCGAAACGGCGCAGGCCATGGTCGAGGCACTCGGGTTGGAGAAACCGGATCAGTTGGTTGAAGGGCTGGCGGCGCGGTGGCAGCAGGGCACGCTCGTGCTACGCCCAGCCGACGCTGCCTTGCAGGCGAAGGAAGTGCCACTGGAAACCTTCTTTCACAAAATCGTGATGATCCGCAATAACCTGCGCGTGCTCGAGCAAAAGGTAAACGCGCATGAGAAACTGAGCGACGTCGACAAGGTCGAACTTCAGCAATATATCACTCGCTGCTTATGGCTCGCTCACGACCTTCAATATCTTGTTCCGGGAAAAGAAAGATCAATTCAGGACAAGTGACAAGGACGGTAACGAATAAAGAATTGCCATACCTGTCTCTCGGCAAGATACTCTCGTTACGTGCTTTTTCTGTGGTAACAGCGCCGCCAAAAGCATATAATCAGCCAAGTTTATGTCTCCCACCCTTTGGGCGATTGTTTGCTTCGGCGCCACGACGTTGGCAGCCCCGGCGCCGGGTGCTGCCGTCTTCCCGCTCCGTAACGGCGCGGACGAGCGATATCTCGCAGACCAAAACGATGTGCCGTTTCCGATCATGGGGCGCACGGCGTGGTTCATTACATCGGTCTCCGTCGCCGATTACCAGCTGTTCATCGATGACACGGCGGCGCGTGGCTATAATGCGATCGAGTTGCATGTGGTCAACCACGATCCCCGTGGCAACAACCCACCATTCGATGGCAATGGCGATGCGCCTTTCCTCAAGCGACTCGACGGTACCGCCTGGAACGGTTCGCTTACCTACGGCGACATAAACAAAGAAGCGCCCGACTTCGGCACCCCCAGCAAAAATTATTGGAGCTTTGTAGATGGGTTGCTCTCGTATTGCGAAGCCAAAGGGATTCTGGTCTTCTTGTTTCCGGCTTACGCGGGTTTACAAGGCGGCGATCAGGGCTGGATGCAGGAGATGGTGGCTAATGGCACGAGGAAGATGCAGTCCTACGGTGCCTGGATTGCAAACCGCTATCGGAACCAGAAGAACCTCGTTTGGATGATGGGCGGTGACAAAGGTACTTTCGACTCAACTCAGAGCAATGTGGAAACTGCACTTTTGATCGGCCTTAAGAGCGTGACGGGGCAGCAGTCTATCTACTTCAGCGCCGAGTGGGACTCGGGAATGATCGCAACGGACCAGACGACCTTTGGAGCGGCCATGACGCTCAACGGCGTTTATTCGTTTACGGGCGACGTCAAAAGCATCGGCCGTAACGCCTACGCCCATACTCCGATCGAACCGGCCTTTCTGCTTGAGGAACCTTACGACGAGGAGGGTCCAGACGGGAACGGCGTCAACCCGAACGCGACCCAACCGGTGCGGCGCTTCCAGTGGTGGGGCTGGCTTTCCACGACCGGTGGCTACATTTCGGGCAACGGCTACGTCTGGCCGTTCCGCGCACCGGCCTGGCAGGACCATTTGGATACGCAGGGTTCCCGCGACATGGCCCGGCTGAATGCCTTCATCGGTTCGATCGGATGGTACAAACTGGTTCCCTCCGGTCTGAGCGGAATGCGAAACCTGATCACGGCTGGCGGCGGCTCGGTGAGTTCCGACGACTACGTGGCTGCCGCGGCGACTTTCGATGGCGCGTTGCTCGTTGCTTACATTCCACCCGCTCACAGCGGAACGATCACTGTGGACATGACTGCCATGAGCGGTCTGTCGCGGGCGCGCTGGTTCGATCCGACGAGCGGGGCGTACACGAATATAGGTATCGGACTGCCCGACAGCGGCACGCGCGTATTCACCCCGCCCGGCAACAATAGCGTTGGTGAAGGCGATTGGATCCTGAGAATTGAGACAATCCGAGCTCCAGACATGGAACCACCGTCGGTCACGCTGACAGCGCCCGCAGGAGGAGCGATCCTGTCGAACACCATAGTGGTCTCGGCAACGGCGACCGACAACCGGGGCGTGGTGGGGGTGCGGTTCGAGGTGGACGGCGCCACTCTCGGCACCGAGGTGTTATCACTACCTTATACCACCACCTGGAACACGCGGAGCGTGAGTAACGGAACGCACGCGGTGCGAGCGGTCGCGCGGGACCTGGCCGAAAACAGCGCCTCCAACTCGGTCTCAGTGACGGTGAGCAATGTCGCGACGAATCCGTTAGTGGCAGCGTATGGTTTTAATGAGGGGTCCGGAACAACAGTGATAGACGCGTCTGGAAATGGTAATACGGGAACCATTACCGGCGCATCTTGGACCAGACAGGGAAGATTCGGCAGTGCACTTAACTTCGATGGAACCAGCTGGGTTACCGTCAATGACTCGGATGCTTTGGATCTCAGCAATGGGATGACCCTGGAGGCATGGGCCCGCCCAACAGTTTCTCCGGGAACCTGGACGACTATTATTCTTAAAGAAGCGCCTCCCAGCGACCTCGCATATATGATTCAGGCGGATCCTTTAGGTCAGCCGAACTCATCTATCTCGACAGATGCGGGAGGACTCCGTCGTATTGTCGAGCCGCAGTCCCTTCCCCTGAAAACCTGGGCCTACCTGGCCGCGACTTACGATGGCACCATGCTTTCGTTGTACGTGAATGGCATAGTCATGGCGAGCGCTTTCGAGTCAGGCAACATCATCACTTCCGGAGGAGCTCTCCGTTTTGGCGGCAACTCCATCTGGGGAGAATACTTTGTTGGAACAATTGATGAAGTTCGCATCTATAATCAGGCGCGAAGCGAGGCCGAAATTCGGGCCGACATGATTACCCCAGTTCTCGCGCCAACCCCGACTCCGACGCCCGACGGCTTTCCGCAGATTACGCAGCAGCCCGCCAACGCGAAAGCGAGAGTGGGCCAGAATGCCAGATTCCAGGTTGTGGCCAGCGGCGCGACCCCTTTGAGTTACCAATGGCGCAAGAATGGCGCCGACATCGCCGGGG
Source organism: uncultured Verrucomicrobiae bacterium (assembly GCA_963737995.1). Lineage (GTDB taxonomy): Bacteria > Verrucomicrobiota > Verrucomicrobiia > Chthoniobacterales > UBA10450 > Palsa-1392. The sequence continues at coordinate 39,030 of CAVTUV010000013.1, forward strand.
CCACGAATGCGATCTACAGGACGCCTCCGGTGACAACCGAGGACAACGGGGCGCTTTTCTCGGTCATTCTGACAAACAATGTCGGCAGCGTCACCAGCAGTAACGCTTCCCTCACGGTTCGCTAGCGTGAGGTTTGGACAATTCAGTCTCGCCGCGCGGAGATGACTTGGCGCGAAATCGCTCGAGATGTCCTCGTCGCTGCCGGAATCGCCAGCCTGGAAGGCCGGCGGCCAAGTCGGGCGAGACGCCTAACCTCCGATCACCACTGTCTTGGCGTTCATGAACTCGCGCATGCCTAACGACGCCAGCTCGCGGCCGTAACCGGAACGCTTGACCCCGCCGAAGGGCAGCCGTGGATCGGATGCGACCATCGCGTTCACAAAAACCATCCCGCAGTCGAGTTCTCTTGCGAAAAGCTCTCGCTCGCCTTCATCGTTCGTCCAGACGCTCGCGCCCAGCCCGAAATCGCTTTCATTCGCGAGCGCGATCGCCGCGGCCGCGTTCTTGACCCGAAAGAGGAGCGCGACCGGGCCGAATACCTCTTCGCGATAAACCGGCGCATCTTCCGGAATCTCGGCCAGAACGGTCGGCGGGTAAAAATTTCCCGGACCGGCCAACGGCTCGCCGCCGCTGAGCAGCCGGGCGCCGGCTGCGACCGATTTGCGCACCTGCTCGTGCACGCCCTCGCGAATCGAGAACGTGGCGAGCGGTCCGATCTCCGTCGCTTCATCGAGCGGGTCGCCCACTACGAGCGTCTTCATCCTCTCGACAAATTGCCTAACGAAATCGTCGTAAATGGATTCCGCGATCAGGAACCGCTTGCCCGCGATGCAGGACTGGCCGCTGTTCTGGGTGCGCGCTTTCACCGCCGTCCTCAGGGCCACCTCCTGGTCAGCGCTCGGCATGACGATGAACGGATCGCTCCCGCCCAGCTCGAGCACACATTTCTTGATCGCGCGGCCCGCAGCAGCGGCCACCTCGCTCCCTGCTTGATCGCTTCCGGTCAGCGTCACCGCCTGCACGCGCCGGTCGGCGATCAGCGCGGCCACTTTTTCCGACCCGAGCAGGAGCGTTTGAAATACTCCGGGGGCGGCCCCTGCGTTTCGAAAAACATCCTCGAGGGCGAGCGCACACTGGGGGACATTCGCGGCATGCTTGAGCAGTCCGACATTGCCCGCGAGCAAGGCGGGAGCGGCAAAGCGGATGACCTGCCAGAACGGAAAATTCCAAGGCATGATCGCGAGGACCGCGCCTAACGGCTCCCAGCGAACAGAACTGCGCGCCGCCGCCGTTTGGATGACTTCCTCCTCCAGGAAACGTGCGCCGTTTTCCGCAAAGTAGCGGCAGCCCCCCGCGCATTTGCGCACCTCGTCGCGGGCCGCGCCGATGGGCTTGCCCATCTCCAGGGTGATCGTGCGCGCGAGCCTATCAACGTCCCGCTCGAGCAGGTCCGCCGCCGCGAGAAGAAGGGTGGCGCGGTCCGAACAGGTCGTGCCGCAATGAATCCGAAACGCTCGCTCCGCTGCGACAAGTTTGTCCTCCAGCTCAGCATCGGTCAGCGCACTGAACTCCCGCAGCGTTTCGCTCGTAGCCGGGTTGATCGAAGCAATCGCCATCCCGCAACGAACAACGGGTGGCGAGCAGTGACAAGTGTCCCCCGCCACCCGTCTACAATAACTAACAAATGACCGCCACGGCCCGCTCTCCGCCTTTGACATCGCCGCGGTTTTCGGATACAACCCCGACCCAAGCGGCTGGCACTTTCTAGGCGCATGGCGCATCTATTCAGGCGACGAGCGCCTTTCTCACACCTCATCTTGCTCGCGGCGTTTCTCATGGTCGGCACCGATCGCTTGCAGGCGACCAATCCGATCCGGGTGTCGGTGCCGTTTTCCATCACCCAGGATGTCGGCTCGGGGAACGAAGTTTTTGTCTCCGGAGCGCACCGTGATTTCACATCGGGTCGCATCCAACCCTGGGGAATCAAGCTCCATTGGTCGGCCGGGAATGTCTGGTCGGGCTCGATCGCGCTCGAGGCCGGAGCGCAGGTTACCTACACCTATAACAGCCACCCGATTTCGACGACCACGTATTGCAGCGGTAGCTCGACGGCGATTAGTCAGCCCCTCAGTTACACCATCCCGAATGCCGCGACGCCGCCCTACTCGGGAAAGTTGATTCGCTATTATTCCTCCTGGAGTTCGGCCAATCTTCTCTTTCGCGACAACACCCAGAATGGCAGCTTCATCCAGGTCGCGATGCAGCGCGCTGGCCCGGGACGCATTTCGGGAGAAAGCATCTTCGAAGTCGCACCGATCGCGTCGCCGGCTGACGAGATTGAGTTCGTCTTCAACGACGGCAACGGGCACTACGACAACGCGCCCGCGCCGCCCCAGAACACCCCGCGGGCGCGGCGCCGGCCATCCCGGTGCCTTATCAATCCCTCACACCGCCCTACAACTATCGCACCAGCCTGGACGTCTTCACCGTGCGGGACGGCCAGGTTTTCAACTACCAGCCGCCGGCCAGCGTTTCTGCGCCCAGTATCGCGAACCGATTCGTCAACAGCACCGTGAGCGGGATTCCCGGCCGCAACATTCATATCTTCCTCCCGCGCGGATACGTTGAGAACACGATCCGGCGTTATCGGGTGGTCTATTTCCACGACGGTCAGAATGTTTTCTTTCCCGGCGGAACATCCGGCACATGGGACGCCGATCGCGTCGCCACTTATGAGACCTCGCAAGGCCGGATGCGCGAAGCCATCCTGGTCGCGATCGACAACGGCAACGATTACGGGAGCGACCGGCAGATCGAATACATCCCGCCCGGCGACCAGTTATCAGGGGAGCCGCCCGGCACGGCTGACAAGTATGTCCAGTTCCTGCGCGACAACGTGCTCCCGACGCTGGACTACAACTACCGCACCCTGAACCAGCCCGGGCAGCCGACGCAAGCGGCAGCCAACATCACCGCCGGCTCGTCGTTAGGCGGTTTGCTCACCGCCTACATGGGCATGACGAACAGCGGCGTCTTCGGCAAGATCGGCGTCTTCTCGCCCGCTTTCTGGGCCGGGCCGAATTTTATCAGCAACACGCTCAACCCCGCCCCGAAGCTGCCGCTCACGATCTACCTGGATATCGGCAGCACCGAAAGCCCGGGCGGCCAAGGCAGCTCCGATGTTTACTGGCTCGGCGCGTTCAGCGTTTACAATCAGTGGCAGAGCGTCGGTTACGCGATCAATTCCGAGCTCCTGATCTACCCGCAATGCGGCGCGGTCCACAACGAAGGCGCGTGGAGCGGACGGCTCCCGACCTTCTTCCAATATGCCCTCAGCCTTTGGACAGAACCGAACCCGCTCGCGCTCGCGAAATTCCCACCGCGCCTCGACGTAGTGAGTTGTGTTCCTGCAGGTGGCACTGCTCGTCTCCACTTCGTAGCGCCGCTCGGTTTTCCCTTTACGTTAGGCCGTTCCCCCGATCTCACCGACTGGACCGATCAAAGCCCGCTTCCGGCCGCCACTGCCATCTGGGAAGACCGCTATCTCGACGAACAATTCACCGCGCCGAGCGACCGGCGCTTCTGGCGATTGTCTTATTAAGAAGGGCGAGGAATCCTCACGATACGCGCCGACCCCAGACGAACACGAGCCGTTTCTGTGGCGCTCAACTTAAAGCCCGGCCGCCCTATCCGCGCGTTCTCAATCTCGCAGCGGCGCCGACTCACCCGGCTTCCGCCAGAAGAAGAGCAGATAGCCCGTGCCAAGCCAGAGTCACCCAGTAGACGAGATTCAGCAAAACCGTCGCGGTGGTTCCGACCCAGCTGGCTCTCAGACCGAGATAGGATTGCGTCGGTAACGACTGCGCCGACCTTGGGATGGCGTGGAGAGCCTGCAACACCCCCATGGCAACGCCCGATTCCGCAACATCATCCCCAGATAAGCCAGCATGCCGCAGGTATAGATCGCGAAGGCGAAGATCTTCATCCGGATGCCGGCCTGATGCAGGAAATAGTAGATCGCAACCACCATCGCGAAGGTGATGGTGATGACCTGCGCGAAGTCGGTGCTGATTGTCTGCCCGCAAGAGCGCACCAGATTCAGAAGATCGAGCTCCGATATAGTCGCGGCCATCATCCTGTAATGTGGTAACCCGCCAGGTCTCCTGAAGTCAAATCCTGGGCTGCCCTTTCCGTTCCGCCGTCACAACGACTGCACGGTGGCGAGGATCGATCCGGAACGATATCGGCGATTATCCGGGCTGCGCTCGCGAATCCAAAAGCGAAATCTGCCGCGATTCTAGCATCCATGGTGTTTTGCGTTCCGCCGAGGCCTAACGAGACGGAGCTGAGGTGCTGCGAGCCAGGGCGCGCGTCGTAGCGGGTGAAGAGGTGGAAGTCATCGAAAACGAGGTCGTACGGCGGCTCGCAGTCTCCAGCGTCCGGTTAGACGATTCGTTCATGGCAGGTGTAACTCCATGTCCATCGGATGCTTCAAGAAGGTGCTTACCAAATGTTTGATCTCGTTCTGCCCGTCCGACCGATACTTGGCCTCGATTGGCGTGTTGGAGAGCTTCTCGCCCGCCACGCGGCGTAAGCACTCCAAAGTAGCCGCTACGATCTGTATTTCGGTGTAGCCATGCACTGGCTTAAGATTCGTGAAGTCGAGTGTGATCTTTGTGCGTCCATCCTCACCGGCGCCAGCCCATACAGACAGGCCCGACAGAGAGGCGAGATTGACGTCGCCAACCGCCGCATCGTCGAGCAACGGCGGCACGTACCTCGTTGTAATGTAGCAAATAGGCAGATACCAACCCGTATGAGTGTTGTGCGCATAGCACGCCACGGCAGTAACGATAGGCTCACCAGCCTCAAAACCCTCCAGGGGCTGAAACGTCTGGAGAAGACCACTCTCGCCCGCGAACAAGCCAGTGAGTAGGCAAAGGAAACTGAGCAGAGTGTTCACGGTGCGCGAGAACCGTCTAACGAGAATAAGATCAGCGACGCCTACCGGGAGCGAGCGTCGATCGGAGGTGGAATAGTTTAGCCATGGAAAACGTGGAGCGAACAGCGGGTATGCGTTGGCTGCATCGCCTTATTGGTCCTTCAGAGTTGTTCATCGGTCTGCGGCAGGCGGCGTTGGCTCACGCCGCCTCATCTCTGGCCGCAGAGTGTGAACAACTCTGCCGCGTCCGACAAGCGCGGAGTTGATAACTTTCGCTCATTTTGAATCTTCCTCTTCCAACAACCGGGACACGCACCGGCCCGCCACGAATCTGCATCGCCCATCGCTGGACGATTGTAACCATAGCTTCGAGCGGGACCGGGCGTGCTTTTATTCGTAACGAATCCTCGGATGCCGAGCAATCGCTTCGATGCCCCAAACAATAATGCCTTCGCTGAATAAAAGCCAGCCGTGTTCCACCACCAAAAAAGGAAGGAAAATAAAATGAACCGACCACACACTCCGGCACAGCTTGCCTCCCCCAAGGAAGCTGACTTCGCCGCCTTGATCGGGCTGGACTGGGCCGACCAGAGCCATGCCCTCTGTCTTTACGACTGCGCCACCGGCCAGAGCGAACCCTCCACTCTCACCCACACCCCCGAAGCCATCGCGGCCTGGGTCCAAGCCCTCCGGGAACGCTTCGGTGGACGCCCCATCGCCCTCTGCCTCGAGCAGGCCGAAGGTCCGCTCTTGAGCGCCTTGGCCACCTCTGAGTTTATCACTCTCTATCCGGTGAATCCGGCCACCTCGGCTCGCTACCGCCAGGCTTTCAAACCCAGCCGGGCCAAGAGTGATCCGACGGATGCCCAGGTCTGTCTCGAGCTGCTCCGCCAGCACCGCGCCAGACTCACTCCTTTGCTCCGCGACGATCCTCAGACGCGTCAACTCGGCCGCCTTTTGGAACATCGCCGCGGCGCGGTCGATCTGCCGCACCTTGCTCACCAACATGTTGCGCGACGCCCTCAAGAGCTATTACCCGCAGGGCCGCAGAGAGCGCGCTAATCGTGACGTAGTATCCGTCCGGATCTCGGAGTGAAAACTCCCGAGTTCCAGTGTTCGGATTTTCGTGCGGCTCCTCTTCCAGCCGGGCGACAAGAGTGCGTGCCCTCTGCAGGGCCATGTCGAAATCATCGACTCGGAAAAACAACAGAAGACCGTTGCCGGGTCTACCGTCGCCGGGACTCATCAAGGAAGGGTGGTCATGGGCACCCCACTCGTGAAGGCAGAGCAAGACCGTTCCATCGGAGTCGAGGAGCTGACCAAAGTAGGAATGCCCCGGAGCTGTCGGCGGCTGGCCGAAGAGTGATTGATACCACTGGAAGCTCCGCGGCACGTCGTTTACTCCGATGATCGTCCACGTGCGCTTCATGACGTTCCTTCTCCGGCCTAAGGAGATGGAGCTGAGCTACCGCTCGCCACAGCGAGTCTATGACTGGCAAATGGAGTGAACTGGCAAGCCACGACATAGATGGGAAGCCCGGAGGGTAAGCGAGTACGCGAGCGTATCAAAGCGAGCGCTATATGCACTTCATAATTCATAATTCTTCCTTCAGCCTTGCCATCAGGTGACGTCAGGTGGCTCGCTGCTAGATCCTCGCACCTCGTAACGAAGCGCCACCGTGCCGCTCTTGTAGGCTTTGACTTCCGCCAGATGGAGGGCGATGTCTCGGTCGAGCTTCTCGAAGAATTGAATCCCATCACCAATTAAGATTGGCAGGATCGAATAACGAACTTCGTCGGCTAGCCCGAGCCGAAGGCATTCGGCGGAGACGACACCGCCTCCAACAAACCAGATGCTACGGAAGGCGGGCCGCAGCCGCCCATTGACGAACTGCGAGAGATCGCCCGAGTAGAACTCGACCGTATCCCGGGTCCGCGGCAGCTCGCGACTCGTGAGGACGAAGGTGGGTTTGTCGCCGTAGGCCCACCCGAATCCTTTGGCTTCAAAACTCAACGCGGTCTCATATGTTCGCGATCCCATGACGTAGCAGTCGATCGTCTTGAGAAACGCCTCGACGAATCCTGGGTCCATGGTCTCCCCGTCTCCGAATTCGTCTGAGGTCTCCATCCAGTCGACGCCCCCGTCCTTTCGCGCAATGAAGCCGTCGACGCTCGCCGCCATGTGGATCGTTACGCGAGAATCAGTATTTGCCATCGTTTTCGTCTTGATGTGGAGGGACATGCTGCGGCGTGCCAGCGAGCGAGAGTGGGATTGATCCAATTCTGCTTCTGTTGAGCCGGACGCTGCTTTTCATAGGAGTCGATTGGGTTGGCTGGTGTTCATACTAAGAGGAGGTCCTGCTAAAGGCTATCCGAACGGAAGGAAGAATTGCAAGGCTGAAACGGTAAAATGCGGAGACATCGCTGAAAGGATTGTTGCGTGACCGGTCCACCTAACCGGTTTGCGCTTTCCTGGCCTCCCCGACTCTCACGGGCACCCTGTTTGCGCTTGAAGTGGGGTTGGGGCGTGCATCGTGTAGAAATGTCCTCCGCGACGCAGAAAGAGGTTAAACGGCCCGATCGATGACTTGGCACGATTCTCGCGCTGACCCCAAAGTTCTCAGACATTTTTCTTGCGCGTTTTTTCGGCTTGGTGCGCACGAAAGAGAGGTCTGCAGTTGCCTGCCTGCTCAAGGCGCTTCTCTTAGCCTGCGAATACGACTCGCCGGCGCTTCCTGTCCAAACAAAGTCAAAAGCGGACCGGTCATGATGGTGGTAACAAGCGCCATCAGAACGAGCATGCTAAAGACTCGTTGCGAGAGGATGTGGAGTTCGTAACCGAGGTTCAGCGCGATGAGCTCCATCAGGCCGCGGGTATTCATCAGTGCCCCAAGTTGCAAGCTGTCGCGCCACCCAAGACCCGTGAGGCGGCCAGCGAGCGAACTCCCACCGAGCTTCCCGATTGTCGCGAGAACGACGATGAGCAGGCAGATGAGCCAATCAACTCGACCGTGCAGCAAGCCGATTTCCGTCCGTAATCCAGAGAAGGCAAAAAAGACCGGCAGGAGCAGGACGGAGCTAATATTTTCAATGCGGACGCCCAGCCTGGCGCGAAACGCCGGCAGCCGTTGGCATGACAAGGCCCGCGACGAACGCACCGAAGAGGGCGCGGATGCCGAGCAGTTGGGTGCAGAGTGCGGAGGCCAGCACGATTGCGATGACGATCGCAAGGACGCCCTTCGACGGCTGCGGCCGATCGAGTGCCTGCTTCCCCAACCAGCGGGGCAAGTTTGGTTTGAGAACGAGAAACATCGCGGCGACAAAAAGGAGCACGAGTCCCAGACAGAAAGCAGCCGAGGCAAAATCGGAGGATCTCGCGACGGCGACGACAAAGGCAAGAAAGGCCCAGGCCGTCACGTCACCGACTGCTGCGCAAGCAGAAGCCAGGCTGCCCAAGGGAGTTCGAAGAATGCCGCGATCCTGCAAGATTCGAACCAGCACGGGAAAGGCGGTGATGCTCATCGAGATCGCCACGAAGAGGGCGAAGGCCGCGAAGCGGGCGCCAGTTTGGGCGAGGCGATCGTAGAACAACAAGGCCAGCCCCGCACCGAGCAGACAGGGAATGGCGATGCTGGTGTGGCTGATGAGGATGGCGGTGGAGGCTTTCTCGCGCAATTCGGCCCACTCCATTTCCATACCCACCGCAAACATGAAAAGGCAGACGCCCACCTGGCTGAAAAGGCGCAAGGGTTCGAGCGAAGAGGCCGCAAAGACATACTGAAAGGCTTGGGGCGCGAGTAATCCAAAGAGCGAAGGCCCAAGCAGCACGCCCGCAAGCATCTCACCGACTACCGCTGGCTGACCGCAGCGTATGAAGATCCAGCCGACGGAATACGAGAGGGTAATGATCGCGAAAAGCTGAAGGAAGAATCGACTCAGCGGGTCTTGCGCGTTTTGTTGCAACCGGTCTTGAATCGATTCGGCGAGTGAAGTCGTCGCGGCCGGAGCACCGGGGTGATTTGATTCGACCGTGCCATAGGCCGTTGCCGGCAAATGCCTGTGCAAGCGATTCCCGGTGTGCAGGATCAAGAGCACGCCGAATGCAGCAAGGCCGACAAACAATAAATAGAGTCGCGCCGTCCGTCGCATGCGAGTAGGCGCTCTCCGCGATCTGCACCTGTCAACTCAAAGGCGCCGAAGGGTGTTCGTATCGTACGGAATCCTGAGAAGGGGCGACCATGGGCCAAAAACATTGCGCCGCCTGTTGGAATCCGTCGCGGAGCTTCCCGTTCTTGAGCGCGTTACTGATCAGGAGTTTCGACAAAATCAGGTTCGTCGTGATCTCCGCGTTCCTCGGGGTATCTGGCGCCTCACCCAAGTCTTCCTGGCATTCGTCTGCCAGCTGAAAAATGCCTTCCAGAAGGCCCCGTTGGGTCTCGACCGGGTACTGCGCAAAATTTTCGCTCACGACGTGCACGAACGCGCTGGCGGACGATAAGTTCATCCCAAACGATACATTACGAAGATGACAGTTCGGCTTCAGCGGGATTATAATTGCAAGGTAAAAGCATATTTGCCATGCTCCACCGCGCGAGCTGAGCCATAGTAGCAAGTTTGCCCGGAGAGTTTCCCGTATGCTTGAGAAGATCTCCAACAAAACAACACTCAAAACCATAACTATGAATTCCAAGCCAGACAACGTGGTAATTATCGGAGGTGGACCGGCCGGCTCAGCGCTTGGATGTTACCTTTCAAAAGCGGGCATCAAGAATGCCATCTATGAAGCCGCTAACCACCCCCGGCCTCACGTCGGTGAATCGATGGTCATGTCTTCGGTCCAGGTATTTGATGAGATTGGCTTTCTGCCGGTGCTGGAACGGGAAGGCTTCGTCAAAAAACACGGCGCCTCCTGGCACCCGCCCGTGAAAAGGGGGGAAGCAGCCATCGCCTTCAATGAATTCCCTTCCCCGCATGTGAAGCAGGATTACACCTACCATGTCGACCGGGAGAAATTCGATCTCCTTTTGCTCAAGCACGCCGAGAGCCTTGGCACCAAGGTGTATCAAGGGATTAGTGCGACCAAGGTCTTATTCAACGACGAGAACTATGCTTGCGGGGTGCGCATGCGGTTTGCCGACCAGGAGATCGATGTCCCGGCGCGCATGGTAGTGGACGCGACCGGTCGTCACACCTTGCTCGGGAAACAATTGAAGGTGAAAAAGAACGATCCGATCTTTGATCAATTCGCCGTCCACGCCTGGTTTGAAAATGTCGATAGGAGCCTGACCGATACCGCGGAATACATCCACATCTATTTCCTGCCCGTGGAAAGGGGCTGGGCCTGGCAAATCCCAATTGACGACAAGATCACTTCCATGGGCATCGTAGCAGAGAAGTCAGTCTTTAAAGGCGCCCGCCTCGAGCCCGGCGCCTACTTTCAAAAGTATGTCGATTCTAATCCCGACCTGAAGCACGCGATGCGCGACGCCAGGCAGGTGAGAGATTTCAAGCTGGAGGGAGAATACAGCTATAAGATGGACACCTTCGCCGGTAACGGCTTTGTCCTGATCGGCGACGCCGCGCGGTTTGTTGACCCGATTTTCTCCTCGGGCGTGAGCGTTGCGCTCTTTAGCGCAAAGTATTCATGCGAACGAATCCGCTACGCTTTCGAGAACAATGACTTTAGCGAGGCAGCGCTTAAGCCCTATGAAATGAAGCTCCGCTCCGGAACGGAAATCTGGTATGAGTTTATCCGGCTCTACTACAAGTTACTTCCGGCCTTTACACACTTCATCAAGTCGAAGGAGCATCGCGTGGAAGTCTTACGCTTGCTTCAGGGCGAAGTCTTCGATCGACGGGAGGTGCCGGTTTTGGATGCGATGCGAAAGTTCATCCACACCGTCGAGACCATCCCGGGCCACGTGTTTGCCGGCACGCTCTCAAGCATACCTATCGACTAATCGCCATCAACAGGACGCGTCCCGACCCGGCCGGAAGAAGTTCCGTCGCAGAGGAAGACGCTGATTTCAGCCGAAAGGTCCCTCTCGTCCTGCGGCGGATTGGGATGACAAGTGGGGAGGATTCGGAGGCCCGCACCGATCGCTATCTTTTGTAATGGGGAACCTGCGGCAAGACGGGCGGTTCAAGCTGGCTGACTGTCTCAGTCTCCTCTTCTTCCTCTTGCGAGTTGATCAGCTGACCGGCCGGGTTGACCAGGCGTGCGGTGACGAAGATAACGAGGGAGTGGCGGAGATGGCGTCAGTGTGGAATGGCACTAAGTTAAGGGGGTTTTAGGGCGTTTCATTTTGGGGGACGGTTAGGGCGCGGCGGTTCTCTCGGGGTGCCAGGCGCGCGCCGGAGCACAGGCAGCTTGCCTGTGGGGCCCGCGGGCGGCCCGCCCGTAGCGGAATCCGAAGCAGGCGAGCCGCCTGCTTTCCCCACAGGCAAGCTGCCTGTGCTCCGACATGACTCCGCTTTTCGCCCTATACTCGCCTTATCTTAGTGCCATTCGTGTCAGTGTGTGAATCTCGGCGTTCACGCGAGCCCAGTTTCCTCAAAGTCCGGCTTGTTTGGCGAGGAGACAGACGGCGGACCAAGGGCGCCTGGATGTAAAGTGGGGTGAGGAGATTTTGGCCATGAGGCGCAGGAAGAAGGGGAGACGGTTCAATTTGCCGGCGGTGTGGATGGTGGAGTCGAGCTCTTCCACCTTCCAGCCGCAGCGGGTGAAGAACTCGGGGCCTTCCTCTGGCGCGAACTTGAACGGCGCGCCGGCTCGATCGAGCGGGCCTCCCATTTTCTTCGCCAACATTTTCAGAAGCGCGGGCGACGCCAAATCAATGATCCAGTGCTGGAAGGTCGCGGGGGCGGCGAGATCGCGACCCAGCGCCGCGACCTCTTCGGCGGTCAGGTAAATCAGCCATCCCTCGGACACGATCAGGACACGGTTGGCGCGGCGGCTTAGTTCTGCGAAGAGTTGGCGGCGCGCGCTTTCATCCGACAGGTCCAACCGCACCCGCTGGAGCGCGCAGACCGGCTTCTCGTTGCGAAGGATCTCTTCCTTGTGGGTGAGAATTTCCGGCAGATCCACTTCGATCCATTGCAGGGAGCGCGGCAGTTCCATGCGGTAGGGGCGAGCGTCGAGACCCGCGGCGAGGTTGATGACCATGTCGGCGCCCTGCCGCACCTCGTCGGCGATGAGGCGGTCGATCGACCACGTGCGCGCGACGAAGGGCCACGAGTTTTTCTCGGCGAACGGGATGGAGGCGGCAATCTGTTCCCCGTACCTCGCCGGCCAGCTTTCTCGCAAAAGGATCGCGAAAGACGGCGTCGGGCCGTTCGGTCTCGCGCGCCCGATAGACGGCCACCCAGCGCGCCGTGTCGGAGATATTGCGAATTTGCGATTCCGGCTGGTTCACATTGACTCCTCCACCATACACCGGCTCCAACATATTGGAGGAAGATTGGAAGCGCGAGGTTTACAACAATGTAATGGGGTTAGATGGCGCGCGGGGAGTAAAGTGGCACATGAAAGCCAAGAAGTTGATTACTACAGCGACCGTGTGCGCGGGTTTGGTTCTGGCCTTCCCCGTGCTCGCGGAGGATCCGATGGGTGAAGTCGTCCAGCAGGACAGCCTGCCGGCGACGGTTCAGGCGACGATCAAGGAGAAAGCCGCGGGCGGCGAGATCACGCAGGTGCGCCGGGAAGACGACAAGAACGGCAAGTGGAACTACGAAGTCATGGTGACGTCGAACGGGAAAGAATGGGGCTTCGAGGTCAATCCCCAGGGCAAGTTCCTGAAGAAGCACGAAACCGCCAAGGCGGAATAATCGCCGGGCACTTCGGTTGAGCGGGTAAACGTGGTCGCCGGGCACCGGGGCGGAAGGAACCGGGCCGCGGCCGCGTGGTACTCGCGTCAGTCGCCGCCAATTTCACGCCTGGAGCTGCGGCGCATCCCGGTTGCCTTGCGATGCTTGAGCCAAAAGGAGGCAGCCCGTAAGCGGAGTCTATATTTCACCGGCCGCGATGCGAGGGTCGATTTGCCATCCCGGCTCTGGCGGGAGGCCGCATGTTCGCCCGCATGTTCGCCCCTTGGCGATTCGGTCTAATCCGGCCGAAGCCGCCGTGATCCACATTCACATCAACAAAAGAGCCATTTTGTAGCCATAGCTCCTGAAAATAATGGTCACGTTCGGTGGGCGTCATCTGCTCCAAGAATGGCAGGCTCGAAGAGCTCTTCGCAATGACTATCTCACCGCCCGGCGCATCAGTCCTTGAATGCTGCTCCATCGGAGCGGTATTCGACGGGACAGGTTGGCCAGGTGTCTGATTCTCCGATTGAGACGGAACCTGACCGGAATTAATGAGCGCTGCGCGCTCAGCTCGTAGCAATGTTCGTTCATCGGCTGACTCCGGTGTGCCCGTCAGAGGTCTCGCCAGGAGGCGATCGATTTCCACGATGCGCTCAGCGGCGGTCGGCCGATTCGGCGACGCGATTGGGGTTGCGATCGATACAGGAGCCGGCGCCGGAATTGTGGCCGCCACCGATGAGGTGGGTTGAACGTTGCGCGAAGCCGTTCCGTCGCTCTTGGAGCAGCCGAACGCGAACGAAATGGCGAACAGGAAAATGGCAATCCACATCCATCCTAGACTTCCGCTCTGAGATTGTTCGCGCATGGGAAAGAAACCGCGACGCTTCAATTATCATAGTGCTCAGATTTTTTCGCTAAAGTCCAGCACATTTGATCAGGAAACGACTGGAATTGGTTTCGCCTGGTGCCCGAACCAGACAAGATCCCTCGGAGGCGACGCGGCGAAGATCACCGACCGCTTCCAGCGCTCGCCGTAAAATCCTCCCCGTTGGCGCGCTGCGCGTGAGATCACGAGCAGCGGTTCAGTTACTTGTCGTAACTCGGACTGTCCTTGGCGTCTCTGTCCCTGTGCGTGACCACGCGGCCCTCATACACCTGCGACGGGCCATGCGCGTAATACGGGGGCGGGTACGCATAATAGCCGTAGCCATACCCGGGGTATCCATACGGATAACCCCATCCGTAGAATGGAAATCCGATGGCGAAGCCGACACGAGGCCCGCCCCATCCAGGATGGCCATGCCAGCCGCAGCCCGGTCGACCATGCCAACCCCCTCCCCCGCCGCGGCCATGCCCTTGCGCACTCGCCGGAGAGGCGAAAGCGAGCAGGCCGGCTACTGCAACTGCACCGATCAGAACCTTGTAAAGTTTCATAACTTCTCCTTTTTTTTGATCGTTCGTACAATAGCACAAAAAATCATCTGTGGACGCGAGAACCAAATTTCTTTGCTTTCATCATCGCGTCAGGGCCTGAAACTCGGCTTTCCGTTGTAACGACCGACTCCCAATCGCCGGTCGAGACATCGGGCCGGCTCGACGCCTTGATTGGAGCGGCAAGCGACATCGCTCGATTCGCGTAGCTGTTTGCAAAACAACGCTACTTTGGAAAAGGACTCTGCGCGGCGGGCACCGCGCAGAGCACGAAGACCAGGTTAGGCGAGCGGAGCGCCAAATGCGTGGCTCAGTTACCGAGGTAACGCGCCAGCGCGATATCGACACCTTTTCTCGTTGGGGTGGCGTTGAACCCGATGGCCACGATGTTCCCATCCGGCTGCAGGACGGCCGCGGTGGCTCCGCCGTTGAGATCGCCAAACGAGGTGCGGACTTCACCGCCCGTGCCAAAGGTGGTGTCGAGGGTGCCATTCGAATTGAGTCGCGCGGTCAGGAAATCGGAGTCAGATGACTCGGTATCGGCATAACCGACGACAACAAGCTTCCCGTTGGGTTGCAGGAGAATGCTGCGGGCGCCCTGGTCGAAGCTCCCGAAGTCAACTCTGGCCAGTCCTCTTTTACCGAAAGTGTTGTCAATCGTGCCATCAGCGTCATAGCGCACGATGGCAAATGGCTGGGAGAGGCCATTGCGGGCAATGGTCGTGCCGGCGGCGACAATCTTGCCGTCGGCCTGAAGGACGGCTGAGCGCGCCTGGTCGAGGTTAAGTGCGCCCAGGTCGCTCTCGACTTTGCCGCCGACGCCGAAGGTGGTGTCGAGGGTGCCGTCGGAAAGATAGCGGGTGAGAGCGAAGTCATAGAAGGCTGAGAGGCTGACCGCGTCGCCGGTCGCGACGATCTTGCCATCGGGCTGAAGCAGAACGGAGAGAGCGTCGTCGTTTCCACCATTGAAGTCGGTCGCGACTTTGCCGCCGACGCCGAAGGTAGTGTCGAGCGACCCATCGCGGTTGTAGCGCGCGAGTCCGAAGTCGGTGTCAGATGATTGGTCGCTGGTGAAGTTGATGTATTTGGTACCGGCCGCGATAATCTTGCCATCCGACTGCAGGACGAGGGCCGAGGCAAACGCGCCCTGACTGTCGAAGGTGGTTCTGACGAGGCCGCCGTCGCCGAAAGTAGTGTCGAGCGAGCCGTTTCGATTGTAGCGGGCGAGGGCATACTGGCCGCCTTGAGAAGGAAAGATGGGATAGGTGCCGCCGGCGACAACGATCTTGCCGTCCGGTTGCACGACCACGGCAGCGGCGGTTTCGGTGAGACCAAAATCGGTGATCACGCGCCCGCCCTGGCCGAAGGTTCGGTCGAGCGTGCCGTCGGTGTTGTATCTCACGACGAGGAAGTCGCCGCCGGTCGCGGAGAGGCCGCCGAATCTGATCCCCGCAACGATCATTTTGCCATCTCTCTGCAGGGCGATCCCATATCCAAGTTCGTTTGCCCTGAAGTCACTCGCAACCTGCCCGCCGATGCCGAAAGCCGGATCGAGGTCGCCCGGCGCCGCCTTTACGAGCTGGGGAGATAAGGCGAGCAGTCCGGCGCAAGTGCCACTCCCAAGACGGCGCAGAACCGATCGCAGGGCGAAGCGACGCGGAGTTATCTCTGATATCTTCTTCGTTAATTGAAAAGTCGTGTAAAAATTAGTGAATCGCATGTCTTGAATATGCAACGCGCGCAGTTCGTTCGCGAACATTGCTTGGTAACGGAGTTGTTACTCCACTAAGTGTGTTCGGTGAGCGCGGCGGCCCGAAAGCCTGTTTGCCCAAACCCGCAGCATCCGGCGCCGAAGGCTCCCAGCCGTCGCGGAAACTGGGGTCGAATCCGCTGCAAAAGGTGGGGGGCTGGAAACGCCATTGGCAACATCGGCGTGAAATTACATATTGAAGGAATGAGCGCGAAGAATCGCTCGATCGTCCTGATTGGTTTCATGGGCACCGGCAAATCGTCGGTCGGGCGGAGGCTGGCTCGCGCTACCGGCTGGCCGCGGTTCGACACCGACCAGATAATCGCGACCGGGTTCGGGATGTCGATTACAGAGATCTTCGCCAAACTTGGCGAGAAAGAGTTCCGGGAGGAGGAAAGCATGGTCTTGGAAAAGCTCGATGCCGAGCATCCCTCAATCATCGTGACCGGCGGCGGGGTCGTGCTGCGGCCAAAGAATGTGGCCCGCCTGCATGAACTCGGCACGGTCGTTTGCCTGACGGCCAATCTGCCGACTCTGCTAAGGCGCCTGGCGCGCCGCTCGCACCGACCGTTGCTCGAGACCGAGAATCGCGCCGAAACTGTCAAGATCCTGCTGCGGGAACGCGAGCCACTCTATGAGGAAGCGGCGGATTTCGCGATCGATACCTCTGCCCTCAGCCACGACCAGGTCGCTCAATCGATCCAGGATTCTCTTGCGCTCTCCAACTGAAATAAAGGCCGAGTTGGTCAGGCGCGCGGCCGCGACCGGTTTCGATGATTGTCGAATCGCGCAAGCCGCCGAGCCGCGCCACGCGGAGGAATTTCGCGCCTGGCTCGAGGCCGGCGCGGCTGCCGACATGGACTGGATTGGGCGGGGAGCCGGGAAGCGCGGCGATCCGCAAAAAGTGCTGCCGGGCGCGCGTTCGATCGTCGTGCTGGCGATGAATTATTGGCAAGGGGAAGAAGAGGAGACCAGAAGCCCCGCCACGGCGGGTAGACTGCGGTCGGAGGTCGGAAAGAGGGGACGCATCGCGCGCTATGCCTGGGGAGATGATTATCATGACGTGATTGAAGGGAAGCTGAGAAAACTCGATGAGTTTCTCGTCGCGGCCGGGGGTCGGCAGAAAACTTATGTCGACACCGGACCGGTGCTGGAACGCGATTTTGCCGCCGAAGCGGGGATTGGGTGGCATGGTAAGAGCACGATGCTGCTCAACCGCGAGTTGGGAACCTGGTTTTTTCTCGCGGAGATTTTTACCACGCTGGAGTTGCCGCCTGATCCGCCGCAGGTTGCGCGCTGCGGATCGTGCACTCGCTGCATCGAGGCTTGCCCGACGGGAGCGATTACCGCGCCGCATCAGCTCGACTCGCGGCGCTGCATTTCTTACCTAACGATCGAGTTGAAAGGCAGCATTCCGCTCGAGTTTCGAAAATTGATCGGCGATCGAATTTATGGTTGTGACGATTGTCTCGACGCCTGCCCGTGGAATCGCTTCGCGCAGGTGTCGCGGGAAAGTGGGTTCGCGGCCCGGGCGGCCGTCACGCAGGTGCGATTGCGCGATTTTCTGGTCCTGGATGACGCGCAATTCCGGGAGATGTTCCGCGGATCGCCGATCAAGCGGATCAAGCGACGCGGCTTCCTGCGCAACGTCTGTGTGGCGCTCGGCAACGTTGGGACGCGAGAGGATTTGCCGGCTCTGGCCGGCGCGGCCAAGGACCGCGAGCCGCTCATCGCCGAGCACGCGGCCTGGGCAATCGAGACGATCGAAGCGCGGCTGGTCGGGCCAACCAGCAGCATAAAATCTTGATTTTCCTGTGATGGCGAAGCCACAAACTGAACGCCAGATGTTTGCAAAGGTCCAAAGACCCACTGATTCTGACAAGAATTCGCCTTCGATGCACCAAGCCGCCACCACCTCTACCGCACCGCTTCGCCGCAAGCGAAGGTCCCGCCGCAAACTTTACATCTGGCTGGGCATCGGCGGGTTTATTCTGCTCCTCATTATCGGCTCGGTCATTTCCGGCAAACGCGAGAAACCGATTGAAGTCACGACAGAAAAGGCGGCTCGGCGCACGATTATCGAGACGGTCTCGGCCACCGGCAAAGTCCAGCCCGAAACCGAGGTGAAAATTTCTCCGGAAGTCGCGGGCGAGATCATTGAACTGCCGGTTGAGGACGGCAAGAAAGTGAAAAAAGGCGACTTGCTTTTGAAAATCCGGCCCGACTCCTACAAGGCCCTGTTCGAGCAACAGCAGGCGGCGATCAGTACCGCAGAGTCGGTCAGCGGGCAGCAGAAAGCGTCGATGGAAAAAGCGGAACAGGATCTGACGCAGGCGGAGGATCTTTTTCACAAAAAGCTGATCTCACAAACCGAGATGCTCGCCGCCAAGACCAGTTACGACGCCGCCAAATCAATGTATGAATCCGGCCTGCACAGCATCGAGGGTGCGCAGGCCAGCTCGAGCCAGGCGCGGGATCAGCTTTCGAAAACGACCATCTATTCGCCGCTCGACGGCGTGGTCACGGTGCTGAACAGCAAGCTGGGCGAGCGCGTGGTGGCGACAAATCAATTTGCCGGAACCGAAGTGATGCGCGTGGCCGATCTCAACCACATGCAGGCGGTGGTGGATGTGAACGAAAACGACGTCGTGCATGTAAAAATCGGCGACTCCTGCAAAGTCGCGATCGATGCCTATGGCGACCGGAAATTTCCCGGAACGGTGGAACAGATCGCCAATACGGGCAAAACCACCGGTACCGGCACGCAGGAAGAGGTGACTAATTTCGAGGTGAAAATTCGCCTCGAAGGCCACGACATGGTGCTGCGCCCGGGCCTGAGCTGCACCGCCGATATCCAGACCGCCGTGGTGAAGGATGTCGTCGCGGTGCCGATCCAAAGCGTGACCATTCGCACCGGCGACAGCAACCTGAGCCCGGAAGAGATCGAGAAGAAAAAGACGGCGTCCGAGGCGAAGGAGAAGGCGGACAACAACGCCGAGGTCGAGAACGAGCGCGTCGCCAAGCAGGCGCAAAAAGAAGAGCGGGAAAAACTGCGCAAGGTTGTTTTCCGGAAAGACGGGAGCAAAGCGAAAATGGTGGAAGTCACGACCGGGATCGCGGATGACGCCAATATCGAGATCAAGAGCGGGGTGCAACCGGGCGACGAAGTGATTTCCGGCAGCTACAGCGCGATCAGCCGCAAGCTAAAGGACGGGGCGAAGGTGGAAATGGAAAAGGCGGGGAAGAAGTGAAGAAAAGTGACGAGTGACAGGTGACGAGTGACGAGAAGCGCTGGCGCGGTTATCACGTCTGGAATGAAAACAAATACTCGCAGTTACAAGGATCTGGTTGTTTGGCAAAAAGGCATCGCGCTCGCGAAACTCGTTTACGGGCTAACGCGGGCTTTTCCTTCGGAGGAAAAGTTTGGCTTGATCGCCCAGATTCGCCGGGCGGCAGTCTCAATCCCATCGAATATCGCGGAAGGCCAGGCCCGCCATACCACCGGAGAATTCATTCAGTTCATCTCGCACGCCGAGGGATCGGTGGCGGAGTTGGACACGCAGTTGATTCTCGCGGTCGAGCTACAGTTTTGTCGCGACGCCGATGCCGCTCCGTCTTTCCAACTAATCGAAGAGCTGCACCGAATGCTCAACACCCTGCGTCGCAAGCTGGCGGCGCGCTCCTAACTTGTCACTCGTCACTCATCACTCGTCACTTCCTCTTGTCATCGACATCGAGAACATCACGAAGGAATACGTGATGGGTGAGGAAATCATCCACGCGCTGCGCGGGGTGACTTTGCAGATCCGGCGCAACGAATATCTCGCCATCATGGGGCCGAGCGGGAGCGGCAAATCGACCCTCATGAACATGCTCGGCTGCCTCGATACGCCGAGCTCCGGCCGCTACGAGTTCAACGGCAAGAATGTCTCCGAGATGGACGGCGACGAGCTGGCCGCCATCCGCAATCGCGAGATCGGCTTTGTCTTTCAAACTTTCAATCTTCTCCCCCGCTCCACCAGTCTGCGCAACGTCGAGCTGCCCCTGATTTATGCCGGCATCCATCCCGAGGAACGGGAGGAGCGCGCCGCGCAGGCGCTGACGACGTCGGGCTGGGCGATCGCCTGACTGCACAAGCCTAACGAACTCTCCGGCGGGCAGCGCCAGCGCGTTGCGATCGCGCGCGCGCTGGTTAACAATCCGTCGATCATTCTGGCCGACGAGCCGACCGGTAATCTCGATTCCAAGACCGGCGAAGAGATCATGGTGCTCTTTGAAAATCTCTATCAGCAAGGCAACACGGTCATTCTGGTGACGCACGAAGCCGACATCGCCCGCCACGCCCGACGCAGCGTGCATCTGCGCGACGGCGTCGTGGAAAGCGATGAGATGTCTCCGTCGGTCGCTCCTGAAACGGTCGGAGTCCATTAACCGCAGGGGAATGAATTTCTATCCGAAAATCCTCGGCGAACTCTGCGGTAATTTTCCCCGAAAGACATGAAGCGGTTTCTTTACGAGCTGACCGAGAGCTGGAAAATCGCCGCCGCGCAAATGGCGGCGAACAAGACCCGCTCCATGCTGACCGCGCTCGGCGTCATCATCGGTATCGTGGCTGTTACCCTGATGGGCACGGCGATCAACGGCATCTCGACCGGCTTTGATAAGAGCATGTCGGTGATCGGAGACGATGTGCTCTACGTTTCACAGCGGCCCTGGACGCGGATGAACGACTGGTGGAACTACCGCGACCGCAAAAAAATCCGGACCGAATATGCGGACAAGATCAACCACACGATCGCCGCGACGCCCAATTCCAATCTGATGATCGCCGTGCCGACGATGAGTCTGCTGCGGAGCGTGAAGGCGGGCGATAACAGCGTGGAAAATGTCTTCATCCTCGGGACGACGGTGGACTACACCTTGCTCTCCACGCTCGATTGCAGCGAAGGCCGCTTCTTTAACGAACTGGAATCACGCGGCGGCGCGGAAGTCTGTGTCGTCGGTTACGACGTGGCCGACGCGCTTTTTGCCGGGCGCAGCGCGCTCGAGAAGAAGGTCCTGATCAATGGCCACCCATTCGAGGTGATGGGAACGCTTTCCCGCCAGGGCACGTTTCTCGGGCTTTTCAGCCTCGACTCGATCGTGGTCATCCCCCTGCCCGCTTTCAAAAAATATTTCAGCGCCAAGAGCGAAGCGGATGTGCGAGTGAAGGTGCGCGACAAGACGCACATGGCGGACGCCAAGGATGAGTTAACCGGCCTCATGCGCCGACTGCGTTCTCTCCCCCGGAGAAGAGGGACGACTTCAGCGTCAACGAACAACAAGCCTTCAAGAGCACACTCGACGCGGTCAAGACGACAATCGCGATCGCGGGGCTTTTTATCACCGGTTTGTCGCTCTTTGTCGGGGCGATCGGGATCATGAACATCACTTTTGTGAGTGTGAAGGAACGGACGAAAGAGATCGGAACACGGAAAGCGTTAGGCGCGCGGCGGCGCACGATTCTTCTGCAATTCCTGATTGAATCGACCGCACTTTGTCTGGTCGGCGGGCTCATCGGGCTGGTTTTTGCCTACCTGATGTGCTTCGGCATGGCCGCGGCCTTTCCATCGTTCCCGATCCGTTTTTCGTTCGGCCTGGTCATCGCAAGCATGATTGTCTCGATCTTGACCGGGTTGGTTTCCGGGATCGCGCCGGCCTGGTCCGCTTCGCGGCTCGATCCGGTCACGGCGCTGCGGTATGAGTGATGGAATGGAGTGTTGGAGTAATGGAGTAATGCGCCAACACTCCATTACTCCACCACTCCATTACTCCAATTCCCTATGAACTTTCGTGAAATCCTAACGATGGCCCTGGCCTCGGTCGGGGCGAACAAACTGCGCTCCGCCCTCACCATGCTTGGGATCACGATCGGCGTTTTCTCGGTCATTTCGGTCATGACCGCGATCGGGGCGATGCAGGGTTCGATCGAGACGGGGCTGACCCTCTTCGGCTCCAACATTTTCCAGTTCGCCAAATATCCGATCAACGTCCGCGCCGGGGGACGGGGCCAGAAAAAATACGAGAACCGGCGCGATATCAGCTACCACGAAGCGCAGCGTTACGCCGAGCTGATGGAGGGCAACGCGCAGGAAGTTTGCATGAAGATTTTCGACGAAGGCAAACAGGCAGTCTACAAGGGCGTCAAGACGACTCCCAGCATAACAATCGTCGGCACAAACAAAAGTTTCCTCGCGGCCAACGCCTATACGCTTGCCTACGGACGCAACTTGAATGAGGAAGATGTCGCGCTCAGTCGGCGCGTCCTTGTGGTCGGCCGCGCGATCGAGCAACGGCTTTTTCCCCACGAATCCCCCATCGGGCGGGTCATCAAGCTGAGTGGTCATACCTACACGATTGTCGGGGTGATGGGCGAAAGAGGGACGGCATTCGGCATGAAGCCAGGATGACATTGCGGCCCTGCCGATCACGCGGTTGCTTGAAGACTACGGCTCGGTTAACCGGACAGTAAATATCGCGACACAGTCTTTCTCCCAGCTCGATTACAACCGCACCTTTGATCGTGGCGTCGGCGCCATGCGCATCGCCCGCGGCCTCCGAGCAGAGGAGCCGAATGATTTCGAGATCTACACCAACGACTCCCTCAAGAGCGCGTTTCAATCCATTGCCGGGGTCATCCGCATCGGTGCCTTCGTCATCAGCACGATCGCCCTGCTCGCGGCCGGGATCGGAATCATGAACATCATGCTCGTGAGTGTGACCGAGCGGACGAAAGAGATCGGGGTGCGCAAGTCGATCGGAGCGCGCAATCGTGATATCCTGCGCCAGTTCCTGACGGAAGCGGTCTTTATTTCCGAGGCCGGCGGAATCCTGGGCATTCTCCTGGGAGTGATCGGGGGCGATCTGCTTGCGCTCTGGCTGAAGGTGGACTTGATATTCCCGTTCGGTTGGGCGATCGCCGGGCTCCTCGTCTGCTCGGCTATCGGCATCGGCTTCGGTCTTTATCCGGCCTATCGGGCGGCTTCGCTCGATCCGATCGAGGCCCTCCGCTACGAATAATCCGGCGCGCCCGCCCCTAACAATTCCCCGGGGCACGCAACTTGCGTTGGCGTTGCTTTGACATGTCCGACGCTTCTCCTATTCTCGGACGCTCTCAGCGTGACTAACCGTGCCTTCCATCCTGCCAACTGAGTCTTCCAGCAACCCTCCGGGCGGGATTCTTCTCGTCGAAGAATACGGCGCCCTGGGCGTGGCGTTGACGTCGGCTTTGCGCAAATTCGCACCCCTCCACAGCGTGCGGGTCGCGCACAGTTTCGCGGAAGCCGAAGCGATCGCGGCAGAGATGCAACCGGAGTTGTTCCTGCTCGATCTGGATCCTCCGCCTACCGGCGAGATCGCATTCTTTTACAAGCTCAAGACGCGCCATCCCGATGCACGCGTGCTCGTCATCGCGGCCGGCACCTCCGGCGAGCTGCGGGCCGAGCGCGGCACCGCAGGCGCCATTCAGTTCATCGAGAAACCTTTCGATCTGGCGGAATTCGGCGCCGCCGTTCAGGCCCTCCTCGGACCGTGGGCGGTGCCCCGTTCCCTGCATGACCGCGGCACCCTGCGCGATCTCCATCTGGTCGACATCGTGCAGCTGAAATGCCTGGCCTTGAGCAGCGCAGTTGTGCGCCTTGAGACAGCGGATGGCCAATCCGGAGCGATTTATTTCCGCCGAGGCCAGATCTGCCACGCCGTCACAGGCCGGTTGGCCGGGGCGCCTGCGCTCGAAGAAATCGCCGGTTGGCCGGACGGGCACCTGAGCGAGACGGATCTGCCCGATGACGTTCCGTCCACCGTCAACGTCGCGTGGCCGGTCGTGCTCCTGCCCATCGTTCGTCGCCTGGCGGAAGAGACTAAAAGGCAATCACCAGGCCCAACGCCTCCACCCGCCGGCGTGCCCGTCAAAACCGGGAAGAAGATTCTCATTATCGACGACACGGAGATGCTGCTCATCTTCGTCGCCGACACCCTCGCGACGGCCGATCCGACTTTGCAGATCACGACCGCTTCGACCGGTGCCGAAGGGATCGAACTCGCAGCCGCTATCCAGCCGGATCTGATCCTGCTCGATTACAGCCTGACGGACATGACGGGCGACCGGATCTGCCACGGCTTGCTGGAAAACACGGTGACGGCGCGCATCCCGGTGTTGATGATGTCGGGGCACGTGAGCGAAATGGCCCGGACAGCGTCCGCCTATGGAAATGTGGTCGCCTCGCTCGCAAAGCCGTTTCTTTCCGGGGCCCTGATCAACGAGGTCGAAAGAACTCTCTTTGCCGGGCCGCTGCCGGCGGCGCCGCGCGCGCCGGCCGTTCTCCCCAGTCCGCCCGCGCCGACCCCTGCGGTAGAGAGTCCGGCGGCGCTGCCGCCTAATGGACATGGCAGAGGCGATTCCCTGACCTCGCCTCCCCCTCCGGCAAAGGAGGAGCCCACGCCGCCGACCATAGAATTACCGAAAAGCGCCGTGACCGAGCTTGTGAAGACGGTGGCGACCGAGCTGCAGATGCGGACCTTGAGCGAAAAACGGCCGCCTGCGAAAGCGGTCCGGCCCCCATCGATCGTCCGGCGGCCACCCACGGTAATCGTTAGGCCAACGGCAGTGAGCGTGACGCTGGCGCTCGAGGTGGTATCGATGCAGTTGACGCCGTCGTTTCGACTGGAGGCCGCGACCCTGCAGACGTGCAATCCGATCGTGGCGGTGAAAATGGCCGATCGGTCCGAGTTCAATGGCGTGCCATTGGAGAACGGTTTTCGTCTTGGTACGATCCGACTTTTCGACGACGGCAGGATCGATACCATGCGCCTCGTCCCTACTCATCGGCCCCCGCAGTTGCCCGCTGCCAAGAGCTCGTTTGCGATTGGAAGTCTGAGCCTGGAGCGGACCAATTCGCAGCAAAATCTGCAATTCACAGCTCCGAAAAGCGATACGATGCGTGTTCTCGTCACGACACAGTGCGAGCTGCTCTCCGTTGAATTGTCCGTCGCCTTCGAAGTCGTTGCGGTGACGCTGCAAGCGCGCGGCACGACGGTAGTGGTGCGCAACGGCCAGGAGAGCAGCGGGGCGCCTTTTGCACTTGAAGGAGTGGAACTGAGCCCGTCGGCCGAGCTCCGCTCCTTGCTCGTCCGGGCGGCGATCTGACGGCTACTGGGAAGAACGATCGAACGATCGTTAGGCCAATTTCACGCGACGCGTTGGCGCGTGCACCACAAGTAGATCAGGCCAAGGAGAAGGCCGCCATCGAGCACCAGGTGCCACGTCGGGCTCAGATTGCTGCCCGCGCTGCCGAAGCAGCCGCAGGAAACATCAATGCCTTGAATTCTCGCCCAGGCGGTCGCACCGATGAAGGCAACCATCAAGGCCAGCGTGATGAAGACTGCGCCAGAAAAGAAGCGGTGGAAGACAAGGGCGCATCCGCAGAGCAACTCCAGCCAGGGCAAATAAAAAGCGAACCGCACCCCCACCGACCACGGAATCAGCTGATAATTATTGATGTCGCTCGCGAATCCCAGCGGATCGCGCACTTTTAGGATCCCGGCATAAATGAAAACCGCGCCCACGAGCACGGCGAGCGACCGCTTCAGGAGCAAGCGCCAGTCGAAGGGCTGAGAACGGTCCGGAGCAACATTCATGGACCGCTTTTCTCCCATTCCTCCCAGCCGCCCTGCAGGACATACACATTCTTGAGCACGACTTCGTGGCGCAATCGTTCGGCGACGGCGTGGCTGGCATTGCAGGTCTGCCGGCTGCAATACACGACCACCTTGCGCTCAGGCGACCAGGCCGCGAGCACTGCGGGCAAGAGCGCGTTCCAGTCGTCTTCGTCCAAACGCAGTGCTCCGGGAACATGCGATTTCGCGAATTGTTCGTCGTTCCGGGCGTCGATCCAGAGCACCGCCGCGCCCCAACTTTTTGCCTCTGCCACGCTCACGATCGCGCTGTCAGCCGGTGGTTGCTGCCACGACACAGCGCCCCGGAAGTAAATCGCCTGACCGATCGCCGGGAGAAAAGCAAGCCCGAGGAGAAGGAGGACCTGCCTAACGAGCAAACGGCCCACGGGCTACTTTGTCACCGCCTTGGCCCGGCTGTCCACGCGCAGGTTCGCGTAAAACGATTTCGGGGCCTCCTTCGGAAAGTCGGGTTCAATCCGCAAGGCTGCGTTGATGGGCCGGCCGCTTTCGGTCGGCGTGACAATAATGCGAAAAGTCTTCTCGCCCGGCCCAGGCTCGACTTCGGTCGCGATCGCCTTGTCCGTCGCCGTCACCTTGAGTTTGGTGACAGGGAAATCCGCGCCCACGTTGACCGTGACCGTTTTTGGATCCAGCACATCCTTGGCCGACCAGTAAAGGAAAGTCGGCGAGATCTGAAGGAGTTGCGGGATCGTGGCCTTCAGTTTCAAGACCGTCGGCTGTTCCGGTTGATCGTCGGTCAGGACGGTGATCGTTTTTGTCTGCACGCCAGAGCGATCGCCGATGTGAAAGGTCGCCGTGATCTCGCCACTCTCGCCCGGCCCGACGACATCCTTGGCCAGCGCCGCCGTCGTGCACCCGCACGACGGATGAACGGAAGCGATTTTCACCGCCTTCTCGCCGGTGTTTTTGTATTTGAAATGCGCGACGGCTTCCTTGTCCGACAACGTTGGATGCAAATCGGCGTCCGTGCTTTCCCAAACGAGGGCACCATCGGCCGCGATTTGCAGAGCGAGCAACAGACCAAGAACCGCAAGAAGAGGATGAGTTTTCATAAGACTGATTAGAAAAAGAAGCCGAAACCGAGATTTCCGCCAACAGAATCGATCCCGTAGTTGGGCAGCTTGATGGTCGCATTCGAGAGGTGGCGATAGCCCGCCTCGATCACCAACGACCAGCGGTCATTCAGCATGATGCGAGTGCCACCCACTCCCTGGAGGTTGAACTCCACCGGCAGACTGACGAGGCCGCCCGACTCTTTCTCGGAGATGTCGGTGTAAACTCCACCGGCTCCGATCTGCAGGTAGGGAATAAAGCGCGCGCGCGGCTGGATGAAATTGTAGCGAATGAAAAGAGTCGCGCCCGCCGTGACATTCCCGGGCCCCTCGAAGATCGGACCGGCAAAGACTTCTCCGAGGAACTCGAAATTGCCGGCGAGGAGGTTAGAGCCGCCATGTGGATTGCTCAGCATCATGCCGAGGCGCAGGCTGTCAACGGCGAGATCAACCGAGGGCCGATTGTTGCCACCGCGATCGAAGAAGAAAAATGCCCCGGCAACGTTTTGGAATTCCCTCGACCCCTTGCTGAAATTACTGTCGAGCCCGCGTTGGATGGCGGTTGGAGGCGGTGGTTCCACGCCCGCGCGAGCGGCGGCACAGGTGAGAAGGGCGAGAGCGCACCAGACAAAAGCGTTCTTCATCTGCGCGCGATCAAACGCGAGGCGCACCCCCTTGTCAACTGCGCTCGCTCCGCGCCGCACGATCGTCTGTCGCTAAACGATTCGCCCTCACCTTTTGGCGAACGTAGTCGGCCACCACATCGTGCCAATCGCGCGGCGCGCTTCCCATCAGCCGCTCGTATTTCTCCGTTGCGAGAACGGTGTAGACCGGCCGGCGCGCGACAAAATTCTTCATTTCCCCTAACGAAAGTGCATCCACTTGGGTCGCCCGCATGGGAAGGCCAAATTTGTGGCAGCAATCGAGCGCCCACTGCGCATATTCCCGCCAACTGCATTCCCCGCGGTTGGCGAGATGCAGAATACCGTTGACCCCAAACGAATCGAGGAAGGGCCGCAGCATCGCGGCCAGATCAAGGGTGTAGGTTGGCGTAGAGAATTTATCTGCCACCGCCGCGACCCGCTCTTCGCTGCGCGCTTTTTCAAGAATGGCATCGACGAAGCTCGGCCGATCCGGGCCGAATATCCAGGAAACGCGGATGACCAGGGCCTGATCGTTAACCTCCAGAACGCGTAACTCGCCCTCCCGCTTCGACTCGCCATAGACGCTGATCGGACACACCGGGTCGTCCTCCGTGTAGGGGCGGCGCAGTTCTCCATCAAAAACATAATCGGTACTGATGTGGATGAACCGGGCTCTCTTTTCTGTGCAGATCTCCGCCAGAACTTGCGGCGCCGCGGCATTCAATCGGATTGCTTCGTCGCGATGGCGTTCACAATAATCCACATTCGTTAAGGCGGCGGCGTTGACCAGCGCGTCAAACGGCAGCGGCCTGAGCGTCGCGCCCAAAAGATCCAGACGCGCGAGATCGAGCGCTGCGTGATTGAAACTGATCACTTCCGCATCCACGGCATAGGTGCGGGCCAGCGCTGCTCCCAGTCGGCCCCCCGCGCCTACAATGACAATTTTTGGCTTGGCATTCATGGAATTCGCCGGCGTTGTCCCGTCAGGCAGATAGACCACACCGGGGGCGCTCTCGCAAGCCGGGGGCGCGCCATCATCTTTGCCGTTGTAGCCGACAGCGGTGATGCTGGTCGCGTTGTTGGAGAGCGATTTCCCTCCCAAGGCGTGAGGCGGGATCACCGATCCCGGCTACAACCTGCCGCTGAAGGAACCGGATACCACTGCGAGGAACATCCGCTCTTCAATGCGACGAAGGAGCAAGCGAGGACAGGATCTCCTTGAATCCCGGCTCATCGCGCAACGGAGCCCACAAGGGGTGGAGGAGTAATTGTCCATAACTGAGATAGGAGGGCACGCTGATGACCTTTTTCAAATCCTCCAGCGCAGTTGCCTTCTCCCCGGTCCACGCATGGATCGTGACGAGATTCTGCAAAAGAAGAGGCCCGACGATCGCATCGTTGCGGCTTGGTAACAACTCGACTGCGCGACTGCCCTCCGAGACGGCATTCTCCTTATCACCAAGAGCAGCGTCGATCATTCCCAGCGCCGACAGGGCCTCGGCGGAATCAGGCTTTCCCCGCACAATACTTGCCACCTCGACCCGAGCTGCGGCAAAGGAACTTCGCGCCCCATCCAAGTCGTTTCGCTGACGTGCAATCAGACCTTCGCACCATGCCTTGGGATAGGGCAGACCTTCCTCGTGCGCTCCATGCCGCGTCATCACGGCAAGCGCGCGGCTGGCGCCGTCAGTATCGCCTTCACATAGGGCTAGAGACACCCACTGGTCGGCGATCCCTGCCCCGGCGGCTGCATTGGTCGCCAGAATCGTTTCGATCGCCCGGTGCATGGGGCCTGTATTCCCCTGCGCATCCAAATCGATGGCGGCCCGCTGAACTTGGAGCGCCGGATCATCCGGAGCAATCGCCAGCGCCCGGTCAAGGATAAATCGCATATCGGCATAGCGATGCAGCGCATTGTAACTCAGCGCCAGTTGTTTCAAGAACACCAGATTACGCGGGTCGAGTTCCACCGCGTGTTCCAGGTGCTGCGTCGAACTCTCCCAGCGGCCTTGTCGGCGGTCGATATATCCGCTCATCGCGATCGGGAATGGATCGTTAGGCAATTTTCGTTCGGCGATCGCCAACTCCTCCCGCGCATGGTCGTAGTCGCGATAACCAAAGTAGTAGTGAGCGGCGATCGCCAGATGCGTTTCGCCGAAATCAGGCCGCAAGCGGATCGCGGCATCCACCGCCGTCTGAGCTAAGGCGAGCCGCTCCGTGGTCGTATCCAACCCATAAAAATAGATTTGATCGTGCGCACTGGCCAACTGGCAATAGGCGAGGAAGAAAGATGGATCGCGCGAGGTCGCTTCGGCCAGGAGCTGCGCGGCCTTTCGGAGATTTTCGATCGAACTCGATTCAAAGACGACGCGAGCAATCATGGCTTTGGCGCGCACATAAAGCTCGTAGGCGGCTAAGTCAGTCGTCGGTCGATCTTCGATTTCCGCTTTCTCTTCCGGAGTGAATTTCGCCTCCAGCTCGGAAACAATTCGCTCTGCAATCTCGGTCTGAATCGCGAACACGTCCGCCAGGCCACGGTCATAAGTCTCCGCCCAAAGCTGGGAACCGGTCAGCCCATTAATAAGCTCCGCCGTCACGCGCACGCGACTACCGGAACGCTGAACCCGCCCTTCGAGGAAATACTTCACGCCCAAGGCGTCGGAGACTTTTTTCAGATCGAGGTCGGTGCGCGCCCGATATTTTACGACCGAGGTGCGGCCCGTCACTTTAAGATCGGCTACCTTGGCGAGATGACTCAAAATTTCGTCCTGCATACCGTCAGCGAAATAAGAATCCTTCGAGTCATCGCTCAAGCTTTGGAATGGTAAGACAGCGATGCTCTTCTCTGGGATGGCAGCCGAGCTGTTCGATGAGGCGCGCAAAAGAATAAAACCCAATACGGCGACCCCGAAAACACTGACGGCTAACCCAGAGGCCCACAAGTAGCCACGGCGCAAAGCGTTGACCCCATTTCGGCGATCAGGCGTCAAACTCTTCGCCGGTTGAAGCCGGCGTGGACGATTAGGGTTGCCGACCGGCCCTTTATGAAAGTTGACCAGGTGAATTTTTAAGCCGTGTTTGACGATACATTCACCAAGATCGTAAAGGTGCGGGCGCCAATGACCGTATTCGGCCAGGTCATCCGCCAATCGTTTGGATAAAAGAATGTGACCCCCGTCGCCACAGTCGAGCACGCGTTGGGCAATATTCACACCCGCTCCCGCGACATTCAGACGATCATTTACGTCCTCGATTTTATTAACCGGTCCACTGTGCGCGCCCATTCGCACACGGATGTGCGGGTGTTTCTGCAAGACTTCGCTGATCTCGGCCGCGCACTGCACCGGCTCTTCGGGGCTGCGGAAAAAGAGCAGAACCATTCCGTCACCGGTCGGGAGCCGAATCAAACGCCCACCGGCTTCGGCGCTGCAAGCGCAGGGCGACTCGCGCACAATCCGCTTGAGCTGATTGAGAAGATCGATCTGTTCGTTAACGAGCAACGTCGAGTAGCCAACCACGTCGATCGTCAGAATATGAGCGATCTCGGGTTCTAGATTTTGCTCCTCCGGGGACATCGCGGCGCCTCCACCAAAGCATGCCGCGTACGTTCGCCATATGCTCGATCTTTGTCGAGCGATTTGCGCCAGGCGCGCATCTCGAACGCCACGCTTTTCAGATTTGTAACCCGGGGCGTTGACCCCGGTGATTGAGGCCGCCGTTAACGCCGCCGGGGTCGACGCCCTCGCCCACAACGGGCGCAGCCGGACCGAAGGCCGCCAGATTCAGGACGAGCATGATAAAAGCGAAAAGATACATCCCCATCATCAAAC
Organism: uncultured Verrucomicrobiae bacterium; assembly: GCA_963737995.1. Taxonomy (GTDB): domain Bacteria; phylum Verrucomicrobiota; class Verrucomicrobiia; order Chthoniobacterales; family UBA10450; genus Palsa-1392. The sequence continues at coordinate 70,223 of CAVTUV010000013.1, forward strand.
CGATCGCGGCGTGCATCGCACACACTGCGCATAACACTGCTCGTCGCGACCACCTTGGCCAGATCAGGAAGGCATAACCGCTTTCGATCAGACAGATCGATATTCCGAGTAAAGGCAGAATCGGTCTCCACGACGCCACCAATCCCATCGGCAAGACGTCAAAGGGCGGCGAGGTCAGAGCCCGCCAGATATTCGAACCGTTCCACCAACCAGCGCCCAGACACTTCGTGAGGCCGCCAAAAAAGTAAATGAAGCACAGATGAATCTGGAGAACGCGACGGTGAAATCCTGACAACCCGGAGTCGATCGCGCGCCCAGACCGTATCCATCCGTCGATTGACCACCGGTCAGGCAGGGGCGCAATCATCAGATAAAAAAGCCCAATGGTAATCAAGTTATCAGCACCGTACGACAGAAGTCCCCCGCTCTTCGCGGCGGCGAGCTGTAGAAACCAGGCCATGATCGCGGCCGGTCGGGAAAAAAGACCAAGGAGTAGAAGAAGGCCCGCTCCGAAAAGCAGGCCCCAGGCGAGCGACAAGGCGAAATTCTCGCTCCATCCCATGTGCCGGCACAGAAATACCAGCCAACCCAGCCGGGGGATAAAAGAACTCTGCGTCGAGAGAAGAGCCTCGAAGAGCTGGCGACTGACGAGGCCCTTTCCCGTTCCTCCGAAAAGGTAATTCCAGTCGAAGCGCAGCGGCCAGGTGTAAAGAACGACCACAAGCCCCAGTCCCACCCGCAGTAATGTCAGCCAGCGATCGGAATCAGCAGGAAAAAGAAATCGTATCGCTCGCTCTCGGACCTTCATGGCTGAACCGGGGCTGTTTCGGAGTCGGCGCGACCAAAGTCATAAACATAAAGACAATCGAAGGTTCGTTCCCGCTTGCCCGCGCCATATTCCGCCGCCGTGGGCGGCGTGATCGCTCCGAAAAATGCCCGAACTGTCATCGCATCGGGGTGACGCTGCCAGGTCGAGCGCGCGAGGCGCTTGATCAATTCCTCCCGCCAGGGGGCGAAGTCCGTCCGCGCGATCTGTTCGATTAGACTGGTTAGGCGAAGTTGCGCTTCTTCACCGCGGACCATGGGAACCTGATAATCCACCCGGCCGTCCGAATAGTGGCACTCGAAAACGAGCGCGTGCGTTTCCGGGACGTTCGGCGCAAAATATCCGTAACCGACTTCGATCCCGCTCGCGTTCGTGTAGGTAGCCAGAGCCTGCCGCAGCGCGCCGCGATCGGCTGAATCACCTTCCAGCAGGATTTCCGGTATCTTATCAAGTATGCCCCATACGCGTCCGAACGCCACTGGGGCGATCGTCAACCGCCTCTCGAGAAGCCAAAGGGTTTCGTGCAGGCAAACCAGCCCAACCAGAGCGAAATGAAAGGCAAAGCATGCCAAATAAACATTCCGACGCTTGGTGGACATGGCTCAAGGCGCCGTGCCTGTTAGCAACGATTACTGCTCTTCTATCGTGCTCAAAATCGCATCCAGATCCCGCCGCTTGTTTAATCCAATCTTTTGAGTCACGTGCAGGCTGTCCGGATTGCCCACACTTTGGGTGATGGCGCTCGTGTATAGGATTGGCGGGGTCGCCGAGGGTGTCTCCACGATGTCGGGCAAGTTTTCATCGGGAATACTACCGCCGTAATGTAAAACAACGGACTTCTGCCAACGAGGATGAGCTCTTCTCAGGGCCTTTTTGAAGTCGCCCGGACCAGCCGGAGACTTCAATTTGACCTTGTCAAAGCTTAAGACATATCTGGCGACGGGGTCCGTCAGAGGCTGCAAATCATGAATGGCGCAGCCGACCACGACCATGACCAAACCGGCAATGGCGAGGGCCGTATTGCAAGTTTTCATAGAAGGCCGTTTTGACCAGTGCACCCGAGTCTGTCAAGCCCCCATTTTTTCCGACATCTCATCACCATTTTCGTTAGGGTTGACAGATGGCCCAGGAATAGCTGACCGTTTAGGATTATGCGTGCGATTTGGAAGGGCAGCATCAACTTCGGTCTCGTTTATATCCCGGTTTCGGTCTATCCGGCGACGAAGGAAGAGAAGATCAGTTTTCGCCAACTGCGGGCCTCGGACTTGAGCCCGATCCGTTACAAGAAAGTCGCCGAGGCCGATCAGAAAGAGGTTCCGGCCGATCAGATCGTGAAAGGTTTCGAGTACGAAAAAGGGAAATGGATTACGCTCCGCGACGAGGATTTCGAAAAGGTCCAAATCGAATCCACTCACTCCGTCGAGATCACCGATTTCGTTGAACAGACTCAAATTAATCCGAAGTTTTTTTACAAACCGTATTTCCTCGAACCGCAAAAAGGCGGCGAAAAGGCGTACGCGCTCCTGCACAAGGCCCTGACCGCGGCCGGCAAAGTCGGCGTGGCCAAGGTCGCCATCCAAAAGCGCGAGTATCTCGCCGCGGTTAAACCCGATGGTCTGTTTCTGATCCTTGAGCTCATGCATTTCGCGCATGAAGTCCTGGAGCCGGAGTCACTCCATAGCGCGGGCGACAAGGCGGTTTCGCCGCAGGAATTGAAAATGGCCACGGCGCTGATCGACGCGATGACCGCCGAATGGGAGCCGAGCAAATACAAAGACCAATACCAAAACGCGCTCATGCAGTTGATCGAAGAGAAGGCGCAAAAGCGCGCGCCCGCGCCCAAGCCTGTCACGCCACGCGTGCAGCCTAACGTGATCGACATGGTCGCCGTCCTGCAGCAGAGCTTGCAGCGCGCCGGCCAGAAGAAGAAGTCTTCGCCCAGCCGATCGTCCCCGGCAAAATCGACGGCCGCACTCGTCCGGCAGAAGCGGAGATCAGTCGCGGCCTAAAGTAAGCATGATCGGTTCTGGGCGCTCGCCTGATTGGCCTGTTCGCTACGGCAGCTTGTAGACTTCCACCAGGCCTACTCCGATGGTGCCGTTCTTGCCCGCGACTATCGCCGTGTAACTCCCGGGCGCCAAGGTGCGTTCGATGGCGGCCTCGAGCGGATTCGTGGGGGCAAGACCGCTCGCTTCGAGTTCAGCACCCTGGGTATCTGCCCAATTATCATTGGAAGCTACGAGGGTGCCGTCGGCATCGCGCAGTTCCAGGACAGGATCGACCAAAGCGTCAGGCACATCCAGGGCCAGAAGCGAAGGACCGAGAGCCCGGACGACTACGTTCGACGACTTCAATCCCCCGACGATGAAACCTCCAATCAGTTGATTCGCGCCGGTTTGAACAAAGGCCCGCGTACTCAGATTGACGACTGTCGCCGTTGCAGTGGAATCGAGATCGTAAACTTCCGCCAAACCGACCCCGGTGCCGCCATTCCCGCCTTGAATGACCGCAGTGTAGGCTCCCGGCGCCAGGCTCGCGATCAGCGCCGACTCGGCCGCGTTTGTCGGTGCGATGGTCGACGCCTGAATCGCCGCCACCTGATTCCCGGTGATCACTCCCCCAATCTGAGTAGTCTGCCAATTATCGTTCCTCCCAATAATTGCGCCGGTAGAATCATGTAATTCGAGAGATGGATCGGAGAGCGACCCCGGAACGCTCTTTTGCGCGAGCGAGGGGCCAATTGCGCGAAGCATCACTCTTTTTGTTTCTGTCCCCTCAACGATAAATCCGCTAATTCCGACCCGATCCCCCGCACCTACCTGAAGACGGGCCGACACATTCAACAAATCGGCCGCCTCGGAGCCAGGGGGCCCGGCCTGTAACCAATTTATCACCGTGGTAGCGACAGTTGTATGTCCGACCACCCCATCAACGGGGAATCCCCAATAAGCAAAGGCATGTGTGCCAGCAGCCGGAGGAGGAGGAGCTGGAATTATGTTTTCTTTATACTGTCCCGCCGTCGGGACACCGGACTTGGTTTCTGTCAATCCAACGGAATCTAATTTGGCGATAAGATCAGGGAACTGGAATGTATCGACTCCGCCAGTGTCATTGCTCGAGCACATGATGAAGAGTGGCGGCATATCCTGCGTCACATACGTCGTCGGAGATGCGGCATGCAGGTCGGCCAGAAATGGCGTGTAGTTGTGATCCAAAATGTCCGTTGCAGATGGCTCCGAGAGATAGTTCAACACGGCCTCCACAAAACAAGTCTCATTGGGGACGCAGGCATCCTGTAGATGGGCGAGATCGTCCAATTCACATGGTGCGCTCAGGCCAACGACCAAGTCAGGCCTGTCGTCTCCGGGCGTTCCAGTCGCGGCCATGTAGACCGAGTGTGAAGCGCCGGCTGATCCCCCCACACAGTAAACTCGACCATCGCATCTTGGATCAGCCCGTGCCGTGCGGATCGCCAACTGCACGTCATCGGTTTGTTCAGGATAATGCCCGTCGTCCACCGGATCTACATCATTTTGACCCGGAACCGGGTGGGTCGGAGAGTTCATGGGATCGTGAGTAGGAGCCAATCGATACTCTACGGCCAGGCCAAGCAATCCCGAGTTACCAAAATCCTCGGCTACGTTTTGCGGACCGGCATCTCCACTCTTGAATCCGCCCGGATGAAGAACCAGAACAGCCGGATGTCTTAGTCCATCCGGCGGGACATAAGCCGTCCAGTATAAATCAACCCCGGTTGAGGTTGTGCCGTACTTTTCATAACTTACACTTGCGACAGACGTGGTCCCCGAGCTGGGGCTCTCGGCCACCATTCTGGTGGGAAGAGCGAGCAGTCCCGGGCCAAGCGCTAGAAAAAGAAACGCGACCACTCTGCGGCGCAAGCCACAGTCACTACGGACCCCTATTCCCCTCATTGTACAGATTATAAGCCGACGTAACCAGACAGCAAGAGCGAAGCCAATTCTTTCACGATCGTAATCTTGCGTTCATCCAACCTGTCGGAAACGTCGTTCTGGGCGATTTCGCTTCTGAGCGAGTCGCTCGATGGGTCGATTCCGCCAGCTATCGCCAAAAGATGCTGGCGAATGAGAGAAATTGAACGATCGTCTTTGCGCGAAAGAGTAAATCCGAGATGGGTCCGCCACCCAGTCTTCATTCTAGCCACGACGCGGTCGCCGCTATAGAGTTATTATAAAGACCATGCATATCCTGATTGTCGAAGATGAACAAAAAATCGCAGCTTTTCTGCGCCGCGGGCTTATGGAAAACGGCTTTGTGGTCGACGTGGCCGAAGATGGCGATCAGGGTTTGGAATACGCTCTGGGTCGAAAAGTGGACCTTATTATCCTCGACGTTGTGCTACCCAAACGCGATGGCTGGTCGCTCGTTACCGAGCTTCGCCGCAGCGAAATCCACACCCCCGTGCTCTTCCTGACCGCTCGTGACACAGTGCCGGATCGGGTAAAAGGATTCAACCTTGGCGCGGATGACTATCTGATCAAGCCATTTCATTTCTCGGAACTTCTCGCCCGGGTGCGCTCGCTCATGCGGCGAACACCCGAACGCCGCGAGGAAATCGTTACCGTAGGAGACCTGGAGATCGATCCCCGCCGCCACAAAGTGACCCGGGCTGGAACAGCCTTAAGTCTTACACCCAAGGAGTTCTCTTTGCTCTTATTTCTTGCCTCTTCCGCCGGCGACATTGTCTCTCGAACGGAGATTGTAGAACAAGTCTGGGATATCAACTTCGATACCGGCACGAATGTTGTCGATGTTATGATGCGCCGGCTGCGGGCAAAAGTGGACGATCCCTTCGAAAAGAAGATGATCCGGACCATTCGCGGCGTCGGATATGTCCTTGATACCGACTGAATCTCGTCCGGCGCTCGGACCTTCGGGGCTGCCCCGCAGCTGGTCGATCGCTTTTCGGTTAGTCCTTTTCTTCACGATTGCCGCCGCGGGGGTGGTCCTCTTCGCGATGCTGGCTTCTTACTCGGTCGTGATTCAACACGTGAATCACGATAACGATCGCTATCTGACGGATAAGCTTGCCGCGATCCGGGCCGACATGGCCGTTGATTACGGTGCGCAATCTCTCAACGAAGAATTGAAGATTATCCGCGCGGCCGACAAGGTTTATGCGGTCCGGGTGCTTGACTCCGCCGGCAACGTTGTGGCGGAGAGCCCCAAGATGCGCGACCTTCTGCCGATCGAAATCTTTCCGAAGGCGCTCTCGCTCGCGGGACAACGCCCCGTGACTGCGATTTATCACAACCATAATCAGAAAACTTTCGCGCTCGTGACCGCGGTCGCCGATGTCGCCAATCAGCGCCTGACCATCCAACTCGCGCAGGAACGGACCCACGAGGAGCGATTCGCCGCGCATTATGGCGCGCTCCTCACGGTCATGCTTATTTGCGTCGTCATCACCTGCGCGGGAGTAGCCGTGCTCGTCACCCGCCGAACCTTGAGTCCGCTGAAGCGCCTGGCGCAGTCCATCGAGCGCGTCGGCGCAACAAATTTGGATGAGCGTGTTCCCGTGAGCGGATGGCCGGATGAGCTTCAGCCTCTCGCGAGTGGCTTTAATAAGATGCTGGGCCGTCTGGAGGGCTCGTTCGCGCGTCTTTCGCAATTTTCCGCCGATCTTGCGCACGAGTTGCGCACGCCAATCGCCATCTTGCGCGGGGAAGCCGAAGGCGCCCTCACGAAGCCACGCACCTCCGAACAATATCGGGAAGTCATTGAATCGAGCCTGGAAGAAATGCAGCGACTCTCCGGCATGATCGACAACCTGCTTTTCCTCGCGCGGGCCGAGACTATCAGCGCACTCAATCGCCAATCCTTTGACGGGCATGCGGCCCTTGAAAAGATCCGCGAATTCTATGAAGCCCTCTCGCAGGAGCAAGGCGTAGAGCTAAGCAACGAGGGCGAAGGACAGGTTTACGCCGAACCTGTTTTGTTTCGACGCGCCATGATTAATCTGATCACCAATGCGCTGCGCTTTACACCATCGGGCGGGCGGATCACTGTCTCACTCCAACATCGAGACGGCGCGAGTGAAGTCGCGGTCGCCGACACAGGATGTGGCATTTCGTCGCCGCATGTGCCGAAAGTATTCGACCGCTTCTTCCGCGGCGACGCTCCGCGCAGTTCCCAGGGAACCGGGCTTGGGCTGTCGATTGTGAAATCGATCATGCAGGTTCATGACGGCACCGTTTCGGTGCAGAGCGACCTCGGCCACGGTACGGTGGTGATCCTGACGTTTCCTGATCCGAAACCGGCCCCGGGTTAGAATGGCCGAAACCTCCCGCTTGATCAGAAATGGATATTCGAACCTTAGCGTGCATAGTGGCTGCTCTCTCCTCCTGGCCATGAATTGCAAAGCGGTCTTCATTTTGCTGAGCGTCCTGTCGGCCGATTCGCTTTTTGGCTACGTTCTCGAAGGGCAATCCTGGACTCTCAACCGCACGGTCGTGATCCAGTTATCGCTCGGTGATCCGAAGCTCCTGAGCGATGGGTCTACTTCCTTCAATCAGTCGGCACAAGACGCTCTTAATATCTGGAACCAGCACCTGGCTCATCTCTCGCTCGCGGCTGTTTTGGCCTCACCAGTCAACCCAACCAGTAACGACGACGAGCTGTCCGCCTTTTTCTCCGCTACTGTTTTCGGCGATAGCTTCGGCGACGGCGTCCTCGCGATCACCCTCTTGAGTTTTCGCAACACCATCCTGGAAGAGACCGACACCGTTTTCAACTCAACCTACACCTGGGATTCCTATCGTGGCCCGCTAAACGATGTCGGCCCGGATTTTCGCCGGGTCGCCATCCATGAGTTTGGACACACTCTCGGCCTCGATCATCCCGACGATGACGGCCAGCACGTCACTGCGATCATGAATTCGCGGATCAGCGATATCGATACCGTTCAGGCAGACGACATTGCGGGCGTGCAGGCAATCTACGAGAACGGTCCTGCCTACCAAACCTCCGTCGACGCGCCGGTTCTGCTCAATATTTCGACCCGCGCTTTCGTCAGCACGGGTGACAACGTCTTGATCGGCGGTTTCATCGTGCAGGGCGGACAGCCGGCGACCGTCATCCTGCGCGCGATCGGTTTCTCGCTCAGTGCGCAGGGCCTGGCACGGCGCGCTCTTCGATCCGATGATCACGGTTTATGACTCGAATCAGCATCAGATCGCGACAAACGACGATTGGTTCACCAGCGCCAACGCCGAGACGATCGCCAGCTACCACCTCGATCCGCCGAACAGCCGCGAATCCGCGCTTTATCTCACCCTGCAGCCGGGCGCCTACACCGCGGTGGTGCAAAGCTTCAGCAACGCGCAGACTCCTCCGAGCAACGGAGTGGGCTTGTTCGAACTCTACGATCTGCAGACCACTGGCGGCCGCGCCGGCAATATCTCCACCCGTGGCGAGGTGCTCGGCGGCGACAATGTCCTCATCGGCGGCTTCATCATTGGCGGGACTGAAACCAAGACCATTGTCGTGCGCGCGATCGGGCCGTCGTTAGGGGCGGCTGGCGTGGCGAATCCTCTCCCTGATCCGACGCTCGAGCTGCGGGACGGCAACGGCGTCTCGTGCAATCAAACGACAATTGGCAGAGTGGACCCGACGCGCAGACTATCGCTGACGAAGGTCTGGCCCCGACCAATGCCAAGGAATCGGCCCTGCTGGCGACCCTTAGTCCCGGCGGTTATACCGTCATTGTTAGCGGGGTCAACGGAGCGACCGGCAACGGCCTGGTCGAAATCTACGACACCAGCGTCGCGCCCGGCCTGTAGATATTTCGATCTGCGCCGCCACCGCGCCAGCGCTCCCGACTCCACGGATCAACCCAGCTCGCGGCCGCGCGCCGCCGCCGCTTCCACGGCCGCGCGCAGACCGCTGGCCGTCCCCTGCTTCTTCATGGCGGCGAGGCCGGCGGCGGTCGTTCCGCCCGGCGTGATGACCATGCGGCGCAATTCCTCGGGCGAAAGCCCGCTCTCGAGAGCGAGCTGCGCCGCCCCTCGCACCGTCTGCGTGGCCAGGCCTAACGAAATCTCGGCCGGCAATCCGCAGCTCGTTCCCCCCTCCGCAAGCGCTTCGATCACGGTGTAAACAAAGGCCGGCCCGCTCCCCGCCAGCGCGGTCACGGCATCGATCTGCTCTTCCTTTACTTCGGCCACGAACCCAATCGCGGAAAAAATCTCGCGCGCCCGCGCCACATCGTCCTCCGAGGTGCGCGCGCCGCGCGCCAGCGCCGTCGCCGCCTGGCAAACCGCCGCCGGCGTATTCGTCATCGCGCGCATGAAGCGCGCCGTTCCCCTTCCCTTCCATGCTCGCCACGCGCACCCCGGCGGCGAGCGAGATGACCAATCTGTTTTCGATTCGCCCGCCAAACTATCCACCACTTCCAGCACCACGCCGGGCTTCACCCCGATCAAAATCACTTCCGCTTTCTCTGCGATCTCTGCGTTCTCTGCGGTTAGACAAATCCCCAGCTCCTCACCCAACGCCGCGCGCACAGCGTCGTTAGGCTCGCTCACCAGGATCTCATTTGGCGCACAGAATTTCGCGCGCACGAGGCCGCGCATGACCGATCCCGCCAGCTTGCCGCCGCCGATGAATCCAAGCCGATAGCGCCTGTCATTGGTTTGTAAACTCATGGGAAAAGCGGATACTAACCGATGGTTAGCGCCGGTGTAAATTTCGGTCTCGATCTCGCGGCGGAAATCGCTTCGCTCAAGCGCGAGCGCCGTGCCGTCATTCTGGCGCACAATTACCAGGTTCCGGAAATTCAGGACGTGGCGGATTTCGTCGGCGATTCGCTGGGCCTGAGCTTTCAGGCCGCGAAAACGGACGCCGAGGTGATTCTTTTTTGCGGCGTCCATTTCATGGCCGAGACGGCGAAGATTCTCAACCCGGCCAAAAAAGTCATCCTGCCCGACCTCGATGCCGGCTGCTCCCTTTCCGAATCGTGCCCTCCGGAAAAGCTGGCGCAATTCCTCCAAGAGCACGCCGCCAAAAATTATTACGTCATCGCCTACATCAACTGCAGCGCCGGGGTGAAAGCCCTCTCCGACGTGATCTGCACGAGCGGCAACGCCGAGAAAATCGTCCGGGCCGCGCCGGCCGATCGCAACATCCTCTTCGTGCCGGATCAAAATCTCGGCGCCTGGGTGATCGAGCGGACGGGCCGCCAGATGGATCTATGGCAGGGCAACTGTTACGTCCACATCGAGTTCACCGCGCGCAGCATCGGCGCAATCCACGCCGAGCATCCGGGCGCGCCCGTCGTCGCGCATCCGGAGTGCCCTTACGCCGTCCGCCTGCTCGCCGATGAAGTCTGCTCGACGGAAAAAATGGTCAGCTATTGCAGGGAATCGCCCGCGAAGGAAATCATCGTCGTGACCGAGGCCGGCATGCTCCACCGGTTAAAGAAGGAAATTCCCGGCAAACTCTTCATCCCGGGTCCGACCGAGCGTTGCGCCTGCGCGGAGTGCCGTTTCATGAAAATGAACACGCTGCAAAAGGCCTACGACGCCCTCCTCAATCTCAAGCCTGAGATCACTCTGCCCGAGGCGCTGCGCAAACGCGCCGAAGCCCCGATCCAGCGCATGCTCGAACTGAGCCGCTAACGCTCCACGGTTTTCCGTTCGGCGAATTTGATCTGGCCACATGAGCACCTTCACTCGAACCAAGCGCTCGGAGTATATGGAATGGGCCAAGACTCGCTCGGTCGCGCGATTCAATCTCGCGACGAGCGGCCTAACGAGCGTTGCGCTGAAAGAGTTTCCATTGCACCTCGAGGACCTCGAAGTGACCGCGCCGGGAAAATATGGATATGGGCCACTCCAGGAACGGTTGGCCGGCCACACCAGCGCACCCGAAGAATGTATCGTTGCGGCGGCGGGGACATCGATGGCGAACCATCTCGCGATGGCGGCGGTTCTTTCCCCCGGCGACGAAGTCCTGGTGGAGCAACCCGTCTACGGCCCGCTCCTCGACGTGGCGCATTATCTCGGGGCTCGCGTGAACCGGCTCCCTCGACAGTTTGAGAGAAGTTTCGCGCTTGAGTTGGACCAGGTCGAGAGATGCCTCACCCCGGCCACGCGACTCATCGTGCTGAGTAATCTGCACAATCCCAGCGGCGCCTGCATCCCGGCGGAAACGTTGCGGAGCGTTGGGAAAATGGCGGGGCGAGTCGGCGCGCGCGTCCTGGTCGACGAGGTCTATCTGGAAATGCTTTTCTCCCCAGACGCGCCTTCCTGCTTCAAGATTGGCCAGACCCTTTCTTCCACGGAGGATAATCCTTTCATCGCCACAAACAGCCTGACGAAGACGTACGGCTTGAGCGGACTTCGGTGTGGCTGGATCCTGGCCGCGCCGCAGCTCGCCCGACGCATGTGGCTCTTGAACGACTTGTTCGGCGTAAACCCGGCGCACCCCGCCGAACGAATGTCTGTCGTAGCCTTCGACCACCTGTCAGAGTTTCGTAGTCGCGCACAAATTCTGTTGCAAGCCAATCGCGCTTTGATCGAGCGCTTTTTCGAGTCGCGCACCGACCTAAAATGCTTTCGGCCGCCGGGTGGCACGGTCTTTTTTCCGCACCTTTTTCAAGGCGATCCGGAGGCATTCCTGGAACTCTTGCGCGACAAATACGAAACCAGCGTCGTCCCCGGGAAATTCTTCGATGTGCCGAGAAATTTCCGAATCGGAATCGGGGGCGAAACGGAAGAACTCGGCGCCGGTCTTGAGCGAATGAGCGCGGCGCTGGACGAGTTCTCGATTCGTTAGGAACCGTTGTCCTTGCCTGGCGTGAGCCGGAAGCCGTGCTTCACGCACCATCGCTTACTTCAAGCTGCCCTTCTCGACATACCACTGCAGATATTCCGGCACGAGCCGGCCCGCTTTGACCGTCGGATCGGTCCCGGCCCACGCGCGCGCTTGCTCGAGCGAATCGGTTTTGAGGATGAACATGCCGCGAACGTTGCGGCCGGAGTGATCTTCGAACGGCCCGGCCTTCAAAAGCTTTCCTTCGTCGAATGAGCATGCCGCGAGCGTGAGAAAAACGCGGCCCCCGACTCAGGAAAGTTCGGGGCCCGCTTAGCGTTGGCGATTGGCGAGATGTGATAACGCGATCGTCATGGCGGCCGCGCCTAACGTCTTCACAAGGGTGGGATGCTGCGCGTAGATCTCGCTCAGTCGATCGATGATGGATGGATCATGCTGCTGCGCCTGCGCCACGGCTTGCTGCGCCATCTCCGGCGTGATTTGAGCCGCAGCTTCGGGAGTAATGGCCCCCGTGCTTCCCAACCCGGCCGGCAGAGAAAGGCCGGTTGTTTGACTGAGCTTCGAGAGAACGCCCGCCGCCGCGCCACTCGAAAACAAGGCGTTGAGCAAACTGGCCCGCTGCGCGCCGTTGGAGTTGCTGAAAAGTTGACCCACCATTTGCGCAAAGGGCGGAGTCTGATCGGAGTGGAACATCGCCGCAATCCCACTCGCCAGATCCGACGCAGGAGCGGTCTGTGCGACCTGGTGAAAGTGCGAATCCACCTCACCCCCGGCGCCCGGTTGTCCCCCCTGGGAATAGTTCTGTAAGACGTCGGCAACTTCATTCATCCAGCTCATGACCGAACCTTCGCAGGACGTGGCCCAGTTGTCGAGTTCTTGCCGATCTGCGCGTGGAGCGGGATCGCGCCCGCGCCAGCCCCGAAATCAGCGCTCGTTAGGCTGGAGAAAGGCCTGGGGGAATCGCCTGGAATGAGCGACGCACCCGGGAACGCGCCGAATTTTTTTCAATTTGTTTTTGCCCGATGCGCTCCCTAGCTTCTGCGCCAATGCGTCGTCCCTCGCCTGGCTCATCTCTCGTGGTCATCCTGCTCGGCGCGCTCATCCTGCGCGAGCCGCGCTGCGGCGGGTCGAGGACGCTTTTCTTGCGCTGGTTTCTGGAGCATTCCGAGCCGCAGCTGCCACCGGCGCAGGTGACACTGGTCGAGATCAGGCGAGAGGATTTCCGCAGCCTGCCCGTTCTTCCCGCGAACGAGATAATGAAGCCGTGGACCCAAGGCGCGCAAGAAAACGCTGCGCTGCGCGGTCTCGCCGCTGGAATATGCGCTCTTCCTCCAGGCCGCGATGGATTTTCAGCCGGCCGTGATCGCGCATCGAGCCGATCGTTATCTGGCGCGATCGCGACAAGGACCAGGAGCAGGTTTTCATCGATCAGGCGATGCGGGTGCCGAAGCTGCTCGTCGGCATGGAGCTCGGCGGGAAAGGGCCCGCGCGACATCCCCGCCGAGGATCTGCTTTCCTTCTCGCAACGTGACCGGCGGACCGCGTGGCGGACCTGGCCGAATTCTCCGGCATCAGCCATCAGCCGGACGACGACATCCGTCTCATCTCGACGCCCGGCTTCACCAATTTGCCGGACGGAGCGAAGCGACCGGGTGCGCGTGCCGATGCTTTTCGAATATCGCGGCGAAGTGGTGCCGTCGTTTCCGCTCCAGGCGATCATGCTCTGGCTGCGCGCCACGCCGGGGGATGTCAAAATCGAGCTCGGGTAGAAGATTCTTCTGCCTAACGGATGGAAAATTCCGATCCACCCGACGGCACGGCCACGATCAATCCGGTCGCTGGCGGGAGCGTGCGCCGGCTCACCTTGAGTCAACTGCTGCTCGCGGCGCAGGAACACGAGAGCCATCGGCCGCCATCGATCAACGTCGACGAATCTCAAGGACCAAATCGTGCTCCTGCGCGATCGCGGACGATCCGCTGCAGCCGCCGAACGTTTTCTCGACGGCCATCGCCACGATCCAGAACAACGCCTATGTTCGGCCGGCGCGCTCGGACTGTGGCCTGGCTGATCATCCTGCCGGCGGCCTTATTCGGCTGTTTTCTCTGGATGAATCTCGAAAGACCAATCTGGTTCTCGTCGCGATTGCGTTGCAGCGCCGGCTACAGCCTGCTTGCTCTCGCGGTTCTTTCCAGAATCACCTTTGGCTGCCGACGTTCCTCCCGCTGGCGCTGCTTTGGTTTCTCGTCTCGTTAGGCTGATCATGCCGCGGGCCGGCAGGCGAAACAAGACACTCGCAAGCGCACTGAGCATGCGTAATCGTGCTCGTGCTCTGATCGGTGACTCGTGATCGATCCGAAATTTCGATTACGAGCAGGAGTGACGAGTAGGAGGGAGTGCTCGGGGGGGGACTTGAACCCCCATGCCTTGCGGCATACGCCCCTCAAACGTACGTGTCTGCCATTTCACCACCCGAGCGGGAAGTGGAGAAATTGAATGCAGGAGCGCGGAAAGCAAGTCCTCGTTCACGCCCAGTCCTCCTCCCTGCTCCGAATCGTGCTCGTGCTCACGCTCGCGCTCGAAGAAGTCCCAAGCGAGGCGCGGAACCTGCGTTTAAGCTCCAGACGATGGATGAAGGATCATGAGCCGAGCAGGAGGAAGATTGGATCAAGGTCGATCTCCATATCCACACGCTCGACGATCCCGAAAGATCATCTCGATTACACCGCCCACCAGTTGCTCGAACGGGCGCGGCACCTCGGTTTCGGGGCGCTCGCGATTACTTTGCACGACAAGGTTTTCGATCGAGCAGAGGTTTTCGCCGACGCCGCGGCGATGGGAATTTTGCTCATTCCGGCGGCCGAGATGCGGCTCGAGGGCGCGGACGTGGTCCTGCTCAACGTCCAGCCCGACGAAGTCGAGGAAATCTGCGTACCTTTGCCGACCTGCGCCAGCTGCGCGCGCGCCGCGGCGACTCTCTTTTTTGCTTTGCGCCGCATCCCGTTTTTTTTCTTCGGCGGTTCGATCGGCAAGCGGCTTCTTCAGGAGATCGATTGCTTCGACGCGATCGAAATTTGCCATTTTCACAAGGGCTGGTTCGACCTCAACCGCCGCGCGCGCAAAGTCGCAGCCGCCTACGGCAAGCCGCTCCTTGCCACCTCGGACGCGCATCGCCTGCGAGCTTTCGGCTCGCACTACACCAGCGTCCCGCGGCCGCGCCCAACTGACGATCGGAGGCGCTCCTGCGAGCTCTCTGCGCGAGGTCCGCATCGCCTAACGAGTCCGCCTCGAGCTGGCGCGATCTGTTCAGCGTCTTCTATTTCGTTTTCATCAACCATCCGCTGCGCAAACGATTCGGGCTGCGGCCGGCCGCCGCACGCTGCGCAAGTTGAGGCTGGCCTTGTGTCGAGCGGCTCTGAATGTGGCAGAGCTACCGAGCGACTTTCTCCGTCATGAAAACCGAATTTTTAGCTGCCTCATCCTCATGCGCGGCGCTGGCTTTCACGGCCTGCCCGACCAACCCGAAGAAAGATTCCAAAAAAGCCCGCGATGACCGCGGACAGGTGCCGCCGGAACGAGGAAGAAACGCGGATATTGACTTCCAGGCTTTCGTCGGCCGGCTGCGCAAAGCAGTCAAGGCGCACGATGTCAACACCGTCGCCGCGATGATGACGCCGGATTTCGCCTATCGTCCTCGGAGCGACACCGGCGGAAGATCGTCTGGGGGCCGGCGTTTTCCAATATTGGGATGAGAACGGTCTCTGGGTCGAACTGGATGGCATTCTCGCGGAGCGTTTCGTCCCGAAGGAAGACTACATGGTCGCGCCGCCGCAATTTGCCGACCCAGCCGCGGATTACAACGGCTATCGCGCCGGGATCCGGCGGGTGAATGGAAGCTGGAAGTTTGCCTATTTCGTCAACGGCTGATCGGAAGGGACGCGATTCCGCGGGTCCCGGATACACCGCGTTATTCTTATCACTTGTCACTGATCACTGATCACTCTCTCGGCCTCCCCCACCGGCCGCCCTTCGTTTTCGTTAGGCAACTGCTCCACTGCGAGCCGGGTCAGGTCGCGGAATGCGCAACTCGTTTTCCTCAAGCGACGACCCGATGTTTCGCCGGTCATTTCCCGGGCAATCCGCTTTTGCCCGGCGTCATTCTGACCGAGGCACTCGCGCAAACCGCCGGGATCGCGGCCGCCTCTGGATTTCCGGAAAATGCGCGGCCGCTATTTTCTGCTCTCGGCCATCCGCGGGATGAAATTCTTCGCCGCGGTCCGGCCCGAAAGAGAGATTTGGTTGCGCGCGGAGAAAATCGCCCAGGTCGGCGACGCTCTGGCAGTTCCAGGTCGCGGCCACGGGTCGGCGAGAAAGTGGTCGCGGAAGGACAGCTCGTGCTCAGCCTGAGCGCGGAAAGTTCTTCCGCCGCGTTGGAATAGCGCCGCCTTGCGCTACTCTTAAGCTTCCACGAGATGCGCCTGCCCGAGATTCGCGATCATCATTCCCGCCTGCGACGAGGCCACCTGCATTGGCCCCGTCCTGGATGAGTTCCTCGGCGCGGTCGATCTCGGAAAGATTCGTCATCGCCGTGGGGGTGAACGCTTCTTCCGACGCGACCGCGGAGATCGCGCGGCAACGCCCGGTGCTGGTCGCGGAGAGTGAACACCAGCGCGGCTATGGCTATGGCTGCCAGGCGGCGATCGACCTCACGAAAAACCTTTTTCCTTCGATTCGCGCCTACATTTTTTGCGCGGGCGATGGCGCGACCGATCCGCACGATTTGCGCGCCCTCACCGCGGCCTTCGAGCAGGGTTACGATCTGGTGCTGGGCAGCCGCACGAAACGGCTTTGCGCAACTGGCGCACGATGACGCTGCGCCACATGATCGCCAACGCCGCGCTCGGTCTCTGGTGCGGCCTTTTGAGCGGACGCTACTTCAGCGATCTCGGTCCGCTGCGCATGATCAGCCGCCGGTTGTTTGAAAAAATCGCGCCGCGCGAAATGACTTTCGGCTGGACGATCGAAGCGCAGATCGCCGCCGCGAATCTGGATGCGGCGATCTGCGAAATCCCGGTGCACGAACGGCGGCGCATCGCCGGGCGGCAAAAGGTTTCCGGGGTGACCTGGCGGCGCACGCTCTCGATCGGCTGCAAGATCGTCGCGGCCGGCTACCGCACCTGGCTGATTTGCCAGCCCGTGCGGGCGCCGCGGCGTCCGATCCTGGCCCGCGCCAACAGCAACCGGCAGCGCGAAGCGTGAAGTGGCGGCTGCTGCTCTTGCCGCCGTTGGCCACCGCTCTACCGAGTGGTTGCGGGAGTCTTGGCAAACCAGCGCTACCCAAATTTGCCGTCGGTCAGGCCCCGCGCCCGGCCCCGCCGGCCGACGTTCAGGCCGAGAAGCTGCGCGAGGCGGATGTGATCTATTTCGGCCTAACGAAAAGATCAACCATGGGCGACCAGCCGGCCTGGCGCATCGTCGAGACGCTGCAGAGCAGCGGCGCGCGCGTCGCGCTGGGCTGGGCGGAGCTCCCCGCCACCCAGCAGCCGCTCCTCGACCAATGGCAGCGACGGGAAATCTCCGGCCCACAATTGCTCGATCGGCTCGCTCCGCCTGGGCGCGGCGACTGGCTGCGCCGCGCTCTGCGCCCGGATCTGATTCAGGTCGCGCTCGGTTCGTCGCCGGTCCTGCTCAGGAAAATCCGCGCCGGCGAAGCGCTCTCCGCCGAAGAGCGCGCGGTTCTGCCGAACGACTACCGCCCGCGCCCGGACGCGTTTGATAATTTTGCCGATCGCGTCGCCACTTCGACCCATCTCCGGCGCTACGACCTGGCCCGCCTCTACCGCGCCCACCTCGCCGCGGAACAAATGATCGCGGAAAATATTGTTCGGTTCATGCGCGACCATGCGGACGCCAAGCTGCTCGTTTTTCTACCCGACGACGCCATGATCAATCCGCGCGAAGTAGCCGAGTTCGTCGCGCAAAAGGTCCTGCTGCGTCAGATGATTCTCGATCGCTCTGACAAGCTGCACGACGCGCCTCGCAACTATTGGCCCGCCGCTGAAGCAGGGCGCTCGAGATCGTAGATCGTGCCCCAGAAACCGGTCGCGACAACCGCCGCCTTGCCGCGCCACGGCTGCGAACTTGAGGCGTAGGCGCGCTTTTCTTCCTCGCCCCAGAAAAGGTAACGCGTACGCAAGGCCCGCGCCCGTTCCCGCCAGTCGGGCGCGCCGAGCATGAGCGCCTTGAGTTGTTGCTCGATCGGCGCGTAATCGAAGCCCTGCGTCCAGAGATGTCCGGGATACCCGAGCACGACTTTGCGGCCGTTCAGGAGGAGCGGGTGATTGTAGGTGGGAAAAGCGGCAAAACGTTCCTTGATCGGCAATTTGCGCACGACCGTCGCGACCGCCTCGAGCTCGGTGCGGTCGGCGATATCGAACCCGGGCGAGCCGGCCCAGGCCGCCGATCAGACTAACGAACCCCGACGCGAAAAGAAGAAAACAGGCTATGGCCCGGAGCGGCCACGGCCATTTCGCAATCAGTTCCTGCCACAAAAATGGCAGGCAAATAAAATAGGCCCAGATGAAGAGCTTGGTGTTGTCCCAACCCCACGGCGCCGTTTTCACGAAAAGCGCGAAGAGAAAAATCGCCGCGGCCGGAATGACAAAGGCGAAGGCACCGAAAGACCTGATCCTGTTCCACCAGAGAAGCGAACTCGTGCTCGTGCTCGTGCTCGTAGCGTCTGGATTAGGAGCAGGATCAAGAGGAGGACCGAGTGCGGAAGGTTGCCCTTCTTTCCACATCCGCCAGCCGATCACGCCGACGAGCGCGACCATCGCCGGCAACGTTAGGCCAAAGTTGTAAATCCAGAAACCGAGCGCCGCTGGAATTTTCACGAACCAGAAAGCGAGGGTGGGAACAGCAAACCCCGGATCGCTTTGCACCCAGCCGGGCGCCCAGGCGAGGATCGACTTCGCCTGGAAATGATCGGTGATCATCCAGACGATCCAGGTCGCGGGCACGAAGGCCGCGGCCAGGAGGAGCCGATTTGTTTGCGCATCTCCCATGTGCCGATGAGCAACCAGAAACCGAGCACGATCGAGAGCGCGAGAAAGGTGTGCACGTGAAAGAGCGGCATCGTCGCGTAGAGCGACCATTCCACCCACCACGGGAGCAGGCCGCGCCGCCGGGCCGCTCGTTTCATCGGCGGCCGCCGGAAAATATTTCCGCCGCCAGTGCAGCAAGAGGAGCAGCCCCGCCGGGAATCGCGTAAAGCAATCCGCGCTGGGTCACGAACATCGTTAGCGGAATGCTTTTCCAGGCGATCTTCTCCGCCTGGTAATCGGCGAAATGAAATTTCTTCAAAAACTCGAAGCCGGCGAGTCCGCCATTGAAGAGAAAACCCGCCACCCCAAACGCGCCGCCCCAGCGGTAAAAACCGTAGAAGGTCGCGAGCGAACCGAGCAACCCGGTCCAGACGAGCCCGCGGACCAGATCGATGTGCTGCAGAAGGAGGAGCGAATTGAAAAAATCGATCCCGGCCGGGTAACGCAGCTTGCTGAAAACGTGGATCGGATTGTCGGGCCAGAGCGCGACGCCATTGGCGAAATATTTGATGTAGGTGATGTGCAGCGCGAGATCGCCGAGATTGTTAGGCGATTGGATCTTGAGGTTGTTGCCATCGACCCAGAGGAGCCAGCAAAAGGAGCGCAGCGCGAACAGCGCAAAAACGAGCCCAACCGCCCACGCCCAGAAATGGTAATCAGGGCGCGGCGCAACCATTACGGGTGACTCCACCAGTTTCATCCGGCGCCGTGCCCGCTTCGATTTCGGCAAGGGCGGCGCGGGCGGCGGCGGCGCGATCACCTTGCGCGGCGAGAACGAGGCCGTTCCCACCCAGGCGAAAATGGCCGCGGCCGCCCCGAGGAAGAGAGCGAGAGCCGGCGAAGCCTCCATCCAGCCCGCCGCCCAGAATTCCGAGGAGCAGCCCGGCGACCGTTGCGACATTGACGAGAGTCAGTCCCGCCGAGAAGAGCTTCATCTCATTGGCGCGGGAGCCGTTTGCCCCACGAAGTCAGGCGACCTGCCGGGGAAGAACTTCCGAAAAGTCCTCGCGTTAAGGTAGAGCTTGGAGGTGTCCTGGTAGGGACGAATCGTCATCGGCTCAGTGAAATAACTCTCGTGCAATTTCTTCTCCACCTCGGCGATCCGGTCCTCCTGCACGACGAGGAAATCGGCGTCGTAATTGCCGGGCGAATTATTGTGTTCGTAGTAGCCGACGTTGGGAAAATCGCCCAGGAGCCACGGGAATGGATAAGTGCTCGTGCGGATGAAATGGCCCACCATCTTGATAGTTCAACGGATTGCTCCGCACCAGGCGCATGACCGGTTTCATCAGCTTGTAGATATCGTTATAGGTCTGCACATAGACATAGGGCTCGCTGTCGGTGCTGCAGCGGAAGTAATTCAGCAAGATCGCCATGCCCAGCGACATGAGCAGAGCGACGCCTACCGCGCCACGTTGCACCGCGCGCATCACTCCTTCGCTGAGACGGGACGATTGTCCGAGACCAAGTAGCCGAGACCGCCGCCAAGCAGAGCCCCAATGACAGCGCCGCCGAATAACCGCTGCCCGATCTCTCCGGCGACCGGACTGGTGCTCGAAGCCGCGATGGTGATCTTGACCGCCTCGCCCAAATAAGTCGCCCAAGTGACGGTTGCCGGCACCGTGGCCGCCTGAATCAGATAACTGGCTATCGCTCCCAGGCCAAAACCGATCACGGCAAGACCAACCATGTAAAAAGCCTTCCGCGGAATCGTTCGCGCCGCCGCCCCCGCCGCGAAGACGAAAAGGAGCGGCCAGACGATGCTGATTATGATCCACGGCGTCTTGTAATGAATGATGCTGTAGGCGGCGAAGACCCCCACGCCATAGATGGCGAGATAGCGGATGGCGAAGTTCCTAAAAAACTGACACGCCAGGCAAAGAACCAGCCCGATAAAGACCGGCCATTCGTAGCGCATCGTCAATTCGAGCCAGTAGGGCCACGGCTTTTCGTGTCCGTTGCCGTTCGAGCCGGTCTGATACCAGGTGGCAAAGGTCAGATAGAGCCCTTTGGCCCCCGGCCAGTTGAGGAACGTCCCCGAGTAAAAAAAGACAATGAAAAAGATGCCCGTGCCGGCCACGATCGCGAGATCGACCAGGTCCCACTGCTGGCGCGCCCGCTTCAAATCCGGCAGCGGCGTGATCCGGTGCGAAATCCAGAGCACGCCCGCCGCGATCAGGGCGCAACCGATGTGGATGATGTAGGTCTCTTTCGTCAGGATCATCCCGGCCGTGCCGATCCCGACGCACCAGAGGTAACCGCGCGTCCCGAAGCGCCAGAGCCCGAGCAACCCGAGAATGAAGAGCATCGAGAAAAGCAGGAGCCATACTTCGTGGATCGAGTAGCGCCCGTAAAAGATGAACGCCGGCGAAATCGCCATCGCGACCGCGGCGACCCGGCTGACGCTTTTCCCGACGAACGGCTCGAATTTCAGCGTGACAAAAATCGACCCAATGCTCGCCAGCACGACCGGGAGCCGCAGCGCCCAGATGTGGCGCCCGAAGAGCGATTGGGAGAGGAAGAGAATGTAGAAATGGAGCGGCCCGTGATAATTCGTCGGGTCGTAACGGTAGAACCCGCTCTTCATCATCTGATCGACGAACCAGCCGTTGATCCCCTCGTCGAAATGCGGCGGTTTCATGCTCAGGAGGAGAAAACGGAGGAAGGCGCCGACGGCGATGATCGCCACTGGCGTCCAATCGATCCGGGCGAGCCGTTCCGCGAGCGGCGGCAGGGCCTCAGTTTCTCCTCGCGCGGCTTGCTCTCCGCTGCTAGGTAGCGCTCCGATGCGCATCTTGGTGACAGGCGGCTGTGGGTTCATCGGAAGTAACTTTATTCGTTACATTTTGCAACATTACAAGCCGACGTACGTCACAAACGTCGACGCCCTCACGTATGCCGGGAATCTGGCCAACCTCGACGGCGTCGTCGAAGAGCACGGCGCCCGCTACGAATTTTTCCAGGCCGACATCGCCAATGCCGACCAGATGGACACCCTTCTGCACGAGGAACAATTCTACGCCATCGTCAATTTTGCGGCCGAATCGCACGTCGATCGCAGCATCAATTCCCCGCAAAATTTCATCCACACCAACGTTGTCGGCACGAGCGTGCTGCTCGACGCCGCCCGCCGCCACGACGTCCAGCGCTTCATCCAGGTCTCGACCGACGAAGTTTACGGATCGTTAGGCGAAACGGGGAAATTCACCGAACAATCGCCGATTGAGCCCAGTTCCCCCTACTCCGCGAGCAAAGCCGGCGCCGATCTCCTCGCCCTCGCCTGCCATCACACCTTCGGCCAGGAGGTCATCGTCACCCGCTGCTCGAACAACTACGGCCCCTACCAGTTCCCGGAAAAGCTGATTCCCCTCATGATCATCAAGGCGCTCAACGACCAGCCGCTCCCGGTTTACGGCGACGGCAAAAACGTGCGCGACTGGATCCACGTCGAAGACCACTGCGCCGCAGTCGTGGCTGCGCTTTTCAAGGGCGAACCGGGGCGGGTCTACAACTTCGGCGGGGACGGTGAGATGGTGAACTTGGAAGTCGTTAGGCTAATCCTCGATCGCCTCGGCAAACCGCACAGTTTGATTTCCTTCGTGACCGACCGCCTCGGGCACGACCGCCGTTACGCGATCGATTCCACCTTCGCGAAAAAGGAACTCGAGTGGCACCCGCTCCACAGCGCCCGCGAAGGCATCGCCGCGACCGTCGATTGGTATCTCAACCATCGCCCTTGGTGGGAAACCCTCCTCCAGCGCACCGAGCGTTTCGATTAGGATTCGCGCGCCCCGATCCGGCTCCCCGAAAAGAATTGGGGTCACGAAAAGAATTGGGGTCAGGCTAAGAAACTTGACAAAGTGCACGCAACGATGTTTTGATCAGGGTGGCGCGAAGCATCCGGATCGAGTATTCTGGCGCTTTCTATCATGTGATGGCGCGGGGCAACCGGCGTGAGGCAATCTTTGCCGGGGACGAGGATCGGGAGCTGTTCTTGCAGACGCTCGGAGAAGCGTGTGCCATGACCGGTTGGCGGGTGCACGCCTGGGTGTTCCTGAGCAATCACTATCATCTGGTCATCCAAACCCCGGAGCCGAACCTGGTCGGTGGGATGCAGTGGTTGCAAAATACTTACACTCGGCGCTTCAACACCCGGCACCGCGCCTGGGGGAGACTCTTTGGCGATCGCTATAAGGCGGTTTTGATTGAGGCGGCAGGCTATTACTTTGAGACCCTGCTCGACTACATCCATCTCAATCCGGTACGGGTCGGGTTGATCGATCCCGGACGGGGAGAGAGCGTGCAAGATTATCCCTGGAGCAGTGTCGCGGATGGCTACGCGGTGGCGCCGCGACAGAGGCCGGTGTGGCTCGCGGTGGCGGATGGCTTGGAAAGCTTCGGACTGGCCGACACTGCGGCCGGGCGCCGGCGGATGGTGAAGGCTCTGGATCGGCGCGCCATCGAGGAAGGACTGGAGCGGGCGGGGATTCCCGTGGTTGAGCCGGAAGTCGACCGGCGTCTGAGCAATCTGCGTCGAGGCTGGTACTGGGGCAGTCAGGAATTCGCCGAACGCGTGCTCAAGCTGGCCGCCCCAGTCCTGAGCAAGAAGAGGCACCCGAGCGGTCGCGGGAGCGGAGAAAGCAAGGCGCACGGGGAGTCGGAAGCCCGGAGGCTGTTGCGGGAGGGGTTGCGGGCGGCAAAACTCAAGTCGCAGAATCTGTCCCGGCTCAAAGGGAGCGACCCGAGGAAGATTGCCATTGCGCGGGTGATATGGAAGAACACGACGGTGCCAATGCGCTGGATCGCCGCCGAGCTGTCGATGAAAAGCGCGTCCAACGTCAGCCAGCAGTTGCGCCGTGGCAAACTCGACGGGGGGCATTTATCCAAAGACTTGTCCAAGTGGAGCCGGGAACAGTCATGATTCTTAGCCTGACCCCCACAATTGCCCCACGAGCTGTCGATGAAAAGCGCGTCCAACGTCAGCCAGCAGTTGCGCCGTGGCAAACTCGACGGGGGGCATTTATCCAAAGACTTGTCCAAGTGGAGCCGGGAACAGTCATGATTCTTAGCCTGACCCCCACAATTTCCCTCTGCCCCACAATTTCCCCCTGACCCCCACAATTTCCCTCCAACAATTTCCCCTTTAGCCATTGACGCTATGCACGACATAAGAGTTGAGGCCATGGCTGTAGCGATGGCATTTGTCCTTACGTTTGCATTCTGTGTCGCATCCTGGTTTTTGCGCCGCCGCGGGTTAAAGTATAAGGCGACCTACCTCATGGCGATTGGTATTGGCGTGCCCGCGTTCATTCTCTTTCTTTATGCAAAAGATTTGACAAAAATATGGAGCTGGTTCTTCTCATAACCGTCTTGAGTGGTATTCTTTCATTGGGGTATCTTGGGAAAGCCATTGCGGCCTACCGAAGGGGTAGGATTTGGCGCTCTGCTGCTTTGCGATCTATTTTCTACACTGCGGTGCTAGTCTTTGCGCTAATAGATTGGCTTTACGGGTTAGGGGTAAGAATCAGATTGCCCTAAAGCAACAGAATCGGGGGGAGCAGGGTCACGTCTAAGTTTCGCTCTTGCTACGAAGAATGGATCCTTTGTAAGAGTGGAGCGTGGCACGCAAAGCGCGAGTCGAATTTGATGGAGCGGTTTAATCGCGTGCTGGACCGCGGGGACCGGCAGGAGGCGATTTTTCGCGACGATGCGGACCGGGGGGCGTTTCTCGCGACTCTCGGCGAAGCGTGCCAGCGGACGGGTTGGCGCGTGCACGCCTTCGTTCTGATGACCAATCATTACCACCTTTTGATCGAGTCCCCGCAGCCTAATCTGGTGGCTGGGATGCGCTGGTTCCAGACTACCTATACGATGCGCTTTAATCGGCGGCATCGGATCAGCGGTCATCGTTTCCAAGGGCGCTACCCGGATCGAGAAAGAGGGACGAAGCTTGCCGGCTAAGTCGCAGATTATTGAGATGCCTGAGCAAACCCCTTCTTTAGAAACTTAATCGCCGGCCCTTTGACTTCTTCCCAATAGTCAAAAGCGTGCTTGTTACCGGGAAGGATTGAAGAGTCATAGTTAGTCACGCCAAGTCCTTTCAGCGTCGCAATCATGTCGAGGAGTTGAGGCAGCGGCTGCGGGTCCATCTCCGTGTTGGCCAGGAAGAGCGGGGAGACGGTGCGATCAACGATCGAGACGGGAGAGTCATCCAGCAGGACCGTCGGATCAAAGGAACCAACATAGTTCGTGCAAAGGTGCTCGACGAGCCCGTGTATGTCCTGTGTAAAGTCGGCAAAATTGTAGGTTCCGGATAAGCACACGCCCACATCGAGGCGATCATTTCCAACCCTTCCGGTCGCCGCCGCGACGGCCGTGTGAGTTGCCCCGGCAGAACCGCCCACCGCTCCCACCAGACCATTGGCGCGAGGATCAGCCCGAGCAGCGCGAATTGCCATTTGCACATCGGCGGTCTGCTCCGGGTACCTGCCATCGTCGTTATAGCGGCGCTGCCCCTCGATCTGCCCCGGGGGCGCGAGCCGGTAACTGATGGCGAGCGCCAGAAATCCGGCATCAGCCAGGTCGTGCGCACAACGAACCACCTCATCGTCGTTGCGAGATCCGTGCTTAAAACCTCCTGCATGAATAACCAAAACCGCCGGCCACGGGCCAGCACCGGCCGGCAGATAAACCGACCATTTGAGGGCGAGCGTCGGTTCGCCTACCGGGGACCCGTAGGTTTCAACAACTGGCGAAGGAGTCGGGTCCGGCGCCGCCAAAGAGGGCTGAGAAGCTAAGGCGAGCGAGCCGCCCGCAAACTGACAAGTGCAAAGAAGGATGGATAATTTCATCGTCGGTTTCTTTCCAGAGGTCCGGAGAGCGTTTCTCGTGCAGTCTGGTGATCGCTCAGTTTTTCACAAGAAGCCTTTCGTAACAAATTCGTTACCCAAGTCGACCGATTTTCTTTGCTCATGGCGATCTTTTGGCAAACCCATTCATCGACAATACCAAGGAAACCTTTTCCGTATCCGCTCTAAAGCAATGCAAGTTAATGGCGACGGGGCAGACCTGAAGTCGGCGCAGGCGAACGGGACCGGGGAAACTTGGTGCAGTTAAGAGCGAGCGGCGTGCCTCTGCGGGTCGCATAAGTGAATTGGTAGCAGCTGACAGTCACGGCTAGTCTCGGGAGAATGTTTTGACCGATGGCGCCCTCCTGAAAGCATTTCTATTACCGGCTTGTTCGCGCGAAACCGGATGGTACCCGCCTCGAAATGCTCTGGCGTTACAAGCAATCGGCGGCGTCCGATCGCGCAGGGCGCGCCGGCCGATCCGTTGATCGTTAGGCAGCTACGGATTGCCCAAGGCATCCGAGACGCCTTGCAGCACATCGCGCACGGCACGCGCACCATCGGGCTCTTCCACGGGCTCGCCGCGAATGGCCCGATGTTCCGGTCGCCGCGCCGCCGCGATTTTCGCATCGCGGCAGCGGCGCAAGACCGCGATGTTATCCTTCTCCACCTCCGAAAATTCACTCTCGATATCTTCCAGCGAGACATTGGTTCGCGGCTGGTACCAGGAGAATTCCGAGAACGTTTTCCTGGTCTTGGCGTCCTTAAAATTCGCGCCATGCCGCGCCAGCATCTCGTTGATCGCATAGCGAATGTCAGAGAGGTCCAGCTCATTCGCATCCTCCATGGTGATCGGTTCCTCTCGCGTGGCGGCGAACTTTTCGCCCTCAAAATCCGATGATTCTTCGGCCGGAGCCGCCGCCTCGGCCCCCTCGGTTGTGGTCTCCTCCGACGATTCGTTAGCGGCCTCGTTCGGGGCGGCGTTTCCCGGACCTTCGGCCACCCCCGCCGGGGGCTCGACTTGTTTCGTCGTCACGTCGTAGGTGCAGCTCCAGGGCTCGGGCAACGCGGCGTCGTCCTTGGTCGCGATCGGAGCGACCGAGACCGTGACCCGATGCGAGTCTGGCTCCCAGGCAATCCCGTCGATCGTGACGTGACTCCGGTCCGTATCGGGATCCTGTTGCGTGTCGCCGAGGTAAGCCTGCCAGACAACATCCTGGAGGCCGCCGCCCGTGCCGCGCAGATCCTGCGGCACTTCGTATTTTAAGGGAGCCGAGCTCACGCGATGATAAAGCTGCGCCCCGCCCTCTGCGCCGTCACGGTTGTTGAGAACGATCCATTCGTCATCGGGCGAGAGAACGACCCACGCATTGCGCTTGTATTGGGCGAGAACCGTGGTGTTGGCCGGATTGTGCGCATCCTGCAGCGCAATTTGCCGAATGCCCTGCTGGCGGTCGCGCATGTATTCGACCCGTAACTTGCCGCTCGGGGACAAGACCTGCCGCACAACCTGCATGCCCGGCGGCGCCTTGGGAGGTGCCGGCGGTTGATGCGCCGCTTGTTTGAGTCCGGAATTGGTCGCGGGCGCCGCATCCGGGGGCGCGGACTCGGCAGGACCGGGTGCTCCGGGCCCGGAGTCCGCAAACGATCTTGTCCAGCCAAGCGCCAGAAAAACGATAACACAAACACTCGCGGCGAGGAGGCGGGCAACAGGTGCGACTGAAATTGAGGGACGATTCATGGCCATATTTGCGACCTTTTCTTCGGGCGAAGTCAATCAAAAAATCGCACCCAAATGGCGAGGTCAATGCCCGGTCGCGCAACAAAATTTTCTTGCTTTCGCACCTGCGCTTTGGTGCACTCGTCGGGTTTCGGAGAAAATCGATATGAAAAAAGTCATTTGTTTGTTCATCCTTCTTGCCTTGGCTCCCGGCGTTCACGCAGACAATAAGAAGAAAAAGCCCAATGCGAGCAGCTCGCATGTCAAGGCGCCGGGCGGCGGCGGTCACGGCGGGGGAGGCTTGCCGGGAATGTCGCAGGGGGCGGGACCAGCGGGTGGGCGCTCCGGCGCGCCGCACCTCAACAGCCATCCGAGGTCGTCCCTGGGTTCGCACCCTTCTTCAGCTGGGCATGCTTCCAAATCGATCTCAGGAAAGAGCGGCTCCTCCGGCGCCACTGCTCGCAGTTCCAATCCGCTCCTACGCAAGAGTGGGCAGGCCGGGGCGAATCAGCATGGCTCCAACCCACTCAAGCAGGGCAACCGGCAGACTGGAGCCGGCAAAGCCAATCCGCTGGCAAAGAAAGGTGCTTCCCAGCAGGGTCTGAACGGACGCAAAGGCAACCCTCTTGCCAATAAGAACAATGCCAACCTTGGGCACAATCGCGGACAATTGGCGCAGAATCAGCGGCACCTGAATAATCACGTCGGCGCTCGGAATTGGCAACGGGCCAGCCACGCAAACTATCGCGTCCGACCGTATCGGGAGGTTTTTCATAACTATCATCCATACCGCCACGATCGCGGCTGGTACGGCGCTCGCTACGATCGGGTCGTGGTCGTGGGCGGCGGCTACTACTACTGGGACGCCGGTTACTGGTACCCGGCCTGGGGCTACGACCCCGCGATCTCCTTTTATGCCTACGATGGTCCTATCTACAGCTACGATAACCTCCCGCCCGACCAGGTCACGATGAATGTCCAGACCGCGTTGCAGGACGAAGGTTATTACACCGGTGAGGTCGACGGACAGGTCGGCCCCAAGACTCGCGAAGCCCTCGGTGCCTACCAGACCGACCACGATTTGGAAGTCACCTCCGCCGTCGATGAACCAACCGTCGAGGCCCTCGGATTAACTGCGAACACATAAATCGCCCAAGACCCAATATCCGGAGAAATTTGACCCGTTCGCGACGGTCCTGACTTAGGCGGCCAGCACCGGCTGGCCGGCAATATCCAAACAGGCGGTAAAGGTTTTTGCCCAATCTCCCACCCCGGAGATCGATCGCCTATCGTGAGCGATGCTTCCGTTACAAGACAAGATCTTCCCCCCGAATGCCGCTGCTCTGCGCGACGCGCTCGAGGAAAGTCTGCTCGGAATAGTAAGGCCGGTCAGCCAGATGGTCACGGTGGAGGAGAAGCAGTATCCGGAACTGGCGGCCATTCGCGTCTCGCTCGATAACGCGGACGCAGGTGATAGTCCGCCGCCGCGGCCGGCGGCGCCCGTCGGGAAGGTTGAGCCGGCGTTGTGGGTGCAGCATTTTGCGATCAGCGGAAGACCGATCCTGGTGCAACGGGCGAAGGTGGAACTGTCGTGCACGGCGCGTGACGTGCGGATCGGCCAGGGACGCGACAAGGATGGCAACCTGCTTTTGCTTTTGCAGGATGCGGCCGAGGGCAAAGTGGAGGTGGCGGTCGCGCTGGCCGATCTCGAGGTGCTCGTGCTCGCAGGCGCGAAGGCGGAAGCGGCCAAACAAGGCGTAATGGTGGAAAATGTGCGGATCGAGCTGCGGTGGCGCTCGGAACGGGCGCTTGATGCAGTTGTGCACCTGCGCGCCCGGAAGCTGTTTCTCAGCGCTGCGGTCCGGATCAACGGTAGCGTGGCGATCGATGCGCGACTAAACGCGCGACTTTCCGGATTGGAGTGCGCCGGAGACGGCACGCTCGGGACGCTCGCCTGCGGCTTCATCGCACCGCAGCTGGCGCGGTTTAATGGACGAGAGCTTTCGCTGATGGCGCTGCCGTTAGGCGAAGTGAAGTTGCGCGAGGTGCGAATCGCGGCCGGGCGCGAGCTGCGGGTGACGGCGCAGTTTGGGCGCGCCGCCTAACGGGAAGCGGCCTATCCAAAATCTACCACAGAGGGCGCAGCGATTTCTTGAAGCATTCTTGCTGGGTATTTCTTCGTCTCCGCGATCTCCGCGTCCACTGCGGTAAATCAACGGCCTGCGTTGCGTGCCGGGCGCTGAGTCGATAGCCTGCGCAGCAAATGGACGCAGGAACGGCAACTGATTCGACGCCGAGCCATCGCCGTGGCGATCTGATCTTGCTCGTCATCCTGGCGCTGGCGCGCCTGATCATCCATTGCGCGACCAACTGGCAGTACGGGTTTCATCGCGACGAACTCGGTATCCTCGATGACGCGCACTATCTCGACTGGGGCTATGTCTCATATCCCCCTTTCACGCCCTTTCTCGCTCGGATCGCGCTGACTCTTTTCGGGCCGTCGCTGGTCGGATTGCGCTTTTTCACCGCCCTCGCGCAGGGCCTGGCGATGATCTTCACTGGGCTGATGGCGCGCGAACTCGGCGGTCGGCGCTGGGCACAAGCGGTCGCCGCGCTTGCCACCGCGATCTCGCCCGTGTCGATCTCCATGGGGACGTTGTTCCAATACATCTCCTTCGATTTTCTTTGGTGGGTGATGGCGGCGTATTTCCTCGTCCGCCTGTTGCGCGAGGAGAATCCGCGCTGGTGGCTGGCGATCGGCGCCGTTCTTGGCCTCGGGATGATGACGAAATACACGATGATCTTTTTCATCGCGGGCCTTGTCGCCGGGGTCGTGCTCACCCCGGCGCGGCGGTACCTGAAAAGTGGATGGCTTTGGGCGGGCACGGCACTTTCGATCGTGATCTTCCTGCCGAATCTAATCTGGCAACTGCAGCACGATTTCGTTTCCCTCGCCTTCCTGAATCACATTCACGCGCGGGACGTCCGGATCGGCCGGAGTGATGGTTTCCTGGTCGGCCAACTGACGGATTGCGCGAATCTCTTCACCCTGCCTTTGTGGGTGGTGGGTCTTTATTTCTACCTGATCTCGCCTGCCGGGCGACGTTATCGAGCGATCGGTTGGATGTTCGTCGTCCCGCTCGTCCTGTTCCTGTTGGCGCGGGGACGGTCCTATTACCTGGCGGGCGCTTACCCGATGCTCCTGGCCGCGGGAGCAGCGGCATGGGAAGGTTGCCTCGAGAAACGAAGCGCGACCGCGGCGCGCGTCGGCCGGGCCGGAAGCTGGACTGCGCTGGGAGCTGGCGCGATCCTCGGTACCATTTTCACGCTGCCGCTGGCGCCGATCAACTCTCCTCTCTGGCGCCTGACGAGCAAGATCCACGATAACTTTACCGAGCAGATCGGCTGGCCGGAACTGACGCAGACCGTCGCCGGCATCTACGACAAGCTGCCAAAGGCGGAGAAATCGCATGCTGCCATTCTCGCCGGCAATTATGGTGAAGCGGGCGCGATTGATCTTTACGGGCGCGCCTATGACCTGCCGGAAGTGATCTGCGGCACCAACACCTATTGGTGGCGCGGCTACGGGGCGAAGCCGCCCGAGGTCGTCATCCTGGTGGGCTTTTCGCGCAAAGATGCCGAGTGGATCGCCGATCAGGTCGAACTGGCGGGACACGTCACGAATCGATACGGGGTGCTAAACGAGGAGACCAAGGATCATCCGGATATTTTTGTCTGCCGCGGCTTCAGGAAGTCGTGGCCGGAGTTTTGGAAAAAATTCCAGCGCTTCGGCTAGCGATTGGCAGGTTCGAGGCGAGGTTGAGCGACGAATGACGAAGCGCTCCGCTGCCAGGAACCTTCGCCTAACGATATGCTGATCAAAATCGGATTCGACATCGAGTTTGAGCTGCGCGGGCCCACTCCGATGGTCCTGATGCTCTTCGTGCACCCGTCGCGCGCAGCCGACTTGCGCAGCGCGGAGGAATTGCGCGTCGAACCGGAAGTGCCAGTCTCCTGTTATTCCGACCTTTTCGGAAATCGTTGCGCGCGGCTCCTCGCGCCGCCGGGCGAAATCCGTCTCGCGCTCGAAGCGCTGATCGAAGACAGCGGCGAACCCGATCGGCAATCGCCCGATGCGATCCAGCATAAGATCGAGAATTTGCCTGACGAGACCCTCGCCTTTCTCATGCCGAGCCGTTACTGCGAAGTGGACAAGCTCTCCGATATCGCCTGGAAACTTTTCGGCGACACGCCACCGGGCTGGGCGACGGGTGCAGGCGATCTGCACCTGGGTGCACGAGCACATCACTTTTGGTTATCACTTCGCCGATCCCTCCAAATCGGCCTTCGACGTTTACACAGAGCGGCGAAGGGGTTTGCCGCGATTTCAGTCACCTCGCGCTCACTTTTTGCCGCTGCATGAACATTCCGGCGCGTTACGTCACCGGCTACATGGGCGACATCGGCGTGCCGGTGGTGTTGCCGATGGATTTCAGCGGCTGGTTCGAAGTTTATCTGGGCGATCGCTGGCACACCTTCGACGCCCGGCACAATGTCCCGCGCATCGGGCGCATCGTCATGGCGGCGGGACGCGATGCGGCGGATGTTGCCCTCACGACTAACTTCGGCAGCGCCACCTTGAAGAAGTTCTTCGTCATCAGCGACGAAATGAAGGCAGCCGAAGCGTTGTAGGGCGGCCGCTCCGGCTGCCCCGTTTCGTCGGGCTTCCGACTGGGCAGGCGGAGCGCCCGCCCTACAATTTTTCGACGCTACTGCTTGCTCAGCCGGCGGAAGAGATACGCGCCGATAACAATGAAGAGCACATTGGGGAACCAGACGAGCAGCTCAGGATGGATCTTCGCATTCGCCCGCATCGTGTCGGCGATGATGATGAAGAGAAAATAAAAGATCGCGACGATCAGTCCGGTGGCGAAACCGACCGAGGTCTCCCGGCGATGGGTGGTGATGCCTAGCGGCACCCCGATAAGGGCAAAGGCAACGCAGGAAAATGGAAACGAGAAGCGCTTGTTGATCTCGGTGCGGGTCGCGCTGCGATCTCGGCGCGCGCCGGATTTTAATTGCTCCATCAGCTGTGCAAGGGAGAGCGCGGAGCGGGTCGGCCGCTTTTTCTCCTTCTCGTAAAGTTCCTCCAGGCTGATCGGCAGCGTGCCCTCCGCCAGACTGATGCCGTCGCGGATCTTGCGCAGATCGTAGGGATCCTTCGCATCGCGCTCCTGGTAACGCGCGTCGTAGAGATGGAGAAGCAGCCGTTTGTTAGGCAAATCCGTTTCCAGCATTCCGGTGCGCGCATGGGTCACCCGCACGGGAAGGGAGTGCTCGTCCATCTGGAAGACGATGATATTCTCGAGCTTGTTCCCTTCCTTTTTGCCGACATAGATCTTGCGGCCGGGAAACTGGTCGATCACCTGGTCGCCGCCAAAGAGCGCGATCGGATTTTGCGTCGCGAGATCGAAAATGCTGCTGCGCAATTTCTCCTGCGCGGCGGGCGCGACATCGACGTTCAGCCATAAACAAATCGCAGTGCAGACGAGCGCGAGCACCGCGAGCGGCAGGCAGACGCGGGTCACGCTCACGCCATTGGAGCGGAGGGCGATCAATTCGTTATCCGCGGAGAGCCGGCCGAAGACGAGGAGGATGGCGGTGAGCAAGCCCCACGGGATGGTGAAGATGAGCGAGAAGGGCAGGACGTAGGCGATGAAGGTGAGGAGAAACTCCAGCGGCACATCGTGATTGACGAGGAGCGGGAGGAGCTTGCGGAAAATGTTGCCGACGACGAGCACGAGGCTCAGGACCGCGATCGCGAAGAGCACGTTGACGATCAGCTCGCGGCCGACGAAGCGGTCGATCAATTTCATTTCTGGCGCCGTTCCCATCTCGCTCCGATCACGGCTTGTCAATGTTTATCCCGGTTCGGGAAATGGCTGCACAGGCGCCAGGCTCGGGCTGAAAGGGCTCATTTGCAGCATCGGCGCGATCAATCCTGAAAAAAGTTGGAATTATGGAATTGACGAAACGCCCGAAAATCAAATATACCTCGCGTCCAGCAGCACCAACTGACATGAACAATAATCACAATGGCGTCGCAGACGCGGCGAAAACAGAAACTCGTTCCTCCTCTAACGTGGATGGCGGATCGAGCCGCCGTAAATTCATCAGCCAGATGGGCGCGGCCCTGGCCGGTGGGATCGTCCTGAGCAAAGCCGCTTCCGCCTCGGCTCAGTCTTACAATCCCGCCATCGGCGATGGAATCGCGGCGCCAGGATCAGTGACTGATCCGCGGGTCGTGCAATCCTTCGCCATCCGCGTGGCCGCTGCGACGAAAGAAGCGCTGATCCCGGTTCCGCCGCACACCACCAACGGCGACGAACAGCTCTATGCGGACAGATCCGGCACCTACAGCAAAGGCATCAAGCAAGACGGAATCGGGCTGGTCAACCTGACTGCCTTCAAGTCCTTCCGGCGCGCGATCAACAAGGGCACCTTCGAAGCATTCGAAGCGGTGATCACTGGCGGGCCGCGGACTCAGAACGGGCCACTTGGCGGTCGCGCCTTCGCCTTGGAAGGCAGCGACGACGTGCAGTTCGGCAACGCGACTTCGCCGGCTAACCAGATCAATCAGGTCGTCGTGCCTCCCGCGCCCGCGCTGGCGAGCGAGGCTTACGGAACCGAGCTGATCGAACTCTATTGGGCTTCGCTGCTGCGCGACGTCGCGTTCACCGATTACGCATCCAACGGAACCGCCGCCCAGGCGGCCGCGGAACTGACGGGTTTGCCGACCTACATTGGGCCGCGGGATCAGTTCGGCAATGTGACGCCCGACCTGCTCTTTCGTGGCCCCTATCCGGGTGACGCGCTTGGGCCTTACATCTCCCAATTCTATCTCCAGCCCACCTACATGGGTGTGCAGCCGATCACTCAGCAGATGGTCACTTTCGCGCCAAACGTCGATTTCATGACCGACCCGGTCATCTTCCAGCAAGTCCAGAATGGCATCGATTCCGGGGTGCAGCTCCAGTTCGACTCGCAAACGCGCTACCTCCACGACGGGCGTGGAATGAACTCATTCACCCACGTCGACGTGCTCTTTCAGACGTTCTTCACCGCTTATCTCGTGCTCGGGACCATGGGCATACCGATCAACCCGGGCAATCCCTATGCTAGCGCTGTCAAACAAAACGGTTTCGGCACCTTTGGCGGTCCGGATTTCGCAGCCACCCTCGCCACCGTCGCGCGGCTGGCGCTCAATAGCGTCTGGTATCAAAAGTGGTGGGTTCACCTCCGGCACCGTCCCGAATCGGGTGGGGCGATCGTGCGTCAAATCCTGCAGGGTTTCGGCGGCACGCTCCAAGGCCACCCGCACGGCAACGTGCTCAACTCGCAGGCCGTCCAAAAGAGCTTCAATAAATACGGGGATTATTTCCTTTCGCAGGCGTTCCCGGAAGGTTCGCCGACTCACCCCGCCTACCCGACCGGCCACGGCACCGTCGCCGGCGCCTGCATCACGGTCTTGAAATTCTTCTTCGACGGCAATTTCGTGGTGCCGAGTCCGGTCGTCGCAACCAATGATGGGCTGTCGCTTGTGCCCTATACCGGCGGTGATGCCGACCAGCTCACGGTCAACGGAGAGCTCAACAAACTCGCGAGTAACGTCTCCTTCGCCCACGGGATCCTCGCCGGCATCCACTATCGCAGCGATACGTTCTCATCCATCCAACTGGGGGAAGCTGTGGCCATCAGCATCCTGCAGGACCAGGCGGCGACCTACGCGGAGAAGTTTACGATCAACCTGACCAAGATCGATGGATCGATCGCGACCATTTCCAACCAGTGATCGGACAATGAGGGAGCCGGGGTTGCCCTGGCTGCCTCCACTCTCAGTTCCCCGCCACGACTCAGACTAACGTCTGCTGCTCGGCGTCCCTCTCGGCTTTCGCTTTCTTTCCTCGTCCCCAAACTCCGTTTGGGATCGCACTTGTCCCCGCAACTCCGTTTCGTCGCTGTCAGCCATCCTGCCGCCAATCATCGCAGCGCAGAATCGGCGCAGCCCCCACCAACCGCTCATGCGCCGACGAATGCTTTGCACGCCATGCGGGCTGGTGCTCTCAGAACCGCCACATTACCGCGCTGATGACATGGAAGCGATCCAGAACACCGCCGACCTCAGCGGTCACCGACCAGCGCTTGTTGAATTCCCAGTTCCCGCCAATTAACAGATTCCACTGGTCCTTTGGCTCAACATGAATTGAGAAATCCAGAGAATCCCTGCCGGCAAGCCGGGCAAGCGCCGGCCGCTGGCTCAAGTCAATCTTGTCGTGGATTTTCGAGGTGGCTATCAGAGACATGCCGCCGATCCAGAGCGCGCCGGTCCCCAGTTTTCCGCCGGAGCTTATGAGCATTCCTAAACGCGGCGCGAACGTGACCGTTTGAATCGGGTCCTCGCCAATCTGTCCTTTCTCTGTGGAGACGATGGCACCGGTGGTGTAGTTCGCGTCGAGCGTCAGGAAGAAAGACTTCCACCCGCCGGCCAGGGTCATGCCCCCACCATAACTAAACCGATTGTAGTCGACGTTGGATTTTACGACCTGGCCGTTGGAGAAGCCCACCGCCGGCCTGGTGGTGCCAGCGGTTTGGCCGACCAAAGCATAAACATTCAGGAAAGGAAAGACCCACGCATCAAGACGGCAGACGCCCGTGTGTGTGGTCGTGGGCGCGTCGCGAAAGTCCAAGTTCAGCGGCGCGCCCTCGACCTTGAGGTCGGACACCACCATATTTTGGTGGATTTCTGGCCTTGCAGATAGGGATAAATGAAATCGACCTTGCCCGTAAACGTCCGGTCGGGATACGCCGTAAGAGTTACCTGGGCCTGTTGACCAACTTTCACGAGTGGCAGTTCGTATTCGTAAATCTCCGCTTCGACCCAGACGCGAGGAGAGATCGGCAATCCGATAGAGCATCGCCGTGGGTAGAATCATCTTGCCCGCGACAACTTCTTTTTGCAGAACGGTGCCGGCGAAAGGCGCCACAATTTCCATGGTTGGCTTCGCGGTGCCGGAAGATTGCAAAGCGTTGATTTGTTCGTCCGTAATCCCAAATAGCTCGAGACGTTTCCGCGCCGACTCGAGGACGGAGTCAGCGCCGCTCGCCCGCGTCGCGCCGGTACTCTCCGCGAGCGCCTTTGGCGTTGCGTGCGTTACGCCAGGCGAGCAGATAGTCTTGTTTGGCTGAGTAAAGATCGGGACTGTAAAGCTCCATCAAGGGCTGGCCGGCCTCGACCTGTGCGCCCGGGGTATCGACAAAGAGCTTTTCCACCCAGCCCATGACGCGACTGTTCAGGTCTGCCACCTTGCTTTGGTCGTAGGTAACTACGCCGACCGCGCGAACAGAACGATCCACGTCGGTTTCTTTGACCGCGACGGTGCGAATGTTGACGAGTTGCCGTTGTTGATCGGTGAGATCGACGACACCCCGCCCCGGAATGCCCGCCGCATTGACTTTGCGGACCGGCTGCAGCTCCATCCCACAGATCGGACAATTCCCCGGCTTATCCGAAATGATGTTCGGATGCATCGAGCATTGGTAAAGCTGTTTGCCAACCACTTCGGCGCCGTGCATGTGACTGCTTTGCGCCTCCCGTGACATGGACCCCTTTTCCTTTTTGCCACAGCCAGCAATGGCTACTGCGGTGAGAACGCAGAAGCTGGCGAAGAATAACTGACGAGAAGACAACTTCATTTCGAGACTCCCTGTTCTTTGGTGATTTGAACTTGCTGCGCGACGCGCAAATCCAGTCCGACGGCGCGTTCCAGCATCGCCAATGCTTTGGCGAGATCGGTCTCGCTGGTGATCAATCCGAGACGGAAATTGAGGAGCGAGCGCTCCGTATCGAGAAAGTCGATCAAGCTGATCCTGGCCGCTTCATATCCGGCGCGCGACGCGTCATAAGTCTGCTGCGCCTGGGGGAGAAGGTTCTGTCGGTAAAGCTCAACCTGATCGCGTGCCGTGGTGGCCTGGAACCAGGCATCGCGCACATCGGCTTCCACATTGTTGACGACGTTCTGCTGCGCCTCGCGGCTGGCGGCCAGGTTCTTGCGCGCTTCGCGCTCCTCGGCGTTGAGTTTCTCAAACCAGATCGGCAGATTGACGCTGATCGATCCCAGGACCGCGTCGTGTCCGTTATCCGGCGGATCGAGAAAGATGTTGCGATTGACCTGCGTGTAATCGACACCCAGCGTGAAGTCGGGCAGCCGATCTTTGCGCGCGAGCGCGAGCGAAGTTTCGTTGCGCTCGATCGCGACGTTCGCTTCCTGCAAGTCCTGCCGGTATTGGACCGCGAGCGCAGTGACGCGGTCGAGGGTCAACGGCAAAGTGACATCGAGATTCGGCGACGCCGCGATGGGCGTCTTTGCCGGCACGCCGCGCAACGCATTCAGCCTCGCCTGCGCCGTTTCGCGCAACTGCACCAATTCGAGAAGTCGCTTCTCAATCTCGGCGGAGGAAAGCTGTGCCTTGAGCACGTCCTGCTGTTGCACCGTGCCGGCTTCATACTTGGAGCGCGTGGATTCGAAGCTTTGCTGATAAAGATCAATCTGTTCGCCCAAGATCAGGCGCGTCTCGTCCACGCGATACAGATCGTAGTAAGCGATCTTCGTGCGCATGATGACTTCGCGCGCCAGCGTCTGATATTGCCAGAAAGCTTGCTGCGCTTCCTGCCGGGCACGTTTTGCGGATAACGAGAGTTTCCCAGGAAAGGGAATTTTCTGCGAAAGCCCCACACGTTGGTTCTGGGCACCGACACGCGTCTCGACGTTATCGAAAAAGTAACCATAACTCAGCATCGGGTCGGGGAGACTGCCGGCAATGTGTGGACGCTCCGTCATCGCTTCCCACTTCAGCCGGGCCGAGTTGAGCTGCGGGTTTGCCTGGAGCACTTGCCGGACAACGGCATCCATTTCCAAACCGGCCGGAGTGGGGCGCTCGCGCGAAGCTTCGCCAGCCCGGGCAGCGAGCAGCGGTAAAATTAGACTAACAAATAAAGAGAAAGATAATTTCATTGATCCAAACGAACGGTTGAAGACAGAGCGTGCCGGTGAATGGGCACAACTCGGGCGTCAGCGTCGGTGGATCAGATGAGAAACGTGCAGAGCAGAGCGCGCGCGGAAAGCGCCGGCGACTTTACCCGAAGAAAGGCGATCCGCTCGATGGGGTGCAGAGTAGTCACGGGCGCAGCCACTCTTGCCGCGACGGCCGGGATGTTCTGCTGTTCACCGACTTCCTTCGCGAACGGTTGGACTGGGGCTCCAGTCCGCCGGAAAGACGTCGCGCAGCAAGCCTTGTTCGCACAACAGCCCGGCTCACATGCCTGCTCACTGGGGGTATTCGTCAGGATGCACGGAGCGGCTGGCAAACGAACGCTCGCCGAAAAAAGCATCACGATCACCGCCATGCAAACCGTGACCTTGCGAAACATCGGTTGTTTTATAGCACGTGCAGCGGCCGGCGTCGAGATGGTTTTCGCCTGAATCGGCAAAGCTGCAAGAGAAGGAAGAGTCAGAGGAGTCAGATCAGCGTCTGCTGCTCCGCGTCGGACTCTGCTTTCGCTTTCTTAAAGTTCAGGTCGGGCTCGTAATCCGAATGCTCGGCCCGCTGGTTGTGATCGAGCAACCCCTCGATCGTGAGCAACTCCACCCGGTCGAACTTCTTCCCGGCCATGCTTCGTAGAGGCCGGCCGGGGCGCTGGCGTCGAATCTCTCAGATCAGCGAAGGTAACTGTTCTGTTACCGCAGAGTGCTTGAGACGATATCGATCCAGGCAAAAGATACGGCCATGAGACATTTTCACCAACTCCGTCTGCCGATCGTCCACCTAACGAGATGGTTTCTTTTGGCAACCCTGCTTCCATTCCTTTGTTTTGGAACGTTAGCTGCCCGCGGCGCCGACACCTACACGGTGCAAGCGCTGACGATACCGCGGAATGCGTTCTCGGGTCAGGCGAGCGCAATCAACGACTCAGGTGTTTCTGCGGGTTGGTACCAAACCAACAATGGATCGTCGGCTGTAAGCTGGAGCGCTACCAACCAGCTCACTCAGCTCGGCACGCTCCCCGGCCTCCCATCCGCGTTGGCGAACGACATCAACCAGGCAGGCACCATCGTGGGTTTTGCTCACAGCGCCGACTTCCTGGTCTCCCGGGCGTTCATCTGGCACTCCGACACTGGCATGCAGCCTCTGGCCGACCTTGGAGGCAACGCCAGTCTGGCTCAGGCGATCAACACCGACGGGACGGCGGTCGGCTGGTCCTACGACCCAGCCGGCGTGCTTCACGCAGTGCGGTGGAGCGCGTCGGGAACGCTGACCGACCTCAACCCATCTAGAGCCATTAGCGAGGCACTAGGCATCAACGATGCGGGCGATGTCGTCGGGTGGGTGTTTCCCAACGGTGGATCGGCTTCGCACGCGCATCTGTGGCGGCACGATGGTGTAGAGATCGACCTCCAAACGCTGGGAGGCCCGGGCAGCCAGGCCTTCAGCGTGAACGATGCTCTCGCCGTCGTCGGCGTCTCCGACAGCCCATCGCCGCGTCCTCCCGTCGCGTTTATTTGGAGGCCAGCCACTGGCATGCGCACTCTCCGCATGGGCGGGAACTCAGAGGCGCTCGCGATCAATGATCTGGGCCGCTCGGTCGGTCTTCGCGTCGTTGACGCCGGGGTTGTCGGGTTGACCCGGTTTGGCGCGGCAATTGAGACGCTGCCGGACCTCGCACCGGACAAGGGACCGTTCTCGGGCCCGACGGGGATAAATCGCTGCGGGACGATCGTCGGCTCCTCGTCGAGTCCCATGCCGACAAACGGCAACCCCGTTCCGGCGAAATGGACGAAGGCGGCGTGCGAATAGGCGTCAGACACAGTGAATGAGCGTCACAGCATAGCGCGGGGCTCACCATCTAACGCTGGAGTTAAGCTGCGGCGCGTAGCGACGGCAGCTTGAACGACTTGTTAAATGGGACGAGCCGGACTCAGTCCTCGATTGCCTCAACGCCAAGTTGCTTAAGTCGCTCAAGGTGGTCCATCATGCCTTTGAGCTCTTCGGGAGAGTGCCCCTTCCAATCCGTGACCTCACCCGTGACCCGAAGCGGATCCCGGGTGCGGTATGACTTCGTCGGATTGCCCGGGAACTTCTTGTCCGTCAGATTGGGGTCATCTGCAATCGGGCCGGTCGGTTCCACCACGTAGATTCTGCCGGGTCCTTCGCCGACGGCCAGCTCCGCCCCCCAGGTGGCCGCATTCAAGGTCGCGGTCAGATAGACGTAGGCCGCCTTCTTCCTCGTACCGTAGTTAGAGTTATATCCGGGCCCGATCAGGTCGCCCGGCTTCAGGTTGGCCTTCGTCCCATGGTAGAGCGGCTGCGCACTCAGGTCGTCGGCTGCCATCGTTTTGTCCCTCTCGTGAGAGACCCATTCGAAGCGCCAGGCAGGAGCCTCAAAGGGATCGGCGAAGTATTGCGTCTCGTGCGACACCTTTCCATCCTGGAACTCCATCACACTCACCGTAAAGGCACGCTTGTCGCCGTAGTTAATCACGTACTCGCTCACCCAGAGGTTACCTTCTCCCATGATCCGCCGGACGGTAAACCCCGATGGCTTCTCCGGGTGATGGCTACGCAGCGCCTGCAGATTTTCGCGACCGTGAATGATCTCGCCGGACTGCGGGTACTCGCAGACAACGTCCTCATGGTAGATTTCGTGTTCGGCAACCTGGTCACCCACGGCGGAGGCCGCCCAATGTCGATCTATGGCCGCGCGAATGCTGTTCTCTTCCATCATTCAAACCCTCGTCCCCAAACTCCTGGATCTGTCCCGTTTCTTATGGACGTGATTTGGGAAGAGGCAGAGGAGTGGTTGATTAGTTAGGTAGTAATAGTTTCAAAGTCCAGAGAAGATTGATAGCCGAGGGCGCTGTGGAGCCGAATGCGGTTATAGAAGGTGTCGACGTAGTCGAAGATGGCGAGTTGGGCCGCCGCGCGAGCGGGGAAGGTGCGGCGAGCGAGGGCCTCGGTTTTGACGGTGGCCCAGAACGATTCCATGTGAGCGTTGTCGTAACAGTTGGCCTTGCGGCTCATGCTGGCGGTGAGGCCGTGGCGGTCGAGCAGCGCTTGATAAGCTGCGCTCGCCTATTGCACGCCTTGGTCGCTGTGGTGGAGCAGGCCCGCGGCGCGGCGGCCTCCGCGCCGGGCGAGCGCCTGGCGGAGGGCGGCCTCGGGCAGGTTGGCGGACACGGGCGATCTCTCGCGAAATTTGCCCACGCTTTGGAAAAGACTTGGCTGAATCGCGGCGAAACTTCCTCAAGCCTTCGGCGCAGTGACCCGAGTTGTTTCCAGCGGTTTGTCCTGCTCCACTGTTTGCTTCCGGCGCAAGTTTGCTAACTTGAACGCCGCATGCCGGACGCAATCTACGACGTGGCCATTATCGGCGGCGGACCCGCGGGGAGCACCGCGGCCACGCTCCTCGCCCGAGCCGGGCGGCGCGTGATCGTCTGCGAGCGGGAAAAATTTCCTCGCTTCCACATCGGCGAGTCGCTCCTGCCGATCAGCATGCAGACCTTCACGCGCCTCGGCGTGCACGAGAAATTCGAGCGGGCGGGTTTCCTCAGGAAATACGGCGTAGAAATGGCGAGTGCTTGTTCGCAGGAAGGAGTGAAATTCTATTTCAAGGACGCTTACGGTTCGAAGACCGAAAATTCCTACCAGGTTCCCCGGGCGCGAGTTCGACAAAGTGCTGCTCGATCACGCGGCCGAAAACGGCGCCGAAGTGCGGGAAGAAACATCCGTCACAAACACGGCGTTCTTCGACGACCGCGTGGAGCTGCAGATCCAGGGTAGAGGCGCAGCGTTGGAAAAAATCGACGCCCGTTATGTAATCGATGCAAGCGGACGTCACTCGCTGCTGGGTAACCATTTCAAGCTCAAGGAAACCTACCCGCACCTGCAGAAGATTTCGATCTTCGCCCATTACGAAGGGGTGGAAGCGGACCAAGGCCGCGACGGAACGCTCACCCGCCAGCTCCGCGCCGTTGA
Source organism: uncultured Verrucomicrobiae bacterium (assembly GCA_963737995.1). Lineage (GTDB taxonomy): Bacteria > Verrucomicrobiota > Verrucomicrobiia > Chthoniobacterales > UBA10450 > Palsa-1392. Next base: position 112,620 of record CAVTUV010000013.1, read on the forward strand.
CCGCTGGTTTTGGTACATCCCTCTCTCGCAAGGCCGCTCGAGTATCGGCGTGGTGCTCGATGCCGCGCTTTTCAAGAAGGCGAAAAAATCGCCCGAAGATTTTCTCGCCGAATCCCTCGCTGAACAACCGTTCCTCGTGCGCCGTATGATGCGTGCCCGCCGGGTTACCCAGGCCTATGCGAGTGCGGATTTCTCCTATCGCCAAAGCCGCCTGACGGGCGACCGTTGGATGCTGGCCGGCGACGCCGCCGGTTTCATCGACCCGGTATTCAGCAGCGGCGTTTTCCTTGCCCTGCTCGCCGGCGAAGAATGCGCCGACACTCTCAATGTCGTGCTCGATCATCCGCGCAGGGCGCCACGTCTTTTCGCCAATTACGAAAAACTCCTTCGCCGCGTCATGAAAGGTTACCTGCGCTTCGTCAACGCCTGGTATGCAAAGCAATTCATCGAAGTGTTTCTCCATCCGCAGGACGTGCTCCAGATTCCGCCCGCAGTGAACGCCGTCCTCGCCGGCTATATCCGCGGCAGCTTCGCGATTCGCTGGCGGATGTCGGCCTTCTATTTCATCGTTTGGCTGCAACGCTACCTGCCGCTTTGCCCGCGCCGCACGCTCGTTCCGCCGAAGCGCGAAATGGACGCGGCGGAATCGCTTCATTCCGCTGCCTGACCATCGATGAATTTCCGCGAACGTGGCAATCGCCAAGGTGGGAGGTGCCTTTGGGCGGCGACCGCCACCCTCATCGGGGCACAAACGCCCCTCCCACGTTTGCTTTTCCTCCTCGCTCTCTTTTGCCTCACCAGCTGCCAGGCGCTGCGCCATCAGTTCACTCAGCCGGAGCCCAATTGGCAGTCGAAAGTCGGCCAATTGCAATATCGTGGACCAAAGACGTCGCTCATCGGTGAGGTGCTGGTGCGCTATTCCAGTCGGGGCGACTTCGAGCTGACCTTCAGCAAGGGCCCCGGCGTCACGCTCTTGACCGTGCGACAGGATGACAAGTTCGTCCGGGTGAGCGGTCCCCTCGCCCGCGGCTCGTGGTCGGGCCCGCCTCACGAAACCCCGGCCCGTTTGCGCGGCTGGGTTTCGCTGCGGGGCCTGCTCCTGCGCTCGAAATCCGAACCGCTCGTCCGGCAAACAGTCGGGTCCGATCAGTTTTACCTTCGCGTTCTGACCCCGGCGGTCGCTGATGTCGTACTCGAAGTTCATCGCCCGCCTTGTCACCCAACATCGCGGCCTTGTCTGGGTCGGCGGTTGCCCTGATCGCGGCGCTCAGCACTTACATCCTCGTCACCCGTCTGACCCTCGACACCGAGGTGCTGAACCTTCTCCCGGGAAAATTCGAGTCGGTCCAGGGGCTCAAGGTTTACAACAACGATTTCGCCCAGACCCGCGAGCTGACTTTCGCCCTCGCCTGCCAGCCTAACGACGTCGACCGGCTGGAGGAGTTCGCCCCCATCTTCGCCCAGCGCCTGCGCGAGCAGCCTTGGAGCACCCGCGTCCTCGGCGGCTCGCCGATGGAGTCGCCCGAAGGCGATCGCACGATCTGCAGGGCATCGCCATCCCGCTTCTGCTCAACCTCGAACCACCGGCTTTCGCCGAAACCGTCGCCGTTCTGCAGCCGGCAAAACTCCAGGCGCGCCTCGCTCGTTTGCATCAGGAAATCGAAGCCGGCTCGCCCCGGCCGGAGTTTGAGCTCCAGCTCGATCCGTTAGGCGTGGTCGCTCCCGCCCTCAAGCCGTTCGCGGGCAACGCCGCGCTCGAGCAGGACCAGCCACTCACTTCGCCCGATCGCACCATGCGCGATTTTTCTCGTGGTCACGAATCAGCCCTCGATCGGCGCCTTCGATTGCCAGGCGCTGATGCAGAAAGTGAACGCCTTTCGCAAGCGCGCGCGAGCGAGGGATGGGAAGGCGAGGGTCCGCTCGCAGGTGCTGGTGACCGGACGCTCCGCTTACGTCGCGGAGATTTCGCTCAGCATGCGGCACGACATCGTCGTCACGCTGCTCGGCTCGATCTTCCTCGTCGGCGGAGTTTTTTATGTCGGCTTCCGCCGCTGGCTTCCGCTTCTCGGAATGGGGTTCTCGCTCCTTCTCTGCTGCCTCGTCGCGCTCGCCGCCGGGCTGCTCATTTTCCGCGAGCTCAACATGGTCACGATCGGGATGTGCGCCATTCTCATCGGGCTCGGGGTCGATTTCGCGATCCTGATTTTCGGCCGCTATCAACAGGCGCGGAACGAAGGGCGCGATCACGCGCCCGCGATCGAAGAAGCGGTCGCCAAACTCGGTCGCGCCATTTTCTTCGGCGCCCTCACGACCGCGGTTGGCTTTCTCGCCTTGCTCCTCGCCGGTTCGGGCGGGTTCACCCAGCTCGGCGTTCTCATCGCCATCGGCATCCTCGTGGCCGGACTTTTCATGACGAGCGTTTTCTTTCTCTTCACCCGGCGAACGCTCGCTTCCGCCGCGGAGCGACTGGATTCTCGCGCTCGTTAGGCGCTATGTCCGCCGGACCTTGCGCGCGCCCGGCCTCATCCTTTGGATCGCGCTTCCGATCCTGCTCATCCTTTTCGCCCTCGCCCTCCTCCCGCAGCTCCCGCTCATTTTCGACGCCAGCACCCGCTCGATGGAGCCGAAGTCGAGCGACGCCGGCCACGCCCTCGCCGACCATCATGAGCGAAAATGCCGACCCGCTGGGAGCCGGTCCTCGGGATCGTGCGCGCGCCTAACGAGGAGCAGCTGCACGAGGATTGGCAGAAGATCGAGGCCCATTGGCGCGACCTGGAACGGGCCGGCGCGATCAAGGAGTTCACCACCCCGGCCGCGCTCGCTCTTTCCCCGCGACTGATGGAAGCGAATCGCGCCGCGCTTCGCGCGGTCGATTTCGCCGCCGCCCGCCGGGCGCTGGAAGAGGCGATCGCGCGCGAAGGCTTCAGCCGCGAGACTTTCGCGGCCGGGTTCAGGCTTCTCGACCAACTCGAAGCCGTCGCCCAGCGGGACGACGGCCGATCCCGGATTGGCGCAAGCGCACTGCCCGCCTACTTCGAGCTGGTGGTTTCTCGTCGACCGCTATTTTGCGGCCGACCCGCTCCTCACGGTCGGTTTCGTGACCACGAATAAACCGGTCGAAACCCACGACCAAAAGGAAATGCTTACACGCGAACTGCCGGTCGCCGGAGTGCCCGATGACGCTTTCCGGCTGGAGCTTTACCCTGACCGATCTGATCCCGTGGTCGCATCGCCAATTGATCCTGATCAGCACCCTGATGGCGTTCTTCGACGCCTCGCTCCTCGCCGTGCTTTATCGCGATCTGGCGGCTCTGGCTCATCCAGATCGTCACCCTCGCTCTCGCCATCGGGGCCATGATCGCGACGATGAAGCTGGCCCACATCCCGCTCAATCTGCTCAACGTTCTCGCCTTCCGCCTCGTCCTCGCGATCGGGGTCGATTACGGCATTTACGTCCTGCTCGTCTGGCAAAAAGCGCGCGAGATCGAGCACGATGTGGCCGGCGTCCTCAAGCCGGTCGCGCTCGCCGGCCTGACCGCGATCGCCGGTTTCGGTTCGTTAGGCTTGGCCAATAATCCGACCTTGAGCGGCCTCGGCATCGCCTGCGCGATCGGGCTGGCCTGGAGCTTGTTTGCCACCATTTTCTTCACCCTGCCCGCAGCGGCCGCCGCGCAGAACCGAAGATGATTCAATCAGGAAAATAGGAAAACAGGAAAAGTTTGCGCACCTGACCGACCGGATCATTGTCCTTTCCTGCTTTCCTGCGCTTCCTGATTCATTGCTTTGCGCGTAAATCCTCACCTCCGGAGTCTCTACGCGTCGAATGCCATTCAAAAACATTCTCTTCTGCTTATCGATCTCCTCGCTTTTACCGCTTCGCAGGCCGAGCCGCTCGCGCCTAACGAAGTCAAGGCGCTCCTCGACCGGATCCGCGCCAAGCGGGCCGGCGCGCCCGCAGGTCCAGGCCGATTTCCAGGAGGAAAAAGACGGTTCACCTCATGAACAAGCCGATCAGCAGCACGGGCAAAGTCTGGTTCCAGAAGCCGAACAAATTCCGCCGCGAAGTGAAAGGCAACTCGCCCAGCATCACGGTGAGCGACGGCGCAGCAGCTCTGGATTTACTACCCGAAATTCCAATCGGCCGAGCACTATTCGTTAGGCAAACATTCCCCGCTCGACGCCGGGATCGCCGCCCTGACCGCCGCGCTCAACCTCGAAAACGTCGAGAACAGCTATCACATCACCGCGCAGCAAGCTGGAGAACGGCTATGAGCTGCAGCTCGCTCCGCGCAACCCGTCGCTCAAACGCCTCCTCAAGACTTTCACCATCCAGATGAATGCCGACCTGCAAGTGCAGCGGACGGAAATGGTCCAGCCGAACGGCGATCATATCGTGACGATTTACTCCAACGAATCGCGCGCCCCGATCCCGCCCTCGACCTTCGAGTTCACTCCGCCCGCGGGACCAACGTGACCACGCCGCTCGGTCGTTAGGGCAGGCGAACCTGGAGGGCAACGCTCCGTCGTTGCCCAGATTCAAACACGGCAACGACGGAGCGTTGCCCTCCAGTCGCGGACTGCCTTTGACCTGTTCTGAGTCGCCGCTCCGCCGGCAGCATGCGATCTTCCAGTCAGACCAATGCAAGACGTCCCGGAAATTTCCGTCATCATCCCGGTGGCGAACGAGGCGGCACTGCTGTCCGCAGTGTCTCGCCCGGGTGGGCGGTCGGCCTAACGAAATCATCGTCGTGGATGCGGCGAGCGATGACGGAACGGGCGCGGTGGCGGAAGCACTCGGTTGCCGGCTCCTGGCCCATCCCGCAACCGCATCGCGCCCGGCAGATGAACCTCGGCGCAGCCCAGGCGCGCGGCCGCATCCTGCTTTTCCTTCATGCCGATACTCTGCTCCCTTCCGGCGCCCTCGCGAAAATCGTCGACGCGATCGATCGCCGCGGCGCCGTCGGGGGCGCTTTCAGCCGGCGCTATCGCTCGCGCTCTTTCACTCTCGCTGCTGACCGCGCGGCTCGCCGCGCTGCGCAATCGTCTCTTCGGCTGGCATCTCGGCGACCAGGCGATTTTCGTCCGACGCGATACTTTCGACGGCTCACGGTTATCGCGACATTCCGATTTTCGAAGACCTCGATTTTTCACGCCGCCTGCGTTCCCTCGGCCAAACCGTCACCCTGACGCCGCCGGTTTACTCCTCGGCACGGCGTTTCGCGGAAAAGGGCCGCTCCGCACGACGTGGAACGATCTGCTTCTGACCCGGAAATATTTGTGCGGGGGCGGATCCGAATGAGCTTTGCCAACCGCGCGCGGATCGCCTAAAAGCAGCTGCAAACCTATGAACGCCTATCTTGACCGCCTCGACAAACAAATCGCCGCCCGTCATCTCTTGACCCATCCTTTTTACCTCGCCTGGACGCGCGGGCGAATTGAGCAAGGAAACGCTGGCCGATTACGCCCGCCAATATTATCAGCACGTCGCCGCCTTCCCGACCTATCTCTCGGCCGTGCATGCGCGCTGCGACGATCAACCGACCCGTCGCCAGCTCCTCGCCAACCTGATCGACGAAGAAGCAGGCGAACCCGAATCATCCGCAGCTCTGGCGCAACTTCGCCGCCGCCCTCGGCGTCTCGCCTAACGATCTCGACAACACCGAAGCCTGGCCGGAAACGGCCGATCTGATCGCGACCTTCCGTTCCGTTTGCAGCGAAGGCGAGATCGCAGAGGGCCTCGCCGCGCTTTACGCCTACGAAAGCCAGATCCCGGCGGTTTCGGAATCGAAGATCGACGGGCTGGTCAGGCATTACGGATTCAACGATCCGGAGAGCTACCGCTATTTCAGCGTCCACATCGAAGCCGACCGCGAACATGCCGCGGCCGAGCGGGCTTTGCTGGAGCAGAACATCACCGCGCAAAACGCTCCCGCCATGAGTGCGGCCGCCGATCGCGTTCTGACCGCGCTCTGGGAATTGCTTTCCGGCGTCTGTCGCCGGCACGCGATCGCGCTGTAGACGCATCGCTCGGCGAAGCGCGCGGGTTAGCGCTGCTCGCTACCATTGGCGTGACCGGTTTCGTGAGGCCCGGCTTTAATTTTTGTGTTCCGCGCACTAAGCTCGCGCGATGAAGCAACACCATTTCCTGCGCGGCGCGCGCGTCTACCTTTCCGGGCCAATGGATTTTGTCGCCTCGCGCGCGGACGAGAAGAAACTCGGCTGGCGCAACCGGATCGGTGATTTCCTGCGCGCCCACGGCGCGATCGTTTTCGATCCGTGGTTTAAACCAGGCGTGCGCGGCGCGCAGCAATACGGCCTGGAGGACATCAACACGATCGACGTGCGCGAGACCTGGACTTTCGAGCAGGGACAAGCGGGTGACGAAAAGCGCTCCGCCTGCGCAGAAAAGTTTTGGGAAACGCTCCACATCGATCTGCGGATGGTGGACACGAGCGATTTTACGATCGCCTATGTGCCAACCAATATTTACAGCGTCGGCACGGTGCACGAGATCGTGCTCTCCCGCCTGCAAGTGAAGCCGGTACTTTTCGTTAGTCCACCGGTCACCTTTTCGGCCCTCGACCTGTTGCGCGCCCACCTCGAGCAACGCAAGGACACTCACGCCTTGCAGCTCCTTGACAGGTTGAGCCTGGACGTGCCTATCAAGCCGAACCCGCGCGCCATCCCCAGTCTCTGGTATATGCCGCTGGTAGGGAGCGGCAATTTTTTTGACGGGTTCGGATTCGCCAATTTCCAGGAAAAATTCAGCTGGGCGGAAATTCCGATGGATTTACGAGAGCAAGAACAGCCTCCGCAAAATCCGCTCCTGCCTTTCCTGGAAAGACTGACTCAGGAGCTGCCCCAGCGTTGGGATAATCGCCTGAAAAAATACGTGCCCAACGATGATTGGCTGCTCTGGGAACTGGACGCGCCCAAGTTGTAGCCGGGAGCGCTGACCCCGGCAGGAACGCTCGTGAGCTTGAGACTCGGTCCACGGCAGAGACCACCGGGGTCAGCGACCCCGGCCACAGCATGCAACATTACGATGTCATCGTGATCGGGGGCGGCGCGGCCGGCCTGATGTGCGCCTTCACCGCCGGCCGGCGCGGACGGCGCGTGGCGCTGTTGGAAAGCAATGCCAGAGTCGGGCTCAAGATCGCCATCTCCGGGGGCGGCCGCTGCAATTTCACCAATCTCTTCGCCGCGCCAGAAAATTACCTTTCCGGCAACCCGCGCTTCTGCGCCTCAGCCCTCGCCCGTTACACCCCGCAGGATTTTGTTGCGCTGGTCGGAAAACACCGGATTCCGTTCCATGAGAAAACGCTCGGACAACTGTTTTGCGATTTCAGTTCACGCCAGATCATCGAGATGCTGCTGACCGAGTGCGCGGCCGTGGAGGTGGAGGTGCGTTGCAGTTGCCGGGTCGAGTCGGTCGAAAAGCCGGAGTGCTTCTCGTTAGGCACAAATCTCGGGACGATGGAGTGCGATGCGCTCGTAATCGCGACTGGCGGTTTGTCGCTCCCGCGGCTGGGCGCTTCCGATTTCGGTTACCGGATCGCAGAGCAGTTCGGAATCAAATCCGTCGGCACGCGGCCCGGTCTGGTCCCCCTCACCTTTTCCGAGGAGGAACGGACCGTCTTTGCACCGTTGAGCGGAGTATCGCTACCGGTGGTCGCGAGGGTGGACGGCACGTCGTTTGCGGAGGCGATGCTGATCACACACCGCGGTTTGAGCGGGCCGGCCATTCTGCAGATTTCCTCTTTCTGGCGCGACGGCGAAAATATCACGCTCGACCTCCTCCCCCAGCACCCGGCGTCGGACTGGCTGCTCGCGCAACGAAACCTCGGAGCAACCGCCGAAGATCTGCTCGCACGGGAATGGCCGGCCCGTTTCGCCGCCACCTGGTGTGCTCGTTATGCGCCGCCCACGCCATTGCCACAAACGCGCACCGTCGAACTCGAACAGCTCGCGCATCTCGTCCACAAATGGCCCGTGCATCCTGCCGGCACCGAGGGTTATCCTAAGGCCGAAGTCACCGTCGGAGGCATCGACACGAGCGAGCTATCGTCAAAAACGATGGAGACCCGGCGCGTGCCCGGGCTTTACTTCATCGGCGAAGTGGTCGACGTGACCGGCTGGCTGGGCGGCTACAATTTCCAATGGGCCTGGGCCAGCGGCCATGCCGCGGGCGAAGTCGCCTAACGATCAGTTTTCCCAATCACCCGGGCGTGCGCTTCCGGCTGAATTTGCCGACCGTGCCAGCGCGCATAGACCTGGGTAAATTCCGCACCGAAAAAGCTGATCAAGGCGGAATAATAAATCCAGACGAGGAGCACGGCGAAGGAACCAGCCGCGCCGAAGGCGCTCCCGATGGCGGCGTGGCCGAGATAAATGCTGATGAGATATTTGCCTCCGTTGAAGAGGACTGAGGTCACGACCGCGCCGATCCAAACGTCGCGCCATTCGATCCGCACGTCGGGCAGAAATTTGTAAATCATCGCGAAGAGGAGCGCGACGACAACGAAAGAGACGGTGATGTTGCCGGCCTGCCAGAGCCACGGCAGCGACGGCATCCAGTTCGTCAGGTAATCCTGCAACGCGCTCAGCACGGCACTGAGGACGAGCGAGACAAGGAGCAGGAAGCCCACGCCGAGCGCGATCGAAAACGAGCGCAACCGATCGAGCACGAGATCAAGAATCAGGCCGCGCCGCACTTCTGATTTTACGCCCCAGATCTGGTTCAAGGCGGATTGCAATTCGCCGAATACGACCGAAGCGCCAAGGATCAGCGTCACGATTCCGACTGTGATCGCCCAAACCCCTTTTCCGAAACCAGCGGAGGATTCGAGGACCTGGCGGAGAGCGCTCGCGCCCTGGTCGCCGACGAGGCGCTGCATTTCCTGCACGACGCGATCGACCGCCGTCGCCCGCGCAAAGAAAAGACTCGCCGCACCAACCGCGATAAGGAGAACCGGGGCGACGGAGAAGATGGTGTAAAAGGCGAGCGAGGCCGCGAGGCGAAAGGTGTTGTCGTTCCACCACTCGATCGCGGTGTTCTTCAGCAGCATCCAGCCTTCGCGCCACTTTGTTTTCTCGGCCATCTTCCTTTTGATTCGCATCTGGGCCGGACAATGTTTTGGTTTTCCACGCTGCAATTTTGCCTAACGTGGGGTGCACGATGAAAACATGGATCGGCACCTCGGGCTTTCAATACGCGGAGTGGAAGGGTTCGTTCTACCCGGAGGATTTGGCCGCGGCCAAAATGCTGCCCTATTTCGCGGAGCGCCTTTCCACGACCGAGATCAATTACACTTTTCACCGCATCCCCTCGCCCAAGACGATCGAGAATTGGAAAGCGCAGACGCCGGAAAATTTTCGCTTCGCGCTCAAGGCCCCGCAGAAGATCACCCACTTCGCGAAGCTGCGTGATTGTCAGGATACGCTCGATTATTTTTGCCGTGTCATCCTCCAACTCGGCGATCGACTCGGGCCGGTTTTGTTTCAACTCCCGCCGCAGTTCAAAAAGAACGCCGAGGTGCTGGAGTCGTTTTTGCGTGAGCTGCCGGCGATCCGCGCGGCCTTCGAGTTTCGCCATGCATCGTGGCTCGACGAGGAAATTTTTGCGCTTCTTCGGTCACGCAACATCGCCCTCTGCCACGCCGACACCGAGAAGCTCGCCGCACCAACCGCGGTGACGGCCGATTACGGTTACCTCCGTTTGCGGCGCGAGGATTACACGAGCGCGGATGTGGCGCGCTGGGCTGATTTCGTCAGGCAACAACAGGGGCCGTGGCGGGAAACCTTTGTCTACTTCAAACACGAGGACGCGGGCATCGGCCCGAAACTCGCCATGGAGATGCTCAAATTGCTCGCCTAAAATGACCGTTCGGGGGCGCAAATGCTGCTCCCATTCTTTGGGGCCCGGAGCACGCCTCCCCGTATTCGTGGACCACGACACGAACCCATGCGCCACCCGATCTCGCTCGCTCCTTCAGGGACCATCCTCCTGGCTCTCGCCATCTCTTTCACGGCGCGGGCGGAGCGAATCAATCAGGAAGGAAGAATTCTCGGGCCGGCGCCGGTGGTCACGACGCCCACCTTGTTCAATACGTCGGCCGCAGATTCGCTCGTCGCGGCGATGCAGATCATGCCGATGACGAGCGCGTGGAACGAAGACATTTCCAACCGACCGTTGCTGTCGAATTCCGCCGCTATCATCGCGCAGGTCAAAAGCGATCTTTCGGCGAGTCGGCAAGCCTTGCGCGCCTTTTATGAAATGAACTACGTGCTTGTGCCGGACGATCAACCGCGTCTGACGATTCCGTTTTTCAATTATCCGGACGAATCGGATCTGGACGGCGGGACCTTCCCGAACGGCCTCTATCCGATCCCACCCAACATGCCGGTCGAAGGCTGGCCCAAAGCGACCGGCAACCTGACACTCGAGCAATGGCAAAAGGACGTAAACGACACCGGCGGCGATCGCCATTCGATCATCGTTGCGCCGGGCGCGGGCTCAATTTGGGAAACATGGCTCGCCCGTCTAACGACGAACGGCTGGGAAGCCTCGAACGGCGCGAAGTTCGCTCTCAACTCGAACGCGCTCCGCCCCGCCGGCTGGACCTCCGGCGACGCGGCTGGCCTCCCGATGTTTCCCGCGCTGGTCCGTTACGATGAATGCGAGCGGGGCATGGTCGAGCACGCCGTGCGGCTGGTCGTCGCAGCGACGCGGCGCGAATACATCTATCCCGCGAATCATTACGCTTCCTCGATCCCCGCGACTTCGATCAATTATCCGGCGATGGGCCAGCGTTTCCGGCTCAAAGACAGCTTCGTCATCTCGGACAACTGGACGATCGAGGAAAAAGCGGTTCTGCGCGCGCTCAAGAAATACGGCGCCATCGTGGCCGACAACGGCAACTTCTTTTCGGTTTCGGTTTGTCCGGACGATCGATTTCCCGAGAACGCTTTTGATCATCTAGCGACAATCGACGTCAGCAATTTCGAAGTCATCGTAACGACTGGTCCTGGTGAAGGTCCGCGCTCCCCGGGCGCTCCAACGGTTGACGCCGGTCCGGACCAGGTCGTCGATCTCGGCACGACCGTGAGCCTGCGCGGCGTTGTCAATGCGCCGGCGGGCAACCCAACGGTGCAATGGAAACTCTATTCCGGGCCTAACGACATCGCGATCGAGGACTCGAGCAGCGCGGAGACTTCGGCTACCTTCATGCAACCAGGCTCCTATTTGCTGGAGCTGAACGCGGAAGACGGCGTGCACTCCGTCGCCTACGATGTCGTCGCCATCTCGGTCATGCCCCCAGCGCGGATGGCGAACATTTCGACCCGCGCCGCGATCGGCGTAACGGAGAATGTCTCGATCGGCGGCTTTATCGTGCAAGGAGCCGACCCGAAAGAAGTCCTGATTCGAGCCATCGGACCTTCGTTAGCGGAATCTCATGTGTTGGGTGCGCTGGCCGATCCCACCCTCGAGCTGCACGACGCGAGCGGGAACGTCCTGCTCCTGAATGACAATTGGAAGGATTCCCAGGAACAAGCCATCAGCGAGACCGGCCTCGCGCCGGGCGACGCGCGCGAATCGGCCATCCGAGCAACACTCGCTCCGGGCGGTTACACCGCCGTCGTCGCAGGCAAGAACAACACGGCCGGCGTCGGCCTGACGGAAATTTATGAGGTGCAGCAATCCGGCAGCCGAATCCTCAACATCAGCACACGCGGGTCGGTCGGAACGGGCGAGGCGGTCATGATCGGCGGGTTGATCGTTACCGGCACGACTCCAGCGACGATTCTCTTCCGCGCGATTGGTCCGTCGCTCGCCAGCGCCGGCATCGCGAATCCGCTCATCGATCCAAACCTCGATCTCTTCGACGCTCAGGGCGCACCGATCGCGTCAAATGACGATTGGAAAGATGCACAGGAAGTCGCGATCGCGGCCACACGCCTGGCCCCGCCTAACGATTCCGAAGCCGCGCTCCTCGTCGACCTCACTCCCGGCAGCTACACCGCGGTAGTCCGGGGCGCCAACAGCACCACCGGCATCGCCTTGATCGAAGCTTATCACCTTCCCTAGCGCGATCGTTGTAGCCGGGGGCGCTGACCCCGGAAAGGGAAGGCGTGGCCACGCGCGAGACCGGCCCGGGGTCAACGCCCCCGGCTACAACACTCCCCTTCTCGTTAGGCAAGGGGCGGGCTTGCTGCTCGCCGACGGCGGTGAATAGTTGCGCTCATGGAAGAAATCGCGGCCAGCCTCGAGCGGGTCCAGACGCAGATCGCGGCCGCTGCGCAGAAGAGCGGCCGGTCACCCGGGGATATTGAGCTGGTCGCGGTCTCGAAATCGCACGCGGTCGAAAAAGTGCAGGCCGCCGCTGAGGCCGGACAGCTGCTCTTCGGCGAAAGCCGGGTGCAGGAAGCGCGGCTGAAAATTCCGCTCCTGCCTTCGCGCTTGCGCTGGCATTTCATCGGGCACCTCCAGACAAACAAAATCCGCCACGCCCTCCCGCTTTTTGAACTGTTCCACGGGATCGATTCGCTCGCGCTCGCCCAAGATCTGCATCGGATCGCAGATGAAGACGGGATGAACCCGCGCGTCCTCCTGCAGGTCAACGTCGCCGGCGAAGCGAGCAAGCACGGTTTCTTGCCGGAAACGCTGCGCCGGGATTTGGAGGCCGTCTTGTCGTTAGGCCGGCTCACCGTCGAAGGCCTGATGACCATCCCGCCACTCGCTCCGGAGGCGGAAGCGTCGCGCCGTCATTTCATCGCCCTGCGCGCATTGCGCGATGAACTGGAAGCCGAATGTAAAGTCCGGTTCCCGCAGCTCTCGATGGGAATGAGCGATGATTTCCCGATCGCGATCGAGGAAGGGGCCACGCTCGTCCGCGTCGGCAGCGCCATCTTCGGGAAACGTTAGGCGGACACTGGATTGGTTGTCGCCGGGGTCGCTGACCCGGGACAGGGAAGGCGTGGCCATGCGCGAGACGACCGGGATCAGCGACCCCGGCGACAACTCCGCGCGGCCGCGGGCTTCGCTCAGGCATGCTCAAAAGATACTTAGCCCGTGCTCCCCGGGAATCTGGAGTTCGCAGCCTGCAGTATTGCCGCATCGGCGCCGTGTTGCTAAGCTTCCATCGATGCGCCTCGAGCCTTCTAATATCGAGAAGATTGGCAGCGAACTCGCCATTCAATGGAACGACGGGAGCGAGTCGTTCCTGCCGTTGCGCCTCCTGCGGAGCGCCTGCCCGTGCGCGGCCTGCGGGGGCGAGCCGGATGTGCTCGGCGATATCGTGCGGCCGGAAGTTCATTACACCCCGCAGAGTTTCGAGCTCACGAGCTGGAACATGGTCGGCGGTTACGCGATCCAGCCGACCTGGGCGGACGGCCACAACAGCGGCATCTATTCTTTTCAATACCTCCGCCGGATCGACCCGGCCGGCACCGCCTAACGATGAGCCGACTGGTCAAGACTGCGCTCCTCCTCTTTTTCTTCGCGCTCTGTGGCGCGGCGATCGTCGCGACCTACCGCGCCCAGCAACGCACCCCGCCCCCGGCCGCGCGCGAACTCTATTCGATCGTTAGCCGGCAATTGACGGCTTTCCGCACGGCCGATTTTGACGGGGCGTATCGTCAGGCCGCCGCGGGCGTACAGCAAAAGTTCTCGCGCTCGCAATTCGAACTCATGATCCGGCGCGATTTCTCATCCATGACGAAAGCGGAACACGTGGAGTTTGGCGCGGTTAGCGTAAACGGCGCGAGCGCGATAGTGCAGGTCTTCTTGACCTCGCCCGACGGCGCGCTACGGGGGTTCCTCTACAGTTTCACCGCCGAGGCGGACGGCTGGAAAATCGACGGGGTCCAGCCCTTGGGACGGCAGCCGGTCCGGCACCTGCCGGGGCTGCGCCTGTAGCTGCAGCCGGAGTCGGTGACCCCGGCCGGGTTGCGACGTGGATGCACAATCCGAGCTCGCCAAAGCACCATCGCCATCGAACGTCGTGCAGAGTTGCTCACGCTTACCCACCGGTGTCACCAACCCCGGCTACAATGCTACAGCGTAATGCGCAGCGCGCTGGTCGCAGACGCAGCGGGTTGTAATTCACTCGCGGTTGCGGCGCACGCGGGCACAAGAAAAAATTCGCCAGGCTCGAGCCGGACCTCGTCCACTTTCACCGCGCCACTGAGGCAGACGAAAAGCGCAAATGCGCTGCGCTCTGAAGCGCGACGGGCACGATTCAGATCCCATTTTTCCACGGTGAAATAGGGGCACTGCACGAGGGTTTCGCCGCTTGGACAAATCAGTTCGGGCTCGAAATCGTCGAAAGCGATCGATTGCAACGCTTCCGCGATCTGCAGCGGTCGCGGCGGCCCTTCCTGCGCGCTGCGTCCCCAATCGAAGAGGCGAAAAGTGGTGTCGCTGTTCTGCTGGATTTCGATGAGCATGTTGCCCGCGCCAATGGCATGCAGCCGACCACTCGGGACGAAAAAAGCGTCGCCTGTTTTCACCGCGATGCGGTGCACCAGTTCGGCCGCCATCCCTTGGCGCACCGCCTCCTCGAGATGATTCCGCGTCACGCCGGTCCGCAGGCCGCCATAAATTTCCGCGCTGTCGTCCGCAGCGGCGAAATACCACATCTCGGACTTCGGCTCGCCGAGGCCGGCGACGGCCGCCGCCGCGTCCGGATGCACTTGGAGCGAAAGCCTCTCCCGCGCATCAAGAAGCTTGGCCAGAATCGGAAAGCGCAACGCCTCCGTCATACTCTCGCCAAAGATTTCAGCGCGATGATCGCGCCATAGTTCGTGCAACGTCTGCCCGCGCCATCGTCCCTGCCTAACGACGCTCTGCGCCTCGGGCCGATCAACAATTTCCCAGGATTCGCCGATGCGCTTTCCTGGCGGCAGTTTCTTGCCCAGAACGCTTTCCAAGCGCCGGCCACCCCAGGCCCGTTCCATGAAGAGCGGGTGGAAAAGGAGAGGCTGCGGCAAGTCGGTCTTCATTTCCGGCGGCGAGATTAACCCGGGTCGCCTCGTTTGTCAGACAACCGGCACCGATTAAACTGCCGGTTTGCGCGCTTCCCGCTTTCTCAAATCCTGGCTGCCGGTGGTCCTTTGGATGACGCTGATGTTTTTTGGTTCCACCGATCTGATGTCAGCCGAGCATACTTCGCGGTTTTTGGTTCCGTTCCTCCGCTGGTTGAATCCCGACATCTCGCCCGAGGCGATCGCGCGGGCGCATCTCCTTCTGCGGAAGGCGGCGCATGTAACGGAATACGCCATTCTCACCGGGCTGCTCTTTCACTCCTGGCGCAGGTCGATCGGCGGCTTCCGGCGCCGCGTCGCACCAGCCCTCGTCCCGGCAATGATTTTTGCCGCGCTTGATGAATTTCATCAGTCGTTCGTGCCGTCGCGCACGTCGTCGCCCGTTGATGTCCTGATCGATTGTGCCGGTGCGATTGTTGGCATTCTCATTTGTGGGATCATTCATCTGGTCCTGACGCGGCGGGAGTCAGCGCGCTGAGGGAGTAATCTTCAAGCCACCTCGCCTTCGCGGCTTGCAGGCCGCGTCATTCGCGCTCGCCTTGACCAATCCCCAATCACCCATCACTATTCTCTTCCTTTGGCGCTTTGCGCCTCCCGGGCCTGTAGCTCAGTTGGTTAGAGCATGCGCTTGATAAGCGCAGGGTCACTGGTTCGAGCCCAGTCAGGCCCACCGCTGCCCGCGAGCCGATGTGGTTTGGAATTCGTCTCAACGAAGTCGCGCGTATGGTGTCCAACTTGCCGTGAAATTCTCTCTCGTTCCCGCCGCACTTCTGGCCACCTTCATCGCCCAGCTCCACGCGGCAGAGCCGGAACCGCAGAAGCCCCCGATGGCGGCTCCCACGCTCCATTTTCAACACGAGACGCTTTCCAACGGACTCGAAGTTTACTCGGTCGAAGATCATTCGAGCCCGACCGTCGCGGTCCAGGTCTGGTATCACGTCGGCTCGAAGGATGATCCGCAGGGGCGGAGCGGTTTTGCTCACCTCTTCGAGCACATGATGTTCAAGGGCAACGAACATCTTACCGCCGATACCTTCGATAACCTGACCGAAAACATCGGGGGCGAAAACAACGCCTACACCGCCGACGACATGACGGTTTACCACGAGGTCGTTCCCTCGAACTATCTCAATCCCGATCCTCTGGGCGGAAGCGGAACGGATGTCGTCGCTGGCCCTGAACGACGCCAATTTCAAATCGGAGCGCGACGTCGTGAAAGAGGAATATCGGCAGCGAATTCTCGCCAATCCCTACGGCGAATTTTATCTCGCGATCGCGCAGAATTCTTTTGCCAGGCATCCCTACAAGCGTCCGGGAATCGGCAATATCGCAGAACTCGACGCCTCCAAGCTGGCGGAAGTGCGCGCCTTTCATGCCACCTTTTATCGGCCGGACAACGCCACCCTCGTGGTCGTGGGTGATTTTCAGCCTGACGAGTTACACGAATGGGCGAACAAGTATTTCGGCGCGATCAAAAAACCAACGGAAAAAATCCCGCGGGTAACGACGAAGGAACCGCCGCGGACGGAAGATAAACGCGTCGTCGTTTACAGCCCGAAGGTGCCGCTGCCGGCGTTGGCGGTGACCTACCACGCACCGTCGATTCGGGACAAAGACGCCGCCACCCTGGAGCTGGCAGATGAAATTTTGTCAGGCGGCGATTCGTCGCGGCTCTATCAGGCGCTGGTTTACGAAGAGCAAATTGCGCAAGCCGTCTCCTTCAGCGCCGACCTGCGCGAAGACCCTGGCCTGCTCACGATGCGCGTCATTGTGGCCAGTGGGAAAAAACCGGCGGATGCCGAAAAGGCGCTGCAGGATCAACTCGACAAGGTGCTGAAGGATGGCGTGACGGAAGCCGAGCTGGAGAAGGCGAAAACCCGCTTTCTGACCGGGAAATTGTTGGAGCGCGAGACGGACAACGGCAAGGCGAGCGCGCTGGGTGAAGCGGCCGTGATTTATCAGAATCCCGATCACGTCAACACCGACCTGGCGGAATTCCAGGCCGTCACCACCGACCAAATCAAGGAAGTCATGAACCGCTATCTCACCGGTAAGAAGAAAGCGGTGATCGAGTATTTGCCGGAAGCGATGAAGCCCGCGCCAGGAAAGGAAACGGAGAAAAGATCCTGATGAACAATCACGCGACCGCCCAAGCACCGATTTGTCATCCCGAGCCGCGCAGACGGGAAAGAGGGCCTGCACTGAGGCGTAGCCGAACGTGGACCCCGCAATCGTTATCCGATGCCCCCTCGCCTAACGGTGACTGCTCGCCACTTGTGAGATCCCTCTCCGTCCTGCGGCGGATCGGGATGACAAGCATGATGGCGGCGGCAGTTTACCTAACGACGCTGCAATCCGCGAACGCCATCGGCGGCGTTGATACCCCGCCGGCTCCATCTGCCCCGCGCGACGCGAAATTCGCCGCGCCGAAGGAAACGCGTTTGAAAAATGGATTGTGCGTTATCGTGGCGGAACGGCCGAGGCTACCGCTCCTCGCCGCCCAGGTCGTGGTGCGCAATGGCGCCGAGGTCGACCCCGAGGGCCTGGCCGGCACCGCCAGCATGACCGGTTCGCTCTTGACCAAGGGCACCGAAACGATGTCGGCCCCGGAAATCGCGCGCGCCATCGAGTCGTTAGGCGGCGAGATCGATTCCGGCTCGAGCTGGGATTCCTCGGCCGCGGGCGTGACGGTGATGTCGACTAAGGCCGACGAAGCCTTGAAGATTCTGGCCGACGTGGTGCGTCATCCCGCCTTCAAACAGGAGGAGATCGATCGCCTCAGGAACCAGCGGCTCGACGGCCTGCGGGTGGCGCTCCAGCAACCGGGCTCGCTCACGCGCTACGTCGCCGGCCGGGTCGTCTTCGGAGCGGGCGCCTATGGGCACGCCGCCAGTGGCACGCTCGAAACTCTGCCGGCGATCGGGCGTGATGACATCGTGAAGTTTTATCAAGAGTTCTACGCCCCGCAGAACGCGGCCTTCATCCTCAGCGGCGATATTACGCTCGAACAAGGCAAAGCTTTCGCCGAAAAACTCTTCGGCGACTGGAAAAATAACGCGGCTCCGCCTGACGAACCCAAAAATCCGGGCGGCAAGGATTGGCAGCCGGAGAACGTCGTGATCGATATGCCGGACGCTGGCCAGGCCGCGGTCGTGCGAGTGAAGCCGGCCATCAAGCGCGCCGACCCGGATTATTATGCCGCGCTGGTGGCCAACGCCGCGCTCGGCAACGGCTTCGTTTCGCGCCTCAACCGCGAGATTCGGATCAAGCGCGGGCTCAGTTACGGAGCGGGCAGTTCGGTCGATCCGCGTCGTGAAGTCGGTTCCTTCAGCACTTCAGCGCAAACAAAAAACGAATCGGCCGCCGAAGTCGCGAGCCTGATGGAAGCGGAACTGAAACGTCTCGTGAGCGAGCCGGTGCAAGGCGATGAACTGAAATCGCGTCAGGCCGTCCTGACCGGTCGCTACGCCCGCAGCCTCGAAACCAATCAGGGTTTTGCTGCGCAGATTGCCAGTCTCGCGAGCTACGATTTGCCGCTCGCGACCCTGGATAAATACATCCCGGCGATCAATGCCGTAACGAGCGCTGACGTGACGGAATTTGCCCGAAAATATCTCGCGACGCCCACCAGCCTGATCATTGCCGGGCAGGCCAAGGCGTTCCTCGATCCGCTGAAGAAGGATTATCCCGACGTCAAAGTGATCGCGCAGAAAGATCTGGATTTGAACCGCGCGGATCTGACGAAAGCGAACTAAATCCGGGTAGCGCACCCGCCGCGGCGGGTGCTGGTCGCGGTGTCTCACCGCGACGAACTTTTTCTTCGAACCCGAGAATCTCGAGGAAGCAACGTTTCCCGAAGTCCGTCGCGGCAGGATGCCGCGACCAGCACCCGCCGCGGCGGTGGCTACCCGGAGAATGCGTCGCGAGCGCCGGGTCACGCAGGCGCTCGGCGTAGAGTTCGCTCCAGCGCGACTGATTCATCGCGCACATCGGGACCGCCTCCCACTCTCCATTCGCCCGATTTTTTACCGCGCCCTTGAAGACGCAGGCGTCGAGGCGGGCGCGGGTGACGGGATCGTTAGGCGCATTCGCCACCCGGCTCGCATCCATGAAATTGTGCGTCCCAATGTTGATCGTATGCGCGCGTCCGGTCGCGAGCGCGCGGAGAAAAGGGAGCGGAATCGCACCGTTGG
The DNA here is from genome assembly GCA_963737995.1 of uncultured Verrucomicrobiae bacterium. Taxonomy (GTDB): domain Bacteria; phylum Verrucomicrobiota; class Verrucomicrobiia; order Chthoniobacterales; family UBA10450; genus Palsa-1392. The sequence continues at coordinate 131,858 of CAVTUV010000013.1, forward strand.
CGAGCAGCGCTAGCGCCCGCGCAGCCGTGCGGAGCGCGAGCCCCGGATGGCGCGCGAACGCGCCGGCCGCGCGAAAGGGGAGCGAGCCGTCGCCATCGGTCGTCATGGTCGAGATCGCGCCGAGCGTCTCCAGAATCTCGGCGAAAAGGCGCTTCGTTTTTTCGTCGTTAGGCAAGAGCGGCAGATATCGGCCGCGCCGCTGTTCGACGAGCAAGCTCGCCCCCTGGTTGCAATCCGGATGACCGCCGAGGTAGGCGCTCCCGTTCAAGGGCAGTCCGATCCCGTCGCAGATCTTTTGCCAGACGAGAGGTGGCGTCACCGGATGTTGGGAAAAAATCGTCCGGCCGGTGTTCGCCTCCGGTTGGAAACTGAGAATGCGCCAGATACGGGAGCGCCGGGGATCGGCCAGAAACCAGCGGACCACTTCCGCGACCGAATCAATATTCCTCTCCGTCACCGTGCAGTTGTGGGCCAGCTCTAATGGCGCGCCGGTGCGCGCCCGAATCTCCCGCGCCAATTTCGTGAAGGCTTCTCGAATCGGATGGAGATCGACCTCACTCGTCAGGCGATTGATCGGATAACCGTGCCGCCCGGCCTGCGTCATATCGATATGGACGGCGACCTGGCGCAGACCGCCGTCGATCACCAGCGCTTCGAGAAATTCGGGATGTTCGAGCAAGGTCTGGCCGTGCGTCATGAGCATCGGGACGAGACCGACCGCGACAGCGTAGCGCGTACGATTTCGATCAATTCTTCCTGGCGTCCCGCGCGCCAATAGGCATCCGCGACATCGCCGCCGGTGATCTGCAAGCCCGCCACCCGGACCTTGGAAACGGCGGTTGGCGTCGATCTGTTCCTTCATCTGCGCGAGCGACGGGATCGGCACTTCGTTCGCATTCGCCGGCAGATAACAATGGGTGCAACGAAACGAGCAATAACTCGCGCCGGTCGTGAATCCGCAATGCGTGAGGTGGCGGCCAGCGAGTTGGTTCGGCGTGCGCAATTCGTCGGGCAACGATTCCCAGCGTGCGCGCAGCAAGGCCTGTTTCTCTTCGTTGATTGGGAAACGAAAGGCATTCCAGCGCGCCCGCCAAAGGGAAGCGCCGCGGCGGCTTGAAGAAGCAGTGGCCGACGGAGTCACTAAATGATTGAGGCAGGTTATGCGTTTCAATTCCAGAGAATCTCGCGCCTGGAGGGCGATGCTCCGTCATCGCCGTGTTTGAACTCGGCAACGACGGAGCGTTGCCCTCCAGCCGCGGGTATCTCTCAGTCCCCTTGGCGGACCGCTTCCGCGAACGCGATCTCGCCTTCCCGCAGATCGAGCTCAATTTCCTCGGGGGTGCCAAACGCGGCCGCGCGCTCGTCGTTGAACTCTCCCTCCCAGCGCGCGACCACGATCGTGGCGAGGCAATTGCCGATCAGGTTCACGCAGGTGCGGCCCATGTCCATCAGCTCATCGACTCCGAAGATGACCGCAACGCCGATCGGCCCGAGACCGGAGGGAAGAAAGCTATTCAAGGTCGCGAGCAGAACGACGAGCGAAGCACGCGGAACGGCGGCGACACCCTTGGAGGTAATCATGAGCGCCAGCATGATCGTGATCTGCTGACCAAGCCCGACATGATGCCCGGTGGTGGTCTCGGCGGCTTGGGCGACAAAGACGGAGGCGACCGCGAGATAAAGAGTCGAGCCGTCGAGGTTGAAGGAATAACCAGTCGGCATGACGAGGCCGACGATGTGGCGCGGCACGCCGATGCGTTCCATCGCCTGCATCGCCTTCGGCAGAGCGGATTCGCTGCTCGTGGTGGCGAAAGCGAGCGTGGCGGGTTCGCGCACCGCCCGGATGAATTGTCGGAGCGGCACGCGCACGAGAAAGATCACGAGGCCAAAGACAACGACGATGAAAATGACGAGACCGAGATAGAGCGTGAGGATCAGATTCCCGAGATGGAGGAGCACGCCGAGGCCCTGCGTCGCCGACGGTGTGCGCCATGGCCGCGCCGACGCCGATGGGCGCGAACATCATGACGTAGTTGGTGAACTTGAACATCACCTGCGAGAGGCTTTCCATCGCGCGCACGATCGGTTTGCCTTTCTCGCCCACGGCGGAGACAGCGGCCGCGAAGAGGATGGAGAAGGCGACGATCTGGAGGACGTCGCCGCGCACCATGGCGTCGATTACGCTCGCAGGGAAAAGCATGCACGATCGTTTCGAGGAGCGTCTTCGGATGGGTGTGCGCGATCGTGTTGACGATATCGTTAGGCCCGGCGACCAGGGCGACGCCCGCTCCGGGTTTCGTGAAATTCACCACCGCCAGACCGATGACGAGCGCGGCGGTGGTCGCGAGCTCGAAGTAGATGATCGCCTTCAGACCCATCCGCCCGACTTTCTTTAAGCTTCCCGCGCCCGCGATGCCGACGACGATGGTCGAGAAAACCAGCGGCGCGATGATCGACTTGATCAGGTTGAGAAAAATGTCGCGCAGAAAATAGACAGCGTTGCCCCAATCGGGCCGAAGCCAGCCGATAAAGCCGCCGACGACGAGGCCAAGAAGAATCTGAGTCGTGAGGGAGGGGCGGTACCACGGGCGACGGGATGGCAAGGAACCTTGGGCGCGCGCTGAGCTCATCATCGTGAGCGGTAACAGAAATCGGCGCGCTGAGAAAGGCCGATCGCCAATTCTCTCGGCTAGGGTGGGCGTCCCGCCCGCCGACGAAAGCGTCTCGCTTTGGCGAACTTTCGAAAGACCGTTTTGGCAGGATCGCCAAAACCGGCGGGTGAGACGCCCACCCTAGCCGAGACGTGGCACTGCTTGCTTTCCAACCCCCCCGGATGGTTCCATTGCCGCCATACTCTGAGAGCTTCGCTGCACCGCCTGCGGGCTGGTTCACGAGTGGCGGCAGTTGCAAAACCTCTGCACTGCCTGCCAGAAGCCGCTCTTCGCGGTTTACGATTTGGCGTCAGCGGCGCGCACCCTCAAGCGTGAGGCGCTCGCGACGCGGGAGAAATCGCTCTGGCGTTATCGCGAGGTGTTGCCGCTGCCGCTAGTGGCGAACCGGTCTCGTTAGGCGAAGGCGGCACGCCGTTGCTCCGGGCAGCGCGTTTCGGGCGCGAGCTCGGGTTGTCGAATCTCTGGGTGAAAGACGAAGTCGCAAAATCCAACGCAAAGTTTCAAAGCACGCGGAATGTCGGTCGCGGTCTCGATGGCGAAACATCTGGGCGCGACAAAGCTCGCCGTGCCGACCGGCCGGCAACGCGGGCGGCGCGCTCGCGGCCTATGCCGCTCGCGCCGGGCTCGAAGCGCACATTTTCATGCCGCGCGACACACCGCGCGCCAACGTCATCGAGTGCCGAGAAGTCGGCGCGCACGTCACGCTGATCGACGGATTGATCACCGATTGCGGCGCGGAGATCGCGCGGCGCAAAGAGAAAGAAGGCTGGTTCGATCTCTCGACTCTGAAGGAGCCGTATCGCGTCGAAGGGAAGAAAACGCTCGGCTATGAATTGGCCGAACAGCTGGGCTGGGAATTGCCCGACGTCATTCTCTACCCGACCGGCGGCGGGACCGGGTCTGATCGGAATGTGGAAAGCGTTCGACGAAATGGAAACGATGGGCTGGATCGGAGCGAAGCGGCCGCGCATGTTTTCCGTGCAGGCCAGCGGCTGCGCGCCGATCGTGCGTGCTTTCGAAGCGGGCGAGACAAGCGCCGCAGAATTTCCAAACGCTCACACCTGTGCTTCCGGGCTGCGCGTCCCCAAGGCGGTCGGGCGATTTTCTCATGCTCAAGATCCTGCGCGAATCACAGGGCGGCGCCATGACCGTCGATGACGACGAGATGATTCGCACCACCAGCGAGGTCGGCGCCAAGGAAGGCCTGTTCGTCGCGCCGGAGGGCGCGGCCTGTTTCGCGGCGGCGCGGTCGCTTTGCGCGGCGAAAAGATCGCGGCGGAAGAGCAGATCGTGATTTTCAATACCGGCTCGGGGATTAAATACCTCGAGTGTTACCGGTAGCCCGTTCGCCCAGCAGTCGCGGGACTACGGCGACATTTTTTTCGTTCTGAAAGGAGCGCAGCGGGTCGCGGAAGCTTCGAGTGCAGCCTAGAAGTTACGACTATTTCACAACTGCGACAGATCCGCGCTTTCACGTTTCCTGGCCGGTAACGCCTTCATCGAGTCGTTCTGGAGCAGCCTCAAATACGAGCTGGTTTACCACCACCGCTTTGCCACCCACGTGGAGGCTCGTACCGCCATTTTCGACTACATCGAGACGTTCTATAATCGCACCCGGGTTGCACTCCAGTCTTGCCTACCGCAGCCCCATCCGCTTTGGATCGAAACTGAACTAAATTACCCCTTCCTCACTGTCCGAAAAAACAATGCAAGCCCACTCTGACCCCTCAGCTCTCCCCCGCAGAAACCCGCTTCGCTGAATGAACGAATCACGCACGACAACCAGGTCGCGCGGTCACGGTGAATTCACCGGGAACCGCTCGCGAGAAGCTGGAAAAAGCTGGGAAACGGGCGCGAATTTGATAACTATTTATCCTGAGTTGCCTTCCCGCAGCTGCCAGATCATCCGCCAGAGGCGGTCGGTTTCCCCACGCTCGATCACCTGGAGGGGCGTGGATCCGTCGAATTGCTTGTTCGGACGCTGCAACCATTCGCCGATCACGCTGCTCTTAATGATGTCTGCGAGCGCGTCGAAGAGTCGCGTCACTTCCTTGATCTTCTGCGCACTCGAGCGTTGCGGCGGGGTTCCAGCATTCCAATAAGAGATCGTGCGAGGTGACGCTCCAGTCACGCGGCTCACAACCTCGTTGGACAACTTGTAGGTTCGCGACAATCGTCGCACGTCGGCACGATCATCTGCGGTTGCAGTCGATCGGCTGGCAGAAGCGCGCGCAACCACTCTTGCCTCGGAATTCTTGAGGGAGCGGCGGGTGGGGCTGCCTTTTGCGACCGTTTTCTTTCGCGTCTTCATCTCCTCATTCTTGCATGCAATGTTGCAGATGTCATGCCGAATATTTCTTCAGTTCATCCTCTCCGAGCAAGCGCATTCTTTCCGATTTTCGTAGCCGATCCGGGAACGCGACGAGATTGACGCCCTCCGCTACTCGTGCGGATGGGCAAAGAATCGCGCTAATACCTGAGTTCCTCGCCGCCCGTCCGAGCGCCTGACAGAGTGTTTCGAATCCGCTGTCATTGATGCTGGAGAAATTCTCCAGCATCCACTCACCCAATCTCAACCAAGCTGGCAGGTTGGCCCCCGTAATATCGACCACACGGGAGAGGTCCCATTCAATGCCGCAAGTGAGACGCGGCTTCAAATCATCCGGCGCCAACTCATAATCAGCCGCCAGTCGAAACGCCTCGTCGAGTGCAGTGCCCGGTCGCGTGCTCGAATAAATGACCGGAAAAGTTTCCGGAGCATTCCAGCGCCCGCCGTGTCTATGGCTGCCTTTCCCACTCAAAATCTGCTCCGGCGACGCGTGCTCGAGTTCGACCGAGCGGAAGGTGATTCCTTTCCACGGGGCAGGTTTCTGCGAGAGTCGACCGAGCCGATAGGCAAACTCAGCGTAACGCGGGTTTGGCCGGACCTTCATCGCGGAGCCATGTCCTTCTTCGGCTGAGCGCACATCCGCGCGTTCTTACCGGACGACACCGGAACATCCAACAGAAAAGTCGAAAGAGGTCACCGGCCTCACTCTTTCCCGCGTGAGTTTGGATGGATCGACGGCCAGCGCTCGCAGGGCTGGAAGGGCGGACGCGGCGATACCCAGCAGAGCCATCCTTTAGCACGGCGCCGACCACGACAACGGGATCGCGCGGATTCGCCTGATACACTATCTGCCCCAGTAACCGGCTGGCGAAGACGGCCAAGAGCAGTCCCGCCAATGATCCGGCCCCGAGGAGCACGATTGGCTGGCCGACCGTTCCTGCTCCAGGGATCAAATACCTCGATTGGTACGGGCAGTAGCTGGCCGCAGGCGCGCCCGAAATCCATCCTGACTTGCGATGCGCGAAAACATCGCATCACAAGCGGTTCTTGGCGAATGCCCGCCCGGATGCAGATTTGAGATACTGTTCGAAGTCGGCGGCCTGACTCCGATCACGAAACGCAATGTAGGTCTTCAGGCGCCACGGCTTCCACCTGGTCGTATGTAGCACGCGACCAGCATTGTGGTTTTTCAGACGCTTGCGCCGATCATCGGTCAGTCCTGTGGAGAATCGCCTTTCGTCGATTTCACTCTGAAGGATGTAGACGTAGTGCATCGAAGGGCTTGCCGAGTCGAAGCTCGCTGCGTTCACTTGGCAAGCAGAAAAGGTCCGCCTTCACTAGGGCTCCGGCGCGACAGTGGCTTGCCGAGTCGTAGCTCGCGCGATTCCTGTGCCAAGGTAGAGATAGTCCGCCTTCGCTGAGGCTACGGCGCGACAGTCTACGCTCACCTCTACGACGCGAGCGTAGACTGGAGGCAAGGGGATTCGAACCCCTGACATCCAGCTTGCAAAGCTGGCGCTCTACCAACTGAGCTATGCCCCCGAAAGAATGATTGCGGACTGTAGATTGCGGATTGCGGATTGCAAACATGGCGAAAAATGGTCTTGCCATGAAATCGAGCGCCCGTCAAAATTGACGAAGTTCGTTATGAAGTTCCTCAAGTTTTTGCTACTCTTTACTCTTCTTGTTTTCGTCCAGCCAATGTTTGCGGACGTAGATCCGGGCATGGTCGGCACCTGGGAAGTCAGCGGTGTCAACGCGCAAGGTCCCTGGAAATTGACCTGGGAAATCCGCGAGGATAGTTCCTACTCTCTCTCCGGATTGTTTAGCGATTCCGGCATCATCGGATCAGGCGATGGGAGGTGGCACATTATTTCGAACGTTTCCAAGCAGTCAGCAGATGGGACCTACACCTTACGCGATGCGAATCACATGGACGGTACCGGCCCGCTCGGAGCAGCCGCTTGGACTCGCGTAGGCGACGCTAGCGCGAAGGCAACGCCAGAGGCGTCATCTGAATGGAATCCGTTCGAAGACGTGTTCGGCAAGGCAGAGAAGGCTGCATCCCCTGCGACTGAGCTTTCGCGCGCCGAGAAGGACGATTTGTGGAACGACTGGCTCAACTCGCACAATAAAGATTCCCGCGACCGGCTGGAAAAAAAGGCGCGAAGTGGCATTGCCATGGCACAAGTTTTATTTGGCATGTACTGGTGGGGCGAAAAGAACTTTGATGAAGCCGCGACCTGGTTTCGAAAAGGCGCGGAAAAGGGCGATCACAACGGGATGTACAATCTCGGCAAGTGTTATCGTGACGGGGAGGGTGTTGCCAAAGACCCTTCACAGGCGATGACTTGGTTTCGCAAGGCCGCCGAGCTCGGAAACGTCGATGCACCCTGGTGCATTGGGGATCTTTATAGCAACGGAATCGGCGTGGCGAAGGACGATGTTGCAGCGGCCGAGTGGTATCGCAAAGGCGCTGTCCGGGGTGACAAGCAGGCGATGAACACGTTGGGCGCCCGCTATTGGTCTGGGAGCGGTGTGGAAAACAGCGCGCGCGAGGCGATCACTTGGTGGAAACAAGCGGCCGAAAAAGGCGACGAGAACGCGAAAAAGAATCTGGAAATGGCACTCAAGAAGTTTGACGAATCTGGGCAGCCTCGCAGCCGGGAATAACGATAAAAAGTTAGCGCTGGATTCGAGCTTGGTTCAAACAAGCACGCATCAGTAAACCTGAGAATCACTTATTATGTTTGATCAAAATATAACTATAAGATTTCACCTTTGGACTGCCTGTTTGCATAGGGCTGGCCTCGCTTTGTATATCCCTGCTATTGTTCTTCCTGGGCTTTTGGCAGGTCGAACTCTGGCGCAAGATACGGAAAACAGGGCGCAGCAAGAGACGGCTCTCAGCGCCGATAAATTAATCGAGATCTACGACTGGTATCGAATCGGCGAATTGAACGGAACATACATGAGTTGGATCTATCACTCGCAGCACGCAGACTCTCTTAAAGAGCAATACCAGGAATGGCGCGATCTTTTGATAAAAGTCGGCGCAAGATCTGACATCGTTCAACTGCTGGGCGAGAGAGCTTCAAGAGTTTTGGACCTTCCGTGGAAACAGAAGGTGGACTATAAGAGTTGGACCAAAGACGAGAAAGGGGGTTGGAATCCCGCCCAACAGCACGTATCGGCGCCCACGAACTATCTTAACGAAATACTTCAAGAAGTTAAGCGACGAGGAGGCGCTGCTCTCTTCTTTTCTGAGCTGGGAGAAGCTGCCTTCACACTCGGTTGGATAATTCCTGTTCAGGTCAAAAATGACCCGGACTACAAGAAGACTTATGCGGACGTGGGTGTGGAGTATTCGGAGTTTTCCGGGTGTCTCAATGATTTTCGCAGCGCGACAAATTCTGTTCGTGACCTGAACCAGGAGCAGAATCAAATGATTTATCAATCGCTCACGCCTGCGGTTCAGGACGCCATGCGCGTAATTACAGACGCAAACGACAAGGCCGCATCTTGGGATGTTAAGAACGATCCCAACACACCAACGGAGGCGCAACTTGAGCCGGCCGTGGAGGCCGCCCGCAGCATCCAGCAAGTCGCCAAGAACAAGAAGCTGGTCAAAGAGGTTGAGCCAGCGGGAGCTAAGTAATGAAGGCGAGGTAACTCGAAGTCTTGACACCTAGCTTGCAAAGCTGGCGCTTTACCAACTGAGCTATGCCCCCGTGGAAGAATTCCGAATGTCGACGGCCGATTTGCGATTGCAAGCGATTCCGGGGAGCGCACGCCACTCGCGTGCTGCTTTCGGCGACTCGCCGAAAGTCCCTCGAGCGCCGCCATCGCGCCTTTACGGATTGTAATTTGCCACCACATCCGGAGAAGTCCGCGAAGGCGAGTCGCCTTCGCCCGCACGCGAGTCGCGTGCGCTCCCCAAGCGAAGAATTGCGCCCTCAACAAAAAATGCCGGACGGCACAGGGCCCTCCGGCATTATAGAGTCAGCAATCAAACAAAAACTGAATTGTGCGTTACCGTTTCGATATTCTCTGAGCCTCGGTTTCTTTCGATTCCGAGGGCTTAACGGCATCTCCAAAACCCCGAAGGAATTCGGGCTTAGCCGTCGACCTATTCAAACCGATCCAGTTTCGAAGAGCAAGCTCGAGTCTGTCCGAGTTGAATTTCTCCTTAGAAAGGAGGTGATCCAGCCGCAGGTTCCCCTACGGCTACCTTGTTACGACTTCATCCCAGTTACCGCTCATAGCGTAGGGCGCTGCTTCCCTTGCGGGTTGGCGCGCGCACTTCGGCTACAAGTGACTTCCATGATGTGACGGGCGGTGTGTACAAGGCCCGGGAACGTATTCACGCCGTCGTAGCTGATACGGCATTACTAGCGATTCCGGCTTCATGGAGGCGAGTTGCAGCCTCCAATCCGAACTGGGCCCAGTTTTACTAGATTTCCTCCACCTCGCGGTCTCGGATCGTTCTGTACTGGGCATTGTAGTACGTGTGCAGCCCTGGCCGTAAGGGCCATACTGACTTGACGTCGTCCCCACCTTCCTCCCCGTTTCACAGGGCAGTCTGAACAGAGTGCTGTCCAATCAAGGACGTGGCAACAGTTCACAGGGGTTGCGCTCGTTGCGGGACTTAACCCAACATCTCACGACACGAGCTGACGACAGCCATGCAGCACCTGTGTAAATTGTGTCTTTCGACACTCACACGCTTTCACGTGCTTAGAGATACATGTCAAGGCCAGGTAAGGTTCTTCGCGTTGCATCGAATTAAGCCACATACTCCACCGCTTGTGCGGGCCCCCGTCAATTTCTTTGAGTTTTAATCTTGCGACCGTACTCCCCAGGCGGCACGTTTAACGCGTTAGCTCCGGCGCGAAAGGGGTCGAATCCTCTCACACCAAACGTGCACCGTTTACTGCCAGGACTACCGGGGTATCTAATCCCGTTTGCTCCCCTGGCCTTCGTGCCTCAGTGTCAGGAACTGTCCAGAGACCCGCCTTCGCCACTGGTCTTCCTTACGATCTCTACGCATTTCACTGCTACACCGTAAATTCCAGTCTCCTCTCCAGTCCTCAAGCACGGCAGTATCGAATGCAGTTTCGGAGTTAAGCTCCGAAATTTCACACCCGACTTACCACGCCACCTACGCACCCTTTACGCCCAATGAATCCGAACAACGCTTGGGACCTCTGTATTACCGCGGCTGCTGGCACAGAGTTAGCCGTCCCTTCCTCTTCTGATACTATCAAGGGACGCGTAGTTACTGCGTCCCACTTGTTCTCAAATGACAGGAGTTTACAACCCGAAAGCCTTCATCCTCCACGCGGCGTCGCTCCTTCAGGGTTGCCCCCATTGAGAAAAATTCTCGACTGCTGCCACCCGTAGGTGTCTGGACCGTGTCTCAGTTCCAGTGTGACTGGTCGTCCTCTCAGACCAGCTACCCGTCATCGCCTTGGTGGGCCGTTACCTCACCAACTAGCTGATAGGCCGCGGGCTCCTCAAAAAGCGCCAGGTTGCCCCGGCTTTGATGTTGGGAAGATGTCGTCCCTGATCATATGCGGTATTAATTCGCCTTTCGGCGAGCTATCCCCCACTTCTCGGCAGATTGCCCACGTGTTACGCACCCGTTCGCCACTAAACTTTTCCCGGTATTGCTACCAGAAAAAGTCCCGTTCGACTTGCATGTCTTATCCACGCCGCCAGCGTTCGTTCTGAGCCAGAATCAAACTCTCCGTAAAAATTTGGAGTCCGGCAAGCTGCCGGATCAAAGTTTGCGCCGATCCTCGCTAAAGGATCGACTATTTCTGACCATTCTTGCCTGCTCCCGACCCGTGGGCCGAAGGCAGGTTCGTCCGATCTTACTTAATTGAGATCACCAGTTCGTGAGAACCGGCGAAATTTTTAATCAAAGAAACTCGACGTATAACGCACAATTCAATTTTCGCTGACTTCTACCTTCTGAATTCCGCTCGGAATTCATCGCGCCGTAGCCCGTAGGCGAAGGCGGATCTTCCTCGTCTTGTCGTGATGACGAAATCCAGAATTGCACTGTCAAAGATCAACCGCTCCCTTTACTTCACGACAGAAACCGCCCGTTCGCTGAATCCAACAAACAACGGCTCGCGTTGAGCCAGGAAGAACACCCCGTTAGTGCGGGCCCGCTTGATGGCGGACCGATAGCGTAAACGACATTTGCCAGCCGTCAAAAATATTTTCGCCGAAATCGCGAAAATTTCTTCACTGCAAAGAACAAACCCGCATCCAACCGGCGGCCATGGCGAAGAGAGCGAGGCCGTGCTTTTCGTCGGTGAGCGGAAAAAACGCAGGGGGAGCGTCGCGAATACCTTAGGTACGACTAAACTTTATACGTCGCGCTCGACTCCGCCTTTTGCAACTTGGGGACGTCGTTTGCCCGGAACATAATACCGGGCGCTTCGAGCAAAGCGCGAATCTTTGAAAAGAGAGGGGATGACGGGTCGCAAGCGGGCGCTCGGTCCGACAAAAGTCAATTCAACGCCCACCCGAAATTTTTCCGCCCTGGGTCAAGGTGGCGAGCAGGCGCGTTGCCTCGGCCGAACCTTCGCTCGACATTGCGCTCAGCCGCCCTACCGTCAGGTCGGGAAAAAGATTCCTGTGAGAGGGCCCGCCCAGCAAGGTGGGATCGATGATCCGCGCGACCATGAGCGGATTGCCCATCGTCTTGAGGGCCTGCTCCACCATTCTTCTTCCCTCCGGATTGCCCGGGGAGTTTTCAACCAGGGCCATCAACGCATCAGGCTGACCGGCGGCCGCCGCCTTCTGAAGCTGGGCGTTCATTTTCGCCGGTGAATTACTGTTGACCAGCCCGTCCCAAAAGACGCCATCGAAATTCCCGGCCGCAGCCGCTTTGGCGATGTGTTGTTTGCCCTGTTCCTTGTCCGTAGGATTGAGCGGGAAGGTCACCATGCCGATCCCCATCGCGACTTCGGCCGCGCTATTCCCAGCCGCCACCGCTTCAGTGATCCAGCGCGCGTAGTTCAGGACGTTCTGCTGCGTTCCAAGACCCAGGGCGGAACAAAGGGCCACCTCCAGCATGCCGTCGGTGTTATTCTGAGCGGCAGACTTCGTGAACCAGTCGAAGGCGGTCGCAAGATCTTCCGGAACGGTCAGCCCGTGCTGATAGCAATACCCAACAAAGAACTCGCCGACCGCGTCACCCTGGTCGGCGGCGCTTCGCCAGATCGCGTAGCGCTCTCGGGCGTGATCGATGAGATAGTTATTGTCCCAGGTAATGAGGGTTAGCTTCTTCCAGTTGCGATATTCATCCACGAGCGGGCCGCTGGCGGCGAGCGGGAAAGTTTCTGCCGTCCCCGCGGGCGCAGCGGAGGGCGCGACCGGAGCGATCGATGGACCTACCGGTGCGACCGAGGCCTGAGCGATCGCAGGCGCGAACGACGACTGAGGCTGCGGAGTTGCAGGCGCAAGATTCGGAACCGCCACCTGCCGGGTTTCAGAGCGTGAGCGGAACAGAAACGCCGCGGCGCCCGCCAGTGCCAGGAGCACGATTGCACCCAAGACTATGAGCCGCGCCGAGGAGCGCGGCGGAGGAGGCAGCGCCCTTTCGTCGGACCCCTTCCTCTTCTCCGAACTTTTCATCTGCAAAAGCGCCCGTAGCTGCTGCGCAAGTGCGTCGAAATGCCGCTCTACCGGCGCGCTGATCGCGTCCATCCAATGCGAGGAGCTGAGAAAATACTCGAGATCGCCTTGCGGCAGCACATCCTCGATTCGCACCGGCACGATTGGAATGCCATGATTGACGGCACGCTCCACTTCCCGGCGAATGTGATCGGATTGATTGGCGTTCGTGGAAAAGATTACCACCATGGCCTTGCCGTTATTGATGGCCTCTACAATCGAGCTCGGCCAGCTCGCGCCCGGCAGGATGTCCCGCGGCGCACACCAGCAGCGCAATCCATCCCGCTCCAAATGCGCAACCAGCGCGTCCGCCGCGATCTTGTCCTTGTTCGAATGACTAACGAAAATGTCGTGGGGCATGTAAGGAGAGTAGCCAAATTAAGGTTCGTTTGACCAGAGCGAAGCTGTTGCCTCATCCGTTCCAAACCAGGAAAACTTCCTTCCTCTTCATCCGATGCGCGCGGCGAGCGATTCGGAGTCAGATTGAGCTCGCAGCTTGGGCAATGACTGCCCTGATCGGTCTGCCGTTCATGTTCCAAGCGTCGCCCGGCACGGGTGGTTGATGGCGGCTGATTTTGCTCGGCGTGGTGCAACTTGGATTGCCGTCCGTTTTCTACGGGGCTGCGATCAAGCATGTCACCGCACTCGAGGCGACGCTCATTCCGCTCCCCGTGGCGGTGCTCAACCCGCTTGGGGTGATGCTCGCGCCCGGTGAACGGCCGGGTCCTGGGCCATGCTTGGCGGGGCGCTCGTGCTCGGCGCAATGCTCGGCCGCGGTGCGCTTATGGTAAAGGTGAGGCGCGTCACGGTTGTCGCTCGTTAGTCGTTAGGCGCAGGCGCTCCCGACGCGACTCGGATCCGGCTGGAGCGAACGCGCACAAATTCGTATTTGCCGCGCACATTTTCGAAAATGAAATGCCCCTTCGAGCGGGCGGCGAGGAGGTCGTGATAGACGCTCTCCGGGACACGCAAAAAACGGTAAACCGCCCCCCTAACGAACTCGATTTCCAGCGCGTGCAGATGCCGGCTGTATCCGACGCTCGCCACGTTGCTCGAAACGACCGCGGTGCGTTTGATTCTCGAAACAACGACGTCATCGGATTCTGCGCGGGCCAGTGGCGCAAAGAGGAAGAGAATCGCGCAGGCTACGAAGAACGGGGGCGGCTTCATCACCGGACCTGATATCAAATCGGGCACGACTGCGTCGAGCGAAAATGAACTTTGGCGTCGACAGAATTCAAGGCAGCCAGCCGCCGGTCGCCTGCAACGGCACAAGCCGATCGCGTGCGTTCACCCAAATGGCCACAGCTGGACGCGCCCCGGGTTCGGCCGCCGCCGGAATCGTCAGACTGGCGTGCTTCACCTCCCCCTCGCCTTGCATGGCGGCATCGCGCAGGGCGAAAACGACGAAGTCATGCTGCAGGTTGCGACCGCTGTTTTCGCCCGCTCCAATCCGGGAAGAAATCCCGGATCCAAGCAGCGCAAGGTGCGCGTCCCAGTTTCCGGAGGCCCCATGCGCTGGCCGAAATTCGATTGTGAAATTCTTTCCATCGGTGGTTTTTGCGAGCAGGACACCAGCCGCCTTATCGTTAGGGCCGGAGGGGTTGCCGCTCGACCAAGTGCGCAGTTCTACGCCATTGAAAACGACGGCTGGGGTATAAACCGATTCGCTCTGCCAGAGCGCAGCGTAACGGCTTTGGCGTTCCGTCCATTGCCTGGAAGAAAAACGATCGCGCCAGCCAAGGCGATCCCAGTAATCAACGTGAAAAGCGATCGGCACGAATTTTTTCCACAAACCCGGATCGCCCTTCAGTCGGCTCAGCCAGGCCTCGGCCGGCGGACAACTGCTGCATCCTTCGGAAGTATAGAGCTCAACCAGCGCAGTTTGTTCCGGGCCGCTCGCAAAGCGCGTTTCGGTGGCGATACTCATGGTAATGGGGAGCGCCAGGCAAAGGGCGCCGAGAAAAATGATTTTCATTGTCGGATAAGAGGTCGTGCGCGTCGAAGTATTCCACCGCTCGGGTTCGTTAGGCAAGATTGAGGATATGCTTGATGCCGCGCACCGGGATCACGACCCAGTCGGGCCGGTGATTTAGTTCGTAGCCGACTTCGTAGACCGCCTTGTCGAGCAGATAGGCTGCAAGCAGGGGCGAAAGATCGTTTTCCTTCTGCGGCAGAAAGGTCGCGCCCGCCGTCGCCTCCAGATAGCTCTGGAGGAAGGTGGCGCTCATTTGCCGGCACCAGAGATCGGCCCAGGGCTCGAGAAAGGGCACGTCTTCGCTTCGCATCGAGGGCTGCCAGAGGGCTACGTAAGCCGCGTATTGAAACGACCGCATCATTCCGGTGACATCGCGCAGGGCCGAGCGCTTCAATTTTCGTTCGCTCAGCGGCCGCGCCGGCTCGCCTTCAAAATCGAGAATAACGAAATCTTTCCCGGGTACTGAGCAGCTGTCCGAGATGATAGTCGCCGTGAATGCGAATCTTGCTCGCGGAAGCGTGGCGTTCCAGGGTCGCCCGTTCGGCCGCGAGAATCTGCTGCTCGGCCGCGAGGACCTGCGCCGCCTCGGCGCGGAACGCTTCGGGCAAATCGAGCAGCTTTTTCTGCAAAAGCACGAAGGCACGGCGGAGCGAAGCGCGCATCGATTGATAAACCGAGCGTTGCGCCATGGCGTTGAAGGGCTCCGGGGCAAAGGCCTTGTCGGTCGCATCGGATGCGAGCGCGAGATGCATTTCGCCCGTCCGCTTCCCCATCAGCTTCGCTTTCTCAGGATAAACGCCGCCAAACAATTCATCGAGCAACTGACCGGAGGCGACGGTGGCGGATTGCAGGTCGCCCTTGCGTTCCAGCACCCGTTCAAAATAACGACCGACCGCGTCGAGCGTCAGGGTCCAGGCATCGCCCTCGTTGGACGCGGCCGCCTGCAGCAGCGCGACCACCGTCGGCTCGGTGCGCGGACGGCGATACTCGATCGATCCGACAAACGCTGGCACGTGCGCAAATTGGCGCCGCTCGCTGAGGAAGCGCGTCACCTCCACGTCGGGATTGATCCCATCCTCCAGCTTCCGGTAGAGCTTCAGGAAAAAACGATTCTCAAAGAGCATCGACGAGTTGCTTTGCTCGGCGTTGAGCACCTGCGAGGCCGGCACGGTGTCGTTAGGCTCCTGCGCGAGCACTGCGCTACCGACGCCGACGAGCTGACCGCTCCGGCCTTTGAGCATCGCGCCGCCGGCCATTAATCGGAAAAGTTTTTCGCGAAAATCCGTGTCCCAGATCGCGTCGTAAAGAACGGCCCGCTGCGTGCCAATGCGGGCAATGACCGATTGCGGAGAATTGCGCGCGATCGCATCGGCCGCCGCGCCCGTCGCCACCTGCACCGGAAGCGAATAAATGTCCGGCGCGCCGTCGGTGTAATCGACCTGCAGCAGCCAAAGCTGGGCCGCGCCTTCCGCCACCGGGATCTGCTCGATGATCCGCATCTCACGAATTTTTCTCGCTTTCGCGCCAAACCAGCGGCAGGTGCGCAGATAGTCGGGTAAAACGCTACTCTCCAGCGGAGCGCGCTGCCCGTTGGCGAGGAGCATGTGCAGATTCGCGTCCGCCGCGAGCGAAGGCACGACGCGCTTCTTAGCCGTCCGCTTTTCATTTTGCGACTGGAAGATGAACCAGAAATGGCCGTGCGGTCCGATCGTCAGGCCATAGGGCGCTTTCCGAATCTGCGGGAAAAGATTGCGACTAAAAATTTCCATCGGCACGCAGCCGGCGAAACGCGCCAGATCAATCGCGACCGGCTGAGAGAAGCGCGACAAATTCACCACCACGAGAATCGTCTCGTCTTCGTAGCGCCGCAGAAACGCGAGGACCTTCGCATTTTCCGGATGAAGAAATTCGATCGAGCCGCGCGAAAAGGCGCGAAAATTTTTGCGCATCGCGATCACGCGTCGCATCCACCAGAGAAGGGACGAGAGATTTTTCTGCTGGTTTTCGACGTTAATCGCCTCGTAGTGGTACTCGGGATCGATCGTAATCGGCAGGTAAAGCTGCTGAGGGTTCGCCTTGGAAAAACCGGCGTTGCGATCGCTGCTCCATTGCATCGGAGTGCGGCAGCCGTTGCGATCGCCGAGATAGAAATTGTCGCCCATTCCGATCTCGTCGCCGTAGTAGAGGACCGGCGTCCCCGGCATCGAGAAAAGCAGAATGTTGAGCAGCTCGATCTTGCGCCGGCTGTTGGCGAGGAGGGGCGCGAGGCGGCGGCGGATGCCGAGATTGATCCGCGTCGTCGGATCGTTCGCGTAGACGCGCCACATGTAATCACGCTCTTCGTCAGTCACCATTTCGAGCGTCAACTCATCATGGTTGCGCAGGAACATGGCCCACTGGCAGCTCTCCGGAATGGCCGGCGTCTGCTCGAGGATATCGATAATCGGAAACCGATCTTCCATTTGCAGCGCCATGAACATCCGCGGCATGAGCGGGAAATGAAAATTCATGTGCGACTCGTCGCCGCTGCCGAAATATTTGACCGCGTCCTCCGGCCACTGATTCGCCTCGGCCAGGAGCATGCGACCGGGAAATTTCGCGTCCATGTGGGCGCGCAATTTCTTCAGGTAGGCATGCGTCTCCGGAAGATTTTCGCAGTTCGTCCCCTCGCGTTCGTAGAGATAGGGGACGGCGTCGAGGCGCAGGCCGTCGACACCCATGTTCAACCAGAAATCGAGCACGGTTTGCACGGTCTCGTGCACGGTCGGGTTTTCGAAATTCAGATCCGGCTGGTGAGAATAAAAGCGGTGCCAATAATACGCTTTGGCGACCGGATCCCAGGACCAATTCGACGTCTCGAAGTCCTTGAAGATGATCCGGGCGTCTTTGTAGCGTTCCGGTGAATCGCTCCAGACATAAATCTCCCGCTCCGGCGAACCAGGCGCGGCGCGGCGCGATTTTTGGAACCACGGGTTCTGATCCGAGGTGTGGTTGATGACCAGTTCCGTGATGACCCGCATCCCGCGTTCATGCGCCGCGGCGAGAAACGCCTGGAAATCCGCCAGGGTACCGTAATTCGGATGGACGTCGAAATAATCCGAGATGTCGTAGCCGTCATCGCGCAGCGGCGAGGGATAAAATGGCAGCAACCAAATCGCGGTCACGCCCAGTTCCTGGAGGTAATCGAGCTTGCCGATCAGCCCTCGGAAATCGCCCATTCCATCGCCGGTGCTGTCTTGAAACGTCTTTACATGAAGCTCGTAGATGATCGCGTCTTTGTACCAAAGGGGATCGGGAGCAAGAACGGAACCGGGCATGCGGCTAACCTTTGCCGCAGAACGCGTCCCGCGCAATTTTCGCGCCGCAAGTGGAACACGCCGGACGCGCCCCGCTCAATCGCCGACCAAGACTTCCCGGGCCGTCACGCTTTTCGCTTGTATTGCCTCGCTGGCTTGATTGATGAAAACACTTTAGCCTGTGCCGCCGTCGACGGGCGGTTAGGGTTCCTCAGAAAAATAGCCGTTCGCAAAGCAGAATTTCCAAATGACAACCAAAATTCTTATCATGGGCGCGGCGGGACGCGACTTCCACAATTTCAACGTTGCCTTGCGCGATAATCCCACCTGCGAAGTGGTCGCCTTTACCGCAACGCAAATCCCAAATATCGAAGGCCGCACCTATCCCGCCGCGCTCGCGGGCAGGCTCTACCCCAATGGCATTCCGATTTTTCCCGAAAGCGAACTCGCTGCCCTGATCGAAAAATTTTCCGTCGACCAGGTCATCTTTGCTTACAGCGACGTCTCTCACGAAACCGTGATGCATAAGGCGTCGATCGCGCTGGCGGCCGGCGCGGATTTTCGTCTCCTCGGTCCGAAAGCGACGATGCTCAAATCGACGAAACCAGTCGTCGCGATTTGCGCGGTGCGGACGGGATCGGGCAAATCGCAGACTTCCCGCGCCGTCACGGTGGCGCTCAAGGCGATGGGCAAACGCCTCGTCGTCGTGCGCCATCCCATGCCATATGGCGAGCTGGCCAAGCAAGCCGTGCAAAGGTTCGAGACGATGGATGATTTGGTGAAAGCGGACGTGACGATTGAAGAACGCGAAGAGTACGAGCCGCATCTCGCCCTTGATTCGATCGTTTACGCGGGCGCGGATTACGAAAAAATCCTGCGTCGCGCTGAAGAAGAAGCGGATATCGTCGTTTGGGACGGCGGCAATAACGATATGCCGTTTTTTCAGCCCGACCTTTTATTTGTCGTGGCCGATCCTCACCGCGCCGGGCATGAACTGACTTTTCATCC
This sequence comes from uncultured Verrucomicrobiae bacterium, assembly GCA_963737995.1. GTDB lineage: Bacteria > Verrucomicrobiota > Verrucomicrobiia > Chthoniobacterales > UBA10450 > Palsa-1392. The sequence continues at coordinate 150,833 of CAVTUV010000013.1, forward strand.
CGGTGAAACCAATCTGCGAATGGCAGATGTCATTATCATCAACAAGATCGACAGCGCAAGCGAGGAGAACGTCGCGCGGGTGCGGGAAAACATCCACCTGGCAAATCCAGACGCCGTCATCGTCCGCGCCGCGTCGCCAATTTCCATCGACGATGCGGACCCGGAGGAAATTCGCGGCAAACGCGTGCTAGCCGTCGAAGATGGTCCCACGCTAACTCACGGGGATATGTCGTTCGGCGCGGGGGTCCTCGCGGCCAAGAAATTTGGCGCGAGCGAGATCATCGATCCGCGGCCCTATGCGGTCGGATCGATCAGGGAAACGTTTGAGCGCTACCCAAAGACGGGGGCGGTGCTGCCCGCGATGGGCTATGGCGCGAAGCAAATCGCGGAACTCGAAGCGACGATCAATGCCGCACCCGTGGATTTGGTTTTGATCGCGACGCCGATTGATTTGCGTCGCATCGTGAACATCAAGCATCCGACGCTACGGGTGCGCTACGAGCTGGAGGAAATCGGGCATCCAACCGTGGCGGAAATTCTCAAAGAAAGATTTGCGAATTGAAGCGCCTTGCAGGCCGGGCGCGCCGCCTGCCGCGTTGCCACGATCTTTTGCCGAACCCAGTTTAAGCAAAAGTGTAGCCGTCCCACGACGCGTTGTTCCCGGGTAGGGTGGGCGTCCCGCCCGCCGGTACCCGCATCTTGCGGGCACGCACTTTGGAGAGTCGCGGGAGTTTGGCGCGATTCAAAAGTTTGTCGCCGCGGGACGCGGCGACCGGCGGGCGGGACGCCCACCCTACCCGGGACAGAATTGTTTCCCGAAAATCCGACTCAATCCTTCCTCCTCATCAGGCTTGACCGGCTCGATTAATCAAGCCATTCCAGCTTGATGCTGACCGCAAGCGTGACAGAAGCCAAAAATAACCTGAGCAAGTTGCTCAAGAAGGTAAAACATGGCGAGTCCGTCCTCATTTTGGATCGCAATGTGCCGGTGGCCCGTCTTGAGCCGCTGGCGCCCGGCAGTACCGAGGCGGACGAAGCAAAACTGCTCGACCTGGAACGACGCGGCCTGCTCAAACGCGAGACGGGCAAACTTCCGAAGAATTTTTGGACGCGCCCCTTGCCGAAGTTGAAGGGCAGTCTGGTGGAAGCTCTGCTCAAGGAACGGGAAGAAACGCCGTGGTAAATTACTGGGACGCGTCGGCGCTCGTCACCATGCTGGCAAGAAGCCCAGCTGCATCCGAATACCGCGCCGCTGCGCGTCAATACGGCATTGTCACCTGGTGGGGAAGTTTCATCGAGTGCGCCTCTTCAATTGCCCGGCAGGCTCGGAAAGGCAGCGCCCCGGCGCAGATCGCCGAATCGTACCGAATGCTGGAAGAGTTGTCGCGGGACTGGTGCGAAATCTCCCCGAGCAACAGTTACGACGGGCGGCGATGCGGGCTTTGAAATCGCACGCCCTGCGTGCCGGCGACGCTTTGCAATTGGGCGCCGCCCTTCTCGCCAGCGGCTTTGAAGCGCACACCGTGCGGTTTCGAACTGAAGATCGACGACTGAAGCAAGCCGCTGAGCGAGAAGGCTTCGTCGGCGAATAGTTACGAATAGAGATACTCGTCGTGGTATTCGCGCTGGGGCGCGAATTGCACGTGCTCGTTTCCCGTTTCGGGATACTCGAAAATCTTGCCCTCGTAATTCCGGATAACGATCTTCTCGTGGTCGTGATAGAGGACGTAGCCGGGATTGATCGGCACCTTGCCGCCACCGCCGGGGGCGTCGATGACAAACTGCGGTACCGCGTAACCGGTGGTGTGACCGCGCAGGCCTTCGATGATCTCGATCCCCTTCGCGACCGAAGCGCGGAGATGCGAGGAACCGTTGATCAGGTCGCACTGATAAACGTAATACGGGCGCACGCGACACATGAGCAGTTTGTGCACGAGGGTTTTCATCGTCTCGAGATCGTCGTTTACGCCCGCGAGGAGAACGCTCTGGTTGCCTAACGGAACGCCGTGGTTCGCGAGCATCTCAAGGGCGGCGCGCACTTCGGTCGTCAATTCGCGCGGATGATTGACATGGATGCTCATCCAAAGCGGATGATATTTTTGCAGCATCCGACAAAACTCGGGCGTGATCCGTTGCGGGAGAAAGATCGGCACGCGGGTGCCGATGCGCAGGAATTCGATATGCGGGATCGCGCGGAGGCGGCTGAGAAGTTTTTCGAGTTTCGAGTCGGTGAAGAGCAATGCGTCGCCCCCCGAGAGCAAAACGTCGCGCACTTCGGTGTGCGCCTCGAGATACTTGAAGGCAGCCTCAAACTCGGTGTGGAGTTCCTGTTCCCCCACTCCGCTCACCACCCGGCTGCGCGTGCAATAGCGGCAATAGCTGGCGCAGCGATCGGTTACGAGAAAGAGCACCCGATCGGGATAGCGATGCACCAAACCCGGCACCGGCATGTGCGAATCCTCCCCGCAAGGATCCGCCATATCGTAGGGCGAGGCCCAGGTTTCCTCGATCCGCGGGACGACCTGACGCCGGATCGGGCAGTCGGGATTGTCGCGTTCGATGAGGTTGAAAAAATGGGGGGTGATGGCGAGCGCGAGCTTGTCGCCCGAAAGCAGCACGCCAGCCCGCTCTTCCTCGGAGAGCGTGAGGTGCTGCTCGAGCTGCGTCAGGGTTGTGACACGATTCTTGAGCTGCCATTTCCAGTCATTCCAGAGTTCGGGCGCAACATCGGGGAAGTATCCGGGCGCGTGAGTGACGAACTCTTTTCCGTCCTTTTTGCCGTCGGCAAGGGTGAGCATTTGATTTGAGGAGAAAAGTTAAGGGCCTTAAATATAGTGTCAATGCAGGCACTTTCGGGTGCGCCGCGTTCACCGGGGTTCGTTCTTCGCTCCTGCTCGTACTCGCAATCGCAATCGTGCTCGTGAGGCCGAAAGCTGGCGTAGCGGCGGGCGTGTCGCCCGCAAAAACGGTGCCCCCCGCGGCTGACACAGCCGCCTCTACACCGGGGCGATTCGATTACGGGTACGAGCAGAAGGCTGCCTTGCCGCTTGCACGCTTCCCGCTACTATTTGAACGGCGCGCCGCGCGCTCCTGTCCAAATCGCCGCTTATGCTTCGTCCTTTCTCGCTCGCTCTCCTCTTCGCTTTTTCGTTAAGGACATCGCCTGCTAGCGCGCAGACAACGCCCCCACCCTCGCGCGCGGCGGTCCCACCCGCTCCCACCATTCCTGAGGCCATCGCCGCGCCCGGGAAGGATGTCGTCCACCAGCTGAACAGCGCATTCGCGAAAGTCTTCGAAACCGTGGCGCCAAGCGTGGTCATCATCGAGGTAACGAAAAAAGCCGACGGCAACGATACCTCGCTGGACGATCTCTTTTTCCAACCACCGGATGATATCGATCCTCGTCGCGGTCGCAGCGCACCCGAGCCGGTGCAAAGCGAAGGCTCCGGTTTCATCGTCAGGCAGGACGGCTTCATCTATACCAATTTCCACGTCGTCGAGGGCGCGGACAAAGTGACTGTAAAACTGAAAGACGGTCGCGAATTTCCAGGCAGGATCGCGGGCACGGACGAGAAAACGGACATCGCGGTGATCAAGGTCGAGGCCACCAACCTGCCGGTTGTCCAGTTGGCCGATAGCGATGCGGTGCGCATCGGGCAGTTTGCTTTCGCGATCGGCGCGCCTTTCAAGCTCGACTATACCTTTACCTACGGCGTGATCAGCGGAAAAGGCCGAAGCAAATTGCTCGAGACTGGCGGCTACAACATTGCCGATTACTTGCAGACCGACACCTCGATCAACCCCGGCAACAGCGGCGGCCCGCTCTGCGACATCGACGGGAAGGTGGTGGGCATGAATACGCTCATCAACGGCCTCAATCGCGGCCTCGGCTTCGCCATTCCGAGCAACCTGGTGAATGAAATCGGCACGCAGTTGATTGCCGGGAACAAAATCGTCCGGCCATGGCTCGGGATCCGGATCGAAACATTGGGCGACGATTCGTCGCTCCGTGATTTGTTCAAAGGTGTCGACAAAGGCGTGGTCGTGCGCACGATCGAGGCGGACGCGCCAGCCTACAAAAGCGACCTGCGGCCGTTCGATGTCATCACACAAATCGATGGCGCGCCGGTCACGACCGACACGCAGCTGCAGCACGAGATTCTGAAAAAGAAGATCGGGCAAGCCGTCGAACTCGGCGTCTGGCGCAAAGGGCAGACGATGAAGATCGCGGTCACAACGGGTGAGTTGCCTAACGATCTCGGACAGCCGGCCGCGCTGCCGTCCGCCCCGCCGACCGAGCCGCGCCAGGAAGATATTAATCGATTTGGTCTGCAAGTGCAGGACCTGACGAAGGAAGTAGCGACGCGACTGAAATTGAGCGTGCAGCAGGGCGTGATCGTGACCGATGTGGCCGATAACAGCATCGCAGCCGCGCAGGATATCCAGCGCGAAGACGTGATTACGGAAGTCGACGGCAAGCCGGTCACGAACGTGGCCAGTTTCCGAGACGCCCTCAGCAAGGCCGATCCGCGCCGTGGTATTTTGCTTTACCTGGATCGAAAGGGGAGCCGCACCTTCGCGGTTCTCAAGGCAGGACAGTAGGTGTCCTCCCCTGCGAATCAACAACGTCGACTGATTTGGCGTCGGCGCGCTGGCCTGGCTCCTCCACGCCAGCCAGTTCGCACAGGCAGACTGGCAGGTTTCGTCCAGCGTCAGAGCGGGAGAGTTCGCCGGCCGATTCGGTCGAGCATTGGATGGTCAGAGTCGAAAACGCCGCAGCGGCAGAGCGGGCCACCTTGCATCTCGCGCTTTTCGCGACGCGCCGGGCAACCCTGCAGGTGATCGATCAACCGGACGCGCCTCGCCGCCCGTTGGCGGAAGTGATGGCAGAGTCGAAAAGCCTGGCCGGCGTCAACGGCGGCTACTTCGATCCGGAGGACGCTCCGGTGGGTTTGCTCGTTAGCGCGGGCCGCGTCATCGCGCCTTTCCGCAAAGCGAAGTTGCTCAGCGGCGTCCTGACAGCCGGCGCGAGGCGCGTTGATATCGTTAGGGCGACCCGCTTCGCGCGAAGTGACGAGATCACTTCGGCCCTGCAATGCGGCCCTTTGCTGGTCGAGCGCGCGACGCCCGTCGCCGGCCTGAACGACACGCGCCTGGCCCGGCGAACTTTTGCCGCGGTCGACGGGAACGGACACGCGGCGCTCGGCGTCTCCTCGGCAGTGTCCCTGGCGCAACTGGGGAGGATCCTTTGCCTGACCAATTCGGGGGGAGGATGAAGATGGTGCGCGCACTCAATCTCGATGGCGGATCCTCGACGGCGTTTTGGTTTGCCGGAAAAGGGGATGTCTTCTCGATTCGGGAAGCAAAATCGGTGCGCGATTTCGTGGCGATTGTGCCTCGCTAAAAAGATTGTCCACAGATTTCGCAGTGTAAAAGACGGTCGGCCTGCGGCTCTCTTTCATCGGTCGGGAATCGGTGTAATCTGTGGACACTTATGCGCACCTTCGGCGGTTTCGTTGACCACGGTTCCCACATTTACGGCGAGATCAGGGGCGAGGAAGTGCATTGGCTGAGGCAGCCCTTCTGGCTCGGCCTCGAATTCAGCGGCGAAGTCCGCTCGGTTGGCGAGCTCACCGTCGGTCTCCCCGTCGCCCCGGGCAAAGTGATCGCGGTCGGTTTGAACTACCGCGAGCATATCAAGGAGATGCAACGGACCGAGATCGGATCACCGCTGATTTGGTTCAAGGCGCCGAGCTCTTTGCTCCCGCACCTCGGCACGATTGAGATCGCCTTCCCCGGGCACAAAACCGATTTCGAGACCGAGCTCGCCGTCGTCATCGGCACGAGCGCGAAGAACGTTCCCGTCGAGCGCGCGCGCTGGATTACGTTTTCGGCTACACGATCGCGGAAGACATCAGCGATCGCGATTTGCAGAAATCGGAAAAGCAGTTTGGGCGCTGCAAATCTTTCGACACCTACACGCCGGTGGGACCCTTCGTTTACGCCGGAGTCGACCCTCGTGACCTCGAAATCTCGCTCCGGCAAAACGGCGAGGTGAGGCAGCGGGCCCGCACCAGCCAGATGATTTATTCCGTAGCCGAGATCATCGCCTTTGCGAGCCAGTCCCTCACCTTGCTTCCGGGCGATTTGATCCTGACCGGGACGCCATCCGGAGTCGGCCCGATTCGGGCCGGCGACGAGCTTGTTGCCACGGTGGGAGATTGGCCGCCGTTGCGAAATCGGGTTGCAAACGCCGAGCGAGTAAATGAAAAAAATCTTGCCTTGAGGCAATTTGGCGGGCTTCCTCTACATCCCACTGCAAAAGTAAATTCGAATATCTGAATGAGCCGGGAATGAATCGCGCCGCAAAGAAAACCTGAAAAGTTTTTGCTGGACGCGCACTCATCTCGCTTTGTGATAAACAACGGCATCAATATCGCCGGGAAATCTTCTGTCGACCATCAACCTGCCTATATGAAAAAAACGCTAATCGTTAGTCTGTGCTCCGCTCACCTTCGCGCTGGCCGCCTTCGCCCAAGATCCAGCCGCCTCTCCGGCGACCAACCCGGAACGGTCCCGGCCGATACCGCCGCCTCGCCCGCGATCTCCACTGCACCGGAGATGTTCCGCGCGCGGCGAGATGCCCGCGACCGCCCCGGCAACCACCACCGAGACGATGACCTCGCCGGCCGCGCCCGGCACGGCGCCCGCGGCGCCTGGGACTGCCGCCCGACGGCCCCGGCCGCCGCTGCCAGCCCCGCCGCGCCCGCCGCGACCGCTGCGCCGACGGAAGGCGCGAAGCCGACTGAGCCGGCACCGGAGAGCAAGAATTTCTTCATCGACAACTTCCAAAAGGGCGGCCCGATCATGTGGCCGATCCTCATCGTCTCGATCGTCGCCTTGACGGTCGTGATCGAACGTTGCTTCTGGTGGGGGGCCCGTTGGTTCCGGCGCGATCCGAAGCGGGTCGAGAAGGTTTTCACCGCGATCGAAACGGGCGACGTCAACGAAGCATCGAAATTGGCCCGCGGCTCGCGCGATCCCGTGTCTGCGCATGCTCTGGAACGGTTTGAATCACCAGCACGCTTCGCTCCAAGGCGCGCTCCAGGTCGCCGCCGGCATCGAGATCAAACGCGCCGGCCGCTTCCTCGTCGTCATGGATACGCTCGTCACGCTGGCGCCGTTGCTCGGTTTGTCTGGGCACGATCACCGGTCTGATCCGTTCCTTCAGCTTTCTCGGCAACGAAGAACTGGCGGTGCAGGCGGTCACGGGCGGTATCGCCGAAGCGCTCATCGCGACCGCCTGCGGTCTTGGTCTGGCCATCTTCGCGCTGATTCCCTTTAACTTTTTCACTTCCCGAGTGTCTAACTTGGAGTTCGAACTGCAGACTGCGGCGACGAATCTGGAAGTGATGTTAGGAGCTCAAAGTGCGGCCAAAGAAATGGAGATCCACGGCGCGCCGCGCCACTCCGGCAAAGGATCGTCGATCTAGAGGAAACTAAATGGAATTCATCTCACCCATCCCGCACAAGAAGGCGCGGATCGAGATCATCCCGCTGATCGACATCATGTTCTTCCTGCTCGCCAGCTTCATGATGGTGAGCCTGAGCCAGGTGCACATGAAGGGCATGAAGGTGAATCTGCCCACCGGCATCAGTGGCCAGACGCAGAGCAAACGTGAATACGTCAGCCTCTCGGTCGACAAGGATGGGCAGATCTATTTCGACAAAACGCCGATGGAGCCGAACCAGGTCTACGATTCGCTGGTCAGAAGTGCATGCGCACCAGCCCGAATGCCAAGATCTTCATCCGCGGGGACCGCGACACCTATCATGGCGACATCATCCGGCTGATCGAGCAGGTGCGTTCGTCTGGCTTCTACAAGATCGCCTTCGAAATCAAGAGCCCGTCGCTTGCCACAGACATGGGCAACCAGTAATCGATGGCCAAACCGCAATACTATAAGCCATCGCCCAAGTGGCAGGTTTGGGCCGCTTTCGCCGGAGCGCTCGCGCTTGAATTCGCCGCCGTCGGCGTCGCCAGCCTGCACAAGGAAGAGGAGATTCCGGTCGACCCCGGGTTCGTCTCGCAACAACCATGGATGCGGTCATCACCGAACTTCCGCCGGAGCCCACTCCGCCGCCGGAGGAAGAACCGCCCCCGCCGCCGCCGCCGCCGGATGAACCGACCGAGTTCACAATCGAAGAACCGACTCCGCCGCCGCGGCCGAAGGATGCCCCGACGCCCAAACCAAGAGCGCGCGTCGCCGCTTCCCATCGCGCCGCCGCCCCATCCGGCCCCGTCAGCTTCGTCTCGGCCAAGGCCAACCTGACAAGTGCGCCGCGGCCGACCTATCCTTACGAAGCGCGCCGTGCCCGGCAGACCGGCAGCGGGAAATTCCTGCTCCATTTCGATGGCTCAGGCGGTGCCGTAACCGATGTCGACGTGGTCCAAAGCACGGGCAGCGCGATTCTCGATCAGACTTCATCGTCGACTTTCCGCCGCTGGCGTTGCCGGCCGGGCGCTTACACGAAGGTTTACGTCCCCATCACCTACACGATGGAAGGCGCGCAGATGTAGCCTGAGCAATCAAATGAGAGTCGCATCACCACTTCCGCACAAGAAAGCCCGCATCGAGATCATCCCGCTGATCGACATCATGTTTTTTCTCCTCGCCAGTTTCATGATGGTGAGCTTGAGCCAGGTCCACATGAAGGGCATCCGGGTCAATCTGCCCTCCTCGAAGTGGCGGTCGCTCAGCCGACGCCGCCGCGGCCAGAAAGATTACACCAGCCTTTTTGTCGATGCGGACGGTCTGGTCCACTTCGACAAGGAAGTGGTGCCCGATGGCGACGTGATGCCGAGGCTCCTGCAAACTCTACAAGTCCAACCACGACGCCAAGGTTTTCATCAGCGCGGACAAAGAAGCGTTGCACGGCGACGTGATCAAGCTGCTCGATCGCGTGCGTTCGCTCGGGAATCGAAAAAGTCGGCTACGAGATCAAGGTCAAAGCCGGCGCTGCACCGGCGCCGGAGCGCCCGGACCCCTGCCGGGGCACCGCCCCCCCGCCTCCGCCGCCCAGCCTCCTAGCTCCGTAGGCGCGTCTGTTCCGTTCGACGCTCTCGAGGACGACCGCTGCCTCGTTTCGAAGAAGGCTTCGCAATTGCTCCACCGCCGCTCCCGCGGTGACTGATGGCGTTTTTCTCCGCGGCGGAGAGTTCCGCAAAGGTTTTATCGAAGTCCGTCAGGCTGGAAAATGCGGATCGTAACCGAATCCCGCTGCGCCACGCTCGGTCGCGAACGATTTTCCCTTCCACCGCTCCCTCAAAGGTGCGCGAGTACTTCCCGCTCGCGCGCCAGCGCCAGCACGCAGCGGAAGCGCGCCGAACTGCGTGCGCGTCTGAGCGGAAGTTGTCGCGATCGCCTCGAGCAGTTTTCGGCGATTCGCTCGCGTCCGTTGCCCTTCGCCCGCATAGCGAGCCGAATAAACACCGGGCGCTCCGCCTAACGAATCGACCTCCAGCCCGGAATCATCCGCCAGGACCAGTCCCGGCAACTGCTGCGAAAAGGCCAGCGCCTTGAGCCGGGCGTTTTCGTCAAAGGTCGCGCCGTCCTCGATCACCTCGCCGATTTCCGGATGCGTCCGCAAATCCTCCAGCGCAAAATCCGGCCCGAGCATCTCAGCGAACTCCCGCGTCTTGTGCGCGTTGCGCGTTGCGAGCAGGAGCCGGATCACCTAAAAAAATAAATCAGGAAAACAGGAACGGAGGAAGGAGCAAGGAATCGAGTTCCCGAAGTTTTCTGAAATTTCCTGCTTTCCTGCTTTCCTGATTCGCCCACCTTCTTTCACTCCATGAGCGAACGGCGCAAACCATATCCATTCGACCAGCTCGAACCAAAGTGGCAGGCCATCTGGGAGGAGCGCCGGTCCTTTCACGCGCCCAATCCGGGTGACCCGGGGTTCGACCCGGCGCGCCCAAAATACTATGTGCTCGACATGTTCCCCTACCCGAGCGGCACGGGCCTGCACGTGGGACACCCGGAAGGCTATACCGCCACCGACATCGTCGCGCGCTACAAGCGTTTTCTCGGCTTTAACGTTCTGCATCCGATCGGCTGGGATGCTTTCGGCCTGCCCGCGGAGCAATACGCCATCCGCACCGGACAACACCCGGAGATCACAACCCGCGCAAACATCGCGCATTTCAAAAGGCAGCTAAAACGGATCGGGTTTTCCTACGACTGGGAGCGAGAGGTCAGCACCGCTGATCCCGATTTCTTTCGCTGGACGCAATGGATTTTCCTCCAGATTTACCACAGCTGGTTTAATCCCGAGACGCAAAGGGCCGAACCGATCTCGAGTTACGCGGGCGATGATCCCGAGAGCGTGCGGCTCGCCTACGTCGCGGAGGTGCCGGTGAACTGGTGCCAGGAACTCGGCACCGTCCTGGCGAACGAAGAAGTCATCGACGGCAAGAGCGAGGTGGGCGGTTTCCCGGTCGTGAAGCGACCGATGCGGCAATGGATGTTGCGCATCACGGCTTTCGCCGAGCGCTTGATCGATGAACTGGCACCGCTCGATTGGCCGGAGGGAATCAAGCTGCTGCAACGAAATTGGATCGGAAAAAGCGCGGGCGCCGAGGTGCAGTTCGAGGTTGCCGAGCACGACGCCATCATCACCGTTTTCACCACCCGCCCCGACACGCTTTACGGCGCCACCTACATGGTTCTCGCGCCCGAGAACCCGCTGGTCGACCATCTAACAACGCACGATCAACGCCAGGCAGTCGCCGACTACAAGAAAGAGGTCGCCGCGAAAAGCGATCTGGAGCGGACCGATCTGGCAAAGGATAAAAGCGGGGTCTTTATCGGTGCCTATGCGACCAATCCGGCGAACAACGAGCGCATCCCGGTCTGGATCGCCGATTACGTCCTGATGGGATACGGCACCGGCGCGATCATGGGCGTGCCGGCGCACGACGCGCGAGACTTGGAATTTGCGAGAAAATTTGATCTTCCAATTTGCCCCGTAATAGCGCCACAGACTCCGGGGAGCGCACGCGACTCGCGTGCCGTTTCCGGCGACCTCGCCGGAAACACTCGCGCGAGGAACGAAGGAGTCGCTGGCGAGTCGCCAGCTCCGGCACGCGAGTCGCGTGCGCTCCCCTTCCTCGGAGAGGGTATCGCGATCAATTCTCCGCTCATCGACGGCCTCGCGACGCCGGAGGCAAAAGAGCGCATTACCGTTTGGCTCGAGGAGCGAGGACTTGGCCGCCGCACTGTTCAATACAAATTACGTGACTGGCTCTTCTCCCGGCAACGATACTGGGGCGAGCCCTTCCCGATCATTTGGCGCGATGGAAAACACGAGGCCATCGCGCAGTCGGAGCTGCCGTTGGTGCCGCCGCCACTCGATGATTTCAAACCGACCGGCACAGGCGAGCCGCCGCTGGCGCGAGCCCGGGAATGGGTCCGCTACTCCGAAATGGCGACGCGCGAATTGAACACCATGCCGCAGTGGGCGGGCTCGTGTTGGTATTACCTCCGCTTTTGCGACCCGGGCAACAGCGCTCGTTTCGTCGGGCGAGAGGCGGAACGCTATTGGATGGGTGTAGCGGCGGGCGTGTCGCCCGCAAATCCGCAGCCCGCGAGTCCGAGCTCTGTTTCTGCGGCCGAAACGGCCGCCACAACATCTGGTGGCGTTGATCTCTACGTTGGCGGCACAGAGCACGCGGTCTTGCATCTTCTTTACGCCCGCTTCTGGCACAAAGTGCTCTACGATCTGGGCCATCTCTCCACCCCAGAACCGTTCCAGCGCCTCGTCAACCAAGGCATCATCCTCGGAGAAGACGGCCGCAAAATGTCGAAGCGCTGGGGCAACGTCATCGACCCGCTCGACGTCATCGCCGAGTACGGCGCCGACGCGTTCCGTTGTTACGAAATGTTTATGGGGCCGCTTGAGCAGATGAAGCCTTGGAGCATGACCGGCGTGGAAGGCGTCTCGCGCTTCCTTGCCCGGGTCTGGCGGCTTGTAATGGAGGAAAACCAGGCGGGCGAATGGGCTCTTTCTTCGACTGTCGTGGAGGCAGAACCGACCCGCGCGCAGTTGAAGGTGATCCACGCAACGATCAAAAAGGTCGGGGAAGACATCGAGGCGCTCTCCCTCAACACCGCCATCGCCCAGATGATGATTTTCGTGAACGCTTTTACCACTGCAGAGCTCGTGCCGGTGTCAGCCTTGCGCACGTTGCTGGTCTTTTTGAACCCCTTCGCTCCGCACCTCACCTCCGAACTGTGGGAGACATTAGGCACTCGCTTCCCGATTACTCCTCCCGAGATCACGGATCAGAGCTGGCCGGAGTATCGCGCAGAATTTCTCATCGAAGACGAAGTGGAGATCGCTCTCCAGGTGAATGGCCGGGTGCGCGACCGGGTGACCGTGTGGATCGCCGCGACCAACGCGGAGTTGGAAGCGATCGCTTTGGCGAACGAGCGCGTGCAGGAATTCATCGCTGGGCTCACGATTCGCAAGGTGGTGGTGATCCCGAAAAAACTGGTCAACGTCGTAGCCAACTAATAAGACAGACGAACCATGTGGAAAGAATTCAAAGAGTTCGCAGTTAAAGGAAACGCGATCGACCTCGCCGTCGGCGTCATTATTGGCGCCGCTTTCGGGGGAGTGATCTCGTCATTGGTCAAAGACATCATCATGCCGCCGATCGGTCTGCTGACGGGCGGGTTGGATTTTTCCAACAAGTTCTTGATTCTGAAAGACGCGCCCGGAGGCGGAACTTTCAACACCCCCGCCGATGCCATCAAAGCCGGGGCGGTTACTTGGAACTACGGCACCTTCGCGACCCTCGTGGTGAACTTCCTCATCGTTGCGTTCTGCATTTTCCTCGTCGTAAAAGCGGTGAACAAAATGAAGCGTCCCGCACCCGATGCGCCGGCGACCGCGAAGGATTGCCCCGCCTGCGCGATGACGATCCCGATCAAAGCGACGCGCTGCCCACACTGCACATCCGATTTGGCTGCCGCACGCGCCTAGTTTCCATCCACCCGCAGGACGCGGCCCGGCGTGCACAGCCAGATGCGACTCGCGCCCTCTTCCGGCCACGCCACGCCCCCCGCCCAGGGCGAAAACGCGGGCAGAATCCAGCAGCGCTCTTGTTGAACAAAGGCGGGAAGCTTCAAACGTAACCCGGCACCATCACTAATCGTTCCCGCGGGGTGATGGTGCCCGATGATCTGAATGCGTCTGGATTCCAAGGACTCGCCGTCTCCGTGGTGAAAAACAAAACCCTTCGTCTCCCAGCGCGGGAGAAAGTCGATCATGCGCCCAATGTCACGATCGTGGTTGCCAGCCAGCGCGATCACTTCGCAGCGCTCGCGCAATCGGGCAAGGAGTGTTACCGCTTCCGCCGTCGTCGCCTCGTCGTGCACGAGATCGCCGACGATGATGAGCCGACGCGGTTGGTAGTGCGCGAGCAATTCGTCCAGCCGCTCTTCGATCGAGGCCATCCCCCAGATCGGCACGAGCCGCCCGGCCGCGCGCTGGCTCAACTCATAGCCAAAGTGCAAATCAGCTACCGCCAGCCACCGTTCCGTTTCATGGAAAAGCGCCAAACGCCCGTCGAGAAGGACGTTAGGCGCCACGGAAATTGTGGCAGCGGCAGTGGCGGGCATGATTTGGCTGCAGAGATTATCGCTTGCCCTGGGCCGCTTCAACCGATAAGCAAATCGCTTAGCTGATATGCCGACATTACTAAGACTTCCATTGGTAATCGCCTTCGCGTTCCTGGGGGCGAGTTGCGCGTCCCAATACAACACCGCGAGCCAGCGGTCATCCAAGCGGATGTATAAGGTGCGAACGACCGCTTACACTCACACCGAGGCGGGCGGCCGCCACAACGCCATCGGCACCCGTCTCTCGGGCAAGAATGTGAGGAGTGCCGCGGCCGATTGGTCGCACTGGCCGCTCGGGACCAAATTCCGGATCGTCGACACGAACGAGGTTTTCCAGATCGACGACTACGGCAGCGCCCTCATTGGCACGGGCACGATCGACCTCTACAAACCCACCCGGCTCGCCATGAGGAAATGGGGTGTGCGCAGGGTCGACATCGACGTCATTGAGTGGGGTTCGAAGACGAAGAGTCTCGAAGTCCTTGCCCCGCGCAAGAAGAACCCCCGTGTGCGCCAAATGATCCTCGCTCTTTCGAAAGAGCCGCGCGAACCGAACTTCCGTCAGTTCTAGCCGCACTTTCTTTTGACAGCGGCGATGCCCGCCGCACCTTCCGCGGATGAAAATCTTTGTCGTCGGCGGCGCAGGCTACATCGGGAGCATCTGCGTCGAGCTTTTGCTCGATGAAAGCCACGAAGTCATCGTCTTCGACAACCTGACCGAAGGCCATCGCCGCGCGGTCGACGAGCGGGCGGCCTTCATTGGCGGCGATATGGCGCGCCGGGAGGAAATCAGCCGCGCGCTCCTGGAGACGAAACCGGAAGCCGTCATGCACTTCGCCGCCAACGCGCTCGTCGGCGAGTCGATGCAGAATCCCTCAAAATACTTTCGCAACAACGTCTGCGCCGGGATCAACCTCCTCGACGCCATGCTCGAGGCGGACGTGCGCCGCTTCGTTTTCTCGTCCACCTGCGCCACTTTCGGCCCGCCTGAGCGCGTCCCGATCGACGAGACGCTCCGGCAGCAACCGATCAATCCCTACGGCGAATCCAAGCTCATGTTCGAGAAGGTGCTGCGGTGGTACGACGAAATTCACAGACTGAAGTTCGTCTCGCTGCGTTACTTCAACGCCGCCGGCGCGACGGAGCGATTTGGCGAAGACCATCGCTGCGAAACGCATCTCATCCCCAACGTCCTCAAAGTCGCGCTCGGTCAAAAGCCGGAGGTCGAAATTTACGGGACCGATTACGAGACGCCCGATGGCACCTGCATCCGCGACTACATCCACATCCTCGATCTCTCACGCGCTCACATCCTTGCGCTCGGCGCGAAGGAGAGTGCGTTTTACAATCTCGGGACCGGCGGCGGCTCGAGCGTGCGCGAAGTGATCGATGTCTGCCGGGCCGTGACGGGGAAAAAAATCCCCGTCGTCGAAAAGCCGCGCCGCCCCGGCGATCCGCCGCGCCTTATCGCCGCTTCCGACAAAATCAAACGCGAACTCGGCTGGAAACCGCAGTTTGAAGATCTGCGCGCCATTATCGAGAGCGCCTGGCGCTGGCACCAAAAGTTCCCGGACGGCTACAGCGACTGATCTTTCGCTCTGCTTGGTTTCGTGTTTGTCCTTTGCTTTGGATGAAGGGATGGTTGCCCTCGTGCTCAAATCCTTCGCCTAACGATGCAACCACTCCCCGGTTTTCGCGATTTTCTGCCGGACGATTGTGCCTTTCGTAACGCCATCTTCGCTCGCTGGCGCGAAGTCTGTCGCGGCTACGGCTTCGTCGAATGGGACGGCCCGGTCCTCGAGCCGACCGAGCTTTACCGGAAAAAAAGCGGGCCCGAAATCGTTGCCCAGCTTTTCAACTTCACGGACAAAGGCGACCGCGAGGTCGCGCTCCGGCCGGAACTGACGCCGTCGCTCGCCCGAGTCGTCGCGGCGCATGAGCGTGAGTTCCGCAAGCCGCTCAAATGGTTCTCCATCCCGCAGTGTTTCCGTTACGAAAAGCAGCAGCGCGGCCGGCTGCGAGAACATTTCCAGCTCAATTGCGACCTGATCGGCGACGCTTCCCCGTCGGCCGATGTCGAACTGATCGCACTCGCGATCGACCTGCTCCGCGCCTTCGGTTTCACCGCCAACGACGTCGTCGTCAGATTGAGCGACCGCGAGTTTTGGACCGACCTGCTCCGGGCTCAGAATGTGCCGGAAGACCGTTGGAGCGAACTGCTCCAGATCATCGACAAGAGCGAACGCGCGCCGCGGGAAAAAACCGCCGAACAACTCGGAGCACTGGCGGTCCCGGTTTTTGCGGTGCTCGACGGCGACGGCCGAAGTGAAAAACTCGAGCAGCTGGTCGAAGAATTGTCGCACCGTGGTCTGGCCGAATTCGTCAAAATCGATCTCTCCATCGTCCGCGGTCTCGCCTATTACAGCGGGGTTGTCTTCGAGGTCTTCGATCGCGCCGGAGCACTGCGCGCGATTGCCGGCGGTGGCCGTTATGACAACCTCATTGCTCAATTAAGCGACGGCGCTGTGTCGCTTCCTGCAGTCGGCTTTGCGATGGGCGATGTCGTTCTGGGAGACCTGATCAAGGAGACGCCCGAAGTCTTCGTGCGGCTGGCAGATGTCGTGAGCCAGCAAAGCGCGCTCGACATTTACCTCGTCGTCGCCAAGGAAACGCGCCGGCCCGATGCGCTCCGACAATTGCAACAACTCCGTGACGCCGGCTGGCGCGTCGATTACCCGCTCGCGCCGGCCAAAGTCGGCAAGCAGTTCCAACTCGCCGAAGCAATAGGCGCGAAGATTACTCTCCTTTATGGCGACGAATGGCCGGCCGTAAAAATGAAGACGCTCGCCACTCGCGAAGAAGTGCTTGTGCCTAACGAGAAGCTGATCGCCCGCGTTCAGTCGCTCCTCGCGCCCTAGCCGTTCCTAACGTTCCCCCAGATTGTCATCCCGAGCCCGCGCAGACGGCGAGGGACCCTCCAACTGCAATCCGCGTCCTCATCGAACAACAGGGCGCACTTTCCAGTTGAGAGGTCCCTCTCCGCGCTCCGCCGGATCGGGATGACAAATTGAAGCGAGAGCGCCGCCCACGATTCCGCCCTCCGCGCACAACCAACTTGCGCGTTCCCGCCCATCGCCCAAACTGACGGCTCGCCACCATGTATCGCACCCATGACTGCAATGCCCTTCGCGCCACCAATATCGGCGAGCAAGTGAAGCTCGCCGGCTGGGTGCATTCGCGGCGCGATCACGGCGGCGTCATTTTCATTGACCTGCGTGACCGCGAAGGCCTGACCCAGGTCGTCTTTCGTCCCGAGGAAAACGCCGAGGTCGCCAAGTCTGCGCACTACCTGAAAGATGAAGACGTCATCCAAGTCGAAGGCCGCGTCGCGCCTCGTCTGCCGGGCACCCAAAATCCGAATCTCGCCACTGGCGACATCGAAGTTCTGCCCGCCCGTCTGACGATTCTCAATCACTCAGAGCCTCTCCCCTTCCCGCTTGACGCCGAGGTCAGCAATGAAGACCTGCGTCTCACCTACCGTTATTTCGATCTGCGCCGCCCGCAGTTGTCGCGCAACCTGCGTATCCGGCATCGCGTCACCAAGGCAACCCGCGACTATCTCGACGAGCAGGGCTTCATCGAAGTGGAAACACCGATCCTGTCCAAGAGCACGCCGGAAGGCGCACGCGATTTCCTCGTCCCAAGCCGAATCCTGCCGGGAAAATTTTACGCCCTCCCGCAGGCGCCGCAGCAATACAAGCAGCTCCTCATGGTCGGCGGAGTGGAGAAATATTTTCAGATTGCGAAATGTTTCCGCGACGAAGATCTCCGGGCCGACCGCCAACCCGAATTCACCCAGATCGACATCGAAGCTTCCTTCGTTAGGCCAGAAGACATCTACACGCTGACCGAGGGAATGCTGGCCTCGATTTTCAAGGCGGCGCGCGGTCTCGACATCCCCACGCCTTTCCCACGGATGACGTATCACGAGGCCGTCGGCAGCTTCGGCAGCGACAAACCGGATCGGCGTTTCGAGATGAAGCTGGTCGATTTCACCGAAGAGTTCCGCGCAAGCAGTTTCAAGGTTTTCCGGAGCACGATCGACAACGGCGGAGTCGTGAAGGCGATCAACGCTAAAGGCTTCGCCGGCATCACCATTGGCCAGGTCGATGAGATGACCGCGATCGCGAAAAACTTCGGCGCGAAGGGGCTTGCCTTCATCAAGATCGAGAACGGCGAATGGAAATCACCGATTGTGAAATTCTTCACCGAGGCGGAAAAGAGCGCCCTGCAAACGAAGCTCGATCTCGCGGAGGGCGATCTCATCTTCTTCGCCGCCGACAATTGGGACATCGCCTGCGAGGTGCTCGGCCGGCTTCGGTTGCGCGTCGTGGAAATCCAGGGCCTGACGAAGGACTCCGAGCAGCTCGACTTCCTTTGGGTCACGGAATTTCCGCTCCTGCAATTCGACGCCGCGGAAAACAAATGGAACGCGGTCCATCATCCCTTCACCCGCCCGCACGCCGACGACCTGCCGTTACTTGACGAAAAGCGCTACGGCGAAATGCGGGCGGAAGCTTACGACGTGGTCCTCAACGGGGTCGAGATCGGCGGCGGCAGCATCCGGATTCACGAGCCGGAGTTGCAGGCGAAAATGTTCGCGGTGCTTGGCGTGAGCGAAGAAGACCAGCAAATCATGTTCGGACATCTGTTGCGCGCTTTTCGCTTGGGCGCGCCGCCCCATGGCGGCATCGCGCTCGGCCTCGACCGACTCGTCATGCTCATCTGCGGCGAGGAAAGCATCCGCGACGTGATGGCTTTCCCGAAAAACAACCGCGGCCAGGATTTGATGTCGCAATCGCCCACCGAGGTCGATCCGCGCCAGTTGCGCGAGCTGCGGATCAAACTGGCGGCTGATGTTCCCGCTCCGTCCGGAACAACACCGCCACCAGAAAAGTAACGATCGTCCCGAAGCAGATCCACCACGGGAACTCCATGATCGGGAGCCAGGTAGGCGGCACGTAAAGCTTCGCTCCGAAGATGCGCGCGATGTCGTTAGGCAAGTTGCTGATCAGCGCAACAAAAAGGAAGCCGCAGATCATGGCGAGCGGGTTCACGAGATCGCTCCCGCGCGTTTTCGTGAGCATGCCGCAGAAGAAAATGCCCAACAACGAGCCGTAGGTGTAGCCAAAAATGCCGAGCGCGATCGGGATGATGCGGACGTTGGGTAAAACGATCACGCAATAGGAAGTGGCGGAGGCGACCACGATCATGAGCACGGCGAAGCCGACCGTCGCCCAGCGCACCGCGCGCAGGCTTTGCGCCTCGGTCGAGGTGCGATTGATGTAGGGCTGATACCAGTCGCGCGTAAAACTGGTCGCGAGCGCGTTCAGCGCCGTGCTCAGCGACCCCATGGTCGTGGCGAAAATGCCGGCAATGAGCAAACCGCGCAGACCGACTGGCATCTGGTAGAGGATGTAGTGGCAGAAGGTCTCGTTAGGGGTTTTCGAGAGAGTCGGGTCGGGATGCGCCTGGTAATAAACCCAAAGGAGAAGACCGATGGTGAGAAAGGTGAAAGCGATCGGGATGTCGGCCAACCCGGAGAGGATGAGCGAGCGCCGACTCCGCCTGATGTCGGGCGCGGTCAGCATCCGTTGCACCATGTCCTGGTCGGTCCCGTGCGTTCCCATCGTGATGAAGGTCGCGCCGAAGAGCCCGGCGAAGATGGTGTACTCGATCCCGAACATGCCGACGATTTGTTCCCAGCCGTGTTTCGCCGGATCGAGTCCGGTAGTGAAGAAGTCATTCCAATGAAAACCGCCGGTGCGCGTGCACGATTTCAGTCCCACCCGCCCGGGAATGGAGAAGTAGAGCAGCCCGACCGCGACGAGCGCACTGCCGAACATGATTGAGGCCTGAATGACGTCGGTCCAGATAACGGCTTTGATCCCGCCTAACGTTGTGTAGATGGCCGTCAGGGCGACAATCGCGATGGTGGAAAGGACGTAGATCCAGAGTGTCTGCGTCGGATTGGGCCGCACGCCGCTGATCATTTCGTAGGCGAGCGCGAGGGCGATGGCGCCGACGTAAAGGCGGGCGCCGGAGGCGAGCAGGCGGGTGACCATGAAAACGGCCGAGGCGGCGTTTTTCGTGCGCGTGCCGAAGCGCACGGTCAGGTATTCGTAAATCGAGAAAACCTTATGGTCGTAGTAGGGCTTAATGAAAATGTAGCTGACAAGGACGCGGGCGATGATGGTGCCGAGGGCGAGCTGGAGATAGGTATAATTGCGGAGGGCAAAGCCTTCGCCGGGCGTGCCGAAAAAAGTGCCGGCGCTGGTCTCGGCGGCGATAATGGAAGCGAGCACCGCCCACCACGGAATGCGCCGCCCTCCGAGAGCGAAATCTTCCAGGTTCTCCTCTTTCCGGCCCATGTAGAGGCCGATGAAGATGATGATGAAAAAATAGAGGAGCAGGACCCCGGAATCGATCAGCAGACGCGCATCCACGGGTTGTTTGCTGCCAGAATTCAAGCCAGGCGCAAGGCATTTCACATTGCCAGCCAACTTGTCCGTCCCTATTGCACCGTTAGCTTGCCCGGTGGAAAGAGAGCCGCTGCAAACGCTTCCCTGCCCGGACTTTGATCTCGCGCTCACGCTCGACTCCGGGCAAACGTTTCACTGGGAACAGTTAGGCGCGGGGTTTGTCGGGACGATTGGGGAAAGGGCGATTTATGTGGAGCAGCGCGGGGGCGTGTTAAAAGTTCGCGACGGCGGGACACCGTCGTCAGCACCCGAGACCGGCGCGCTACCCGGAATCGTCACACGCTACTTTTCGCTCGATCATCCGCTGGCTGAAATCTGCACATCTTTACCTGCCGACCCTCCGATGCAGGCAGCACTTCGGTTCTGTCGCGGGTTGCGCATCATGCGCCAGCCGCGCTGGGAATGTCTCGCGACTTTCATTACCTCCTCGATGAAACAGGTGGCGCATATTCGCCAGATCTCGCGCGCACTCCGCCAACGCTACGGTGGCCGGGCCATGACATACGGGACTCACGTATATGCTTTCCCGAACGCGCAGCGTCTCGCCCGGGCCACGGAAGCGGAGTTGCGCGAATGCGCGCTGGGTTATCGCGCGAAGAATCTCCTCGCTACGGCCCGACTCGTGGCCAGCGGCGAGGTGGACCTCGATGCCCTGGCGCGTTTGGCGGACGACGGATTGCGCGCCCAACTCTGCGCGTTGCCGGGTGTGGGCCCAAAAGTGGCGAATTGCGTCATGCTCTTCGCCTACGAACGCCTGCGCGCCTTTCCGATCGACGTCTGGGTGGAGCGGGTGCTGAGGGAGAATTACTTTCCGCGCCGGCACAAGCCGACGGCGCGCAAATTGCGTGAATTCTCGGCCTTACATTTCGGAGAACATGGCGGCTATGCCCAACAATACCTTTTCCATCATGCGCGCAAGACGACCGCGCGCCGGTTGTCACCCCGGGGGAGGTGAGATAATCTTGCGCCGGAACAAACTCGCCCACGCCCCCATTCCGCGCTCTCGTTGAGCAGCGCGACTCCCCGGGGCGCAATGGCATCATGGAACCAAATCGAGAACGGCGAAAAGTCTGGTGGGCGGTGCTCGCCTCCATCGTCTTGCATTTGCTCATCGGTCTCTCACTGGCCGCCTTCGGGGGCAGCACGACGGATATTGCTCTCGAGGAAGAGCAGCCCCCGCAGTTGACCATCATGCAGTTGCCCGAGCCAACACCGCCTCCGCTCGTCCCGAAAAATGCGCCGATGACGATGGTTGATCCGGCGCGCAAATCCGCTGTCGCGCCGAAGGAGAAAACCTTCGAAGCGAACGAAAACTCGCTCGCCGCGGCGGAAAAAGCCGCGACGGAAAACAATCAATTACCGGGGCAGGACGGAAAAGAACGGCCCTTCATGAACCTGGAGGACCACGACTATTCGTTGCCGAGCAAAGGCGCGGCGCCCCAACCGAAACCCTCCCCGAGCGCGCCACCGAAAAAGGAACCGACACCAGGTGAGACCGTCCCGCCCCCGGAGTCCACCCCCGCGCCGAACGAACTCGCGCTTCTGACCCAGACACCGACCCCTGCCCCCTCCCCGACCGAGAACGAGCAGAACCCCGAAATTCCCACGCCCACCGCTACGCCCACGCCGACGCCGGAAGCCAGCGTCACTCCGCCCAGTCCGGCGTCTGCATACCGCGACTTACAACAAAAAACGCGAATCCGCGGTGGGGTTAGTAATCGAGGGACGGCGGCCGTAAACGCCGTCGGGACCCCGCTCGGGAGATACGTTAAGCTGCTTCAGGACGCTCTCGGAGCACGCTGGTACTATCTCATGGACCAAAATGCTGATCTAAAGAGCATCGGTACGACAGAACTCCGCTTCGACATTGCGCCGGATGGGCATGTCCAGAACTTAAAGGTCGTCAGAAATACATGTACGGAGGCTTGCGCCAGCATCGCGATCCGCTCCGTCCAAGAGACAAAATTTCCTCCGCTTCCTGACGATCTGGTCGCCGCCTTACCGGGCGGCCATTTGACAATGGACCAGATGGTGTTCGCTATCTTCCCCAACCGATGACCACGCTCTACCTCGCTGAAGCCACCAACCCTTTGCAATCGGTCGTCGATTTCCTCATCCGCGGCGGCCTCTTTATGTGGCCTCTGCTCATTTGCTCGATCGTCGCTCTGACCGTCATTATCCTGCGGACCATCGCCTTGCGCCGTAAGAATGTGCTCCCGCTCGTGATCGAGAGCGAGATCGAGCGGCTCGTCCCTGGCGGAAGTCCGGATCGTCTTGGCCGCATCGTGCAGGAAGATGGGTCTTCCCTCGCCCGTATTACGCGCGTCGCTTTGCAACATTTGCGCGCGCCGCGCTCGGAGAATATCGAAGCCGTCGAAACCCGCGCGCGCCATGAAATGGTCATCCTCGAGCGCGGACTCATCGTGCTCGAGATCATCACCGGCATCGCGCCGCTTCTCGGCTTGATCGGCGCCGTTTCGGGACTGGTCCATGTCTTTTCTCATCTCGGGCTGGGGACCGGCGCCGCCGATACGAAAGCGATCGCCCTTGGCATAGCCGAAGCGCTCAACGCCACCGTCTTCGGTTTGTCGATCGCCGTTCCGACGTTGATCGCGTTCAGCTATTTCTCGAAAAAGGTCGAAGTGATGTCCGTGGAAATGGAGACGCTCGTCGTCGAACTCATCAGCAAGTGTTACTTCGGACGCATCCCGGAAGGAGTATCCATGCGCGTGACCTCGTCAGTACCGGCGCCCGCCATGGCGCACGCCCCGACGCCGCTGACCTGACGCTACGCCGGATTTGCTCCCATGAAGTTCGCCGTTCGCAAACGCCGCGCGCCGTCGATTATCATCGTCTCGCTCGTCGACATCCTCACCATCCTGCTCATTTTCTTCGTCGTCTCGACCACGTTCAAAAAGGATCAGCCGGAAGTGCAGATCAATCTGCCCGAGTCGAAGACCTCGACTTCGAAGCCGGCGGAAATCGACCACGCCATCGTCAGCGTCGACGCCGAGGACGCGCTCAAGCTCGATGGCAAAGCGATTGACGTCGAAGAATTGCAGCAGGCGATCGAGAATCTTCCGCCGGCGCGCAAAAGCACCCTCGTCCTGAAGGCGGACGAGAAAGCTTCCTTTGGGATTATCATCAAGGTGATGGACGCCTTGAAGCTCGCCGGGGTGAAAAATCTGCCGGCCTTCACTGAGTCAGCCAGTTCGAAATGAAGCTGCCGATCGTGGGCTACGGCAACCCGATTTTACGGGCGAAAGGAGCCCGCGTCGAAGCCATCGACGATCGCGTCCGCGAGCTGGCCATGAATATGGTCGAGACGATGCGCGAGGCGCATGGCGTCGGCCTCGCCGCACAACAGATCGGAGAGGCACTGCAGTTGACGGTCGTCGATATTGCAGAGGTGGAGGACCGTCCCAGCACGATAAAGAGAAACGGCGCCGCGCTTGATCCAAAATCGCTCATGCCGCTGGTGTTGCTTAATCCCGAATTGAGATTGAGCGAGGAGACCGATCTCGGCCTGGAAGGGTGTTTGAGTTTTCCGGAAATCACGGCGGATATCTGGCGCGCGTCATCTGTCGTTTTACGGGCGCAAACGTTGCAGGGCGAGATGCTGGAGATCGAAGCGACCGGGTTGCTCGCACGCGCGCTGCAACACGAAGTCGATCATCTGAATGGCATTCTTTTCATCGACCGAATGAGCGCGGCGACCAAAGTGGCGTTGCGCAGCCGACTGAAACGGATGCAGAGGGAGAACGTTGCCGCGCTAAAGGGTTGAAGCATTGCAGCGGACGGCGGCCAACACGCGGCAACGCGTTATCGCTTCAACCAATCACAACGCTTTATAGGTTACCGTAATATTGCGATAAACGTTCGCCTCTTTCTGTGCTGAGAAGTAAAAGAGCTCGAGGGCCGATTTGCCGACGACCCATTGGTAGCCAACGAGGGTTTGAATCACATCGGTGTCGTTATCGCGCGAGCGCGAGATCAACCGCCCGGTCCCGTACTTCGCGTCGAAGTAGCGCCGGATTTCGCCCATCCGATTGTTGTAATGCTCCAGGGTCCAATTCGGATACTCGTACTGCAATTCGATCTGCGTCAGCAGCCCGCCTTTGAAGCTGAAAAGCGTCCGCTTCAATCCGGGATGGATTAACCCCTCCGCCGTCCAGACTTCCGTCCCTCCGTTTTTTTCCCGCGCAACGATTTTTGCCTTTGCCCCCTTCAGCACCTTCTCCACCCGGGCGGAGGAATCACTCCAGCGAAAGCCAAAGGGCGGCGGAATTTCATCCGCGCCGGCAGCCGCAGGAAAGAAAAGAAGAGCGGCCAGCGCTGCGGGTAAAAGGCGCATCACAGCCTAACGACCACTCAAATTATAGACTTCGTAACGCCGAACGAGCGGCCGCAGGTAACGACGCATCGCCTCGAGATGCCGCGGATCCTTTTCGTAGCGCTCGAGGGCGACTCGATCGCGGAAAGTGATCACGACCCCGAGGTCGAAACTGCGGTCGACTCCGGGAGCAAGCGTGGGCACGGCCCGGCCAGCGTCCACTCGCATCACCCCCGGGATCATCCGCAGGGAATGCGCCGCCCGCATGAGTTGGGCGCGATCCGCGCTGCGTTCCGGATGTTTCAGCCACATCAAAACCACGTGGGTCACGGTCGGCGCCGGCGTCGGCATCGTGCCGCAGCCGACCAGGAAATAACAAATCGCCAGGGTCCCGTACCTCCCCGAGACGACGGCGATTAGTTTTTGGAGACCGTTTCATTCCCTTCCTTGCTTAACGAATTTCGGGCAAATCGGTAGCTTGGCGAACATTTTCGAGGCGCGGAAAAAGGAACAAACCGGGCGGAGCGACAGTCCCAAACCTCTCGCGCCGGCTCCGGCCTAACGAATCCTCCTTCGCGCCCCCATCCATCACGAGTGCAGGAGGCGACAATGCCAGAGATGAATTTGCGTCAAGATTTTTCTGACCGGTCAGTCAAAATAAAATTCCGATTTTTTCTTGTGGGGCACGGACTCGATTTCTAATCTGAAGCCGCAGGCCGGGAGCACAGGTGCCGGATGTGAATAGGATGTGAATAAAGTTACTGCCGCAAACGGAGTCGAAAGCATGAAAAGAAGAAAATATTTTTTTGAGGCCGGCACGTCGGCCATAATTACCGCCCTGCTGCCACTCTCCCGAAGCAATAGAAAAATGATTTTTCCCTCGTATAACGGGCTTTCCCGCCGCATGCATTCCTCGCGCAACGACCAAAACGGTTCGTTTTCCCGGGTCGCGTCCATCGGTGTCACCGCCCCTTTACCCTGCTCGTTGATCGGTTCCGGCGTTATTTAACGCTGTTAACAAGTCGCCATGGACGAGAAGTGTGCCCAGTTGTGGACAAAGCTGTCCGCCGCATTAAAACCCCAGGTCAGCGCCGATACTTTTAAGCGCTGGTTCTCTGCCGTAAAGCTGACCAGCGCCACCGCCGACGAGGTGACGCTCCTCGTCCCAAATAACATCTATCAATTCTGGATCGAGAGTAATCACATGCCGGCCTTGCAGACGGCCCTTGAGGCAGTGCTCAAGGGTCCGCGCGCCGTGAAGTTTGTCTGTGCGGTCGATACTTCTGCCGGATCGGACGCGGCCGACCCGGAGCCGGCGATCTCATCCCGGGCGCAGACCGCCGCCACGCGCTCGAACAAGACGCCAGGGTTAAATCCGCGCAACACCTTCGAATCGTTCGTGGTCGGGCCTAACAATGAGATCGCGCACGCCGCCAGCCTCGCGGTCGCACAATCGCCGGCCAAGACCTACAACCCGCTTTTCATCTATGGCGGAGTTGGGCTGGGCAAAACCCATTTGATGCAGGCGATCGGCCAATACATTGGCGCGCGCGGCAAGAACACCCGCGTGATGTATCTCTCGAGCGAGTTGTTCATCAACGAATTCATCGATGCGATCCAACACAATAACCTGGTCAAATTCCGCAAACGCTATCGCCAGGCCGACCTTCTTCTGATCGACGACATCCATTTCCTCGGTGGAAAGGAACGATCGCAGGAGGAATTTTTCCATACCTTCAACACCCTTTTCGACGGACATAAGCAGATCGTGCTCTCGAGTGATCGGCCCGCGTCGGAGATTGCCAATCTCGAACATCGGCTCGTCTCCCGCTTTGAATGGGGACTGACCGCGGAGTTGCAACCACCCGATGTTGAAACGCGCATGGCCATCCTGCGCAAGAAAGCCCGCACCCTTAAGATCCGGTTGCGCGATGAGATTTTCGATTTCCTCGCCACCCGAATCAAAACCAATGTCCGTCGGTTGGAAGGGGCGCTCATGCGGGTGGCCTCCTTCGCTTCGCTCAGCGGTAAAGAGCTGACAAACGACGTGGTCGAGCATTTGCTCAAGGATATTCTGCAGGAAGAGGCACGCCGCGCGGTCACGATTGATCAGATCCAGCGCCGGGTCGCCGAGCACTTCGACGTGCGCCTAGCGGATATGACGAGCAAACGCCGACCGGCCAATATCGCTTTCCCGAGACAAATCGCGATGTATCTGGCGCGCGAGCTGACGAAAGCTTCGCTGAACGAAATCGGCGAAGCCTTTGGTGGTCGCGACCACGGCACGGTCCTGCACGCCTGCAAACTGGTGAAGAAGCGGATGAAGGAGCAGGACAAGATTCGGCAAACGATCTCATTCATTGACAGTGCGCTGCAGCGCTGATTTCGCGCTGCGAGATTGCGGTTGCCGGATAAAATCGAAAGCCTTACATCTTAACGACTCATTTCCGCCTTCATGAAATTTAGCGTTACGAAAGAGAAGCTGCTTGAATGTCTGCAACAGGTTCAGAATGTCGTCAGCACCCGCACGACGCTGCCGATTCTTTCGAACGTCCTTCTCCAGGCCAACGGCAATGAAATTAGCCTGACGACGACCGATCTCGATGTCGGCGTGCGCGGCAGTTTCGAGGCGCAGGTGGAAAAGGGAGGGGCTACCACCCTGCCGGCGCGGCGTCTGTTCACCATCATCCGCGAGCTGCCCTCAAGCGAAATCTCTTTCGATATCGACGGCAAAAACGCCGCCTCCATTCGCAGCGGACAAAGTTTTTTCAAAATCCTCGGCCTGCCCGAAGAAGAATTTCCACCCCTGCCCAAGTTCGACGAATCCAAGGTCGTCACCATTCGGCAGAAAGATTTGCGGGACGGTTTGCGCAAGACCTCCTACGCCATCTCAACTGACGAAACCCGTTACGTCCTCAATGGAGTGCTCTTCAGTTTCAAGGATAACAAACTCACCCTTGTCGCGACCGATGGCCGCCGGCTCGCCATGCTCGACATCGATCTCGAGTTTCCGCGCAGCCACGAAGCCGACATCATTGTCCCGACCAAGGCGGTCACGGAATTGCAGCGGCTGCTCACGGATGAAGGCGACGTCCGGGTCAGCGTGGGCAGCGGTCAGATCGCGTTTGATCTCAATAACACCCTGCTCGTTTCCAAGCTGATCGAAGGAAATTACCCGAACTACAAACAGGTCATTCCTGGAGAAATGAAGGAGCGCGTCACGCTCGAGCGGGAGACGTTTCTCAATTCCCTGCGGCGCGTTTCGCTTCTGGCGAGTGACAAATCGAACTCGATCAAACTCAACTTCGCCAAGAACAACATCGACATCACTGCGAATACGCCCGAAGTCGGCGAAGCAAAAGAATCCCTCCCGGTCGCCTACAAGGGCCGCGAGTTTTCGATCGCCTTCAATCCGGAGTTTCTCATGGCGCCGCTGCGCAACCTCGCCGAGGACGAAATTTTTCTCGACTTGATCGACGAGATGAGCCCGGGCGTGATCAAGATCCAGAGCCCGTTCCTTTACGTCCTGATGCCGATGCGCATCAGTTCGTAGGTGGCGCGCGATCTGTAGACGTTTCGCTCTGCCAAACGCGGGGGCAAATGTCGCTCGCGGGAAATTCTCCCTTATCGCCAATCACCCTCGCGTCGCCTAAGTATGTGTTCAGCGTCCGCTCTAACGTGAGGCGTGTCATCCCGAGGCTGGCGGAGCGCGCCGACAAACCTCTCGTCAAGCCTAATGGGTCCGGTTTCTGGGATGACTGTCGCAGACCTTTGGGGAGGTCCCTCTCCGTCCGGCGGCGGATCGGGATGACAAGCATGCGCGCGACCGCTTGACCGAACCTAAACACGAACTCGCTCAAGGGCGGCATCCACAGCGGCCACCACGTCCGCGAGACTGATTCCATCCATCGTCAGGCTCGGAGCCCGCAATACACGCACCCGCGGATTGGCCGGAGCCCAGATCGCCGGATCGGTCGGACCGAACAAGAGCAAACACGGTGTCCCCACGGCTGCCGCCAGATGCGAGATGCCGCTGTCGTGTCCGAGAAAAAGCCCGCAGTTCTGCAGACAGACGGCCAATTCCACCAAGGAAAGATTCTGCGCGCAACTCACCCTGTCGTTAGGCAGGAGGACAGAAAGCGCGCCGAGGCGCTCGGCGTCAGCCTCGCCGCCAATGATGAGAAGGCGTCGGTCGGCTTCCGCCGAGAGAAGCGACTTCGCCACGACTACCCAACGCTCCAACGACCAGTTCTTTGTCTCGCTGCCGCTCCCGGGATGAAGCGCGACCAACGACCGATCGACTCTGCGTGGTTCGTTAGGCGAAATACTCGCCGCCGGATCGTCCAGATAAAGCGCGAGCCGTTCGAGGGGACGTGCGAGTTGCCGCGCGGCGTGTTCCCGATCGGTCATTTTCGGAGAGCCGACAATCAGGTTCCGCACCCCGGCCCGTTTTAGATTGTTGGCAAAAATTTCGTCAGGATCGAAAAGATAACTGACCACCTGTTGGAAGTTGCCGAAGTAATCCAGTAGTTCGGGAGCGAGCTCGCCGTCGCGGCTGAAGAAGCTGGCGAGGCGGGCGTATTCGATCGAGCGCGTGGCATTCGCGTATCCGCTCATCTCGGCGAGCGCGACGATGTGCTTGTAGCCGAGAACTTCAAGATGGGCCGCCGGGAAAGCGTCGCGGAGCAATTTCAGCGCGGGCAGGGTGAGAATAAAATCACCGATCGCTCCGCCGCGGATGACGAGCATGCGACTCACAAGGCGTGCCTCAAGTCCGCGCCTGCCGATTTGTCATCCCGAGCCGCGCAGACGGCGAGGGACCTCACAACTGCAATCCCCGCGTCGTGGCCAAAGGACGACTCTCATTGCAACTGCGGGGTCCCTCGCCGCGCTGCGCCGGCTCGGATGACAATCGAAAAATGGCCTGACCAATCAATAAGCGACAAACGCGCAGACCAAAATTGCCGCGCCGACGACGAAACCCAACCCGGAAAGAAGCCGCCAACGCCCTGAATTCCTGGTGCTCCAATTGATCTGATCGCGGAGCAAATACGGCATCGTTACCCAGAACAAGCCGGCCACGATCATCAAATAGGCGAGCACCGTGACCAGCAACCGGCTGGTTTGCGGACGCAGGAAAGCCGCGTCGAGGAGCGGTTCGGCCGCGAGCAAACAAAGAATCCCGAGCGCGCGCACGGCGAGAAATTCATCCACAAATCTCAGCACGAGAAAGAAACCGACCGGGAGAATAATCAGGAGTGTGCGCCGGAAACTGGCGAACTCGCCCATCTCCATGGTCGAGAGCAGCCAAAAACTCCAGATCAGGGCGATCGTGAGCAACCCCGCTCCTGCCGCCCGCGAACGCGGAAAACGGGCCAGGAAATCCTGGGCCGGCAGAAAAATTGCCAGCAAACTGAGCAGGGCGAGCAAGGCCCCCGCAATCAGACCGACAGTATGCAACGAAAGGTGATAAATCATGGAACGGCCGCGACCGGCGGCGAAAGTTCTTCCATCCCGGACAAATGACAACTGCTCGCAGGCGACGTTCTCTCTCCGGACAAACTAAACCCGGTCGAATGGGTGATTCTCAAGTCGATCAGCTCTCCAATATCCGTGTCCTTTCCTTCGTAAACGACGATCTTATTGCTCCGCGTCCGGCCCGTCAGGCGTGTCCGGTTCGTTTTGCTCGGACCTTCGCAGAGAATTTGGACATTTTGCCCGACCAGCCGCGCGCCCGCGCGCTTCGCCGCCGCGTCCACAACGCTGAGCAGATCATGATTCCGCGCCTCCTTCACCTGTTCCTCGAGCTGCCCGGCCATCTCGGCCGCGGGTGTCTCGCTCCGCGGCGAGTAGCGAAAGACGAAGGCGTTATCGAATTGCACCCGCTCGACCAGGGTGCGCGTCTTTGCATAATCTTCCTCGGTCTCGCCCGGGAAGCCAACGATCACATCGGTCGTTAGGGCAATGTCGGGACGGGCGTCGCGGATTTGCTCGACCAGCCGCAGATATTTGTCCGCGGTGTAGGTGCGATGCATCGCTTTCAGAATCCGGTCGGAGCCGGATTGGAGAGGCAGGTGCACGTGCTCGCAGAGCTTCGGCAGATCGCGCAGGGCCGCGATGAGATCGGCGCGAAAACCAATCGGGTGCGGCGAGGTGAATCGCAGCCGCTCGAGGCCGTCGACGGCCTGCACGGATTCGAGCAACCGCACGAACGGACTCCTGTCGTCGATTTTCGGAAACTCATGGCGCCCGTAAAGATTCACGATCTGGCCCAGGAGCGTCACTTCCTTCACGCCGCGCTCGACCAATTCGCGCACTTCCTTGACGATCTCCGCGATCGTGCGGCTGCGTTCGGCGCCACGGGTCCGGGGCACGATGCAAAAGGTGCAATGCATGTTGCAGCCTTGCATGATGGAAACAAAGGCCGTCGCCTGCTGCGGGCGCAGGGCGTGCTCGCGGATCGTCTCCTGCGAGCCGATTTCTTCCGCCGTGTCGACGACGGAAAAGCGCGGATCATCCATCGCGGCGGCGACGCGCTTGCGCTCGACCAGCTCGCCAACGTAATCCGCGACCCGATGAAATTTTTGCGTGCCTACGACAAGATCGAGATGCGGCACCAGCTTGAGCAATTCGGCCCCGCGCGCCTGGGCCATGCAGCCGAGAAAGCCGAAGACCGCTTCGGGCCGCTCCTTCGCGACACGGCCGAGCATTCCCATTTTCCCGAGCGCTTTCTGCTCCGCCATGTCGCGCACGCTGCACGTGTTAAGGAGCACGACATCAGCGTCCGCTTCGCTCGCGGCCGCTTCGTATCCCCGATCGAGCAACGAGCGCGCGACCTGTTCCGAGTCGCGCTCGTTCATCTGGCAACCGTAAGTCTTGATGAAAAATTTCGGCATCGATGGGCGGAAACGATACACAGGACCTACGCCTTCGCACGTCGGCGATCTTTTGAATTCAGCAGGACCGGCAATCAAGCTACGATCAGTCATGCACGGAGAACGCGATGAGTCGACGTTGGCAACTCAACATTTGCCTCTCGCTCAATTCATCGCCTGCGAGTACGTGAACACCCCAAATGCAACGCTGGACGAACTCTCCTGGAAAGCCCTGGCGACGAAAGCATCGTCGTCCAAGCCGCGTGCCTCTTCGTAGACCGAGAAGACGACATGACCTTGCTCGCGCAACCAACCCGCCACCACCGGGCCAGTGGATTCATCCACCAGGAAACGCATTCAGATGGATTGCGGTTCGAGCCGGAGAACTTCGGTGCCTTCGAGGTTGTGTTTGGCGAAGAGCAGGCAGGCCGCCGCGTCCTCCAGCGTCACGCCATGATACTCCGCGATGATCTCCGTCGTGGTCGCTCCATGAATCTTAGAGCGATGGCGGACAAATGAGCGGGATCACTTCGCGCTTGTTCCGCCGGTAAATTCGGAAATCGGCCACATCGATGGTGATGATGCTGTGTTTGGGATACAACTCAGTCATGCGGATCAGGCACAAGTCGGCCAGATCCGGTCGGCGATCCCGATAGCGTTTTGCCAGAGCGGCCAACTGCGGTAAATGGTCGTTGCAGTCAAAGGAAAGTGCGAGCAACTCCTCCGCGATCATTTCCAGGACAACCGCGACGCTGCCGAGATGGAAGGCCGCTTCCGCCAGGACCGGTTCGCAGGTCAGCAATGGTTCGGTCACCTGTTCGGCGACACTCACGGCCCAGCGATGGTGTCGATCGCGGGCATTGGCAAAAGCGACGAGAAATCCGGTGTGGGCGATGCCTTTCACCGCTTCGAGAAGCCCTTCCGGGTCGAGAGATTGGAGGGGCCGTTTTTGATCGTGCCGGCGAGGCGCATGAACTTTTTGGAGGCGTGGTCGCCCCGGCGAGCGCGGTCGAGATGCTGTCGGATAATCTGCCCTCGGGAGAGGCCAATCCGGGCCGCTGTCTCCTTCAACCAAGCCGCCAGGCGCTCGGGAATTCGAACGGTGATTGTCTCACTCATTTGCCAGAAGTGTAAACAGGCGGATCAGGCCTGTCAACGTGCCGGCCGAAACCCGCCCCTTAGGGAGGAGTCGCGAACCGATTCGGAAACGGATTCGCCCGCAGCCGCTTCTGCACTTCCCGATCGGTCCAGGGGGATGGGCAAAACCGACGCGAGTTCATGCCAGGGTGGCGCAAGCTTGCAGCCTGCAAATAGTCACAACGCAACCTGGAAGCTTGCGCTACAAATAACCCATGGATCACGAAAACGCAGCCATCGGCATCATCGGAGGGAGCGGACTTTACCAGATCGAGGGATTCAGCAATCCCCAGGAGCATCAAATCGACACGCCCTTCGGGTCGCCCTCGGATGCGATCATCGGAGGCGAAGTCG
This sequence comes from uncultured Verrucomicrobiae bacterium, assembly GCA_963737995.1. Taxonomy (GTDB): domain Bacteria; phylum Verrucomicrobiota; class Verrucomicrobiia; order Chthoniobacterales; family UBA10450; genus Palsa-1392. The sequence goes on from CAVTUV010000013.1 coordinate 183,762, forward strand.
GCACACGACGCGTTTTTTTCCTGCCCCGGCACGGACGTGGCCATCGCCTCCTGCCGCACGAACTGAATTACCGCGCCAACATCTACGCGCTTCGTTCACTCAACGTGCGTTGGATCATCTGCGTCACCGCCGTCGGAAGTTTGCAGGAAAAATATGCGCCCCGCGACGTGGTTCTGCCGTCGCAATTCTATGACCGCACCAGCCAGCGGGCGGAGCACACATTTTTCGGCGACGGTATTGCCGCGCACATCACCTTTGCCGATCCGATCTGCACGCCTTTGCGCAATCTGCTGGCGGACGCGGCCCGTTCGTTAGGCGTGCGCATTCACAATGGCGGCACCTACGTGAATATGGATGGCCCGGCGTTTTCCACCCGGGCGGAGTCGGACCTGAACCGGCGCCATGGTTTCGACGTCATCGGCATGACTAACCTGCCCGAAGCGAAATTGGCCCGCGAAGCCGAGATCGCTCTCGCCACCATGGCGATGATCACGGATTACGATTGCTGGAAGGTCGAGGAGGAACCGGTCTCGGCGCAGACTGTGATCGAGCATTTACTGGCCAACGCCGAAACGGCGAAGAAGGTCCTGGCCGCGGTCATCCCGCGCATCCCGCTCGAGCCCGATTGGCCGGAGCATCGCGCCCTCGATTCCGCTCTCGTGACCGACCGCGAGCTCTGGCCGCCGGCGACGCGAGAGAAGCTCCGCGCCATCCTCGATCGCTTCGCCTAGCTCGGCCGCTCTGGCCTGCGACCACCTGACCCGCTGGGAGCACCGATCCCGACCAGGGCGCAAACAGTTCTTGCCCTTTGGGAGCCGTTTGTAGTAATTCTAACGACATCGATGCGAGCCTGGAGATCGCTTCGAAGATGGAGTCGAAACATGAAAACCAAACTTGCCCTCAGTCTGCTCCTTGCGGCGCTCTTGCCCGCTTGCACGACCACGAAAACCACCAGCATGAGCAGCGACGCAAAAGCGTCCCGCTACGCCGATAACTCGATGGAAGTCGCGCCCCCCGGAGAAGGCCCGGAAGCCGATATTCCCTCGGAAGGCCCGCGCGACGTGAACATCAACCCGGCCTACCTGCCGTCGCCGCTCCTGCGCACTTCGGCAATGGGCGGCCCGTAGCCGGTCGCCGCGAAGCGGGACAAGGCGTCGCCTAAGGACGCCACTTGCGCCTCCGAGTGGGAGGCACTCAACGTGATGCGCAAGCGCGCTGCGCCCTTCGCTACCGTTGGGTAACGAATTGCCGGGACGAGAAAGCCCTCTCGTTGCAGCGCCTGCGCCAGATCGAGGACGCGCTGCTCGTCGCCCACGATCCAGGGAATGATGGCCGCGCCCGGCTTGCCAAACGCGGCACCCCCGTTGGGAAGCATTCTGCGCAATTGCACGATCCGATGCCAAAGGCTCTTGCGCCGCGCCTCCCCTTCGGCGGAAACAAGGAAGCGGACCGCCGCGGTCGCCGCCGCCGCCATGGCCGGCGGCGGAGCAGTGGAAAAAATGAAAGAGCGAGCGCGATTGATCAGCCAATCGACCAGACTGCGGGACCCGCAGATGTAGCCGCCGCTCACGCCTAACGATTTGCTGAGCGTGCCCATTTGCAGATCGATCTCGGATTCCAAACCGAGTTCGGCGGCCAGCCCGCGGCCGTTGGCTCCGACCACCCCGATGGCGTGAGCTTCATCGAGCAGCAAAAGCGCGCGGAAGCGTTTCTTCAGCTCGATCAACTCGCGCAGGGGCGCGCGATCGCCATCCATGCTGAAGACCGATTCGGTCACGACCACGACCCGGGCCTGCGGATATTCGCGCTGCACCCACTCCAGGTGGCTCTCGAGTTTGCCGAGGTGATTGTGCGGAAAGACCCGCAGGGTCGCGCCGCTCAGGCGCGCGCCATCGATGAGCGATGCGTGGCAAAGCTTGTCGAGAATGATGACATCCTGCTTCGAGGCCAGCGCCGGCAAGGTGCCGACCGCCGCCGCGTAACCGCTGCTAAAGGAAATCGCGGCCGGCGCCCGTTTCCATTTCGCGAGCGCGGTCTCCAGCGCGACGTGCGGCGACTGCGTTCCACTAATCAACCGGGACGCTCCCGCGCCGACCCCAAATTCCTCAATCGCCGCGATCGCGGCCTGGCGCAGAATCGGATCGGCCGCCAGCCCGAGGTAATCGTTGGAGGAAAAATTGACGAGATGGCGCCCAACAATCTGAACTTCCGGTCCCTGCGCTGTGCCAATCTCGCGCAACTTGCGATGGAGCGAGCGGGCGCGCAGCGCCTGCAGTTGTTCCTGAAAAAGATCGCTCATCACGCGCCTCGACGGCGCGACCTACATCCGCCTCAGGCCCCAGTAAAGCAATGCCGAAGCATCCCGCCAAACACCCGCCGAACTGTCGCCGAGCACGACCACAATGACGTCGCGGCCGGGAATTTTTCCACTGGCTATCAGGCAATGCCCCGCCGCTTCGGTATAACCGGTCTTCATTCCGTTGCAGTAGGGAAGCCTGCTTCAGAACTTTGTTCGTATTCTTAAGTTCGCGGGTGCGGCCGTTGGCGTAACGAAAGACGAGCTGCGGCAGGCAGACGATGGAGCGGATGGTGTAATTGGCGTAGGCAGCCCGCGCGATGATGGCGAGATCGCGCGCGGTCGAATACTGATCCGGCATGGGCAGCCCATTCGGATTGACGAAATGCGAGTGGGTCGCGCCAAGGGAGCGTGCTTTCGCATTCATCTTCTCGGCGAAAAGCTCGATGCTCCCGGCGTTGTCCCGCGCCAGGCAGCGCGCCACGTCGTTAGGGCTTTTCACGAGTAAGGCGCGGAGCAGCTCGATGCGCTGATAAACCTCCCCCGCCTTGATGTTCAATCGCACCGGCTCGGCCTGCATATCGGTCGGTTCCACCACCACCACGTGATCGAGAAAGCCGTCTTCGGCGACAATCAATGCGGTCAGCAATTTTTGCGTGCTGGCGGCGGCACGCGGCGCATCGGCATTTTTTTCGTAGAGAATTTCGCCCGTCCGCGCATCCTGCACGAGGACCGCCGCGGCCCGCGTCCTCGGCGCACTGAGATCGGACCCGAGATCGTTGCTCTGATAGGCGACAGAATAATTCTCGTCGTCCGCGGCGGCGGTCGCCCGCTGAACCTCGGTGGGTCTTCGGCCTGGTCGCGGCCAGGCAGAATAGGGCAAGCGCAATGGCCAGCGGATAAGTGATTTGCGCAGTGGCTCGGCGAAGCATTGGCCGAATACTAGAAGCAAAACTCAGACCTGCGCAAGCCTAACGACCATCGCCGCGCTGGATGAGCTCGACCTCGTAACCTTCCGGCGCATCGATGAAGGCGATCGCGCCACCGCGCCCGTTGGGATGCGGGCCATCGGAAAGCGGATACCCTTTTGCCGCCGTTTGCTTCGCAAACTCTTCGAGATTATCGACCTCAAAAGCGAGATGGGTCAGATCGGGGCCGACCACGACGGGGCCGCTTTCATCGAATTTGCAGAGCTCGATTTCCTCCTCGCTGCCGGGCGCTTTCAGGAAAACCAACTGCGACCCGCGGCCCGAGGTGTGGCGCCGCACTTCCTCCAGGCCAAGGACATCGCGATAAAAGGAAACCGTCTTTTCCAGGTCGCTAACCCGGTAGCGGGTGTGCAAAAGTTTCTTGATCATCACTATCTTATTGCGCCCAAGGAAGCTTAATTTCAAATTCGAGCTGCCTTCGGGATTCAAAATCCGAAATCCGAATCCCGAAATCCGAAACAATTTTCGAAAGCCAGAAATTCAAAACGCGGCCGCCCTGCGTTTCGGATTTTCTGATTTTCGATCATTCTAATTTGTTTCGAATTTCGGTATTCGTGCTTCGGATTTCTTCCGCCATTTATGCTTTGCCTCGGAATCGATAGCGGCACCCAAAGTAGCAAGACCCTCGTGCTCGACACCGCATCGGGCGAAGTTCTCGCGCTCGCCCAGCGTAGTTACGGGACGATCGCAGGCTTGCCTCCCGGGCACGTGGAACAGGAAGCCCAGACCTGGATCGAGGCTGCCGAAGCCACCATCGCGGAGTGCCTCGAAAAAATCGGCGCGCGCCGCACTGAGCTCAAGGCGATCGGGGTCAGCGCGCAGCAACACGGTTTGGTGGCGCTGGACGAAGCGAACGAGCTGCTCCGCCCGGTCAAACTTTGGTCCGACATCTCGAGCGAGTCGCAGTGCGAGGAATTCAATCAGGAATTTGGCGGAGTCGACGGTCTGATCGAGCGCCTCGGCAATCCCGATCCTCCCGGGCTACACCGCGCCCAAGCTGCTCTGGTTAAAACAAAATGAGCCGGCCAATTTTCGCCGCCTAGCGACTGTGCTCTTGCCGCACGATTATCTCAATCTCTGGCTGACGGGCGAACGACAAATGGAATACGGCGACGCCTCCGGCACCGGCCTGATGGACGTGCGCACGCGTCAGTGGAGCAAGCCGATCCTCGATTTCATCGACCCGAAATTGGAGTCGACTTTGCCGCCGTTGCGCTCGTCGAAACGGCCCGCCGGTCTATTGCGCAGCCTCCTGCGCGAAGCATGGGGCCTGGCTGACGATGTCCTTGTCAGCGCCGGCAGCGGCGACAACATGATGAGCGCGATCGGCACCGGCAACATCCGGTCGGGTGTCGTCACGGTCAGCCTCGGCACTTCGGGAACGATCTGCGCATTTTCCGAGGAACCGTTGATCGATCCGAAAGGCGAAGTCGCGGCCTTTTGCGACGCGACCGATCATTGGCTGCCGCTCACCTGTGCAATGAATGGGGCGGTCGCGATGGAACAGATGCGCGCGCTTTTTGGCTGGGACATTCCGACCATGGAGCAGCGGATCGAGGCGGTCCCGGCCGGGGCCGGTGGGATTCTTTTTCTGCCTTACCTGCAAGGGGAACGGACGCCGAACCTGCCCAAAGGCAATGGAGTCTTTCAAGGTCTAACGACCGAAAACATGAAAGCGGATTTCATGGCGCGGGCGGTCGTGGAAGGCGTCACGCTCGGGCTCGCCTACGGGCTCCGCCGTTTCCGCGACCTCGGCATCGTCCCGACGGAAATTCGCCTCACGGGGGGCGGAAGCAGAAGCGCGGTCTGGCGTCAGATCGCCGCCGACGTACTCGGTTTTCCGACGGTGGCGTTGCGCGTAATCGAAGGGGCGGCTCTGGGCGCAGCCATCCAGGCGGCCTGGACCTATGGCAAGGTCAAAGGCAAGTCGGTAAAACTCGAAAAATTGGTCGATGATCTCGTGGTCGTGGAAGAAAAGACGCGCGTCGAGCCGCGGAAAGAAAACGCCGCCGTCCATAAAGAACAACTTCTCCGGCAGATCGATCTCACGAAAAAGCTGAAGACCGGCGGATACCTCTAAGGTGGCCGATCGTATCTCCTCTAAGTGCCCCGTCCCCGCCAAATCGAGACCACGGTGGAGGGCGATGCTCCGTCATCGCCGTGTTTGAATCTGGGCAAGAACAGAGCGTGGCCCTCCACTCTCACCTGATCCGCACGAGGGCACTAGAGTTTTGGGCAGTTTGGTGAAACGTTAGGCCGAATGAAACTCGTCCTCGCTGCCACCGGCGCCAGCGGCACGCTTTATCTGCAGCGCTTGCTGGACCAGATCGATGCCTCGGAAAATGAAGTCCACCTCGTGCTGAGCACTCACGCAAAACAGGTCGCCGCACAGGAAATCGACCAACTCAATGTAGCGCCAGGCGTTCGGCAGCACACCGAGAATGATTTGAACGTTCCCTTCGTCAGCGGCTCCGCCCGCTTCGATGCCATGGTCATCGTCCCCTGCTCGATGGCCACGCTGGGCCGGATCGCCGCTGGCACGAGCGACAGCGCGCTCCTCCGCGCGGCCGATGTCTTCCTGAAAGAGCGGCGCAAATTGATCGTCGTCCCGCGCGAGACGCCCTGGAGCCTGATTCATGCCCGCAACATCGTCACCCTGCTCGAAGCCGGCGCGATCGTGCTCCCCGCCATCCCGTCGTTTTACAGCCGGCCGCGATCGGTCCAGGACCTGGTCGACACGGTCGTCTGGCGGATCCTCGATCAACTCGGCCTGCCCAACCCGCGTGCCTATCGCTGGAAAGACGACGGCGCGAAAAGCTCTGCGTCTTGAAAATCGAAGGCTGGCGCGCGCGGTGGTTGATCGCCTTTGGCCATCGACTCCTGCAAATCTGGGCGCGCACCCTGCGCTTCACGATCGACGACCGCGCCGAGGTGATCGGCGTTCCGCCTGACGAACGCTACATCGGCGCGCTCTGGCACAATCGGCTTTTGCTTTTGCCCTTCGTGATCAAAGAATTTCTCCCCGAGCGGCGCGGCGCCGCGCTCATTAGCGCGAGTCGCGACGGCACGCTTCTGGCCGATCTGGTCGAGCGTTTTGATTTTGAAGTCGTTAGGGGATCCAGTTCACGGAAAGGCGCGAGCGCGATGCGACAGCTCGCCGAGGTCATTGCCAGCGGCAAGGACGTCGTCATCACGCCGGACGGCCCGCGCGGTCCTGCTTACGAGCTCGGCCAGGGAATCATCTATCTGGCCCAGCAATCGGGCGCGGCGGTGGTGCCGGTGAACATGGAATACTCGAGTTGCTGGCGGGTCAAAAGCTGGGATCGATTCATTTTGCCCAAGCCATTCTCGAAGGTGCGGGTGATCTTTGGTCCGCCGCATCGCGTCGCGCCAACTTCCACCGAAGAAGAATTCGAGCGCGAACGCCAGCGTTTGCAGGAGGCCATGATGCAGTTAGTGAAGATGCGCTAGATTTGTAGCGGCGGTCTGTCGCCGCCGATCGTGGCCTGAGAGCGAAGATTTGCGACGGTCGCCGACCGCCGCTACAACTGAGCGCTGATTTGTGAAACTAATCGATGGCCGCGTTGTCGCGGAAAAAGTTTACTCCGAATTGCGCGGCGAAATCGCCGCGCTCAAGGCGCGAGGCGTTACGCCCGGACTTGCGGTTGTCCTGGTCGGCGATGATTCCGCCTCGCGCGCCTATGTCCGTTCAAAGGACAAAATGTGCCGCGAGCTCGGTCTGCATTCCGTGAAGCTCGAATTGCCCGCGGAAACGACGCAGACCGATTTGCTCGCCCGCGTCGCGGATCTCAATCGCGATCCGGCGATCCACGGCATCCTCGTGCAATCGCCGCCGCCAAAGCAGATCGATGAGGCGGCGATCATTCGCGCGCTTGATCCGACAAAAGACGTCGATGGCTTTCACCCGCTCAACATCGCGAAGCTCTCACTCGGCGACGCGGACGGCTTCGTTCCCTGCACGCCGTTGGGCTGCTTGCGCTTGTTGCAGGATAGCGGCGTCGCGATCAGCGGCGCGCGTGTCGTGGTTCTGGGGCGGAGTATGATCGTGGGCAAGCCGCTTGCGCTTCTGCTCATGCAAAAAGGAGTGGACGCGACCGTGACCGTGGCGCATTCCCGCACCCGCAATCTTTCCGAAATCACCCGTTCCGCCGATATCGTCGTGGCCGCGATCGGCCAGGCCGGATTCGTCAGGGCAGAGCACGTTCGCGAGGGCGCGGTCGTGATCGACGTCGGGATCAACCGGGTCGACGACGCCGGCGCAACGCGGGGTTATCGCCTCGTTGGCGACGTCGCCTTCGACGAAGTGGCGCCAAAAACGGCCGCCATCACACCGGTGCCCGGTGGGGTCGGGCCGATGACGATCGCTATGTTGATGTCGAATACGATCAAGGCGGCGCGTAATCGTTAGCAAACTCCTGGACACGCGGAAGCGCTCCCTCCGGAGGGCGCCGCGGCGAGTCCTTCAATGCTGCACGACTTTCGTCGTCAAAAAGCGCAGAGCCCGCTTCTCGTTAGGCCAAAGTCGGAGCAAGCGGGTGGCGAGACGCGGATACTCCACTGCCTGGCGAGCAAGCGCGTTGATCCAAAGCCGTCCGGCGTAAAGCTCTCGATGGGCGGCGGCATATTGTCGGTGATCGCCGGCCCTGATGGCCGTCGCCGCCAGCTCGCCGGAGCGGAGCGCATAATAAATCCCCTCGCCCGTAAACGGTTCGACCACCCGGGCGGCGTCGCCGACCAGAAACAAGTTTGGCCGACCGGGAGGCAGCGCGGCGCGGGCGAGCGGCGCGATCGTGCGCCAGCCGTGACCGGCGGAAATCGCAAATTCCTTTTCCGCCCAGCGCTTGATCGCAGGGAGATCGTTGGGTCGACTAACCAGGCAGAGATTGAGCAGACCATCGCCCACCGGAGCCTGACCGGAGTAACCCTGGCGCAGCAACCGCAGCACGACCCGGTCGCCGAAGTCCGGCGGCAGCGGCAGATGGGTTTGCAGGGCGACCCGATCGCGTCCCTTGCGCGGCATCAGGTTACAGAGCCGCGCCACCGTGGAGTTACGGCCATCCGCCGCCACCAGGACGCGGGTGCGCTCTTCTGAATGGTCAGTGCAGATTTTCCAATGCCCGACATAGACAGAGGAGAGCAGGGTTTCGGCTTCGCGAACCTCCGCGCCTAACGACCGCGCCCGCTGCAGCAGGATCTGGTCGAGCCGACTGCGCTTGATCGCGATCTCCGCATTCTCGCCCGCCGGGAGCGGCGCGCTCACGACCCGGCCATCGACATCGATGAAATCGACGCGAGACAATTTCCCGTGCGGCGCCGCTCGCACCTCGGCGGCCACGCCGAGCCGGTCCAGCACCGGCCAGCAGGTCGGGTTGAGGCAATCGCCGCAGACTTTATCCCGTGGGAAAGTCGCGCGCTCCAGGACAAGGGTTCGCAACCCGGCCAGGGCGCAGAAGGACGCGCAACTGGCGCCGGCCGGACCGCTCCCCACGATGGCGACATCATACATTTTCGCGTACTCTCCCACGTGCGGCCGACACGGCCGCCGCTACACCAGCCACTCTCCCACGAACGTGCCGCTCTCGAAAGAAAAGCCAGACCTGAACAAGAAAGTGCACGAGGTGCCGCACAAGCCCGGTGTTTACCTGATGCGCGACCGGTTCGGCCGCGTCATCTACGTGGGCAAGGCGCGCGACCTGCGCAAACGGGTCGGCTCGTATTTTCTGCCTTCCAAGATCGCTGTGGCCGATCTGAAAACGCGCGCGCTGCTCGAGGCCGTCTGGGATTTCGAGACGCACACCGTGGCGAGCGAAGCGGAGTCGATCCTGCTCGAAGGCAAGCTGATCAAGGAATACCGGCCGCGTTACAACATTTCGTTCCGCGACGACAAGCGCTTCCTTGTCGTGAAGGTCGATCCGACGGAGGAGTGGCCCCGTTTTCGGTTGGCCCGCTTCAAGAAAGATGACGGCGCGCGCTACTTCGGGCCCTATGCCCACGCCGGCGCGTTGCGGCAGACGCTCAATTTCATGCGCAAAAAATTCGGCGTGCTGACTTTTGGACGCGGCGCGCCGACGGAGCGCGAGCTCAAATCAGCCACCTACCAGGTGCCGATGCGGTTGAGTGAAATCGACGCCGCGACTTATCGGCAACGGGTCGCGCAGGCGGCGGAGTTTCTCGAAGGTCATTCGCGGGAAATGATGAACGCGCTCGAAGAAGAGATGCAGAAAGCGGCGGCCAAGCTCGATTTTGAAAAAGCGGCCGAGCTGCGCAACATGCTCGACGATCTGCGCCGCACGACCAAACCGATGCGCCGCTTCACCCGCCACAGTCTGCCGAGCACGATCGATCCGCGGGCCGACCTGCAGGAATTGGCGGATGCGCTGCAGCTGCCGCGTCTCCCCGACGTCATGGAGTGTTTCGACATCTCGAATATTTCCACCACGCACGTGGTGGCTTCGATGGTCTCCTTCCGCGACGGTGTCCCGGACAAGAATAACTACCGTCGTTACCGCATCCGAACGGTGGAAGGGCAGGATGATTTTGCGAGCATGGCGGAGGTCGTCAGGCGCAGGTATTCGCGCGTCCTCTTACAAGCACGCGAGGAGAATCCGGAGGCGGCGGAGTTTTCGCAGGAGAATCCCGCGGAAGCGCTGCGGCGCGCTACTGCTTGTCATCCCGAGCCGGCGGAGCGCGGCGAAGGACCTCGCAAGCTACGTGGGGCGGCCGCATCTGAAGCAACATCGCACGACGCTTGCGAGGTCCCTCTCCGTGCTGCGCCGGTTCGGGATGACAAAGAAGGCTCAGAGCGCGATGACAAGTTCGTTGCGGTTCGCCTGCCCGATCTGATCATCGTCGATGGCGGCAAGGGTCAGCTTTCCTCCGCCTGCCGGGAGTTGCAGCGGCTCGGTTTGCACGAACTGCCGATCATCGGTCTGGCCAAGGAGTTTGAGGAAATCTATCGACCCGCTCGCGCCCTGCCGTTGCAATTGCCGCCCGATTCCGGCGCGCTGCGGCTGCTCCAGCGGATTCGCGACGAAGCGCATCGCTTCGCCAACACCTATCATCAGCTCCTGATGAAAAAACGGATCGGCGAAAGTGTGCTCGACGATTGTCCCGGAGTAAGTCAAAACCGAAAAAATCTTCTCCTGCGAAAATTCGGTTCCGTGCAGCGCCTGCGCAAAGCCAGCGTCGAGACCATTGCGTCGACTGAAGGAATAGGCCAGAAGTTGGCGGAGGAAGTGCATCGCTTCCTCCAGCGCCACTAGGCGCCCAAGGCCGGAAGACTTTGAACCACGGATTACGCGAATAACACGGATCAGAATAGTTTGAATTCCACCCTCTTCTCCCATATCAGCGCCGATCGCTCCGCGCCGGAGGCTCCGCGCCGGAGGCGGTGTAATTCGCGGTTCATCTTGCTTCTTCTATTTTGGCCGCTTGTGCTTGTGGCCCAGGAACCTCCACCGACGTCCTTCGAGGAAACGATCAAGCCGACCTGGGAAACCCAGAAACAGGCGCGGACCTACGTCCTCGACATTCCCGCGCCCCGCGGTCAGATCACAGACCGCACCGGCGCGCCGCTGGCGCAAAACGAACTGGGCTACAACCTGACGATCGACTTTCCGACGCCACTCGATTTTTCCGACGCTCAAGTCCTGGCCTACGCCCAGCAGCGGATTCGCGCCGCAGAGAAAGTGCTCGGTCGCTCCCTGGATGTTTCCAGGGATTCCATTCTGCGCCATTATCACAACCGCGGTTTTCTGCCCTTTGAGATCGCGCAAAACCTGAGCGAATCGGAGCGCGCCGAACTAAAAGATAAACTCCCCGCCGGGCTCGCGCTCAAACCGATCTACCTGCGTCTTTATCCGAACAAGAGCATGGCCGGACAGATCATCGGCTACACCGGGCGGACGAGCCGCAATGCCGACGGAATCATTCAAAACGGCCAGGTGCTCTGGCCGGAAACGGAGGGGCGCGAAGGATTGGAACAGACTTTCAACAGCATGCTCACCGGCCGGCACGGGAAGTACAAGGTGACCTTCGATCGGGACGGTCGGAAAACATCCGAACGCATGGTGGAGGCACCGGTGCCCGGCTATAACGTCGTCACCACGCTCGACCTGCGCCTGCAGGAGATGGCGGAAAAGGCGCTCGCGGCCAAAGCGAAACGGGGCGCGATCGTGATCATCGATCCGAATAACGGTGATGTGCTGGCGCTGGCTTCGTGGCCAACATTTGACCCTAACGAATTCATCCCTTCCATCTCGTCGGCCAAGTTCAAGCAATTGCAGGACGATCCGAATATTCCGCTTCTGCCGCGCGCCTATCGCTCTGCTTATCCGCCGGGGTCGACCTTCAAGGTAGCGGTCGCGATGGCGGCTTTTGAGAGCGGCACGATCACGCCGCGGGACGAATACGAATGCGTGCCGGCAATGGATGTCGGCAACACCACTTTCCATAACTGGAAAAAGACCGATCGGGGCTCGCTCGATTTCGTGCGCGCGCTGACCGAATCGTGCGACACCTGGTTTTATCAGGTGGGAATCAAGACGGGAGCGGGACCGATTATCGAATGGGCGGCCAAGCTGGGATTCGGAGCGAAGTGCGGCATCCCGTTGCGGGCCGAGGCGGAGGGACGTTTGCCTAACGACGAATACATGAAGGCAACACACGGCCGCAGAATTCTGGGCGGCGACATCGCCAACCTCTCCATCGGGCAGGGCGACGTCCTGGTCACACCACTGCAGATGGCACAGGCAATGGCGATCGTGGCCAACGGCGGGACGTTTTATCAAACGCGGCTGGTGGAACAGGTGCAGACCGTCGGCAACGAAATCGTCGCGGCGTATTCCGTGCGAGCGAAAAAGACGATCAATGCGTCTTCGCTCACGATGGAGCAGGTGCGCACCGCCATGGTCGATGCCGTCAATGCGCCCGCCGGCACGGCGCATCAGGCGAGCTTGGATAATGTTTCCGTCGCGGGAAAAACCGGCACGGCGCAATGGGGGCCGAAGGAGAAGGAGCGAACGGCAGCGTGGTTCGCCGGCTTTGTTCCGGCGGAAAATCCGCAGTTCGCCTTCGCCGCGCTCTACGAGGGCGACGTGGGAAGCAAGGTGCACGGCGGCTCGGCCGCCGCGCCGATGATCGGAAGAATTCTGCGCGAGATCTACGGCAAGAAAGGCCGGATGGAAACCGGCGAGACGGAAGATGATTCTTCCGACTAACGAGCGGCCTGATACCCATCTGCAAAAAGCCAGCGCGTTGTGCCAGCTCGTTGCGGTTGCGAGGATCACCGATCCCGGCGACAACCTTTAGTCTTTGGCTCTTTTGAGGAACATTGCCCCGGGTCACATTCGGGGCAAAAATTGAACGAAAAGCCGCGGTCAAAAGTCACAAAATAGAAGAACCGATCATGAAATCCCGAGTAAACCTGAATCCGAACTCGGGCGTTTACCAGGCGATGCCGTGCGATTCCGGGATCGTACCAGCCGGCGAGCATTCATTCCAAATCGTGAGGAACAAGGCCACCTGCAGGCGACTTAGGGCATGACTAGCCGCACTGATACGGATGTTTTGATTGTTGGCGCCGGGCCTGTCGGGCTGTTCCTCGCGAATGAATGCGCTCGTCGCAAACTCAGATGGCGGCTGGTCGAAGCGCGTTCGTCACAATCGGAACATTCCAAAGCGCTCGCCATCTTTCCGCGGACGCTTGAGATCTTCGACATGGCCGGGGTAGTCGCCCCGTTCCTCGAGGCCGCCAACCGTGTTACCTCGGTCGCCGTCATAGCACATGGCCGGACGTTGGCCCACATGCCGTTTGCCCCGGAGGAGAGTCCTTATCCATTCATCGCCATGGTCCCCCAAAACGTGACCGAGAGACTGCTGGTGGAACAGCTAGGGCGTAAGGGCGGAGCCGTTGAATACGAAACGTCATTCGTTTCCGCGCTGCAACACGACGATTTCGTGAGGGCTACGCTCGAAAAAAGAGACCAGCGCCTGGAGGTTACGGCTCGGTTCGTCGTCGGCTGCGATGGCGCCCACAGCGCGGTGCGACATCTCCTGAACCTGCCCTTGGCGGGCGGAGAGTATCATGACCTGTTCTTGCTCGCTGATATCGAGACGAACGAAACTCTTCCTGCTGACCAACTCCAACTGTGCCCGAGCGAATTCGGCCCACTGGCGATCTTCCCGATGAGCGCCACGCGCCGGCGCGTCGTGGCGACGATTGCAAAAGCCGAAGGGGAAGCTCCCTCGTTGGATCTCGTGCAAAAGGTATTGAGTCAACGCGCACCGAGCGGAATCGAGGCCCGCTCCCTGCACTGGAGCAGTTATTTCCACATCCATCACCGGCATGTCGCCCGGTTGCGTGTCCGAAACATCTTCGTCGCCGGCGACGCCGCCCATATTCATAGCCCCTTTGGAGGTCAGGGGATGAATACTGGACTGCACGACGTCTGGAACCTGGTCTGGAAGCTTGATCTTTACCTGCGCGGTCATGGCAACGAGCAGTTACTCGACAGCTATGGCGTGGAGCGTCTTCCGGTGATCAGGCAAGTCGTTGCGATTACGGATCGGCTGACCAGGGTCATGGGAACTCCAAGCAAATTTGCGCAGGTTCTGCGCGATACCGTCATCCCGATGGTGTCGCGACTGGCCCCATTCCGGCACGCCTTCGTGCAGAGGCTATCTGAACTTGGAGTTGCCTATCATGGGAGTAGCATTGTTGAAGGGCCGGGAAAGCGCTACTTGGACGATTCGCTCCGCGGCGGCAAAGGCATTCTCAGCCGCTTCCTCCTGATACTTAGCAGCGAAGCGAAGCCTTCAACTACGGAAGCGGCGAAGCAACTCGCCGGATCCTTTCCTGACCGGGTTGAGTTACGCTTAGGGCCAAGCCAGGGAGTGGCGCTTGTCCGGCCTGATGGTTACATCGCATACTCCGCGCTCAACGGCGATAGCATCGCGGCATTGCGGTCGGTGCGTTCGCTTCTGGAGCGCCAAACAACCTAGAAAAGGCGAGTGGCCGCGACCAAGGGTGTCGAAGAGTGAATATTCCGCCCAGGACGCATTTCCAGCGGACTCGCTGCTCAAGCGCAGGTCGTCAGGCAGGAAGAGAGGCGTAAGGTGAGGATTGCCATCAACGGAGCGGGCATTGGCGGACCGACCCTCGCCTATTGGCTGCGAAAATCCGGTCACGAGGTGCTGCTGATCGAGGAGTCGCCACGACTACGCAGCGGCGGTTATGCCATCGACTTCTGGGGAGTCGGCTACGACATCGCGGAGAAGATGGGCCTGCTCCCACGAGTCAAAGAGCTGGGTTACCAGATCAAAGAGATGCGTTATGTTGATCGGGAGGGGCGCAAGAGCGGCGGCTTTTCAGTGGACGTCTTCCGCCGCATGACCAACGGGCGCTTCACCGAGATAGCGCGCTCCGATCTTGCGGCAACCATCTACCACGCATTGGACGGAAAGGTCGAAACGATCTTTGGCGACTCAGTCGCCGGGATCAGGGATGAAGGTGACCGCGTGCTGGTCGACTTCGATCATGCCCCCCGGCGCGAAGTCGAGCTGGTTATCGGCGCGGATGGGTTGCATTCGCGCGTCCGCCAGCTTGTCTTCGGACCGGAGGCCGAGTTCGAAGTGTCACTCGGCTATCAGGTCGCGGCGTTCGAAGTCGAGGGCTATCGGCCACGGGAGGAACTCGTCGCGGTTACCCATGGAGTTGCGGGAAAACAGATTTCACGATTGTCCATGCTCAATGACAAAACGCTTTTTCTCTTCGTTTTCCGCGACCGGTACCTGAGCGCCGCGAGTCCCGCAAACGATCAAGAACGCAAATCGGTACTGAGAAACGTCTTTGCCGATGTCGGCTGGGAATGCCCGCGGATTCTCGAGGCCATGGAGAATGTCCGCGAGGTCTATTTCGACCGGGTTAGTCAGATTCGAATGAATCGCTGGACAAAAGGTCGGACGGGGCTGATCGGCGATGCCGCCGCCTGCGCCTCTCTTCTGGCTGGCGAAGGGACGGGCCTGGCCATGGCCGAAGCTTATGTGCTGGCGGGCGAGCTGCACGATTGCGGGGGCGATCACATCGCGGCCTTCGCTCGCTATGAGGAGCGCCTGATGCCGTTTCTGAAACGCAAGCAAGAGTCGGCGGCGAAATTTGCTTCCTCATTCGCTCCGAAAAGCGCCTTCGGGGTCACGTTCCGCGATAAGGTCAGCCGACTGTTACGGATCCCGTTCATTGCGAATTTCTTTATCGGTCGTGCCGTGCGCGACGACGTCAAGCTTCCCGACTACAAGTTTTAGCCAGAGTGCTTTTCGAGATGAAATCCTGAGCCTGCCTTTGCGGTCGGAACCGAAGATGGCGCCATACGTCGAATTGGGGAGCCCCTTTTCCAGGGCGGCACCGTGGCCTAGGCTAAGGGCTGATGACACTCTCTCAATCTGACGCTGCGCTTCTCATCGTCGGTCACGGCTCGACCGTGAATCCCGATTCGAGCACACCCAGTCTTCGCCAGACAGCCGAGATTCGTGCGCGCGGCCTCTTTCGCGAAGTCGCCTGCTGTTTCTGGAAAGAGGAGCCGAGCCTGCGAGACGCGCTTCTTCTCTTCGACGAGGCGGAGATTCGCGAAGTTTACGTGGTGCCAAACTTTATCAGCGAAGGGTATTTCACGCAGACCGTCATTCCGCGGGAACTGGAGTTGGAGGGACGCCGGACGACACGATCTAACGGTCAGATCTGGAAATATTGCGAGCCGGCCGGGAATCATCCGGGAGTGACGGATCTCTTGCTGCGGCGGGCGCGCGAGGTCGCGCCGGGCGTTCCGGAGGCGGAAACGACGCTGCTCATCGTCGGTCACGGCACCGCCCTGAATGACCGGAGCGCGCTGGCCGCGAAACGCGAGGTGAAAAAGATCGGGGCGCTGGGCTCCTACGCTTCGGTCCAGAACGCCTACATGGAGGAGGCGCCCCTTATTTCAAATTGGGCTCGCCTAACGACGACGCCCAATGTCGTGGTCGTGCCTTTTTTTATTTCCGACGGGTTGCATAGTTATGAGGACATCCCGGTCCTGCTCGGGATCGAAGCTGGGGTGACGGCGGTTGCGAGTGAGCGCGAGATCTTTCGCCGCAATCCATATCGGCTCCACAACCGCGACCTTTACTACGCGAGCGCCATCGGAACGGAGCCGAAGTTCGCCGAGATCATTCTCGAGCAGGCAGCAGCTTTTGACGCGGCAGCCCTTGATCTCCGCCCGATTTCGTAAAGGTTATTGCCGGAGCCGTGCCTTTGAAAACAAACTCGACCAAGCTTTTGCAGGACTTGGGGGCTTTTATTCTGGCCGCGCCGAAAGAATCCCAGCTCGCTCAAGACTGCGGCCGAGATGGTCCGGGCGGAGCGTGATTATCGCTGGATTGGGATTTATAAGATCGAACGCGGCGATTTTGTGATTGCGGCCGGCACTGGCGACGAGCCGCCGGCCTATCCGCGGTTTCCGAAAAGCCAGGGTCTATGCGGTGCGGTCGCAGAGACAGGGGAGACGCTGATGGTGGGCGATGTGCGCAAAGATCCACGCTGGCTGCCGGCCTTCTGGACAACGCACTCCGAAATCGTGGTTCCCATCCTGAGTGAAGCAACCGGTCAGGTCATCGGCGTGATCGATGTGGAGAGTGAGAAACGGAACGCCTTCACCGAAGATGATTGCGATTTTCTCGAGCACGTCGCCGTGGTGATCGCGCGCCGGCTCTGCACGGCGAAGAAAAACGGAGCGAGCAAGAAGAAGAATGCTCCCGCGCAGTAGGCGGGTGCTGGCGGCCTGGCTCGCCGCGGGCGCACGCGGCATTGGGCAGATCGAGATCGGGCAAAAAGAGCCCGGCTTCACGCTTTCCCACCGCGACGATGCTGCCCGGAAGGACCTGGAAGCTTTCCGTTCACCCAACGACGCGGCGGAACTGGCGAAGTTTGATGACGAAGGAAATTACCGGCCGCTCAAGACCGCGCCCAATCTCCGGCACGGCTGGCGATTGGAACTGGCCGACTTAGACGCGCTGGAGCGAGCGCTCGATCTTTTTTATCCGGCCCGCCTGGCGGCGCTGGCGACCTGGGAGGCGCACCGGCTCACGGCCACCCCGCTGCGCGAGACACTCGGCCGCCAAACCGGAATGTATCGCCTCGCGGCCAAAATCTCCGATGACGAAATCGACGCCCTGGTCGGCCGCGTCTGCCGATCGCAAGGCGGTGCGCCGGGATGTTTGCGGACGATTCTATGGCCGCGCGATGCGACCGGTGCGCGCCCGTCGCTCCGCCTGCCGCTCGATAAGTTCATCGCTCCGCTCGATCAGACCGGGCGCGGCGAAAATGTGATGCCGTTGCTCTGCCAGGAAGCGTGCAACGTGCTCGTGGCCGAAGCGCGCCGAGCGTTGAAGAGTTGAAGCGAGGCAGCGTTAAAGCGTAGAGATTGCGTTGTCGCTTCAACGCTCCAACGCTTCAACGCATGAACATTTACCGCGCGAAGACCGTCCTCACGATGGACGGCCCACCGATCGACAACGGCGCAGTCGCAGTCGCGGCCGAGCGGATTGCGGCGGTCGGGCGCTTTGAAGAGGTGCAGGCGCAGGGCGGCGCTGTGACCGACCTGGGCGAGATGGTGCTGTTGCCGGGGCTAATCAACGCGCATTGCCACCTCGATTTCACCTCCTTGCGCGGTGCGATTGCGCCGCAGCGCTCCTTCACCGATTGGATCCTGCAGATCAACGGGCTACGCCGCGATCTCTCGGATGAAGATTATCTCGAGTCGATCGCGCGCGGCTTTGAGGAGGCGAAACGCTGGGGCACGACGGCGATCGCAAACATCGAATCAATGCCCGCGCTGTTGTCGCGGATGGCGCCGCCACTTCTGCGGACGTGGTGGTTCGCCGAGCTGATTGACGTGCGGCCGCGCCTGCCCGCGGAAGAAATGATCGCGGATGCGCTGACCTCGTTTCAGGGCAAGCAGGATTGGAGGGGCGGATTTGGCTTGAGTCCACACGCGCCCTACACGGCCTCGCCGAAACTCATAAGTCTCGCCGCGGACGCGGCGCGGCAGAGCGACCTTTTGCTCACGATGCATCTCGCTGAGTCGGAGGAGGAGATGGAAATGTTCCGAACCGGCCGGGGAGGGTTATTCAATTTCCTGCAAAGCCTCGGCCGGTCGATGGGCGATTGCGGCGAAGGCAAGACAC
Organism: uncultured Verrucomicrobiae bacterium; assembly: GCA_963737995.1. Lineage (GTDB taxonomy): Bacteria > Verrucomicrobiota > Verrucomicrobiia > Chthoniobacterales > UBA10450 > Palsa-1392. The sequence goes on from CAVTUV010000013.1 coordinate 202,281, forward strand.
CGCTCGCGGTGATGCTCGAGCGCCAGGCGATCGATCAACATTGGATTCTTGTGCACCTGAACGAGCTGACCGAGGAAGACTTTGCGCGTCTCGAAGCGGGACCGCGGTTCCACATTGCGCATTGTCCGCGCAGCAGCCGCTATTTCAGACACCGGCCTTTCGCTCTCCGCCGGCTGGTTGATCTGGGATTTAACGTTTGCCTCGGGACGGACAGTCTCGCCAGCAATTCTTCGCTCAGCCTTTTCGCAGAAATGCGAGCGGTTCGCGAAGCGCACCCGGATTTCCCGTCGGAACGGATATTGGAGATGGCGACTGTGAACGGCGCGCGCGCCCTGCATCAGGAGACTGCCCTTGGCAAAATCCGCCAGGGCTTCCTGGCCGACATGATTGCCTTGCCGATGGAAAATGCCTCGGGAGATATCTTTGAAAAGATCATCGCCTGGAGGAACGACGTGTCATGGATGCTCCTGAGCGGTCGTATTGCGAGCGGCAGTTCTAGCCGGGATCGCTGATATTCGCCGGAACGTGATGACGCCGACGTGGTCGGGAATTCTCATTTTTGCCTTTCCTTTTCTCATTCGTGAAATAGTCTCCGCCCTGAGAATATGGCCAAGATCATCATCATAGACGACGAACCGGCAATGGTGGAGGTTATTGTGACACTCTGCCGCGAGAAAGGGCATCAGGTTTTCCCTTTCAATTCCGCCGCCAAAGCGGTCGAGCAGATGGAGGCGATCGATCCGCAGATCGTCATCACCGACGTGAAGATGGAAACCATGAGCGGCTTCGACGTCCTGCGACATGTGAAGGAAAACCATCGCCAGACCCTGGTGATCCTGATCACCGCGTACGCGTCGGTCGATACTGCGATCGAGGCGATGAAGATGGGCGCGCACGGTTACGTGCCGAAGCCATTCAAGATCGACGAACTGCAGATGACGGTGCAGCGCGCGCTCGAGTTTCAATCCGCCCGCCAGGAGAACACGCTCCTGCGCAAGGAACTGAAGAACAAATACAAGTTCGATAATATCATCGGGTCGAGTCGCAAAATGCAGTCGGTTTACAACCTGATCAGTAAAGTGGCCGACACCGACAGCACCGTCTTGATTCAAGGCGAGAGCGGGACAGGTAAGGAACTTGTGGCCCGCGGATTGCACTTCAACAGCAACCGGCAGCAGCACCCCTTTGTTGCGATAAATTGCAGTGCTCTGCCCGAAAATTTACTCGAGTCGGAATTGTTTGGACACAAGAAAGGCGCTTTTACCGGTGCTGTCTCGGACAAACGCGGGTTATTTGAAGAAGCCCATCTCGGTACCATCTTTCTCGACGAAGTGAATTCGATGGCGACTTCGCTCCAGACGAAATTGCTCCGCGTGCTGCAAGAGCGCGAAGTGCGTCGCGTCGGCGACAACAAAAGCGTGCCGGTCAACGTCCGTGTGGTCGGCGCGACGAACGAGGCACTCCAGCCGAAGATTCGCGACGGATCGTTCCGCGAAGATCTCTACTATCGGCTGGCGGTGATTCCGGTTGAGATCCCGGCGCTGCGTGAGCGGCTTGAGGATGTGCCGCTCCTGGTGCATCATTTTCTCCAAAAACAGGCCAATCAGATTGGCGGCGAACCCAACAAAATCGATCCGGGGGCGATCGATCTGCTCTCCCGTTATGATTACCCCGGGAACGTTCGCGAGCTGGAAAACGCCATTGAGCGGGCCTGCGCATTATGCGAGGGCCACATGATCATGCCAGGTGATCTGCCGCCGCAGATTGTGGAGTTCGCCAACGAAGATGCGGCCAAGAAGGCCCGCGCCGCCTTGCCCGTGGGCAAATCGCTGGATGAATTCATCCAGGAACAGGAGCGGGAGTATATCGAAGCCACCCTCGCGAAGTTCAAAGGCGCGCGCGAAAAAGCCGCCAGCGTGTTGGGTATCAGCATGGCGACGCTCTATCGCAAGCTCGAGATCAAAGGCAAAAAGTAGGAACGCTTCGCAAAAAGCGCGCATCTCTGCCTGACCGGAGGAGACTCTCCGTCGAGCCCGTCGGGTGGGTCCGGTGACCGTTGCCGGCCTCAGCTAAACCAAGCGATGGCCCCAACCGCTTGGGGTCGAGCGGCTTGACTCCCAACGGCGTTCTTTCTCTGCCCTTCGGGGCTTGCGTGCGCTCAGTTCCGAATGGGATAAAGCGTCCGCGCTTTTATGACTCCCGTAAAAATCTGGCTCGGCTATCCTTATCCGCTCGGCGCCACCTGGCTCGGCAACGGCGTGAATTTCGCGCTCTTCTCCGAGACCGCGACCTGAGTCGATCTCTGCCTCTTCGATAACCCCGACGCCCGCCAGGAAAACATCCGCATCCCGATGACCGAGCACACCGACCAGGTCTGGCACGTTTTTCTGCCCGATGCGCGGCCGGGTCAGCTCTACGGCTTCCGCGTTTACGGTCCGTACGATCCCGGAACGCGGCGCTGCGTTTCAATACCTCGAAATTGCTCATCGATCCCTACGCCAAGGCGATCGCCGGCCGGATCAATTGGGCGGATGAAATGTTCGGGCTACGTCGATCGGCGGACGAGTCGGAAGACCTCGCGCGCGATTTTCGCGACGACGCCTGGGGCATGCCGAAATCGGTCGTGATCGACAACGCGTTCGATTGGGGCGCCGACAAAGCTCCCGCGCACGCCGTTGCACCGCTCGATCATCTACGAGATGCACACCAAGGGCTTCACCCGGCTGAACGAAAAAGTGCCGGAAGAAATGCGGGGCACCTACGCCGCGTCTGGGCAGCGCAACGGCGATCGAGTATTTGCAAGAACTCGGCATCACCGCGGTCGAACTGCTGCCGGTGCACGCATTACATCAACGACAAGGCGCTGGTCGATCGCGGCCTGACAAACTACTGGGGCTACAACACGATCGGTTTCTTCGCGCCGGACTGCAAATATTCCTCCAGCGGCGTCGACCGGCGGGCAGGTGACACGAGTTCAAAACCATGGTGCGCAACCTTCACGCCGCCGGCATCGAAGTGATTCTCGACGTCGTTTACAATCACACCGCGGAAGGCAACCATCTCGGCCCGACGCTCTGCTTTCCGAGGGATCGACAACCCGGCTTACTACCGCCTCATGCCGGAGGATCCGCGCTTCTACATGGATTTCACCGGCACGGGCAACACCTTCAATCTCCTCCATCCGCGCACGCTCCAGCTCGTCATGGACAGCCTGCGTTACTGGGTCAACGACATGCACGTCGACGGCTTCCGCTTCGACCTCGCCTCCACCCTCGCGCGCGACGCGAATGGCGTGAACAAGCTGCACGCCTTTTTCGAGATCATTCACCAGGACCCGGTCATCTCGCAGGTGAAGCTGATCGCCGAGCCGTGGGACATCGGCGAGGGCGGATATCAGGTCGGCAATTTCCCGGTGCTCTGGGCGGAGTGGAACGGGAAATATCGCGACGCGGTGCGCAGTTTTTGGAAAGGCGATGAAGGGCAGCATCGGCGAGCTGGCCTATCGCCTGACGGGAAGTCCCGACCTCTACCAGCACAACGGACGGCGCCCCTACGCGAGCATCAATTTCATCACCGCGCACGACGGCTTCACCCTGAACGATCTGGTCAGCTACAACGAGAAGCACAACGAAGCCAACGGCGAGGAAAATCGCGACGGCGACAACAACAACCACTCCTGGAATCACGGCGCGGAAGGCCCGACCGACGATGCCGAGATCAACCAACTTCGCCGCCAACAGCGCCGGAATTTCCTCACCACGCTTTTTCTTTCTCAAGGGCGTGCCGATGCTGACTGCGGGCGACGAATGGGCCCGCACCCAGCAGGGCAACAACAACGCCTATTGCCAGGACAACGAAATCAGTTGGCTCGAATTGGAATCTCGACGACGAACAAAAAGCGCTCCTCGAATTCACAAAACGCTTGATCCAACTCCGCCACGAGCATCCGGTTTTCCGGCGTCCCAAATTTTTCCAGGGCCGCCGGATTCGCGGGTCCGAGATGCGCGACATGATGTGGTTCAATCCCGGCGGCAACGAGATGACGGATGAGGAATGGAATTCTCCCTTTGTCCGCTGCCTCGGCATGCTCCTGAGCGGCGACACGATCGACGTGCAAAATTTTAAAGGCGAGCCGATCCGCGACAACACCTTCCTGATCCTGATCAACGCTCATCACGAGCCGCTGCAGTTCGTGCTGCCCGGTCAACAGCGCGTCAAGTGGGAACTGCAACTCGACACCGCGTCGGCGGACGGATTCTTGACCAAACCAACCGAGCACGTCTCCGGAGACGAGTTGGAAATCCAAGGCCGCGCCACCATGTTGCTCAAGCTGACCACCAGTTCGACGGCCCGGGCGCGCCACGAGTCGTGGAAGAAACGGCAGTTTGAAGCGCCGCACGACGGCGAGCCGCAGAAGAAAAGCGCCGAAGAACCATCGACAAGATCAAATCCGGAACAGGAATCCGCCGCGTAGCCCCGAACGCTTTCGGGGCTGTCCGAGCGGGCTGAACGTGCCGTTGCTCGGCGATCTGATGCGCTGAGACAGCGCACGCTACAACACCAAAGATTGAGCGCGAATTGCCCGCGGTGTGCGATCTTCTTTTGTCATGACACCGACATCACTCATCGTGGTGGCCGACCGCGGAGGAATCAAAGCCTACCGAGTGAACGAGACGCCGAACCGCGGGGCAAGCCTGCACTTGGTGCAGGCGTTTGATATCATCGATGCGCACGGCCGCTACGACAACAAATTAACCGACCAGGCGGGGCGTTTCCCGGTCAGCGACGGCAACAGCCGGCACGCTAATTCGATCGCGGAACGAACGGCCCTCGAAACCGAAAACAACAAGCGCATCTGCCAGCAGCTGGCCGAGCATATCGCCGAAGTTGTAAAACGCGAAGCCGCCGATGGCTGGTCGTTCGCCGCGCCGGCGTCGATTCATTCCAGTGTCGCCGAACTGCTGCCCGCCTCGATTCGCAACCGGGTCGTCGAACACGTGAAGTCCGATCTTGTTAAAATTGAGCCGGCGAAGTTGCCGAGTCACTTTCGTTCGCTTCAACCGTTCTGATTTTTGCGATATACTTCGGACATGCAATTACCGATTGGCATCTCATATCGTGGAGTCGAGAAATCGGATCAGCTCGACGAATTCATTCGCAGTAAAGCCGCGCGCCTGGATCGCTTTTGCGATCACATCAGCCGCTGCGACGTCGTCGTCGAGCACCCCAACCATTCGCAGCATTCCGGGAATCCATTCCGCGTCCGGATCGATGTCACCGTCCCGCCCGGCCACGAACTGGTGGCGGATGAGAAACCGGCGACGCACGAAATGCACGAACCGTTGAGCAAAGTCATCAACGACGCTTTCAAAACGATGGAGCGCCAGCTCAAGACACTCGTCGAGAAGCAGCGCCACGAGTAGCCCTGGCAGGGGACGGGCCAGTCCAGGCCTCTTCGCGACGCAGTTCGTCGCTCGGGCCAATCGATTCGTGTTGACTCGGTACCGCGAAGGGCGTGCAATCGTGTCAATACGATCTGGAACCGGCGGAGACGCTTTTTTCGCCTGGGAAGCCTTCCCACCTCTTTCAGACCTGTAATGGAAAGCGACAACCAGCCAGGCGGAGTAGAGGAGAACTGAAATATGAAAGTCAAACTTAGTCTAATCGCATTGATCAGTGCAACGACGGTGGCATCCTCCCTTCAAGTCCGGTCCCAGTCGTGTCGGCAGGGCTGTGATTTTTTGAACGATGCTACCTTTCTGGGCCGGAATGCTCTGATCAACAACACCGGTAGCGCCAACACGGCCGTTGGCGAATCCGCGCTTTCTAGCAACACGACTGCTTACAGCAACACTGCCGTTGGCCATAGCGCGCTCACTTCTAATACCACTGGTTATTCCAACACCGCCACCGGAGCGAGCGCGCTCGTGTTTAACTTCACTGGTTATGGCAACACCGCCACCGGTACCCAGTCGCTCCTTAACAACAGAACCGGCAACTACAACACGGCTATTGGCTATCAGGCGCTTCTCAATAGCACCGCCAGTAACAACACCGCTTGCGGGGTTTCCGCGCTTCGTAGCAACACCACGGGGACTGACAACACGGCCACCGGCGCTGAAGCTCTTTTTGCCAACACCATCGGGACGATTAACACGGCTAATGGCACCAATGCGCTCACCAGCAACACCACCGGCAGTTTCAACACAGCCAGCGGCGCGTCGGCGCTCCAGACCAACACTACCGGGGGCAGCAACACCGCCACCGGCGCCAATGCCCTCTTTGCCAACACCACCGGCTCCGTGAATACAGCCACCGGGTTATCCGCGCTCGCAGCCAATACCACTGGCACCGCGAACACGGCCACCGGTGTCACTGCCCTCTTTGATAACACCACCGGCTCCTACAATACCGCTAGCGGCCGTGACGCATTGAGTAACAATACCACCGGTAACTTTAACGTCGGCGACGGTTATCAAACCCTCTTTTCTAGCACCACCGGCGCCTCCAACACCGCCAGTGGTTATCAGGCCCTGCATGACAACACGACCGGCGGGTTTAACACGGCGATGGGAGCGAATTCGCTCCAGCGTAACACCACCGGCATCAATAACGTCGCCACGGGTGACTTCGCGCTTGCCACCAACACGGCCGGAAACAGCAATACCGCCGTCGGCGGCAATACTTTGTTTAACACGACGGGCAGCAGTAACATCGCGCTCGGCGCGTCCGCCGGGGCCGACCTGACCACCGGCAGTAACAACATCGCCATCGGCAACCGCGGTACATCGGGTGAATCTGGTATCACCCGCATCGGCACGGCTGGGAGTCAGACAGCTGTCTTTGTCGCCGGCGTCCGCGGAGTCGCGCTCGGTGGCCTGCAGCCCGTTGGCGTAAATGCCAGTGGCCAGCTTGGAGTGAAACCTTCTTCCGCGCGATTCAAGGAGGCGATTAAGCCGATGGACAAGGCGAGCGAAGCGATTCACTCGCTCCGGCCAGTGACTTTTCGCTATCGCAAAGAGTTGGATCCAACCGAGACGATCCAATTTGGCCTCGTGGCCGAGGAAGTCGCCAAAGTCAGTCCGGACCTGGTCGCGACCGATGTGCAGGGCAGGCCGTTTAGCGTGCGCTACGAGGAAGTGAACGCGATGCTACTGAATGAATTTCTTAAGGAGCATCGCAAGGTGGAAGCATTGGAAGCGAAGCTGGCGACGTTACAGGACACGATCGAAAAGGTGAGCGCGCAGCTGGAGGCAAATCAGTCCACGCCCCGCCTGGTCGAAAATCGTTAGGTAAGGTCGTTCACTTTCCCGGGAGTACCCAAAGACCGGTGAAGAAGCCGGGGGCACGACTGCGAATTTGCAGAAAGTCTTTTGCCGTTAGGCGGGCGCGCCACTCAAACCGCCGGGGAGCGGCGGGGTCACGTCGGGCGCGACGACTACCTGCTTGGGCGGCTTCTCCGGCGCGAGCTTCGGGCCGGAAGTCGGCGGCGATCCAGGCGGCGGATTGATCAGGCGCCCGTGCTCGATTATTTCGCGAATCTGCACGCCATCGAGCGTTTCGAATTCGAGCAGAGCTTTCGCGATCACTTCGAGTTTTTCTCGGTTTTCGACCAGAATTTCCTTCGCCCGCGCATAGGCGTCATCGACCAGCTTGCGCACTTCCTGGTCGATTTGCTCGGCGGTGGCTTCGCTGTAATCGCGCGCGCGCGAGATGTCGCGGCCAAGGAAGACATAATCCTCGTGCTCGCCGTATTCGACCATGCCCATTTTGTCGCTCATGCCCCATTCGCAAACCATCTTGCGGGCGAGCCGCGTCGCCATCTGGATGTCGCCGCGCGCGCCGCTGGTCACGTCGCCAAAAACAATTTCCTCCGCCACCCGGCCGCCCATGCTGACGACGAGATCGTCGAGCAATTCATTGCGCCGCTGGGTATATTTGTCCTCGAGCGGCAGCCACATGGTCGAGCCTAACGACGGCCCGCGCGGGATGATCGTGACCTTGTGCAGCGGTTCGGTGTATTCGAGCAACTCGAGCAGGAGAGCGTGCCCCGCTTCGTGGTAGGCGGTGTTGGTCTTTTCCTTTTCGCTCAGCGCCAGGCTGCGGCGTTCCTTCCCCCAACGCACTTTGTCGCGGGCTTCTTCCAGCTCGGCAAGGGTGATTCCTTTCAAGCCACGACGCGCCGCGAGGAGCGCGGCTTCGTTGATCACGTTGGCCAGCTCCGCACCGGAATAACCGGGCGTGCCGCGGGCCACGACCGCGAGGTCGACCCCTTCGGCCAGTTTCACTTTCTTGGAATGGACGCGCAGGATTTCTTCGCGCCCTTTCACGTCGGGAAGATTGACCGTGATCTGGCGATCGAAACGTCCCGGGCGCAGCAGCGCCGGATCGAGCACGTCGGGCCGGTTGGTGGCCGCGATGATGATCACGCCTTCCTGGGTATCGAAACCATCCATCTCGACGAGCAGCGCATTGAGCGTCTGCTCGCGTTCGTCGTGACCGCCGCCCACGCCATGTCCGCGATGGCGGCCGACCGCGTCGATTTCGTCAATGAAAATGATGCAGGGCGCGGATTTCTTGCCCTGCTCAAACATGTCGCGCACCCGACTCGCGCCGACGCCGACAAACATTTCGACAAAGTCCGAGCCGCTGATGGAGAAGAACGGCACGTCGGCTTCGCCGGCGATGGCGCGCGCGAGCAGCGTTTTGCCGGTGCCCGGAGGGCCGACGAGCAGCACGCCTTTCGGAATGCGGCCGCCGAGTTTCTGAAATTTCTTCGGGTCGCGCAGGAACTCGACCAGCTCCTGCACTTCGTCCTTCGCTTCCTCGACGCCCGCGACGTCCCTGAATGTGATCTTGTTCTTGTCCCGCGCGAGCATGCGTGCTTTCGATTTGCCGAAATTAAGCGCGCCTTTGCCCGCCATGCGGATCTGCTGGCGGAAAAGAAAATAGAGGATGAGCAGGAAAAGCGCGATCGGGACAAAGCCAATGAGCGCCTGGGCGAGCACGTTCGACTCGGTGCGGATCGCGATCGGCACGTTAGCCGCAGTCCAGTTTCTCCTGCAGATCGTCGTAAAATTCAGATAGACCGTCGTCCGAAACGGCACTTGTTGGGCCGGTTCGCTTGCCTACTCCCGGCCGCGTATAGGCGCCGCGGATGGTCTGCGTGGGCCGGCCTTCCTCGACCACGAGCCGAAGAGGGAATTTCGGGTCGTTGACGATCTGCTTGTGCTCGAGCAGCTCGAGAAAGCGATTGTAGGGCACGTCTTCCTCGGTGCCGTAGCCGGTCCCGCCACGAAAAAGAACCGCCAGCCCAATCAGGGCAAACGCGATCGCGAAGAGGATGACGCCCCGCCAGTTAAAGTTCGGGTCGCCGCCGCCCCGTTTGTTGTCTTTTTGGGAATTGCGATCGGGCTGGGCCATAGGAGATGCTACGCTGGAAAGGTATGACGCGCGAAACTATCATGAAGCCTCAGCCATTGCAAAAGAGCAGGACCCGGGCCGCCGCATTGCGCCGAACGCTGCCCGGACGTAGTTTGGCCGCGACAAATTCAATGTCGGAACCGGCTTCCGACCTTTGCAGATAAAATCGACCGCGCCGTCCAGCGGGTGACCCCGCTCGCCTACCGGTGGCGGCGGCGTGGCCGGCTCTGGATGCGGCGGGCGCATGCGCAAGCCGCGCAGCGTGTCCGAGGGGCCGAATCTCCTCCCGCTCCTCATCCAGGTGCTGGCCAGCTTCTCCAAGGCCGACGGCGTTCTCCTCGAGGAAGAGATCGACTCCAGCCTCGGCTTTCTGCGTTACGATTACCCGGAGGCGGTCTATTCGGAGCTGCGCATGCTTTTCCGACAGGCGCTTTACGAGCAGCAGGATCTCTCCGCGATGGCGCAAAAGCTGGCGGCGTCGTTGAGCGCCGATCGCAAGATCATGCTCGGCGTGCAGCTCTACGATCTGATCTCCCAGGCCGGCCTGAAGCAGGACCAGGTCGTCGCCTTTTACTCCTTCATGTCGCAGCTCGGCATGGCGGCCCAGGCGATCGATATCGTCTATCAGCTCAATGCCTCCGAGGACTCCGACCAGCAGGTTTACCAGCGCGGTGCTTCGCCTCTCGAGGCGATTTCCTTTGGCGCCAACGGCAACTCCGACGTCGTGCTCAAGAGTCTCTCCGGCAACGATCGGTTGCTCGCCTTTCGCTATCACGACCTTATCCTGCTCAAGAACTACAGCTCGCAGGCGGTCTCCGTCCGCGGCCGGCCGCTCGTGCGCGGCGGATTTTGCCGGATCTATCCCGGGCAACGCATCCTGGTGGGCGATTACGTCCTCTCCTTCCAGGATCTCGCGAATTATTTCAACGCCAAGAAAAACGTGTCGCTCCCGCAGATTTTCGTGCGGGTAAACAGGGACTCCGACGAAGTGGAACTGGAGCGCTCGCGCTCGCGCGAAAGCTCGCTCGAAGTGACCTTCGGGCTCAAGGTCCAGGTCAAGGCATTGCGCGACGTCCGAGCGACGCTCAACGGCGTCAAACTCAAGGCCAACACGCGAAGTGGAAGCGTCGCTCGATGACCGCATTGTCTTTCATAACGACACCGAGATGGATCTTTTCGATCTGCGGCGCCGGGCGCGCGCGTTGGGCGGGCGTTTTCAGCTCAAGGCTTCGAAATCGGAATACCTCGTCTCGAATAACCCCAGCCTGCTCGAGGAAGACGACATCCTGCTTTCGCCGGGCACCGCCGGCGACGTTCTCCTGAAAATTTCCTGCGACTACGACAAGCGCGTCGGCGTCCTCGAAGTGCTCGAAGCGGATCGCCCGATCATGGTCGGCGATGTCGCGGTGCGCGACGACGCGCTCCGCTGACCGATGGCGACACCATCCGGATCGATGTCGGCCAATTCCTGCGCTGCGATTTTTCCGAGCGGATCATCGAGGAAGAACGCAACATCATTCGCAGCCTCGAAGTGGTCGACGTCAACCATCGCTTCAGCAACAGCGACATCGCGCTCGAAGGCATCAGCTTCGCTCTCAATCGCGGCGAACTGGTCTGCGTGATGGGCGCGAGCGGCTCGGGCAAAAGCACGCTCCTGCGCGTCCTCGGCGGGCAATTGCAACCGGCGCGGGGCGAAATCCTGCTCAACGGCCAGCCGCTTTATGACAATCTCGACACGCTCAAGCGTTACGTCAGCTACATCCCGCAGGACGACGCTTTCGATGAACACCTGACGATCGGCGAAAATCTCCAGTTCGCCGCCGCGATCCGCTCGCCCCACCTCTCGCGCCGCGACCGCACCCGGCGCCTCGAGGGCAAGCTGATCGAGCTCGGCCTGAGCGAACGTCGCGACAGCATCGTCGGCAGTCCGGTGAAAAAAACGCTCAGCGGCGGGCGAGCGAAAACGGCTCAACATCGGCCTCGACATGATCGGCTCCGCCGACGTCTATCTCTTTGACGAGCCGACCTCCGGGCTTGTCCTCGAAAGACTCCGAGCACGTCATCGAGATCATCCGCGGGATGGCGCACAACAAGATCATCGTCGTCACCATTCACCAGCCGAGCTCGAAGATTTTCCAGATGTTTCACAAGGCGATTCTGCTCGACAAGGGCGGCCGCCTCGTTTTCTTCGGCACGCCGACCGACATGCTGCGCTATTTCGCGGAGGCGGAGCATCAGCATCAATTCGGCGCCGATCTCGGCGCCTGCCCATCCTGCGGCACGACCCGGCCGGAGTTCATTTTCGACGTGCTCGAGACGCCGCTGCGCGACCTGAGCGGCGACATCATCTACGAGGAAAACAATCGCGGCCAGCTCATGCCGGCGCGCCGTTATTCGCCCGAATTCTGGCGCGACAAATACGAGGCGTTTCGCCTCATCCAGGACGTCAAGCAGGTGCCGCTGCGGCGCGACCCGGTGCTGCCGCTGCCGCCCGCGCCGCCGCAAAAGGCGGCGCGAACGGATTCGCTGGCACGACGAATGGACCCAGCTGCGCACCCTGTTGCGCCGCGCTTTCACAGCAAGCTGCGCAACCGCGGCAACCTCATCATCACGATCGGCGTCGCGCCCGTTGCTCGCGCTCCTCATCGCGCACTGATCCTGCGCTATTCCGACAGCGGGCGTTACGATTTCGCCTCCGCTTATCACATCCCGACCTTTCTTTTCCTCACCCTCATCGTCGCGATGTTCCTCGGCCTGACGAACAGCGCCGACGACATCATCCGCGACCGCGCCGTCCTCCAGCGCGAACGCAATCTTAACGTCCGGCTGACCTATTACGTTTTTGCGAAAACGATTTCGTTAGGCGTGTTCGCCCTCGTCCAGTGCATCCTCTTCGTTCTCATCGGCAATTATCTTCTCGAGATTCGCGGGATGTTCTGGCCTGACCTCGCGATCGTCTTCATGACCGCGATGAGCGGAGTCTCGTTAGGCCTGGTCGTTTCCTCGCTCGTGGCCGATCCGAAAACGGCGGCCAACATCGTCCCTCTCGTCCTCATCCCGCAGATCATCATGGGTGGCGCGCTGATCAAGTATGAGGACATGAACCGCAATCTCGGGCTCGTTTACACTTTCCCGCTGGTTCCACGAGCATCCCGACAGCGATGAGACGAGGAAAATGGACAGCCGGCTGCAGGTGCCATTCATCTGCGAATTCGTCGCCATGCGCTGGTCCTATGAGGAACTGGTCGTGGCCCAGGCGAAGTTGAATCCCCTCACGAAACGCCAGGACGATGCGCAGCGGCAGATCGATGCCATCGTCGCCCGGCACGAGTCGCAGCCCGGTGATTCCAAACGGCTCGACGACCTGAAAGAAACCCTCGCCGTCCTTTCCGGGCTCGAAGCCAACACCCCGCGCGAGATCAATCAATATCTGGCTATCATCGATCGGGTGCTGAGCGGCAAAATGACTTTTCATCGGCGCCGACTTCAAAAACGCCAATGGCCCGATCACAGCCGAGCAACTCTACGTGAACCAGAAAGTTTCCGATCTGATCGCGAATGCCGAAATGGAACAGAACGATTACCGGCGGGGCGGGAAACCGAACGTTTTCTTCGGCGCAGCAGAAACGCTATTTCGGAACGACGGTGAGCGTTTTCACTTTCAACACCGCGGTCCTGGTCGGGTCGAGCTTCCTCCTCCTTGGGCTGCTCCACTGGATCTTGCGCCGCCAGCTGGAAGTGCGAAGGAATTAAATCACATGAGCAAAACAACAAACACCGACTCGCTTATCGTCGCGGCGAGCGAAAACGATGCCGACATGCTTTACGCCACGCGCTTCTTCGCGCCCGATGCATTTATTTTTCTCGAACAAAACGGCAAACGCACGCTCGTTCTGAGCGATCTCGAGATCGATCGCGGACGCAAGCAAGCGAGCGCGGACGAGTTTCTGCCCTACAGCGAGTTTGAAAAAGAAGTGCAAGGCGAACGAGCGCAAGGCTCCGGCCTACGAGAAGGTGCTGGCGCATTTCCTGACGAAAAGAAAAGTCCGCTCCGCGCATCGTGCCCGCGAATTTTCCGCTCGGTTTTGCGCGCGAGCTTGAATCGAAAAAGATCCGGCTTCAGCCGACGAACGGCCTCTTCTGGCCGGAGCGCGAAGCGAAAACAGAAGCGGAATTGCGCCTGATGCGCAAAGCGCTCGAGATCACCGAAGCCGGAATGGAGCGCGGCATTGAAGTGCTGAAGCGATCGAAGCCGGGCAAGGGGCAGAAGCTGGAATGGTCCGGCGCGGTCCTGACCTCGGAGCGTCTTGCGCGCGGAGATCGACACCGCGGTTTTGCGCGCGGGAGGTTTGCCCGCCAACACCATCGTGGCCGGCGGCGATCAGGCCTGCGATCCGCATGAACGCGGGCACGGTCCGTTGAGGGCGAACAGCCTCATCATCATCGATATTTTCCCGCGCTCGGCTGCGAGCGGTTATTACGGCGACCTCACGCGAACGGTCGTGCGCGGTCGCGCGAGCGAAGAGCAACGGCGGCTATGGGAGACGGTCAACGAAGGCCAGACGCTCGCCTTGAAGAAGATGAAGCCGGGCGTCGATGGCCTGAAACTGCACAAGGAAGTCAAACAATTGTTCACCGACCGGGGTTATCCGACACGAGTTCGCGCACGGCCGGCAGACGGGATTTTTTCATGGCACGGGTCACGGGCTCGGTCTGGAGATCCACGAGTTTCCGCGTTTTCAGAAAACCGTTTTCAAGCCCGGCCAGGTGCTAACGGTGGAACCGGGATTGTATTATCCGGGACTCGGCGGCACGCGGACGGAAGATGTCGTTGTGATCACGAAGCGCGGAGTTCGAATGCTCTCGCGCCTCGAGAATAAGTTGGAGTTGTGAAGCGCCTGGAATCTGGACGCGCGGAAGCGCGTCCCTCCGGAGGGACCTGCTTTCGCAGGTCCAGATTCCCGAGCGCGGCAGATGACGAATGAACGCATCGCGCTTCAAGGCGTCTAACCCGAAGACGAATTGTAGTAAAACATGTATGCACATTACGGTTCCGGAATGCAAAATTATCTCATCCTGATCGGCATCCCACTCCTGATTGGTTTGTGGGCGCAGTTCCGCGTCAAAGGCGCTTTCAACAAATGGGGCGCGGTGCGCGCGAGCTCGAATATCACCGGCGCGGAAGCGGCCCGCGAAATTTTGCAGGCGGCCAAGATCGGCGACGTCAATGTGGTTGAGATTAACGACTACCTCGGCGACCACTACGATCCAACGCAAAAGCGACTCTGTCTCTCGAGCAACGTCTACAACACGCCCTCGGTCGCGGCCCTCGGCATCGCCGCGCACGAGACCGGTCACGCCATTCAGCACGCGCGCGCTTACGCACCGTTGAAAGCGCGCATGGCGATTGTGCCGTTGACCGGAATCGCGACCCGCATCCTTCCATTCGCCATTATCGGCGGAATTTTTTTCCGGATCACCGGGCTGATCACGATCGGCATTTATTGCTATCTGGCGCTGCTCGTTTTCCAACTCATCACTCTCCCGGTCGAGTTTGATGCGTCGCGTCGCGCCAAAATCATCCTTCAGCAAATGGGGATCATTCAGCCGGGCAACGAAGCCGTCGGTGTGAACAAAGTGCTAAACGCCGCCGCCTGGACTTACGTCGCCGCCTTCGTCGCGACTCTCGGCAACCTGATCTGGCTCCTTTCCGTGCGCGACCGCCGCATGATGCCCGGCTGTTGCCCTGCCCGCCCCCCGCCGCCTAACCGATTTGTTATCGTCGGGCGCTCCTCCGCGTGCTAAACGTAGCCGGGAGGCGATGGATCAACCGCGAATCGACGAAGACCAGCCGCTCGTCGCGCGCGCCCAAGCGGGCGACGCCGCGGCTTTCGACGACCTTGTCGTGAAATATTCGCCCCGGCTCTACGGCCTCATCTACAACATGACCTCCAATCATGAGGACACTGACGACATGTTGCAGGATGTCTTCGCCAAAGCCTACCGCGCGATCAAGGGCTTCCGGGGCAAATCGTCCTTCTACACCTGGATTCACACCATCGCGGTTAACATGACCCTGAATTTCCTGAAAAAGCGCGGCCGCCGCTACCACCTCAGCCTCGACGACATCGATGCCAGTATTCAAAACGACAAGGAATTTATCGAGCTGACCTCAACCAGCAGTCCGGTGCGGGAAGCTGACCTGAGCGAGCTCCAGCGAAGATTGAACGAGGCGATGATGAAACTGTCTGATGAACACAGGGCGGTCGTCACCATGTTTCATATTCAAGGAATGCCACACGCGGAAATCAGTAAAATTCTTGGCGTTTCTGAAGGAACAGTGCGATCGAGGCTCTTCTACGCGAATCGCCAACTGCAGAATTATCTGGACGAATTCCGAAAGAACCCCGTTGGTTAGAACCCGCAGCCGCATGGACAACTTCCACGAAATCGAAAAATTGCTTCGCTTGAAAAAGTTTGAGCAGCCACCTCCCGGTTACTTCGAAAATTTCCTCCATGAATTCCATCGCCGCCAGCGCGACGAACTTTTGCGCCAGCCGGTTTGGAGCGTGCTCTGGCAGCGGCTCTCCGATTCTCTCTTCCGGTTCAACATTCCTTCCCTCACCTCGTATCCGGCAGCCGTCGCGGCCGCCTTGGTCTGCGCGGCCGTTGTGTCGCTCAAGGTCTATCAGGCGCCGCAGCCTTCTGGAATCGCGATGACGGATTCGAGCACCGTCCTAGCCCACGAAAGTGTCATCGATCAAATGCCGGCCGAGCGGGTGGCGGATAATTTCACTCTCAGCTCGCCGCTCGCAACGCGTAGCCTCGGGCCCGACCTCTCCCGTCAGTTAAATGAACGCGCCTACACTCACCGAGCCGCGACGCCCCCGCGCTATGTGCTCGACCGGCTGCCCGTGAGTTATGAGCCGTCTTTCAATTTTTAGCGCAACGCGCAGGTCGCGTATCTTCCCCGCGCGCACCAGCAGTCTGGCCGGTCTTATCGCGCTCCTTTGCCTGACGGCTCCCGCCCTCCGCGCCCAGGAAGACACGGCCGGCGCGATCAGCCGTGAAGTCAAATCCCTCTTTGAACGCTGCGGCAAGGCCGTGGTCAAGATCCACGCGGTCGATGAGCATAGCGAGCTTTCCGGAACCGGCTTCTTCGTGGACCCGACCGGGACCATTTACACGTCCTACTCGGTCGGCGGCGAAGCGGATAATTTCAGCGTGCAGTTCGAGGGAAAGCAATATCACGCCACCCAGTTGATGGCCGATCTGCGTAGCGGGATCGCGCTCCTGAAGGTGGACGCAGCCACACCATTTCTGCCCATCGGGAAATCCGCCGAGCTCGGTCTGGCCACACCCGTGGTGGCGATCGGTTATCCACTCGACCTGCCGGAATCGCCCAGTTTCGGAATGATCGCGGGATTTGATCGCAAATATCTCGGCCGCTATTTCTCGACCACGCATCTGCGCGTCAATCTCCCCACCCAGCGCGGTGAAGCCGGCGCGCCCCTGCTCAATTTCCAAGGGCAAGTCGTGGGCATCCTTGTCAGCAGCGTGGACAGCGGTTCCGCCTGCTACGCCCTCCCGATCGATGCCGCGGAAAAAATTCGCCGCGATTACGTTCGCTTCGGCGATGCGCGTCACGGCTGGATTGGGATCGATGTGCAGGAAGCGGAAAACCCGGTGGAAGGTTCGAGCGCGGAGATGACTCAAATCCGACGAGGACTCACCCGCGGCGGGATCGGGGCTGCAAACCGGCGACATCCTTTTACAGGTGGGCAAGAAACCGGTGCATCAGCCGGAGGACGTGATCGACGCCTCATTTTTCATCACTGCCGGAGATCCCGTGCCGATCACGGTCATGCGCGGGAAGGAAAAGCTGACCTTTCAGCCGGACCGGTGCGGCTTGTGCCTGCGCCGGCCTCGTCGAAATCGGAAGCGATGGCCTTAGGTCCGAGCAAAAAATCGGCCGTGCCGCTGCGACTGGACGCGCCGCCAAAGTAGCGCAAACTTGCCGCTCCCCGCTCCGAGCAGGCAAGCTGGAAGCTCGTGCTACAACATTTTTCGAAACCCGGCCTCGTCGATAATCCGGATGCCAAGCTTGCGCGCCTTCTCCAACTTGCTCCCCGCTTCCTCGCCCGCGAGGACGAAGCTGGTCTTCTTGCTCACGCTGCCGCTCACTTTTCCGCCGCGCTGAATAATCTGCTCGGCAATTTCATCACGCGGCTGGCTCAGCGCCCCGGTGATGACCCAGGTCGTTCCCTTGATTTTGGAATCGCTGCTCGAGGCGGCCTTTCGCTCACTCGTTAGGCGCAGGCCGGCCCGGCGCAGCTTCTCGATCATCTCGCGATTCCCTGGCTCCTGGAAAAACTGGAAGATACTCGCCCCGACCACTTCGCCCACGTCGGGGATGCGCTGGAGTTCTTCCGGCGAGGCCTGCATCAAGCCTTCGAGATTGGGAAAATGGTCGGCCAGGGCGCGGGCCGCGCTCACGCCGACATGCAGGATTCCGAGCCCAAAAAGAAGCCGCCAGAGCGGTTGCTTTTTGCTACGCTCGATTGCTTCGAGCAGGTTGCTCACACTTTTCTCGCCCATCCGCTCCAGTTCGTTCAACTGCGCGCTCGTCAGGCGATAAATGTCGCTCACCTCGCGCACCAGTTTGCGCTCGACCAGTTGTTCGACCATCGCCTCGCCCAGACCCTCGATGTCGAGCGCACCGCGCGCCGCGAAGTGTTCAATCCGCCGTTTTAGCTGCGCCGGGCATTGCGCATTCACGCAGCGCACCGCGACCTGATCTTCCTCCTTCACCACCTTGCTCCCGCAGACCGGACATTTCGTCGGCATGCGAAATTTCTTTTCCGATCCATCGCGCAAATCCGTCCGCACGCTCACCACCGCCGGGATGACCTCGCCCGCTTTTTCGATCACGACCGTGTCGCCGATCCGGATGTCTTTGCGCGCTATTTCCTCTTCATTATGCAAGGTCGCGCGCGCCACCCGGCTGCCCGAGACGACGACCGGCTCCAGCGCCGCCACCGGGGTGAGCACGCCGGTGCGGCCGACCTGAATCAGAATATCGAGCAGCTTGGTTTCGACCTGCTCCGCTTCGTATTTGAAGGCCATCGCCCAGCGAGGCGATTTGGCAGTCATGCCTAACGACTCTCGCTGCGCGAAGGCATCCACCTTCACGACCGCGCCGTCCGTCTCGTAAACAAAATCGTGCCGAATCTTCGCCAGCTCGTGAATGGCGCGCAGAATTTCCGCGAGCGAATGGGCCGGCCACCAGCGCTCGCTGCAGGGCAGTCCGAGCGTCTTGAGCAATGGAAAGAGCTTCGAATGGTGCGTCAGCTCGATCCCTTCGACCGCACCCGTTCCATAAAAAATCACGCCTAACGGTCGCTTGGCCGTAATCGCCGGATCCAGTTGCTTCAACGATCCGGCGGCGGAATTGCGCGGATTAGCGAAGACGGGCAGACCGGCCTCGCTCCGCTCGGCGTTGAGCTTGGCGAAGCCCTCTTTCGTCATGAAGACTTCGCCGCGGACTTCGAAGAGCCGTGGCGCGTCGCCCGTCAGCTCGCGCGGCACGGAGCGAATGGTGCGGATATTCTGCGTGATGTCGTCGCCCGTCGTGCCGTCGCCGCGGGTGGCGGCATATTGCAGCCGGCCCTTTTCGTAGAGAAGGGAAACGGCGACGCCATCGACTTTCGGTTCCACCACCACGGGAATTTTTTCGTTAGGCAAGAGCTTCTCGATCCGGCGGTAAAATGCGCCCACCTCCTCCTCTGAATAAGTGTTGTCGAGACTCAGCATCGGCGCCCGATGCGTAATCTGGGAAAATGCCTTAAGCGGTTCGCCGCCGACCCGCCGAGTGGGCGATTCCGGCGTGCTCAGCTGCGGGAAGCGCTTCTCGAGATCGAGCAATTCGCGATAGAGTCGGTCATAGTCGCGATCCGAGATGATCGGCGCCGCCTCTTCGTAATAGCGCCGGTTGTGTTCCTTGATTTCCTTGCGCAAGGCCGCCATTCGTTTGGCCGCTGCCGCTTCTGTTTCCGCCATGAGCGATCATACAAAGAGCGCCGCGGACGGCAATCTTCGTTGGCCCGTCCCGGGAAGCGGTTGCACCTTCTCCCGCGGATGGAAGACGCGCGCGAAAGAATTCTCGGCATCGACGGCGGCGGAACCCGGACGTCGTGGATGCTTTTCGATTACAAGGATGGGGAGTTGCGGCTGCTCGAGGAAGGCCGGGTGGCGTCGGCCAATTTTCGCCTGACGAGTCACGGGCAAATCCGGGAACTCTGGTCCGAGCTGCCCCGGCCGGTCGCACGCGTCGGGGCGTTCCTCGCCGGGTGCGGCACGCCCGATGATCGCGCGGAGCTGAGAAAACTTTCCGCCGAAGTCTGGCCGGAGGCCGCGATCGTCACCGGGAGTGATCGCGAATCCGGATTCGCCGCGGCCTTTGGCGAGAGCGACGGCATCGCGGTGAACGCCGGGACTGGTTCGTCCATCACGGGTCGCTGCGCGGGGCGCCTCGAGCGTGCCGGTGGCTGGGGCCACATCCTCGGCGACGCTGGCGGCGGCTATTACCTTTCCCTGCAAATGTTGCGCTTCGTCTTGCGCGATTACGATTTGCACCGGCGCAGCGGCGGCCTCGCCCAGGAGATCCTGCGCGCGCTCGGCTTGAACGATCTGAACGAACTCGTTCGCTGGGCACAGACCGCGGGCAAAATGGAGATCGCGATGCTCGCCCCGATCGTTTTCGCGGCCGGCGCCTCCGGAGATGCGGAGGTCAACGACATCCTGCGCGCGGGCGCGCGAGTCCTCGCGGAATACACCTGCGCGGTCGCGGACCGGTTGCAATTCCCCGCGCCGCCGGTGGCGATGCTGGGCGGGTTGTTTCGCGGTCATTCTATCTACGTAAAGGCTTACCAGCGGGAACTGGCGGAGCTGTTACCAGCCGCAAATGTCTTCGTGGCGGAACAGCCCCCGGCGTTAGGCGCGGCCTGGCTGGCCCTCGGGCGCACCGCCACGTTGCAACCGAAGCCGGAGACGCCGCCACTCGAAATCGCGAGGGCGGCGACGGAGCAAATCAACGAGCGCTCGCTTGGATTGGAAGTCCTTTCGCCACGGGAGTTGGTCGATCTTTTTGTCTCCGAGGAGGAGTTCGTCGAGGTCGCGCTGCGATCCGCGGCGGAATCGCTGGCAAACGGCATCACGTTGGTCGCAGCCGCGCTGAAAAATAACGGGCGCTTCTATTATGTCGGAGCGGGAACGAGCGGGCGACTCGGTGTGCTCGATGCGAGCGAGATTCCGCCGACTTTTGGCGCGCCACCCGACCTGGTGCAAGGGATCATCGCGGGCGGGGCCGGCGCTCTTCGTCGCAGTATCGAGGGCGCAGAAGATGATGCGACGGCGGGCGCGCGCGCCATGGTCGAGCGCGGCGTGACTGCGGCTGATGTCGTCTGCGGAATTTCGGCTAGCGGCCGGACGCCATTCGTTCTCGGCGCGCTCCGGCGGGCGCGCGAGTGCGGCGCGCACACGCTCCTCCTCACTTGCAATCCCCCTAACGACTCCGCGCCTGACGAATTTGATTTGCGGATCGATCTGCCTACCGGAGCGGAACTGCTCGCCGGCTCGACCCGGTTGAAGGCAGGCACGGCAACCAAAGTGGCGCTCAATATCTTATCGACCGGCGCGATGGTGCAACTCGGCCGGGTGCACGGCAACCTCATGATCGATCTCGCCGCGACGAACGACAAACTGCGCGATCGCGCCGCGCGCCTGCTCATGCAAATCGCGGGCGGCGATTATGAGGCCGCGCGAACGCAGTTGGCACGTCACGGCTGGAATGTGCGGGCGGCGCTGGCTGGGTTGGAGCCGGGATAGGTGACCCCGGTTGGTCTGACGCGTGGCTGCGGTTGCCCTCGCCGGGATCACCGATCCCGGCTGCAACGCAGATTTCCACGCCGCGCCAAAGAGCGGAGAAGAAATTTAGACAAAAACACACGCGCCGCGCCCGCCTGAAACGAAGAACATTGAAATCTTAACCGGAGGAAAGTTATGTTGTGGACAATATTCGTTATTCTGTTGGTGCTTTGGCTGCTCGGCCTTGTCAGTGGTTATGCCTTGGGAGGATTCATTCACATCCTTCTCGTCATCGCGGTCGTCGTCCTGATCATCAACCTCGTCTCGGGTCGACGGGTTTAGTCTTCTCGCCATGAAACCCGGTGGCATCCTCGCGCTCCTTCTCATCATCGTCGGTGTCATCGTGCTTGGTTACGGTGGCTATACCAGCTTCACCACCAAAGAGAACGTGGCGAAGATCGGTCCGCTGGAAATCAACAAGCACGAGGAACATCCCGTTCCTATTGGGCCCATCGTCGGGGGGCTTTGCATCGTTGGCGGAATCATCATTTTCGTGAACAGCAAGAAGGGCTAGAGGGACCGCCTTTTATTCCGGAGTCGTCAGGCTAGAGGTGGATGGCGTGCCCAAAAGCCTGTCCGGCTGCCTCGTGCACCGATTCGCTCAGCGTCGGATGGGCGTGAATTGTCGCCTCGATCTCTTCGTAGGTCGCTTCGAGTGTCATCGCCAGCCCGAGCTCGGCGATCATTTCCGTCGCTTCCGGACCAATGATGTGGGCACCGAGAATTTCGCCATGCGGCTCGCCAATGATTAACTTGACGAAGCCGTCGGTTTCCCCGATGGCGCGGGCCTTGCCGCTCGCGCTGAAGGGGAATTTCCCAACCCGGAATTTTTTTCCCGATTCCTTCGCGGCCCTTTCCGTCAGGCCGATACTCGCCACCTGCGGCTGGCAATAAGTGCAGCCGGGAAATTCCCGGACTTTGCGCGGCTCGATCTCGCCAAACATTCCCTCCACCGCCTGGATCGCTTCCCAGCTCGCGACATGCGCCAGCCAGGGCGGCCCGATGATGTCGCCCGCGGCGTAGACGCCCGGCGCGCTCGTCTCGTAGCGATCATCCGTCCTGATGTAGCCGCGATCAGTCAGCTCGAACTTCAGCTTCCCGTTAGGCAAGAGCGGCACCACGCCGATGGCCACGAGGCACACGTCGGCCTCGATCGTTTCCGCGGCCTTTCCTTCGACTGCCACGGAGACGCCTTGACGGGTCGTTGCGGTCTTGGCCGTCTTCGTGTTGGCCAGAATTCGGATGCCCTGCTTCGTGAGAATTTTCTCCAAGGTCTGCGAAACTTCCGTGTCCTCGACCGGTAACACGTTAGGCAACATCTCGATTAACGTCACTTTGGTCCCAAAGGCGTTATAAAAATAGGCGAACTCGACCCCGATTGCGCCCGCTCCGATGATGACCATGCTTTTCGGTTGCGGCTCCAGGATCATCGCTTCCCGGCTCCCGATCACTGTCCTGCCGTTGAAGGGAAGACCCGGCAACGGCCGGGAGACGACGCCGGTTGCGATCAGAATTTTCGACGAGGTGTGCTTTTCCGTTTTGCCGTCGGCCAGTTTCACCATCACCTCGCCCGCCTTATCCATCGAACCTTCGCCACGGACGTAATCGACCTTGTTCTTTTTGAAAAGGAACTCGATGCCGGCGGCGTTCTTGTCGGAGACGTCGCGGGAACGCTTGATCACTTTGCTCCAGTCAAACGACAGGCCCTCGATCTTGAAGCCGAAATCACCCGCCCGATGTTTCATGAGGTGATAAAGCTCGGCATTGCGCAGGAGCGACTTGGTCGGAATGCAACCCCAGTTGAGACAGGTGCCACCGGCCCGCTCTTTCTCCACGCAGGCGACCCGTTTGCCGAGCTGCGCCGCGCGAATGGCTCCGACGTATCCGGCCGGTCCGCCGCCAATGACAATGAGGTCGTAGTTCATTTGCGAGGCAAATGTAGGCGGGCCGGCGGCAATGGCGAGTCGTTAGGCGGACGGCCTTCGCCTCGGAGGGCGATGCTCCGTCATCGCCGTGTTTGAACCTGGGCAACGATCCGCCTAAGGCGGATTGCCCTCCAGTTTCGCTCCCTAATGCTTGGCGAGCAGCGCCTGGAAGGCGGGATCTCCTCGCAGCCGATCCCAAGCGGAATCGATCTTGAGCAGCGGCACGGTCAAATCACCAGGCCGGCTAAGCAATCCGTCGAGGACCTCGATGGCTTTCGCATTCTCCCCGGTCAGCGCGTAAACCTCGGCCAATGCTTCGGTGATGCCCGGCCCTTCAAAAGCGTCAACCGATTCGGGCCGCAACTCCATGGCGCGTTTTGCTTCGCTGATGGCCGCCTCCTTTTCGCCCAAGTGGGCCAGCGCGCGCGCCAGCAGGGCGTGGCGCGAAGGCTCGTTAGGCGCTTCGCGCAGCGCGGCCTCGGCGGCCTCTTTCGCTTTCAGAAAGGCGGCCTGTGCTTCCGCCGGCTGACCGAGTTTTTCCTGCAGGGTCCCTTCGAGGAGGCGAGCCTCGACAAATCCATGCGGTTTGGTGGCCGCGGCTCCCTGCGGGAGTTGGCGAAGGATTTCCAACGCTTCGGAATATTTGCCCCGGAAGGTCAAAATATTGGCCTTCCCCAACGACACCTCGGCGAGCATCTCCGGATTCACATCCTTGACCTTGCCCAGGGCCATTTCCTGATCGAGCACGGCCAGCCCTTTTTCCGCGACCGTGAGATCGCCGCGCTCAGCGACCGCGAGCTTGGCTTTGAGTGCCCAGAGGCTAAATGACTTCGGGCTAATCGCCAGAGCGCGATCAATCACCCGGTTAGCCGCCTCGTAATTGCGCTCCATCTGATAGTTGAAAAACAGGTTCTGGAGAGTCCAGGTATCATTCGGATTCAAACTGGCCGCCTTTTCCAGGTTGGCGGTCGATTCTTTCCACTTTCCCTGACGGCGCTGAATCGCTCCGATGGCGAGATAGGCCTGGGCATCGTTAGGCAAGCCGTGCTGGGCGACTGCGAATTCCGCCAGCGCGCCCTCGTAATTGCGCTCGCCGTAATAGAGGACGTAGCCCTGCGCGAGGTGCGCCTCAGGCGCGTCGGGTTGCAGCTTCAGGGCGCGTTCCGCGTAGCGCCGGGCGAGATCCCGCTCCGCCGGGGTCGGTCCAAAGTTGTGATAAATCCAACTGTGCAGGAAGGAGAGATTCGCCAGCGCCAGAACGAATTTGGGATCGAGCTGGATGGCACGATCGTAGAGTTGCGCGGCCTGTCTCAACTTGCCGATGTCCTCCAGGGAAGATTGCAAATTGTGGGCCTCGACGAAGGCCAGGTAGGCTTCACCGTTGTCGGTCGGGGGGTGGATTATCTGGGCCTGCTCGCTCGGGGAAAGCTGCAACTGCAATTCGTGGGCGATCTTTTGCGCCAAATCGGTCTGAATGGCGAAGACGTCAGTCAGATCGCGGTCGTAATCTTCCGCCCAAAGGTGCTGGTCATTTTCGGCGTTGATCAACTGCACGTTCACCCGCACGCGATTGCCCTCGCGCCGCACGCTTCCTTCGAGCAGGGCGGAAACGCCGAGCTCTTTGCCGATCTGCCGGACGCTTTTGGAGGTGCCGCGATACGCCATCACCGAGGTGCGGGAGATGACCTTCAGGTCGCCGATCTTGGAGAGATTGGTCAGGATGTCGTCCTGGATGCCGTCGGCGAAATAGGCATTCTCTGGTTTGTCACTGAAGTTTTGAAACGGGAGGACGGCGACCGATTTCTCCATCTTGGCCGTGAGGTGAGGCAAAAGGAGGAGGCCGGCTGCCAACGCTGCCGCCAGACCAGAAAACCCAAGGACGAAAATATTACGACGGCGATGTCCGCCTCCCCCCAATTCATTCCCGGCCGCGGGGACATTGGGTGTGACCTGAATGCCACTCGGCGTCACGTCGAATGCCCAGGCCAGGATGAGCGCGATCGGGAAACCGACGAGGAGGAGCACGACCACGAGACGCAGCGCCCAGTTGGGCAGTTCCCAGGCGGGAAAGACGGCCGAGGCAAGCTGTATGATGCCCCCGGCGGCGATCACATAGGCGACCGCCACCCGGTAAACCTTGCGTCTTTTAAGCTCGTGAAAGAAGGAACTCATCGGAGAGATAGCATTCAGTTCCCGGAAAGACTTGGAGGCAAGCCTCTGCGCCAAGATTAGTGCACGTCGCGGTGCTTCGTCCAGCAGTTGCTGGAAGCTGGGAGCGGCGCGCCCACCAAATCGCCGGGAGCGAATCACGGCTGCCACGGCTCTGGCCCGCCTAACGAGTTAGAATCGCGCCCAGCTCACCACGAGTAATGCACGGTGTAATGCAGCGTCTTCTCTTCGTCGGGTTTGAGCTGGGCGCGAAACTCGACTTTCTGCGCGTTGGTCTTCACAAAGGGATCGGATTTTTCCGTGATCTCCCACGTGAACCAGCGAAAGAGATGTTCGACGACCCGGATTTCGACCGCTTCTTTTTTGTGGTTGCGGAGCGTAATCTCGAAGGATTCGTCGATCCAATTTTTGGAAGTATCGATCTTGTAATCAGTGCGGCGACGTTCGCCGACGAGATCGAAAGCATTGCCGGTGTAGATGCGCAGGGTTTCGTCTTTCGGCGTGTGATCGATCACGTTCTCGCCCGTAAACTCGAGCTGCTTGTCGTCGTCCTGTTTGTAAAAGCGCACCCGCCCTTTCGGCAGCGGCATTCCGAGATGATTCGCCTGGGAGTTCTTGAACTCGCGCATCACCGCCACTTTCGAGTCGGATTCGGTGCCGAGCTCCTGATTGTTGCGCATGTTCTCCATGCTGAGTAGCCGCGATAGCGCAGCCAATCGAACTTCATCCCGTCGTAAACATAAGAGCTTCTGCGATTGCACGTTCGAGGCATGAATGAATTCGACCTGCTTGGTCTCGGCGATCGTGCAGCGTGGCCGGACGCGCGAGGGTGTAGAGATGATAATCGTCGAAGGATTTTTCGGTCACCGGCGCTGCGGCGGATGTTGGCCATCTCGGCCCGGCCCATCGACATACATGCCATCGGCCTCGCCCGGCTGGATCTTGCTCACGTCGCCCGCCATCAATTTGATCTTCGCGTTTTCAAAAGTCTTGCCGCTCTGGTTGTCCATCGTGACCCATCCGACGAGATCGATCAGGTCGCTGTTCTCCGGCGCAACGACGTTGTAATCGGCCTGCCAGCTCATGCCGCCGGTGACGTAGGCGAGTTCGGCGTTGAGCTTGCCGGCTTTGTCGGCGTTGATCTTCCAGTCAATCGTCGGCTTGAGAATCGTGTCATCGCCAAGCGGCGGAAACAATCGGCTGGCCGGGGAGGCCGAAACTGCAACTTGCCGCTCGACTTCGATGATCGGCTGAGAGCCCCGCCACGCCCGCCATGCTGTCATTGGGCCATCGCGTAGCTCTGGCCGTAACGTTGCATGGCCGACTTGCGCGTGCACGGCATAACCGCTCCGGATGACTTTGCCGTAAACGATCTTGCTCGGCTCGTTCGGAGAGTTGACCAAGAAATCAATCGTTTTGCCCTCAAACATCGAGAGGAGCAAATCCTGCGAAATCGGATCGTTCCGGTAATTCTGTTCGAGGATTTGCAGATTCGTTTTGCCCTGCGGGTCGCGCAGAATGACCGAGTCCGGCTCGAGGTGGGCAGTTGTTTCGGTGAAGCGCACGTCATTCACGCCTTGCTTCAGGTCCAGCGGCACGGCATCGCGGACGACGGCGAAATTCTGGTTGTAAATGGTCAGGGCCGGCTGCCCGACCGCGGCCACTGTGAAAAGAAGCGTTAGCGCAAGCGCGCCGCAGAGCGTGATTGTTTTCATAGGCAGAGTCTTCCCAGCCTAGACACGCGAACACGAAAAAACGCGCGATTTATTTCACGCCGCTGGCAAAAACGGTCTGGAAATGAGGGCTTTCCTTTTCGCGCGAGACAACCGTGACCTCGATATCACCGAACCCCGCGGTTTCGAGCCATTGGTGCAACTGCACCTCGCTGAAACCGAGCCAATGGTCGGCGTAGAGTTCGCGCGCCTTCTCGAAGCGGTGGCTGAGCAAGTCGAGGACAACGACGCGGCCGCCTTTTTTCAGGATGCGATGGGCGGCGGCAATCGCCCGTTCGGGATGAATCGCGTGATGGAGTGCCTGGCTGAAGATGGCCAGGTCGACCGAGCCTCTTCGCGATCGGCGGGTCCGCGATGTCGCCGAGGCGATACTCGAGGTTCTTGAAGCCGTGTTTTTTTGCCAACTGCGCGCCGAACTCTACCATCTTGGGAGCGTTATCGACCGCGATGACTTTGCGCGCGTTTTTCGCGAGCAATTGCGAGAGCGTCCCCTCACCCGCGCCGAGATCCGCGACGGTGAGCGGCGGCAGGAGGGCGATCATGGTGTGGGCCAGCGCCTGCCACGAACGGCCCGGGCAATGATCGCGCCCGAAACGGCCGGCGAGCTGATCGAAATACTCGCGCGCCTTGTCCTGGCGTTTGCGCAGAACGACCTTGAGCGCGGTCCGATCGCGCTTCACCTCGGGCATTTCGCGAGCCAGCGCGCGGGTCAATTCGCTCACCTTCGCGCGCTGCGGGTCCAGCTTCGGGCCGTTCGTTAGGCCGTAATAAACGTTTTTGCCCGCCCGGCGATCTTCCACCACCCCGGCGCGCTTGAGCTGGGCGAGATGGCTGGAGATGCGGGATTGCCCCATCCCGAGAACATCCTGCAATTCCGCAACCGACAGTTCCTCCTCCTCCAGCAGGAGCAAGAGGCGGAGCCGGGTCGGATCGGCCAGGAGGCGGAGGAAATTAATGGTTGACGCCATGGACTGATAATACGATATATCGACGTATCATGATTGGTCAATATGATCGATCAAGACCCAGGGGTTCGGGTTTCAGGATTCAGCAAGCCGTTGCCATCCTCTTCCTGAACTCTGAAACCAGAAACCTGAACCCTTCTTCACATGCTTCGTCGTTTCATTTTTGCTTCCGAATCCGTCGGTGAGGGTCACCCGGATAAAGTTTGCGACACCATCTCCGACGCCGTCCTCGACGCCTGTCTCCGACGCGACCCGAAAAGCCGGGTGGCCTGCGAGACCTTCGCCAAGAGTCATACCGTCATCGTCGGCGGTGAGATCACGATCCCGAATTTACCCGGCGACAAGTCGCTCGAGTCGGTCGTGCCGATCGACGAGATCGTGCGCAACGCCGTCCGCGAGATCGGCTACGTCAACGATGACGATGTCTTTCACGCCGACAAGATCGACATTCAAAACATCATCACCCGCCAAAGCCCGGACATCGCGCAAGGGGTGGACGCGAGCGAAGCCGAGGGCAAAGGCCACGCCGAGCAGGGCGCCGGCGATCAAGGTTTGATGTTCGGTTTCGCCTGCGACGAGACGCCGGAGCTAATGCCGGCGCCGATCATGTTCGCGCACCGGCTCGGGCGCGAGCTGACCCGCATCCGCAAGAGCGGCAAGGCACGCTGGCTCCGCCCGGACGCGAAGTCGCAAGTCTCGGTGATCTACGACGGCGGCAAGCCGGTCGGCATTTCCAACGTCGTCGTCTCCACCCAGCACGCGAAAGAGGTCAAGCAATCCGAGATTCGCAGCTTCATCATCGAGGAAGTTATCCGCAAGACTTTGCCTAACGAGATGTTGACCGACGCGACCCAGTTTCTGATCAATCCCACTGGCAGCTTTGTGATCGGCGGACCGGAAGGCGACACGGGCCTGACGGGGCGCAAGATCATCGTTGACAGCTACGGCGGCTGGGGCCGGCATGGGGGCGGCGCCTTTTCCGGCAAAGACCCGAGCAAGGTCGATCGGAGCGCGGCCTACATGGCGCGCTGGGTGGCGAAGAACGTGGTCGCGGCCGGTCTGGCCAAACGCTGCGAGATCCAATTCGCCTACGCCATCGGTTACCCGAACCCGGTGAGCATGAACATCAACACCTTCGAGACCAATTCGGTTCCGGAGGAAGCGATCGAGAGCGCGGTCAATCGCATCTTCTCTTTCAAGCCGGCCGAGATCATTCAGCAGCTCGATCTCCTGCGCCCCATCTACTCCAAAACCACCAACTACGGCCACTTCGGCAAAGACGATCCCGATATCACTTGGGAAAAGACCGACAAAGCAACCTCGCTGCGAAACGCAGCGCGGTAGTTTTAAGGTTTAAGTTTTGAAGTTTTAAGTATGGCTTATCAATCGTTTGAGGACTTGGAGGTTTGGCAGCGGGCTTGCCGACTCGTTGTCGATATTTTCAAAAGCTTTCGGGCCGGCAAGGAATTCACACTAAAAGATCAAATCTACCGTGCGGCGCTTTCGATACCTTCAAACATCGCGGAGGGAGCCGAACGCGGCAGCGCCAAGGATGTTGCGCATTTCCTCAATATTGCAAAGGGGTCATGCGGCGAGTTGCGGACGCTGCTTTATGTCGCCCGCAAACTTGAATTGCTAGAGAAGGCGTCGTTCGACCGGTTGGTCGCAGAGTCCAAAGAACTGTCGTCGATGCTCGAAGGCTTGCGACGCTCCATGCTCAAGCGCGCCGCGCAAAAGCGCTCCACTTAAAACTTAACCACTTAAAGCGTAAAACTATGTCCACTACCACTCGAACCGAAACGAAACAGGACTACAAAGTCGCCGACATCAGCCTGGCCGATTGGGGCCGGCGCGAAATCTCGATCGCGGAGAAAGAAATGCCGGGACTGATGTCGATTCGCGAAAAATACGCGCCCGGGAAGCCACTTCAAGACGTGCGCGTGACCGGTTCGCTGCACATGACGATCCAGACAGCGGTCTTGATCGAGACCCTGATCGATCTCGGGGCAAACGTGCGTTGGGCGAGCTGCAATATTTTTTCGACGCAGGATCATGCGGCGGCCGCCATGGCGAAAGCGGGCGTGCCGGTGTTCGCGTGGAAAGGCGAGACACTCGAGGAATATTGGTGGTGCACCAACCAGGCAATCTCGTTCCCTGGCGGCAAGGGTCCGGAGCTCGTGGTCGACGACGGCGGCGACGTCACGCTCCTGATTCACAAGGGTTATCAACTCGAAGAGGGCAGCGACTGGGCGAAATCACCTGCCAGCAGCAAGGAAGAGCAGTGCATCAAGGATTTGCTCCTCGAGGTCAAGCGCGAGAATCCTTTCCGCTGGCATGAAATGGTCAAGGAATGGCGCGGCGTTTCCGAAGAAACGACGACCGGCGTGCATCGTCTCTACAAGATGCAGCAGCAAAACCAGTTGCTCGTGCCCGCGATTAACGTCAACGACTCGGTCACAAAATCGAAATTCGACAACCTCTACGGCTGCCGGCACTCGTTAGTCGACGGTTTGAACCGCGCCCTCGATGTCATGATCGCCGGCAAAGTCGCGGTCATCTGCGGCTACGGCGACGTCGGCAAAGGCTGCGCGCAATCGCTCCGCGGCCAAGGGGCGCGCGTCGTCATCACCGAAATCGATCCGATCAACGCGCTCCAGGCGGCGATGGAAGGCTATGAAGTCACCACCATCGAAGACACGTTAGGCCGGGGCGACATTTACGTAACCACCACCGGTAACGTCGACGTCATCGCCCTCGCCCACATGGAGCGGATGAAAGACCAGGCGATCGTCGCGAACATCGGCCACTTCGACAACGAAATTCAGGTCGAGCCGCTCAACGAGCGCAAAGACATCAAGCGCACCAACATTAAGCCGCAGGTCGACAAATACACCTTCCCCGACGGCCATGAGATTTTCATGCTCGCGGAAGGCCGTCTCGTGAACCTCGGCTGCGCCACCGGCCACCCGAGTTTCGTCATGTCGAACTCCTTCTCCAACCAGGTCCTCGCCCAACTCGATCTCTGGCGGAACAAAGACACCTACAAAGTCGGCGTTTACGTCCTGAGCAAAGAACTCGACGAAGAAGTGGCGCGCCTCCATCTGCAAAAGATCGGCGTGAAGCTGACAACGCTGACGCCGAAACAAGCCGAATATCTCGGCGTGCCGGTAGAAGGACCCTACAAGTCCGATCATTATCGCTACTAAATGGGAAGCCTGATCCCTGCCAAGACTGGTCAAGACGGGAGCGTTTGGCCCCGTTCCCGGTAAAGCGAGGGATCGACGGCCGAGACCATCGCCGTGGTGTCCAACCCGCCACCGAGGAACTGATTGATTCGCTCCACCACGGGCGCCGGATCTTCGAGGAGTGCGCGATACTCCACTGTCAATACACGGAAGACCGGGGCACTCGCCAGCCAGCGCTCGGCCTTTTCCAGCTGCCCGAGGTAAATTCGACCGAGCTGCTCATCCGAGAGAGCAGCGGCGGGCCTTGCCCTGACGGGCCAGCATCTTGCGCTGGCTCGCGACCACTTCGCCGATCGCCCGCTGCATCAGGATGACGCGAAAAGCGAGCGACCGATCGGCTGGCAGCTCGCTGCAAAAGCAGATGAATGACCTTGATCGCCTGCCCGCAGGCTTGCGCGAGCCAGCTGCGATCAGCACGCAATTGCTTGACCGCTTCGTATTCAAAATAACCGCGCGGATTGCTTTCATCGGCCACTCGCCGTTGGTCCGTCAGCGGCGGCACACCGCCGGCCGCTAGCATCTGCATCATCAACGAAGTACCGGACCGCGGTAGCCCGCTCACGATCGTGACGAATTCGCGACCGCTCGTTGCCTCCATTCCGGCAAAGCCCGCGCCTAACCAGCCGCGCTGGCGTTCGCGGCGTCCTGCGGCCGCTTCTTTCCTGCGGCGCGCCAGCTCAACAAACTTCCCGCGGTGCTCGCGCGCCTTCTCCTTGTCCTTCTTCACGCGGCGATAAATCATCGCCAGCCAGCGATGCGGCAGCGGCTCGGCGGGCGCCATCTCCGCGGCGAGCGAGAAAGCGCGGATCGCCCAATCGAATTGCTGGCTGTTGGCGAGTGCGATCCCGAGGTTCATGTGGGTTTGCGGGCGGAGGTGTTGCAGCGCGGCGGCGCGCATGTGCTCGTAGATCGCATCTTCGTAGCGGCCCTGCCGGCGCAGCACGATGCCCAGCCCGTCGTGCGCCTCCACGCTATCCTCATCCCGCTCGATCGCGCGGCGGAAAGCGTCCTCCGCCTCATCGAGCAAACCGCGCCGCATGTAGACCATGCCCAAGGCAGCCTGGAAAATTGGGTTGTTGGTTTCGTCACTCTGCAAGGGCTCGAGCATTGCAAACGCCTCGTCGAGCCGGTTCAGGGCCATCAAAATTCGTCCCATGATGAGCCGCGCGCCATGGAGGTCGGGATTCTCCTGCACCACTTTCGCGATCATCGGTTCGGCGTCCGCCGCCCGGCCGAGCGAGAGCAGGCAAAGACCGACCCGGATTCTGAGACCGGGCAGATCCCGTTGCGCGAGCATCTTGTTCAGGATCTCAAGCGCCTCCTCTGTTTTGTTGGCGGCGAAATAGACCTGAGCCAGGTTCCCGTCACGCTCCCAGATCGCATACTCCGCCGCTTTCTTGGGGTCGTTCGCGTCGGGCAGCTCGATGTAGCCGAGTTGGGCGAGTTGCTCCAGCGCCTCGCGCGCGGCGTAGGGGTCAGTCTCCTCGACCGCCACATCCCGATGCATTCCGTCTTTGGGATGCGGCGCTTCATAAGAGTCGATCCGCTCGATTTCGATCGGCTCCGCGAAAATCCTCGTCAACACCCGCCCATCCATATCATCCGGAATCGGCAGGCCGAGGAGCGCCAGGATGGTCGGCGCGATATCGAGCAGGCTCGTTCCATGAACCAGCTCATCGCGCTTCAATGGCTGACCGGCGGCCACGAAGATACCCTGGCGGCGATGCCATGAGATGGGATTCATCACCGGGCCAAATTTATCGGCTTGTTTGGTCGAATGCTTAGCCACCGGGGGGCGCAGGTGATCATTGTAAAAGCCGTGATCGGAAAGCAGAATCACCGTCGAGTCCGGCCCGGCGAGGTCAAGCAACCGCCCCAGCATCAGGTCATGAAATTGATAAAACCCCCGTACCACCTCGCCGAAGCATTCCGCGTCCTCCGGGCTCACGTGGGCCATGGCCGGCGGATGGTACTCCATGAAATTATGGCAGGCATGATCGATCGCTTCGTAATAAACCGCGAGAAAATCCCAGTCGTCGCGCGCCGCGAGATAGGTCGCGGCGTTATGCGTCGTCACGCATTCCGAGAGGATCTTGGCCGCGATACTCAACCTGAGATCGTTCTCTCCAACCGCCGGAATCTTATTGACGAAAAACGGCAGGAGTTGCGCGGGAGTGAAGGTTGCGGGATTCACCTGCATGTTCTCTGCGAGCTGGAGCAATTCCGGCGGATGCACCGAGCGCGGATCGAGCGGGATGCGCTCGGTTTTCGGGCCGAGCATAAACGGGAAGACGTTGGTGAAGATCGTCCCCTGAATCGGCTCCGCCGGGTGTGAAGCGTACCAGTTCACCACGCTGCTGCGCATGCCGTTTTGGCCGATAATATTCCAGAGCGCCTTGGCCTTGCGCGACGTGCTGCGGACGGTCCGGATGCCCTTGCCATCAGGTGAGGGCTCGATGAAACCGAGAATGCCGTGCTTGTAGCCACGTTTGCCGGTGGCGATCGAGTTCCAGAGGATCGGCGAGATGACCGGCGACAGCGTTGCCACGTTCCCACTCACACCCACCTCGATTAATTTTTGCAGGACGGGCATCTTCCCCTCGGCGATGAGCGGGCGGATCATATTCCAATCGGCGGCGTCCCAGCCGATAAGGAGGACACGTTTGGTGAGGCGTTTCACGAGATGGAGCTAAAGCGCATTAATCCAGGAAAGCAAAATCCCGGCCTCCAAAATTGAAGGCCGGGATTTAGAGAAGCGATGACGAGATTAGGCTTTGCGGCGGCGGAGCGCTGCGCCACCGAGGATGACCGCGCCGAAAGCAAGTGACGCCAGCGTGCCGGGTTCCGGAACGACATGAATTAACGTGTTCGGGTCGGTCTCGTAAAAGGCTTGGAGGAAGAACTGCCCGCCCTTGTTGGTGGAGTTCACAAAGCGCGACGTCTTGATCTCGATGTAGCCGTAGTGCAACTGGTTGTCGGCCGCAGTAAACTCAAAGCCCATAAAGCCCTGCGTAACCGTCTTCCACTGCCCATAGAGCGTGGTCTTATAGCGCGAGGCCAAGACGTTGAAATAGCCGCCCGTCGAGGTTTGCACCTGGTTGAAGATGCTTGACGGCCCAATGTTCGCGCTCGTAACGAGTCGATTGCAGTAGGAAAGACCGAAGCTGCCGATGTAGGCGACCGGCGCAGCGATGCCCACGCCTCCGTATCCGTAAGC
Source organism: uncultured Verrucomicrobiae bacterium (assembly GCA_963737995.1). GTDB lineage: Bacteria > Verrucomicrobiota > Verrucomicrobiia > Chthoniobacterales > UBA10450 > Palsa-1392. The sequence goes on from CAVTUV010000013.1 coordinate 236,883, forward strand.
GCCCGAAAGCCAGTTCAAGCCGCTGTTACCTGACTTCTGATAAAAGACGAACTGGAAATCAGGATTGCCGTCACCGTCGACGTCCCACGACTGAAGATTATTCGAGGTGACGGTGGTTGGAGTGTAGTTAACGGGCAGCGATGCGGCAGGCACCACGGCACCGTACGCCTCACTTCCAGCAGCCAGTGCGGCGGCTCCAGCGAGGCCCGTCTTAATTGCGTTAAGGGCAGGCGTTTTGTTGGTCATCAGTGTGAGGAATATCAGGCAATTTTCTTTTGACAAGAAAAAAAAATATCAATTTGTTACTTTTTTTGCACCCCCTTTTAGCCCCCTTTTTAGCCCCCCTTTTGGCCGGTCCGGGACGGTTCCCTAACGGCCGCGCCGGCGGGCGCATTCTCGGCCGCGAAAATGTCGTTAGGCGGCAGGCCGGCGCGCCGGTGCGGCACGCGACGTTCCCTGGTGGAAAATGCCGCCGCCCGCCGCCCCTAACGAACACCGCCTCAGCCGCGCACCGTGATGCCGAAGGGTTGCGAGACCTGGCCGAAGGGCGCGTCTTTGTAGCGGGATTGCACTTCAAAGTTCCAGACTTCGGCCACCCCCGCCGCGGGCAGCGGTTCCTCGACCATAAAGTGCCGCGAGCTGGAAAAACCGATGTTTTTCTTCTCCCCGCCGGAGCGGGCGAGCCAGACGTTGTAGCCCTGGAAGATGCCCTTCTTGCAGGTCAGTTCCGGCTTGCCGCTGGTGCGAATAACCGCCTCGAGCTGGGGCACGATCGCCGAGTCGGCGGCCGGCATTTCGGAGCCCGCGATCCCGAGCAGGACGCCATCCGCGAGGTCGTAATCGAGAGCCTCCTTGATTCGCCCCACCAGCCTGGTCAAGAAATCGAAGAAGCCTGGGATCGAGCGAGGCGTTTTTCGGCGGGCTGTCGGCAACTGCGGCATGGGCGGCAGGGTCGGATCGGCCGGGAGCGATTCTTCGGGCGCGGCTGGGCCGACCATCATGCAGTCGCGCTTCTGGGTAAGGCTGACGGAAGCGCCCCGGATGAGGGCGAGCACGGCCATGAACCACGACCAGACCAGGCTCCCCGCGTCATTTCGCCTTTTCGTACTCGGAGATGAGCGTGAGCATGCCGGGGTTGGCGCGGAAAAATGCACCCATCCAGGGCTGGGTGCGACAATCGAAGCGGCGGCAGGCTTCCGGCCGGTCATGATAAATCGTGCAGCGCCGCGTCGCCCGGTCGAGGAAGCGGCAGCACCCATCCTCCAGATCGAAATCGAAGACCATTTGCCGGGCGTCGTCCTTGCTCGGGACCGCGATGCTCTTGAATGGCTCGCGTTCCACCTCCTCTTTCGTGAGGTGCACTCCCGTCCATGAGGCTTGGGCCGTGCAGCAAAGGCCGGTGCACTGGTCGCAGGGAGGCGAGTCCTTCATCTCGGCCGCGCCGGCCTCACGGTATCGGCCTGTCGGGCATGGCCACTTTTTGCAGGATCGACTCCACCGAGGGATCGGCTTTGAGCATGGCGGCGCGGATCGCGGCGCGAAATTCGTTGATCGCTTCGTTTCGCTTCCGCATGGCCTCCTGCACGGCGGGATCCTTGGCGGCCTGCTGTTGGGCCGCCCGCAGCTTGAGTTGCTCCTCGATGGTCAATTTGCTGATCTTCTCATCCCGCTGGCGCAGCTCCTTGCCCACGTCGCTGCCATCAAGCTCCTGCGCATGAAGGATCGGCGCAAATGTTCCGCCGACGAGAAGAAGAAAAAGCAGACGACATATTTTCATTTGCGAAGAATACCACACTCGCAAACCGCGCAACACGGTCCCTTTGACGACTGGAAATGTTCACTTTGGATTCTCGGTAGGCTGCAGTCCTCATGGAAAGCGCGGTTTGTTTTGTCGATGAGGCACGGGTCTCTCTGCGGCCGCGCCTCGGCGGTCGCCGCTTTCCTTGTGCAAATCTCTTCGTCGGACCCGCCAGGATCTGATTGCCTTTGCAGTCGTCCGTCACTGATGCGGGAGCGCGGGCAGGAAGTAAAAGAGTATCCCGATGATGGTGTAGACGGAGAGCAACTGCACGCCTTCGAGCCAGTTGCTTTCCCCGTCACCGCTGATCTGGCCGACGATCCAGATCGAGAGGACGATCGAAACGATTTCGGGCAGGGAAAACTCGAGCGTCATCGGGTCGCCAAAGGCGTAGGAGCAGAACACCAGTATGGGTGTGACGAAGAGCGCCATCTGCAGGCTCGAGCCGGTCGCGATGGTCAGGCTTAGATCCATCTTGTTTTTCCAGGCCGTCCAGACAGCCGTGGAATGCTCGGCGGCGTTGCCCACCAACGCCACCACCACCACGCCGACGAATGTTTCGGTTAAACCAAAAGCATGGCGGGCCGACTCAATCGAGCCGACCAACGAGCGCAAAGACATCAAGCGCACCAACCTCAAGCCGCAGGTCGACAAGTACACCTTTAGTGACGGCCACGAGATCTTCATGCTCGCGGAAGGCCGGCTCGTGAATCTTGGTTGCGCCACGGGCCATCCGAGCTTCGTAATGTCTAATTCGTTCTCGAATCAGGTCCTCGCGCAGCTCGATCTCTGGCGGAACAAAGACACCTACAAAGTCGGCGTCTACGTCCTGAGCAAATCGCTCGACGAAGAAGTGGCGCGCCTCCATCTGCAAAAGATCGGCGTGAAGCTGACGACGCTGACCGACAAGCAAGCTGAATATCTCGGTGTGCCGATCGAAGGCCCGTATAAGTCCGAGCATTATCGCTATTGAGTTAGCGCGCGCTGGTGCTTCGGGAAAAAGAGCGTGATTTCCTCGCGTTCTCCCCATAACTTGAGCGTAATGCGTCGGCCAGCCATGATCCTTTTCGCGGCGCTCGCGGCGACAAGCCCATCGCTCGCTTTCGCCTCCGGGTCAGTCGCGAAGCCCCCCATCAATCAATCGATCAACCGGACCAACTTCGATAGGGCGCATCCGGCTGCGGCCAATGCGGTCCCCGTGGTCGTCGCCGAGGAACCATATAACCGCGGCAAAGCTCTCTTCGCCGGGAATTACAAACTCGGAAAGCCGAAACTGACTCCGGCGAACGCCGCGGAAAAAATGCAACGCCTGGTTGCCTTGCAAAAGATGCTACCCGCGACCGCGGGCGGGAAGATGAATTCGACGGAGCTGTCGAAGCGGCTAACCGATCGCGAGATGAACGCGCTCGAGTACTACTTGCGGATGCGATTCGGAAAATTCATCACCAAGGCGCCGTCATGGGCCAAGGCGGAGCCGCCGCCCAAGGTCGCCTTATCGAAGTAAGGATTTCGCGCGGACGCTGGGTCCATGTATTTGCTCAAGGTCTCGTTCGAGGCGTTGTCATCCCGAGCCCGCGAAGACGGCGAGGGACCTCACGCAGGGTCTTGGGCATCGAGCGCGAGGAATTACTCCGCCAGACCCTAGGAGAGATCCCTCGGCGCGCTGCGCCGGCCTCGGGATGACAAGTCTGGCGCGTGGGCCGACCCCGGGTGCAGACGCAGCCCAAAGCCGTTCAGCGCCGCGAGCATTACGATTCCGAATTCGACCGGACGCACCCAAAGCGGCTGCGCGTAGGTTGCCAAAGTTGAATCGCCCAGATTCAATCCAGTCGCGTAACTCAGCGGGATAACGATGAGGAGCGCGACGGCGCGCGGTGTAGGCCGCGCGGCCCCAAACGGGACCAGCCAAACCAGGTACCAAGGATTGAGCACGGGCGAGAGGAGGAAGAATGCGAGTATGACGTCGGCGACCGGTGCCTCTTGCAAGCTCCGCTTTCGCCCGGCCCAGCGAGCGAACAAGAATGCGGCGATCAGACCAAACAAAATCAGCCAAAGGGGTCGTGCCACGGTCGATCCGAAGAAATGCGCGAGCAAGGCGTAACCGAAAGAATTGAACTCGAAGTAGCTCGCCATCGCATGCAGTCCGGCCCATTCCGCGGAGGAACCGGAGGCGAGAAGCGGCGCGTAAATTATTCCCAACACAGCCAGAAGCGCGGGCAGAACGATGAATGGCCGTCGCCACGCCAGAAAAGGAACGGCGAGAAGGGCAAAGAGCTTTGCACCCACCGCCACGCCCGCGAGTACACCGGCAAAGAAATAGCGCTCGCGACGCGCGCAAATCCAGGCGGCGATCAGCCAGAGCAAAGCCCACGCCTCCGGATGAGCATGAAACGCGATCTCCGTTACGACGAGCGGACACCAGCCATAAAACCAGGCTGCCCGCCGTCCGCCAAAGGCGCCGAGAAGAAACAGGAGAGCGGCGTCGACGAGAAGCAGTAACAGCTTCAGACTGAGCAACGATCCGGGAGCGATCGCCGCGGCGGCGGCGAAGAAGATCTGCGTAACCGGTGCGTAGATCGTTGTTAGGTCAGGGTGATTAAGCTCGTTGAGCGCGGTCTCGATTCCGGGCGGGCGCTTTTCCAGCACACCAAAGAATTCCTGCGGGGCACGGCCATAGGGCGAGCCGGCCTGAATGGTGCGCCATCCATCCCAAAGGTAGCGTTGATAATCATCTTCCAGCGGTGGAGTCGCCCAGAGTCCGCAGATGCGAAAAGCGAGCGCGCTTGCCACGATCCAGCCCGATCGTCGGCCAGTCATTGCGCACCATGCGCAAAAACCAGGCGCAGCTGATCCAACCGACAAGTTGGACTCCCCACCAGACACTGAGCGGGAGGCGCCCGTCCCGCGCGGAACAAAGCGCAAGAATCAGATAACCGCAGAGAGCGAGCGCAAACGGCAAAACCCAGCGCGGAAAAGTGCGCGCAACAACCGGATGGCTGGTCATCGCAAACGAACGCGCTCCGGCCCGGATCGAATCATTGTTAGGCGTGCGTCAGGGCGACGTGGCGGGCGGCAGAAAGTAAAAGAGCAGCGCAATAATCACGTAAAGCGAGAGCAGTTGCACTCCTTCAAACCAGTTGCTCTCTCCATCGCCGCTGATCTTACCCACGATCCAGATCGAAAAAAGAATGGCCGCTATTTCCGGGAGCGAGAATTCCAGGTTCATCGAATCACCAAAGGCATAGGAAGCGAGGACGAGCACCGGCGTAACAAAGAGCGCCATCTGCAGGCTCGATCCGGTCGCGATCCCCAGGCTCAGGTCCATCTTGTTTTTCCAGGCACTCCAAACGGCGGTCGAGTGTTCGGCGGCGTTGCCAACGAACGCGATTACAACGACGCCGACGAAGAGCTCGGTCAGACCGAGTGCGTGTCGCGCCGCTTCGATCGAGCCGACGAGAAATTCGCTCAACACCGCCACGACCGTCGTCGCGACCGCCAGCGCCGTGATCGATTGCCAGAGCGGCCAGAGCGCCTCGTCGTTAGGCCCGGACTGCGCGATGCCTTCGAAAATCTCACGGTGCGTGACAAGATGAAAAAAGAGCGAGAGGAAATAAGTGATGAAGAGCACGAGCACTATCGCGACGGAGAGCCGGTCCTCAATTTCCTCGGTCCATCCAGCCGAGCGGCCCGCCGCCGCCGCGTGGAAAATCGTCGGAATGAGCAGCGCAATTCCTGCCAGCCCAAGCGAGGTCGCCGAAACGCGCGCGGCTGTCTGGTTAAAAGTTTGTTTGGGATAACGCAATCCGCCGGCCAGGATCGAGGCGCCGAGCACGAGCAGGAGGTTGCCGATGATTGACCCGGTGATCGACGCTTTGACCACCCCGGTGAGGCCCTTGCTCAGCGCGACCAGGGCAATGATCAACTCCGCCGCATTCCCGAAAGTCGCGTTGAGCAAGCCACCCACGCCTGCACCCGAGCGCGCGGCCAATTGTTCCGTCGCGCGCCCCATCCATCCGGCCAGCGGGACGATCGCGATGGCCGCAACAACAAAGAGCACGGTGTCATTGCGCCAGGCCGCGACATAACGCAGTGCGACCGCGACCGGGACGGCCAACAACAAAAAATCAAGGGGTGTAAACGACCACCTCGATTTTTTGGTCCGCGCCATCACTCGATGGAGCTTGGACCGCGTCCTCGCTCAAAGCGAGTTCAACGTGCCACCGTATTCAGACCCACTGCACTTCAGGGAGTAAACTTATAAATCGCTCCCTCGCCGGCAGCGCCGCCGTGAACGGTTGCGCCGAAGAAGGTTCCGGCGCCGTCACCGACCATACCTGCATAGGGAAAGGCTCCATCAGGAGAGTCGTGGAAGCGATGAGGGATACTCTCGGTCCACGTTCCGTTTTGACCCGCAGTTACCGCGAAGATTGTGCCGCTCCCCAGTCCGCCTTCACTGGTAGTGCCGTAGAGATTCCCAGCTGCGTCCGAGACCAGGTTACTGATGGAGCTGTTGCCATCGCGCCCCGTTCTAAAGCTGTAGAGCACTGTTTCGTTCCATTCTCCGGCGACGGTGGGAGACAGTTTGTAAACCGTGCCCAAGCCGTTCGCTCCGCCATAATAGGTCGTGCCGTAGACATTACCTTCCGCATCGAAAAGCAAAGCACCGTACGGGAAGACACCGTCTGGAGCGCCCTGGAATGAATAGATAGTCTTTAAACTCCACTCCCCAATTCGAGTCGGCGTTAGTTCGAAAACGATGCCGCTACCATTCGATCCTCCGGTCGTCGCCGCACCGTAGATCCGCCCGCCACGAAGAAGCAGCTTGCCCGCCGAGCCTGACGATCCGTCGGACCCGCCCGTAAAAGTGTGAATAACTCGCATCGCCCAACCTCCAGTCGACTTCGGATGCAGGGCGTAGATCGTTCCCAATCCGTTGGCTCCGCCGGTCGGAGTCATCCCGTAAACGTTGCCTCGTCCGTCTACCGCGACCCTCGCACCAGGACCGGAGCCATCGTCCCCGCCGGTGAAGGCATGGATGACACTCTGACTCCAAGTGGTGCCGGATTTGGTCAGCTTATAGGTAACTCCACATCCGCCTTCACAGCTCCCCGAACCACCGGTCACCGCCGTCCCGTAGAGGTTGCCCGCGGCGTCAAGGGTTACGCCCTTGTAAGGCTCACCGCCATCGGCGCCTCCGGTGAAACTGTAGAGGACGCTGTGAACCCAGCCAGCACCAACCGGCGAGAGCTGCCAGACGGTGCCGCCGCCAAAATCTCCGCCCAGCACGGACGTCCCATAAAGATTGCCCTCCGCGTCCCGCGCAATGTCGGTGTCGGTATATTCACCGTCATCATCGCCGGCGAAACTATAGATTACTTCGGTGGTGCTCGCCTCGCTTCGGGCCATGCCACCGGAGGCAACCAGCCAGAGAATGCTCACCCCACCGAGGAGGCGGAAGAACCGCCCCGACTGCCTTACGACTTGTGTCGTTAGGCCACTGCTTTCACGATTCGGCCTAGTCATGGATCGGCTCTAGCAGAAAACGCGCGGCAGGAACAGAAAAAAACGCACCGTTGTCGCCGGGCCTTCGAAGCCATCCCATTAATAATTTCTGTTATTCTGCGCAAAGCGAAGAATGACAGCCTGTGCGGATTGATGAGACGGCTTTTAGTACAAATATTGATCCGGCAACTGAAAGGCGTTGCGGATCAGCTCGATTTTCGGCGGTGCCCCCTCCGCCATCGTCACCTCCACAATATCGAAGCGAAAAAGAATGTCGGGATTGCCCAACAACCGCAGCCAGGCGAGCGCGCCTAACGAAATGCGACGCTGCTTCCGGGGCCCAACCGCTTCAAGCGGCCGGCCAAAATCTTCCCGGGTGCGCGTTTTCACTTCGACGAAGACGAGCGTGTCGCGATCGCGGCAGACGAGGTCGATCTCGCCGCCCTGGCGTCCGCGGAAATTGCGGTAAAGAATCTTGAAACCGCCGCGGCGAAGATGGCGCGCCGCCAGTTTTTCACCCCGTGCGCCGAGCCGCAGATGCCCGGCGCTAGAACGAGAAAACAGGCTGCGCCACCGGCTCAAACGAGCGGCGGTGAATCGGGCAAGGGCCGTGTTCATGAAGTTTCTGGAGATGCAGTTCGGTGCCGTAGCCTTTGTGCTGGCTGAAGCAGTATTGCGGAAAGCGGGTGCAAAATTCCCGCATCAATCTGTCGCGCGTGACCTTCGCGATCACGCTCGCCGCCGCGATGCTCAGGCTCAGGCAGTCACCGTCGATGATCGCTGTTTGCGGGAGCGGGAACGGAAAAACCGGCAAACCATCAATCAGGACGTGCTCCGGAAAGATCGTTAGGCCAGAAACTGCGATGCGCATCGCCTGATGCGAGGCGCGCAGGATGTTGATCCGGTCGATCTCGATCGAATCGACAATCCCAACCGCCCAGACGATCTCGGAATGGTTCGTCAGATATTGGTAAATTTCCTCGCGCAGGTCGGGCGAAAGTTGTTTCGAATCGTTCAACTTCCGGTGGCGAAAACGCTCCGGCAGAATCGCCGCCGCCGCCACCACCGGACCGGCGAGCGCGCCGCGTCCCGCTTCATCGATCCCGGCAATGCGGACCATGCCTAACGAGCGCAGTTTTTTCTCATGCCGGAATCCGCAGCGCATTCTCGATCGAGTCTATCCACATTGAATGCGGATTGCGCGCAGATTTTTCCAGAACGCGGCGCCGGTCGCTCCGGGGAGCGCACAGCCTGCCCGCCTGTGTGCGGGCGCCTCGCGTGCTCAATCCGGCGACCTCGCCGGATTGCCGGACGGAGGGAAAGATAGCTAATCATCAGCCGATACCACGCGCAGATGTTTGCGGCGAGTCGCCGCAATCGGCACGCGAGTCGCGTGCGCTCCCCAGAATTCTTGATCCGTCGCCGCGAGCAAGATCAGCGGGCGCAAACTACTCCCGCACCGCGGTCGCTTCCTTGCCCTTGCGATTGCGCAGATAATTGAGCTTGGCCCGACGGGCCCGGCCCTGTTTTTCCACTTCCACCTTCGCGATGCGCGGGGAATGAACCGGGAAAACACGCTCCACGCCTTCACCGTATGAGATGCGGCGGACCGTAAACGTCTGGTTCAAACCCGTCCCTTTGCGCCCGATCACGATCCCGGAGAAAATCTGGATCCGTTCCTTATCGCCTTCGCGCACCCGGGTATGCACGCGCACCCCATCGCCCACTTTGAATTTCGTCACGTCGGTTTTTTGCTGCTCTTTGGCGATGGTGTCGATGATGTTCATAAAGTCGCTTTCTGCTTCGAAAACGGGGCCGGATACGTAGCGCGGGCCCGGCGCCATTGTAAAGGGCGCGCCGCCTGTCGCCGTCCATCAATCCGGACGGGCGGCTCCTGTTTCGCCCGTGTTTCATACTGCGACGGGGCCGTAAAGCGGCGCAAGTCGCCGAGGCCGGGCTTTCAAAGCCCGACCTCCAATCCTGCCGCCGGTTTGTGCTTTTAGGCGCGGCCGTTATAATCACGCTTCGCTGCGCCCGTAGCTCAACTGGATAGAGTGACAGCCTCCGAAGCTGTAGGTTGCGCGTTCGAGCCGCGCCGGGCGCACTTCTCGAAGAAGAATTAGACGGAGGATACTATTTTGCTTCGCGCGCCACCTGCAGCGAGTTGAAGAAGGCGTCGCTCTTCTCGCTGTTGCGATTGAACATCGCCAGGCTCGTGATCGCACCCGCCGCTTTCAGTTTTCGGCCCGGCAATTTCGTCACGCTTCTTGTCGCTCATCGTCTGGATTTCCAGATCGTAGGTGTCTTCGCCCGTGATCGTGACGGTGACGATAACGCCGCGCGTCGGTAAACGCGACGCCGGAATCGGTCTTGTCCTCGCCCGAGCCGTCATAAATCTGGTAGTTCGGTTTCCCCTGGTAATAGCCGAATTCGAAAACGGCGTCCTTGTTGTAATCGCTCCGTCGAATCGGTCGCGTTACTCGTCCGCAGAGTCAGGCCGACCGAGCCGGCGGCCGGATCGTCGGTCTCGAATTTTTTCTCGAACGGTCCGTTCTCCATCATGAAGGAAAAAGAATCGCCGACCGCGAGCGGGCCGTGAAAGCGCGATAGGCGACCGCCTGCTCGAAGCCAGTGCCATTGGCAAAAAGGCCCCACGCTTTGCCGTTCTTGGCGATGCCGTTGAGGTCCTTGTTGTTCTCGGTCGTGGCGACGAAAAATCCGGAATGCCGGTTCTCGTCGTTGCCTTCGCTCGTCATTTTCCATTCGCCAAAACCGCTCCCGCCATTCTTCCCGCTGTCGAAGCCGCCGTTGTAGGCGTCCTGGCTGGCGTCGTCTTCGGCGACGTTGGTCTGGTCCGCCCGCACGAAGCCGAAAGCGAGGAGTGAGACAGAGCGCGAAGGTGAGCTTTTTCATATTCGAGGGGCAATTTCAACCCTTTACCGCCCCGGAACTCAAGCCGGAAATGAGGAATCGGCTCAGGACGAAAAAGAGAACCACGACCGGGACGGAAACGAGCAGCGCCCCGGCGGCGTAGAGTCCCCATTGCGTGCTCATGTTCGACTGAAACATTTTCAAGCCGAGCGGGAGAGTGAAAATATTGCACATCCTGCAGGACGAGCGCGGCGACGACATATTCGTTCCACGCCGTCATGAAGGAAAAGAGCGCGGTGATGACGAGCGCCGGCGCGCGAGAGCGGGAGGACGATCGAGATAAAACGACTGCCAGCGCGTGCAGCCATCGATCCCGGCGGCTTCCTCGAGCGAGAGCGGGATGGTGTCGTAGTAGCCTTTCAATTGCCAGATGCAGAACGGCAGCGCCGTCGCGCTGTAGATGATGATGACGCCGAGATAGGAGTTGATCAGGCTGAGCTTGATCAGGATGAGATAGAGCGGGAGGAGCAGCATCGTCGCCGGGAAACATCTGCGTAACGAGAAGCCCGTTGAGCGTCGCGCTGCGGCCAAGAAAACGAAAACGTGAAAGCGCGTAGCCCGGCGGTGGAGGCGAGCGCGACGCCGGTGATCGTGACCGCGAGCGCGATGAGGGTGGAATTGCCCAGCCAGCGCAGAAACGGCGTCTCGAAAATCAGGATGCGGAAGTTCGCCAGAGTCGCGCCGCGCGGAATGAGCGCGAGCGACGACGAAAGCAACTGATCGCCCGGCCGGAGCGCGATCGTGACGATGCGGCTGATCGGATAAAGCGCGAAAGCGGTGAAGAAGAAAAGCGCCAGATAGCTCAGCGCCATCCGCATGGTGCGCGAGAGCGAAGGGCGCGATTCTGCAGCCAGGACGGGCGACCGGCGCGACATCAGGCGGCAACTCCCTTGACCACGACGCGCATTCCGTCGGTCGAGATGATCGTGACCGGCGTTTCCGGCGCGATGAATTCCCCTCCCGTCACCACATCCACGACATGGTCTCCAAACTCCGCCTTCCCACTCGGCCGAAGGATGGTGAGAGAGCGTCCTCGCATCCCGGGCGTAAGCGGAAGCGAGGTGGCGAAGGTGCGCGGCGCGCCGGCTAACGATGGACCGGGCGGATTGGTGGCCGAGAGAGCGATGCGGCGATAGATGTTCGTCTGCGGAAGGTAGCGGGCGAGAATCGCAATCAGGACCGCGGCCGCGACAAAGGTCAAAAGCAAATTGAGCAGCGGCATTTTCAACATCTCGCCGGTCGGGAAAAACTCCTGCCCCGGGTAACGATCAATCATGGCCCAGAGAAGCGACCCAAAAATCAAGAGCGCGCCGACCACCCCGAAGAGGATCGTCGAGTGGGCAAAAAACAAGATCTCCACGAGGACGAGAATGATTCCGAGCACGAAGAGCGCGACCACTTCCCAACCGGCCAACCCGGCAAAATAATGCCCGAGAAAGAAGAGAGCGAAACAGATGATGGAGAGGATACCCGGCAAACCGAATCCGGGCATTTTGAACTCAATGTAGGCGCCGAGGATTCCGCCTAACAATAAGAGGGGCGCGAGCGTGGTCAGCCAGAAAGCCAGTTGCTCAAAGCCGCTCGGCTCGAACTGCACCACCTCGCCTTTCAGTCCCGCCTTCTTCACCACGTCGTCGAGCGAATCGGCAATGCCGTCGGCGAGGACGGGTTTGCCGTTGATCTTCTCCGTCGCTTCCTGCGCGTTGAGGGTCAGAAGGGTGCCTTTCGGGTGGATGACCCGGTCGCCGATCTTCACTTCCTTCTCCTTGTCCATGAAGGCTTGGCCGATGTCGGGGTTGTGGCCATTGCGCAGCGCCGTCCCGCGCATCAGCGCCGACCAGTAGGAGATCGTTTTTTCCTTCGCCGTCGGCGGCAGATCCTCGCCCGTCGAGAGAATGGGCGCGGCCGCACCGATCGCGCTGACGGGCGCCATATAAATATGTTTGGTGGACAGCGCGATAAGCGCGCCGGCCGAGCCCGCGTTGGAATTGATATAGGTGTAGGTCGGGATGATGGCGTGATTCAGAATGCCGGTGATTTCTTCCGCCGAATCGAGCCGGCCGCCATATGTATCCATGTCGAAAATGATCGCGGCGGCGCCTTCGCGCTCCGCTGTTTTCTGGGCGCGGCGGAGAAAAAGCGCGAGCGAGGGCGAGACTTCGCCTTTGAGCGGAATGACCACAACGTCTCCCTGCTTGATGGGAACATCGCGCGCGGCCACCGTCGCCTAACGAAAAGGTGACGGCGAGCAAGGAGATCAAAAAACGAGGCGTGTGGCGGATCATAACAAGAACGTTTGGAGGCCCGAAGGCACTGCATTAATCTGACAGGGTTCCGCCGTCGTCACGAGGAAAAATCGCGTTCATGGGCACGATCCCAACCCACATCATCGAGCAGGTCGCCTCCGCGAATGACATCGTGGAAGTGATCGGTTCCTACTTTCCCCTTAAGCGCGCGGGCGCGACCTGGAAGGCGCTCTGCCCATTCCATCAGGAGAAGTCGCCCTCCTTCACGGTCAATCCGCAGCGGCAGATTTTTAAATGTTTCGGCTGTGGAGAAGGCGGCAGCATTTTTAAATTCGTCGGGCTCTACGAGCACATCAGTTTTCCTGAAGCAGTGAAGAAACTGGCGGCGCGGGCGGGTATTCCGGTGATCGAAGAGCAAGGCGTTTCGAGCGAAGACGATCGCCAACACGAGGCGCGCCGCACCTTGCTGCGACTGCACGCGGAAGCGGCGGAGTGGTTTCACCACAACCTGATGAAGCGCGAGCTGGGCGGGCCGGCGCGCGATTACCTGAAGAGACGGAGCCTGACGAATGAGATTGCGAAATCGTGGCAGCTCGGTTTTGCGCCGGACAGTTGGGACGCCTGCCTGAAATGGGCGCTCGATGAAGGCTACAAACGCGGGACGATTTTGCAGAGCGGACTGGTCAAGCTGCGCGATGAGGAGCGGCCCGAGAGCGAGGTCTACGATCGCTTTCGCGGCCGCCTCATGTTCCCGATCTGCAACGATGTCGGCGAGGTGATCGCCTTCAGCGGACGCATCCTGACAAGCGAGACCGAGACCGCCAAATACCTCAATTCGCCGGAAACGCCGCTCTTCCGCAAAGGCAGCATCCTCTTCGGTCTGCACAAAACCAAGCGCGGCCTGATCGACGCCGATTGCGCCATCGTTTGCGAAGGACAGCTCGATCTCATCACGCTCTTCGAGGCCGGCCTGACGAATGTGGTTGCGCCGCAAGGGACCGCCTTCACCGAAGGTCAGGCGCGGATCTTGAAACGCTACGTTAACGAAGCCGTGCTCTGCTTCGACGCCGATGCCGCCGGGCAAAAAGCCGCCGAGCGCTCCTTGGAGCCGCTTCTGGAGAACAACCTCGTCGTCCGCGTGGCCGAAATGCCGGCAGGAGAGGATCCAGACTCGTTAGTCCGAAAGGAGGGCGCGGAAAAATTCGGCGCCCGGATCGCCGCGGCGCGCGATTTTTTCGATTTCTGGATCGAGCGTGAGGCGACCTCGATCGACCTGACCAATCTGAGTGCGAAGATGCAGCTCGCCCGGCAACTGGCCGAAACGGTCGCGCGGGTGCACGACCCGTTGATGCGAAACGAGGTGATCAACAAGGTGGCCGCGCGGCTCGGGGTCGGGACGGCGGATTTCACCAGCCTCCTGCCGAAGCCGCCGCGGGGCCGAACATCCGAGGCGCGGCCACGGACCGTCGCCCCGGCCCCGCCCCACGAGATCGCGATGCTTTGCCTGCTTGCGCTGCGCGACGGTGAAGCACGTAGTTTTCTCCTGGCGCAAGATTGGCCGGAGGTAATCGAGGAAACCCCCGGCAGCGAAATGCTCGCCAACATCCTCGGCAGTGACCTGCGCCCCGACGATCCGGCCTCGCTCAACCGTTTCATGTCTTCGCTCCCGGCCGCCCAGGAATCGTTAGTCTCGGCCTGGATTTTACAGAAAATGCCGCCCAATGCGGAAATGGTGGCGCGCGATTGGTGGGCTGGCCTGCGCCTGCCGGCCCTGCGCCGGCGCCTCCAGGCAGCGGAAAGCCGATTGAGACTGCCGCAGCTTAGCGCCGGCGAGGTCGTTGCCCTGCAAAAACAAGTTGTTGACCTGCGTGGGCAACTCGACCAACTTTCTCCGTTTTCGCCGCCCCAAGCGCTGGAGTCCTGACTAGGGCGAGGGACTGTGGCTAGCGCGGATCCTGCTATCTCGTTTTATCGTTTAACCGCAACTCGTTTTGGCAAAAAAATCGAAAACGTCCGGCTCCTCGAAAAAGCTGCGTAAACCTCCTGCGCAGAAGCCGAAAAAGCGTGGCCGCCCGCCGAAGACAAAGGCGAAAACAAAGATCAAGGCAAAGGCCAAACTCCGCCAGGTCGTTAGGGCGAAGGCCAAAGCCGCCACGCTCGTTAAGCGCCCGCGGGGCCGTCCGCGGAAAGTGATTCCCGAGGAAATACTCCCCGTCCGGCGCGGCCGCGGCCGGCCGCCCGGAAAGAAGTCCGTCGAGCGCGTCTCCGGCACCAATGGCAGGCACGAGAATCACAGCAATGAACACGCCGGGCCAAACGGCGACTCGCCCGCGACTGCCGCAAGCATGACCCAGACGCGTATCCGCGAGCTGATCAAGCTGGCCAAGGAACAGGGCTATCTCACTTTCGATGATCTGAATGAGGCCTTGCCGCCGGACCTGACCGACGCGGACGAACTCGATCTGATCTTGATGCGCCTGCGCAAGCTCGAGATCGACATCATCGAGGCGTCCGAGGTGGATCGTTACAAGGACGTCAAAAAAGATTCCGAAGAGGACGAGGAAAAACCGGAGCCGAAACTGGACATCCTGGATGATCCCGTGCGGATGTACCTGAAGCAGATGGGCCAGGTGCCGCTGCTCACGCGTGAGCAGGAAGTGGAGATTTCCAAGCGCATCGAGGAAGCTGAGACCCGGGTTGCCTATCAAATCAACCGCTTTGGTTTTGTGGCGCAGGCCCACCTCGAGCTGGCGGCCAAGCTGGTCGAAGGCGGTGAACGCTTCGATCGCGTCATTCTGGACAAGAAAATCGAGAGCCGCGAGCGCTACATGAAGATGCTCCCGCGGCTCTGCAAAAAAGTGCAGCAGCTCAGCACGGAACTGGCCCGCGATTACGAGCGCCTGACCCGTTCGGGTCATCGCGACGCCTCGAAAATGAAGAAGTTCGAGAAAGCGGTCGTCAAGCTGCAGAGCCTGTATCCGCAGTTCTTTTTCAAACAGCGCGTCATCGAGGAGTTTGTCCATCTCGCGGACCAGCACTACGCCCTCCTGCGCACCCTTCAGGAGGAGATGCGCAAGCGCCCGAAGCGGGCCGCAAAAAATCTTCACGCGAAAAACCTGCGGCAATTGGAGACCACTCTCTGGCTTTCGATTTCCGAATTCCACGAGCGCTATCAGGAATTGCGCACCTGGCTGCGCAAAGCTCTGCGCGCCAAAACCGAAATGATCGAGGCCAACCTGCGCCTCGTCATTTCGATCGCCAAGAAATACACCAACCGCGGCCTCTCCTTTCTCGACCTGATTCAGGAAGGAAACATGGGGCTGATGAAAGCGGTGGAGAAGTTCGAGTACCGGCGCGGCTACAAATTCTCGACCTACGCGACGTGGTGGATTCGGCAGGCCATTACTCGCTCGATCGCGGACCAGGCGCGCACTATTCGCATCCCGGTGCACATGATCGAAACGATCAACAAGCTGATGCGAGTGCAGAAACAACTCCTCCAGGAATATGGCCGCGAGCCGACTCCGGAGGAGGTAGCCGAGGAAATCCTTCTCCCCGTCGATCGGGTGCGCGCGGTGTTGAAGATGGCGCAGCAGCCCATCTCACTGCAGGCGCCGGTGGGCGAAAGCGAGGAAACCAATTTCGGCGATTTCATCGAGGATAAAGGCGCGGAAAACCCGAGCGACATGACTGCGATCGCGCTCTTGAAGGAAAAGATCAAAGACGTCCTCGAGACGCTGACGGATCGCGAGCGCCAGGTACTCGAACAGCGCTTCGGCCTGGTCGATGGCTACAGCCGCACCCTCGAGGAAGTGGGCCGGCAATTCCGCGTGACGCGCGAGCGCATCCGCCAGATCGAGGCGAAAGCGCTGCGCAAGATGCGTCACCCGACGAGAATTCGGCAGCTCGAGGGTTTCCTCGAGGCTACCGATCTCCAAGCTGTCACGACCGTGCCGGCGAACCCACTCGCCTAACGAAGTCGCCTAACGGTGCCGAATGACGCGGTGCCCGTTATGGAAGACGACGACCGGTCGCGAATAGACAACCGGCCCGCGGTAGACCACCGGTCGACGGTAACCATAGGGCGCGTAACCCGCATAAGCGTAGGGATACCCGTAACCATACGGATAATACCCGGCATACGGATAGGCATATGAGAAACCAATCGGGAACCCGATGCCAATGCCGACGCGCACGTGCGCATCAGACTTCGGGGCCGACGCGAAAGTAAAGACCCCCGCCACGGCCAAGATCAGCAGAATTTTTTTCCAGCTCATTATTTCACCCCCTTTCCAATTAGAGAACGTAAATTCAGACGCCATGATCTGGCAAATTATTCAGTATTCTTTTCCGCCCATTGCGGCCAACCAGTGACGACCAGATCGCGGCCCAGCTTTTCGTAACGGATCTCTGCCAGGCGAGCGCCTTGCCACGTGGAGGCAGCCCCCTTCCCTCCGATCGCCGGCACCGGTCCGCCCGTGAGCAGCGGCGCGAGATAGAATTGCACCTGGATCCACCAGGCGTGCATCGAAGGCCTGGCCCAAGACGTCCCCGCCCCCTTCAATCAGAACGCTCGTAATCTCCCTGCGACCAAGATCGGCCAGCACTTGCACGAGCGATTTTCTCCGGTAAACCAGCGTCCGCCCGGCAAAACGATCGGTGAAAAGATGAGCCGCGCGCGGCAGTTTCCCGGAACGCGCGAGGACGACCCGCCATGGCTGCCTCCCGTTTCCCTCGCCACGCGTCGTCAGGCGCGGATTGTCCTGGCGCAACGTTTCCGCCCCAATCACGATCGCGTCCACTTGCGCCCGAAGCTGCCGCGCGTGGCGACGCGCCGCCGGGCTCGTCAACCAGCGTTCTTCGTTAGGCGTTCTCGTCAGGCGACCGTCCAGGCTCATCCCACATTTCGCGATCACAAACGGCTTTCCCGTCACGATCCACTTGTTGAATGCTTCGTTCAGCCGGGTGCATTCCACGGCCAAGACGCCCGTCGTCACTTCGATTCCCGCGCTTCGCAATTCGCGGATCGCCCGTCCGCCGTGTAACGGATTCGGATCCGTCGCCCCGATCACGACCCGGCCGACTCCCGCCCTCACGATGGCTATGGTGCAAGGCGGGGTGCGCCCGGTCGTTGAACACGGTTCGAGTGTGACGTAGAGCGTGGCCGACCGCAGCGAAGCTCCCGGCGCATCCGCGAGGCACTCGATCTCCGCGTGCGGCAGGCCGGTGGCGCGATGGTAACCGGTCGCGGTGATGCGGCCCCGTTGCACGAGGACGGCTCCCACCGCCGGGTTAGGGCTGGCTGTTCCGATCCCGCGGCGCGCTTCCGCTAGCGCCGCCCACATGAAAGTTTCGTCCGCGGAAGTTGGCATCGGCAAATCTTAACCAGCGTGGTTGGCGCCCGCAAAAGATTCCGCGGGTGGAGGGCGATGCTCCGTCATCGCCGTGTTTGATTCGCGGCAACGACGGAGCGTTGCCCTCCAGAGCAATGCCTTACTGGAGTAACGTTCTGGCACAGAGCGGTCTTGCGATTCCGGTAAGAAATGTGACGCCTTGGCACAATCCACAGATCTCTTCCAGCCCAGAGTCCTTTCTCAATTCACTCATTATGAACACCTTTTCCCGATTTCTCTCGACCGAATAGCGCCTGGCATTTCGCAAGCTAAACCCACAGACCGCAACAACCAACCATTTATCAGAAAGGACAATCACTATGAGTTTAATTCGTTATCAATCGCCCGACTGGCCTTCCTTTGATCGCTGGGTCGATCTCCGGGATGAGATGAACAATCTGTTTGATCTGCCCATGATGGGTAATTTCGCGCGCCAGGCGCAACTCTTCAGCGGCTGGACGCCGGTCCTCGACCTCTACCAGGATAACGACAATGTCGTTGCCACCGTCGAGCTGCCCGGCATGCGCAAGGAGGACATCGACATTTCCCTGCACGACGGCGTGCTCACCATCACCGGCGAGCGCCAAAGTTCGTTAGGCGAAGGCGAAAATGCCGAACGCACGGAGCGCTTCAGCGGCAAGTTCCGCCGCAGTATCACGCTCCCGGCGCGCATCGATGCGGGCAAAGTCAGTGCCTCCTACAAGGATGGCATCCTGACCGTCACCCTCCCAAAGGCGGAGGAAGCGAAGCCGAAGAAAGTCGAAGTCACCATCGAATAATTCAAGAAAGGAATCCTATGACCACCAACTTAGTCCGTGAAAATAACGGCCGGGCGGCAAGCCGCCGCGAGAGCGAGAAGTTTATTACTCCGCCGGCCAGTATTCGCGAAACGGCCGATGCCTACACCCTCGAACTCGAAATGCCGGGCGTGAACAAAGAGGGCCTCGAGATCTCGATCGAGAAAAATGAAATCTCGATCGTCGGCCGGCGCTCCGCGCCTGCGCCGCAGGGCACGCTCCTGCATCGGGAATCGCGTCCGCACAACTATCGGCGCTCCTTTGAGATCGATCCTTCGATCGAGAGCGGCAAAATTGCAGCCAGGATGCAGCAGGGCGTTGTC
This sequence comes from uncultured Verrucomicrobiae bacterium, assembly GCA_963737995.1. Taxonomy (GTDB): domain Bacteria; phylum Verrucomicrobiota; class Verrucomicrobiia; order Chthoniobacterales; family UBA10450; genus Palsa-1392. Next base: position 255,873 of record CAVTUV010000013.1, read on the forward strand.
ACGCTCACCCTTCCGAAGGCGGAAAAAGTGAAGCCGCGCAAAATTGCGGTTTCCTAAAGCCGATTCGGTTAGGCAAACAGGAAGCCGCGGGTCGCGAGGCCCGCGGTTTTTTTCTTGGAACGCGTTAGGCCGAAGAGAATCTGGACCCGCCGCGGCGGGACCCTTCGGAGGGACGAGCTTCCGCTCGTCCAGTCTCATTTCCGCTGCGACCTGCTTTTCTACTTGGCGTCACGCTCGCCGCGACGTACTTAAGAAGCCGCTTATGGCCACCAAAACCGAAGAAAAACCCGCCGAAGATAAACTCGTCGCCGCCCGCAACAAAAACCTCGATCTCGCTCTCCAGCAGATCGCCAAGGATTACGGCGACGGCGCGATCATGCGACTCGGCGACGAAAAAATCGTCGATATCGATGTCATCCCCACCGGAAACATTCTGATCGACCGCGCTCTCGGCGTGGGCGGGTTTCCGCGCGGACGCGTCGTGGAGGTTTACGGCCCGGAATCCTCCGGCAAAACGACTCTCACGCTCACCGTCATCGCGCAGGCACAGAAACGCGGCGGCCTCGCCGCCTTCATCGACGTGGAGCACGCGCTCGATCCGCAGTACGCCCGGCGTCTTGGTGTGGACATGGATGACCTGCTCGTCTCGCAGCCGAGCTCCGGCGAAGAAGCGCTCCGGATCGTCGAGACCCTGGTGCGTTCGAATGCGCTCGACGTCATCGTGCTGGATTCGGTCGCAGCGCTCGTCACCAAGCAGGAACTCGAAGGAGAGATCGGCGATTCTACGGTCGGCGCGCAGGCGCGTCTTATGAGTGCGGCGATGCGCAAACTTACGTCGCTCATCTCGAAGGCGCGCACCTGCTGCGTCTTCACCAACCAGATCCGCGAAAAGATCGGTGTCATGTTTGGCAACCCGGAGACCACCCCGGGCGGAAAAGCGCTTAAGTTCTACGCCAGCGTGCGTATCGATATTCGGCGCATCGGCGCGATCAAGCAGACCGACGGCGTCGTCACCGGCAACCGCACCCGGGTGAAAGTCGTGAAGAACAAAGTCGCGCCGCCTTTCACCGAGGCCGAGTTCGACATCATGTATAACGAGGGCATTTCCTCGACCGGCGCCCTCCTCGATCTCGCTTTGGAAAAACAGATCGTCGAAAAACGCGGCTCCTGGATGAGCTACAAAGGCGCGCAGCTCGCCCAAGGCCGCGACGCCGCCAAGGAAGTGCTCAAGAACGATCCCGCCCTCTACGAAGAGATCGAGACCGCGGTCAAAGCGAAGCTCGACGAGGAAAAGAAGTAGCGCTTCGATTCGACGTCTTTCATCGCGGGGTCACATCCTGACCGAACTTCGCGCCTAACGCCTTCAGATAGGTGTCGAGCGAGCTCGTCTGCCCAAAGACGAAGCGCGACATGAAGCGAAAGAGGATGTTCGACACCTCGCCATCTTCCGTGATGCGCACCCGCGTGCCCTCGGGCGCAGGAAGAAATTCATAAGTCCACGACCCGGAATAACCCAGATCACGATCCAGGATTCGAGTGACCAGTTTCGTGTCGGGAATTTCTTTCATCACTTCGTAGGTCACGGATCCATCCTTGGATACCTCGCGAAAGCGTGTATGCCCGTCCGCCGGGCTCAGCATTTCCACACTGCGAAGATTGCGCCGCCAGCTCGGCGCCGCGCTGAAATCACGCACGACCGCGAAAACGTCCCGAGGCGAACGATCGAGAGCAATTTCCCGGGTCACGCGATGCTGCCGGGGAAGAAGAACGCCGATCAAACACACCAGGCCGACAATCACGACCAGTCCAGCGACCAGAATAAAAACGACTTTCATGACAACCCCTGCAAGCGCCGCGCCGCCCCGGCCAGCAAATCCAATCCACGCGCCGCCAACTCGCGCTCTTCCGGCGCGAGCAATGCCACCAGCGCCCTCACTCGATCCGCATCGAGGACCGAAGTTGCTGCCATCGCTCGCCCGCCGAGACTCGTTAGGCGCAGCTCGTGTTGCCGTTTGTCCAAAACCGTGGCCCGGCTCCCGACGTAGCCCAAATCAACCAACCGAGCGACCGCCGCGGAAAGAGTTGAGGGCGCGACACTCAGATGCCGCGCGAGAGTCTTCGGGCTCGTCCCATGCTTGCGATCCAAATGGGCCAGGATCGACGAATCGCGCCCCGAAAGCCGCCACTTCGTCGAACGTTTCCGCACATGATCCACGTGGCAGGCGAGATAAATTTGCGGGTAGAGTCGCTGAATCCCGCCGACGAGTTCGTAGCTCATGGGACAAGGGTGGGCTCACGGAATAGTTCGTCAACCCGAACGAATTCGACGCATCAAAAACAGCGGCAGCGCCCTGCGGCTGCCTGATGAAAAATTGGCCGTGACGAGCTATCGTCTCGTCCCGAAACATGACTTCCGCCGAGATCCGCCAATCCTTTCTCGATTTCTTTCGCGAGAAAAAGCACACCATCGTGCCGTCGTCATCGCTTCTCCCGGACGCGCCCAACCTCCTTTTCACCAACGCGGGCATGAACCAGTTCGTGCCGATTTTCCTCGGACAGCAAAAGCCGTCCTTCGATCCGCCGCGCGCCGCCGACACCCAGAAATGCATCCGCGCCGGGGGCAAGCATAACGACCTCGAGGACGTCGGGCTCGACACCTATCACCACACTTTTTTCGAAATGCTCGGGAACTGGAGCTTCGGCGATTACTTCAAAAAAGAAGCGATCGAATGGGCCTGGGAACTGGTCGTGGGGCGCTGGGGCCTGCCGCCCGAACGGCTCTACGCCACCGTCTACCAGCCCGGGCCTAAGGAACCATCCGAGTTCGACCAGGAAGCACACGACCATTGGAAGGTGCTCTTCGACAAAGCGGGTCTCGATCCCGCCATCCACATCGTCAACGGCAACAAAAAAGACAACTTCTGGATGATGGGCGACACCGGCCCGTGCGGACCATGCTCCGAGCTTCACTTCGATCTCACGCCCGCCGGTGATACCCGCGGCTCGTTAGTCAACGCCGGCGATGCGCGTTGCATCGAAATCTGGAATTTGGTTTTCATCCAGTTCAACGCCAACCCCGACGGCACCTTCTCTCCCCTCCCCGCCCGGCACGTCGACACCGGGATGGGCTTCGAACGCATCACCGCGATGATCGAGGGCACGAAGAATTTCACCGATTTCACCGGCACAGTTTCAAACTACGAAACCGACATTTTTCGCCCGATCTTCGATGCAATCGAAAAGCTAAGTGGGAAGACTTACGGCAGCACGCTCCCCGGAAGTCAGGCTGGAAGCCTGACTTCCTTTGAACCGCAACCCGGTGAGCAAGAGCAAACCGACGTCGCATTCCGCGTCATCGCCGATCATATCCGGACGCTCAGCTTCGCTATCGCTGACGGCATCCAGCCGAGCAACGATGGTCGCGGCTACGTCCTCCGCCGCATCCTGCGCCGCGCGGTGCGTTACGGCCGTTCGTTAGGCTTCCACGAACCTTTTTTCCACCAGCTGGTCGGCGTGCTCGTCCGCACCATGAGAGCTGTTTTTCCGGAGGTAGGCGCCAGGCAAGAACAGATCGTGGAGACGCTGAAACGGGAAGAAGAATCTTTCAACCGCACTCTCGACCGCGGGATCGAAATCTTCGAGCGCGAGGCTACCCGCCTGGGGAGCGCACGCGACCCGCGTGCTGTTTCCGGCGACTCGCCGGAAACATCTTCCGCAGCTCAAACGCGTTATTCCAAACGTCGCCTTCCTCATTTCGAGCGACCATGGGGCAAGTACGCGGTCGCTTTCAGTACCGCAGGATCGCCGTCCTCTCAGCGAGCCCGAGCGCGGCATCGTCCTGGAATGCATCCTGTTTCCGGCAAGGCGGAATCATCTCGAGCTTTACGCCGCCTGCGTGATGCCCGACCACGTCCATCTCCTTCTGGAACCGCAGATCAAAGCGCAGGGCGAAGATGGGAATGCAACCTTTTATTCGCTGACCGAGTTGTTGCAGAACATCAAATCCGTCTCAGCCCATCAGATCAACAAGGCTCGAGGGACGAGCGGGCCGGTGTGGGAGAAAGAATCCTTCGATCGCTTGATTCGCTCGGAAGCTGATCTGCAGGAGAAGTATCTCTACATTTGCAAGAACCCATGGGAGGCGGGAGTCGCGCTGCCGGAGGAAGATTATCGGTGGCTTTGGACGGCGGAGAGCGCGCAGTCGCCCGGCGAGGCGCCGGACGAGGCAGGCGAGTCGCATGCGCTCCCCGGAACGGAGGGCGCGACTATCTCCGCCGAATTCGCTTTTCGACTCTACGACGAACAGGGATTCCCACTCGACCTGACCGAACTGATGGCGCGCGAGCGCGGGCTAACGGTCGACACCGAAGGCTTCGAGCGATTGATGGAGGAGCAGCGCGCCCGCGGGCGTTCGGCGCAGAAAAAAGAAGTCGTCGCGCTCTCGGAGATGGACACAAACGAGCCGACGAACTTTCTTGGCTACGAACACGATCATACCGGGGCCGATGTCGACGCGATCGTTGAGCTCGGTGAGAAACGCGGTGTCATCCTGAATAACTCCGTGCTCTATGCGGAGATGGGCGGACAGGTAGCCGATCGCGGCGAGATGATCGGCGAATCCGGTTCGTGGAAAATCCTGGATACCCGCAAATCTGGTGAAACCTGGATTCATCTCATCGAGGGCGAAAGTGCGCCGGCGATTGGCGAACACGTCACGGTGCGAATCGATCGCACTCGCCGTTCCGCGATCGAGCGCCATCACACGGTGACGCATCTGCTCCATTGGGCACTACACCAAATCGTTAGTCGCGACGCCACCCAAAAGGGCAGCTACGTCGGGCCGGAGAAATTGACTTTCGATTTCTCAAGCGCCGCCCTCACCAAAGAGCAGGTGCGCGCAGTCGAGAAATTGGTGAACGAGAAGATCGCCGAGAACCAGCCGGTCTCGTGGACCGAGATTCCCTACACTGAAGCAAAGCAGAGCGCCGACATCATGCAGTTCTTCGGCGACAAATATGGCGACCGGGTCCGGGTGGTGCAGCTCGGCGGCACGCCTAACGAATTGAATGGTTACTCAATGGAACTCTGCGGCGGCACCCACGTCCGCAGCACCGGTGACATCGGTTATTTTCGCATCCGCAGCGAAGGCGCGATCGCGGCCGGCATCCGGCGGATCGACGCGGTCGCGGGCAACGCGGTCGGCGAATGGGCGCGTGGCGAAGCTGACGGACAGGAGGAAAAATTTCAGGCGTTGCTGAAAAAGAAGTCGGGCTTGTCGCCCCTGCCGCAGTTCATCTCCGAAAGCAGCGAGAGAATGGTCGCGTCGATCGAGAAGCGGGCGGCGCATCTCGAAAAACTGGAAACGGAAGTTCGCGACTGGGAAAAAGCGAACGCGAAGTCCGCCGAGGCCGGAATGCAAAGCCGCGCCGCGACGATTGCGAATGAACTGGCCGCGAGCGACGGCGCTACGTTTCGCGTCGCGCGCGTGCCGGATGCCGACGGCAAGCTCCTGCAAGCGGTAGCGGACGCGCTCAAAACCCGCTTCGACGGACCTTTTTTTCTCGCGGGAGAAAAAGAAGGCCGCGTCGCGCTGATCGCCTCCGTGCCGAAGGCGTTGACCGCGCGCTATCAGGCGGGCAAATTGATTCAGGAAACCGCGCCGCTCGTCGGCGGCAAAGGCGGCGGGCGACCGGAACTGGCGCAGGGCGGCGGGATCGACGCGACCAAAATCGAAGCGGCCCTTGCCAAAGCAAAAGCCCTTCTCAGCTAGTGCACTGTAACTTCAAGTTTTGATACGGAGTCGCTCTCTCGATCCTGGGCAAGCGGAAGCTTGCCCCTCCGGAGGGACGAGCTTCCGCTCGTCCAGTTTCTTGCGAGCGGCTATTCGATTCATCCGTTACCCGGCAACAGGACGGACAGATCGTCGCGCCTAACGACGATCTCCGACCTACTCGACCTTGAACTGGATGGAAGCCGTTTTGCCCTCCGCCACCACGCACAACAGATAGTTGCCGGCGGCGAAGTTTCGCTTGTCCATCGACTTGTCGAGCGAGCCTTTGTTGGTTCCCTGAAGAAGAATCACAGCGGGCTGGCCTCCGGTGTCGGACTGACCCTTATGGTCTGTCTTGTTGACGTTGATGATGATCATGTCGGCTTTGGCCGAGACTTCGATCGCAGCGTCGCTTTTCACCGGGCTGGCCACTTTGGCGAACGGCTCGCCTGCTTTGTAAGTCGCAGCCTGCCCGCCGACACTGACCGGAAACGGCAGCGCGCCATCCTGCGCCTGCAGCGTGGCGAGGCCGAGAACGAGAATACCGCAGAGCCGAAAACGAATTTTTTCGGGTAGGTTTGTTTCAAGGCGCAAGGCTGTCCTTCCGGGCAACGGGTGACAAGCCAGATCCATACTGCGCGCACGGCGCGCTTCCTTTCCTATGGAAGCGCCACGGTCGCGAAGGCAGTCACGACAAAGGCAAGGATGATCACAAAAAGATAAATGAAGCCGCCGAAGAAGAACTTGAAGGTGCTCATGAACCAGCCCTGGCGATAGACCTGCCGGATGGAGAGAAAAACCTGCACCACGACGAAGATCGAGAGGAGCCAGATCAACGGCGTCTCGAGCCCGGGCACCCAGCGTTTGGCGGCCACCGCGCTGAAGCTGGTCAGGAGGACCGCGATGTAAAAGAAAGCGTGAATGTGGAGCGCGTAGACGAGGTGCTCGATGTAGAAGCGGCGCTGGCGGAGGTAGAGAATTTTCAGGACGAACGCGAAGAGCGGGATGCAGAACAACATCATCGTCGAGATGTTGCTGCGCAGTGTCTCCATGAAGAGCTCTTTCTTTGTGCCGTCCTCGCCGACCCGGTCCTTGACCCGCTTTTGCAGCCAGGTTTCGAATGGACTCTTTGGTTGTTTGTCATCGTCAAATTGCAGAAGCTCCAAACTTTTTTCCTTTCCCGGTGTTGCCGTCGGCGACGCGCCCTGCGGAGATTCGGTCGGGGACATAGCCGCGGGTGTTGGGACGGCGGACTCCGCCGGAACGGGCGTCTGCGCGGCTTCGGCGAGCGCCTTCTGCACCTGTTCGCGCACGCCTGGCGGAAGATTCTGCACCTCTTTCATGGCTTTCATCACCTTGGCGCGAGCCTCCGGGGGCATGTCCCGCTTATGAACGGATACCGGGCTGACCGATATGAAACGGGCGCACAAGAAAAAGACGATGCTCACGAGCAGGTAAAGCCGGAGCGGATGGAGGTAGCGGGTGCGACGCCCGGCGACGAACTGGTTCGTGAGCCAGCCCGGCCTAACGACAAGCAGCCCGATCGTTTTGACGAATTTCGAATCCCAGTTCAGAAACGATTCCGCGACATCCGCGATAACGTGGCGAAACGATCGCCGATAATCGACCGCGACCTGTCCACAGTTCGAGCAATAATGCCCGTGCAATTCCGCCCCGCAGTCTTCGCAATGGGTGAACGAGGGTTTGTTCTCCGCCGGCTCTTTCCGGTCGAAAAGACCGCGCCGTCCCCGCTCCGGCTTCTCGAGCGACGCAGCGATAGCGTCACCAATAATCGCGTCGCTCGTCTCGTCCGACATTCTCTTGCCTAACGAATCGCCACCCAGATGCGGTGGACGTCGTCGTGGTCCTCGAGGGTTTGCAGAAATTCCCCGACCTGCTCGCGATCTGCCTCGCTCAACTCCGGAAAATTTTTCGCGATGTAGCCGAGTTCGCTCGTCACGAGCGTCCAGCCATTCTGGCCCAGCCATTGCGAGACCGCGTGCAGATCGGTCGGCCCGGTGATAAAACGCGCGCCGGTTGCGCTCTCCGGAATCTCGGAGTCATCGGCATTCGTTAGGACGACAAAATCCTGCGCGCCGGCTTCGATTGCGGCCGCTTCGGCGTCGGCCTGCGCGTCGGGGTGGTGCGCCTCGACCAGGCCGACGTGATCGAAGAGAAACTTGTTGCTCCCGGGCGCGCCCAGTTGGCCGCGCTTGAAGAGGACGCGGATTTCCGGCGCCGTGCGGTTTTTGTTATCGGTCTGCACTTCGACGATCACCGGCACCTTGTGCGGCGCGTAGCCCTCGAAAACGATCTGCTCCAGCTCCAGCTTCTCGCCCCCCACTCCGGCGCCTTTCTTGATCGCGCGCTCGATCACGTCGCGCGAGACACTGGCTTTGCGCGCTTTTTCGACGACCGCAAAAAGCCGCGCGTTGCCGCCGGGATCCGCCCCGCCCAGCTTCGCGGCGACCATGATTTCCTTCACCAGCTTCCCGGTTACCTGGCCTTTTTTCAGACCAGCGACCTCCCGCTTGGCGTGCAACCATTGACGACCCATGGACTTTTCTAACCGGCGTGCTGCAGGGTGGCAAGCGCCCGCGATTTGTCATCCCGATCCGGCGAAGCGCGGAGAGGGACCTCGCAGTTGGCAATGAGCGCTTTCTTGCCCGCTGAAGACGTCAAATGCAATTGAGAGGTCCCTCTCCGTCCTGCAGCGGATCGGGATGACAAACAGAACTACGGCAAAACGAGCGTGACCATCGCGGTCACGGCAAAAGCAATGCTCAAGAGGACGATGTAGATCAGGCTGCCGAGGCCAAATTTGAAGAGCGTGGCAAACCAGTTTTGGCGGTAAACGCGCCGGACGGCGATGAGCAACTGGATGAGAACCGCGATCCCGAGGAAGGTGCAGGTCACAGCGGTCAGCGCGGTCGATTTCAGCGCGAGCAAAAATCCAAGGCCGATGATAATGACGGTGCTGAGAAAAACGAAGGCGTGGGTATGGAGCGCAAAGATGAGGTGCTCGACATAAAAGCGCCGCTTGAAGACGTAGAGAATCTTCAGCACGAGCGCGAAGAGCGGGATGCAGCAAAGCACCATCGGGGCAAGGTTCTGGATCAGACCTCGGAGAAAGAGATCGCCCCGGTCGCCGGTCGGCCCGAGCTTTTCCTTGGCCCGGCGCTCGACCCATTTGCCGAAGGCGGGGACGTCATTTTCCTTATCCAAATCCTCGAACATGACTTTCGGTTCCGGAGGAGGGGTCACGCTCGGCGTCGGCGGAGTGTTCTCGCCTAACGACATCCCGGGCGACGGTGAAATTGGCAGGACAGGTGCCGGAGTGGGCCCACTCGCTTCGATCGAGAAGTTCTTGTGATCGGCGCTTTGCTTGGTCTGCAGATGGGTGTCTTTCGCGAGAAAGTTGATGACGAGAAAGAAGACCACGCTGGCGATGAGATAAACGCGCAGCGGATGCACATGGCGGGCGCGCTTGCCCGCGATGAATTCATTGGTCAGGCGCCAGGGCTTGAAAAGGAGCAGTCCAAACGACTGAAAAAAACGCGCGTCGATGTTGAAGAACGCGTCCGCCGCATCGGCCAACAGCGACCCGAAAGAGCGGTGATAATCGATCGCCGGCTGACCGCATTGCGCGCAGAACGGGCCTGACAAGGCCACGCCGCAATTCTCGCAATGGGTCAAAGGCGGGCGCGCCTTTCGCTTCTTGCGGAACCATTTCCGGCCCGGATAATTCCCGAGTTCCGCGACGGCGGCATCGCCGAAAATCAGCGGCGTTTCATCGGACATCGATCGCAGATTATTCAGCCGGCGGCGCCAAGTCCAATGCGTTGTAGCCGGGGGCGTCGAACCCGGCTGCTCTGAAACCCGGTCTGGCGCGGCCGGGGTCAGCGCCCCCGGCTACAACGGGGCGCATTAATTGCGCGCCCAGAAAAGCGCGGCTGTCCCGGCCACCCCGATGGCGCAGAGGGTGAGCGTATCTTCGATAAAGTAGGGATAAGCCATGAGCGCGATCCCGATGAACATCGGCTTCCAAAGACTCAATCGCTTGCCAAAGATGAAACCGACAAAGCCGATGCTGCTGAAGATCAGCCCTGCGAAAAGATTCGCTCCAGAAATGTTCGGCATGCTTCCCTAGCAGCTAAAACCACGCCAGCCTCCCGGGGTCAGCGACCCCGGTTACCATTGAAACAAAGGGTTGACCGCTGTGCGCGCCGGGTGCAACGATGCGCCCACTTTCGCACCAGGCAGCCGCCAAACGGAGAACACTCGTGGCATTGAAACTTTTCCAAACCAAAAGTCCTGACCTCCTAATTCGCGAATCCGAGGCGCCCGAGCGCAAGATGAAGCGCTCGCTCTCGGCGCTCGACCTGACTTTGCTCGGCATCGGCGCCATCATCGGAACGGGTATCTTCGCGCTCACCGGGACGGCAGCGGCAGGCGAGCGGGTCGAGGCGGTCTCGACGCTTTGGAAGACGCCGGTGTTGAATATCGCGCACGCCTGGCTGACCCACTCCGATCTGATCCTGGGAAGGGCGGGCGCGGGTCCAGCGGTGGTGATTTCGTTTATCATTGCCGCGATGGCCTGCGGTTTCGCCGCGCTCTGTTACGCCGAACTCGCTTCCATGATTCCGGTTTCCGGATCGGCCTACACCTATTCTTACGCCACGCTCGGCGAGATCATCGCCTGGGTCATCGGCTGGGATCTCATTCTCGAATACGCCGTCGGGAATATGGCGGTGGCTGCGAGTTGGTCCGGCTACTTCGTGAAGTTATGCGGCAGCCTCTTCGGACTCAGATTTCCGCTCTGGGCAGTGACTGACCACAAGACGGCCCTCGATGTCCTGGCGAAAGGGGGCGAGACGCTCCAGGATTTTTCGTCGACCACGCTGCCCGTTCTTTTCGGGCATAGCATCGCGCTCAATTTGCCGGCGTTTATCATCGTCGCGCTGGTGACGATTCTGCTCGTCATCGGCATCAAGGAAAGTGCGCGCACCAACAGCATTGTCGTGATCGTCAAAATCGCGGTCGTCGTTTTCTTCATCGCCTTCGGCGCTTTTTTCGTCAATCCAACGCACTGGCATCCGTTCATGCCGAGTGGTTTCTCCGGCGTGATGAGCGGCGCCGCGATTGTGTTCTTCGCTTTCATTGGGTTCGACGCCGTCTCGACCACGGCGGAGGAAACAAGGAATCCGCAACGCGACATGCCCATCGGGATGATTGCGAGTCTGGTCATCTGCACCCTCCTCTACGTGCTCATGTCCGGGGTCCTGACCGGAATGAAGAAATACACCGTCTATCTCGGCGATTCCGCCGCGGTCGCGACCGCTTTCGCCGGCAAACCGTGGGCGCAGGCTCTCGTCAGCGCCGGTGCGCTGGCCGGCATGACTTCCGTGTTGCTCGTTTTTCAACTCGGCCAGCCACGCATCTTCATGGCCATGGCCCGCGATGGATTGCTCCCGCAATATTTCGCAAAGATCCATCCGCGTTTTCGCACGCCCCACATCACGACTATCTGGACCGGGCTGGTCGTTGGCGGAGTGGCGATGGTGACCGACATCGGCTCACTCGCCGATCTGACGAATATCGGGACTCTCTTTGCGTTCAGCCTCGTCTGCATCGGCGTCGTGGTCCTGCGCCGGACCGATCCGCGGCGTGCTCGCCCCTTCCGTGTTCCGCTGGTGCCGCTGGTTCCGATGATCGGCGTGCTGATGTGCGCAGGCCTGATGTTCAGCCTGCTCGTTGAAACCTGGTTTCGATTCGTGGTCTGGCTCGCAATTGGACTTTTGATTTACTTTTTCTACGGGGTTCGTCACAGCCGCCTCCGCCAGGGCGTGGATACCGGAGAAACCGAAAACGTGTTGCCACCCATAGTGCCATAGGGACAGTGCCCAGTCTGGGCAGCGCACTACCTGCCCAAGGCGATTTTCGCGGCGCCAGCCAGGACGACGACGAGTGTTAGGCCGCCGGCTTGAGATATTTGGCGAGGAACTTCTCCATCGCGCCGTAGAAATCGAAACGGTTTTCCTCGTTGTGGAAACCGTGACCCTCGTTGTCTTTCACCATGTATTCGACTTCGACGCCGCGCTTTTTCAGAGCTTCCACCATCTGATCGGACTCCGCTTTGTTGACCCGGGGGTCATGGGCGCCCTGCGCTACGAAGAGCGGCGTCTTAATCTTGTCGGCGTGCATGACGGGGGAGACCGCTTCCATCATCGCCTTGTCTTTTTCCGGGTCGCCCACCATTTCGTGGAACATGTCGAGAAATGGCTTCCAGTAAGGCGGGATCGTTTTCATGAAGGTAAACATGTTCGCCACCCCGACGTAATCGACCGCCGCCGCGTAGAGGTCCGGAGTAAAGGTCACACCGGCGAGCGTGGCGTAGCCGCCGTAGCTGCCGCCGTAAATCGCGATCCGCTTGGGATCAGCGATGCCTTGCCTGGTCAACCATTGCACGCCATCGGTGATGTCATTCTGCATCGCCCGGCCCCACTGCTTGAAGGACGCTTCCCAGAACTTGCGGCCGTAGCCGGTCGAACCGCGGAAGTTCATTTGCAGCACGGCATAGCCGCGGTTGGCAAGGAACTGCACTTCCGGATTAAAACCCCAGGTGTCGCGGAACCAGGGGCCACCATGGGGATTGATCACTACCGGCAAATTCTTCGCCTCGCGGCCGAGCGGCAGCGTCAGATAACCGTGGATCGTCAGGCCGTCGCGGCTCTTGTATTCAATCGGCTTCATCGGCGCGAGCTCGCTTTCCTTCAGCCATGGCGCGACCTCCACCAGTTTCGTCAGGCTGCCGCTCTTGGCGTCAAACAGATTGCGTGTCCCGGGCGTACGGTCGTTGCTCGCCATGACGATGAACTTGTCTTCCGCCTTGTCGTTCGCCACCACTTCGACTTCGTAGCCGGACAATTTTTCCCCCAGCGTTTTGTACATCGCCTCGGTTTGCGGATCGAAAAATTTCCTCTCCGTCTTCCAGGTATCGAAGGAGGCGAAGGTGACGACCTTGCGCTTCTTTGAATAAGCCAACGCCGCGACGTCGACGTCCGGATTTTCGTAAATCTTTTCCAACTCCTTGCCGTTGCTCGGATCGATCGTCACAACCGCTTGTTTGTCCCGACCGATATTGGAAACCGCGTAAAGATTCTTGTTGTCGAAAGTGTAAAACTGCGGATTGAGCGCCTCACGAAAGTCGGTCGTCAGCACTTTTTTGAAGGGCGTTTTCTCGTCGGGCCGGGTGAGAAGACTGGCGTTGACTCCATCGGTCTCCGTCGCCGCCCGGATGACGCCGGCGTGATCGGTGATCCACCGATCCACTTTACCCGGGTTCTCGGCCACCATCTTCATCTCGCCGGTCGCGACATTGAGTCGAAAGGCGTCGAAGACCTCCGGATTGCGCTTGTTCAACGTGATCAGCATGTCGGTCTCAGAGACGTCGGCCAGGTCATCGATGATGTCGCTCCGCACCTTCGGGAACGGCGTCATGTCTTTTACCTCGCCACTCTTCAAATCGACGCGTTTGAGGTGGAAATTCTCATCGCCCTTTTCGTCCATCGCGTAGGCAAGGAATTTGTTTCCTTTCCAGGCGTAGTTGCGAATGTCGCGGTCCTTCTCACTCGTGACGCGCTTCGCTTCGCCCCCTGCCGTCGGGCGAATAAAAATATTCATGCGCGATTCCCAGGGCTGAAGAAACGAGAGTGTCTCACCATCCGGCGAGAGATCGTACCCGCGGCTGACCGGGTTCTTGAAAAAATCGCGCAGCGGGATTTTCGGCGGCACGGCCGTGGCTTTGATCTCGGCCGGAGCAGCGGCCGGTGATTGGGCGAGGACCGGGCAGGCGAGGAGGATGGCGGAGAAGAGAGCGTAGAGTTGTTTCATGGCGTTGTGAGTGAGATGCAGCGCATGCTGCGCTTGGATTCAACAACGTGAAGCTGCGGCGCGCAAGGAGAGGCGCGCCGCCACCATAAACAGCTTGTCATCCTGAGCCGCGCGGACAGCGAAGGACCCCACAATTGCAATTTGAGTTTCGTCGTAGGGAGACAGCATTCATTTCAACTGTGGGTCCCTCTCCGCGCTTCGCCGGATCGGAATGATAACTTATGCCGGTCGCGCCGTCACTTTCCATTCGGCTTCGAACGGATACGGTTGCCGGCGTGACCGAATCGCCGCGGACCTTCGACCTGCTCGGCACACCGCTGCTCGCGACCACTTACGAAGGGTTGGTTGTTTATGCGCACGACCTCGCCCGCCGCGGCGGCACCCGTGCGATCGACCTGACCAACACCCACATTGTCACCCTGCGCCGGCACGACGCGCACTTCCGCGCAATCACCAGCCGGTTCGACCATTTCGTGCCCGACGGGATGCCGCTGATCTGGTGCCTGAACGCGCGCGGCGCCGGTCTGCGCGACCGCGTCTACGGGCCGACCTTCATGCGCCGCTGCCTCGAGGCGAGCCCGGCGCCCTGGACCCATTACTTGTTAGGCGGATCGGCCGAGTGCGTCGCCGCCTTGCGCCAGAAATTCGCGAATGCCCAAATCGTCGGCGCGCGCCACGGCTATTTCTCGCCTGACGAGGAGGCGGAAATCGTGGCCGAGATCAACCGGCTCGCGCCCGATTTCATCTGGGTTGGACTCGGCACTCCGAAACAACAGGATTGGATTCACCGTCAAAAGGCGGCGATCGGGCGTGGCGTTCTTTTTGCGGTCGGTTTTGCTTTCGACGTCAACAGCCGGCCTGAAACGCGACGCGCCGGCCTGGATGCAACGCGCCGGCCTGACCTGGGTTTTCCGCGGCTTGTCCGAGCCGCGCCGCCTGCTCAATCGTTACCTGCGCTTCAACACGCTTTTCCTTTATTATCTGGCGAAAGATGCGATCACTTCTCCTCGTGCCTGACAAACCAGGCGTCCTCGTCCTCGTCCTCGTTTTCCTCCTCGTCTCGTCCGGCCCCTGCGCGGCGGAGGACAGCGCCGAAGCCGTCGTTCATCAAAGGCGTGACCGTCTCCTGCCAGACCTCCGGCTGGGAATGGGCCACGCCGGAGATGGCGCAGACGCTCGATGAATTGAAATCGTTAGGCGTAAACAGCGTCGCGATTCATCCCTACGCCCAGATCCAGAACGACGGCCACGTCCGTTTCCGCCATGACGAAATTTTCGCCACATCGCCGTGCCGCTCGATTGGGCGCGCGAGCGCGGGATGTCGGTCATGCTCATTCCGCACATCGCCTATTGGGGGACGAAGTTCCTCTGGCGGGGCGAAATCAATTTCGCCGACGAAGGAGGAATGGGACCGCTTCTTCGGCGATTACCAGACCTGGATCGTGCAGATGGCGAGGTGGCCGAAGCACACGGCGCCGGCGACATTCTGCATCGGGCTCGAGTTTACTTACGCGCAGAAGTTCGATGCGCGCTGGCGCCAGATCATCGCCGCCATCCGCCAGGTTTATCACGGCAAGCTGACCTACGGCGGAAACTGGGACAGCTTTCAGGAGGTGACATTCTGGGACGCGCTCGATTACATCGGCGTCCTGGCCTATTTTCCCCTAACGAAAAGTCCGAAAACCCGAGCGAGGCGGAGATCGCCGCCGCCTGGGAAAAGAAGTGCGCGGAGCTGGCCGCTTATTCGAAAGCGCATGGCGACAAGAAATTTCTCTTCGTCGAGATCGGCTACAACGAGAGCGCACGCGCCGCGGCCGAGCCCTGGGCTTTCAAAATGGGCGGTGACCAACGCCGACGAAATGCAGCAGCGCTGCATCGACGTGGCGCTCGATCTGCCGCGGCGCTGCCCGACGATCGCCGGGATGTATTGGTGGAAATGGTTCCCGGAATTACCGAGCCGCGAGGAAGAAAACTACCGCCTGCAAACCCCGCAATCAAAGCGCTGATCGCGAAGCATTGGAAAGAGCGCCGCCCGCCACGGACTCAGTGAGTAGACGCATCGCTCTGCGAAGCGCGGGAAATCGTCGCCCGGCAAAGCGATCAAACCCACCACCGCAAGAGCGAGATTTCGCCTTCCGTCCCGCCGCGCCAAGCCTTATCATTCTGCCGATGACCGTCGAGCAAATCAAACGCTTGCGAGATGCGACGCCGTTCCGGGCCTTTCGAATCCATATGGCCAACGGCAAATCAGCTGATGTGCCGCACCCGGATTTCATAAACCTGTCGCCGACCGGACGCATCCTGATCGTCGCGCGCGAGGATGATCCTTCGAGCTGATTGATACGTTGCTCGTCACGAGCCTCGAGACTTTGCCAAAAAATGGAGCAAAGCCGCGCCGCCGCCGGCGTTAGACTTTGCGGCCGAACTTCTTCTCCAGTTCGCCTAACGAAATCTGGATCATGGTCGGTCGGCCGTGCGGGACAGCAGTAGGGCAGCTCGCAGTCGAGCAGATCGCGGATCAGTTTTTCCACCTCCGGTTGCGCGGAGCAAATCGTTCGCCTTGACCGCGTGACGGCAGACGGTCTTGGCAATCATGTCTTCGCCGAGCCGCAGCGGCGAGGTGCTGTTGCTGGCCGATTTCAAGCTGTCGATCACGTCCTGCAAAAGCCGGGCCGGATCCGCGCCGCTCAGAAAGGGCGGCAGGCTTTCGAGCTTGAAGGTGTGCCGGCCGAATTCCTCCACTCCCAGCCCCATCTTTTGCAGGGTGGCGAGATTGCGCTCGATCCATTCCGCATCGCGCGGGGCCAGCTCGATGACCTGCGGGAGGAGGAGGCGCTGCGAGGGCACGCCCTGTTCCTCCATCCGGCGACGCAGTTCTTCGAAGAGGATGCGCTCATGCGCGGCGTGTTGATCGACCAGGACCAGGCCTTCGGCGTTCTCCATCAGAACGTAGAGCTTGTTCAGAATGCCGAGGATCTGAAACTGATCCGCCGGCACGGCCGGCGCTTGCTTCGTCAGGCGCAAGCGCGCCGCGTCGGTACCGGCGGCTCGCGTGGTCGAACCGAAAAGCTCGGCTGCGAATCTTCCGCCGGAGGGCAAGCGGCGGCTGATTCGGCCTAACGAACGGAGGTTCGCGGCAGCGCGGCGGCGCGCGAAATTGTTCCTGCCAGCTCTCCGGTCGCTCTCCAGGGTGCGCCGGATCGCCCCCACGACCGCTTCGCGCACCCCCGCCGGATCGCGAAAACGCACTTCGCGTTTCGCCGGATGCACATTCACGTCCACCTCCGCCGGATCGAGCGCGACGAAGAGAAACGTGACCGGGAACTGTCCCTTCATGAGCGCGGTGTGATAGCCCTCCTTCAAGGCCGCGCCGATGACCGGGCTCTCGATCGCGCGGCCGTTCACGAAGACGAATTGCTGCGCCCGGCTCGCCCGGCTCACCCCGGCCTGGCCAATGAATCCGCTCACCCGCACTTTCCCGCGCGCCGCCGGCTCCACTTCGAGCAGACGCGCGAGCAATTCGCTCCCGAGCAGATCGCGAATCCGATCGCGCAAGGTTCTTCGTCGCGGGCAGTTGAAAGACGAGCCGCTCGTCGCGCACGAACGAGAACGCGATCTCGGGATGCCCGATCGCCTGGAGATTGAGCTGATGCTCGATGTTGCGCGTCTCGGTGTTTTCGGAGCGAAGAAATTTCCGCCGCGCCGGCAGATTGTAAAAAAGCGAACGCACCTCGATCTGCGTGCCCGGGCGCCTCGCCGCCATCGCGCACCGTCTCGATCTTGCCGCCGGAGACGAGCACTTCCGTCCCCGCGATCGCCTCCTTTTCCCGAGTCGTTAGGCGAAAACGCGACACGCTCGCGATGCTGGGGAGCGCTTCGCCGCGAAAGCCGAGCGTCGCCGACGGTCGCGAGATCGGCCGCCGTCCGGATCTTGCTCGTGGCATGCCGCTCCAGGCAAAGGAGCGCGTCGTCGCGATCCATCCCGATGCCGTCGTCCGTCACGCGGATGAGCGAAATCCCGCCCCGCCGGATCATGACCTCGATCGACGCGCGCCTCGGCATCGATGCTGTTCTCGACCAGCTCCTTCACGACCGAGGCGGGGCGTTCGATCACTTCCCCCGCCGCCACCTGGCTGGCGAGCGTGTCGGAAAGAAGGCGAACGCGGCTCATGCGAGCCTGAATTTTAGAATCGCACCCCGCGATTGCGAATGAAAAGCGCGTTGAGCGACGATCCTCGAGCGGGCCGCGCGTCGCGCGTGAGCTGTTAGGGTAACGCTTCTTCCGGGACGGCAACAGGCCGGACACGAGCCTGCTCCAGGTGTCGGAGATCCAGGCCGCGCGTCTCAGTTCCGAAACGGAGGAACAACAGCAGTGATATGACTACCGGTATCATGATGAGGACTGCCGTGACACCCAACGGTGGAACAAGAGCGGTAATGCTGAGCAACTGCGCCAGCACTCCTCCGCCCTTGGTGAACATCGCGACCCAGCCCGTCGCACGCCCACGAATCTTAATCGGATAGTTCTCGGAGGTGTACAGAAGCAGGATGGCGATGACGCCGTTGCTGCCAATAATGAGCAGACCTACGGGCCAGACCGGGTTTCCTCCGGCATGAGTCTCCAATTTCAACACCCAGGCCAAACCGAGTAAAGTCAGGGTAATGAAGGCGGTCAGGGCCCACTTGGTACTCCAGCGGCTGTAGAGATAGGTGCAGAGGAAGACCGTCGGAAAAGCGATCAAGGCAGATTCGGCCAGCAGTTTACTCGAGAGCGCCATGGAGTAGCCTTTCGACACCAGGTCGTTAGGCATCCAGAGGAGCAGGCCAAAGTTTATCAGTCCCCATGCGAGTGCGGCAATCGTGAGCGCCAGCGTCTTTCCGATCAATGCCGGAGTCCAGAGTTTGGCCTCCTCCGCCGCTTCCTGCGGGGTATGATGGTGGTGAGCGTGGGGGACCAGTTCGGATTCGTCGTCTTCGCCTTCGGCTAAGTTGTGAGTCACGGTTCCGAAACGCTTCATGACGACATGCGCTTCGCCGTTGCGTCCCCGCGCCAGGAGGAACTTGGCCGACTCCGGGATGAAGCGTCCGAGCCCAAGAAGAATCAGTCCCGTGGGAAGATTCATGAGCCAGAGGATGCGCCAGCTAAAGATCGGCTCCAGAGTTGCCGCGAACCCGCTGGCGACAAAATAGCCCCCTACTGCGCCGAGCCCGCCGACCAGCACCAGCGACCAGCCGCGATGCTTGGAAGGCATCATCTCGGCCAATAACGCATAGGTCACCGGCAACATCCCCCCGGCACCGAATCCCATCAGAAAGCACATTCCAATGTTCCAATTCAACGACGGCATGGCGCCGCAAATGGAAGTGCCGATGAAGACGACGGCCGACAACAGGATAGCCGCTTTGCGACCGTAGAAATCCGCCAGGATCCCCCAGAGGATCGACCCGAGGGCCGTCCCGATGAGGGCGGAGAAGGGAACCAGCGAGGCGTGCGCTTGAGTGGTTTGATATTCCCGAATCATCCCGGGAATGGTGAACCCGAGAGTGGCGGGCTTCATCACGTCGATAATCAGCGCCACGACGAGGGTCGCCATCAAGATCCAATGGGCGCGGTTGAGCGGGGCGTCCTCCGGCGCCATCACGGTGACGCGCGAAGTCACCACCGCATGGTACGCCGCCTTGCTCGGCAAGAGACCGTAGCCGGCCGCGAGCACGCCCGCGATGATGAGGTACATCCCGAAGATCATGCCCGGATCCATCGGCATGCCGTAGAGGACGAAGCCATTGTTGTGGCCCATCCAGAACATGGGGATATGAAGGAGCACGCCAATCGTGACCCCAATGCAGCCGAGGGCGAACGCCCAGACGCCGCGTCGATCTTTGAACACTTCAGCTTGAACCATGGAGTGCATCTCCGAATCCGCTTCTCTGTTTTTGCCGGCCGGTCCTCCTGGGGCCGCGCCCTCCAGTCTTGGAAACCATGACGAGATTTATATCGCCATTGACGCCGCCAATATTATCGAGCAGCCCAATTCGTTGCAACAAAAATAAGCAGCGTCGATGCCATAATAAGTTTTTTCTTGTCTTCCCCGAGGCGAAGATCCTGATCTCGCCGCCTCGTCCGGCCCTGCCGAAGCCTCTCATTCATGGCGATTAACCCGCCGCGCGGCGAGTTAGCCCGCCGCCTGCTGGCTTAACCGCGATTCGCATCTGGCCGCGCCCCCGTTTCGCCTTTTTTCTCGCCTCTCGAACCGACCCACGTCCCGCGCAGCCGCCAGGCTTTGCCGGCTCTTCCCTAGGGCAAATTGTAGGCTTCCACCAACGCGACCCCCGTGGCGTTGTTCTTGCCCCGCACGATCGCCGTATAACGCCCCGGCGCCAGCGTGGTGACGATTGCTGATTCAAGATCATTGCTCGGCGGGAGCGTGGTCGCCCGCACTTCGGCTTCCTGCGATTGCTGGGTTTGATCGCTGATTTTCCAGTTGTCATTCGTGGCGATGGTGGCGCCGTTTCCGTCGTGCAACTCCAGGGTGGGATCGGCCAGGGCGCCTTGAACCAAAGCGTCACCTAAAGAAGGACCAATCGCCCGCAGAACCACCAGCGAACCCCCATCGCCTCCGCCGATAATAACGCCCCCGATCATGACGTTGTCGTCCGTGTCGACAAATCCACGCGTGCTGATGTTCCCCAACTGGCCCGCACCGGAGGCGAGATCGTAAACTTCCACCAAACCGGCGCCCGTTCCGCCATTCGTACCCGCAAGGATGGCAGTGTATTCTCCCGGACTAAGAGTCATCGCGATGGCCGATTCCAGATCATCTGTCGGCGGAACTGTCGTCGCTTCGATTTCGGCTTGCTGGCTGGTTCCGTCGGGTTTGGTCTTCCAGTTGTCGTTCGTAGCCAACGTGGTGGTGCCTTGATGCAGCTCCAGAGTCGGATCGGACAACACATCACTCACACCTCCTCCCACCAGCGAAGGTCCTAGGCCGCGAATAATGACAGTTTTGGGAACAGTCCCGGTGACGATGAACCCAGCGATGAGCACCTCGTCATTTGTCTGGACACGCGCCCGGGTGGAGATGTTGAGCAGTTGGGACGTCAGGGGAGCGACGCGGACGTAGTAAATGTCCTGCTCGCCATTGAAGGTGGCGCAATAGGCAACATCGCCTCCGGTGTCATCGGAAACGATCGTGATGTAATCGCCCATCTTGTTCTGGTTCGGATAACCCAGGAACGGATTGAAGGAATCACTCACGGCGACGTTAGGCGACCATGTATCCCCGGCGTCGGTGCTATAAGAGTAGAAGAGCTGCGAATCAGTGTTATTCGCGGCGTTGCGCGTATCCAGCCAAACGGCATCGATCCGTCCATTAGGAGCGACCGATAGTGTGCCGAACCAATGCCATTTTACAGAACTGACCGGGTCGTCGTTGACGCGATGAGGAGCGCTAAAGGTATGCCCGCCATCAGTGCTGCGGACGAACATGACGTCACTTCCGCTAAAAGGATCTGGGGTCACACTTGCCAGCATGTAGACATTATTATTCGTGCTCGTGCCGGAACGGTCCACGGCGAGGAAAACCTGCCCTACCAGCCCGACGGGATTAATAATGGTCGAGAAAGCGACATCACCGCCCAAATCGACCGCGGTGCTTTGGTCGAAGCTGGGTGTCGCACCCGCGATCTTTGCATTCGTCGAGCGCTCGCACCAAACCTGACTCGTATCCAGATTGACGCCGCCAATGAAGAGATTACCAGTCGAGTCCACGTCGAGCGTTCCCCAAGCCGGAGAGTTAGGAATGTTGACCGGGTCCAACCAGGTGAACCCGCCATCGGTCGAGCGCGCGAATTGCCTCCCGCCGAAATTGTTCCCGGCGGTACTCCAGGATTGGTATTGAAATCCGTGACCGCTGCTATCGGTCCTATCGATCGTGAACCATTGCTTGTCGCCTCCCTGGGCCGGAGCAATGTTTACCCAGGACTGGCCGCCGTTCAGCGAACGCCAGATGTCGTCCAGAAATGATTCCAGGAGGCTAAGATAGAAGAAACTCCCGGTGTCATCTGAGTTCAGGACCGGATCGCTGCGGAAGATGTTACCCCCGAGGACGCCGGGAAACGCCCAGGTTGTGCCGCCATTAGTGGTATATCCCCGACCGGCTTGGCGGAAGTTGGAAGCGACGCTGGCGAATTGCCTCCAACCAATGGCCATCTGGTTGTGGTTGGTCGGGTTTACACAGATCGATGGCTCGTTTGCGGCATCGCCCGTGATATTCAGGCCGTTCCCGTCGACGTTCACCTGATAACTCATGTAGGCGCCGAACTGCGAGAGCATGCGCGAGGAGAGCCCGGTCCTCCAGATGAACATCGGCGGGTCCTGGAATTTTTCGAGTTCCTCGGTGGGAAGGGGTTTATGTGACGCGGCATAGCCCGTAGTGCTAACAAGCAATGCAACCAGACCGGCAAACAAGCCCGCCTTTCTGCAACATCTCCGGCCGGACAAGGGCATGGCACAAGATAGACGAGGTTGGCAGAGATTCGAGGGAAAACAGTGCCGTCAGCGCGGATGCCGCGATCGCCATCCTGGGCGAAGAAGCAAAGGCCCGGCTCAGGAAGATTTGAAGATGATAATGATCGCAGATTTTTCCGCCCGATCGTAACTGCGTTTGAGGAGGGCGCCTTTCTCGCCCCGCTGCCGACCCCTTCGAAACCGGCTTGCCGCCTTAAGGATCCGCGCGGAGAAACATTCGCATCCGCTCCAGCTCCGCTTCGAGCGCGCCTTTGAACGCCCGGTCGCGCGGCGGCTTCCCGGAAACGTAACCGAGCCGGGCGGTTAAGGCGCCCTTCTTCACCGCAAGATTGCCCCAGCCAATTACGCGATCGCCCCAGAGCAATGGAAGCGCGTAGTAACCCAGCTTCCGTTTCGGCGCCGGAGTATAGGCCTCAAAGCGGTAGACCCAGCCCCACAAAAGTTCGAACCGGGTCCGATCATGCACCGCGGGATCGAACGGCGCCAGCAACCGCACCGCCGCCGGCGCCCGCGCCCGGCGTGGTATCTCATCGTTAGGCCAATACCAGTCCATCCCTCCCACCCGCGCCCGCGCCAGCCGCTCCCGTGCCCGTCGCAACGCCCCGGTGATTTCCCCTTGCCATTGCGGCACCGCGAAGCGCAATCGGCGCACGTAGAACGAAAGACTCGCATCCGGCAGCGGCGCATAAATGTTCACCGCCACGTCCACCAGCGCGTCGAGGCGCGCCCGGCGCGCCTTTTCATCCAGCGGGGCCGGGCCATGCCGATGAGCGCGGTAAACCCGGATGCCTTTCTCGCGCCGCGCCACCCGGAGCAGCCCGCGGTAATGCAGCGCGTCGAGCATTTGCGTGGTCGCATGCGACGAGCCGCCCCAGTAGTTCCGGACTGTGCCGTGCGCAAAATGTTTCTCCACCTCGCGCGGATGGACCGCGTCTCGCCCCCCAACGAATTCCAGCAGCATCTTCTCTTTTTGCCGCTCCGCCAGCAAAGACGGCTGATTCCCCTCCGCCGGCACCCGCAGATCCGGTCGCGGATGCATTAATGCCTGCACCGTCCTGGTCACGAACCCATAGGTAACGAAGAAGTCCTCTTCGACCCCGAGCGACCCATAGCGCCGTTCCAGATCGCCCGCTCGATAACCCTTCACCCGATGTCGCAGAATCAGATCCTGCGCCCGCGCCGGCGCCCGAATCGGATCGGCCTGCACGAACCCCATCCGCGAGAGCGCGCGCCGCAGAGTCGTTGGCGCAAAGAGCGAACGAGCCACCGCAAATCGCCGCAAATCATCCAGTGCCAGGGGTGAGGCAGACATGTCTCAGCTTCGCCAAATCATGAGAGATTTTCAAAACCGCGCGGAACGGGACCGTCATCAGACGCCAGTCACGAAGACGTGAACGGTCAGCGCGCTGCGAAGTGTCACACTTCAGAGCGAGCGCTGCCGCCATTGTCACCGGGGGCAAGGAGATGCCCGAAGAGACGCCCAGCGATGAGGAAGATGACGCCCGCAACTCCAGAAAGCGCGGCGTGCAAAAGCCAGAAGTGAGTCGCGGGCATTTTCTCGAGCAGACCGCCGATCCAGCCGACGAGATTGTTTGCAGCGAAGAGATGCAGGTAATAGACGCCGATGATTGTGGCCGACAAAGCCGCCGGCGCGACCCGCGCATAAAGCGCGAGCGAGACGGGAAAGACATTCGCGAAGCCAATGCTATTCAAGACATGAAAGGCGATGAGCCAGCCGATTGCGACTTTCGTTCCAGAGCTCGCCGCGAGCGCCGCGCCCACGGCGAGGGAAACAAAACCGGTTACGGCACAGAGGCTACCGATGCCCATCTTGGTGATCTCCGCAGGCTCCGGATATTTCTTCGCCCAGAGCCGCCAGAAGACGACCGCGCCAGCGAGGAACGTGACCGAAACGACGGAGTCGAGCGTGATGAGCCAGGTGGTCGGCATCTTGCGATGGAAGAAAACGAGATCGGCGTGGTCCTGCGCCCAGACGAGATAGGCGTTGAAGATTTGCTGATTGCCGATGACCGCGATGGTGAGGACCGGCAAGAGAGCGACCAGCGCGATGATCCCCATTTTCTCGCGATGGGTCAGCGGGATTTTCGGGGCACGCTTGCGGTTTTCTACGCGATCGCGACCACCGATCCCGGCGACAACGGCGTCGGGCGGGAGCCATTTGCGACCAGCAAGATAAATCGTCAGGCCAATCAACATCCCGACTCCAGCCGCACCGAAGCCGTAATGCCAGCCATAGACTTCACCGAGGGTGCCGGCAATGAGGGGCGCCGCGATCACCCCGGCGTTGACAGACAAATAGTAGATTTGGAATGCGTCGGCGCGGCGGTTGTCGCCCACGGCGTAAAGCGCGCCGACCTGACTGGCGAGATTCCCTTTAAAACAACCGACGCCAAGCAAAAGACAACTGAGCGCGGCGAGAAAGGTCAGGTCGAAAGCCATCAGAAAATGCCCGGCCGCCATCAGGACGGCGCCAAGGGTGACGGTGCGGGTGCGTCCGAGGATTCGGTCCGCGATAAACCCACCACCGATCGGTGTGAGATAAACCAGACCGGTGTAAAGACCAAAGATCGCCGAAGCGAGCGCCTCAACTGAGAGAGGGCCGCGATAAATGCCCTCGAGCAGGTGGCGAAAGGGACCGAACCCGGCGATGTGCTCGATGTGCCCGGGATGGAGCAGCCGGTTGATCATGTAGAGCACGAGGAGGGTCTGCATTCCGTAATAGGAAAAGCGTTCCCAGGCTTCGGTGAAGGCGAGATAGCCCAGACCGCGCGGATGCCCGATGAAGCTGCGATCCTCGGATTTGTTCATGGGCGGAGAGTGTGGATTCCGAGACGGCTTGGCAAGCGCGCATGACACTCGATGTTCGGGTCGCCAATGGCGTCAAGCGGCCGAAGGTGGGGGCAACTTGTTGCGGTTGCATATTGTTACAGGAA
Source organism: uncultured Verrucomicrobiae bacterium (assembly GCA_963737995.1). Classification (GTDB taxonomy): domain Bacteria; phylum Verrucomicrobiota; class Verrucomicrobiia; order Chthoniobacterales; family UBA10450; genus Palsa-1392. The sequence continues at coordinate 281,017 of CAVTUV010000013.1, forward strand.
CGCAGCTCCTCCTGTCGCAAGAGTCTGGCCCAGACGATCGGAAGAATCTTCCGTCGCCTCCCAATTTACATTGGAGTAAAGGAAGCTATGCGGATGCGATGGATCGTGGGGATGTTGGCGGTCTTTGGATTTCTGCCCGGCCTGCCCCGCCTGCGGGCGAGCGCGATCGATGCCAACAGTTCGGTCTTCATCATCCTGATGGAGAATCACAACTGGTCGAGCATCAAGGGAAGCGCGAGCGCACCCTACATTAACAATACGCTGCTGCCGTTGGCGTCCTCCTGCGACCAGTACTACAACCCACCCGGGATTCACCCGAGTCTGCCGAATTATCTCTGGCTGGAAGCCGGCACCGGTTTTGGGATTACTAATGACAGTCCTCCTTCGGTCAATCATCAGTCGACCACCAACCATTTCGTGACTCGCCTGCAAAGCGCCGGCATCTCCTGGAAGACTTATCAGGAGAACATTAGCGGCACAATCTGTCCAACGACTGATAGTTACCCATATTACGTTAAGCATAACCCGTTTGCCTATTTCGATGACGTGGTGGCGAGCGGCTGCACCACGCTGATGCGGCCTTTTAGCGAGCTGGCGACTGATCTGGCTAACCAGACCGTAGCGCATTACAATTTTATCACCCCGAATATCTGTCACGACATGCATGACTCCTGCGCTCCGACAAACAATTCGATTGCGCAAGGCGACACCTGGCTGGCACAAAACGTGCCAACGATTTTGAATTCCGCCGCCTACCAGAATAACGGGCTCTTAATCATTACCTGGGATGAAGGGGCCAGCTCGAGTGACGGACCGATCGGAATGATCGTGCTATCGCCGCTGGCCAAAGGAGGCGGCTATCACAATGCGTTGCACTATACTCATAGCTCCACCGTCCGTACCTTGCAGAAGATCTTTGGCAATGCGCCGCCTCTCGGCGGGGCCGCTAACGCGCTCGACCTGAGTGATCTGTTTCTTCCCGGCGCCATCCCAAACGCCGATCCGCAGGTCGTGATCCAGGAGGTGACGCACTCAGCGTTCGGCACGACAATTCTCTGGACGACGCAGCCAGGCATCACCTACCGGGTCCAATGGAAAAGCACTCTCGAGGCGGCGAACTGGCAAGCCATCATCCCCGACTTCACCGGCACTGGCGGCTCTCTTTCCTGGATCGATGACGGTACGCAGACGGGCGGCCTTGCCGCCCCAGAGCGATTTTACCGCGTCGTCGTCCCCTAGCGGCGAGGAACCCCCCATCCCGCGGCCCCGAACGTCCCCAAAAAATCGATCATAAATTGATTCTGCGTCGCAAAAATTGCTTGCGATTTCCCTTTTCTATGGTACAGCTTCAGTCTGTAATTATTTTGAGGAAAAACATATGAGACCCACTCGGATCATTCCTCTCCTCTGCTCCCTAGGTATCTCCTCAGTTTTTGCCGCACAGCCAGGTAATGAAATTCCGCTGTGGTTGCGCTCTGCTGGGAATTCCAATCCTGGTTCCAAAGAAGTCTTCAACGCCTTTCACTCCAAAGGAGGCTCCGTCCCGGTCACGCCTGCGGTCGAAGGACCAATTCTAACTGGGGCTGCGATTTATCCTTTGGAATTCCGTTCCATTGACGGAAGAAACAATAACCCTACTAACCTCGGTCTGGCCGGCACGGTGGGCTTGCGCACAACCACAGTCGGTTACGGCGATGGTTCTGGCACGCCCGCGGGGGGGGATCGGCTTGGCGCGCGCGAGGTGAGCAATGATGTTAACCGGCAAGACGGAGACTTCTTTAACAGTCAAAACATTTCCGGATTCGCCTGGGCCTGGGGTCAGTTCATTGATCACGACATATCTTTGATCCGGGTAGCAGATCCCGCTCAAGAGTTCAATATTCCGGTACCGAAAGGCGACCCTCAGTTTGATCCCCGAAGTACCGGCACAAAGATCCTTCCTTTCCAGCGCTCGTCTTCCACACTCGTCGATGGGGTCCGGCAACAGATCAACGCCAACAGCTCGTTTCTCGATGGATCGACCATTTATGGGTCCGGGACCAAACTCCGAAGTGAACTGAGGACATTAGACGGGTACCTGGTCACCTCAAAACGAGCAGCAATAATCTTCTGCCCTTCAACGTAAATAATTTTCCCAACCAACCTGGACCGCCAGCCAATCCTGCTGACTTTTTTCTCGCTGGCGACGTCCGGGCGAATGAGAACGCCGCATTACTCGCCCTGCAGACAGTGATGATGCGGGAACATAATTTTTGGGCTGATAGCATTAAGGCGGGCGATCTGACTCTGGATGATGACGGAATTTATCTGCGCGCCCGAGCAATCGTAGGCGCTGAAATCGAGTTGATTACCTATCGCGATCTCCTGCCGATACTGCTTGGTCCGAATGCGCTCGCTCCCTACGCTGGATATAACTCCGCGGTCGATCCCCGTGTTTCGGTCGTGTTTTCGACCGCCGCTTTTCGGATCGGTCATACCATGTTGCCTAAGACTCTAATGCGTTTCAATAAGCAAGGGGTGTCGACAGGGGATGTCGCCCTGGGCGCGACATTCTTTGCCCCGAACTTGATCACGACTGGGGGAATTGAGCCATTCCTGCGCGGGTTGGCCAAGCAGATTCCTCAGGAGGTGGACGCATACGTGACTGATGCCGTACGGAATTTCCAGGTCGGAGGATTCCGATCACAAGGTTTCGATTTAGCTGCACTCAACATCCAACGTGGGCGCGATAATGGTTTACCAGGTTATAACCAGGTAAGAATAGACTACGGCTTGCCGCCAAAGGCGACGTTCGCGGAAATGACGTCCAATGCCGACGCCCAGCTGAGGCTCGAATCGGCTTACGATTCCCCGGACAACGTCGATATTTGGGTCGGCGGTCTGGTGGAAGATCATGTCAACGGTGGACAGATGGGGGAGACCTTCTTTGCGATTATTAAGGATCAGTTTGAACGCACCCGTGACGGTGACCGTTTCTGGTATGAGTCGTATTTGGATTCTGCTACCTTGGCCACGGTGCAAGCGCAAACCCTCGGCGCCATCATCAAGCGAAATGCGGTAATCGGACACGAAATGCAGGACGACGTGTTTCACGTCCCGGTGACCCGTTAAAAGGGTAGCCAGCCAGTTGCTCGAGCTTCAGGGCTCTGCTTCTACTGTGGTTGCGCCATGGAAAACGGCGGAGCAAGCTGAGCTGCGTTTCAAGGTAATTTCCTCGGCGTTCCCGACTTGCGCTTACGAGAGAAATTTGACTTCTGCCGGGGGATTTCGGCACACTGATGGCCTGCTCTCACAAAACTGAAGTCCCAGAAATATGAATTCCAAACTGCTCCTGAATGTCTTCGACTACGCCCGGGCGGCGTGCGGCAAGATGCCGCAAGACGCTTTCGATTACTACGAAGGCGGGGCGCTGGACGAGATAACACTCCGGGAAAACACCGACGGGTGGACGCGATTGAAGCTCCACTACCGCGTTCTGGCCGGAGTGGCTTCGCGCGACCTGCGCACGACCGTGCTCGGCCAGGCGATCTCCCTGCCGATCGCAATCGCGCCGACCGCATTTCACGGACTGGCCTGCGAGGCCGGAGAAATCGCGACCGCGCGGGCCGCCAAGGCAGCCGGGACTTTGTTCATCCTTAGCTCACTCTCGAACACCGCGATGGAGTCAGTCTTTGCGCAAGCGGCCAGTCCGCGCTGGTTCCAGCTTTATGTCTACAAAGACCGCGAGATCACGCGCGCGCTAGTGCAACGGGCGGAGGCTGCCGGGGCGGAGGCAATTGTCCTGACCGTGGATGCGCCCGGGCTGGGCACGCGCGAACGCGATGCGCGAAACAGCTTTCGCCTGCCTGAAGGTCTGCTCGTGCAAAACCTTTCCCCGTTAGGCAAGGGCGACTTCCCCAAAGTGCAAGGCTCCGGCCTCGCCGCCTACGTGCAGGAAAATTTCAAAGAAGATCTCGGGTTCGATGATCTGGACTGGCTATGCGGAGCGACGCGCCTGCCGGTGGTGGTGAAAGGCGTCTGTCGCGGAGACGATGCGCGCCGGTCGGCCGAGCATGGGGCCAAAGCGGTGGTCGTGTCCAATCACGGCGGCCGCCAGCTCGACACGGCGCCGGCTACCTCGGAGGTGCTGCCTCATGTGGTCGAGGCGGTCGGCGATCGGTGCGAGATCTACGTCGATGGCGGGATTCGACGCGGCAGCGATGTGCTCAAGGCGCTTGCGCTCGGAGCGCGTGCCGTGCTGGTAGGCCGTCCGGTGCTGTGGGGATTGGTAGTCGCCGGTGAAGAAGGCGCCGTGCGTGTTCTCGAGATTCTGCGCCGTGAACTCGATGAAGCCATGCTGCTCTGCGGCTGCGCCAGAATCGGCGAGATTGACCGAACATTGCTCACGCTCTAGCGCCTGCCGGCCTTTCGGCCAGCCGATTGGCTTGCCGAATTACTTTTTCGCCTTCGTGACTACGGCGGACATTCCACTGATGATCTGCCAGCCGCCCGGGATTCGAATCCAGGTGTGCGTGATCCTGCTGGTTTCGGCCTTGCCAACGCCTTTCTTGTCGACCCAGCGGTCGGTGATCCAATAGTGAGTCACCACTAAGTTGTCTGTCGCCTGACTGGCGGCCGGTTTCAAAGTGTAGGAATCGAGGTGCAATCCCTTTTTTTGGGAGTTAGTGATCCAATCCGTGATGTGATTTTTGCCTGCGGGCGTCGCACTTGAGGAAGGCCAGCCCACGAAATCAGGATGCCAAAGACTCCGGTATCGCTCCAGGTCGGCGGCCTTGACATAATCCCAGTAGGAGTGTTCCAGCTTCCAGACGGCCGTTTCATCAAGGGACTGCCTGGCAAATGCAGGGCACACACTCAGGAGCAGAAGGACTGCGACAAGTGATCTTCTCATAGGTTTTCCTTGTTCTCGCCCGGAGCTTGCAGCGGGAAACAGGAGTCGACAAGAAAATTGCGGGAATCAATTCGCTCAACGGAGTTCTTCGACAAGTGGCGCCCAGGGATGCCGTCGGAACCATAGAAGAGTAAACTCAGTCCGTAGGCGCAAAGCGAAATGGAAAATCCTCTAGGAAATCGCTCGGGCAATGGGATGATCTCCACATGTCTGCTGAACGCGATTACGTCCTCGGGACCCATGACGAGGAGATTGCCCGGCTTGGCTTGCAGCATCGTATTTGGCGTCCCGTGGTGCTGGATTGCTGGCAGAAAGCCGGCGTCACGATCGGCAGCCGCGTGCTCGACCTTGGCGCCGGTCCCGGCTACGCCACAGCAGATCTGGCCGAAATCGTCGGTCCGACGGGAAAAATCGTCGCTGCTGAACGTTCAAGCAACTTCGTCCGCGCGCTGGAAGAGAGATGCCGCGTGCGATCACTCAACAACGTGCGAGATTCACGAACTGGACTTGATGACCGATAAATTGCCGGAAGGTCCTCATGATTTTTCCTGGTGCCGCTGGGTGGCTTCGTTCGTGGCCGATCCGGCGTTGCTCATCCGGAAACTTGCCGGGGTGATGCGCCTGGGAAGTGTCGCGATCTTCCATGAGTATGCGCACTACCTCACCTGGCGCTTCGTTCCCCGATTGCCGAATCAAGAGCGATTCGCGCAGGAGGTGAAAGCCAGCTGGGCCGCGGCTGGCGGAAAAGCCGATGTCGGTTTGGACTTGCCCCCTTATCTGGCGCAGAATGGCTTTGCCGTCCGGTCTGCGCTGCCGCGGATCTACTGCGTCGGACCGAGCGACTATATGTGGCAATGGCCAGCTTCGTTTATTGGAATAGGTTTGACGCGCTTGCAAGAGTTAGGACGGATCGATGCCGCCTTTGCGGATAAGGTAATAAAGGAAGTCGATGAGGCCGGAGCCAATCCGGCCTCGTTCTTGATTACGCCCCTCGTTCTGGAAATCGTGGCCGAGAAGGTTAGATAAGGTCGTTGCGCGATCATGCCTTGGACGCTATCGCATCCTGCCGCTGTTTTGCCCTTGCGGCGCCTCACTCCCCGGCCCCTCGATCTCGCCGCGTTGATCTTTGGCAGCATGACGCCGGATATTGGCTATTACATCGGCTGGTTCGACCTCGCAAAATTAGCTCACACTCTGCCGGGCAGCTTCATCGCCTGTGTGCCAACCGGAGCTGATCCTGCTGTTGATCTACCACCTTGTTTGCAAGCCAGTCTGCTATGCTCTCCCCGAGCCGCACCGGTCATCTCTCCTGCCGCTTTGCCCGGCCTTTCCTACTTCCGTTAGCCGAGTGGGGAATGATCTTGATCTCTCTCCTGCTCGGCGCCTGGACCCACAATTTCTGGGATGCATTCACCCATGAACACGGCTGGTTTGTGGAACGCATCCCGTGGTTGCAACAGCCGGTCCTTCAACTCCGTCGATGACCGTCTACGTGTTTCTGGTTCTTCAAGAACTGAGTACGATTGTAGGCTTCGTGATCGTTGCGATCGCCTACGGACGATGGCTGCGCCGTCAGCGCCCTGATCGAACCGATAACTCTGGTCCCGACGGCTGGCGCTATCTATTTTGGACCGCCATTCTCGGGTTTTCGCTCGCTATCTCGCTCCCGACTGCCGTCCACTATGAAAGAGCGGAATCGCTTCATGGTTTTCGTTTCTTTCGCTCCCTCGTCTTCCGGATCGCGATTTGCACGCCGGACGTGGCCGTTCCCTTGAGTTTAATCGGCAGCGTCGCGATCTATGCGCGCCGCCGCCGGGATACTTGAGCGGACCCATTTTCCTCAGCCTCCGACCGGCTCGCGCAGTGAATATCTTTGCAACGCTGTTGGCTGCAGTTGAACGACTTATGATTTTTGTCCGACGCGCGGCCTGGACAGGCATGAAATCGGCTTTTAAACTTGCCACGATGAAAACGATCCCTGCCCTAACTGACTCACCGATTCCCGGGGAGACCGTGTAGGCGCATTCTGATCACGACTTTCGCGCCGCCTGGGCGGCGCTCTGAAAGCCAAATTTTCCCGCGGCATCTCGTCTCGGGTTATTGGGATCTCAAAAATCCCGGTATCGGCATCACACACCACCAAAATATATGAAATCACCATCGCTTCATCGCCGCTCGGAGGAGTCTTCCCGTCATGACCGGCGCGGGATAACCGGCCAATCGAGTTTTCCACGAACGGATTACCACTACCGGACAACGCCGCAGGCTTCGGCTGCGGCATTGTCGGCCAGTCGCGCCTCGCTTGGGACGTACCGAACGAGAGATGCGGAGTTTCCGCGAGATAAGCAGGCCGGTCATTGGCTCCGGATTCAACTGGCAGTTTGCCGTCGAGGCGACCGTGTTTGGCCTGATCGGCGCCATTGTCGCCTGGCCACTCGTTTCCCTCCTGATTGTCCTCGCGCAAACTGCTCGCGGCTAGTCTGCTGGTCGCCTCAGTTCCCGGCTGGTGAGCGGCGATTGATTTCGCACACTTGCTCGCGCCTGGCTTTGCGGTCAGGATCGTCATTGTGTTTTTCGCTCTTCCCGGCGTCGTGGGCAAGGTTTTGCCTCCGGAAAAGAGTGCGGGACAATTGTTGCTATGAAATCCAAATACGATGTTGTCATCCTCGGGGCTGGACACAATGGTCTCGTCGCCGCCTCCTATCTGTCACGTGCTGGCCTGAGTGTCCTGATAATGGAGAAGAACGACTACATCGGCGGCGCGACCACTTCGCAAAAGGTCTTCCCGGATTACGATGCTTGGCTTTCCCGCTATTCCTATCTCGTTAGCTTATTCCCGAAAAGATCATTCGAGATCTCGAACTGGATCTGGAGTTGCGCCGGCGCGCGATTGCTTCCTACACGCCCTACCCAAGGAACGGTCAGACACGATGGCTTCCTCCTGGGCAATCGTCGGAAGAAGCTAAGTCGACAATCGATCGTAAGGAATTGACCGGAAGTGACACGGAGTTCGCCGGGATGAGGCGATTTTACGGATTGGCCCGTCCTTCGCCGATCACGTCTGGGACACCATGTTCGAGCCACTCATGGCCAAGGAGGAGTTTCGGCGACGCTTCGACCAGACGGAGACGGGACGCGAGGCGTGGCGCAGCCTGGCCGAAGAGCCGCTCGGTCTGGCCGTCGAACGTCATCTCCACGATGACTTGATACGCGGTTTGGTCTTTACCGATGGAAAGATCGGTGTCTTCACTCATCCCCATGATGAGTCATTACTGCAAAACCGTTGTTTCCTTTACCACCTCATTGGCAACAGGACCGGCGAATGGAAGGTCCCCGTCGGCGGGATGGGTAACGTCGCACGCGAGTTGGAACAACGCGGCGCGCAAACACGGCGCGGAGATGATGACGCGCGTCGAACTTGCGCCATCTCGATCTCTCTGCGGGAGACAAGACAATCGAGTTTGAATGCGACGGCCAGACGGAAACCGTCGAGGCTCGCTTCCTCCTGATGAACTTTGGCTCAAACGTGTTGGCGCAAGCTGCTTGGCCAGTCCTACAAACCGATGCCACAGACGAAGGCTCCGTCTTTCAAGATCAACATGCTGCTGCATCGCCTGCCTAAACTAAAGGATCAGCGAGTCATGCGGCGGCGGACGCATTTTGCGGCACGTTTCACATCGATGAGGGCTACGAGCAGATGAGGACCAGCTATGAGCAGGCATCCCGAGGGCAGTTGCCGGACAAACCGCCGAGTGAGGTATACTGCCACACGTTGACCGATGATAGCATTCTCTCCCCTGCGCTCCGCGCGAAAGGTTTCCATACTCTAACGCTCTTCGGGATCGACACGCCCTGGCCCTTGTTCGCCCAGCATAACCCAGCCATGCGGAAGCAGGCCCAGGCGGAGTTCGTTGCCGGCATGAACGGCAGGCTGGCCGAGCCGCTGGAGGATTGTCTCGCTCTGGCTCGCGATGGCAGTCATTGCATCGAGAGGAAAAGTCCGGTCGATATTGAAGATGCGCTCGGTCTCTATCACGGGAATATCTTCCAAACCGCCCCTACATTCCCCTATACTGAAAAGGCTGAACAGGTCGGTAGATGGGGCGTCGAAACTGAGTTTAGTGATGTCTTCCTCTGCGGATCGAGCGCTCAACGGGGCGGCGCCGTTAGCGGGATTCCCGGCCACAATGCCGCGATGAAAGTGCTGGAGCGCCTGAATTCAGGAATGGCCTAACGAGCGGCGGTTCGAACAATGAAGGCGGCGGAGCGCGGAGCGACGGTCGACTTTCATCCGGCCGTTCCTGACCGAGGTAATCGACACCGGAGAGTTCATCAACATATGACCCGTCGATGAGCTCCGGGCCCACCATGAACTCAAGGTCGGCCGATTGCTTGGCGCAGTTAAACACACAAAGCACACGGTCCTCAAACTGGACGCGAACGAAAGCGAGAACTTCCTTTTCTGCTACCAGCGCGCGCCGGCTCGCCATAACGCAATGCGGGGTGGCGACTCGCGGATCTGCATCAGCTTCTCAAAATTCTCCAGAACGGAGCGCTCCGGAACGCTCAAGTCGTCGCCGAAACGCATGTCCCGCCGGTTATCCGGGTCGCCCGCGCCAGTCATCCCGAACTCGTCTCCGTAATAGATCATCGGAACGCCGTCGACCGCGAGGAGAAAGGCCTGGGCCAATTCAATCTTCCCGTAGTTCGCCGGATCATCGACTTCGGGCGGGTTGGCCCAACCCACTTCTTCCTCCCTGGCGGATTTCGGATCGGGCAGGTCACCGTCCGCGTAGGCCATGAAACGGCCCTTGTCATGGTTTCCAATGAGGGGGGACATCAGGCTCTCCTTGCCAAAGGAATTCTCCGACGCATCGAGGGAGGCTTCGAGCTGATCGAGTCCAATCGTGCCCTCGGCCAGACAGTCCTTGATCGAGTCATAGAGCGGAAAATCAAATTGTCCGTCCAGCATGTTCGGGCCCACGAACGAGTCAATCCCGGCGCGATCCTTAAACGTCTCGCCTACCAAATAAAGGGGGCGGCCACGTTTGGCCTCGACCTTCTGGCGCAGGGCGCTGCGAAACTTCCACCAAAAATCCGGCGGGATGTGCTTGACCGCATCGAGCCGAAAGCCGTCGAGGTCGTATTCATTGGCCCACCAGGCGGAGTTATCGATCAAAGCCTTCACGGCGGCGGCGTTGGCAAAGTTGAAGGTCGGCATGTAGGGCTCGAACCAGGTGGTGAACTGATAATCGTCCCAGCGTCGCAGATTCTTCGTCCCATCCGGCAGATCGAGCATGCCAAACCAATCCCGATGTTCTTTCCACCAGGGATGCTCCGCATGGACATGATGCAGGACCAGATCGGCAATCACTTTCAGGCCGTTTTCGTGCGCGGTTCGGATAAGAGACCTGAGAGCACGCGCGTCCCCAAAATGAGGCTCGACTTCTGTGGGCGAGATCGGCCAGTAGCCGTGATACCCGGTGTACCAGCGATGCGGTTCGGGATACTCCCGGTACGCCACCTGTGGATTCTTGTTCAAGGGAGCGAGCCACACCGTATTGACGCCAAGCTTCTTAAAATAGCCATCCTTGATTTTGTCTTCGATCCCGCGCCAATCGCCGCCATGATAGTTGGCAGGCGGTTTCACATTCGGGTTTTCCACCGGGTGATCGTTGCTCTTGTCCCCGTCCTGGAACCGATCAGTCAGGGCATAATACATGATTGCGTCCTGCCAGCGAAAGGTCTTCGCCCTGCCTAACGAACACCGGACGACATTGCTCGCCTGGCCGGCCGCATCGGCCGCGATCGACGCGAATCCAGGTCCCCGGGGGCATTCCCACCGTGGGAACGTCGACTTCGGACGGCGTGGTCGACGCCGGCAGCAACCGGGTCGACCCGTTCGGCAACTCGGCCACGACAGAGGTGGCGCGAATCTCACCATCGCCGAGCTGCGCGGACGATAAGTTGGTCTTGCGCCAATTGGTCGGCGTAGATGGAAATAGCGCCGCCGCTTCCTCCGCGCGGTTCGACCTTCAAGACCGAATTATTGCCGCCAAAACCGTCCGACTCATGCAGCGGATTGCTCTCGTCGGTCGTCCACTGATCATCCACGATGAACTTATAGTTGTGGCTCCCGGGCTCGAGCGGAACGGTGGCGCGAAACACCCCGCTTTCGTCGGCTCGCAGGGGCGTGGCGTCCTTGCTCCATCCGTTAAACGAACCACCGACTGCGACTGTCGCCGGCTTGCCGGCGGGGTGGTAAAGGAACTCGTGCGGCTGCGGACTGCGAACCGCGAGCGTGATTACGCCCTGTTTCGATTCCTGACCGGCGTTCACCTCAAAGGGAAGATCAATCAGACCGCGCGCCGCAGATTCCACCCGTATCTGCAACTGCAGAGTCACCCGATCAAAGCTGATCTGAAGATTTCCGGCTCCTGCGCAGTACGAAATCGAGAGGTCGTGGTCGGTTGATAAAACCGATGGAGATCGAGCACAATGGTTGAACCAGCGGAGACGAACTGCACCGGGACGGGCCCGAGAAAGAGGTCGCTCGCCCGCGCCGTGAGCGCGCAAAGGAGCGCGCAGACAATTTTACTCGTTAGGCGAAGTGATTTCAAAGAAATAGGCGGTAAGCGGCGCGAGAGGTGGGAGGGCCAGGCCGTCCGGAGCAGCCCAGCGACGAACGATTAAGAACTAACTTGAGATTGCCGGCGAGCCTCTCTGCAAGCCGCAGCGTGGCGTCTTGTCCGCCGCAAAATGCAGGAACTCGATCGCCTCCTTTGGGAAAAGCACCCGCGTTCCTGTTCAAGTTCCTCCCTCGGATGCAGGTTCACGACAACAAGAAAGCGTTGCCGTGAAATCGGATCAAAGCGAAGAAAGGCATAAAGCCAGTGCCCGCCGGCCGGCTCCGTTCCCACCTGGCCAAAGTTCGGATTAGTGTTATTTGCGGGGTTCAATCCGAAGAAGGCGCCATCACGAAAAGCCGGCTCGTTCGTGAGCCGCAAGGAGCCGCCGGTAGTTTTCGCGCAACTGCTTCTGGTCATCGGACAACCTGCCGCCATCGTAGCTTGTGTCCGTTCGTCCATTTGAGTAACTCCGGCATCGACCAATAATCGAAGATCGAGGTGCGCGCGTCGTCGCCGCCGAAACCTTCCGCGCCCGCCGCCGGCTCGCCCACTTCCTGGCCGTTGTAGAGCATGAGCGGAGCCGCGCCCGACACCGTAAAGGATGGCCGCCACCGCAGGGCCGAGCATTCATCCCGACGCCGCCCCAATTGCCGCGCCCGGCGAGGCGCACTTCGTCGTGGTTCTCGGCATAACGAACCGAATTTTCGAAAATGAAGTCGTCGGCGCGCGCGTGGTCGAGATCGTTCGCCCAGCCACGACCGTCGTAGATGTTCTTGAGCGCCTTGTAGGTCGGGTCGTCGTAGACCGCGTCGAAGCCGGCATCGAGCAGGTCAAACATGACGTTCGATTTGCCGCCGTGCAGCTGCGATATGACCGGATCGCTGCCCGGGACCTTGGCCGGATCGCCGTCGTAGGCTTCGCCCATGAAGAAAACTTCCGGCGCCCGCCCGCGCGCCCGCGCGATGAGCCATTTCCAAAACTCCGGCGGCTCCATGTGCGACATGTCGCAGCGAAAACCATCGACGCCCATCGACTGCCAGTAGGCGATGACCCGATCCATTTTCGTCCAGGTATCCGGGAGCGCTTTGTCGGGCGGCAAGCGCGTTCGGATACTCGCGGCGTTGTTTCGCCGGGTCGGTGAAATCGAAGCCGTAATTCAGTTTCACCGTCTCGTACCAATCGCTCGAGACTCGGCTTCCAGCTCACGACGTTGTTGCCCGTGACGCGGCCGAATTCAGTTCGCCGTCGAAACAAGCCGTCGCATTTCATGCCGGCGAGTTTGCAGGTCGGGCTGATGGGCGACGCCATCTTTGCAGGTCGGCAATTTGAGCGGCGGACCGTCCGCGTCCGGTTGCAGATAGAAGAAATTGTTCCGCGGATCGAAAAAGAGCGAGCGATCGTCGCTCGTGCCGAAGTTGATCTCCGGCTTGATGTCGGAGTGATAGCAGCGCGCCACATGGTTGGGCACGAAATCGATCAGCGCCTTGAGTTGATGCCCGTGCAGGCGATCGAGCAGCGCCTTGAATTCCGTCAGGCGCTTCTTCGGATCGACCGCGTAATCGGGAGCAGACATCGAAGTAATCCTTGATCGCGTAAGGGCTGCCCGCGATTCCCTTGAGCAGGTCGGGATCGTCCACCGGTTGCCCGATGTCGGAATGGTCGGTCCCGGTCGCCTGTTGCAAAACTCCGGTCAGCCAGAGATGCGAAAACCCAAGCTTCTGCAGCGAAGCGAGTGCGGCGTCGTTGATGTCGTTGAATCTGCCGACGCCGTTTACCTCCCGGGTGCCGTTCGGCTGCCGGGTTTCGTTGACGTTGCCGAACAGCCTGACAAAAAGCTGATAGATGCGCGGCCGGGCTGTGTCCTGGCCGTGACGGCCGCGCACTTTCACGACGGGCCCGTCTTTCGCGCCCAAATCGACTTCGCAATAGTGCGGGATGTATTTGTCGCCTTCCCCTGACACGACGGATGGATCTTGCGCTCCGAAAAGCCGGCCCCAACTCGCATTCTGCGTAAAGTCCTTCGAGTAGATCGACGATCTGCAAGGTCTTGCCTAACGCCGGCCAGCGGCAGGCGAATTGTGCGGATCGACCTGCGCCCACATTCAGCTCCAGTTCCTTGTCTTCGGCGCGGTCGCTCCACTTCCAATTTTCCCAGCGTCCGCTTGAAGATCGTTTGACGCTCTCCGTCCCGATCTGGACGAGGTAGAGTCTGTTGGCCTGAAAAGGCAGGAAGACGGTCGAGCCCTCAAAGTTCTCGCCAAAGGGAACGACCGCCGAGCCGGGCTTCTGAGCCGACCCGCAGCGCGACGAAAAAGCGTGCGCTCCAGTGAGCGATATCGCCGGCAACTGTAATCGATTCGCAATTGCTCGTTGGCGACCGAAAAATTCACGGTCGCACCGTCGTTGGCCGTCGAGGACGGGCGACATCAGGCAGAAAAACGCGGCGATGGCGCAGAGAAGAAAGCGAGCCATTGTTTCGATCACGCCTAGGCCAGCGGGCTCTCCGGCGGGGTCATGGTGGGCAGCATGCCCTCCTCTTCGACGACCCGTTCCAGTTGCTCGATGGCGGCCGGCGACTTCCCTCACGAAGTGGACGAGGAGGCGGCGAGGAGCAGAAGACCGCCGCCGAGCATGACGGCGGCGACCTGGTTGTTGTGCAGGACGCTGCCCATCAGCCTGTCGAAAGCAAAGCGCGGCCGCGATCTCCGGCAGGACGATGAAGAAATTGAAGATGCCCATGTAAACGCCGGTCTTTTCCGGCGGGAGCGCGCCGGCCAGGATGGCGTAGGGCATGGCGAGAATGCTGGCCCAGGCGATGCCGACCAGGCCTAACGAGAGGTGCAGCCAGGCCCGATTCTCCATCCCATGAATGAAACCGACCGAGATCAACCCGGCCGCGCCGCAGAGCAGACAAAACGAATGGATATGGCGCCGGTTCATGCTGTGCCGCGACAAGCGAGGAGGATGAAGGCGACGAAAAAGGTGACGGCGTTCTCCGTCAGGTAACAAAGGCCGGCCCATTCGTTGCCCGCCTGGTAAAGAGGCGACTGCGGGTTGCGGCGCGCCGAAGACGTGATTGGAAACCGCGGGAGTAAAATAGAGCCACATGCAGAAAAGCCCGAGCCAGGTGGAGAGCTGGACGAAGCGCGAGCCGCTTCATCGTTGAGGGCATCTCGCGGAGCGCGGTGACGATTTCGCCCGCGATCGCGCCGAGACCGCGCCGTGTCTGATTTTTCGTCAGGCGAAACGCCTCCAGATCGGCCGGCGGATATTCCTTGCGAGGTGAGGACGGTCCAGAGAACCGCGCCGAAAAACGCAACCGCGCCGAGGTAAAACGAATAGCGCACCGTGATCGGAATGGCGTGGGCATCGCCCGAGCCGCGGCGGTGACGTGAAACCAGTTCGTCATCATCCAGGGCAAGCCGGAGGCAATAACGGCGCCGAGCCCGATGAACAGACTCTGCATTGAAAATCCGGCCGAGCGCTGTTCCTCGGGCAGCTTGTCGGCCACGAAGGCGCGGAATGGTTCCATGCTGATGTTGATCGAGGCGTCGAGAATCCAGAGCAGGCCCGCCGGCCATCCAGACCGCGCTGGAGTTCGGCATCGCGATCAGTGCGAGGGAGCTGAGGATCGCGCCGGTGAGGAAATAGGGGCGGCGCCGTCCGAGCCGGCACCAGGTGCGATCGCTCATCGCGCCGATGATCGGTTGCACGATCAAACCGGTGAGCGGCGCGGCGAGCCAGAGTTTGGCGATCTGGTCGGGCTGGGCGCCGAGATATTGGTAGATCGCGCTCATGTTGGCCATCTGCAGGCCCCAGCCGAACTGGATGCCGAGAAAGCCGAAGCTCATGTTCCAGATCTGCCAAAGGGTGAGGCGCGGCTTGTGCATGGGTGCGAAAAGCGGGCGCGACGTTAACGAGCCAGGCCGGAGTTAGGCAAGGTCGAAGTCCCCGGCAACGGAGCGGAGAACGTTAGCAGTTAAACCGGAGACAGGGTTCAGGTTTCAGGGTCCAGGGATCGACAAACGCGGGAAGCGCTCCGCCCTGAAACCTGAACCGAACTGAAACCTTATCTCAAGCGAGCGACGTCCAGCCGGGTGAGCAGATCCTTCTTGCTCGTCATCCCGGTGACCTGGTCGCGCAGCTGGCCGTCTTTGAAGAGGAGCAGGGTCGGGATCGCCCGAATATTGTAACGCGCCGAGAGACTCTGGTTGTGGTCGACGTTCACTTTCCCGACCTTGACCGAACCGGCTTTTTCCTTCGCGATCTCATCCAGGATCGGCGCGATCATTTTGCACGGGCCGCACCATTCGGCCCAGAAATCGACCAACACTGGTTGTGTGCTCTTGACGACTTCGTTGTCAAAATTGGCTTCATCGATCGTGACCGCCGCGGAGTTTTCCATGATTTTCTTAAGAGAAATAAGTCCAGAGTTGAATGAGCAGGGTGACCGCCGAAAGGCCGAGCAAAGCCCAGCAGAATGGCATCGGGATCGATTCAACTAACCCCGGGGCCGGTTGATTGGCAACTCCGGAGGCGGCGGGGCGGTGCGAATGACTGGCGCCTGCGGAGTGCTCGGCTGGATGGGGGTTAACTTCACCGTCGCCTTCATCGGAGAATCCGGCAGCACGCCAATCCGGGCCGTCTCTTTGCGCGGGCCGTTCTGCCCGTCGCCCCGGCCCGGGGCCGCGCCTAACGAAGGCCCGACCGGTTTGGGCGGCGGTGCGGCGGGGGCAACGGGACCGGAAGGCTCCGCGCTCGCGGGGGGCGACGGCGGTGCCGGCTTACGCCTCGAAAATGGTGGCGGAGGAAGGACGGGTTTGGCAACCGGGGGCGTTGGCGGGACCGCGGTTTTCGTCCCGGCGCTGGGAGGCGGCATTGGCGACGGTTTCAAACCGGGCGGTGGTGGCGCAGGCGGACGCGCCATCGGCGGCGCCGGAGGAGCGGCGGGCGCTTTCGCGGCGTTCGGCGGCGGCGCAGCGGGCGGCTTGAGTCCGGACGGCGGCGGGGGTGGCGGCGCACTGCCGGCTGGTCTGATCGGCGCGGGCGGGCGAGCCATCGGCGGGGCGGGCGGGCGTTTGGCTCCCAGGCCTCCACTGGGCGCCAGCGGCCTGGGCGCGACGGAGGGGGGCGGCCGGACCGCGCCGGAGGGACGCCGGACGGAAATTATTCGGCGGCGCTTTGGGGCCGGCGGAGTGCGGGGTGGGCGATTCGGCAGATTGATCCGGACGGTTTCCTTTTCCACCGGGACGGTCGGCCGACTCGTGCTCCGCGGGGGCAAAGTAATCCGGACGGTTTCTTTTTCGGTTCGTTCAGATCGGCCATGGCAAAAATTTTCCCGCGACTTCCTCCCCCGGGAACAAACGGCAACGTGTTTCTCAGACCAGGCCCGCGCTGTCAATCATTCAATCCCGATCAGGCGAGCAAATCGTAGCCGCGCGTCCCGCGAATTTCGCGCCTAACGAATTGACCGACCGGCGCGGGTTCCGCCAGGATCACCCGGGTGTCCACCTCCGGGCGCATCCGCTTCGGTCCGCGCGATCGAGCGGCTGATCGACGAGCAACTTTAACTGGTAACCCACTTTCTCCGCCGCGATCTCGCCGCGCGATCCGCTGTTGCAACGTCATGGCCCGGCGGTAACGAGCGTTTTTTTGCGCCGCCGAAATCTGGTCCGGCATCCTCGCCGCGCGCGAGCCTTCCTCCTGCGAGTATTTGAAAATCCCGAGCCGCTCAAACCGCACCCGCTCGATAAACTCGAGAAGCGACTCGAATTCCGCCTCCGTCTCGCCGGGGAAACCGACGATGAAAGTCGTGCGCAGGGCGATCCCGGAACACCGGCGCGCAGCCTCACGATCAGATCTTCGATGTGGGTGCGCGGCTCGTCTCGCGCCGCATTCGGCCGAGCATGGCTTCGTCGATATGCTGAAGCGGCATGTCGATGTAACGCGCGACTTTGGAGCATTGCGCGATGGTCGCGATCAACTCATCGCTCCAATGCGCGGGATGGGTGTAAAGGAGGCGCACCCAGAAATCGCCCTCGATCTCCTCGATCTCGCGCAGGAGGGCCGTCAGAGTCGGGCCGCGGGTCGAATCGACCGGCTGGCGCGGGCCGGCTTTCGCCGCCCACAAATCCATCCCGTAATAGGTCGTGTCCTGGCTGATGAGATTGATTTCCTTCACCCCTTCGGCGACGAGGCCGCGCATCTCGGCCAGGACGGAAGCAGGCGGCCGGCTGCGATGACGGCCGCGCATCTGCGGGATCACACAAAAACTGCAGGGATGATTGCAGCCCTCAGCGATTTTCAGAAAAACGCTGTGCGCCGGCGTGAGCCGAAAACGCGGCGTATCCCAATCGGGGATGTAGGTCGGTCGTCGGGGTGACGAAGTTGTAGCCGGGATCGGTGATCCCGGCCGGTCTGCGCGCATTTAATCGTCGCCGGGGTCAGCGCCTCTGGCTACAACTTTTCCATGATCGCGCCGAGTTCGCGCACCTGATCGAGCCCGATAAAGGCGTCCACTTCCGGCATCTGCTCGCGTAACTCCTCCGCGAAACGCTGCGACATGCAGCCGCTCACGATCAGCTTTTGGTCCGGCCGTGTTCCCAGGCCGCGTTGCTGGTGCGCTTCCAGAATCGCGTCGATGGATTCCTCTTTCGCCGAATCGATAAAGGCGCAGGTGTTAATCACCAGCACATCGGCCTCTTCGGCCTGCGCGGTGATCTGCATCCCCCGCTCCAGCACGCTGCCGAGCATGATCTCGGCATCGACCAGATTTTTGGCGCAGCCGAGACTGATCATCCCGACCGTCGTTTGGCGACTCTGGCCCGCTATTCAAAGATGACATCGGCGTCGCCCTCGGCACGAGGGCTGCTCCGTTTTTTGTGATCTGGACGGCGCCGCGATCGAGCACTTTCACGGCAACTGGTGCCCGCGGAAAGAGAGCGGAGGTCGGCCCGGGTCGAGCCAGCCGTCGAAAACCGGCTGCGGCTTGTTGTCGACCGTGACGCGAAGATAAGTTTGCGGAGCGGGGTGATCTATCCGGTTGGGCGGCGGCGTGGCGTATCGTTAGGCGGGGCGCCAGATCCTCCGGATGAACCGGCTCGGCGCGGCGGATTTCCGGTTCGGTAGGAACCGTGTGGTCAAGGCGTCGCCGGCGGTTCGGAGCGACGTCGGCGCGACCGTGACGCGGGCTTCACTTGCCGGGGTGACCCTCGACCGGCAGGGCCCGCGGCGCGATAAGCTTGTCCGCGGGCGAAGGCGGACGGCGTTGGGCTGGCGGAAACGACCGCGCCCGCACTGGGCGGCGGCCGCGCAGGCGCGATCCGCTGGATATTGAGCAGGAGCTTGACCAGTATAAGCCCGAGCACGAGGACGCCGACGGCGATGAGGAACGGGAGGAAGCGCCGGGCGTTTCACCGGCTGCCGGCGCACAATCGGGGGCGGGGCGCGCCGCCGGCGGTGTCCTGCAGGTAGGAATAGCCATCGACACTCACGTGACGCGACGTTTCAAAAGCATCCAGATAGGGCGAGACGTCGACGTCGAGGAACTTCCCGTAGATGAGGAGGAAGCCCTTGGCGTAGGCCAGGCTGGAGAAGCTCGAAAAATCCTCCGCCTCGATCTCCTGGAGGCGCGGCGGGGCGAATCTTCGTCACCCGCGCCGCTTCCTCCAGCGTGATGTTTTTCGCGAGACGAGCCGCTTGCAATTTTTTGCCGAGCGGTTCCATCGAGGATCGCGGATCAAACAGCGGCGTCGAGATCGACAAGAATCTCGCGCGGCTTCGCGCCTTCGCCGGGGCCCAATATGCCGCGCTGCTCCAGAATATCAACGATCCGGGCCGCGCGGGTATAGCCGAGGCGGAGCCGGCGTTGCAGGAGTGAAGTCGAGGCACGCTTTTCCTGGCGGATAATTTCGAGGCACTTCTCGACCAGTTCTTCGTCTTCCTCGGTCACGTCTTCGTTAGTCGCGGCTGCCGCTTGCATCCGCTCGTGTATGGCGAGGTCGAAAGCGGGCGAGCTTTGCGCGGAAACGAAATCGACCAGGCGGCCGATTTCATCATCGGTCACAAGCACGCCCTGGGCGCGGATAAGGCGCGAAGTGCTGGGCGGCAGATAAAGCATGTCGCCCTGCCCTAACAATCGATCGGCGCCGTTCTCGTCGAGGATGACGCGGCTGTCAATTTTGCTCGCGACTTGAAACGCGATCCGGCTCGGGATGTTCGCCTTAATCACCCCGGTAATGACGTCGGCTCGCGGAGTTTGCGTCGCGACGATGAGATGAATGCCGGCGGCGCGCGCCATCTGGGTGATGCGCGCGATCGCGCTTTCCACATCGGCCGGCGCGGTCTGCATCAGGTCGGCCAGCTCGTCGATGATGATGACGATATAGGGCATGTGATCCGGAATGATGACATCGTCATCGCGTGGGACGGTGATTGTAGCGTCCGCTGTCCGAGCGGACTCCTCGCTGCGGCGGCCACGGTTCTCTCCCTCCGCTGAGACAGCGGACGCTACATCGAGCTCGGCCTGCGTTTTTTTCCTCGGCCGCCCGTTGAAGCCCGTGATATTTCGCACCCCCGCCTTGGCGAAAATCTTGTAGCGTTTCTCCATCTCATCGATCACCCAGCGCAGAGCGAGAAGCACTTTTTTCGGATCGGTTACGACTGGGATGACGAGATGTGGCAACGAATTGTAAACCTGCATCTCGACCACTTTGGGATCGATCATGATGAAACGGAGCTGATCGGGCGTGAACCGGTAAAGCATGCTTGCGATGAGCGCGTTGATGCAGACGCTCTTGCCACTGCCGGTCGTGCCGGCGACGAGCAGGTGCGGCATTTGCGCGAGATCGGCAATGATCGTCTTTCCGTAGACGTCCTTGCCCAGCGCGATCGGCAACTTCGCCGTGCTCGCGTTCCAATCCTCTGATTGCAGCAACTCGCGCAGCGTGACTTTGACCTTGCGGCTGTTGGCCAGCTCGATGCCGACGGTGTCCTTGCCCGGGATGGGGGCGAGGATGTTGATTCGTTCCGCGCGCGTGGCGCGAGCCAGGTCGCGTTCCAGACTAACGATCTTATCCACCCGCACGCCTTTGGCGGGATAAACTTCGTAACGCGTGATCGTCGGACCCTTGGTGATGTCGCCCGGAGCCACCTGAATGCCGAACTGGCCTAACGTTTCGATGAGGATTTGCTGAATTTCCTCCAGCTCGGCCGGATCGGCCGCGACGCGCCCATCGTTGTCATGCTCCTCCAGCAGATCAATCCCGGGAAGCTCATATTTCTCACCGTCCCAGTCTTTGGCTGTCGTTAGGGCAGGAAGCGGCGCAGATTTTCCGGATCGTTTCAACTCGGCCAGCGACGGTTTCTTGCGCGGCGCCTTTAGCTCCGCGGGCAGCGCAGTGGTATCGACCACTTTCGGCTCTGGACGATTGGCAAATTCCTCCGGGGTCGCGAACATGCCCGGCTCGGGCACCGCAGCGCCCTTCCTACGCAGTTTCTTCTCCAGCGCACGCTGTTGTTTCGCGATCTCCTGCTGGCTGATTTCGAGCTGGCCTTTCAGGTCGGCCTTGCGCATCCGGCGCTGCAGGAGCCAGAGGCGGAGCGCGACCACGCCGCGTCGCGTCGCCAGAACGCTTTGCCTAACGACATGAATCGGCCGCAGGCCCGTCATCAAGATCAAACTCGTCAGGTAAAGGCCGGCCAGGACGATAACCGAGCCCTTCCCCATGGCATAACGAAAGATGTGCCGGCCAAAAAAATAACCGACCCAGCCGCCCGGCCCCTGGATCTTGAAATCGCGACGCCATTCGTGCAGAAACCACGGCTGCAAATGGAGTAAACAGGCCCCCGAAGCGATGAAAAGGAGGATCCAACCGATGCGGCGGCTCACCTTCAGCTCGCCGTGAAAAAGCTTCGCCCCGCCGAAACCGAGGAGCGTGGCCGCGAGCAGATAGGACGCGGCGCCGATCAAAAAATAACAGATTCCAGCGCCGATCGCGCCGAGCGGCCCGAGAAAATTCTGCGCAGGGCGATTCGGCGACGAGGTGGAATTAAGGAGCGGGAACCAGGTCGGGATGTCCTTCGGGACGTAGGAGATGAGGGCGAGGAAGAGCAACGTCCCGGTTCCGAGAAGAATCAGGGCGTAGACTTCGTTCCATGCATTTTGCTGAGTGCGTTTTGCCACCGCGCCTCATAGTAATCGGCCCCCTGCCGCTTTCAATCCTCACTTCGCGCAAGGTGCCGCGAACGTCACCTGGAAATTCTGGAGAACACCGAAATAAGTTCCATAAAAACCGGCATCCTGCCATAATGCGAACTTGCCTCCATCAACCCATTTAAAAATTGCAAGACTTGGCCTGACCGTTTTTCTCTCGCTCGCCACGGCCGCACCCATTTCTTCACTTCATGCTCAGACGTTACCCGCGCTCGATGCCGTTCGCGTTGCGGGCGGATTTGTATCGCCGCTTTTCCTAACCGCGCCTCCCGGTGACACCAGCCGGCTCTTCGTCGTCCAGCAGAGCGGCGAGATTCGCATCATCGACCTGACAACGCGCACAGTGAAGCCAGTGCCATTTCTCGACATTTCGGGAAAAGTATCTCTCGACGGTGAAGAAGGACTCCTCGGCCTCGCTTTTGATCCGAACTACGCCAGCAACGGCCGTTTCTATGTCTACTACGTCGCGCCGGGCGGATCATTCGGTCAGGGCGTGAGTCGTGTCGCACTCTTTCGCGTCTCATCGAATCCGGACGTCGCTACCCCAGCGAGCGAGCGCACCCTGCTCACCTTCGATCAGCCGCAAAACAATCATAACGGCGGCTGGATCGGCTTCAGCCCGCGAGCCGGCGACGAAGGGAACCTTTACATCGCCACTGGCGACGGCGGCAATGGCAATGACCAGGGACCGGGCCACATTGAGCCGGGCGGCAACGCGCAAAACACCACGACCTTGCTCGGAAAAATCTTGCGCGTTCACCCTAACGATCGGCCTGCCGGGAGCTATTCGATCCCGGCCGATAACCCATTCGCCGGATCGACGACCGATCGGCCGGAGATCTGGGCTTTCGGATTGCGCAATCCATTTCGCAACAGCTTCGATCGATTGCGCGGCACGCTGTTCATCGGCGATGTCGGGGAGGATTCGCGCGAAGAGATCGACGCGCAACCCGCCTCGAATCTGGGCGGCGGCGAAAACTACGGCTGGCGAGTGCGGGAAGGCTCGATTCAAAATCCGGCGTTCCCGGGCGACCCGATCCCGCCGGGTGCGTTGGATCCGGCCTACGATTATCCGCACACCGTTGGCCAGACCGTCATCGGTGGCTACGTCTACCGGGGTGAGAGCATCAAACCGCTCCGCGGCGTTTACGTTTTTGCCGATTTCCTTGGACCGGAGAGCGGCAATTTCACCGGCCGGATTTTTACCCTGAATTTCCACGGCACGGTTGCTTCCAACTTTCAGGATATCACCGCGGACTTGTTTCCGACGCGGGTCGGGAATTTTTCGCTGAGCAATCCAGCATCGTTAGGCGAAGACGCCAGCGGCGAGCTCTACATCGCCGACATCGGGAGCGGGAATATTTTCCGGATCGTCCGCGGCCGCTAGAAAAGCAACCGTTGCGAGTGGTCCGCTCATCCCCTGGGCACTCCTGGGAAGTGAAACGCCGGGGCGCTCTTATCGGGGCGGCGTTCCGCTGCGGTAGCGCTCTGCTTTGTCCGGCCGGTGAGACTCTTCGTAGAACTCGATGAGACGCTGCCGCGCGCGCTTGGTGCGTGGATTGTTCGGTCCCTGCGACAATTTTAGACTGGCATAGCTTTGCAGGAGGAGTGGCTCGGCTTCTGCGAAACGTCCTTGTTTCGTTAGGCAGGCGCTCAACGCGCTGTCGGCCAGGGCCAACCAGAAATGTCCCTTCGGCAACGACCTGGCGCGAAGCCGCACCGCTTCGCGCAGCAGCCCTTCGCCTTCCCTGGGGCGGCCAGTTTCATCAAGAATCAGGCCGGCCGTGATGAGAGTCGTCGGATACTGGTCATAAGTAAGGGTAGTACCGCCCAGGCGATTGAAGTCAATCGCGCCTGCCATTTCGCAGTCAGCCGTCACGCCTCGTCCGCGTCGGGGAGGGTAATTTTGGCAGCGCTGTCCAGATCGATGGCAATCTCAACGTAGGCGGCACGCTGACCAAAGGCGGCGGCTCGTTCAAAATCGGCCATCCGCTCGATCCCGCGAACAAGTTTTTTCACACTCCTTCGTCGAATCGCCCGACATGATGAACGTTTACAACGGCAATATTACGACCGACGAGAACGGCTCGGCGGGAGAATCACCGACCGGCGCCCTACCCGGTCGGAAACGACCCCGAGAATCGGCCTGAAAAAGAACTGCATCAGGGCAAAAACGGTCGCGAAAAGGCCGAGGTACTCCGCCGCGCGACTGGCCTGTCCGCCGAGAAAACTGAGGATCAACTTCGGCAATACCGGGGATGACGATCCCGAGCGCGATCATATCGAGCGTGACCGCGATGAGGATGACGACCAGGGCGGCTTTAGGGGATTTCTTTTCCGGACGACGTTCGACACATCCGTTGCTTACGCCAAACACGAAAGAAGAGTATGAATTCAAGCACACAAGACAAAGCTGAGGGCACGATGAAGGAAGCGGTCGGGACGGTGAAGGAAAAGACCGGCCAAGTGGTGGGCAACCCCGATTTGCAGGACCGCGGAACCGCCGAAAAAGTAGAGGGCAAGGTCCAGCAAAAGGTCGGTGACGTGAAGAAGGTCTTCGAGAAATAGGCCGGTTCCCGCGGCTTCGGCTTTCGTTAGGGAGCTACGGCCTCCGTTCGGATCCCCCCAGAATTCCGACCGGAGAACCGGGCTCTCCTAACGACGACGCCGGCCTGTTTCGACGGAAAAATTGTTGCTCCTGCGCCGTGGAGAGCGCGATGCTGTGGACGCGTGCAAATCATCCCCGCCACGCCATCCCTCGCACCGGCTCTCAGCGCCATCGCCTGGGCAGCCAAGGCGCACTGGGGCTACCCGGCCCACTGGATGGCGTGGTGGCGCGCGCAATTGACGATCACCCCGCAATTCATCGCGGCCAATGAGACCTTCATCGCCACGGCGAACGGTCGAATCGTTGGCTTTCATGCGCTCGTCGACAAGCCAGAATCGTGGCGGCTGGAGCACCTCTGGGTTCTGCCGAACGAGATGGGCCGCGGCTTCGGCCGAAGCCTGTTCAACCACGCGGTCGCGCGCGCGGCCGCCCGCGGGGCACTTTGCCTAACAATTGAGGCGGACCCGAACGCCGAGCCATTTTACCAGCACATGGGTGCCGTCCGCACCGGCGTGATCAAGAGCGAAATCCACGGCCGGACACGCGAGCTTCCGCTCCTGTGTTTCGATCTCTCCGGGCGGCCGTCGCCCTCGGCCTAACGAAAAGCGGCGGCTACCCTCAGGTCGCCGCCGCTCCGGCATGAACCGGGGGACGCTCGTTATTGATCGCCCGGGTCGTCTTGCTCTCCTTGCCCGCCCTGGCCGCCGCCTCTGTGTCTGCCACCGGGGTGTCCTTCACGACCGCCGCGACGATCGTTCTTCGCTTCGTCGAGCCTCTTCTGCTGCTCCGGCGTCAGCATGGGACGGATTTGCGCCTTCGCGTTGTCCATGATCGCTTTGGTTTTCTGCATCGCCTCACGCCGGATGTTTTCCATCTGCGGCCTGGCCTGGTCGATGATGGGCTGGATTTTTGCCTTTTGTTCCGCTGTCAGATTCAAGTTTTCGGTCATTTGCTCAAGGGAGTTGTGCCGATGCCCGCCCGCGCGGCCTCCCCGCTGGTTTTGCCCCTCCTGCGGTTCCTGAGCGAAGACGGCGCTGCCGAGGGACACGGCGCCAATGGCGGTAAGTGTGATGAGTTTGAGTTTCATATGTTGTGCATGATGACTGGTCGAGCCGAAGGCCGGTTACAAGATATTTCGGAACTTCACGGAGCGAACGGAAAATTTGTAACCGTGACGAGCGCGAACCTGTCATACCCGTTAGTGTGGAAACCGCTTGGATAACATGGCCGATGATTTGGATGCCGACGCCTTGGTGGCGGCGGCTCGCCAGCATGATGAGGCCGCGGCACGCGAGCTGGTGCGCCGTCTTTATCCGCTCGTGGTCAAACTGGTGCGCTCGCATCGCCCTCGACGCACCGCCGAGGAGGATCTTTGTCAGATGATTTTCATCCGAATTTTTCAAAAATTGTCGCAGTTTTCTGGCAAAGTTCCGCTCGAACATTGGGTCTCGCGCGTCGCGATCAACACCTGCATCAACCAGATCCAGGCCGAGAGAGTGCGGCCGGAGTTTCGCCACGCCGATTTAAGCGACGAAGAAGTGGCCGTCGTGCAAAACCTCGCCGCCACGCCCGAGGAACTGGGGCCGGATCGCAGTTTCGCCGCGCGCGATCTCGTCGAGCGCCTCCTCGCTGCGCTCAAGCCGGCAGAGCGCCTTGTCATCGACCTCCTCTATCTGCAGCAACGATCCGTCGCAGAAATCCAGGCCCTCACCGGCTGGGGTACGTCGCTCGTCAAAGTGCGCGCTTTTCGCGCCCGCCAGAAGATGAAACAGCAGCTCGCGCAACTCAGCGCCGAAGGCTACCGATGAGAGAATCCAATCTGCCTCTGGACCGATTGCTCCGCGCCGCCGCGACGACGACTTGCGATCCGCCCCAGGAAATGCCCTATGGCTTCGACACGCGGATCCTCGCGCGAGCGCGGGCGACTCAACAGCGTGATCTCGTCGCCGTCGGACGTCTCCTCCGCCGCGTCGTCCTGCTATCGTTAGGCGTGATCGCCTTCGCCAGCGCCGGCGCCTACCATGAGTTGCGCCAGAGTGATGACCTGGGCAATTCCCTGACCGACGAATATGTCATCGCCGATGCCGCGATCAGCAGCGTTTTCGAGCAATGAACTCGGCCCTGAAATGGAAACTCCTGGTCGGCTTTCTCCTCGCCTTCCTCGCCGGCGGCGCGACCGGCGGTTTCCTCGCCACTAGTCATGCCCGCCAAAACGCGAATCTCGCGCACCCTCATCCCTGGTTGGTCGACCGCATGCGCAGCCGGATGCAGGCCGAGCTCGATTTGACTCCGGAACAGATCGAGAAAACCACCCCGATCTTTGACCGCGCCGCGAGCGAGCTGGAAAAAGTCCGCGCCGAAACCGGCGCGCGCGTCCGACAAATTATGGCGGAAGCCAATCGAGCGCTCGGCCCCGAGCTGACCGATGCGCAGCGCGCCAAGCTTGACGCTCTTGGGAAACGAGTACGCAGGGGAGGCAAATTACGGACTGCGCCGGGCAATCGCGCGCAACGTCCTGAGGGTTAGGACGACTCTCTCGCTCATGCGCGAGTGTCGGCCCCTTTCTCCGACTTCCGGATGGTCGATCGAGGACGACGTTACCTAAAGCTGCCGATAGGTGTGACGGTCGCGAAGCGGCGACACATCACCTCAGCGACTCACTCGATATAGCCCAGGTCTTTCAGTCTTTGTTCGACAATCGCGCTTTCCTCGGCGGAGTATTCCGTGGCCTGACCGCTGTCGGAATCATCCCCCTTGCTCTTTCGGACCGGATGCTGCGCCATAAAAGACGGTTCAAAAACCTCTTCCAAAACCCGCCCATCCATGTCATCCGGCACGGGTTGATTCATGAGATGAAGAATCGTTGGCGCCATGTCGATCAAGCGCGCGCCCTTGATCTCCACACCCTTCTTGAACGCCTTGCCGTGCGCTACCAATATCCCTTCGAGGCGATGGGTGCCGCCCCATTCCGAACCCTCCGGCGGCTTTCGCTCGAGGATGGCAACCGCCGGTTCCGAAGTGTGTTCAGGAAAGCTTGGGCTGGTCGAAAATTGGCTTGCCTGCCACCAATCGAGGATTAAATCAGCCGCTTCGTCAGCGTAGGGCCCATGAAATACCTCCTCGCGTCGAAGTATTCTCTTTATGACCGGTTCATTTGTTCGCGGGTCTTTCAGCTCTGCAAATTTCTCGGTGATGAATTTCAGCAGGGGCTCATACTCCCTGTCTTCCACAATGCCGGAAGGCTTGATCCCTTTACGGTTAATCCAAATACTAGGCGGCGACGCCAGCACCTCGCTGCAGTAGGCTTTGCTACGGCTCCAATCGATGTTCGTAAAAGAAGTAAAGGCGGTCTCGAACCGTTTGCGCAGCCCTGGCAAAGCGTTGGCCAGCTTGCTCTTTTGCCGTGAGCTGAGCGAATCGCGCAGTAGCGTATAGGTCTGGCGCATGATCCCGCGGGCCAGCTTTGTTACGACCGATTCCTTGCTTTCGTGATAATGCAAAAGGCCAAGTTGTGCGAGATAGCGGTTGAGATAGACAACGCGGTCAGAGGTCGGACCGCCACCGTGATCCGAAACAACAAAGACAGAAGCATCCCCGGAGACTTTGGCCATTATTTCGCCAACGGCACGATCGAGTCGCTGGTAGACGCGCAGGACCGCATCGCCAAAGCGCTTCGCGGCCACCGGGTCGTAATAGTGATGAGTCGAATCCATGTATTGCCAGAAATAGTGCTGGACGGTATCGATCGACATGAAAGTAAACATCATCACGTCGGCAGGATGCTTCTCCATCAAAATGAGACTCGCTTTCAACCATTGCTGGTCGAGTCGCTCCATGTCCGCCAGAACTTCTTCGCGTCGCGGGTCGGTCGTCATATAACCGAGATACCGCAGGTCGAGGCTGAATCTCCCGAGAAGTCCCTCCAACTCGCCCCGTAACTCCGGAGGATAAACGAATGCACTCTTTTCGGAGGGGGTGTCCATGCCCGAAATCTGAAAGCCGTTGAGGTGCTCCGGCGGATACGTGAACGGAATGTTCATTGTGCCGACGGTGTAGCCGGCATCCGAGAGAATGCGCCAGATGGTCTTGGCGCGGCGCGAGCTGGCGTTCAGGTAGCGCAACGAGTAAGTCCCAGGCTGAGCCTCCATAAAATGGAAGATACGGTGCTTGCCCGGGTTCTTCCCCGTCATGAAAGACGTCCAGGCGGGCGGCGTGATTGGCGGCAGCACGGACGAGAGGCGGCCCCAGGCGCTGTTCTTCATCAAGCCGGCCAGGACCGGCAGCTTTCCTTCCGCGATCCACGGGTTGATCAGATCGAACGTCGCTGCATCCAATCCCACAATTACTGCTTTTATTGTTCCCACGCTCAATTATCGCTAGATTCGGGCACCCTCCCGTTCGCGCCGGGTGCCAATTGCAGCTCTGGCCGCGGCATAACGACTGCAGGAACCGGTTCGGCAAGCAAGCCGTTATACACTCCCTCGATCTGTCCCGCGATGCTGGGCCAGTCGAATCTCCCAAAAACAAATTTCCTGACGTTCGCGCCTATGACCCGGGCCAGGCTCGGATCATTAATTAAAGTTAGCAACCCTTCAGCCAATCCTTCCGCGGTCGCTGCTTCGACCAAGATAGCCGTTTGACGATCTTCCAGGATCGTGGCCGAGTCCTTGAAACTGACAATCGCCTTCCCCGCCGCCATATAGTTCAAAAGCTTGGTCGGAATGCCGGCCGACTCCGGTCGGGGGACGACTGCAATATCCGCCGCGGCCAAAAAATCCGGCAGATCTGAAAGGCTACACATAGTAATGGCGAAGTGCGAACCAATTCCAAACCGCTCCGCCATCTCCTCATACCTGGTGCGGTGGGCAGGATTGATCGTGCTGCCAACCAGCAACAATCTCGCCGCCGGACTACGCTCATGCACGATCTTGAACGCATCCATCAAATAGTCGACGCCTTGGAACTCGTCAAAGGTCCCGGTGTAGATAATCAGCGGCTCGCCTGCCGGCGCGAAGCGTTGTCGGACCCGGGCACCGTCGCCATTCGCGAACATCTCCGGTCGGACGCCGGAATTAATCGTGACCACCCGCTCCGGGGCAACGCCTTGCTCAATCAGGAAAGTGCGTAACTCTCCCGTATCCGCAATGATCGCATGAGCAAACCTCGGCGTGATGTAATCAAGCAAGCGGGCCAGTCCAACGGCGAGAAACTGGGGACGAATAAAGCCAAACGAAGGCAACTCGCTGATCATCGTATTAATGGCATTGTAAATCACGGGCACTCCGCAAAGGCGGCCCACAATTCCACCGACCAACGCCGCTTCATAGTTATGGGCGTGGATGATATCAATCTGGTGTTTGCGCACCACCTGCAGGAGCTTAAAAATCAACAGAAAATCAAATGCCATCCGTTGATAACTCGGACCCACGCTGACGACGCGGTTTGAGCCGAGATGGCGCACCCGGTCTATCTCTACCCCGGCAATCGGGATATCATCGCTGAGTGGATAGGTAACGACGCGGACCTTATGTCCACGACGTGCCAGCTCTTCCGACATTTCCCTGATCGCCGCTGGAGTTCCATGATTGGCCGGAAAGGGGCACGCGGCCACCATCGCAATCGACAGAGGACGCATCAGCTCAGCGAGGTCATACGGACCGCGCTGTCCAGCGCCTCGACCACGCATTCGATCTGTTCGTCCGTGAGCTCGTAGTAGAGCGGAAGACATACATGGTGGGCGACAACATAGTCAGTCTCAGCAAAGCTATCCCCAGGCTGCGACACCCTGGTCTCAGGATGCCGGTCGAAAAGCGGTTGCGAATGACACGGGCGATTGTAAAGGTCTCCACCCAGGGTGACACCATAATTTTCCTTCAACACTTGCTTAAGCTTGTCTCTGTCGATCGAGGGATCCAAATAAACCACATACTTATAGTAGGACGATTGGATGCGATCCGGAATTTCGAGCCGGCTGATCCCGGGAATTTGTCGGGCCTTTAGTTTCTCGTCGTAAGCGTGGGCAATTTGGCGGCGCCGGCGCAGAATCTCATCGGCGCGTTTCATTTGGGCCAGGCCCAGGACGGCGTTCAACTCACTCGGACGCCAGTTATAACCGAGATCATCGTGGACATTCGGCTCTTTTCCGAAACGTCCGTGATCACGAAACGCCTGCGCTCGCTTAAAGATGGTCTCATCGTCCGTCGTAATCATGCCGCCCTCAGCGGTCGTCAGAACCTTGGTCGAGAAGAAGGAGAACGAACCGGCCAGACCGAGCGAGCCAGCTTTCCGGCCATCGATCGTGGCGCCATGCGCATGCGCCGCGTCTTCAACCAATGCAACGCCATGCTGAGCACAAATGCTCTTAATTTCCTCCAAATGTGGCGAAATGATTCCACTCATGTGCACCAGAACCACCGCCTTGGTGTCCGGCCTGATCTTGCGGCGAAGATCCTCCGGGTCCATTTGAAAATTTTCTCTCTGGCAGTCGGCAAATATGACTTTGGCGCCGGCATGTATCGCAGCTACGGCGGTCGCGATAAAGGTATGGCTCGGGACGATAACCGTCCGACCCTTCACATCGATTGCTCGCAGGATTATTTCGAGCGAACAGGTTCCATTGGCGGTGCCGAGCGCGTATTTCACTCCGCAATACTCCGCCCACTGACGCTCGAATTCGGCCGCATTGCGCCCCATGCTAATGAACCCAGTGCGCATGATCTCCTCGAGGCCCGAGGTGATCGTCTTGACCTCATCGGCAGAATAACGCAGATCGAATCCGGCTACTCGCGTTGGTCTTTTCTGAGGCAGACTCATTGGGAACCGGCTTTCTGTTGTTGATACCAATGCAAGGTTTCGCGCAAACCCTCTTCGATGCGGACCTTCGGTTCGTAACCGATCAGCCGCGCCGGTTTCGAGATATCCGGACAGCGCCGGGCTGCTCCGGCAGGTTTGCTCAGATCGAATTCGAGCTTCAGATCTTTGCCCGACAGTTTTACGATCAAGGCGATTAAGTCCTTGATCTTGATCTCTTCACTCGTTCCAATGTTGAGCGGGTCGGCCTCGGGATATTTTTCAACCGCCAGCATCATCCCGTCCACTTCATCCGAGACATAGGTAAAGGAGCGAGTCTGTTCGCCATTCCCCCAGACAGTTAAGACGTCCTTCGCCGCCAGGACTTTCATGATCTGCGCCGAAACAACCGGGGCTGTCTCTGGATTAAAATCCATTCGCGGTCCGTAAACGTTATAGGGACGCACGATGGCGATTTTCATTCCATACTCATCGGCATAGCAACGCGCCTGGACCTCTGCCATTCGCTTCGACCAACCATAACCATAACCGCTTGCCTCGGGTTCGCCCTTAAAACCATCCTCTTCCGGCGTTGGAACACCACAGTCCTTGGGATAAACTCCAACCGTGCTGACACATAGGAAGCGATCGACGCCCGCGAGCCGCGCCGCTTCCATGACATGCAGATTCATCAGGGCATTGGAAAAAAACATCTCTCCGTGGTGTTTGACGTTGTAACCAACGCCACGGATCTTTGCCGCAAGATGCATCACGACCTCCGTGCCGCGGAAGACCTTATTGCAACTCTGCGGATCGGTCAGGTCAGCCTCTAAAAATTCCAACTGAGTGCTAAACTTGGCCGGAATCTTCTTGCCCCGATTATGGGAGGCCAGGTCGACAACCTTAACCGAAGCGCCTTCGGTGAGCAATCGATCGACCAGGTGCGAGCCAACAAAACCGTGGCCACCTGTTACCAAAACATTCTTATTTTTCCAGAAGCTCATGAAGCGAGACAATCCTTCGTCATAATCTTCTCTAGCAGCATCAAGGACGCCAAGGCAAGTTAAAAGTTCAGAAATCGAACCGCGCTTCTTTGCTTTTCGTTAGGCTGGAGATGATCAGAGCTATTTCGTTCCGCAAATGAACAGGTGAACGAGTAGCCAATAAACGAAACGCTCTTTTCGATGAACATGCCGCGAAAGGCGCCAACCTGAGTTGCGCTGGCCGGGGGCATAAGCCGGTCAGGGTTCAGAACGAGTTGCCGGCGTAAGATCCGGGGAATTACGATCTCTTTGGGGGCCGGGACGGCCTGAATAACGTCGGAAATCTTAACAGATTCAATGAATTCCATGTTTTAAGAAGTTGACCATAAATAAAAGCTAATAACTTGATTATCACATTATTACGGTGATTTCAGGGCCTTTCACAATCAGTTCGGCATGGATCGTGCTATGGCGTTTTGAGAATTTCATACTTAATATAATATATCGATGAAGACAAAAATTACTAGAGCGGCAATTGCACTGGCAATGGTTACGAGCGTGGTCGCAGCACCCCGCGCCATGGCCGTTTTGCTTTATCAACAGGCATTCGACATGACAGGTAACGCCTACTCAAGCCAAAAGGACACCAGCGGTGGGTATGGCAATTTCGCGACCATGTATGACAACTTTACCCTGGGATCGAGTAGCAGTATCAATAATGTCACCTGGGTGGGCGAATTTTTTAACCCGTCAAGCCACGGCAGCATCAGCTCGTTCACAGTCAATTTTTGGGCAAACAGCAGCGCCCAACCCGGCGGGTTGTTGCAATCTTTCAACGTATCTGGCAATGGGGCGGAAACCTTGCTCGGCACCTTCGGTGGGATTCCGACTTACGCCTACTCGCTCAATTTGGGCGCAGCTTTCGCGGCGATGGCAGGCACTCAATATTGGATCTCAATCGTCCCTTCCGTCGGATATCCGCCTCAATGGGGTTGGTCAACCGGCACAGGTGGCGACAGCTCTTCTTATCAGGACTTCTTCGGCAGTCGCTCCAAAATTGGGGCGGATATGGCGTTCGCCTTGAACGGCACAAGTAGCGTCCCGGATGGCGGGAATACGGCCATTCTGTTTGGTGGGGCGCTCTTAATGCTCGGCATATCGTGGCGGCGGAACAGCCGTGCCTCCCTCTCAAGCTGAAGAGAACGCGCCTCTTATCATTCAAGGGACGCGCCGGGACATCCGGCGCGTTCCATTCGGCGTCAAATTTTTGACCATTCCCTGATTCGTCCGGAAACGTGGTGGGCAGGGCTGGATTCGAACCAGCGAAGGCGTAAGCCAGCGGATTTACAGTCCGCCCCGTTTGACCACTTCGGTACCTACCCGCGCCGCGAGCGTTTGATATAGGCTTGCTCTTAAGCGGTCGCAACTCTTTTGCCGACGGCGTATGATGCCGCCATAATCATGAACACGCCGCCGGCACTTCGGAAGCTTTCCGCCACGGATCGCGAACAATTTTGGCCGCTCCTCTCATTCGTGGAGTGGCAGGCCACGGCTGAAACCCTGCACCTGTGGACGCAGATCGTTGGGAAGATCCGGCTTGCGCTCACCCCGTGGATCAATCATTCCTGGCACGTTACATTCTATCTGACCGCGCGCGGCCTAACGACTTCTCCAATTCCGCACGGGTTTCACACCTTCGAGATCCGCTTCGATTTCATAAGTCACGAATTGCGTATTCTCAAAAGCGACGGCGCGTTGCGCGTGCTCCCGCTCCAGGCGCAGGCGGTGGCGGCGTTTTATCGCGCGGTGATGCAAACGCTGGACGAATTGGAGTTGGGAGTGAAAATCGATCTTCTACCTAACGAAATCACTGATCCCATTCCGTTCGACCGTGACGAGACCCATCGCGCCTACGATCCTGCGCAGGCGAATCGCTTCTGGCGCGTTTTACTCCAATCCGATCGCGTCCTGAAGCAGTTTCGCTCGCGCTTCTGCGGCAAATGCAGTCCGGTCCATTTTTTCTGGGGCAGTTTCGATCTTGCTGTGACCCGTTTTTCCGGCCGGCCGGCCCCGGTTCATCCGGGTGGAATCCCACATCTGCCCGATGCCGTCACGCGCGAAGCCTACGCGCAGGAAGTGAGCAGCGTCGGCTTCTGGCCGGGCAATGCGGCCAGCCCCACCCCGCTCTATTATTCCTACGCGTATCCCGCGCCACCGGGTTTTGCCGAAGCGAAGGTGCAGCCAGCCGAAGCTTCCTATTATGGGCCGCTGCATGAGTTCGTCCTTCCCTACGACGCCGTCCAAGCCGCCCCGTCGCCCGACGGGATGCTGCTGGAATTCGCGCAGAGCGTTTACGATGCGGCTTCGCTTCTCGGGAAATGGGATCGCGCTGCGCTCGAGGAAGTCGCGCTCAAGCCGCCGACGCGCCTGCCGTAAGCCAACGCTGCACCACAACAAGCTCTGTATTGCTCAGGCCGTGGCCGGCGTCGAAGAATCGCGCCGTCACATCCGCCCCCGCCTGGCGGAGCAGTTCGGCGAGGCGCTCGGTCTCGCCCGGCGGGATGATCACATCCTGCTTTCCGCCGCCGATCCAAACCCGCGTCGCGGCAAGATCGGGCCTTTCTTCCGGCTCGAACGGCACCATCGCCCGGAACAAGACCGCGGTCTGCAAAACTCCCGGGCGGCGCAACAGGACACTGGCGGCAATATTGGCGCCGTTGGAATAGCCGACTGCAACAATTTTCTCCGGAACCAATTGATATTGCAATGCGGCCGCGTCGATGAATTCCGCCAACTCGTCCGTCCGCCGTTTCAAATCCTCGATGTCGAAGACGCCCTCGCCGAATCGGCGGAAGAAGCGCGCATGACCGTTTTCAGAGACCTGGCCGCGCGGACTGAGAAGAGCAGCGGCCGGATCCAACTCCCGGCCCAGACCGAGCAACTGGTTTTCATCGCCGCCGGTGCCATGCAGCAGGAGCAGCGTTCGATCCGATGAACCGGGGATGAATTGATGGATGAAGTTTAGTCCGACGCTCATGCGGTGAAAAATTCGGCGATTGCGCCAACCACGGCACGCTGCATTTCGGGAGTCAGCTCCGGATAGATCGGTAGTGCGAGCGTTTCGCGCGCGGCCCGCTCCGTCTCGGGCAAATCTCCTGCCCGATAGCCGAGGGACGCGAAGCATTTCTGCTCGTGCAGTCCGAGCGGATAATAAATCGCGGAACCGATCCCGCGCGCGCTGAGACGCTTCTGCAGCGCGTCACGTTCGGGCGTCCGGATGACGTACTGATGATAGATATGGTGATTGGTCAGGCCGCGACCTCGATAGGGTTCCGCCGGCAGAGTGATCCGGTTCGTTAGGCCACGATCGGTCAATTCCTGGCGATAGAAGTCGGCCACTTTTCGGCGCGCGGCTGACCAGCCGTTGAGCCAGGGCAATTTGATTTTCAAAATCGCGGCCTGGATCGCATCGATCCGGAAGTTGCCGCCGATGACGTGATGAAAATAGCGCGGCTCCATCCCGTGCTGGCGAAAAATGCGCAGGCGCTGGGCCAATTGGTCGTCGTCGCACAGGATCGCCCCCGCATCGCCGGCCGCGCCCAGGTTCTTCGACGGGATAAAAGCTGAAGCGAACCGACCAGGCTCATCGTGCCGGCCTGCCGGATTCCATCTTTCCCCGGGTATTCCGCGCCGATCGCCTGGGCCGCGTCTTCGATTACCGTAAGTTGAAACCGCTGCGCGATGGCGTTGATCGCGTCCATCTCGCAGCACAAACCAAAAAGATGCACCGGGACAATTGCCCTAACGATTCGCCCTTCTGCCTCGAGCAATTGACCGCACCCGTTTCTCTGGCAACGGCTTTCCAGAAAATCCGCGATCGCGGCCGGCGAGATGTTGAACGTCATCGGATCGATATCGACAAAAATGGGCCTGGCGCCGAGGCGCGCGATGCAACCGCCAGTCGCGAAAAAAGTGTAAGCGGTCGTGACGACGGCATCCCCGGGCCCGATCCCGAGCGTCATCAGGATGGCGAGGAGCGCATCCGTCCCCGAGGAGACCCCGATGGTGTGTGAAGCACCGCAATATTGCGCCAGCGCGCGCTCGAACTCCTCCACCTTGGGTCCGAGGATGAAACTCTGCGTCGCGATGATCTCATCGAATTCCCGCCGGATCGGCTCCGCCAGCACCCGGTATTGTTCGCTCAGGTCGAGCAGCGGCACGCGCATGCGCTACCGAAGCATGAGTGGCGGGCCCTGGCGAATGTTCCTAACGACATCGTTGACCGCGGGGAATGAGTAAGTTAACGTCGGCGCGTGGGTGTCATTCGGACTTTGTTCTGGGTTCTGCTGTTTGTGTTTTTCACTTTCAGCTTCGTCGTCCTTTTTGAATATGGGACAAGCGATTTTGTGCCCGGCTTCAAGAAAGAATTGAACCGGATAACGACCTTCGTGCAGGAAGCGACGCACCCCGCGAAGAAGAAGAGCGACAAGCCCTAGCAGGCGGTCGATCGCTCTTCGACAAACTCCACTTCGCCCGCCGCGGGCACAAAGCCCCGTTCACTCCCGGCGCGCAGAAATTCGCGGATCGCCTTCCGGCCCGTCTCGCCATATTCGCGCGTGTAATCATTCACATACATGCCAATGAATTTTCCGGCCAGGGTCGCGTCCATGTCGCGCGCGTAGGGGAGCGAATGCCGCACCGCCGCGTCGCGATGGGCCAGTCCGTAGTCAATGCTCTGGCGAATGATCTGTGAAAGATCGCGCCGCACTTCGGGCGGGAAATCCTTGCGCAGGGCGTTTCCGCCTAACGGGAGCGGCAGGCGAGTCTTCTCTTTCCACCACTCCCCGAGGTCGAGCAGTTTTCTGAAACCGGCCGCCGCGTAGGTGAGCTGACCTTCGTGAATGATGAGACCAACGGCCGCGCGCCCGGATTTCACCGAGTCGAAAATTTGATCGAACGGTACAACGACCTGCTCGAATTCCCCGAGAAAAAGCTGAAGCGCGAGATAAGCGCTCGTCATCTTGCCCGGCACGGCGATAAGGCGTCCGCGCAGCCAGTCGCGCAACTCGTTAGGCGAAGTTGCGGTCGGGGCGCTCGGATCGGTCGCGACCAGCATCGGGCCGTAGCCGTCGCCCATGCTCGCGCCGCAGGGGAGGAGCGCGTAACGATCACTCACGTAGGCGTAGGCGTGGATGGAGATGGCGGAGATGTCGAGCTCGCCGCGCAGGGCGCGCTCGTTCAGCGTCTGGATATCCTCGAGCCGGTGCTCGAACTCGTAGCCGCGCAGATCGATTTTGTGCTCGGCCATGGCGTAAAACATGAAGGCATCATCCGGATCGGGTGAATGCCCGAGAGTGTAAATGCGCGCGCCACTGGCTGACATGGCGGTGAGGCTAAACGGGAGCGTTGCGGCGCGCAATCGGTGGGCACGAACGAGGCCCGCCAAAAAGACTTGTCATCCCGATCCGCCGCAGGCTTGCGACGCCATAGCCTTCGGCGACGGCGCGACGGAGAGTGACCTCTCAATTGCAATTTACGTCCTCTAAGAAAAGAAAACGCGCATTGCAACTGCGAGGTCCCTCTCCGCGCCTCGCCGGATCGGGATGACAAAAGGTTTACGCGCCGCTCGCTCAGAACTTTGCGCTCTCCCATCCGGTGGGCTTAACGTCTCCACCACTTCATGCATCCTTCCCATTCCAACGAGCGATTGGTTTGTCCTGATTGCGATGCGCTGCTTGAGATGCCTGACCTGAGCGAGGGCGAAAAAGCGATCTGCCCGCGCTGTGTCTCCCCTCTCTTAACCAATTCCCGCAATTCGCTGCACAGAACCGCCGCTCTGGCCATGGCTTCCGCGCGTTCTCTTCCTCGTCTCGAATTGCTTTCCCTTCATGACGCTGCGAGGCCGGTTTTCGCGAAAGCCAGATGTCGCTCTGGCAAAGCGCCTCGGGCCTGGAGAAGGAGGGCTATCCGTATCTGGCCGGCGCGGTTTCGGTTTTCATTCTGGCGGCGCCGGCGTTGCTCATCGGCGGTTTGCTTTACCTGCTCATGCCTTTGCTTTGGAGCGGCGGTTGCCCGGCGCGAGTCACGCTTTGCCGCTGGGTGTCTGGCGACGCGCCGCTGGAACATGATCGAGGTCTTTCTTCTCGGCGCGCTCGTTAGTCTGCTCAAACTCGGGCAAGCTCGCCACCCTCACTCTCGGGATTTCTTTTTGGTCTTTCGTTGGCCTGATTATTTGCCTGACGGCCGCGCTCGCTTCGATTCATCCGCGAGAACTTTGGGCCCGCCTGGAAATGCCGGAAGAGTGAAGACGTTTGCTCCCGATTCGGCCGCCGCGCGCGGGCTGGCGCTTTGCCACGTCTGCGGCCTCGCCACGCCGGTGAGTCAGGGCCGCTGCCCGCGTTGCGGCCAACGGCTGCACCTGCGGGTCCGGAAAGCCTGCAGCGCACCTGGGCGCTCACGATCGCCGCGCTGTTTCTCTATTTTCCGGCGAATCTCCTGCCGGTCCTGCGGGTGGAATCGTTCACCGGCGACTATCAGCCAACACGATCATGGGCGGCGTCATCCAGTTCTGGCAGCACGGCGATTATCCGGTCGCGATCATTATTTTTGCGGCCAGCGTCATGATCCCGATCCTGAAGATCATTGCCATCGTCTGCCCTCTGCTTGGCTTCGCGAACCGGTCGCCGGCCGCGCGCGCATGACGCGGATTTATCGCGTCACGGAATTGATCGGGCGCTGGTCGATGGTGGATGTCTTCGTCGTGGCGATTTTGGTCGCGGTCGTGCAGCTTGGCTCGGCCATCTCCATTCATCCGGGCGCGGCGCGCACTTTCGTTTGCCGCGGTGGTCGGTCTTGACGATGCTCGCCGCGATGAGCTTCGATCCGCGCCTGATCTGGGATGCCGCGGCACGAGCTGAGGAACCGCCACAGTCTGTAATCATGGCCGACGAACTTCCATCCGAACCGCTGCCCTTAAAGCCAGTCGTCGAAACCGGGGCACCGACTTTCCCCGATCTGGATCATTCCCGTCGTCGCCGCCTTCCTCGGGCTCTGGCTGGCGTGGAAATATTATTCGGAACGCGGGCCGGAAATCACGGTGCGCTTCGAAACCGCGGAAGGCATCGTGGCGAAGAAGACGCCAGTCCTCTGCCGCAGCGTCAACATCGGCACGGTCCACAAGGTGGAGTTGACCGACGACTTGAAAGGCGTCCTCGTCACGATGCAGATGACGAGCGAGGCGGAGCGATCTGCTGACGAAAGGATACCCAGATTTGGGTGGTCCGGCCGCGCTACGGCGCTGCCGGCATTTCCGGTTTGAGCACGATCGTTTCCGGCAACTACATCGAACTCGAGCCGGGTCTCTCGCACGAGCGCGGCGCGCATTTATCGGCCTGGAGCAACCGCCCGTGACCCCGAAAGGCGTGCCGGGTTTGCACATCACACTGTTCACCGACGAAGCCGGGAGCATCGGACCCGGCGCGCCGATCACTCTACAAAGGACTTGAGCGCGGGCAAAATCGAGACGCGCATTTTTCATCCCGAGAACGGCAAGATCGAGTTCGGCGCCTTTGTCTCGAAGGAGATTCGCGCCGCTCGTGCGCAAGAACACGAAGTTTTGGAACATCAGCGGGATCGATGTTGCAGCTCGGCGCGAACGGCGTGCAAGCTGCACACCGGCTCCCTCGAAGCGCTCCTCTCTCGGCGGGGTCACTTTCGGCCAACCCGAAGCCGCCGATCTCCGCGCCGCCGGTGGCCGACGGCGCCGACTTTCTTCTCTACGACAGCCTTGCGGACACGAAGAAATTCGTGATGCAAAACAGCCTCCCCTATCTCCTCCTCTTCACCGAGAGCGTGCGCGGTTTGAACCACGACGCGCCGGTCGAGTTCCGCGGCGTGCGCATCGGCACGGTCAACGGCGTTTCCTTCACGTATTTGCCTAACGACCCCGAGCGCCGGGTGCCGGTTCTGATCCAGATCGATCCCGACGCTCATCACCGACCTGCCGCCGGACAGCACGGAGCCGGCCGAGAAATTCATCGCGCGACGCGGTCCAGAACGGACTGCGCGCCAGTCTCAAGACCGGCAATTACCTGACCGGCGCAGATGTATGTCGACCTCGATTTCCAAAAGGACGCGACACCGGCCGAGCGTGACCGAAATCGCGCGGCTACGAAATCCTCCCGACCGGCGGCTCGCGGCCTCGCGGAGATTGAGGACAAGGCCTCCGCCTTGCTCGACAAACTGCAGGCGCTGCCGCTCGAAGAGACGGTCAAGAACGCCACCGAAGCGCTCGCCTCGATCAAGGCCGCGGTCGGACGACCTGAACAAAACGGCGAGCGGCTACAGCGACAACGGGCCGCTCTACCACAAACTCTCCGAGACCCTGCGCCAGCTCGACGAAACGCTGCGCTCGATCCGCAGCCTCTCGGACACGATCGAACGCAAACCGAACTCGCTCATCTTCGGCAAACCCGGGAGCGTGCCGCCGCCCAAAGGGACTCCGCGGCCCTAACGAGTCAGCCGTCTTATGCGTTTCAGCTTTTGCCTCTGTCTGTCTGCTCG
Organism: uncultured Verrucomicrobiae bacterium; assembly: GCA_963737995.1. Taxonomy (GTDB): domain Bacteria; phylum Verrucomicrobiota; class Verrucomicrobiia; order Chthoniobacterales; family UBA10450; genus Palsa-1392. The sequence goes on from CAVTUV010000013.1 coordinate 321,692, forward strand.
GCTTGCTCGCCGGCCTGCGGTGGGGCCGGGGAAAATTATTATCGGCTCAACGCCGCCGCGGCCGCGCCCGACCGGCGGTGCCGACTCCGGCCTCAGCGTTGCGTCGGCCCGGTCTCGCTGCCCGAGCTACATCGATCGGGCGAGGTCGTCTTCGCAAGCGGGCCTAACGAATTCCAAATTCCCGCCGAACGCCCTCTGGGCCGGCTCGCTCCAGGAAAACATCAGCCGCACCGTGGCGGCCGATCTCGGACGGGCTCTCGGCTCGCGCGACGGTGCGCTCACGGCCTCGAGCCCGGGTTCGCAGCCGCGCTACCGCGTCGCGCTCGATATCCGGCAATTCCACGGCATCAGCGGACAGGAGGCGATTCTCGATCTCACCTGGCGGATCCAGAACGGCGCGAGCGGCGGAGACCATTTCCCGGCACAGCGGCGCTTTCCGCGAGCCGATCATCGGCGACGGCTACGCCCCGCTCGTCGCGGCGGAGAGCCGCCTCCTCGCACAATGCGCCGCCGCCATCGCCAAAGTTTGCGCTGACTTCGCGTCGCCTGGGTAGCGCACCCGTCGCGGCGGGTGCTGGTCGCGCTGTTCCAGCGCGACGAACTTTTCCTAACGCGAACATCATTCGAAATCTCACATCCTACGAAAAGTTCGCGACGGTGAAACACCGTCGCCAGCACACGAGACGTGTGCGCTACCCAGACTTTGCACCAACCGCTGCCATCCGAAGTGGTTTGCGTTGCGCGACTCGCTCCGATAACCTGAGCGCGCGATGGCAAGATCCGGTCTCGGCAAAGGTCTCGGCGCATTGATCAGCGCCTGCCCCGCCCTGCGCTCCGCCGAACCGGAGGACGGGCGAACAAGTGCAGCAGGTCAGCCTCGCCAGCATCGTCCCGAGCCCGCTCCAGCCGCGCCGGGAATTTGCCCGCGAAGCCCTCGAAGAACTGGTCGATTCCATCCGGCAACGCGGCATCATCCAGCCGCTTATCGTTAGGCCGGTGCACGACACCTTTGAGTTGATCGCGGGCGAACGCCGCTGGCGCGCGGCCAAGGAAATCGGCCTGACCGAAGCGCCCGTCATCGTCAGGCAGGCGACCGATCTCGAAGTCCTCGAGCTTTCCCTGATCGAAAATCTGCAGCGCGCCGACCTCAATCCGATCGAAGAAGCGCAGGCCTACGCGCGGCTCGCGGGCGAATTTGGGATGCGCCAGGAAGATATCGCGCAGAAGGTCGGGAGGAGCCGCGCCTCGGTCGCGAACGCCATGCGCCTGCTCGATCTCGACCAGCAGGTCCAGACCTGGGTCGTGCAGGATTTGCTCTCCGTCGGCCACGCCAAGGTCCTGCTCGGTTTGAAGTCGCACGACGAGCAGCGCGCTGCTGGCCGAGAAGATTTTGCGCCAAAGCTCCACCGTGCGCACGACCGAGCGGATGGTCGCGCGCCAGCTCGGCAAGCTGGGCGGGACGCGCCGCCGACAAGCGCGCCGAGACCGTCAGCTCGGCCGCCTTGAGCGACCTGGAAAATCGGCTGCAGCAGCATCTCGCCACCCACGTCACGATTCATCACGGCGAGAAACGCGGCCGAATCGAGATCGAATATTACGGGAGCGACGATCTCGAGCGCGTCGTCACGCCTGCTCGGTCTGCCGCCCGATGCCTAACGAGCAAGGCCGCTGACATCCAGAGCGCGGAGCGGCGTTTCTCTCAGCATCCTGCGGGCTTCGGCCGCTGCTCGGCCTCGGCCGTCTGCATAACCGCCGCCGCGCGCAACAGGGCAAGCCGTGGCTGGAATTCTCCGGAGAAAAAGCGCTCGCCCATGTCCAGGCGCTGGTCGATTTCGGCCCGCGCCCGCCCGGTTCGGCCGCGATCAAAAAAGCGCGCACCTACATTCGGCAAAGCTGGAAGACAACGGCTGGAAGGTCGCGGAACAACCTTTCACCGACGCAGACTCCGCGCGGCACGGTCACCTTCGTTAACCTGATCGCGCGCCGGCCTAACGAATCGCGGCCCGCGCAGAGACGTTTCCTCCTCTGCTCGCATTACGACACCAAGACTTTCGACTCGATCAGCTTCGTGGGCGCGAACGACGGCGGCTCGAGCACGGGCGCCTTGCTCGAAATGGCGCGCGTCCTCAATTTGCATCCGGCGCTGGCCAGCGCAGATCGAGCTGGTTTTTTTCGACGGCGAGGAAGCCTACGATCAGTTCAGCGCGACCGATGGTCTCTACGGCAGCCGCTATTTTGCGCAGCAGATCGCGGAAAGACGGAACGCGCAGAATGTTATCGCGGCGGCATTCTCTGGGACATGATGGGCGATCGCGATCTCACGATCACCTTGCCGCCCGATTCGCCGGCCGAACTGGCCGCAGGGAATTTTCGCCGCGGCCGATGCGCTGAAAGTGCGGGACCATTTCACCTACTACAGCAATGACGTGCTCGACGATCACTCGCCCCTGAACAAGATCGGCATCCCGACGATCGACCTGATCGATTTTGATTATCCGCCCTGGCACACCGCCGGCGACACGATGGACAAATTGAGCGCGGAAAGCCTGCAAACCGTCGGCGCCGTCACGCTCTATTATCTCTCCGAGATCGCCTTCCAATGACACGCGCGCTCCTCCTCGCGGCGCGTCGCGATCGGCCTCGGCTGTCGGGACGGCGAATATCTGACGAGCAATTTTACCTTCCGGCGCTGGCTCGGGCAAATCGTTAGGCGAGGACAGCTTGAGGCGATGGTGGGGCGGCGCGGAATTTACGATCGCGACGTCGAGCGCGCCTGGCAGGCGGAGCTGTTTGCAAGCGGCGCCGACCCCAGGAGATCGAACCGCGATCGCAAAGGAACAAGAGCGCGCTGCGCTTGAGCGCTTGCGCGCAGAGGCAAAGGTGAACGTCGCTGCGCGCAGCGAGTCGATCGACCCCGCCGTCAGCCGCGAAATGGATTTGCTGCGCTGGCAATTCCGCGATGAGAAGACGGTGGGACACGTGCTGCAACAACGCGTGCACTTCGCCGCGGCAGCTGCGGCGCGCGGTGGCGGATAACCTGCGCGACCGCGCCTGGCTGGAGACCCAGATCGGGTCAGCAAATTCGGCCTAACGAAGACGAGTTCCGCCGTTATTACGAAGCGCACGCGCCGAGTTCTTCGGGAGCCGCTGCGGCTGCGCGCGAGCCATCTTTTTCTCGCCGCGCCGGAAGGTTATCCGGCCGAAGTGATCGAGGCGAAGCGCGCCCTGATCGAGCAAGCTCGCCAAGCGGCTGGCCAACGGGCGAGGCGTTTCCCGCACTCGTCGCGCAGTTCTCCGAGGACGAAGCGACCAAAAAGCGCGGCGGCGATCTCGGATTATTTCGCCGCAGGAGCGCATGTTGCCGGCGGTTTTCCGAGGCGGCGCAAAGCGTTGCATCCCGGTGAAACGAGCGCTCCGGTCCGGAGCCGGCTCGGTTTTCACATCATCCGCCTGACGGAAACGCTGCCGGCGCGCGCGCTCAGCCTTTCGAGGAAGCGCGGCCGGAGATCCGCGCGTTGCTCGAAAATCAAAAACGTGCCCAGACCGTGGCCGGCATGGTCGCTGCGCTTCGGTCGAGTTTACTGGCAGGGTTCTCGCGGCCGGGTCGAAGGACTCCGCAATTCGTGATTGCGGCGCGCGGCAATCAATTTGAGTTTCCGACGCAACTTTACCGCCGAGATAACAAAAATGGCACGCCCAAATCGAAAAACGTCGGCCTCATCGGGCTCGGGATCATCGGGTCGCGCGTCGCGAGCCACTCTGCGCAAGCGCGGAATGCAGGTTTACGTCTGGAACCGCACCCCGCGGCCGGAACAGAATTTTGTCGGCTCGCCGGTGGAAGTCGCGGAGCTCTGCGATGTCGTGCAAATTTTCGTCTCCGACGATGAAGCGCTGCTCGAGATCGTGCGAGCAACTCAGCCCCGGCCTGACGCGCAACACATCGTCACCGCGCACAGCACCGTCTCGCCCGAGAGCATGCGGGCGGCCGCGGAAATCGTGCAGCGACGCGGCGCGCGTTTCCTCGACGCGCCCTTTCACCGGGAGCAAAGTGGCGGCGGAAAACGGACAGCTCGTTTACTACATCGGCGGCGACGAAGCGGCGTTGAAACAGGCCCGGCCGATCCTCGAAGCGAGCAGCAAGGAAATCGTTTTCATCGGGCAGAAATCGGCGACGCCACGGTCATGAAAGTGGCGACCAACATGATAACGGCCGCGACCGCGCAGGTGGCGGCGGAAGCGCTCGCGCTCGTGCGCAAAGCGGGGATTCGCGCCGGAAATTTTCAGCGCAGGCGATGAAAATCAACGCGACCAATTCGGCGACACTCGAGATGAAGGTGCCGAAAATGATGGAGGGCGATTTCGAGCCGCATTTTTCGGTCAAGCACATGCTCAAGGATGTGCGCATCGGCATGAAACTGGCCGAGAGAATATTCCCTCGACCTGCCCGGTGACAGAGGCCTCCGGCGACATGCTGCTCGACGAGATGAAGCAAGGCCGGGGCGACGCGGATTATTCTTCGGTCGCGCAAAAATATTTTCCCGCTCCGCGCCAAGGTCGTTCGATCGGAGCGAGAGAACGTCTTCCGAGCGGAAGCGGCCCGCCTGGGCCCTCCCGGCCGAAGCAAAACCGGCAGCCCCTGAGCCGGAGCCGGAGAAGGCAGCGGTCGACGCGGACGCAAATCTTTCCGGGGATTCGCGGCTGGTTCAGCCGCCGCGCCGTAACGAAGCGGCGCAAAACCGGATGCCGGCGCTGTTTGATCTTTCCGATCGCTCAAGCTGCGCCTGACCGGCAGGCGACCGGATTCGTTACCTCAACGGCCAGGTGACAAACGACGTGCGCAAAGCGAACGCCAATCTCTCGATGGCGGCCTGCGTCCTGAACGCGAAAGGAAAAATGGACGCGCTGGTTTTTATCGGCGCGGGGCGAGAACGAATTGCTCCTCGATGCCGAGCCGGAGCTAACGCGAAACTCTCGCGCCGCGCCTCGATCGCTATCTGATCGCGGACGACGTCACGATCGAGGACGTGACGGAAGAGTTTGCACTTTTTCACGCGATGGGGAAACCGCGCCCGCCTTGCCTGACGACTTCCGTTGGCGCCGTGGCAAACGTTTTGGCATCGCCGGGTGGGATCTCTTCGGTCGCGGCGCGGAGCACGAGCGGACGCTGCAGTTGCTCTCCGCGCGAAGAGCCACTTTGCGATGCCGAAGAGCGCGAGCGTTGCGGATCGAGGAAGGCGTGCCGCGCTGGGGCCGCGAATTGACCGCCAAATCATCCCGGTGGAAGCGCACCTCGAGGAGACGCGATCGATTACGCCAAAGGTTGCTACATCGGCCAGGAAGTGATTTCGCGAATGAAAATATCCGGGCAAACGAACAAGCGACTGTGCGGTTTGGTCTCGGTCGACGGCGCGCCGCTCATTCCCGGAATGCGGCTTCAGGCGACGGCGGCTGTACGGGGTCGGTGACCCCGGCGGGATGCAGGCTGGATCACGAGCGCGACGCGGAGCGATCGGTTAGGCAAAGAGATCGCGCTTGGCTATGTGAAGCGCGGCACAAATGAAATCGGCAAGCGGCTAACAGCACGCCTGGAGAAGGACGCCGCGATCGCGGTGGAGGTGGTCGAATTGCCATTTCGTTAGGCGCCGCATTCCCGCTTTGTCATCCCGATCCGCCGCAGGACGGAGAGGGACCTCGCAACTGCAATCCGCGTCCTCCTCTCGTCGGAAACGTTCGCTGCAACTGCGGGGCCCCTCCCCGCGCTGCGCCGGGTCGGGATGACAGGTCTTCTTCGGAACTGGATTGACCCTCGCGAGCCCGCTCCCTAGCTTGGCGCCTCGCGCATGGCCAAGGTCTCCGTCAAAAACGTTTTCAAGATTTATCCGGGCGACAAGGGCGGAGATGTGACCGCGGTCAAGGATGTCAGCCTCGAAATCGCGGACCGCGAGTTCGTGGTGCTGGTCGGTCCGTCGGGGTGCGGAAAATCAACCACCTTGCGCATGATCGCCGGCCTCGAGGAGATTTCAAAGGGCGACATCTACATCGGCGACAAAAGGGTCAACGATGTTGCGCCGAAGGACCGCGATATCGCGATGGTCTTCCAGAATTACGCGCTCTATCCGCACATGAGCGTTTACGACAACCTCGCTTTTGGCCTCAAACTGCGAAAATTTCCCAGGACGGAAATCAAGAAACGCGTTGTCGATGCCGCCAGCATTCTCGGGATCGAGAACCTGCTCGATCGCAAACCGAAAGCGCTCTCCGGCGGCCAGCGGCAGCGGGTCGCGGTCGGCCGCGCGATTGTGCGACAGCCGAAAGTTTTTCTCTTCGATGAACCGCTCTCCAACCTCGACGCCAAGATGCGGGTGCAGATGCGGACGGAAATCACCAAGCTGCATCAGCGCCTGCAGGCGACAATGATTTACGTCACGCACGACCAGGTCGAGGCAATGACGATGGGCGACCGGATCGTGGTCATGGACAACGGGATCGTGCAGCAGAACGAGGCCCCGCTCGCGCTCTACAACGAACCGGTGAATCTCTTCGTGGCTGGCTTTCTCGGCAGCCCGCCGATGAACTTCATCTCCGGCACCTTGAAGCAGGATGGAGAAAAGATTCGCTTCTGCGAAGTGGAAGGCGGCACAATCGACGTCGCCTTCCCGGCAGCGGAGCGACCGGCGGTCCGGGAGTTTATCGGAAAAAAAGTAATTCTCGGGATCCGGCCGGAAGATCTGGAGGTCGCGACATTTTCGCGCAAAGAAGGCAAGGCGGCCGGCCTCGGCTTCCCCGCCATCGTCGACATCGTGGAGCCAATGGGCGCGGAGACGAATCTCTACCTCCAGACCGGCGCCCACACTCTCGTCTGTCGCAGCCAGGGCGCGTTTGATCATCGCGAAGCCGGCCGCCGACTGCAATTCGAGATGAACCTGGCCAAGGCCCATCTCTTCGATCCGGTCTCGACCAATCGGCTCGTCTGAGCCGTCGTCGTCCCTTCGCAACTTTTACAAAACGGCGATTCCGCCGCGCCTTGGAGGGCAATGCTCCGTCATTGCCGTGTTTGGTCGTGACGCTGGGAATTGGAACTCGGCAACGACGGAGCGTTGCCCTCCAGTTGGCGACTTGCATGGGGAAATTCGCTGCTTTTTCGAAGAAGAAATGCCGATTGTTTTCGCGTAGAAATAGCATTGACGGCCAATCAAATTCCTGCGTGGAATCGCGCCATGAAAAAAACTCGAACGATAGTGACTTTGGCGCTGTGTTTTGCAGCGGCAGCAGTTTGTTTCGCGGACAGTCCGCAAATGGGCACGTGGAAGCTCAACGAAGGAAAGTCGAAGCTGGCGGCCGGGACCGGCAAAAACAATACCGTGACCTACGAGGCCGCCAAAGGCGACCAGAACTCAGGTCACAGTGGAAGGCGTGGACAAGGACGGGAAGCCGACTCACAGCGTGTGGGTCGGCAAATTCGACGGGAAAGTCTATCCGGTGAAAGGTAACCTGCCGTACGACGCGGTGATGTACAAGATGGTGAATGATCGTACCAACGACATCACCGCGATGAAGGACGGCAAGGTGCTGTGGACGGGCACGATCAAGGTGGCCAAGAACGGGAAATCCCGCATGGTCACGATCAGCGGCACGGACGCCGACGGAAAGAAGTTCCAGAGCAAAGCCTTCTACGATAAAGAGTAGAACGACTCGGGCTTCGCTGAGATTTTCGATCGCTGCTCTCCTTTGGAAAGCGGGGGAGCGGTGGTCAATCCGATCAGCCAGACGAGAGAAGCCGATACATGTATAAATCCGAAGTTAAACGCTTTACGATTACGGTCGGCCGCTCCACAGCGGGAGCCTCCGAGCCCCGAATCGGCACGCCGGAGGATTTTCTTGCGAATGGATGCGCGGTCTGCGTATAAACACATTTTCCTTCAGTAGTTCGACCCGGAGGTCATTGTGAATCAAAGATTACTCGCTGAAATTGGACGCACCCAGCGTCTCGAAATCCTCAACACGCTCAAGCGAACGCGCGGCCTCTCCGTCAACCAGCTCGTCGCGAAAATGAAGATGAGCTACATGGGAATCAAACAGCATTGCCTCACACTCGAGCGCGATGGTTATCTTGATACCTGGCGACGCCCGCAAAAAATGGGACGACCCGAGATGGTCTATCGCCTGACCCGCCGGAGCCATGGACTCTTCCAAGCTGACAGCAATGCATTCACGCTCGACCTGTTACAATCGATCGAGGAAATCCACGGCACCAACGCGCCGGAAAAACTGCTCTACAACCTCTTTGAGCGAAAGACGCGCGATCTGCTGGCAAATGTGAAAGGCGCCACGGTGGAAGAACGCGCGAAGGCGCTCGCAGCCATCCGCGACGAGGAGGGCCACATGTCCCAGTTCGTCAACGAACCGAACGAAGGCGGCCACCAGATTCTGGAATGCCATTCACCGATCATGAATCTGATCGAGAAATACGAGATAATCGGCCGGCTCGAGCAGGAGATGTTTGAGAAGGTTCTTAAGACCCCGGTGCGACGGGAAGAGACGCGCACTTCCGGTCTCTACGAAGCGGCTTTTTATTTCGCGATCTGAGGCGAGCCTCGTGTAGACGCTTCTCTCCGAGAAGCGCGACCCCGAGCTTCCAATGTTCCCCCGCGGCGCCGCGGCGACCGCTACCCCGGCGGGGCAATACCATCGCGGGCGCAGCGAAACGAGCTGGCAATTTGCGCTTTCGCGGCCGGCGTATCTCAGTTGATTGGTGACGATGCCCTGCCAATTCCCTGCCGCCGTCATCGAGAACCTGCGACCGCTCATCGACGGCGGTCGCTACCCGATCAAGCGCGTGGTGGGCGAGGACGTGGTGGTGGAAGCGGACATTTTCAAAGACGGCCACGATATTGTGGCGGCGGGGTTGAAGTGGCGCGTAGTCGGGCAGGTGCGCTGGCACGAGACCGCCATGAAACACATCGATAACGATCGCTGGCGCGGCGTCTTCTCCGTCTACGAAAACGCCACCTACGAGTACACGGTGGAAGCCTGGACCGATACCTTCGCCGGTTGGCAGCATGAATTCAGCGCAAAATTCGAGGCCGGCATCGCGGAGTTGACGAGCGAAAAACTCGAAGGTGCGGCTCTTCTCAGCGCCGCCTCGAAGCGCGCGCGCGGCACCGATGGCAAACGGTTGCGCGAGTTCGCGGAGCAAATGCGCTCGGGAACGAATGCGGTCGTCAATCGCCTCGCTCAGGCCGGCGAACTCGAAGTGCTGATGGCGACCTACGCCCCCCGCGCCGGCGCGACCCAATACAGTCCTCAGCCGCAGGTGACCGTCGATCGCGTCAGGGCGCGCACCGCCGCTTGGTACGAGTTTTTCCCGCGCTCGGCCGAAGGACGGGCGGATCGCGCTTCGACCTTGCGCGACTGCCTGGGCCGGGTCGAGGACGCGCAGGCCATGGGCTTCGACGTGATCTATTTCCCCCCGATCCATCCCATTGGCCTAACGAATCGAAAAGGCCGCAACAATTCCGTCACCTGCCGGCGGGGCGAACCGGGCGTGCCCTACGCGATCGGCAATCGCCACCTCGGTTGCCCGAACGGTGGCGGCCACAAGGATATCGAACCGTCGTTAGGCACGTTCGAGGATTTTGCCTGGCTGGAGAAAGAGATTCGCCAGCGCGGACTCGAGATCGCGCTCGATTTCGCGATCAATTGCTCCCCCGACCATCCCTACGTCGCAGAACATCCGGAGTGGTTCTACAAACGCCCCGACGGCACGATCAAATACGCTGAGAATCCGCCCAAAAAATACGAGGACATCTACCCGCTCAATTTTCGCTGCGCCAACTGGCTGGAGCTGTGGGAGGAGATGAAGAGCATCATCCTCTTTTGGGCCGAACACGGGGTGCGCATTTTTCGGGTCGATAACCCGCACACCAAACCGGTCGCATTTTGGGAATTCCTTATAGCTGGCGTGCGCGAGAAATTTCCGGACACCATTTTTCTCTCGGAGGCTTTCACCCGTCCGAAAATGATGAAAGCGCTGGCCAAAGCCGGCTTCACCCAAAGCTACACCTATTTCACCTGGCGCACCGGCAAGCAGGAGTTGACCGAGTATTTTACCGAGCTGATGCAGACGGAGATGCGCCAATATTTCCGCGGCAATCTTTTCACCAACACCCCGGACATCCTTCCTTTTCACCTCCAGACCGGCGGGCCGGCGATGTTCCGTATCCGCGCGGTGCTGGCGGCGACGTTGTCGAGCGTCTACGGCATCTACAGTGGCTTCGAGCTTTGCGAAAACACCGCGCTACCCGGCCGCGAGGAATATTTTGATTCCGAGAAATATCAGCTCAAAGAGCGCGATTGGGACGCCCCGGGCAACATCAAGCCGCTCATTACCAATTTGAACCGGATCCGGCGCGAGAATCGTGCGTTGCATTTCTACGACAACCTCCGGTTCCATCCGGTCGATAACGACGCCCTTCTTTGCTACAGCAAGCTGACACCGGCGCGGGACAGCATTATTCTGATGATTGTGAACCTCGACCCGGTTTACACGCAGAGCGGATTCGTCGAGGCCCCGATCGAGGAATTCGGCGAACTCTTTGGCGACGTTTACGAAGTGCACGATCTCCTGACGAACGATCGCTACGTCTGGCATGGGAAGCGTAACTACGTGGCTTTGCATCCCGGGATACAGCCCGCCCACATTTTACGCGTGCGGCGGCTGTGACTTCCTAATCGTGCTCGTATTCGCGCTCAACGCCTCGGGAATTCGAGCACGAACACGATTACGAGTCGTGGGGGATGAACGATCGGGCCGGGACACTTGTCTCTGCTCCGGTGAATTTGCATCGCCGGTGCCTGCTACTATGCTAACCCCAAATTGAGCATGAAGAATTTCCTTTCACTGCTCGTTGCGTTCGCGAGCGCCACTTCCGCCCTCGCGCAGGCTCCGACACCCGATCAACCCGTCCTTCCCCGCACGACCAACATCCTCGAAGCGATGATCGCGGCCGGGCCGGTCATGCTCCTCCTCTTCCTCCTCTCCATTTTCTCCGTCATGTTGATCATCGTTTATTTCTTCACCATCCGCCGCGGCGCGGTCGTTACCAGCGGCTACATGGCAACCGCCGATGCGCTCCTGAGGAAGCGCGATTATCTCGGGCTCCTCGCGGTTTCCAATCGTCATGGCGAAGCGATCGCGCGCGTCGTGCAAAAAACCCTGGATTTCATGACGAAAAACCCGACGGCGGACTTCGCCCAGGCGCGCGAGATTGCCGAAACCGAAGGCACGCGCGTGGCCACGAACCTGCACAACCGCGTCACTTATCTGGCCGACATCGCCACGATCGGACCGCTGGTGGGATTGTTCGGCACGGTCATCGGGATCATCCGATCCTTTGGCGCCCTCGGCTCCGAGCTCGGCCCAACACGCTACATTCTTCTCTCCAAAGGCATCAGCGAGGCGCTCATCAACACCTGCGGCGGGCTCGGTATCGGCATCACCGCGATGATCTTTTACGCTTTTTTCCGCGGACGCGCGCAGCGGCTCGTCTCCGATCTCGAATCGGCCACCACCCACCTCGTGTCGCTGCTCTCGCTCCAGCACACCCGCCGGCGAGAACCCGCCGCGGCCCTGCTTGATGATGAATTTTGATCGACGTTAGGCGTCGAAACATTTGCGTCCCGCACGGACGCTGACCGCCAGATGAACTTCCGCAGTCGCACCGCTTCGCAACATCCCGGCATCCAACTTGCCCCCTTGGTCGATGTCTTGCTCTTGCTCCTCATCTTTTTCCTCATCACCTGGAACGCGGCTCGCAACGAAAACGAGCTCGACGTCAAAGTGCCGAAAGCGAGTGCGGCCAGGGAAAAATCGGCGCCGATCGGCGACGTGATCGTCAATGTGAAAGCCGATGGCAACGTCGTCGTCAATCGACGCACCCTTTCCGGACCCGACCTCACGACGATGTTGAAAAGCCTGGTGCAGCTCAATCCCGATCAAGCGGTCGTGATTCGCGGCGATGAAGCCGGCGCCTACAAGAACATCATCGGCGTGCTCAATATCTGCAGCGAAGCGGGAGTGACCAACGTCGCCTTCGCCACCGCCAAATGAAGTGGTCGCAGGGCAGAGCCGCGCTCGTCATCGCGGCGGCCAGCTTGATTTCTGGTCGCGTCGCCCTTGCCCAAACGCCGGTCCCGATCCGGCGCGCCCTTCCCGTGGAAGAGGCACCCATCCCCCGCGCGCTACCCGTCGAGAGGGCGACCCCGGCGGCCGAGCCCACTGTGATGCGGGCGATTCCCGTTCCCGCCGAACAACCGGCCCCCGCGCCGGCCGCGCGCCCAGCGGCCGCCGGCGGCCCGCCAGGGGAGAAGATCGAGTCGCCCGAGCAACGCCAGCTCAATTACGCCAACGCGCTTTTCGGTCGCAAACTTTACGATCTGGCCGTTCCGGAATACGAAAAATTTGTCGGCCTTTACCCGAATTCGCCCGATCGCGTGACCGCGCTTTTCTACATGGGGCAGGCCTATCGCGCACTGAACAACACCACCGCTGCGCGCACCAGCTTCCAAAGCGTTCTGCGGGAGTTTCCCGAGCACGAGTTGGTGGGCCCCGCTTCCTACGGTCTGGCCGAGATTTTTTTCAACGAGAAAGATTTTAGCTCCGCTTTGCCGCTGTTTCATCGCGCCGCGGCGAAGGTGAAAGCGCCCGGGCTCGTTCTCTCCGCGCGCTATTTTGAAGGACGCTGTCTCGAAAATCTCAATCGCAAGGATGAAGCGCGCGATGTCTATCAGCGGGTTATTGCGGTCGAGAATCCGAATCCCTATCGTGATGATTCGCGCCTCGCAGTCGGCGCGATCTTCCTCGCCAACGGCCGTAAGGGCGAGGCCCTGAAACAGTTCGAGGCGCTGATCGACGAAACGAGCAAGGCGTCGCTCAAAGCCGAGGCGACGGTGCGCGCGGGTTTGCTCGCGCTCGATCTCGCGCAACCGGAAAAGGGCCAAACCGACCAAAAGATGACCGCGAAAGCCACCGCCTTGTTGCAGAAGGGACGCAACCTGCCGGAAGCGGGACGCTGGAAGGGGATCGCCGCGGTGGGTCTGTTGCGTCTCGAGTATCAGGCCGGCCAGTACGCGCAAGTCGTGGCCGATTATAAAAAGAGCAAGGATCAAGTCCCTGAGGAAGTGCGCGCGGAGATGATGTTGCTAGCCGGGAACAGCCAGCGCCAACTCGGCCAAACCTCGGAAGCGCAGGATCTTTACCGTCAGATTATCCAGAACTATCCGGCCGGCGAGGAGGCGAAAGATGCCCGCTACCAGCGATTGATCGGTCTTTACAACGCGAACGACCCCGCCTTACCCGACGAGATCGACCAATTTCTGAAGGAGAATCCCGAGGGCGAGCGCGCCGACCAGGCCAAATTGCTCAAGGCGGAAGCGCTCTACAAGGAGAAGAATTTCGCCGTCGCCGCGCCCATCTACGCCGATCTGCGCGACTCCAAACTCACGGCAAAATTGCGCGCCGAATCGGCTTTCAAACTCGGTTGGTGTTTTGTGCAAACGAAAGAGACGGACAAGGCGGTCGAAGCCTTTAATTATTTTCTCCAGGCATTCCCGGGCAACCCGCAGGTGCCGTCGGCCCTGGCGCAACGCGCGCTCGCCTACCAGGAAGCCAAACAATACCAACGCGCCCAGGGCGATCTCGACAAGCTGCTAAACGATTTTCCCAAGGCGCGCGAACGGGAAGCCGCCCTCCAGCAAAAAGCGCTCATCCTCGGGCAACTGGACGACGCGAAGGGCATGAGCGCGACGTTTCAACAGTTGCTCCAGGAATTTCCGCAGAGCGCGGCGGCGGCCCAGGCCCATTATTACATCGGGAAATCGGCTTTCGAAGCGAAGGATTACGAGAGTGGGATCGCGGAATTGAACACCGCGCGCAAGCTGAACCCGGAGCAATACAGCGGTCCCGCAGGTCTGCGCATCATGTCCTCCTATTTTTATCTCAAGCAGCGCGACGCCCTCGCCCAGGAAGTGGACAAGTTTTTTGAGACTTCGCCTGACGGGCAGCTGCCCGCGGAAATTCTCGAGTGGCTCGGGGTCGAATTTTACAACGCCAAGAACTACGCCCCGGCGGTCAAATACCTCACCGCGCTGAGCAAAAGCGCCAACCTGGCCAGCGTAAAACAGAATTTCTGGTTTTATCTCGGCGACGCGCAGATGAAGCTGAATCAGCCGGCCGACGCGGAGACCGCGCTCCAGAAGTTTCTGCAAATGACGAGCGACCCGGCCGAGAAAGCAAAGGCGCTGCTCGCGTTAGGCGCGGCCAAGATTGGCGCCCACAAGCCGGACGACGCACAAAAGATCGCGGAAGAAATCATGTCGTTGCAACCGGAAGGCCGGGTCAACGCGCAAGCCCGCCTGCTTGCGGGAGACGTCGAGATGGAGCGAAACCAATTCGAAGCGGCCGGCAAAGCGTTCATGAGTGTCGCGCTGCTTTACGACGATCCTGAGATCACTCCGCAAGCCTTGGCCAAGGCCACGAAAGCTTACGAAAAGGCGGGCAAACCCGACGAAGCCCAGCGCGCCAACACGCAACTGCACCAAAAGTATCCCGACTACGCCGGCGGCTAATGTGTAGAGGCGGCCGTCTCGGCCGCAGACTCCTGGAGGGCAACGCTCCGTCGTTGCCGTGTCTGGTCGGCCGGGACGGACTAAATAAGAAACAGGGCAACGACGGAGCGTTGCCCTCCAGTCGCGCCGTCTCCACGAGCCGCGCCTAGTTTTGCCCGAGGGCAAAAATGATCAGCAGCACGATCAGAATGGCGAGGACGAGGAACCCGATCTTTATCCAGCTTTTCGGATATTTGCCGGTGATCGCGCCGGTTACGCCGTTGGCGACGATGCGGTAGGAGGTGCCGCCGTATTGATAGGCCAACAACCAGATGGGCAGAAGCACGTGCTTGAAAGTCTGCCCGCTGTAATCGGCGGCGACTTCCAAGCCGCGATAGGTATCGCCGGGAATTTGCTCGGCGCAGAGTTTTCTCAACTTCGCATCCATCGCTTGACGCGAATTCTGCGCTGCGGCCACGAGGTCAATCTGGTATTGCTCGACGACCCAGCCAGAAACGTATCCGGCATCATACGGTGCGAGTTCCTTGGTTGGGAACGGCTCGATCCGGCGCAAAAGGTCAGCGGGAACGCCACGGGAAGCGGGCACCAGTTCATCATCGAAGAAATGCTCGAGCGCACCGCTGGCGGGTTCCCAACGCGTCTGCTGAACCTGACGGGTCTGAGTGTTGCCCTTGGCGTCTCGGTAGGTCTCCGTTGTGTAGTAGTAATAACCGGCGTCCGCGGTCCATTGCGCCGCGACCTGCGCATCGAACGTCCAATAGGGAAGATAGAGGCCGTGGATCGTGTCGGTAAACGCACGGGTCTTGAAACGATTCGGCGCGAACCAGCGACTCCGATACCAGGCATGCACCTTGTCGCGCACATCGCCCTGGCTCATTTTGAACGGAAGCACGCTCTCCGGTCGAATCGGAGCCTTGATTTCATCGTAGGGAACAAGCGCAGGCGAGCCGCAAAAATCGCAGGTCTGCGCGACACGATCCGGTTTGAAAACCGAGATTGCCTGGCAGCTTTGGCATTTGACGGAACGAGTCGCGGTTTGCCAGCCACGATCGCTTTCCGGAATGGCGCGCAAGGCGGAGACAAGGTCGTGCTCGGCGACAGCGCCTTCCCCGGCCGCGCCCGGCTGCATCGGCGAAACGGTGCCGCAAAACGGGCAAACCAACGCCTGTTTGGCCGGCGACCATTCCGCCGCGCCGCCGCACGCGGGACACGCGAAACGCGCCTGCGCGGTGAGTTCGGCCATATCAGCTCTTCAGAAATTCGTTCAAGGCCGCCCGCGTGACGCGATAACTGGAGCCGATCTTTTTCCCTTTCAGCTCGCCGCTCTCCAGGCTTTGCATCACGTCCGCTTCACTCACACCCATCGCTTCCGCCGCTTGGGCGGGCGTGAGCAATTCGGGCATTGCGGCGCCGCCGCTCGCCAGCCCGCCGGGCGTGGCCGGACTTCCCGACGGCGCGACCGATTGCATCGTGTTTTGCTGCTGCATGATCTGCTGCGCCATGGCGAGGCCGACCGCCATTTCCGTCGCCACGCCGCCGGCGCTCCCGCCTTTTTCCATCCCCTGCCCCATCTGGAATTTGACGTAGTCGTTCAAATTCCCGACCGCCGCCATGCTCGAGCGCTTGTCGATCGCCTGCTCCACTTCCTCGGGGACGGAAACATTTTCGAGAACGAAGCTGGCCAGCTCAATGCCATATTTCGCCTGGATGATCGGATTGATAAGCGGGAGCAGCGCCTCGCCTACTTCCTGATAACGCGTCGCGACATCGAGCACCGGAATTTTCGCGCTCGCGATCGCATCGCTGAAGATGCTGACGATGCGCGAACGCATCGTCTCGGTGAATTCATCGAGCCGGAAATTGCGATCAGAGCCGGCCACTTCCTTGAGCATGAGCTTCGGATCGCTCACCCGGAAATCGTAGGTGCCGAAGGCCCGCACGCGCACAATCCCGAAATCCTGATCCCGCATCATGATCGGGTTCGACGTGCCCCATTTGTTGCCGGTAAAGAGGCGGGTCGTGACGAAATAAACGTCCGCTTTGAAGGGCGACTCGAAGCCGTACTTCCACGATTTGAGCGTGGTCAGGATCGGGATGTTATCGGTCGTGAGGGTGTGTTTACCCGGGCCGAAAGTGTCGCCGAATTCTCCCAAGTAAACGAACTGCGCGACCTGCGATTCGCGCACGATCAACTGCGCGCCGCGTTTGATCTCGGCGTCGTTATCCTCGAAGCGAAACGAGATCGTGTCGCGCGAATCGTCCGTCCACTCGATAATCTCGATCAGTTGCCCGCGAATGAAATTCATGATGCCCATGGGATCCTCCTCCAGTGTTGTGGTTGAGCTGCAACGGTAGCGATTCAGCGCGAAACGCAACGCTTTCTTGCCGGCTCCCTTAGAGCGGCAGATGGCAGAGCGTCTCGATCGGTAACGGTCCAAGAAACTTCCTCGGATCGTCGATTTGTAAAACCGGCCGCGCCAGATAAGCGGCGAGAAAACTCAGATCGGGCGTCGCGGCCAAACCCGCCTGGGCGAGGAACTGCAATTGCGCGAGTTGCCTAACGACGCCTTCGACATTTTCCCGGCAATTTTGGTGCGAGGTAAAATGGACCGTGCAAATTCCCGGCGCGGTCGCCTCGATCTCCGGCGCGAGCATGGCCGCGTGATGCAGTAAAATTTCACCGGTAATTTTTTCCTGCGCGCGCGCCCGCGGCTTGATCAGCAAACTCAGACAGCGGGCCAGGCCCTGGCTGGCGGTCAGGCCGGGGCGCACACCGGCCTCCGCCGCGCTCGGCGTGACCTGCATGATTTTCGCTTTCGCTTCATCGTCATCGAGCAAGGCAACCGGCTGTTGCTGCAGCTCGGGCTGATGCCGCAAAGCCGCCTGCAATTCGAAATCCGGCAGATAAAGCGCGGCAAACATGGTTGTCATCCCGATCTGGCGAAGCGCTCCGGAGCACCCTCCTGGCGGCGCTGCACCCGAATTTTCAGCTGCGCCTGCAAGTCGGACGCTTCCCAATCGAGTTGCGGCAGGGTCCAGCGATTCTCCAGGCAACATTTCCAGAGCGCACTGCTGATCATGCTCCGGGGGGTCAGGACGAGAAACGCCGTTGGCGCGGGCTCGACCAATCGTTGCAGGCGATACCAATTGCTCTGCGGAATTCGGCGCAATTCCTCCACCGGATTGAGAAAGAGATCGAGAATCACGAGCGGAAAATTGCCGTCGCGCAAAAGCAGGTCTGCCGCCTGCATCGCTTCGATGGCTTTGCGGCAGCGCACCCAAAGCAGATGTGGCAACGCGCTCCCATCGATTCCGCCGGAGGCGGTCGGATCAAAAGAATCGCGCCCGTCGATCAAAGCGATGAAGTAACGATCGTGGCAGGCGCGGTGCAAAAGGGCGGCGATAGTCGTGGCGCTGCCCGCGCTCCCCGGTGCACTGGTCAATTCAGTGATGGCACCTTTTGTCAGGCCGCCATCGAGCGCTTCATCGAAAATGCGCAAGCCGGTGACGAGCCGGCCGCTTGGCGGCAAAGGCTCCTGCGGAAAACGTTCCGCCAGAAGTTTGCGCAGATCGATGATCCTGTTCGCTGCCATGGCCGAAGCATGGCACAGAAGCGAAATATGTTCAAAAACACATAACACCAACCCAATTTGTCATCCCGAGCCGCGGAGACGGCGAGGGACCTCGCAAGCCACAAGCGACGTTGCCAGAACAAACAGCATCGATCGTAGGATGTGAGGTCCCTCTCCGCGCTTCGCCGGATCGGGATGACAACGCACAGTGCTAGGCCGGCGACTGTTTCCGCACCAGCGACGTCATGACCCCTTGAATCCGCAACTCGCGCGCGGGAATCAAATCCGGAAACTTCGGGTTTTCGGCTTTCAAATAGGGCCGTCCCCGCTCGGTCACGTAGCGCTTGAGCGTCGTCTCGCCATCGATCAACGCCGCTACGATATCGCCGCTCCGGGCCGTCTGCCGGTCTTCCATGATGACGATATCGCCATCGAGAATGTGGGCGTCGATCATGGAATCGCCCCGCACTCGCAACGCGAAAGTGCGCGCGCTGCGCGAGGCGTTGACCGATTCGAGATCGAGCGCGACGTGGCCCTCGATGTTTTGCTCGGCGAGGGTCGCCATGCCCGCGGGAATCTCCCCGTAGATCGGAATATCAACCACCCGGCTCTGCGGCGCAGCCGTGATCAAAGCGCGCGCCTTGCGCGCATGCCGCTGCAGAAACCCTTTGCGCTCCAGCGCAGCGATGTATTGCATGACCGACGTCTGACTCGCAAACCCGAAGTGTTCCTGAATTTCGCGTGTGCTCGGGGTCAGCCCCTTGGTGCGCTGTTCCGCCTGGATGAACTGCAGGATGTTCCTCTGCCCGGGAGTGAGCATGTGAACATGTTCACCGGGATTGTTCCAGCCGCAACTGGAAAAACGTATTTTCGTTAGGCGTACCCGAAGGTGCGCGTTGCGAGGCAACACCCGGATAACGCACTCGTCCCGAGTGCTGGCGACGGTGTCCCACCGTCGCGAACTTTTCTTCCAGCGTTGCCGGAAAGAGCAATCGCAGGTCTCTCGGAAAAGCCTGTTTCGGCAAGATGCCGAAACCAGCACTCGAGACGAGTGCGCTACCCAGAGTCATGCGCCGCGTCGACTGTTAGGCGCAGTCGCTTCTCTTTCATCTGGTCGCGCAACCGCGTGAGATACGAGATCGAATCATGAAGCTCGATCAGTCCTGCCCGATCGTCCGCCCAGCCGGCGTCGTCGATCGTGCGCAGGCGCTCGACCTCGGCCGCGTAGCTTGCGTTCAGTTGCGCCTCGAGCGCCTGCAACTTCCCCTCCAGTTGGGCATGTTCTC
The DNA here is from genome assembly GCA_963737995.1 of uncultured Verrucomicrobiae bacterium. Taxonomy (GTDB): domain Bacteria; phylum Verrucomicrobiota; class Verrucomicrobiia; order Chthoniobacterales; family UBA10450; genus Palsa-1392. The sequence goes on from CAVTUV010000013.1 coordinate 341,175, forward strand.
CACTCAACAAAGCCCGCGAGAGCGCGCTCGTCGCGTCCGCGTTTCGCAGCAGCCAGCGCTCCACTTCGCGCAAAAGCGTGCCCGTATTCCAAAACAATTCCGCAACCGAAGGCGGCACCGGCCGGCCGGCCGTCAGCTCGGCTCCTTCCAAGGTGAGAAGATGATGGAGCCGCAGTTTCGGATCGCTCAGGACACGAAACGCTTCGTTCAAATCCGCGTCCGCGGGAGCAGTTCGAGCCAGGGCAAAATATCTTTCCTTGAGCTTTTCCGGCTCCAGCCAGGGCCGTCGCGCCTCACCGAGGAGCGCGAAGTAATCGGTCATGCCGAGAAACTTTCGCCGCAGGAGCAATGCGCGACCGCGTTGGGATTGGTCACTTTGAAGCCGCCTTTCTGCAGATCTTCACTGAAATCGAGCACGGAGCCGCTCACGAAAAGCGCGCTCTTCGGGTCGACCACGACGCGGACGTTGCAGGATTCGACCAGGATGTCGCGATTAGCCGGGCCATCGACCAGATCCATTTTGTATTGCAGCCCGGAACAACCGCCGCCAATCACCGCCACGCGCAGCGCCCCCTCCGCCCGACCCTGTTTCTGGAGAAGCGAATTGAGTTTGCGCGCCGCGCTCTCCGTCACCTTGACGAGACGTTCGTTGCCAATTTTGTATTTGATTGCAGCCGTCGCAGAAGGTTCCACTGGCACCTGGAACAGTTACTCTGTTTGTTCCCCGGTTGCCAGCGTCGAGCCGCAGCAACGCTGCCGTTTCCAGCGGGGACATGGCTTGCGACGGTTTCGGGGCACTAGTTCTTCATCCTGTATAGAGTGCCGAAATCACTCTCCCCAGTGCCACCCGAGGTCGTGCCATAGAGGGTGCCGTTCGGGCCGAAAATGGGTCGCGCGTAAGGGTAGCCGCCGTCGTTACCGCCGGCAAAGGAATGCAGCGTGGTATAAGTCCCATCTGCGGCCAGTTTGAAAACGACGCCAAAGCCACGGGTTCCACCGCTATGGGCCGTGCCGTAGAGATTGCCCGCCGCATCCATTTCGAGACCGGCATTCGGGTGACCGCCGTCCTTGCGGCCTTTAAAGGAGTAAAGCACCGTCTCAGTCCCGTCGGGCGCGACCTCATAAACTACCCCGTTGAGGTAGGCGCCGCCGTTTGGAGTCGTGCCATAGAGAATACCTGCCGCATCTCTGATTAAGGTGCCGTAAAAAGGCCCGGCGCCGTCGCCCGAGAAGAACGCATGCAGCACCGTGAAGCCACCATCGGGTGCCAACTTGTAAACCAGGCCTTCATTATGGGCTCCCCCTTTGCTGAGAGTGCCGTAAAGATTACCTTCCGGATCCCTGACCACGCCGCTATAGGGGTTGCTGCCATCATGGTGTCCGCCGGCGAAAGAATGTAGCACGGTGTAGGTTCCATCCGGAGCAAGCCGGAAGACCACGCCGCGGCCAGATGCACCGCCTTGGATCGTGGTGCCGTAAAAATTGCCGTCCGGGTCCCGAATCAGTTCGCCAACGGGAAAAATGCCTTCGCTTGAGTCGCTGAAGGAATGAAGCACCCTTTCAGTCCCATCAGGAGCTATCTGGAAAATGACGCCGCTATTCTGGGAGGTAAGGATATCCGAGGCCGTCCCATAGAGATTGCCCTCCGTATCCCGCAGAAGTCCGCCTAACGGATTAGCACCATCATCGCCGCCGGCAAAGTCGTGCAGCACGGTCGCGGTGCCATCACGGGCGAGTTTAAAAACGACGCCGAAGCCAAAGCGGCCGCCGTCGTAGGTCGTGCCATAAAGACTTTGATCTGTGCCTCGGATGAGGGGCGTGTATGGGTTGGCTCCGTCAACGCCGTCGAAAGCATGAATGACCTGCTCCGGGTTTGCCTGTATCGAGCCAATGGAAACGCAGAGCGCCAATCCGAAACCGGCTGCCAAAAGCCATTTGCTGAAAATTCCGCGGACCTGAAACATTGGGTTGGTAATATGATCCATGGTTCTCTCCTCCGGGTTCAAATTCGATGAGAAAACTATTCGGCTTTTTTTGCCTCAGGCAACAGAAACGCCAGTTAGGCTAAACTCAGACAAAGTGCCATTCTGATGCTGTCTCGAGGTGTGTGCGAGCTATCTCCTCGATTTCCCGCAGAGTAGAGACGTGCTGAAATTTTTCACGCAACTGTTTGCTCCCCGGAAGCCCCTTCGAATAAGCCATGAGCCGGCCGCGCATCGAACGCATCGCCAGGTCTTCGATTCCGCATTCCGCCACCGCCAATTCGCAGTGGCGCTGAATTAGTGCCCATTTTTCCGCGGGCGCGGGCGAGGGCAGGATCTCGCGCGTGGCGAGATAATGTTTCGTCTGCGAAAAAATCCACGGCGAACTCATCGCGGCCCGCCCGATCATGGCCCCGGCAATGCCGGTTTCGGCCCGTCGCCGCGCCACGTCGGCCGCGCTGACGAGATCGCCGTTACCGATCACCGGAATGGAAACGGCCGCGACCACCTGCGCGATCACCTCCCAATCGGCCGCGCCGGAATAGCCCTGGGCCCGGGTGCGACCATGGACGGCGAGCGCGGCCATACCTAACGACTCCAAAAGTTGTGCGACGCTGGTGGCGTTGACCGATTTGTCGTCCCAGCCAGTCCGGATCTTTGCCGTCACTGGGAGCGGCGCGACCGCCCTTACGACTGCTTCCGCAACTTTTCCCAACATTGGACAATCCTTGAGCAGCGCGGAGCCGCCATTCTTCGCCACCACTTTGTTGACCGGGCAGCCGAAATTGAGATCGATGAAGTCGGGCTGCACCCATTCGACCACCTGCCGCGCGGCCTCCGCCATGTGCTCCGCGTTGCCACCAAAAAGCTGGACGCCGACCGGCCGCTCCATCTCGTCGAAATCGAGGTAGCCGCGGGTGCGAGCGTTGCGCCGGAAGACGCCCTCCGACGAAACAAATTCCGTGACTAAAACGTCCGCGCCGCGCTCCTTGCAGAGCTGCCGGAAAATCTTGTCCGAGACCCCAGCCATGGGCGCGAGGTAGAGCGGGAACCGCCCGTTGGAAAACCAGGGAAGCATTGCCACTCTGTAGCGGGGCTCTCTCAGCGTCGCAAACTTTGGTTTAACGCCCACGTTCGGCGGTCACAGACCGCCGCTACAACGTCAGCAGCTGCACGACCTCCTTTTGGACCGCTTCCAGTTGATCAAGGTGCAATTGCGGATCGGGCACGACGAAGACGTCGCCCGTCGCAACGTGCTCGTAGATTAAGACCCGACCGTGGTCGCGATTCTCCGCCTGGATTTGCTTAAGAATCCGTTTCCGTTCCAACATCGCGGCCAGCACATAGCAGGCGTTGGCATTGGCATGATCCGCGGCCGCGACCAGACGCCGGAAAAGTTCCTCCGCATTTTCCTTCGGCAACGGCTCCGGTGGCGCGGCCAGAGGCGGCTCAAAGCGAGAACGCCAAAAAGAAAACGGCTGCAAATTTTCGTTCCGCTGCTGCCAGGCCGCTTCGCTCAAATCCTGCCGGCGAAAGCCGCCCTCATCGCGATAAAGCAATGTGTAAAAATGCTCGCCGGCGGCAAAAGGCTTTCCCGTCACCGCGCACGCTTCGGCGCGATGCTGGATCGACCATTCGTCTGCCAAAGGATTCATGACACCCGCAAACTACGCCAGAGCGCGATCGGATTAAAGCTGGGCGCTTCGCGATTGGTCGCGCGCAAGTGCAGCAGATAAATGCCGACCGCGAGAAAAATCAGGTTCGGCGTCCAGGCGGCAACAAACGGCGAAACCCGGTCCCCCTCTCCGAGGGCGAGAAACAAATGAGTCAAAAAATTCATTGTAAAGACGAGCCCGATGGCCGCCGCCACGCTCGCCAGAATGCCGCGGCGCGAGTAGCCGATCCCGAGCGGCGTCGCCATGATGGCCACGACGAAGCAGGTCCACGGGAGCGCCCAACGATATTGCAACTGGGTGCGAAACGGGGCCAGTAACGTTTCCGGAAAATCGGCGTTGAAATGCAAATACTCGCGCAGCTCCGAAATACCGAGGAACTCCGGGCGCACGTTGGCGCTGCTCAGGCGATACGGAGTCTCGCTCCAGCCAATCAACAAATAAAAGGGGACGATCTTCTCGTCGGTGATGTTTCCGGCCACGTCGTAACTGACGATTTTCGTCTTTTCCAATCGCCAGATTTTCGACGCCGGCTCGTAGACGCCTCTAGTCGTAATGTAATTACGGAGGATATTTCCCTGGGCATCCTGCTGGACGATCTGCACCCCATAGAATTCGTTCGAGCTCGGCCGAAAGCGCGAGATGTACCAAGTGCGGTTGTCGGTCCGATTGCGGAAAACCTGTCCACTGATAACCACTTCGCGCACTCCGCCTCGGTTGACCTGATCGAAGAAATTTTTCCGGGCCAGCTCGGCGTGCGCGGCGAGCGAATAATTCAATGCCAGGGTGGCGCCGGTGGTGAGGAGACCGACGAGAAGCAAAGGCAGGACGACCCGGAGCACGCTCACGCCCGCAGTCAACATCGAGACGATTTCATTGGCGCGCGACATGCGGCCGAGGGCAAAAAGGAGGGCGAGAAGGAGCGAGACCGGCAGGAGAATGACCAAGACCTGGGGGATCTGAGTCCAATAAAATTTCACCACCAGCATGAAGGCGGCGCGCTCGTCGAAAATGGTGGAGCTGTTATCGCTAATATCGAAGATCAGCCAGATGGAAAGAAAGCCGAGAATGCAGTAGACGTAGGGCTGCAAGAAATTGCGGATGATGTAACGGTCGAGCAGTCTCATCGGGGAAAGTTCGAAATCCGAAGCACGAAATCTAAAGTCCGAATATCCAAGATATTTGCCTGCGACACCTCAGGGTTATGACTTTGAGCTTTGGGCATTGGAACTTTTTTCGGATTTCGACATTCGGATTTCGCGCTTCTCGCGGAGCGGGTAAACTCGCAGGGTGATTGCGCTGAAAGATTCCCTCGCTAGCGATTTTGTCGAGCGGGTGCGGGCGATTTTCGCGGAGGATGGGTTGCTCGCGAAAGCGCGCAACTTCGAGTATCGGCCGGAACAACAGGCGATGGCGGCGGCGGTCGCGCAGTCCCTCGAGGAAGAGCGTCATCTCGTGGTTGAAGCCGGCACCGGAGTCGGCAAATCGCTCGCCTACCTCGTGCCGGCGGCGCTGCTCGCGCACGAGAAAAAGAAGAAGGCGATCATCTCGACCCACACGATCAACCTGCAGGAGCAGTTGCTGGACAAGGACATTCCGATCGTGAAAAAAATCCTGCCGATCGAGTTCGAGGCCGCGCTGATGAAGGGCCGGCAGAATTACCTTTGTCCGCGCCGCCTGGAGCGCGCCATCCAGCAGGCGACCGAACTCTTCAGCACGACCGAGCAGGCCGATCTGGCGCGGCTGGCCGATTGGGCGCGCACGACGATGGACGGGACGCTGAGCGACCTGCCGATCGAGCCCGACCCGAGAGTCTGGATCCAGGTTTGCAGTGAAGCGCACATCTGCACCACCAAAACGTGCGGGCAAAATCCGCGCTGTTTTTTCCAGCAGGCGCGAAAGCGGTTGCTCACGGCCGACGTGGTCGTGATCAATCACACGCTCCTTTTCATGCTCCTCGGCAGCCTCGGAAGAACAGGAGGAGCGCGAGGAAGGTTATCTTTTCCCTAACGACTTCATCATTTTCGATGAAGCGCACACGATCGAGCAGGTGGCTTCGCGGCAGATCGGGATCGGGATCTCGCAATACGGATTGCGCGCCACCATCCAGCGGCTCTACAACGCGCGTTCCAAGAAAGGGCTGTTCACCGTGACGCGCGATGCCGCCGGCGTGACTCTGGCCGCTTCGCTCGTGGACGAGGCTGACCGATTTTTCGCGGCCATCGACGAGCGCGCCAATTTCAAAAAGGGCCGCGAATACCGGGTGCGCGAAGCGGATTTTGTCGAAGACCAAATCACCGCGCGCCTCGCTGGCGCTGCAAGGCGCGGATCATCGAAGTGGTGCGCAAGACCGAGGACGAATTTCTCAAGTCCGAGCTGCAGGAGCTCGGCCGGCGCATTGGCCGACGCGCGCGAAGGGATCGCGATCTTTCTGCAACAGAGCGAGGAGAACTACGTTTACTGGATCGAGCGCACCGGGAAGGCATGCGCAGAACATCACGCTCAACGCCGCGCCCATCGATGTCGCGCCCGGTCTTGCGGCGAATGCTTTTCCGAGAAAACTGCTCGAGCGTGATGACCAGTGCGACGCTCGCGGTCGGCCGTCCGGACCTGGCCTATTTCCGGCGGCGCATCGGCGCGGATGAAGCCGAGCCGCTCCAACTCGGGAGTCCGTTTGATTTCCAAAAACAGATGAAGCTCTTCGTCGTGCGCAAGATGCCGGACCCGCGCGACGAGGCTTACAGCGCGGCCCTGGCGGAATGGGTGGCGCGTTTCGTCGAGGACACCGACGGGCGTGCCTTTGTGCTCTTCACCAGTTATCGCTCGATGCAGCAACTCGCGCTGCGAGATGGAGGATTTCTTCGCCAGGCGAAAAATGAATCTGCTCGTGCAAGGCAAAGGGGCCCCGCGCAGCCAGCTCCTCGAGCAATTCAAAAACACGCCGCGGAGCGTTCTTTTCGGGACAGACAGTTTTTGGATGGGCGTGGACGTGCCGGGCGCCGCGCTCTGCAACGTCATCATCACGCGCCTTCCCTTCGCCGTGCCCGACCATCCGCTGATCGAGGCCAAGCTCGAGCTCATCCAGGCGCGCGGCGGCGACGCCTTCACCGAATACTCGTTGCCAGAAGCAATCCTGAAATTCCGCCAGGGCGTCGGCCGCCTCATCCGGACCAAGAGCGACACGGGCATCATCGTCGTGCTCGACAACCGGATCGTGACAAAAACCTACGGGCGCGCGTTTCTCAAAGCGCTGCCGGAGTGTCCGGTGAAGATCCTATAATCACTTCGAATGGTGGGGCGACACACTGTCGAGCCGAGGGGGCGCACCGCCCGAATGACGCATGCCCCCCAGCTCGACAGAGTTTCGCTCTACCATTTGGCGGCAGCATCGAGATGCCTGTTGGACGGCTCTCGTCTTCGGCTATTTTCCTCCTGTGAAGCGTCATGTTTTCGCCCTTCTGATCGCGGCCACGGCATTTCTCGCCGGTCTGGCAATTGGCCGTTACACACTCCCGACAACCCAGGCGACGGCCGGCGCCTCATTCGCCTTCTGCGGAGTCGTTAGGCAAAATGCCGCCGGCCCCCCTCTTCGCCGCCTCGGCCCGGGCCACTCCTTCGGCGCCAGGCCCCGGCAAAGCGGATCCTGCCTCCACCGAGACGATCATCGCGGCGTTGCGAAGTGCGATGGCGCGTCCTTCCGATCGGCACAGTTACATCGAACTGAGCAAACTGATCGACGGGATCGATCCGAAAAATGTGCGGCCCGTGATCGATCGTCATGCAAGCACTGCCAAATCAGCGCGAAAAATCCATCCTATCTTTCGATGCTGATTGCGCGCTGGGCCGAAGGCGACCCGCAGGCCGCGCTCGTCTACGCCCAGACCACCGGCACCGCCTCGGATCGCAAGCTGGACGGTGTCCGCCGCGGTCCGGGCCTGGGCAGAGAAAGATCGCAACCGCGGCCCAGGCCTGGGTGCTGCAAATGCCGCCCGGCCAGGAGCGCGAGCGCGCCATGCAATCGGTCGTCTCCTCGTTAGCCGAAACCGATCCGCAAGCCGCGCTCAACATGTTGCAAACGCTGCCCCACACGGGCAACAGCCGAGCAGAATTATCTATTGGCCGATCTTTTCCCGTTGGGCCAACACCGACCCGGTGCGCGGCCGCGGCCAATGCCGCCGCCCAATGCCGCTCGGTTCGGGGCACGACACCGCCCTCCAGGTGGTTGCTTCCACCTGGGCCAGTCAGGATCCGGAAGCGGCTCTGAACTGGGCGAATACGCTGCCGCCGGGGCAGGGACGCAACAACGCGATGCAAAGTATTTTATCCACCTGGGCGAACAAGGATCCGGAGCGCGCCTCCACCATCACCGCAGGCCTGCCGCCGGGCCCCTTGCGCGATCAGGCGACCGCCAACCTGGCGCGGCAATGGGCACAGAACGACCCCGCCGCCGCGCTCGCCTGGACGCCAGGAGCTCCCGGCCGGCGAAGCACGACGCCGCGCGATACAAAACGTGCTCTCCAGCTGGGCGCGAACGACCCGACCGCCGCGGCCGATTACGTCGCCGCCCTGCCCGCCGGCAAGACGCAGGAGGACGCGGTCCGATCGATCGCGCAATCAACTGGCGAACGCCAATCTGCAAACCGCCTTGAGCTGGGCGCAAAAACTTCCCGGCCGGCGCCACGCGCCAAAACGCCCTCAACCCAATCGTCACCCAATGGAGCGAGACCGATCCGCCAGCCGCGGCGGAGTTCGCCGTGCGCAACAGCAGCGGCGACACGCGCCGGAATTTGCTCGACAGCGATTTCGCGACAATGGGCGCAGAACGATCCCCAGGCCGCGCTGCAGATGGGCGCAAGAATTTATCCGATCCCGGCGAGCGCGCACGGCCGTGCTCCCGAACATCATTTCCGTGGTGGCGGAAAACGATCCGCGCGCGCGCCGCGCAGATGGCGGTCGCGCCTTGGCGGGCGAAGCGCAGACTGCAGCGGCGAGCTTCCGTCGTCTCGCAATGGGCGGCGAGCGATCCGCAGGCGGCCGGCACCTGGGCCGCCTCTTTCCCGGAAGGGAAAACGCGCGACGCAAGTCTTCGAGAATTTGATCAATCGTTGGGCCGGAAGCGATCCGGCGGGCGGCGGCGAACTGGCTCGGGAATTTGCGCAGGCGCCTTCGCGCGATCAGGCGGTGAGCGCGTTCACCAACCGGATCAGCTCCTCCGATCCGCAGGCGGCGGTACAATGGGCCGCGACGATCGGCAACGACAGTCTGCGCAACAGCCAGATGGAATCGACCGCGCGCGCCTGGTTAAAAACGGATCCGCGCAACGCTTCCGCCTGGATCTCGAATTCTACTTTGCCCGACGACACCAAAGCGCGGCTCTTGAATCCCGGCGGTTGAGCGCAGTTCGCTCCACCAGCATGAAGCGTTTCCTGAGCGCGATCGCAATCGCGGCGGCCCTCGTTGCTCCAGCAGGCGCGACGCCTCCGACCACGCCAGAAATTCTGAGCGAACTGAACGCGGCGCTGGCCCAGCCGAGAGGCGAAGTGGCGGTCGCAAACCTCGTTAGGCGATGGGCCGAAGAGGACCTCGCGGCGGCCACCCGCTGGACAATGCAACTTCCGCCCGACCGGCCCCGCGACCTCGCAACCCAGGCGCTCGGCTCCGTCCTGGCCGGGAAAGATCCGCCAGTCGCGCTCGACTTCGTGCAGGCGCTGCCGTCGTTAGTCCAACGCGACCGCTTGTTCGCAGCCCTCTTCGGCTACTGGACGCGAGCAGACCCGGTCACAGCCGCGGCGCGGGCGGAGCAACTGCCGGCGGGATCCCACCGCGACGAGGCCCTCGCTCTTGTCGCCTTGATCTGGAGTGAACACGATCTGGAAGCGTCCTACACCTGGGCAATTCATCTGCTCCCGGGCGAGGGGCGCGCTCGTGCTTTGCAAAGCATCCTCACCCGCTGGATAAACAAAGATCCGGCCTACGCCTCCAGCATGGTTGACGCGATGCCCCCCGGCCTGATTCGCGACGGCATGCTCGCCCACATCGCGCAGAAGTGGACGGAAACCGATCCGCGCGCGGCCCTCCAGTGGACGGAGTCGCTCCCGCCTAACGAAGCCAAAAACCGGGCGCAACAAACCGCTCTTTCCATCTGGGCGCGCCGCGAACTGGCGGCGGCGACGGATTATCTCGTGACGCTGCCCGACGAAAACACGCGACGCGAAACGGCGCGGACGATCGGCGTCCAACTCGCCGAGTCCGATCTGCCTGCCGCCTTGCGCTGGGCGGAAAAGCTTCCCGCCGGATCGACCCGGCAGACCGCGCTCCGTTTCATCATCATCTGGTGGGGCGATCACGACGCGCGGGCCGCGATCGACTATGTCGTCCAGAATAGCACCGGCGAGATGCGCCGGAATTTTTTCGCCACGATTTGCGGCCAATGGGCGCGGCACGATCCGCACGCTGCGCTCGCATGGGCGCGAAGTTTGCCTGATACCGCGACGCGCGATTACGTCATGCCGAGTATTGTTTGGACAGTCGCGCAGAATGATCCGGCCACCGCCGCGCAAATGGTGCCGCGCCTGACCGGCGACGCTCAGATGCAGGCCGCTGTCTCAATCATGCTGCAATGGGCGAAGCGCGATCCGGAGGCGGCCAGCCTCTGGGCGGCATCTCTTCCGGAAGGTGAATGGCGCGGCCGCGTTTTCGAATATCTACTGGATCGTTGGGCGAAAAGTGATCCGGCGACCGCGGCATTCTGGCTTGGGGGCTTGGCGCAAGGCCGGTCACGCGATCAGGCCGTGAGCGCGTTCGCCAGCCAGATCGTCTCTTCCGATCCGCAAGGCGCGCTGCAATGGGCTTCGACGATCAGCCAAGACAGCCGGCGCGAATACGAGGTGGAATTGACCGCGCGCGCCTGGCTGAAAATGGATCCGCACCAGGCCGCGATCTGGATCTCGAATGCGTCGCTGCCCGACGACACCAAAGCGCGACTGCTCCATCCGGGCGGTTAAGCGAGCTCGGTAGGGCGAGACTCCGTCGAGCGAGAGGGGCGCGGGGCGATGAGAAAGAGGTCCTTCCCCGGGTCGACAGAGTCTCGCCTTACCGGTAAAACATGTTCTATTGAACATGTTACAGCTTTGCTCTAACCTTTGGCATGAAACGCCGATCGACCGCGAGCACTGAGCGCACCGCGGAGATTTCGCGCATCATCGCCATCCTCCACAAATGGGGCGTCCACACCCTGGGCGATCTCGCCGCGCTCGAGCCGCGATCAGCTCGGCGCGCGGCTCGGTCCGACCGCCGTCCGACTCTGGGACCAGGCCACGGCGAGTCGACCCGCCTTCTCCGGCTCGTTAGGCCAACGGAGAAGTTTTCGCGGAACAAATCGAATTCGAGCACGAAATCGAAACCGCCGAGCCGCTCCTTTTTGTCCTCCGCCGTTTTCTCGAGCAACTCACCTTCCGCCTCGGCGCCCTTTATCTCGTCGCGCAGCGAACTCACGCCTCCGGCTCACGTTTTGCCGACAAGTCGCGCTACGAGCATCGTTTTCAGATTCCCGATCCGACCAACTCGGTCGAAATTTTGTTCCGCCTCCTCCAGAGCGCATCTGGAAAATTTCCGGGCGGAACATCCGATCGTGGCCGTCGCCCTCGAAGTCGCAACCGGCCCGGCCGAGCCCGGCAACAGTTTCATCTTTTCGAGACACCGCTGCGCGATCCGAGCCGGCTGCACGAGACCCTCACCGGCTCACGGGATTGTTAGGCGAGGAGCGGGTCGGGAGGCCGGTGCTGGAAGATTCGCATCGGCCGGATGCTTTCATCGGGTCGAGCCGTTTTCCTGGGAACTGCCGGCTTCGCCTAACGAACTCGGCGCCGATGATCGGCCCGGCCTTGCGCCGGCTGCGCGCGGGATTTCTGACCTGCGGCTCGAGGCCGCCGGTGGTCGCCCGGCAGGGACCTTATCTCGCTTCGGGTGATTGGTGGGATGAGAAAAGGTGGGCGCGGGCGGAGTGGGATTTGGCAGTTGGCCGATGGTGTCGTTTGCCGCGGCGAGAAACGCGGGAGGAATGGAGGTTGGAGGGAATTTACGACTGAAAACAAGCGATCGATATCGATTACGATCACGATCACGAGCATGAGCACGAGCACGAGTCTGAAACGCGCTCCTTTTTCTCTTACTCGTGCTCGTGCTCGTGATCGATCCGACCTCGCCATGTCCTACATCGAACTGCACGCCTGCAGTGCCTTCAGTTTCCTCCGCGGCGCTTCTTTTCCCGAGCAACTCGCCGAGCGCGCGGCGGAACTGGGAATGCCCGCGGTCGCCTTGCTCGATCGCAACGGCGTTTACGGCGCGCAGCGTTTTTCCGTCGCCTGCCGCGAGCATGGGGTGCGGCCGATCATCGGCTGCCGACCTCACGATGGCGGACGGCAGCCTCCTGCCCGTGCTGGTGGAAAATCGCGACCGGCTACAAAAATCTCTGCTCGCTCCTGACCCAGGCGCATCTGCGGAGCGAGAAAGGAAACTGCTCTGTGCGCTCGGAAGAGCTGGCGGAATTTTCCGAGGGGTTGATCGCGCTCTTTTCGGCTGCCGTGGTCTGCAGCCTGTCCGGGGAGCGCACTCGTCCCGCGTGCTGGCGCGGTGTTCCACCGCGACGAACTTTGCCTGAGGCGTCGCATGCGCACCGAGATCTCGCACGTTCCGAAAGTTCGCGACGGTGGAACGCCGTCGCCAGCACGCGGAACGAGTGCGCTACCCGGAGTCTGGCGAACCGCGCCCAACAGTTGCTCGACGCTTTCGGCCGCGAGCGGGTTTACGTCGAACTCCAGCGCCATCTCGTTAGGGGCGAAGAACGCATCAATCGCCAGCTGATCGATCTCGCCGCGCACCATCGCCTTCCGCTCCTCGCGACCAACGGCGTCCAGCATGCCACCCCGCCGGCCGCGAAGTGCTCGACGTTTTTACCTGCATCCGCGAGCACACCCATCTCGACGCCGCCGGCACGCGCCTAACGAAAAACGCCGAGCGCCATCTGAAGAGCGCGGCGGAAATGAAGGCGCTTTTTCGCGATCGGCCGGAGGCCATCACGAACACACTCCGCCTGGCCGAGCGGCTCGAGTTTTCTCTCGAAAACATCGGCTACGATTTCCCCGATTATCCGGTGCCGGACGGGCACTCGATGGATTCCTTCCTCCGCACGATCGTCCTTTTCGGCGCGCAACAGCGTTACGCCGCAATCAGCACCAAAGTGCAGGAAGCAGCTCGAATTCGAACTCGACGCTCATCATGAAGCTCGGCTTCTCCGGCTATTTTTTGATCGTCTGGGACATCGTCAATTTCTGCCGCGAAAACAACATCATGGTGCAGGGCCGGGGGAGCGCGGCGAACAGCGCGGTCTGTTTTTGTCTCGGGATCACGCCGGTCGATCCGGTGAGCAACAATCTCGTCTTCGAGCGTTTCCTGAGCGAAGGCCGCAAAGGCTGGCCCGACATCGATCTCGATCTGCCGAGCGGCGACCGGCGCGAAAGCGTCATCCAGGAAGTTTATCGCCGTTACGGCAAACACGGCGCGGCCATGACCGCGAACGTCATCACCTATCGCGGGCGGAGCGCGGCGCGCGAGATCGGCAAGGCGCTGAATTTTCGCCCGACATTCTCGACCGTTTCTCGCATCTCTTCGCGCACGGCGATTTCCCGCACACCCTCGATCTGCGAGGCGCAGATCGAGCAATCCGGTTTGCCGAGGGCGCATCCGCGCATGCCCGCATTCGTCAGGCTCTATCAGGCGATTTACGGATTGCCGCGCCATCTCGGCCAGCACTCCGGCGGGATGATCATCTGCCAGGACAAATTGAGTTCCTTCGTTCCGCTGGAGAATGCCTCCATGCCCGGCCGGGTCGTGGCGCAATGGGACAAGGACGATTGCGAAGATCTCGGGATCGTGAAGGTGGACTTGTTAGGCCTGGGCATGATGGCGGTGATGCAGGATACGTTCGAGCTCTGCCGCGAACGCGGCCGGCCGCTCGATCTCGCCCACATCCCGAAGGATGACGCCGCCACTTTCGAGATGATGCAGGAGGCCGACACGATCGGCGTTTTCCAGATCGAGAGCCGCGCGCAGATGGCGACGTTGCCGCGGATGAAGCCGAAATGCTTTTACGATGTCGTGATCGAGGTCGCGATCATCCGGCCGGGGCCGATCCAGGGCGACATGGTGCATCCGTATCTGAACCGGCGCGCGGGGAGGGAGCCGGTGACTTATTTCGACCCGCGGCTGGAACCGGTTCTCGAGCGCACGTTAGGCGTGCCGTTTTTTCAGGAGCAAATGCTCAAGATCGCGATGATCATGGCCGATTTTTCCGGCGCGGAAGCGGAGGAGCTGCGGCGCGCGCTCAGCTTCCATCGCTCGGTCGAGCGGATGGAGAAAGTGAGCGTGAAACTGCGCGCCGGGATGGAGAAAAAGGGCGTCGCCCCGGAGGTGATCGTGAAGATCATCCAGGCGATCAGCTCGTTTGCGCTCTATGGATTTCCCGAGTCGCACGCGATCAGTTTCGCGATTCTGGCCTACGGCAGCGCGTATCTGAAAGTGCATCGCGCGGCGGAGTTTTACGCCAGCCTGCTGAACAATCAGCCGATGGGGTTTTATGCGCCGGCCACGATTGTGAAGGACGCGCGCCGGCATGGGATCCGGATGCGGCCGGTCTGCGTGGCGGAATCGGAATGGCGCTGCGTGGTCGAGTCGGATGAAAGCGTGCGGCTGGGGTTTTGCGTGGTGAATGGGCTGCGCCAGGAGCATGCGGAAGAGATCGTCAGGCAACGCGCGCGCGGCTTTTGCGTCGCTGGAAGATTTCAAGAGGCGCGTCGGCCTAACGAAAGAGGAATTGCGCACTCTGGCCGAGCTCGGGGCGCTGAATTGTTTCGCGGAACATCGGCGGGCGGCACTCTGGGAAGTGGAGGAGACGCTGCACGACGATTTGCTGGGGAGCGCACGCGACCCGCGTGCTGTTTGCGGCGACTCGCCGCAAAGTTCTTTGCTCCGGGCGCGTGTCAGCCACCCGGCCATCCGGCGAGTCGCCGGATGGAGCACGCGAGTCGCGTGCGCTCCCCGGAAAGAGTCGCCGCTCCGCCCATGACGCTGCCGGAACGGGTCCAGGCGGATTACGAAGGGATGAATCTGACGACCGGGCCGCATCCGATGAAGTTGTTGCGCGAGCAGTTGCCGACGTCTGGCGGGCGAGCGATCTCGCGCAGGCGCGGCACGGCGCGACGATGCAGATCGCGGGGAACGTGATTTGCCGGCAGCGGCCGGGGACGGCGAAAGGATTTGTCTTCATCAGTCTGGAGGATGAGACCGGAGTTGCGAATGCGATCGTGACGCCGGATTTGTTTGAGCGCGCTCGCCTCGTGATTACGGAGGAGCCGTTTCTGGTCATCGAGGGGAAGTGCAAAACACGGAGAACGTCGTGCTCGTGAAAGCGAGGAAGATCCGGCCGCTCGCGCACGCGCAACTCGCCGGAAGCGAGTCGCACGATTTTCGTTAGGCACGCTTCTCCTCATTTGTCATCCCGAGCCGCCCGAAGGGCGGAGAGGGACCTCACAGTTGGAATGACAAAAAAAGAAAGCGCAGGCTCAATGGCAACCGCAACCCGGACCACAGGAACCACCCACGGAACCGACCGAAGGACCGGTGGAGCCACCGGCGACATGCACACCATAGCCGCCGGAAATGACGCGCCTGACTGGCTCGCCCGTCTCCGGATCGACCCGGAGCGGTTCGTCTTTCATGCTCTGCTTGACTTCAAACCGCCGCGCCGGCTTCGCCGGATCGGTTGTTTCGTAAACGTAGATTGGCATAACGAATCGTTGTTACTCGGCGGCGTGCCGCTTCGGCGCCTCTTTGGGCTCGGCCGGTTTTTCGGCCGGCCCTTCTCCAATCCCATCCAGTCGGTGTGGAAAACGCCCGGCTTGTCGACCCGCTCGTAGGTGTGCGCGCCGAAGAAATCGCGCTGCGCCTGGAGCAGATTGGAGGAGAGACGCGCCTGCCGGTAGCTGTCGAAATAGCCTAACGAAGCGCTGAAGGCCGGGACGGCCACGCCCTGCTGGACCGCGGTCGCGACCGCGATCCGCCAGTTGTGCTGCGTTTTCTGAATGATGTCGGTGAAATAGGGATCGAGGAGCAGGTTGTTCAGCCCGGCATCGCGCTCGTAGGCTTCGCCGATGCGGTTGAGGAATTTCGCCCGGATGATGCAGCCGCCGCGCCAGATGGTGGCGATGTCGCCGAAGTTCAGGTTCCAATCGAATTCCTTGCTCGCTGCGCCTAACAATTCCATCCCCTGCGCGTAGGAGACGATCTTGGAGGCGTAGAGCGCGTCGCGCACCGCGGTCATGAGATCGTTGCGCTCGCCGCTGAATTTTTCGACCTGCGGCTGGGGCAGGATCTTCGAGGCCTTGACCCGCTCGTCTTTGCGCGAAGAAATGACCCGCGCTTCGACGGCGGCGTTGATGGTGGAGATGACGACGGACTGGCGGATGGCCGATTGCAGCGTCCAGATGCCGGTGCCTTTCTGGCCGGCCTTGTCGAGGATGACGTCGACCATCGGTTTGCCGGTCTCGGGATCTTTCTGGCGAAAAATCTGGGCGGTGATGTCGATCAGGTAACTGTCGAGATCGCCTCGGTTCCACTCCGCGAAAATCTCGGCCAGTTCGTCCGTCGTCAGGCCGAGAACGCCGCTGAGGATGGCGTAGGCCTCGCAGATCAGCTGCATGTCGCCGTACTCGATCCCGTTGTGCACCATCTTGACGTAGTGCCCGGCGCCGTCCGGCCCCATGTAGCGGCAGCACGGCTCGCCATCGACGATGGCCGCGATCTTGCGATAAATCGGCGCGATAATTTCCCAGGATTCGCGCGGCCCACCCGGCATGAGGGAGGGGCCCTTGAGCGCGCCTTCTTCGCCGCCGGAAACGCCGCAACCGACGAAATGAATGCCCTGTCCTTCCAGCTCCTTGCAGCGCCGCTGCGTGTCGGTGAAAAGGGAATTGCCGCCGTCGATGATGACATCGCCTTTCTCGAGGAGGGGGACGAGCTGCCCGATGACCGCGTCGACCGGAGCGCCGGCCTTGACCATGATCATCGCTTTGCGCGGCCGTTGCAGGGCGCCGACAAATTCCTCCATCGTCGTCGTCGGCTGAATGTTTTTTCCCTTGGCGCGATTGGCGGCAAACTTTTCCGTCACCGCGGTGGTGCGATTGAAAACGGCGACGTCAAAGCCTTTTGACTCCATGTTGAGGACGAGGTTTTCGCCCATGACGGCGAGGCCGATGAGGCCAATATCACATTGATTCATTTTCATTTTCGGTATCTCCTGAACGAGTCGCCATGCCGGGGCGGCAAACCCTGCGGGCTCGCTTGAAGCAGATGGCAACTTGGCACTCGGAAATCCTTATCACAACCGCTCCCCTCGAATCACGTCCGAATATCTGGAACGGGAGGGCCGGGGCCTCGGTCGATTTCTGGGGCGTGGTGCGGGGGCTGGAGGACGGCCGGGAGATCTCTGGGATTGAATACGAAGCGCATGAGACGATGGCGCAGCATCAGATGGAAATGATCGCGCGCGCGGCGCAGACCGAATTCGAACTGGAGGAGATTCATTCTGCAGCATCGCATTGGCTTCGTGGCGGCGGGCGAGGCGTCGCTCTTCCTGCGGGTGGCGAGCGCGCATCGCGGGGCCGCCTATCAGGGCAGCGCCTGGATCGTGGCCGAACTGAAGCAAAAAGTGCCGATTTGGAAGCGTCCTATTTTCGTTAGGCAAGAGCGTGCGAAGGCAGCGGAATGAACTGGGCCAACCGCCTCACCCTCGGCCGGCTCGTCCTGACCGTGCTCTTCGTCTTCTCGCTCAGTTCCAACTGGACCTACGGCCGCACCATCGCGCTCCTTCTCTTCGCCCTCGCCGGCATCAGCGATTACTTCGACGGCGAAATCGCCCGGCGTTACGGGATCGTGACGAAGTTCGGAAAACTGATGGATCCGCTGGTCGACAAGGTGATGATGGCGGCGGCTTTCATCTGCCTGGTGCCGCTCGGGGCGGTCCCGGCCTGGGTGGCGACATTGTGGTGGCACGCGATTTCCTCATCACCGGGCTTGCGCCTGCTCGCCTCCTCCGAGGGGATCGTTTTGCCGGCCGAGAAACTCGGGAAGCACAAGACGTCGTGGCAGATCGCGACGGTCGTCTTTTTCCTTCTCCTGCTCGCGGCCCACGAGCTGGGAATGGCCGGACCGGACGCCATTTGGTGGCAGAAGGCGTGGCATTATGGCGGGAACGCCCTCCTTTGGATCACGATCGGCCTGACGATTTACTCCGGCCTCGGTTATCTTTGGCGTCATCGCGGGCTGCTCCGCGCCTGACGATTTCGCGCCCTAGAAAAAGGTCTGCGGCACTTCGACCTTGTCGCCCGGCTGCAGTTTCGGGTCGAGGCCGGGATCTCTCCGGAACTGGCGCACATCGTAAACTTTCGCTTCGCTGCCGCGGAGGATACGGACGTGTTTCTGGTCGGCGAAATCGTTAAAGCCGCCCGCAGCGTTGATCGCCGCCAGTAGAGTCATGTCCTCGGTGAAGGGGATGCGGGCGGGACCGCGCACGGCGCCCCCGACGTTCACAAACCGCGTCTGCGGCTGCATCACGATCGTGATCGTGGGGTTGGTGAAAATCCCGCCGGCCTTGTAGCCATTCTCGATCGCGCTGGCCAGTTGCGCCGGGGTGAGTCCCTCGGCCCGCACCTTGTTGATGTAAGGCATGTTGACCATGCCGTTGGCATCGACGGTATAAACGTTGTTGACCTGCGTTTGTTCGTCGGCCGGCACACCGCTGATTCGCATGTCGACGGGATCGCCGGCGCGCAGGACGGCATCAGCCAGCGTCGCGGGCGCGATGGCGCCAAGGAGGAAAAGAAGGAGGAGCCACGTTCGCACACTAGTATTCTTCCGGGCGGGCGGCGCCGTTGTTGGCGGGGGTGGCCGGCTTCTTGCGCCGCGCTGCCTTGCGGCTCGCCGCTGCGCGACTGATAGTAGCCGTAGTAGCTCGTGTAGTAGTAGTAGTTCTGGTCGTGCTTGAGATCGACGTTGTTCATGACCACGCCGAGGACGGTGCCGCCGACTCCGACGAATGCCTGCTTCACCCGGGTCAGCATGGCGCGGGGGAAACGGCGGTGTTGCACAACGATGATCGTCTGATCGACTTCGCTCGCGAGCACGGAAGCGTCGCTCACGCCGAGCATGGGCGGCGAATCGAAAAAGACGATGTCGTAACGGGTCTTCAAATCCGCGATCAAATCGGACATGCGCTGGGAATTGAGAATGCCGACCGCATCGGAGGGAAGAGTGCCGCTGGGGAGGAGGGAGAGATTGTTGCACCGAGGTGGGGACGATTACATCCTCGAGCGCCATTTCGGTGGTCAGATAATTCGTTAGGCCGATCTTGTTGTCGATGTCGAAAAGCGTGTGCTGCACCGGCCGGCGCAGATCCGCGTCCACGATCAGAGTGGAATAGCCGCCTTGCGCCGCAGATGAAGGCGAGGTTGGCCAGGGTGGTCGATTTGCCCTCACCCGGCCCGCCGCTCACGAGCGAAATGGTATTGGCATCGGGGCCTTTGCGATTGAACTCGATGTTGGTGCGCAGAATGCGGTAGGCCTCGGCATCGGGCGTGTCGCTCGTTTCCCGGTGTAGAAATCTGGATATTGCGCGGGATGATGGCGAGGACCGGCACGCCGAGGAGCGTTTCGACGTCTTCCATCGTCTTCACGCTGGTGTCGAGATACTCGATGAAAAAAGCGAGACCGACGCCGAGGACAAGATCCGACGAGAGCGCCCAGCGCCATGTTGAGCGCGACGCGCGGCCGGGCCGGGCTGCGTGGCCGGCTCCGCCACCTGTTTCACGCTCACCGCCTGGCGCGGCATGGCCATTTCCATCGTTTGGGTTTGGGCGCGCAGCCGGACGCCGTCGCGCAGGTCCTTCTCCTTGATGTAAGCGTTCTTGGCCCGGCTGTAGTTGGCACTCAGATTCTTGGAAGCGACCTGCGCTTCGTTGATCGCAGCGAGGCGTTTTTCAACTCGTCGCGCGTGGCCTGGGCGGATTTGAGGTTGCGCTCCAGCGCATCGCGCACGCTCGCGACCTGCTGTTCGAGCTGGCGCACGTAGACCGCTTTGGTCGCGCGCAGCGCTTTGACCTTGGGATGATTTTCGCCCAGTCCGGAGTTCAGGAGCAGCGCTTCGTTGGCGACCGCTTCCTGATAGTTAGGCAGAATTTTTTGGATGGTCGGATCCTGGATGTTGAGCGTCGGCATCATCCGCATCAGATCGTCGCCCTTCAGGCTTTCGATCTGCTGCAGTTTGGCCGGTAAGGGTGGCGACGTTCGTCTCGGCATCGTTCACTTCGCCTTCCTGTTTGACGACGTTGGAGTTGGCCGCGGTGAGCGAATCCTCCGTCCCTTCCGGGTTGAGATCGACGATGTGTTCTTCATCGCGAATCCGCGCGACTTCCTTGGCCGCGTCCTCCACTTTGCGATCCTCCTTGGCGACCTCCTCGTTCATCGTCTCGACCGCGCGATTGAGGATTTCCTTTTCTTCCTGGACCCGTTTTTCCTGATAAACAGCGACGATCTTGTTCGCGATATCGGCGGCTTCCTGCGGGTCGGCATCGAAACGCTGATCTGGAGGAGGTCGGTATTGCGCACTTCATCGAGGTCGAGTTTGCCGCGCAAAATGCTGGTAGGCCTGCTCGCGCGTCGGGCGAACGCCGTTCTCGCGCCCACTTATCCTGCAATTTCAGATCGTCGATCACCGGATAGAGAATCCCGGTGCGCTGGATGACCTGGTAAACCGTCGGGGCGAGCTGCGGATCGTGATAAGGGAAGGCTGCCGCTCGTTGCCAAAAATGCGCGGATTCTCGGCCATCGATTTGACCTCGATAAAGACGGAGGACTGGTATTCGCGCGGCTGGAAATAGGTCACGACCGCGGCCGTGATGACGACGAGGAGAAAGGCGAGGAGGATGAGCCCCCAACGCACGCGAATGACGCGCCAATAGTCGAGAAAATGGAGTCTTAACTTCTTCTTGTTTGGGCCATGATTACCGTCGTGCGACCGGGCGGAGAATCTACCAGAAGATTCCCTGAGCGCAAAAGGTGCCCGGCAGGTTGCCGGAGTCGTCTAAAAGGTCGCGTTTAAGCCCAGATAATAGCGGTTTCGCGCGTACTCGCGCAGGGCGAATCGGAGAAGATCTCGGTGTGACTGTAGCCGGCGAGGAGCGCAAAAAGGCGGTTGATATCGTAACGCAGGCCCAAGACCGATATCGAGGGAGTCTTCGTCGAAAGCCGGGCACGAAAAAGGTCGGGCGTAGAATTGCTGTCGTTTTCATCGTGCTGATAGAAGAGCGCAGCTCGAGGGTGATCCGCGGGGCAATCCCGTAGCTCGCGATTGAGTCCGCGTGCGAAAAGTCGTGCGCGAAGCCGCCCGGGCACATCCGGTTCGTCCAGCCCATAGCGATTCGTCCAGCTGATCGGAGGTGCGCGGTCCCCGAGCGCATAGTGCAGGGTCGCCTCGCCGTAAGGCGAAGTGCGTTCGCCGAAGGTATCGAATTCGCGAAACTCGGCGCCGCCGCGAAGGGAGAACGTTGAAGCGCGGGACTGAAAGCTGTGATCGAGGCCGGCCGAGAACGAAATGGGTCGTCGAATCGCGCGTCGCGGCGATCGAAGTCGATGATCTCGAAAACGGTATTCGCCGACCAGGGTGGTCGTCGGCAGACCGAGGAACGAAACTCATTGCCAAAGGTGTGTTCGAAACGGTCCTCAAAGCACGCCGATCGCGCTGTCTCTCGTAATTGATCGCGCCCAGATGTGTAGCTCGTGACGGTCGAAAAACGCGGCGCCCATTGGTAGGAGATGGAGAGTTTATCGTTCGTGTAGAAGTAATTCCCGATTGCGACGATTGACTCCGAACCCCCGAACGCCGTGTTGAAATCCGGCTCCGATTGATAGGTCAGGTAGGCGCGCCGCGGCAAGGCTCAGGCGAGGGGTGGCCTGATGATTCAGGCTGAGGGTGAGCGCGCTGTTGATGTCATATTGCTGACCAAAGGGGCGGTCAAAATAGTAGGTGAGCGCCGCCCAAGGCCTGCAGATCGAAGCTCGTGCGGGCGCTGCCGAATTTGTAGTCGACGACGACGTTGCCATTGGTGAAAAAGGAGCCGACCGGGTTCAGGTTCGCCGTGTAAACATTGTCGTCGTAGCCTTCCCGCACCGAGACCGAGACGCGAAAGTGCGAACGGGCAAAATTCCCCGTTCCCAGATTGGGTGCGGGGCCTTCCACTTTCGGCGCGCCACCGTCACCTTCATCGGCACTCTGGAGGACGGTTTTGCCCGTCGCCTCTTCCTGCGCGCAAAGGCTCGTCGGCGCGCAAATCAGAACGCAGGCAAGCAGGCAAAGGAGCGGCGCGAAATTAAAACGCGAGGGAGGCGTCGGGAAAGGCCTGTCCCAGAAAATCAAATGACGCGCCCTTTTCCGTAACATTGCGGCGGAGGGTATGCATGGCCTGGAATTACATCAACACATTTTCCGAGCGAGACAGCGCCACGGTCGAAGTGAGGACGAGAGCGAGCAAACCGCTCGCGCCAGCAGCGCGCCGAAAGTCCTGCTCGCCGCTTTGCGCCACGCGACCCTGCCCGCCATGCGGCTTCGATTCCCGTTATCCGCCGGCTCGCAAAGAAGAGCTCAGAATTGTATTGACTGATCTTGGGGAAGAGTAGAAAAGAGGGCTCCCATTAAAAAATTATGAAAAAGTTGCTGGCAATTTCCGAAGGGTCGCTTTTTCACAAGAGAACATCGGGAACCACGTTCCTGGTTTGTCTGACTCTCGCTCTGGGCCTTGTGTTTTGGACGGAGACGACTTCCTTGGCGAAAGACTTGGGCAATCCCGCGGAGAACACGCAGGCAACCGCCGGCGACGGCGAAAGTGGCCAGGAGGGAATTGGCGATGATCCTGACAAAGGTTGCCATGATCCGGACGGCGGGCACCGTAAGTGCACCATTTGCCATAATCCGAAAAATCCCCACGAGATACGCATTCCTTGCTGCAAGGTGGACAGATTCTTGAAGAGGCATCCGGGCGACTACCGCGGACACTGCCACATTACTAAGGTGACAAACCTCTAGCAAAAAAAGGCGCTCGCTCTTGTGAAAGCCGTTGCGGCACGCGCTGCAGCGGCTTTTGTTTTGTTTCCGTGGGCAAACGCCCAATTTTTCTGAGCATCTGAATCAACGCCAGGTCCGTGAAGAAAGCAGTTGAGATCGGCCCACTAATCGAACTGTTGTCCGCGGTCTTTCTCGGAGCCGGATTCGCCACAATTCAAGCGCTCATCGGAGGGACACGGCTGCTCTTCAGCCTCCCGGCCTATGGATTGGTCGCGCTCAGCGGCCTCCTCTCTCTTTTCTTGCTCCGCCGGCCAAAGACGGCACCGGCACAGATTTGTCTGATCAGCTCGGCGTTGTTCTTTGGCTACATCCTCGCGCGCGCGCTCCTTTCACCGGTGGCCTACATTGCGCGGGCCGACGTTTATTCAGTCCTTGGCGGACTCGTCGTTTACTTTTTTGTCGCCTGCATTTTCACGGGCGCAAAGCCACGAATGCTCTTCCTGTTTTTTCTGCTCGCCATCGCCATGCTTCACGTTGTCATCGGCGTGATCCAATTTCGAAATGGCGAGAATTTCATGCTCATTCCATTTCTGCAACGACCTGATTACGAGCGCAGGGCGAGCGGTCTCTATATTTGCCCGAATCATCTCGCCGGGCTGCTCGAGGTCGTTGGCATATTCGCTTTGAGCATGGTTTGCTGGAGCCGCTGGCCGGTCTGGGTGAAGCTAGTCACCGCTTATGCGGCGGGCATCTGTTACCTTGGGCTCATCCTGACCGGAAGTCGCGGCGGCTATCTGAGCGCAGGCGCTAGCCTGCTAACACTGGCAATTCTTAGCCTGATCACCCTGCGCCAGACCAGCACGAAAGTTTTCTGGAGGTCCGCCGCCGCCGCCGCCATTGGGGCCCTCGCGGTCGGGCTCGCAGTTTTTTTCCTCGTTCAGAGGAGCTCCTACCTGAGCGACCGCGCACAAAATATTGCCGATTCTGGCAATTTGCGCGTCGATTTGTGGCAGGCGTCGATTCGACAATGGAAGCTCCAGCCCATTTGGGGCACAGGCAGCGGAACCTACTTGTATTACGGACGCCAATTTCGAACCGAGCGGGTCCTGGCTGATCCAGTATATGTGCATAACGATTATCTGCACCTGCTCGCCGAATACGGCCTCGTCGGAGTCGCCGGTTTCCTCGTCTTCTTCACTGCGCATCTAGGAAATGGCTGGAGGAACTTTAAACTATTAGGACCGAAACGTGTGCGTGCTTCCTCTTATCTTTTGAGCAACACAATGGCACTCGAGATCGGCGCCATCGCCGCTCTCGCCGCCTACATTGTTCACTCCATCTTTGATTTCAATCTGCATATACCTGGCAATGTCCTTCTGTTTGCCTTCGTTTTCGGCATTCTTGCAAATTCCGGAGCGCCCCATGGAGCAGAAGCCGGCCGGTCGATCATGGGTCCGTCGGCCTGGCGCCTCGTCTTGCCTGTGATCGGATTGATTCTTCTCGTCCAATGCGCGCGTTTGTTGCCGGGAGAATATTTTACCGAACGAGCGCGCACATCGTTGCGCGATGACGATCCGAATGCCGCCGTTCTTTTCGCGCAGCGTGGCTTGGAACGTGAGCGGGAAAACCCTTACCTCTACCAGTATCTCGGGGGGGCACTGTCTGACCAAGGGGACAATTTGGCGAGCGACCCCGCTGGTCGGGCATCGCTCTACAAAGCTGCCATTGCGGCCTTTGCAAAGGCCCAGGCCCTGGCACCGCGGGACAAGACCTTTCCTGTGGCGCTCGGATCCCTCTACGATTCGTTAGGCCGTTTTCCCGAAGCCGAATGGATGTTTGATGAAGCGCTGGTCCTGGATCCAAGATCGGAACCCACCAGGGAATGTTATGAGGCGCATCTCCAAGACTGGCGAGAAGCGCGCCCCGGCTCCCCATAACCAGAATCACACTCCCTCGCGGACAGCCGTCATGGGACAGTCGCGCCGGTCGAGCGCCCGACCAAATATCCAGTCCGCCTCGAAAAACCGGCCTTCTTTTGACCGGCTACGGTCTCGCCGCCGACGGCGACGGAGCGATCGAGGGCACCGGCGAAGGGGTGGGAGTCGGCGGGCAGGGGCCAATCGCAGCCCTGGAATGTAAGCGTAGAAAATCGGCCAGCAGACTTTCCCGTATGGCGCGTTGCGTCCCGTCGTCGCAGACGAGGGCGAGTTGCTCATACGGGTCAAATCCTTCCTCCGGGCTGACGCTCGTGCCGACGGGCGGTCCCGGATCAGAGGCGCTCGGCGAGTTCGTTTTGACGCGGTCGTCTTCACTCCTCGCGGCCGCGCGGGCGGCCGCCTGAATAGTCTCCTCGCAATCCGGCGCCCGCGCCATCGCCGCGTCGCTGATCGCCGTTGCCGCGCCGGGCCGGACAGATACCGCCGCCTTCACGACCGCACCGACATATTCACAATCAATCTTCCCCGTGCAGCCCAACACGGTTCCCACAATGTCGTCCGCATATTCGCCGCGTGCCGCTGCCGCCGCCGCCGCCGTAATGCCGACTCCAGACTTCCGGTGCTTGCGCACCGCGGCGCAGACGGCAGACAAAAGATCCGGCTTACTCGCTCCTTCAATTGTCACTCTTGCGGGCAGCGCATTTTCAATCAGATCCGCTGGCGAAGAATCCCGGCCGCGCGAAGCGGGGGAAGCGGCGAACCAGAGTCCAACGGAGAGGACTAGAATAACAAACTCCAGACCGAGATCACTCCTTAGGGCGGCCATAGTCCATTCTCGCGTTTCGCAGAGAGCGGGCAAAGGGAATCGAACCCTCATAGCCAGCTTGGAAGGCTGGAGCTTTACCATTAAGCTATGCCCGCGCGCGCGGCTAAGCTGCCGCGGCCCCGGGCCCTTGCCAAGTATTTTTCAGAAATCCGGAATGTGGATGGGCCTTTGGTCCCCGATTCGCGTGCGCTCACCCAACTCATCGCCGCACAACGTCGCCGCGCAAAAGCGGCTCCCACACTGATGAACCCCTGCGCACTTGCCAACCAAGCCGCGCGCGGGTAGCAACTGATTCATGAAATCATTCCGGCTCTTCGCGATCGCTTCTCTCACCCTGCTCGGCACCGCCCGGGCCGACCTCACCGTCGTGCAGAAAGTGGATGGCGAGGGAGGTCTTCATCGCATCACCATGAAAGTGAAAGGTGACAAGGCACGCGTCGAAGTCAGCCCGCAGGTCACCACCATCATCGACGCAAAAACCGGCGCCATCACCAATCTAATGAACGACAAGAAAATCGTCATGACCATTCCCGGGGAAAAAGCGAAAGCCATGGCCGAGATGGCCAAATCTTTCGTCAAAGACGAGGCTCCCGCGCAGGCGACACCCAAGCCGACGGGCAAGAAGGAAACCATCAACGGTTACGAGACCGAGGAGTATGTTACCGATTCGCCGAAGTTTCACGCCAGCTACTGGGTCGCTACGACCTATCCCGATTACGCCAAGCATCCTGCAGCAAATGGCGGTCCTGCAAAAAGGCGTGTTCGCCTCCGTCACCAAGGGGATGCCGGACTACCATGCCCTCCCTGGGATGCCCCTGCGCACCAAGGTAAAAATGTCCAATCAGTCCGAAATCACGAGCACGATTGAGTCTGTCAGCGTGGCGCCGTTGCCGGATGCAGACTTCAGTGTCCCGGCCGGTTATTCCGAGATGAAAATGCCTGATTTCCTCGGCAACCAGAAACCCCCAACTCAGCCGTGAAACTCGGCCGCGCATGAACGGCGACGGGCCACGACTTGCTCCTCGCCTCGGCTTCCCCGCGCCGACGACAATTACTGGCCGATGCGGGTTTTGAATTCGAGATCGTCACTCCGGAAGTCGCCGAAATTTCCTCCGGCACATTCACGCTCCACGAGGCCACCACCTGGAATGCGCTGCGCAAAGGCCTCCTCGTCGCGCGTGCGCATCCCGACGAACGTCGTCCTGGCGGCCGATACGCTGGTCGAGCTCGGAGGGCGACGTCATCGGGAAACCCACCGATCCCGTCCAGGCCGCGCGCATTTTGCGCCGGCTCAGCGGTCAGACTCACCTCGTGGCTTCGTCCGTCTTCATCGCTCACCTGCGCAGCGGCAAGTCGGAAAATTTCACCGTGTTGTCCCGGGTCGTTTTCAAAAAACTCACCGACCGCATGATCGAGGAATATCTCGCCCGCGTTGACCCGCTCGACAAAGCCGGGGCCTACGCCGCGCAGGGGCACGGTCGTGTCATCATCGAGAAAATCATCGGCTCGCGCAGCAACGTCATCGGTCTGCCGATGGAAAAGACCCGCGCGGCTCTGGCCCGCTTTGCGATTTGCCCGCGGCAGGCTCAGCCCTAACGAATCTCGAGAACCTCGTTTTCCTCCGCTCTTCGGCGCGCTCCGCCCCTCGCGTTTTTCGCGTCGCAGCACGCGATAGACGAACCAGACAATGAAACAATTGACCGCCAGGATGAGAATCGAGACAGCACCCGGGTGAAGCCAGACATGACGCATCTCAAAGGGAATGAGGGCGGCCGTCGCCACTACCATCAACAGCTCCGCCCAGCGTTGCTGAAAATAGACGCCGGTCCCTTCGGTGCAGAGAACCACTGCGTAGAAGAGGGCCACCAACCCGGTCACCCGCAGAAGACCGCCCGCGACGACATCCTGCAACCGGTTCAGGAGGTAGAGAACGGCACGGCTGTGCACGAGCATCAACTCGCCATCCACCCAATCCGAGATGTTATCGAGCCAGCGCGTCCGGCTGTGCAAAAAGAGCAGCGAAATCCCAATGCTAAAGAGCAGGATGCCCTGCGCGATCTTGAAAATCGCGATGATTTTCAGATAACGAACCCGCCGCTGTGGACGCAACATTTGTTGGATCGGCGCGGCGCTGTTCATCCCGATACGTCTCGCAGAAGCGCCCGCAATCTCAAGCCGCCAGGCTATGCCGACAGCAGATCTCGAGCTTGTTCCCGCTCGGGTCCTCGAAAAAAAATGCGTAGTAGCCGGGCGAATATTCCCGCCAGAGCGCCGGGCCCTCCAGGCTGCAAGCCACCCGCCCGTCTGACGACTTCGGCGAGACGATCCACCTCCGCCCGGCTCTCCGCCCAGAAGGCAATCCGGTTGTCGTTAGGCTGATGGCCGGGTTCCTCTGTGAAACCGAAGAACTCGACAGGCCCTTCGCCCGATGCCTGCCAGATGGACCACCCCTCGCCGCTCGAATCGATCGTGAAACCAAGTTCTGGCAATAACTGCCCGTAAAACCGCTGCGCGACCGCGCGCTCGCGCACCCGCAAATCAATATGATCAAATCGTCGGGTCTTCATCGAGGCGTCCTTCCGCGTCTTTCGTTTCCGCAAGAACTTGGTAATCTTGCCGCGCCTTGCAATCGTTAACGCCTTTTCTTCGCGCCGCTGCAACCGGCCTTCTCCTCTTCTCACTCGCCTCCTGCCGGCCGCGCACCCAGCCGGTCTCGGGCACGATCGAGGTCGATGAGGTCCACGTCGCCCCGCGCTCCGGCGGCCGAGTGGTGGAACTTTTCGCGCAGGAAGGCGACACCCTCCACACCGGCCAAGCTCTCGCTCGTCTCGTCGCCCCGGAAATGCAAGCCCGGCGCGCGCTCGCCCAGGCCCAGATCGATACCACCATGCAGGATGCGGATGCCGATCAAAGCCCAGCTCGAATTCATGCGGGCCGACGCCCGCCGCCAGGAGGAATTGCTCCGAAACAAGACCGTTTCACCGAGCGAAGCCGAGCGCGCCCGCAGTGCCGCGGACGCCGAGGAAAAAAGCCTCGAGGCGGCGCGGATGCGGATCGTGCAAATGCACGCCCAACTCGCCGAGATCGACGCCGAGTTGCGGAGCTGAAAGTGGTCACGCCTAACGACTGCGTGCTGGAGATCCTGAACGTCAAAGTCGGCGACGTGCTCGCGCCCAACCAGGAACTGGCCACCCTCATCCTGCCCCAGCATTTGTGGGTGCGCGTTTACGTCCCGGAAACGTGGCTCGGTTACATCAAAGCTCGGCGACGACGTCCGCGTCCGGGTCGATTCTTTCCCGGACGAAGATTTCCCGGGCACGGTCGAGCAGATCAATCGCCAGGCCGAGTTCACGCCGCGCAACGTGCAGACGGTGGAGGATCGCATCCGCCAGGTTTTCGGGGTCAAGATCCGGTTACAGAATCACGAGCGACAAGTTGCGCGCCGGCATGTCCGCCGACGCTAGTTTCCCAAACGTCCCAAGAAAATATGAATCAGGAAAAGAAACCGGCCCGCAAGTCCGTCACTGGTTTCCTCTCTTCCAGATTTTTTCCTGCTTTCCTGATTCATCCTGCATCCCATGGACGCGATGATCGAGTGCGAAGGCCTAACGAAACGCTTCGGCCACTTTCACGGCCGTCGATCACGTCAGCTTCTCCGTCGGGCGCGGCTCGATTTTCGGCTTCCTCGGCCCGAACGGTTCGGGCAAATCGACCGTCATCCGCATGCTCTGCGGCATCCTCGAGCCGAGCGAAGGCACGGCCCGGATCGACGGCCGCGACGTCGTGCGGGAAGGCGACAGCGATCAAGGAGATGATCGGCTACATGTCGCAAAAATTTTCCCTCTACGACGAGCTGACCGTGAACGAGAACCTCCTTTTTTCCGGCAAGCTCTACAGCCTGCGCGAGCGCGAGCTGAAGAAGCGGCGCGACGAGTTGATCGCGCTCACCCATCTCGAGCCCTATCTCAACCGCCGCGCCGCTCTTCTCTCCGGCGGCTGGCGCCAACGCCTCGCCATGGCCTGCGCCCTGATGCACGAGCCGACCGTTCTTTTCCTCGACGAACCGACCGCCGGCATCGACCCGGTGGCGCGGCGCGAGCTCTGGGATTTGCTCTTCGAGTTCGCCGGGCGCGGCATGACGCTTTTCGTCACCACCCATTACATGGACGAAGCGGAACGCTGCTCGCACGTCGGCTACATCCACATGTCGAAGCTGATCGTGTGCGGCCAGCCGGACGAGCTCAAGCAAATGCCCGACGTCAACCCGCCCGGCACGCGCCGGCTCGATGTCACCTGCGATCATGTCACCCAGGCGTTGCAGGCGATGCGCACGGTCGCGGGCGTGCGGAGCGCGACCGTTTTCGGCCAATCGATGCACCTCTTGGTCGACGATTCCATCACCCGTGCCGAGATCGAAAAGAAACTGCTCGGGGTCGGGATCGAGAGCGCCGAGATCCACGTCATCGGCCCCTCGCTCGAAGACGTCTTCGTCGCCCTGACCGCGAAATACGCCAACGGAAACCAAGGGGAAAGAGCAGCATGATCGCGAGCCGCTCCCTTGCTTTGTCATCCCGAGCCGGCGAAACGCGGCGAGGGACCTCGCAATCGCAATGAAAGCGTACTACATCTATATGATGACCAACCGCAGTCGCGTCGTCCTCTACACGGGCGTGACTAACGATCTGGCACGGCGCGCGTGGGAACACCAGAACGGCACGATCAAAGGCTTCACCAAACGATATCGCCTAACGAGCCTCGTTTATCACGAAACGTCTCACAACATCGGCCAGGCGATCGATCGCAAAAAGGAGATCAAAGGTTGGCGCCGTAGGAAGAAAAACGCGCTGATCGAAACCCTCAACCCGAAGTGGACCGACCTCTCCCCGACACTCTATCAGCCAAGCGAGATCCCTCGCCGCGCTTCGCCGGCTCGGGATGACAATCAGGAGGAGTGCGCTCGCCCAATGAAACGCCCCTTCCGCGGCCTGGGCGCCATTCTTTTCAAAGAGTTCATCGTCGTGATGCGCGATCCGATGACGCTCTTTCTTCATGCTCTTCCCGCCCCTCATCGAGATGATCGCGTTCGGCTACGCGCTCGATAACGACGTCAAACACATGGCGATGGTCGTCTTCAACGAAGACCACACCGTGGAAAGCCGCCAACTGCTCGATCGCTTCGTCAATACCGAGACCTTTCGCATCGTTAGGGAAGTGGGCAGCGCCGCCCAGATGGCGAGCGAGATCCGCGCCGGGCACGCCTACGTCGGGCTGCAAATCCCGCCCCATTTCACCCGCGAACTGCGCGCCGGCCGCTCCGCCCAGGCGCAGCTTCTGATCGACGGCTCCAATTCCACCATCGCCCTCCAGGCGCTCAACACCGCCGTCGCCATCGCCCTCACCCAATCAACCGAGATGCTGTTGCAGGAGAGCGGGCGCCGCGACCGTGCCGGTCGAGATCCGCCCGCAGATGCTCTACAACCCGACCATGCGGAGCCCGAACTTTTTCGTCCCGGGCGTGATCGGGATCGTCCTCCAGATCGGCACCACCTTCGCCACCGCCATGGCGGTGGTGCGCGAAAAAGAGCGCGGGACGCTCGAGCAACTTCTCGTTAGTCCGCTCAGCCGCTGGGGGCTGATGCTCGGAAAATTGATTCCCTATCTCTGCATCGGAATGCTGATGGCGTTTCTCCTCTTTGGCATCATGCATTTTGTTTTTTTCGTCCCGATCGCGGGGAGCATTGTCGCGATGGTCGTGGCGACGCTGGTTTATGTTTTCGCCCTGCTCAGTCTTGGCCTGCTCGTCGCGACCAAGGCGGAGAACCAGATGCAGGCCCTGCAGATGTCGATGGCCTTCATTCTCCCGAGCGTTTTCTTTTCCGGCTTCATTTTCCCGCGCGAAACGATGCCGGCGATTTTCTATGGTTCGGCGCGGTGCTGCCGACGACTTATTTCATCGCCCTGATGCGCGCCATCATCCTGCGCGGCGCGACCTTCTTCGAATACGCGCCATTCGTTAGGCATTCTCGACCCTCATGGCGGTTCTGCTTTTCGTGGTCTGCTCCCTCCGTTTCCGGAAAAAGATCGGTTAGCGCGCTAGAAACTGGACGCCAGCGGAAGCTCGTCCCGGATCGCGCGGAAGCAGGTACTCAGATTCCGCGAGTCCAGCGTCGGATGCTCGCCGTCGTTAGGCCGGCTCGCAGCAGCCAGCTCGCGATCGAGAGATAAAAGAGCAGGGTCAGGATGTCGGCGAGAGCGAGCGTAAGCGGACCGGCCGCGATCTTTGGGATCGAGGCGCAAGGCGTGCAGAAGAGATGGAATGCTCAGCCCGAGCAGACACGCCATGACGAGCGAACTGAGAATGCTCGCGCCGATGACCAGCGCCGGCCAGCCCGCGCCGAGCCAAAACCAGACGATCGCCGCCACGAGCAGCCCGCAGGCCGCGCCTAACAACAGCGCGGTGGCGACCTCCCGGCGGAGCGTCGCCACATACCAGCGCAGCGTCGGCCGGCTGGAGTGCAAGGCCTGAATCGTGACCGCCATCGATTGCATGCTGACGCTCTCCCCCAGCCCGAGCACGAGGGTGAGAAAAAAGGCGATGACCAGGCTTTGCGCGAGCGTAAGCGCAAACGCACTCGCCAGGAGCGCGCAGACCGTCCCGCTCCCGATCGTCGCCAGCAGCCAGGGAAAACGATAACGGAATGCCTGCAGCGGCCCCGCATCGCGCACCTGCGAGACGTGAAACCCGATCGTCTCGAAAATATCCTCGTGCTGCTCCCGCTCCGCGATATCGAAGACTTCTTCGGTGAAAACACTGATATCGACCACCCCGAGTATCCGCCGTTTTGCATCCACCACCGGAAAGGCGAAAAACTTGTGCAGCACAAAAAATTCGCACGCCTCGAGCAGGGTCGCGCTCTTCGGGATGGCGATGACGCGTTTGATCATCAGATCCCCGATGCGCTGCTCGGGCGGGCGGTGAGCAAGCGCCGCGTCGGGAGCACGCCGACCAGGCGGCGATCTTCGTCGAGGACATAGAAATAAACGATCTTTTCGCCAATCCCCTCCCGGCGCATCGCCTCGAGCGCCTCCTGCGCGGTCATCGACTTCGCGCAGCTGGGCAAAATCCTGCCGGATAAAACCGGTGACCGGTTGGTCGAGATGTTGGGGCGCGGCGTTCATCCGCGGGATCATAGCCGGTCGAGCGCGACCATTCGAGGCGCGAAGTGCAGAAGGCTTGCCTAACGATCGCCGACAGCGCGCGGTCGCGGAGACGCAAACTTCGCCGAAACGGACGCTCAAAACTTGCATACTGTGTTAGCTTTGCGGTCAATTCTCTTTTCTGACATGGAACTCACTACTTCTTCCGGCTCTTCCGCTTCACCTTTTCCACCCGGCTTTCACTTCCATCCCTTCCGCTTTCTCCTCGGCGTGATCGGGTTGATCGGAATCCTGGTGACGCTCGTTGCGCTCTTCTTCGGGTTTATTTCCATCCCGACAAATTCGGTCGGCGTGAAGCTGCGCTTCGGCGCCTATCACAGCACCGAGGGGCCGGGCCTGGCCTACGCGATTCCGTACGTCGATGAAATCACAATCGTGCCGACGCAGCGTCTCCTGAAACTCGAGTTCGGTTTCACCACGCCGCAGGCGACGAACGAATTCCAGGGCGACCAACAAGCCGAAGACACCGAGACGATGATCACGGGCGATCTCAACACCGCCCTCGTTCCCTGGGTGGTGCAATACCGGATCACCGACCCGAAGCAATACCTCTTCGGCGCGCGCGAGCCGGAGCAGACGTTGCGCGATCTTTCCGAAAGCGTGATGCGCGAAGTGATCGGCGACCGCACGGTCGATGAAGTCCTGACCATCGGCCGGCACGATATCGAGATCGCGTGCGCTCGGACGGCTGGCGAAGTTGTCGATCGCGAATACGGGCTCGGTTTGCAGATCCAGCAGGTGCAGCTCGCGACCGTCCGTCCGCCCCCGGCGGTCCAGGCGGCTTTCAACGAAGTGAACCAGGCGCAGCAGGAAAAACAGACCGCGATCAACCAGGCCTGGGCGATTTACAACGACGCCGTGCCGAACGCCCGCGGCCAGGCGAAGGAGCGCGAGAAACAAGCCGAGGCCTATGCTTTCCGCCGCGTCAACGGGGCGAAGGGCGACACGGAAAAGTTTTCTCTTCTCCTCGCCGAATATGCCAAGGCGCCGGAGATCACGCGGCAGCGACTTTATTTTGAAACGATGGAATCGATCCTGCCCGCGCTCGAGCGCAAAGTGATCGTGGACGACAGCATCAAGAGCGTGCTGCAAACCCTGCCGCTCCTGCCGCCCGCACCCGCCGCCGCGACCCCGGCCCCGCAACCCTGATGCAAGAACGCGTGCTCAATCAATTTTGTGATCGCGAGCAACCTGTCATCCCGGTCCGCCGCAGGACGGAGAGGGACCTCGCAAGCGATCTCTCGGCTTTCGCCCGCGCCAGTATCGCTCGCGCAACCAAATCGTCTGGCGTGCGACGTCCCGTCCCCGGTTGTGAGGTCCCTCGCCCCGAAAGCGTTCGGGGCTCGGGATGACAACGCTTGCTTAACGCCTAACGACAATTGATTTTATGGCCACCATCTACCGTCCTCAATTTTCCACCCGCTTCGTCGGGTTCATGCAAAACCCCATCCTCTCCATCATCGGGCTCATTTTCCTCTTCACCGCGCTGAAATGGGGCGCGCTTCTCTTCATCGTTCCCCAATACGAAACCGCGATCGTGACCCGTTTCGGCAAAGCGATTCGTACCGAAAAAACGCCCGGCTTGAAATTCAAGGTGCCCTTCATCGACTCGGTTCATCGCTTCGATAACCGCATCCTCGCCTGGGACGGTCCGCCGACCGAAACGCCGACCAAAGACAAGCTCTATCTCATCGTGGACTGCTTCGCGCGCTGGCGGATCAGCGACCCGCTCCTCTATTACAATCGCCTCAACGACGAACGCAGCGCGCTCTCCCGCCTTGACGATATCCTCGGGAGCGAAACCCGCACCGCCGTGGCCTCGAACGACCTGGTCGAGATCGTTAGGGTAACAAAGGGACGCCAGCCGGTGCATGACGAAGAGCTGGAAAAAAGCGGGACGATTCTGCCGAGCAACCTGCCGGACATCCAGCTCGGCCGGAGCGCGATCGAGGAGCAGATCACCCAGCGCGCCCGGGAAAAGATCGAAGGCTTTGGGATCGAGCTGCTCGATGAGCGATTCAAGCGAAGCAAATACAATCCCGACGTCGCGCAGAAAATCATCGAGCGAATGTCGAGCGAACGGCATCAGATCGCTTCGAAATTCCGCTCCGAAGGTCGCGGCGAAGCGGCCAACATCAGCGGACAAAAAGAAAGCGACGTCGCCTCCATCCAGTCGGCCGCGCAACGCAACGCGCTCAAGACCGAGGGTGAAGCCGACGCCGAGGCGGCTCGCATTTACGCCGCCGCCTACAGCACGCCGGAAGCGCAAGGTCTTTATGCCTTCGTTCGCCGGCTCGACGTGGCGCGCTACGGATTCAGTCAGGGCACGAGCGCGGTGATCTCGACCGATAGCGACTTCGGCAACGTACTGAAAGGCATCGGCAAAGCGACGACGGCGCCAACGCCGGCACGCTAACGCGCCCTTGTTGCAGCCGCGGTCGCTGGACCTCGAGCGACAACGAAGCGGTTGATTATCCGCCGCCTTTCGCGAACCTATTTTTTGCCGGCATGACCACCGCTGACCCGATCAAAGTCGAACGCGTTTCGACCGATTCGAAAATTTTCGCGTTTACCCGCTGGGATATCATCCCGACCCTCGCGGCTCTCTTTCACCTCACTTTTTTCTTCGCGCTTTTCTTTCTCTACCCGCGCACGCCGCTCTGGATCATGATCATCCTCGGCTTCATCTATTCATTGATGGTGAACGCGAACATTAACGGCGTGGCGCATAATTTTATCCACAATCCGTTCTTCCATTCGCCGCTCCTCAATCGCCTTTTTGGGATCATCGAATCGGTCGCCTGCTGCTTTTCCCAGACCTATTACGACGTCGTCCACACCCAGCATCACAAGGGCAACAGCGACAAGCAGGATGAGCACGGCGAAACGATCGATTGGCTGTCCATTTACCGCCACGGTCACGACGGCGAAGCGGAAAATCCGTGGAGCTATGTCTTCCTCAGCTTTTTTCGCGACAGTCCCGCGGCGATCAATCGCGAGCTGAAAAAACGCGGCAAAGCAGAAGTGCGCTGGGGCAACATTGAGCTGGCTGCTTTCGCGACCGTGCTTTTCGTGATGTTCTGCTTCAACTGGCGCTACATCATTTTCTATTTCCTGCCCTTCTTCTATCTCGGGCACTGTTTCAGTTACCTGAATGGTTACTTCCGGCATTACGGCGCCAATCCCGACAAGCCGGTCGCCTGGGGCGTGAGCAGCTACGGCAAAATCTATAACTGGATTTTTTTCTACAACGGCTACCACGCCGAGCATCATTTCCGTCCCAAAGTGCACTGGACACAGATGGAAGATTTTCACCGGCAGATCGCCAGGCTGCAGAAGCAGGAAGGCGTGCGCGTGATCAAACGCGCGCACATGCTGGGTTTCCTCGATCCCAATCTTCCGCCGCGGAAAAGCGAGGCTGTCGAGCCAGCGAGGGCGTAGTTGTAGCCGGGGGCGTCTGGCGCGTGGTCACCTCTTTCAGCAGCCGGGGTCAGCGCCCTCGGCTACAACATCAGACGCGAGGCGAAAGGAGATTGTGTCCAGTCATCTCTTTCGGCTTTGGCAGGCCGAGGAGAAAGAGCAAGGTCGGCGCGATGTCAGCCAGAATGCCGCTTTCGAGCCGAAAATCTTGTGCGTCCTCCGCCACGTAAATCAGGTGTACCAAATTCGTGGTGTGCGCAGTGTTGGGCGACCCATCGGGATTGCGCATCAGCTCGCAATTTCCGTGATCGGCCGTGAGCAAAAGCCTCCCGCCTAACGATAAGACGGCGGGCACCAGGCGAGCCACGCAGGCGTCGATCGTTTCGACCGCTTTCACTCCGGCGGGCACGACACCGGTGTGTCCGACCATGTCGGGATTGGCGTAATTCAGGATAATCAGGTCGTATTGCGCGAGCCGGCTTAGCACTTCATCGGTCACTTCGAGCGCGCTCATCTCCGGCTGCAAATCGTAGGTTGCGACCTTCGGCGACGGAATGATTTTTCGATCCTCGCCCACCGCCGCCTTCTCCACCCCGCCGTTAAAGAAATAAGTGACGTGCGGATATTTTTCGGTCTCGGCGATCCGCAACTGTTTCTTTCCCGACGCGCTGACGACATCGTCGAGAATGTTCTTGAGCGATTGCGGCCCGAAAACGATCGGGCAGTCGTAGGTCGCATCGTATTCGGTCAGGGTCACGTAGTGCACCTGCGGCCAGACCTCGCGCTCGAAGCCGTCGAAATCCTGGAAGAGAAAAGCCTGCGAAAGCTGGCGGGCGCGATCGGCACGAAAGTTGAAAAAGATGACGGTGTCGCCGTCATGGATCCGTT
Source organism: uncultured Verrucomicrobiae bacterium (assembly GCA_963737995.1). Classification (GTDB taxonomy): domain Bacteria; phylum Verrucomicrobiota; class Verrucomicrobiia; order Chthoniobacterales; family UBA10450; genus Palsa-1392. Next base: position 378,287 of record CAVTUV010000013.1, read on the forward strand.
GTTCGTTAGGCTGGGCAAAGATCAGCGCCGGCATGAACTCATCCGTCTTGCCCTTCGCGTAATGTCGGCTGAGCGCGGCCGAGGCAGTGTCCACGCAAACTTCTCCGCGCCCGAGCACGATCGCGTCCCAGGCCAGCTTCGTCCGATCCCAGCGCCGGTCGCGGTCCATCGCAAAGTAGCGGCCTACCACGGTGATGATGCGCGCACCGCTTTGCGCCAACTGCGCCGCGCAAGTCGTTAGGTATTCGGCCCCGCCGGTCGGAGAAGAATCGCGGCCATCGGTAATCGCGTGCACCAGAATCTTGTCCACGCCCGCCTCCTTCGCCGCCGCCGCCAGCGCCAGCAGGTGCCGGTAATGACTGTGCACCCCCCCATCGGAAACCAGCCCGATAAAATGCAATCGCCCGCTGCGTGCTTTCGCCAACGCCTCCTGCAAAACGTCGTTCTTTTTCAGCTCGCCGTCGGCGATCGCTTTGTTGATCCGGGTTAGGTCCTGGTAAACAATCCGGCCCGCGCCCAGATTGAGATGGCCGACCTCGGAGTTGCCCATCTGCCCGGCAGGCAGGCCGACGTCTTCCCCGCTCGCGCTCAAGGTGGCGCAGGGATATTCGCGATAGAGCCGATCGTGAAACGGCGTCGAGGCGAGCAGAGTCGCGTCGCCGTTCTTCTCGCGCTCCGCTTTCCCCCCGGGATTGATCCCCCATCCATCGCGGATCAGCAAAACGATCGGCCTGGCCATAGAGCGCACTCTCTCGATGTCTGCCCTCTCCCTCAAGCGATTTCCCGCGGCTGCGGGATTTGACAAGGCCCGCGCGCTTCGCTCTATCCACGGAGTGAAATGGCGCAATCAAATCCTGGCGCTTTTCTGCCTGACGATCTTCATCGCTCTCGGCGTTCTCTATTTCCGTCACTGGGTCGTGCAGAAGCCTTTCGCGATCGTACTTTTCGTCGGCGAAGGATTGACGCCTGAGCGCATCGCCGCGACGCGCTTGTACGCGGGCGGGGCCAATGCCCATCTCGCGATCGAGTCGCTCCCAGCCGTTGCGCTGCTTGCGAATTTTTCCCAGGACTTCGCGGTGCCCGACGATGCGGCCGCTGCCACCACCCTGGCCACGGGCGTGAAGGTGAACAACCGCAGCATCGGGATTGGATCGGACGGCAAGGTGCTGCGCAGCATCATCGATCTCGCGCGCGAGAAAGGCCGGGCCATCGGTTTGGTCACAAATGCCCGCCTGACCGATCCGACGGCGGCAGCGTTTTACGCGGTGAGCAAAAGCGGCGAGGGAGAGATCGCGCGACAACTGGCGGACGAAAAGAAGATCGATATCGCCCTCGGCGGCGGCAGTGTGGATTTTTTGCCCGAAGCCAAGGGAGGGCGCCGCACCGATGGCCGGGATCTCGTTCTCGAAATGCGTCGCAACGGCTACGAGATCGTGCGTACAAAAGCGGAACTGGAAGGAATCCCGCAATGGCGCCGGCCGAAATTGCTCGGGATTTTCAGTGAAGGGGAAATGGCTTTCGGCAACGAGATCGCCGCCGGGAGCGAGCAACCCGCCCTCGCCGATATGACACGACGCGCGATCGAACTCTTGCAATGGAACACGAGCGGTTACCTGCTGATCGTGGACGCCGGGCTCATGCGGACGGCGGCACGCGAAAATCACGGAGAGCGCACCCTCGCCGAAACGGCTGAGCTGGATCAGGCGGTCGCGGTTGCCCAGAGTTACACGGGTGGGAATTCCACCATTCTGGTCGTGGGAAATTTCGGAATCGGCGGGCTCTCTCTCAACGGTTTCCCATTCCGGCGCGACAGTGGCGTCGCGCTGCTCGGGGTCAACTCGTCCGGTGAACCGGCGCTCACCTGGGCGACGGGACCAAACGGCTTCCCTACCCGCGGCACACTGCCGGATCCCGGCCGGGGAGAGCCTGCGCCGCCCGGAAAAGGACCGGATGCGACAAATTCACAGGAGCCGGCCGCCGTTTACGCACCGTGGGCGCGGAACACCGTGAACGACGTGCTCGCCGCCGGCAGCGGGCCGGGAGCAGAAGCGCTGCACGGATTCCTCGACAACACGATCATTTTCAAAATAATCGAAGAACAGCTGTAGACGCTCCGTTCTCTCCGAGCCGTAAGCTCTTCCGAGCCGGAGGCTGCGAAGCGCGAGAGAAACCGGACGACACGGACCGCCCTGCCACTCCGCTCTAGTGATGGAGGCCTCGGCCGCGCGTCTACAGGGTCGGCAACCCTGCGGCTTTCCACGCGCGAAATCCGCCCGCCATCGAGCGTACGTTGCGGTAGCCCATTTTCTGCAGACTCTCCGCAACCAGCGCCGAGCGACTGCCGCCGCCGCAGTAACAGATGATGCGCTGATCGAGATCCGGTACCTCTTCTTCGATCTCCACTTCAATTTCGCCGCGCTTGAGATGCTTCGCGCCGCGGGCGTGTCCGGCGTTCCAATCTTCATCCGCGCGGACATCGATTAGCGTAGCCGCCCCGCAGCCGAGCTCGAGCGCCGCGTCGTTAGGCGAAATTTCCCTGATCCGCTCCTTCGCCGCGGCGACCAGTTTTTGAAAGCGATTGGGTTGTTCCATGGCATCAATCGTTACCCACACGCGCCGCTCTCGCCACTCTTGTCATCCCGATCCAGCGCAGCGCGAAGAGGGACCTCGCCTATGAAATCGGCGCGCTCGGGTGAATGGAAACGTCGATTGCAATTGTGAGGTCCCTCGCCGTCTGCGCGGCTCGGGATGACAAATTACGAAGGAGTGCGCCGTTTCTTATTCGTAGCGCAGCGCTTCGATCGGGTCGAGGCGAGCGGCTTCTCGCGCCGGATAGAAACCAAAAAAGATCCCGACCGCCGCGCTGACCAAGAAGGCCGCAAGAATCGAGGGAATCGAGACCAACGTCGGCCAATGCGCGAAGACCGAAAGCATGCGCGAGGCGCCGAGACCGAGCAGAATTCCGATCACGCCGCCGATCACGCTGAGCGTGACCGCTTCGATCAGGAATTGAGTGAGAATGTCGCGTCCGTGCGCGCCGACCGCGAGGCGCACGCCAATCTCACGCGTGCGCTCCGTCACGCTCACGAGCATGATGTTCATGATCCCGATCCCGCCGACGACGAGCGAGACGCTGGCGATCGCGCCTAACAACAAGGTCATGATGCGCGAAGTTGCGGTCGCGGTTTCGGCGATCTCCTGCTGGTTGCGGACCGTGAAATCATCATCGCGCCCGGCGCGAATGTTGTGCCGCTGGCGGAGCAGCTCGGTGATCTGCTGCTGGGCCGGTGCGAGATCGTCAGGCGACGCGACCTGGACGTTGATTCCACGCAGAGTCGATGCCGCCGATGACGCGTTTCATCGCGCTCGTGTAGGGCATGATGACGATGTCGTCCTGGTCGGTCCCCTGCGGGCTGAGCCCTTTGGGGGTGAGCACGCCCGTGACGAGAAACGGGACGCCTTTGATACGCAACACCTGGCCGATCGGACTTTCGGACCCGAAAACCTGGCTTGCGGTCGTGCGACCGATGACGCAGACCTTGTTCGCGCTGCGCACGTCCTGCGCGGTGAAGGTCGCGCCGTCGATCAGCGGCCATTGCCGGATGTCGAAATACTCCGGCGACTCGCCGTAAATGCGGGTGAACCAATTCTGATTGCCGGCCGAAACCTGGCTCGTCGAAATTACTTCTTCGCTCACCGCGATGACGCCCGGCACTTCCCTCCGGATCGCCTCCGCGTCTTCGATTTTCAATGTGCCCGCGCTCCCCCAGCCCGTTCGAATGCCGCTCGAGGTCACGCTCCCGGAGAAAATCAGAATCACGTTTTCACCCAGACTCGCGATCTGTTGTTCGACCTGCGCTTTGGCGCCGTTGCCGATGCTGACCATGGCAATGACCGCGCCAACGCCGATGATGATGCCGAGCGCAGTCAGAACGGAGCGCAGCTTGTTCCGGCGCAGGGCGCGGAAGGCGATCTTGAAAGTCGAGTCGACTCTCATGGCGATGTCCTGAGCGCCTTGTTACATCGGTTCGGATCGCAGCCGCGCGCTGGGAGCGTCTTTCCGGGGAGCGCACGCGCCTCGCGTGCTCCGTTCGGCGCCTCGCCGAACGGAACAAACAACCCCAGGCTTTCAACGCGGAAGAGCTCGCCGCGCCTTTCCGGTTTGCGGCGAGGCGCCGCAAACAGCACGCGAGGCGCGTGCGCTCCCCGGATCTCTCGCGGCCTGCTTTCCATTTAAGTGATATCCTGCACTAGTTTCTTCATTTCACTTTCGCTCGTCAGCCGCTGCGTCACGAGGCGATCACTCTGCACCGCGCCGTCGCGCATCACGATGTTGCGTTTGGCGTAAGCCGCGATGTCGGCTTCGTGCGTCACCATCACGATCGTGATCCCGCGCTCGTTGAGCTTTTGGAAAATGTCCATGATCTCGGTGCTGGTGCGGCTGTCGAGGTTGCCGGTCGGCTCGTCGGCGAGAACGACTTCCGGGTCGTTGATCAAGGCGCGGGCGATCGCGACCCGCTGCTGCTGCCCGCCGGAAAGCTGGCTCGGGTGATGATCTTCGCGACCGGACAAACCGACCGCGGCCAGCACTTGGGCAGCGCGCGCGTGCAGCTCGGCGTTCGTTAGGCGATGCTCGCCGTAGAGCAGCGGCAGCTCGACATTTTCCAGTGCCGAGGTGCGCGGGAGCAGGTTAAAGCTCTGGAAAACGAACCCGATCTTGCGATTGCGAATGTCGGCCAGTTGATCGCGATCGAGGCCGGAAACATCGAAGCCATCGAGCAGGTAGCGGCCCTTGGTCGGGCGATCGAGGCAGCCGAGGAGATTCATGAGCGTCGATTTTCCGGAGCCACTCGAGCCCATGAAGGCGACAAATTCGCCGCGTGCGATCTCCAGCGAAACACCGCGCACGGCCTGCACCTCCACCTCTCCCGTGTGGTAGGTTTTGTGCACGTCCTCCAGCCTAACGACGGGATCGTTCGCAGCCACGGAATATTCAGTCATGCCATTCGGCTTTGCTCTCTCCGTTCTCATGCCCCAGTGCGACCCGACACGAAATTGACCTGGACTCGCCGAAGCGAGTCCCTCCGGAGGGACGAGCTTCCGCTCGTCCAGTGTCTGCAAGCAGCTGTTTCATCCGGTAGAGGGCGCTAGAACCGGCGCTGTCCGCCAGCCAGCGGATTGTTCGATTTTTGCGCGGAGCTCGCCGTCTTGCCGGTCACGGCCGTGACGACCCGATCGCCTTCCTTCAAGCCATCGAGCACCTCGGTGAAAATTCCGTCGCTGATCCCGGTCTTGATTTGCACCGCGCTCGGGCTGGAGCCGTGCAGGATGTAGACGGTCCGCTCCGCTTGATGCTCGCCGGGTTTTCCTCGACCAGCCCGCCGCTCGGATCTGGTGGCGGAGTCGCATCTGGCGGACGAAAGCGCAACGCAGCGTTGCTGATTTTCAAGACGTTGTCCCGTTGCGCGCCGATGATCGAGACGTTCGCGGTCATGCCCGGCTTTAATTTCAGGTCGGCGTTATTGACGCCGATAACGGTGTCGTAGGTGACGACGTTCTGGACGGTGATCGGGGCGTTGCGCACCTGCATGACCTCGCCGTGGAAAGTGCGCCGGGGAAAAGCATCCACCGTGAAATCCACTTTCTGTCCGGTTTCCACCGTACCGATATCCGCCTCCGCTACGTTGGCGTCGATCTGCATTTTCGAGAGGTCGTTGGCGATCGTGAAAATGACCGGGGCGCTCAGGCTCGCGGCCACGGTTTGGCCGACATCGACGCTGCGCGAGATGACGATGCCGTCGATCGGCGAGGTGATCGTGCAGTGATCGAGATCGACCTTCGCCTTTTCGAGCGCGCCTTCCTTGATCTTCACGTTGGCCTCGGCCTGGTGCAGGGTGGCGTTCGCCTGGTCGAGATCGGCTTGCGCGGAATTCTGTTTCGCGACCAGGTCCTCGGTTCGTTTCGATGTGATTTGCGCCAGCTCGAGACGCCGCTTTCGCGTTCTCGAGATCGCCCTGCGCCTGCGTGACGGCGGCCTGGAAAATAGCCGGATCAATTTCGGCCACGACCTGGCCCGCCTTCACCGGCGAATTAAAATCGACCGAAAGCTTCTGGATGTTGCCCGAAATCTGGCTGCCGACCTGCACGTTCACGACCGGGTTAAGGGTGCCGGTCGCGGTAACCGCTTGCGTGATCGCGCCGCGCGTGACAGTCGTGGTCTGATATTCGGCGGCGCCATTTCCGCCGCACCGACGGAAAGCAAAAAGCGAGAAGCAAGACCAGGAGAGCGCCCGCGCCAATGAGGATGATTCGTTTCATGAAAAAAAGCCGCCGACCCTGCGCCGGCGCTATTGCTTAGACCGGCCGGACGGGAATTAGTTACAAGAAGCATGCGCCGTTACTTCGAAATCTACTCGATCATGCTGCGCAACTCGCTCATCCGCGAGATGAGTTTCAAGGCCAACTTCATCCTCTGGATGATCGTCGAGGTGCTCTGGTTTTGCGGGCAGATCCTCTTCTTCAGCATCATCTTCGGGCAGGTCGATCGGATCGGCGATTGGACGAAATGGGAAGTCGTGCTGCTCGTCGGCACGCATCAGATCATCGCGCAGCTTTTCCAGGCGTTTTTCTTCGTCAACGTCGCCAACATTCCCGAGCTGGTGCGGACCGGGAAACTCGATTCGCTGCTCGTTCTGCCGATCGATAGCCAGTTTGCCGTTTCGACGAAACAGTTCGGTCTCGACAGCATGATCAATGCGCTCATCGGCGCGGTCGTCGTCATCTTTTCGCTGCGCCAATTGCACGTCGTGCCGGGGCCGCTGGCGCGATCGTGCTCTATCTCGTCGCGCTCGGTTTCGGCGTCGCGATTCATTATTCGATCATGCTCATGCTCGCCGCGGTCAGTTTCTGGATCGTTCGGGCACAGGGCCTGGTCTACGGCTATTTCAATTTCCTCAATATCGCGCGCTATCCGGACGTGATTTTCCCGCAGCTCTTCCGCTGGGTTTTTGGCTGGATCATTCCCGTCATCATCGTGGCCAACATTCCGGCGCGCCTCCTTGATCAAATCGCTTGGGCCAACCCGCCTGGCTCATGTTTCACCTCATCGTCGCGGGGACGATCGCCGCCTTCATCAGCCGCGCTTTCTGGCGCTGGGCGCTCCAGCATTATTCGAGCGCCAGCTCCTGAACCGGAACCGGCGTTTGCGCAGGTCGAAAACCGCGCTCGAAATCGCTCCGAAACCGCTTGCGCCAAAATCGAATTGCCCTTAATTAAGCCTCCCCTTAGTCCGGACGAGGAGGAAAGCCGCTCCGACCTATCAATTTTATGGCCCGTTCAACCAAGAAATCAGCTCCGAAAAAGCCTGCCAAAAAAGCCGCGCCGAAGAAGGCCGCCGCGCGCAAAGCACCTGCCGCCAAAGCGAAGGCCAAGACCGCGCGCGAAGAAGGCAGCGAAGACTGCCGCCAAAAAAGGCCTCAAAGGCCGCCGCAAAGAGCAAATCGGCCAAGCCGAGCCGCTCGCGCCGTCAGGTCGGCAAACGGCAAGGCAAAAAGCGGTCCGGGCAAGAACAACCAGGCCTTCACGATCAGTAGCAATCAGCAAGGCGAAGGAGCGCCGGCTCGATCCCGTTTACCCGCGGCGCAAAAGGAGAAGCTCCTGCAGCTCCGCGACGCGATGGTCGACTCGATGGCCGGCGTCGCGCAGGACACCTTGCGTGCTCGCGCCGAGGGCAGCGAAGCTTCCGCCTTCGGCATGCACCAGGCCGACGCCGGGAGCGACGCCTACGATCGCGATTTCGCGCTCAGCCTTTTGTCGCAGGAACAGGACGCGCTTTACGAAATCGACGAAGCGCTCAAGCGGATCGATCTCGGCACCTACGGCAAATGCGAAATGTCGGGCAAACCAATCCTGCACGCGCGCCTCGAGGCGATTCCGTTCGCCCGTTTCACCGTGGAATGCCAGTCGCAGCTCGAGAAGCAGAACAAGGCTTCGCGCGTGCGCCAGTCGGTCACCTCGCTCTTCGGCCTGACGGATGACGAAGCACGCGAAGGCGAAGAGGAAGAAAAAGCGGAGGACGCCAAAGAATAACGAACATGGCCCAGGAAATCATCACTCTCGAATGCACCGAGGCGAAAGCGGCCGGGATGCCCGTTTCGCGCTACATGACGACGCGGAACAAGAAAAGCCCGCGCACTCCGAACCGGCTGGAGAAGAAGAAATATAATCCTTTCCTGAAGCGGCACACGCTCCACCGGGAGACCAAGTAAATCATGCAACCGAAAACCGCCAAACGCCGTTCCGCCTTTCGCCGCGCCAACCGCACCATGCCGCGTCGCCGCATCGATATCGCGACCGAAGCGATCGATTACAAGAATCCGGATTTGCTCCGCAAGTTCGTGACCGAGAGCGGGAAGATATTGCCGCGCCGCGTCACCGGCATGCCGGCGCACATGCACCGCAAGATCACGCGCGAAATCAAGCGCAGCCGTTCGGTGCTCTTGATGAAATAACGGGCAAGCGCGTCCTCCAGGCGCACTCGTCTGGCACGCGACTCCATACCCGCGCGGTCCTTGGCCGAACCTGGACGCGCGGAAGCGCGTCCCTCCGAAGGGACTCGCCGCGGGAAAGTCCCACGCCGCTCGGCGCCTTTGTCGCCGTTACGAGAAAACGTTTCGGCGCGGCGCCGAAATATCGAAACGGATAGCACGTCAACAGGTGTAACGCGTTGGGGCATTCGGATGCGGCCAGGGAAGGGGGGATTTGCTCGGGGAGCAGAATGCGGATGGTGCGCACGGTGTAGTGACTGGTCCGACCGTCGGCGGTTTCGAGATCGATTGTGTCGCCGACTCGAATCCCGGCCAGCGGGCGGAAATGGCGGTCGCGATGGGCGAACACCACGCAACCGCCCGAATCAAGCAGACGCGCCGCCGGAAATCGATGCAGCGCTTCGGCGTCGGACTCGCGCAGGATCAAGGTGCTAATTTTGCATGAGGGCACGCGCAGCCAAAACATCGGTTCGCCCGGCGCGACCGATGCGTTGCCGCCCCGCGCCGCGGGAGAGCGTTTCCACTTTTCCCAAAGGCGCTGGGCTTGCGCGGCGCTGACCGTCCCGATGAAGGCGTGCACGATGGGACGCGCAACCAGCCCGCCGCCCGCCGCCAGCAAGATGGAGGCGACCCCGGCCAGCAGCACGCGGCGCTGGTGGAAAAGCGGCTTCACGCCAGCCGTCTCCGCGCAAAGCCAGACCACAGGATCACCAGCGCGAAAGCGATCGCTGCGCCTCCGAGCGCGAGCCGGCTGGGATCGTCCGTTGCGGTGGCGAAAAAAGCGGCCGGATTCCAGCCGCGTGGGAGCATTGTTGGAACCTTGACGCTGGCCAGCTTGGCGCCGGGTGCGCGCGTGATCGCTTCCTCCACCGCCAGCCGCGCAGTGAAATCGGTGATGAGCTGATAGTCGATCCCGGCACGCACGACTTCCTCGCGCAGCCCCTCGAGTTCGGCGGGATCGCTCGTGCCCAGCCGCCGATACATCAGGTCGTTCACCACGGCCTGTCCGAAGAGCGTCGGTATTCCGTCATGCCGGGCGCGCGCGGCTTTGCCGAAGGAAAAGCGATAGGTCGCGGGATGACCGGCAACATTCCCAGTCACTTCGAGCGTGCCGTCGAAGCCCGCGGGCAGTTTCGCGACGAGCTGGATCGGCCGATCCACGAAGACATCCGGGCACGGCTGCGGATAGACCGCGGGATCACTGAGCACCTGCCCGTCTTTCTTCCGCCAACTCAGGTGCACGCCGGTCATCGCCGGCTGATCGAGGGTGCGAAAGAAGCCGGACATGACGGCGCCCACGTCCTCCTGCGAGCGGATGAATCGAGACTGGCCGCGCCCGAGTTCTCCCAGCCGTCGCATCAGAAATTCGTTAGGCGCGCTCCCGATTCCAAAGGTGAAGACGCGCGTGCTACCGAGCTTCGCGCCCAGCAGGCGCATGAGCGACGCTTCGTTGCCCACATCGCCATCGGTCAGGAAAACGACCAGCCGGAGGGCTTCGGCCCGGCCGCCCGTTTGCGAGAGCGTGTAGTCAAGCGCCGTCTGCATTTCCGTACCGCCGCCGGCCTGAAGCGTGCGCACGAAATCGCGCGCCGCATCGAGTCGCTCCGGCGTGGCCGGGCGTAGCTCCGGCGCGAAGGCCGAATAGTCGCTCGCAAACCGAACAATGGTGAAAGCATCTTCGGGCTTCAGCATGTCGAGACATTTCAAAAGGCCGGCCTGCGCCTGCCCGATGGAATCGCCCGACATCGAGCCGCTTGTGTCGATGAGAAAGAGAACATCACGCGGCACGCGCGGCGGCAGCTTTTCCGCAGGCACTCCGATCGGCGGCAGCAAGGTGAGGAGCGCATAGGTGGCGTCATGCGCCTCGGTGGTGACGACGCTGGTCGTGGGCGCTTCGCCATCAGCGAGCGCGATCTCGAGGTGGAACTCGGAGTCTGGCAGCGCCTCGCCCTCACGCAACGTGACCTCGTGAATCCGTCCGCCGTCGCGCGCCGTGACGGCAATCGCGTGCGTGCTCGAAGTGATCGTCTTGACCGGCAGTCCTGTAATCGTCGCCGTAAGCGAAACGCGATGGCCGGAGTCGATCGCCGGTTGCAAAATCGGCGGAGTGATCCGCTCCGCGTCCGGCACCGGGATGCGAAAGGGAATGTAGCGCGGCCCGACAACCATCGGGAACGTGACGTTGTATTTCCCCCGCTGATACTCGGCCGCCTGGAGATAAGTGAAGCGGATGCGGACGGTCTCACCGGCAAGGAAGTTCGTCACCGAGGTGGTGAAAATGTTAGGCCGTTCCTGTTCGAGGAGCGCCGCCTTGCGGCCCTCGGTGCGGGCGGCTGCATACTCCTGGCGCGCCTGCTCGCGTTCTTCACCACACTCCGAATGACCCGCTCCCCGACGCGCAGTTCCATCCCCGTCACCGTCGCCTCGCTCGGCAGCGGGAAGACGTAGATGGCCTCGAGCGCGCTATCGGTCGAGTTGGTGAAAACCTGCGTGACCTCGGCTTCGAGCAGCCCGCCCGATAGATTGAGCCGCACCTCGGTCTTCTGGAGCGGGAGCGCAATCGGCGCCGGTGGATTCTCCGCATCCGCGCCATCACGCGGGCGGGGAAAGCCAGCGAGGATGCCGGCAACCGCTGGCGGGCCATTGGTCGAGTCGCCGGGCGCGGCCCCGACGGGAAAGGCGAGCAGAGTGACAAAGGACGGAACGAGCAGCCGAAGGAATAAGTGCATACCCGCCCTACGGAAATTTCAGGGCGATTCTTTCAAAAAAGTTGCGGGACGTACCGCCGAACTGGGAGTCGAGCGCTGGAGGGCAACGCTCCGTCGTTGCCGTGTTTCCGGCGGAGTCTGAGTCGCTTAATTGGGGCAAGGGCGCGGCGGAGGACTCCGGGGAGCGCGAGCGCCGCGCCCGCTGTGTCACGCGCCCCTCGCGGGACACTCACGCGCAGCCTGGAGGTGGAAAGAAAGTCCAACCGATATCGGCAGAGTGGACTTCGTTTCTCTGCAATTCCTGCTGAGCGAGCTATTGGTCAGGGCAACACTGCGAGCGAAGGCTTGGGGCGATTTGCCCCAAGCTTCATCGCGCATGTGTCCCGCGAGACGCGTGGCACAGCGGGCGAGGCGCCCGCGCTCCCCGGAAAGCGCGGCGCGGCGCGCGGACGCCTCTTATTGCTCAACGCCTCGTTCCGAAGCTACGGAAGAATGCGATCGGTCAGGGTGTCGTGGTGGGCGACGACATGGTTGCGCAATTCGAACCAGCCACCCGTGTTTTTTTTCGTCTCGGCGATACTGTTCTTCTCGTTCTCGCCAAATTTTTCCCAGGAATCGTAGCGGACGACGGCGAGGAAATTCCACGAGGCGCCTTCGAGATGCTGAAGGACCACGGTACCGGAAGAGGTATCGATGGCGCGGTTCGGCGGCTCACTCAGCATTTTATCGAGGTCGTCACGATGCCCCGGCACGGCACGATAATCGGAGACCGAATAAATTGCGCCCGCCGTCTTCCCCGCGTCGGCCTCGAGCCCCATTTGTTTGGCGAATTCCGCCCATGACGGGCCACTGGCAAAGGTATCGTTATGCGATTCCATCAGGCTGCGCTTGGAAGGAGGCATGGGCGTGCCGGCGCTCTCGACCGTGGCCTTGGTGCCGAGATGCTCGATCGCGACGTAGTCCCATTCATCGCCGTCCTGGTGGCGCAGAATGATTCCTTTCGCGTCGGGCATATTGGGATCGGGTTCCTTGAGGAAGTCCGCCAGTTCTTTGGCTTTGCCGGGCGCTGCCTTAACGAAGAAGACGTGATAGACGTCGGTTCGGTTCGGGTTGGCCGTGGCGGCGGATTTCTCGGTCTTGGCGGCCGGTGCCGTGCCTTGCGCTTGCAAAGCCGTGAGGGGCGCCACGCCGAGGAGAGCGAGAACAATGATACGAGTGAATAGTTTCATAGGGCTCTGCTTCTGAGGCGCGATCACAAAAGTGTCAAGCATCGATGAAGATTTTGGCGCTGCGGTAGCGGCCATCGCAGACCGCCGCCACAAGCTCAGGCTTTGCGGGTCCGCTCGCCTTGCTCGATCAACTTCCAGAATTCTCGCGTCTTCCCGAGTTGATCGTCTTCCGCCATGGGCAGTTTGCTCCGGAAAAGGAAATCGCGCAGCGTGTTTTTGTGCAGGACGCGATGCACGGTCACGCCCTCCGGGCTGCGCTCGAAGTAGATGCGGTAATCTTTCGCTCGATAACGATGGAGTTTTTTCCCCTCGCGCTTGATCACGCCGAAGCGGCTGGTGTCGAGGTTGTCGAGGTCTTCCGGGAGAATCTGAAATTCCGCGAGCAAATCGAGCTGGAGCGTTTTCGGCAACGCCGCCATTTCCGCCGCGCTCAATTCGTTGAAGATGATCTGGAACATGGGTTCGTTGAAGCGTTAAACCGGATGCAGCCACTGCAACGCTCTATCTCTGAATCGCTTCAACTCACAATACCCGCCGCACCCGACTGCCAATCCCGGTGAAAATCTCCCACGCGATCGTGCCCGCGCGCTCCGGCCACTTCCGCGGCGAGAATTTCTTCCTCGCCCTGACGCCCGATGAGGACGACTTCGTCGCCCAGACGCGCCTCCGGGCACGGCGCTCACATCCGCCATCATCAGATCCATCGTGATCCGGCCGAGGAGCGGACATCGTCGTCCCGCCGATCAGGACCGCCGCGTCGCGATTGGAAATCGAGCGCGGATAACCATCGGCATAACCCGCGCTAATCGTCGCCACCCGCGTCGGGCGGGCGGTGATGAAGGTCCGGCCGTAGCTCACGCTCCGGCCGGCCGGCAGATCGCGCAGCAGGGTCGACGCGCGATTTCAGGTCCATGACCGGCCGCAGAAATTTCTGCGCATCTGGCGAGCGGCGAACTGCCGTAGAGCATGAGCCCGGCGCGGACGATATCGAAACGGTGCTGCGGGAAACCAAGAATTCCGGCGCTGAGTAGCACGTGCACTCTTGTAGGAGCCGGACACGCGGCGGCGCATTTGCCCTGACGAGCTGCCTCGAACTTGCGCCAGCTCCGCTTCGCGTAAAGGCGGCGTCTTCATCCGCTACCGGGAGATGAGTCGAGACGCTGTGCGGATCGTCAGGTCGGGAACGCGCACGATTTTTTCCAGCTCCGCAATGGCGTCGTCCTGCCAGCAGCCCATCCGGCCCATCCCGGTATCGATCGCGAAGTTGATCCCGCTGCGATTCCCCGCGAAGGCCTGCGCTTCCTCGCAGATCGAAACCGAAGGGATGAATCCGTGCGCGCTAATCGCCGCGCGTTCTTCCGGGAGGGCCGGACCGAGAATCAGGATCGGCTGCGCCACGCCGCTCTCGCGCAGCTCGAGCGCCTCTTGCAGATTGGCCACGCCGAAGAGGTCGGCTTCCTCGCGCAAGGCGCTGCGCGACCTCGACCATGCCGTGGCCGTAGCCGTTCGCCTTCACCACCGCGAGCAGCGCGGTCCCCTGGCCCGATCCGCTCGCCGCGCCACGCGCGCGTTGTGGCGCAAGGCGCGGCGGATCGATCTCCGCCCAGCAACGTTCTGCGCCTAACGAATTCATTTTGCTTGGCGTCGTAATATAGGGCTCGCGCAAATAGATCGGCTCGAGCGGCTTTTCCGTCGCCGCGATTTTCGGCCGAGCGCCAGTTCGGCGAGGCGCAGGGCGGATGGATATTCCACGATGACTTCTGCAAATTGCGGCAGCGGCTGCGAGGCAAGACTGGAAGGTGCGGCCCTTCGCTCAGCTTCGCCGCTCAATTTCGTCCTCGCTCGCGAGCATCGGGCCTTCCACGCAGCGGCCGTCACGCACATGGGCAAAGAAATAACTGAATTGCGCCGCGCGTCACCGACCGAGACGATATTCTCCGCGCTCGATCGCGCAGATCGAGGGCAGGCCGAGCAGCCGCGCCCCGACGCCGCCTGCAGACCGAGCGCGGTCGCGATCGCGATCCGGATGCCGGCGTACGAACCCGGGCCGAGGCCGACCACGATCAGTTCGGGCGTCCGCAATTCTCGCCGAGAGATTCGCCAGGTTTTCGTAAAAAAAGCCGGAATCCTTGCGATCGGCCGGAAAGTGCCTCAAGTCCCGCTCCCCCTCCTCGTCGCAAAACGCCATGCTGCCCGACGCGGCGAGGAAAGTTCGAGGGCGAGCACGTTCATCGGCTTCCTCGCTGATCGTGCGCTCGCGACCGCGCTCGGGGCGTCGATCCGATCCAGCGGGTCCGTTCGGGGAAGACCTGCGGGAAGCGATCGGCCCATTCCACGACCGCGACGCCGCCTTCCTCCAGATAATCGTCAAAACCGATCTCGCTCGATTTCCGCGCGATCGTTCCAGCCGGTAAAAATCGAAATGGAAGACCGGCAGTCGCCCGCCGCGATATTCGTGCAGAGGGTGAAGGTGGGGCTGGTGGCTTCGATCGGCGCTGCTCGCAACCGGCGAGAGGCCTTTGACGAAATGCGTCTTGCCCGCGCCGAGATCGCCGACGCAAGCGCCACGACGTCGTTAGGCCGAAGCGCCTCCGCCCATCGCGCGCAAAAGCGATCGTTTCGTCCACGCTATTGGAAGTGAACGAAGCCATGGAAGGAGTGACGAGTGACGGGATGCGGAAGCGAGTGACGAGTGAGACGGCCGATGCGGGTGAGCGGGAGGCGCGGGAATTTTTTGCGCCACTTTTTTTCCAGCGCGGCGGCGTCGTTAGGCGAGAGCGCGAAGAGCAGTTCGTAGTCTTCGCCGTCGTTGATCGCCTGCTCGATCGAAGACCCGCGGTTGCGCGGCAAAGCTTCCTCGTCGATCTCAAAACCAACTCCGCTCGCCTGCGCCAGCCGCGGGAGATCGGCTCCGAGGCCGTCGCTCAAATCCATCATCGCGTGGATGGCGGAAGTGCTCCGTGAGCCAGCGGGCTTCCTCGATCCGCGGGACGAAATTCAGATGTTTCCGGCGCATCGAGCCGCCGAGTCTTCCCGTGACGAAAAGGGCGTCGCCCGCTTTCCCGCCGCTGCGCGAGACCCAGCGATCTTTTTCCACGCGTCCCGACGGCGCTGATGGAGACGACGCCGGGCCTTTGGTGCTGCTCGTTTCTCCGCCGACGATCGCGACCTCGAAGCGATCCGCCACGCGCTCCAGCCCGCGATAGAGTTCCGTTCGTCCAGCGCGCTTCGCGATCCGGCGGCACGATCAGGGTGACGAGGGCAAAATGCGGCAGACCCGACATGGCGGCGAAATCGCTCAAGATCCGCGCCATCGCTTTCCAACCGACCGCGGTGGCGTCTCGTTAGGCCGAGAAATGCACGCGCTCGACCACGCAATCGGTTTTGAGCAGGAGCAGCTGCTTCTGCTCCGGCGCGGCCACCACCGCGCAGTCGTCGCCCGGGCCGGCGATGACGTCCGGACGCGTTTTCAGTCCGGCGACCAGCTGCGCGATCAGCCGGTCCTCGCCCAGTTCGCCGCAGCGAATCCGTCCTGGCGGACTGCCACTTTCATTGCGGGAGGAGATTGGGGAAAGCGAGCGCGCTGAGGGAAAGGAAATTGAAGAGCGCGTGCATCGTCATGGAAACGAGAATCGAGCCGCTCCATTCATAGGCGAGGGTGAAACAACCGCCGAGGACGAAGAGCGGGCCGAAGCTCGGCAGATGGACGTGCACGGCGCCGAAAAGGAGGGCGTTCAGGAACAGGCCGGGGCCGCGGCCGAGATAGCGCTTGAGCACGCCGTAGAGGAAAAAGCGGAAAATAAATTCTTCCGTCAAAGGGCGCGAACCTGATCGCGAGGACGATGATCATGATGCGCTGCTGGAGCGTTTCCGAGCCGGTAAACATTTCGATGATCTGCTGCCGGCTCGAGCCGCTCGCCGAGGAACCAACGCGAGATGTCGTCGGCCGCGAAGAGGAGCGGATAAGCGGCAAAAAGCAGGACGGCCGCCGTGCTCACGATCCGCCCAAAACCGAGCCGGGAAAATCCGCCTAACGAGAGCGACATTGAAGCCGCGAAATTGCAGGAGCGAGGTGAGGACGAGAGGACGGCGAGGGAAAAGCCGCCGGTGATGATGAAGATCGCGCGTGCTGATAAACTGCGTGCTCGACCCGGGCCGCGGCCACGACATTGAAGCCAAACCAGCCGCACGAGGAGCGCGGCCGCGACCGCCTCCGGCAGGCCGAATTGCTTTTCGCCTAGCGAGGCCGCGCCGTTCACCTGCGGGCCGCGATCTGGCGGAAGAGCGAGAGGTAAACATAGAGGCGCCGCGACCACGAGCAGCGTGTTGATCAGGCTGTCGAACATCTCGCTGCCGCGTCCGCTCAGGGAGCGTAGAAACTCGGGCAGAAAATAGGCGCGCCCGCTCTCCAATTGCGGAATGAGCTGCCCGGGAAGGGAGAGCTCGATTTTGTGTGTCGCCCGCTTTGGTCAGCAGGCGGAAGACGCGGCCGAGACTGAAAGGCGGCCCGTATTTCACGATCTTCGCGTCAGGCGCGCGGCCGAGTTCCTTCGCTTTGGCGAAGGCGTCTTCGATCTGGCCGAGGCCGTCGATCAACTTGTTGTCGAGCGCGTCGCGCCCCGAAAGAATGCGGCCGTCCGCGATGCCGTTGCGCAGGGTGTCGGCCGGGAGGTTGCGTTCCTTCGCGACGATCCCGAGAAATTTGTCGTAGGTCTCCATGACGAAGCTCTGGATGTAGGCTCGTGCTCCTCGGGCGTGATCGGGCCGCGCGCCGTTGAGCATGTCCTTGAATTTGCCGCTTTTGAAAACGACCGAGGCGAGCCCGATTTTGTTGAAGAGCTGCTCGTAATTCAGGGTTTGAATGATGACGCCGATGCTGCCGGTGATGCTGGTCTCGTTCGCCATCAGAAACTTTCCGCCGCAGGAAACGTAGTAGCCGCCGGAAGCGGCCAGCGATTCCATGTAGACGACGACCGGTTTGCGTCGCCCGCGTCTTCACGACCGCGTGGTAGATCATGTCGGAGGCGGTCACTTCGCCGCCGGGCGAATCGACTTCCAGCACGACCGCGCGAACATCCTTGTCGTTCGCGCGCCTGCTCCAGTTCCCAGCGCAGATCGTCCACCATCGATTCGCCGACATTGCCGGCGATGCCCGTGCTGATCAGCCCGCGCAGGGTGATGACGGCGATCTTGCTCGAATGCTGCCGCGCGTGCCCCGCTCGACGACCATCTCGCGAAAACGCGGGCGGAATTCCACCTCGGCCCCGCCCCTTCCAGACGGCGAAAAGCGGTGACCGCGAGGAAAAAATTGACCAACACGCTGGCGCAGAGGGCGACGAACAAAAAAATGCTGAGACATCCCAGTTTGCGGTTCGCCATGACCGGGATGAAATCGCCGAAGAACCGCGGAGGCACAAGCGCTTTTCCGGGGAAAACCGGCGGTTCAAACCGGCTGGCAGGGAAGCTGCTCTGCAAGGCGATGGTAATTATGACACCGTTAAATCCAAGCGGGCATCTCGCGAAGA
>CAVTUV010000014.1:0-12649 GCA_963737995.1 uncultured Verrucomicrobiae bacterium
GCAACGGGCAGATCCCGGCCTACGAATGGAATTTCGGCGACGTCAATCCGCCGGTCATCGGCTGGGCCGCCTGGCGGGTTTACAAGATCGAGCAGCACAAGACCGGGAAAGGCGATCGCGCTTTTCTCGAGACCATCTTCCACAAGCTGCTGATCAATTTCACCTGGTGGGTGAACCGGAAGGACTCCGGCGGGCGCAACATTTTCGAAGGCGGTTTTCTCGGGCTCGATAACATCGGGGTCTTCGATCGGAGCGCGCCCTTCCCCGATGGCAGCCGGCTCGAGCAGAGCGATGGCACGAGCTGGATGGGAATGTTTTGCCTAACGATGATGCGGACCGCGCTCGAGCTGGCGCGAGAGAATCCGGTTTACGAAAATATCGCGACGAAATTTTTCGAGCACTTCCTCGGGATCGCCGGGGCCATGAACAACGCCGGCGGCAAAGGGATCGGGCTCTGGGACGAGACGGACGAATTTTTCTACGACGTCCTGCACACCCCGGGGGACCGCTTTTTGCCCTTGCGGGTGCGTTCGCTGGTCGGGTTGATGCCGCTCCTCGCGGTCGAGACGATGGAGCCGGAGCTGCTCGACGCGATGCCCGGTTTCAAGGAGCGCCTCGAATGGTATCTGACCAACCGGCCCGACCTCGCCGAGGCTGATTTCGCGCTGGCACGAACCGGGCGCGGGCGAGCGGCGGCTCATCGCCCTGACCCGCGGGCACCGGATGAAATGTCTCCTCCGCCGGATGCTCGATCCGAACGAGTTCCTGAGCGATTACGGGGTGCGCTCGGTGAGCAAGTTTCACCAGGAACATCCCTACGTGCTCGACGTCCACGGGGAGCAGAAGGTGGTCAACTACGAGCCGGCCGAATCGCAGACGAACCTTTTCGGCGGCAACTCCAATTGGCGCGGCCCGATCTGGTTCCCGATCAATTATCTGCTCATCGAGTCGCTGCAAAAGTTTCACCATTATTACGGCGACGATTTCAAGGTGGAATGCCCGACCGGCTCGGGGCGCTTCTCTCGCTCGAACGAAATGGCGAACGAATTATCGAATCGGCTGATCCAGATCTGGCTGCGCGACGGGCAGCGGGGAACGGCCCTTTACCCGCGGCTCTGGCGATTCGTTAGGCGGAGCGGCCGATCACGAGCGCTATCTTTTTCACGAATATTTCCACGGTGACAACGGGGCGGGCCTGGGGGCGAGCCATCAGACGGGCTGGACCGGGCTGGTCGCGAAGTTGATTCAGCAGCAGGGAAGCCGCGGGACGATCGCGAAGCTGGATCCGTTTACCGATTTGTGAGCGCTCGATTTCGAAAATAACCGTGATCGCAGAGACGAATTTTGTGTATCTCTGCGGCCTCTGCGATCGCGGTAGAATGTCGCGTGAGCCATCTGAATCCGCGTCGCACCATCGACGAACTGAAGGAACTGCGCGCGCCTCACCGGCGACGAAAACGGCGCGCAGCGCGTCGCCTTCACGCCCACCTGGGCGAAGGCGCGGCACTGGCTGGAGGAGAAAGCCCGCGCCGATCGGGCGCAGAAACGGACCGCGATGAAGCCGGCAATATCTGGGTGACGCTGCGCGGCGCATCCGAGAAGGCGCTGCTCATCGGCGGCCACATCGATTCCGTGCCGAACGGCGGCTGGCTCGATGGCTGTCTCAACGTGCTGGCCGGCGTGGAAATTCTGCGCCGCATCAACGCGCAATACGACGGCAAGCCGCCGGTGACGGTGCGGCTGGTGGATTGGGCGGATGAAGAAGGCGCGCGGTTCGGCAAAAGCCTGTTCGGCTCGTCGGCCTGCTCCGGCAATCTCGACATGGACGAGGCGCGCGGCCTCGACGGACAAGGACGGCATCACACTGCCCGACGCGCTGCAAGAACAGCGGGATCGATTTCGAGCGCGTGAAGGACAGCGGCAAGGAACTCGAAGAACGCCGCCGCCTATCTCGAGCTGCACATCGAGCAGGGGCCGGTGCTGCTCGATCTCGATCTGCCGCTCGGCGCGGTGCTCGGCACGTTCGGCGTCGAGCGGCACGCGATCACTTTTCACGGCCAGGCCGCGCATTCCGGCAGCACGCCGATGAACCGGCGCAAGGACGCCTTTCTCGCCGCCGCGAAGATGAGCCCGGAGATTTACCGAATCGCCGAGCGCAGCGGCGGCGGCGTTTGCACGATCGGCTCCTGCACGACGAAACCCGGCATCGTCACCAGCGTCGTCGAGGAATGCCGCATCACGCTCGACCAGCGCCATCTCGATGCCGCGGCGCTCGCGCGCGATGCTGCGGGAAGCGCAGGACGCGAGCGAGCGATTCGCCAAGGAAGGCAACGTGACCGTCTCATGGGAACGCCTCTGGCAGATCGAGCCGCGGCCGTTCAACGACGACCTGATCGACGTTGTGCGACGAGGCGATCCGCGAAACCTGCGGCAAATCGCATCGCCTGCCTCGCGGCCCGTTGCACGATGCGGCCGAAGTCGCGCGCGCCGGCGTGCCGACGGTGATGATGTTCGTGCAAAGCCTGCACGGCATCAGCCACAACAAGATCGAGGACACGAAGGAGGAACACCTCGAGCTGGCGGTGCGAGCCTTTGATCGGCTGGCCTCGAAAGCGATGGAGTGGATTGGCAGGTGGCTGTTAGGCGAAGGCTCAGCGCGCGCCGACTGGTCTCCAATTCGGCCCGTGTTTTTCCGCGTCGGCTTCGTGGTGGGTGTGCGCGCTGCGCAGGAACGGCACCCGATCGAGCACGCTTTCCTGGAACCATTCCAGCGCGAGGTAAATCACCGGCGTGATGTAGAGCGTGATCAATTGCGAAAGATCAAACCGCCGACGATGACCAACCCGAGCGGCCGCCGCGAAGAGCCATCGGCCCCGAACCCGAAACGCGATCGGCAACGCGCCCATCAGCGCGGCCAGCGTGGTCATGATGATGGGGCGAAAACGTTCCACGCTCGCTTCGTGGATCGCGCCGCGCCGATCGTAGCCTTCATCGAGCCGATGGAGCGCGAAGTCGACAATCATGATGCCGTTCTTTCTTCACGATGCCCATGAGGAGGAAAAGCCCGATGACCGAGTAGAGCGAGAGGGTCGACCCGAAAACCCAGAGCGTCATGAGCCCGCCCACGACCGCCGGGAAGAGAGTCGAGAGCACCGTCACCGGATGGACGTAGCTCTCGTAAAGAATGCCGAGAATCACATACATGACGAAGAGGGCGGCGATAACGAGAAACGGCAGCGCGGTGAAGAGCTGCTGAAGGACGAGGCCTTCGCCCTGCAACTCGCCTTTCACCGTCGGCGGCAACACTTCCGCGGCGGTTTTGTTGATGAAATTCGTCACGTCACCGAGTGCGACACCGGGTTTGGTGTCGAAGCCGAAGGTGACGCTGGTGAATTGGTTGGTGTGATTGACCGATTGCAGGCCGAGCGTCTCCTTCGGGTCGTTAGGGCGCGGATCGGGATCAGCTTGTCGCCGTTGTCCGGCTTGACGTAGATTTGCCGAAAATCCTCCGGCCCGGAGCGCGCCTTGTCGTCGGCCTCGACGATGACCTGATATTGGTCGTCGGCCTGCTTGATCAGGTAAACGTAGTTCTGCGAGTAAGCGGCCCGGAGGAGGCCCTTCGAGTTGGGTCGTGGAAACGCCGTAAAGTCCGGCTCGCCCGCGCTCGATGTTGATGTCGAGGTTGGGCGTATTGCGGAAAAGATCGGAGCGCGGCGGGCTGGCGAATCCGTCGTAGTCGCGCAGCTTTGCTTCGAGCTTGTCGGCCGCGGCGTAAACTTCCTTCGGGTCGATCCCGCTCAGGACATAAGTGTAGCGACCGAACGAGCTGCCGGTCGCGCCAATATCGATTCGCAGGACCGGCTGCGGATTGAGGGTCGGAAAAACGCCCGGAATTCCGCTGCACGCTTTGCGCAGTTCGGCCGTGACCGTATCGATGTCCGGCGCGCTTGCCCGCGTCCTTCAGAAAAGAACGGTGAACACGCCTGCTCCCAGGCCGGAGCGTCCCGGCCACGGTGAAATATTTATCGACCGCCGGGTTGGCCTGTAGAATCGGATCGAGCTTCTCCTGGAGCTCGCCGTTGCTGATCGGGCGAAGCGCCTTCCTGGACGATGAAAAATCCGCGGATGACGCCGCTGTCGCCGGTCGGCAGAAGGGTGAACGGGAGCTGGTTGAAGAAGAACCAAACGCCGACGGCGCAGGCGAGCGATGATCGGCAGCGCGAGCCAGCCATGATCGAGAAACCAATCGAGCGAGCGGCCGTAAAAGTCGCGAATCGGATTGAAGAACCGGCTGACGAACTTCTCCGTCCAGGTCCGGCGATGGTCCGGCGCCGCGCTCGACCAGAATGCGCGAACACATCAACGGGGTGAGGGTGAGCGAAACCAGGCCGGAAGCGAGAATCGCGACGATGATGGTGATGGCGAACTCGCGGAAGATTCGGCCTAACAATCCCGGCATGAAGGCGAGCGGGATGAAGACGGCCGCGAGCGAGAGGGTCATGGAGAGAATGGTGAAGGAAATTTCGCCCGCGCTGTTGAGGGTGGCGCGATAGATCGACTCGCCGGCTTCCGCCCGCCTCACGACGTTCTCGAGAAAGACGATCGCGTCGTCGACCAGGAAGCCGATGGCGAGGGTGATGCGCCATGAGGGTGAGGTTGTTGACCGAATAACCGAAGGTCCACATCGCGATGAAGGTGATGAGGAACGACATCGGCAGCGCGACCATCGGGATGAGGGTGTCGGAGGCGCGCCCGAGGAAAACGAAGATCACGAAGATGACGAGGACGAAGGCGATCGCGAGGGTGCCCTGGACGTCGTGGAGCGAATTGACGATCGATTGCGAGCGATCGAGGACCGGGATGAGGTGGATCGAGCCCGGCAATTCGCTTTGCAACTCGGGGAGAAGCGCGCGAACCGAGCGCGCGACCGCGACGGCGTTCGCGCCCGCCTGCCGCGAAACGGCGAAGACAATGACCGAGGCGGGCGGATGAAATCCGCGCGCGAAAAAATGGCGCGAGAAAGCGCTCGTTTTCGACGCCGTCGATGACCTCGCGCGACGTCGCGCAGGTAGACGGGCGAGCCATTGGCGCCCCGCTTGATGATGAGGTTGCGATAACCTTCCGCGGTGTCGATCTGGCCGTTCGGCCGGAGGGTGATCGACTTGTTGCGCCATCAAACTGCCCGGCGCCGGCGTAGGACGTGCTGGCGCGGATGGCGGCGGCCAGTTCATCGAAAGTCATGTTGCGGGTGGTGAGGCGCCCGGGATCGACCTTGATCCGGATGGCGCTTTTGACGCCGTAGATGTTCACCTCGGAAACGCCGGGCAGAATGTTGATCCGCTGCTGACACCTCGGTCGTGGCGTAGCGATAAAGCTCGCCGTTGCTCAGCGTGTCACTCGTTAGGGCAACGTAGATGACGGGCTGATCGTTCGGGTTCGTCTTGGTGAAAGTGGGCGGGCTTGGGAGGTCGCTTGGGCAACTGGCCGCTCGGCGCGTTGGAGGGCGCACTGCACATCGGTCGCGGCGGCGTCGATGCTCTTGCTGAGGTCGAATTGCAGGGTGATCTGAGGTGTTGCCCTGCGTGCTCGTGCTGGTCGAAAGCTCGAGGCCCGGGATCTGGGTGAACTGCTTCTCGAGCGGGGTCGCGATCGTGTTCGCCATCGTCTCCGGGTTGGCGCCCGGGTAGGAGGCCTGCACCCGAATGACCGGGTAATCGACCGCCGGAAGATCGTTCACCGCCAGTTGATTGTAGGTCAGGATGCCGAAGACGATGATCGACGCCGTCAGCAGCATCGTCATGACCGGCCGCTGGATGAAGGGCCGGGAGAGGCCGGAGGAAAATTGCGTCAGCTTTTCGCGCCGGCGTGCTCCTCTGGCCTTCTGCCGCGGCGCGGTCAGCCGGCATTTCCCCGAGGCGCCGTTGCCCTGCTCGTCCCGCCGTTGCCGTCGTCGTCCGAATCCGCCATTCGTTAGGGCGCTGCGTTTGCGTCGGACCTCGCCAGCCGAGCTTTCGTCAGGCGGGGTTTCGGTCTTCTTTCGCGATCACCTTTGTCCCGGGCGCGAGTTGCAACTGGCCGCGGACCACGACCGTCTCGCCGGGCTGCACGCCTTCCTTGATCACGGTGAGGTTGCCGTCCTGCTTTTGCCCCGGCTTGACCTGCCGCAGGTCGAGGGTGGAATCCTTCTTCACCACGAAAATATAGGGGCCGTTTTCGCCGATCTGGACGGCGCCGTTCGGGACCAGCCTGGCGTCTTTGATCAGGTCGAGAATCAGGCGGACATGGACAAACTGCGACGGCCAAAGGGCATGTCGGGATTCGGCGTCACGGCGCGCGCCTGCACCGTGCCGGTGCCGGGCTGGACGGTATTGGCGAGAAAGTAAAGGCTGCCTTCCGCGGGGCGGAAAGCTGTCGTTCTCGGCATCGGTCAGCACTTTCAGATTCGGATTGCCGAGGTATTTCCTGACGAGTGGAAGGTCGGGTTCGGCGACCGTGAAGTCGGTGTAGATCGGGTCGAGGTTATCGATCGTGCACGAGGACGGCGCTATTCGCTGCCCGCGCTGACACCGTATTGCCGACATCGACCTGGCGCAGACCGGCGCGGCCGTCGATCGGCGAGCGGATGGTGCAGTAGTCGAGATTGACCTGCGCGGCGTCCACCGCCGCCTGGGTCCGCATGGCGTTTGCTTTCGCCGTGTCGAGATCCTGCGTCGCGGTCACGTCCTTGGCCTTCAATTCCTCCTGCCGCTTCAGATTTGCCTGGGCGAGCATGATCGTCGGCTTTGGCCGCTTCGAGCGCGGCCTGGTAGGGCCGCTTGATCGATAGTGAAAAGGAGTTCGCCCTTTTTCACATCGGCGCCGTCCTTGAAATCGCGCGCGACGATCTGGCCGCTGACCTGCGCCTGGACCTGCACGGTTTCGTTCGCCGCGCAGGTGCCGATTTCATCGAGGTAAAGCGGAACGTCTTTCGTGATGACTTTCGCGACCGAGACCGGGCGCGGGGGCGGTCCGGCGGCTTTTTCGGGCGTGCTGCAGATGCGGAAGAGAAAAAGAAACGCGAGCAGACCCGATCGCGCCCGCCCCGAGATAAATGCATTTGCGGGCGGAGCGCCGCTCGAGATTCCCGGCCAGCTTCGCGTGCCGGTGACGGTCATTTTGTTGGCGGAAATCATTGGGCTTTGTTTTTTTCGCCGACTCCGTTTCCGTTGCCTTCGTGCGTCGCAGCGGCGACTGGCATTCTGCCGGATTTCGGCTCAGGACGCGGAGGCAGGTTTGCAAGTCGTGCGGCGGGATCGTCTCCAGAATTTCGTGTCGCAGGTCGCGCGCGGTTTCCTCGATCTGCTGCAGGAGGCGGCTCGATTTGCGTTCCAGATGCACGGTCTTGCAGCGCCGATCGTGCCGCGCGTTTTCGCGTTTGATCCAGCCGCCGCTCTCCAGGCGGGTGAGGGAACGGGCCAGGGTCGGCTCCTCGATGCTGAGGCGGTCGGCCAGGTCGCACTGCGTGAGTTGCCCGTTCGCGAGATGCGCGATGGTGCGCCATTTCGCCTGGCTCAGGCCGAGGGGGCGGAGGCGCTGGTCGAGCTTATGCCGCCAGACGCGCGCGGTCTCGTGCAAGAGCTGGCCAATTTTCTCCGGGTCGATCTCGGTCATCGTTAGCATGCTAACGAATTCGTTTCGCTCCGCTTGTCAATCCGGATGCCCGGAATTGCCTCGCACCCGCAGAAGGATGACGCGGCGCCCCCGGTAATCCTTGATCCGCAGGATTGGCTGCGCGTGTTGCGGCGCCCAGCGGTCGACTGCTCGGCCTTTTTTTCATCTCCGGCTGCACCAGAACGTAGCGCGCGCTGCGCGGCAGGTCGCTCACCTCGCTCGCGTAAACGATCGGCCGGTGGAGATAAAAAAGATACGGCTGGTAATCAGGATCGACCGCATAGAGCGATTCGTTGGGCGGAATGGCGGTTTCGAGCTGGGCCGCGATCGGGCGGATTTTTTCCCGGCGTTGCAGAACCGGAATGAGCGCGAGCGAATAAAAGAGCATCGCGAGGGTCGATGGCCGCGACCGTCCAGGTGATCGCTTTGCGCAACGGCTTGGGCCAGACGAGCGCGTGCTCGCGAATGAAAATGGCGAGCAGCCAGATGGCCGGCGCGAGCAACGGCATGTTGTAACGGGGGAGCGCGCCCGGGATCAGATTGACGACGAGAAAGGGAAGGGCCACGCCTAACGACAAGGCGCGGCAGAATTTTCGATCCTCCGCGTTTTCCAAAAGCGCAAACCGCGCGAAGGGGAGAAGGGCCGCCCAGGGGAGCAGGTAGGCGATGCCGCGCGGGATGTTGAGCAGCCAGTTGGCGAGCTTGAAATCATCGCCGCTCATCCGGCCGGAAAATTGTCTCGACCAGACATTGGCGACATGACCGGCTTGCATCGTTTGCAGATACGGAATCGCCCAGGCGGCGAAAATTCCGAGCATGAGAATGATCCCGAGCAGATGCGGGCGGCTCCAGAGACGCCTCAGTTCTGCGGCTTGCCAGAGAACCGCGAGCACGACCGCGTAAAAGAAGAGGAGATTGCAGCGGCCCTTTCGCGAGCAGACCGAGCCCGAGAAAAATCCCGGCTGCCGTCCAGGCGAGCCAGCGGCCGTTCCTTCCACCAACTCAGCCAGCAGATGAAGGCAAGCGCGGTGAGCGAAACGTAGAGCGCTTCGATCTCGATCATCCGGCCTTTTTCGAGCAGGCCGAAATTGGTCAGCCACATGAGGGCGGCGGCGAGCGAGCCATTGGGGCCGAGTGCGCCGCGGGCGACCGCGACGAAGGCGAGCGCGACCGCGAGAACGCAGAGGACCGAGGGAAGCCGTGCCGTCCATTCGTTGCGCACGCCGAAGAGCTTGAAACGAACCGGCGACGAGCCAGTTGACCAGCGGCGGCTTGCGCAGGTACGGCTCGCTCCCGACCTGGGGGACAAGATAGTTGCCGGTCTCGAGCATGGTGACCGCCGGCAGGATCCGCCGGCCTTCCTCGCTCTTGATTTCAAGCGAACCAAGCCGCGGCAGATAAATCGCGGCCCAGACCAGGATAACCAATGGAAAAGGCGCGGGCAGCGCGACATCTGCCGACGATTGTAGCCGGGGTCGGTGACTCCGGCCAACCTGTTGATTCGGGCAACGGCAGATGCCGAATTGCTCGGGTAGCGCAATCCCTCTGGTCGATCCCGAGCCGCGCGGCTCGGGATGACAGAGCGTGGAAACACCGCCGCCCTCGATAGCGATTCTGTTAGGCGAGCGCTACCCTTGACGAACCGCCGCAGCAAAAGTAACTTCCGCGCCTAGTCCGTTGCTGGATTGGAGTGGGAGCCGGTGTCCCACTCTTTTTTGTCTGCGGACGCTAATTTTCAATGAATGCCGAATTTATTGCCATGCTCGATTACCTCGAGCGGGAGCGCGGAATCAAACGCGAAATCCTGATCGAGGCGGTCTCGAACGCCCTCCTCTCGGCCTCGAAAAAGAGCGTCGGCGCCTCGCGCGATCTGCACATCGACATCGACCCGAAGACGGGCGAGATCCGCGCCCTCGCCAATCTCCTCGTGGTCGAGAACGTGACCAACCCGCAGGACGAAATCTCAGCTCGAGAAAGCGCGCCGGATCAAACCCGACGCCGAAGTCGGCGAAGCAGTCGAAGTGGAAGTGACGCCGAAGAATTTCGGCCGCATCGCCGCCCAGACCGCCAAGCAGGCGATGATGCAGCGCATCCGCCAGGTCGAGAAGGAGATGATCTACGAGGAGTTCAAGGATCGCGCGGGCGAGATCGTCAGCGGCACGGTGCGGCGCTTCGATCGCTCCGACGTCATTCTCGATCTCGGAAAATTTGAAGCGATCATGCCGCAGCGCGAACGCGTCGTGGTGGAGGATTACAACGTCGGCGACCGGCTCCGCGCTTACGTCGTCGCGGTCGAGAACGGCGTCCGCGGCCCGGAGATCATCATCTCGCGCAGCCATCCCAATTTCGTCAGGCGCCTTTTCGAGCTCGAAGTGAGCGAGATCGCCGACGGCACGGTCGAGATTCGCGGGATCGCGCGCGAAGCCGGTTATCGGACCAAGATCGCGGTCTTCAGCGACAACCCGAAAGTCGATCCGGTCGGCGCCTGCGTCGGCATGCGCGGCTCACGGGTGAAAAACATCGTGCGCGAACTGAACAACGAGAAGGTCGACATCATTCGCTGGAGCTCCGATCCGAAGGAATTCGTCCTCGAAGCGCTCAAGCCGGCGAAGGTCAAGAACCTCGTTTTCGATCTCGAGAAAAAGAGCGCGACCATCTCGGTCGATGAAGATCAACTCTCGCTCGCGATCGGCAAGAAAGGGCAGAACGCCCGCCTAACGAGCCGGCTGACCGGCTGGGAAATCAACATCGAGAAGGAAGCGCCGAGCACGACCGCGGTCGAGCAGAAGGTGGCGCACGCCGCGCAGGCGCTCTCGAGTGCGCTGCCGATTACCGAAGAGCAGGCGATGACGCTCGTGAAAACCGGCTTTACGAATCTGGAAGGATTGCGCGATGCCGAGATGCGGACCTCGTTGATATCCTCGAGCGTGGAGGAAGAGAAGGCGCGCGAAATTTACGAGGCCGTGCATCGTGAACCGGTTTCTCCCTGACAATGGCCTCGCCTAACCGCTCACGGCCATGAGCAACATTTTAAGGAACTTTAATGCCAGCGAAAACGACGACCAAAACCAAGGCGGCCAAAAGCGCCTGCGCGCAAGACGGCGAAGCCCGCCGCTTCTGCCAAGTCGTCCTCGACTCGTTCGCGTAGCGCGGCCAAGCCCGCCAAGAGTCCAAGCCTGCAGCAAGCGAAGAAGTGGCTGTCGCACGAAAAATCCGACGGGCAGACCATTACGGTCCCCGCGAGCCGGCAGCCCGGCCGCGCCAAGCCGAAGGCCGCTCCGCCCGCTCCCACCAAGTCCGCCTTCACCCCGATTACGGCGAGAAGGCACCCGGCCAAGCCGGCCGCGCCGCCGACGCCGGCCGCACCTGAGCCGCCGGCTCCGAAGCCGGTCGTGGAAAGCGTTTCCCTGATTGATCCGCACGTCCCGAAACCGAAGCGCGCGCCTTCCGACGAGGCGGTCAAGCGCACGATTCTCCCGCCGATTTCCCGCATCCGCGCGACACCGGCCGTGCCCGAACCGGTGCACGACGAGCCGCCTCCGCCAGCCGCCGCCGCCGACCACACGGAAGAAGCGGGCGAGGTCGAAACCGAAACCGAGGACGGCCGCAAGATCATTCACATCAAGCCGCCGATCATCGTCAAGGATCTCGCGGCCCAGCTCGGCCTGAAAAATTTCCAGCTCATCAAAGAGCTGATGGACGACTTCAACATTTTCGCCAACCCGAACCTGACCGTGGAGCCGGAAGTCGCGACCAAGATTTGCGACAAACACGGCTTCGTCTTCGAGATGGAGCGTCGCGAAAAAGGCGGCGGCGTCCATAAACAGGTCGAAGTCGTGGTCGCGCCGCCGCCGCCCGTCATCGAGAAGGAAGAAGAGCTCAAGCTGCGCGCGCCCATCATCACCTTCATGGGCCACGTCGATCACGGCAAAACCTCGCTCATGGACGCGATTCGCAAGACGCGTGTCGCGGCCGGCGAAGCGGGCGGCATCACCCAGCACATCGGCGCTTACACGGTCGATTACAAAGGGACCAAAATCACTTTCCTCGACACGCCCGGTCACGCCGCCTTCACCGCCATGCGCGCCCGCGGCGCCAACGTGACCGACATCGTCGTCCTCGTGGTCGCGGCGGACGACGGTCTCATGCCGCAGACGATCGAAGCGATCAATCACGCCAAGGCCGCGCCCCATGTCAAAATCATGGTCGCGATCAACAAGATCGATCTGCCCGGCCAACATCGATCGGGTGAAGCAGCAATTGCAGGAACACGAACTGACTCCGGAAGACTGGGGCGGCGAAACCATCGCCGTGCCGGTTTCGGCGACGAAGGGGACCGGGATCGAAGACCTGCTCGAGAACATGGTCGTGCAGGCCGAAGTGATGGAATTGAAAGCCTCGCCCACTGCCACTCCGCGCGGCACCGTGATCGAAGCGCAGGTTGAAGCCGGGCGCGGACCGACCGCAACCGTGATTGTGCAAATGGGCACGCTCAAAGTGGGCGAGCCATTCATCTGCGGCGATTACGGCGGCAAAGTGAAGTCGCTCGTCGACGATCAGGGCAAGCCGATCAAATCGGCCGGTCCGTCGACGCCCGTGAAAGTGCTCGGTTTTACGGGATTGCCTAACGCCGGGGACGAGTTCCTCGTCATGGAATCGGAGAAATCGACCAAGGTTTTGAGCGAGGAACGCCTCGCGGCCAGGCGGACCGAAAAGCTGAGCGTGCCCCAGCGCGCCACCCTCGAAAGTCTGCTCGAAGTGGCCGATGGCAAGAAGGTCTTGCGCCTCGTCCTGAAGTGCGACGCGCAAGGTTCGCTCGAAGCGCTCACGGCGTCGTTAGGCCAAATCCAGAGCAAGAAGATCGATCTCGAGATGATTCATTCCGGCGTCGGGCCGATCTCCGAGTCCGACATCCTGCTCGCCAGCGCCTCCAACGCCGTCGTCGTTGGTTTCAACGTCAAGGTCGAGAGCAACGCGGTCGGGGCCGCGAAACGCGAAG
>CAVTUV010000015.1:0-66008 GCA_963737995.1 uncultured Verrucomicrobiae bacterium
GGGACTTTCAAGCTGGAACCGAACGCGGGCCTCGTTGGTTCGAAGCTGGTTTATCCCGACGGCAGACTCCAGGAAGCCGGCGGTATTATCTGGCGCGATGGCTCAGGCTGGAATAGAGGAAAATTTCAAGATCCAAACAAGCCGGAATACAATTACCTCCGGGAGGTCGACTATTGTTCGGCCGCCAGCGTCATGATTCGCAGGGATCTCTTCGCGGAACTTGGAGGTTTCGATTCGAAATTCGCGCCTGCCTACTATGAAGATACAGATCTTGCCTTTAAGGTTGCAGAACGAGGTTTAAGGGTATTTTACCAACCGCTGAGCGTTGTCATTCATCATGAGGGGATAACGGGTGGCACCGACCTGTCTTCCGGGACAAAGAAATACCAGGAGGTGAATCGCGAAACCTTCATCACAGCCTGGGCCCACGCCCTCTCACAGCGGCCTGAAAATGGGGACTTGGAGTCTTACCACGCGCCGGAGCCGGGCAAGAAACGCGTCCTTGTCATCGATCACCATTTGCCAATGCCAGACCGCGATTCCGGATCGCTCCGGATGTTCCACATCCTGACCATCCTGGGGAAGCTAAAACACCAGGTTACTTTTATTCCGGATAACCTGACCGACATCCGCCCCTACGGGGATGAGCTTCGCAAACGGGGGGTTGTTTTTCTCCATTACCCCTACATCAAATCAGTCCGTGAATACCTCCAGACCGCCGGCGATAAGTTTGACGTCATCATTCTAAGTCGTTGTGATTTTGCGCGAAAGCACATTGCACACGTTCGCGAGCATGCACCGCAAAGCCGCGTGATTTTCGATACAGTGGATTTGCATTTTTTGCGCGAAAGCCGTCACGCCGACATGACCGGTGACCCTGAAGTTCGGCGAGCAGCCGACGAAAAAAGGCGCCTCGAACTCGACTTAATCGATCAAGCGGACGAAACCTGGGTGGTAAGCCCTGCCGAACAAGATCTGCTCCGCACTTTTCGGCCTGACAAATCGATTGAGGTGGTTTCGAATATCGTCGATATTCCCGGATCAGCGGTCCCCTTTGCCGAGCGTCGCGACATTCTGTTCATCGGCAGCTTTCAACACCCGCCCAATACCGACGCCGTAATCTTCTTTAGTCAGAAGATTTTCCCCCTTGTCCGCGAGCGACTTCCCGACGCCCGCTTCTATATCATCGGTGACAAGGCTCCTCCCGACATTATCTCCCTCTCGGATGACAGGATCATCGTCACCGGCTTCCAGCCGGACGTCAGCTTGTATTTCAACACGATAAAGATCTCGGTTGCTCCTTTGCGATTCGGCGCGGGAGTTAAGGGTAAAATCAATCAAAGCATGGCCTTTGGAGTTCCTGTCGTCGCAACCTCTCTGGCAATTGAAGGGATGGCTTTGACCGACGGGGAGGACGTTCGCGTCGCGGATACACCTCTCGCATTCGCGGACGCGCTGGTCGAAGTCTATAATTCTGAGGAGATGTGGAGCCGGCTCTCCGCCCAGGGTATTGAGAAGACCAGAGGCTCTTACTCCCAGCACGCGGCCGAACAACAGCTGGAACGACTCCTGGGAAAATTTGAGCCTTGCAATCCGACGGGGTTAAATGGGTTAACGACCGAGGCCACGACCCCAGTCCTCTTGGAGAGCTAGGGATTTTGCGGGGTTGGAATCGATGAATTGCCATAAACAGAGCGCCACCCCTCGAAAAAGCGCCACCTGGCAATGAGCAACACCTCTGCTCCCACAGGTGTGGCACTTGAGCTGGAAGCGAAGGACTCGTCCGAGACTTGGGGACCCGCGGCGTTGGATGAACGGCGGCAACGGACCGCGCAACATCTCGCTGGTCTGGCCAAAAAACGAACATATTGGATCGATAATAACCGCTATTATTACGACCTTCTCGCTCGCCTTTTGCGGTTCTTGATCGAACCAGGCAAACGCATTCTTGCTCTTCGTTGCAGCACGGCGGATTTAATGGCTGCAGTATCACCAGCTGAAGGCGTCGGTCTCGAAATCTCTTCTGAGATGATCGCAGTCGCCCGGCTCCGTCACCCGGAATTCACCTACGTCCTGGCGTTTCCAGATACGGAAGACTTTCCGGCGCGTTTCGGAGCGGCGCAGGAAAAGTTCGATTATGTCATCTTTAATGGGATCGATGACACGGTGGATGTGCAGCGCGCGTTGCAGAATCTTCGTGGCGTCTGTGACCGCCATACCCGGTTGATTGTCACGAGCTATAATCACCTCTGGGAGCCTCTGGTGAACCTTGCTGAATTCCTGGGGATGAAGGTCCCCAGCATTGAGCAAAACTGGCTTTCAAACAACGACATCGCCTCGCTTCTTTCCCTGAGCGGCTTTCAACTGCTGGGCCACCGGCAAATCGTTCTCTGCCCCAAATACATCCCGCTCCTGTCTGGGTTTCTTAACTCGTTCTGCGCGCGGCTCCCTGGTCTCAATCGCCTCTGCATGACGGTGGCGCACGTCGCGCGAGTCATCCCTCCGCCAATTCGGCCTCAGGATCTGACGGTTTCCGTCATCGTACCCTGTAAAGACGAACGCGGCAATATCGAGGATGCGGTCAAACGGATTCCCGAACTGGGAAATCGCACGGAAATCATTTTCTGCGACGACAGATCAACGGACGGGACCGTCGATGAGGTCAAACGCGTGCAGGCTCTGTATCCCGACCGTGCGGTGCGTCTGGAGTTTGGCCCAGGTCTTTGCAAATCGAAGAACGTCTGGACAGGCTTTAATGCTGCGACGGGCGACGTGTTGGCAATTCTGGACGCGGACCTCACCACAATGCCCGAAGAACTCCCCTACTTCATTGATGCGATCACATCGGGCGCCGCAGAGTTCGTCAATGGTTCGCGTCTAATCTATCCGGTGCCGCCCGCGGCGATGAAGACCGCGAACATGATAGGAAACAAATTCTTTAGCCTCTCCTTCTCCTATTTGCTCAATCAGCGAGTTAAAGACACTTTATGCGGAACCAAGGTCTTGTGGCGAAGTGACTGGGAACGAATCAAACCGCTCTGTGGCACTTGGGGGATCGAAGATCGCTGGGGAGATTACGACCTGCTATTTGGCGCTGCGAAGCTCAATCTCCGCATTATCGATTTACCAGTCCACTATCAAGAGCGGATCCATGGCGCGACGAAAATGACCAAGGTCTTCCAAAATGGCCTGATCATGCTTAAAATGTGCGGGCACGGCTTCCTTAAGCTCAAACTGGGATATTAGTTGCGTCGTCTCGATGTACTCTGGGCAAACATGACTGTGTCCTTTAAGTCGCCAGGATTCGAGGTTCATACCATTCGGCGGCCCCAGCCTCACACGCCATGACCAGCGCACCGGCTCTCGCAGAGGAGTATGTCAAGGACCTTGAGACGACGCTCCGAAACCGCGCCAATTTGGCGGCCAACAAGAATCTGCTTCATTGGTACGAACAACTCTATCGAGATCAATTTCGCGATCTCGGTGACCTGAGCAGACTGATGGTCCTGGAGATCGGCAGTGGTGTCTCGCCCCTAAAGCTCTTTTATCCAAGCGTCCTAACAAGCGACGTCCTCCGCTTGGATTACCTGGACTACGTCTTCGATTGCCATCATCTCGACCAGTTCCAAGCGATCCGCGACCAGAGCCTCGATGTGATCACTTTGACGAATGTGTTACATCATCTAAAGAATCCGATCGAGTTCCTCACCAAAGCCGCGCAAAAGTTAAAACCGGGAGGCACACTTATCGCGACGGAACCCCATTTTTCTCTATTCTCCACGCTGATTTACAAGTTCGTTCATCACGAGCCGGTGGATTTCTCGATCGAGAAGCCGGAGCTAACGGAGGTTCGTGGTCCGCTTTCTTCCGCCAATCAAGCGCTTCCCTGGCTGATCTTCCAGCGCCCGGAATGGCGCCAACAGGTTGCACGCTATTTCGATTTTGACCCGCAAAGTTTTCGACCCTTCACTGCTTTCTCCTACTTTCTGACGGGCGGTATTTCCCACCGTGTACCTCTCCCAATAATTCTTTACCGTCCGCTCTTTGCGCTCGATCTCCTGCTCAGCCGGCTCACCCCGCGGATTGTCGCATCCTTCTATACGATTTGCCTCGTCCGCAAACAATGACGGCCGCGCACCAGTTCCGCCGACTTGGGAACTCGCTTTACCAGTTTGGCTTTCCGATTTACCGGCCCCTCTATCGGGTTTACAAGAGTTACGCCGATCGCGCCGAACGGGCGCTCTTGCGCGATACTCTCAAGAGTGGATCGGTGGTGGTCGATGCAGGCGCCAATGTCGGTGTTTACTCTCAGTTCCTTTCCACCTGCGTTGGAAAAGCAGGCGTGGTGCACAGTTTCGAACCCGAGCCGCAAAATTGCGCCCGCCTTCGCGTCGCCTTGTCACACCTCCCCAACGTTCAGATTAACGAGATGGCTGTGAGCGATCAAACGGGGAATTCGGTCCTTTACATCTCGGACGAGTTGAATGTCGATCATCGCGCCTACCCGAGCGAGGGCAAAAGACGCGAGACCATCTCGATTCAGACAACGAGACTTGATGACTACATGAAGAGTGGCGAACATGTCGATCTCGTTAAGCTAGACATTCAAGGCTACGAGTTGCACGCCCTGCGAGGCGCGGAACGGGTGCTACAGGATAATTCCGGCATCAAATTACTCTTTGAACTCTGGCCTTACGGCTTGCGCCAGGCCGGAACCAATTGGAGCGACCTCATTGCTCACCTGCAGGATCGCAGTTTCGGATTGTTCGAGACATCGTCCGCTGGCCTGCGGCCTTTTCGACCCGCTGCGGTGCAGGTTCATCCCGACTGGTATCTCAATATTTTCGCGTTCCGTTAACGGGATGTCGCGTGCCTGTCTTTTGCCGCCGCTTGGGGTAGCATCAGCACCAACCCCCCGGCCTCCAACACCCGATGCCACCCTGGATCGACCGCTTGGAGAGCGGCCAATACCTTCCGACTCTCCTTGTCTGGCACCGCCACTGCTGTAGCACGCCCACTCGAAATGACGGTGGTAAAGCTGCGAGTGAGCGCGGCAACTCTTTGGGGATCGACTGGCTGCTCGCCTTCGAGAAAGGCCTGAGCCATCCGGCGCAGCGCGCCCTCTTCCCGCTTGCCCGCGTTGGAGAAGTAGTGTGTGGCGAGCCGCGGCGCGACAACTTTCATCCTGGGAAACAGCAGCGGAAGCTCACAACTCGCCGTCCAGGTCGGTGCCAATAGTTTGCTTTGTGCGATATAAGGTCTAGCGGCTCTCGCGAACTGCAGGTTCGAGGGCAGTATCTGGTACGCCAGCGGAGATTTCCAGCCCAGCGTCCTGTTCCTCGGCTGGATGCTGAGGCCACGGTAGCTCCAGGCGCATACGACGACGATCACAATCGCCCCCGTAAGTCTCCATGCTCGCGCCTGGTTCAGCCCGGACTCATCCGACCCTCGCCGGATCGCCTGAGGCAGGAAAGTGAAGAGGAATGGGAGAGGCATCAAGTAGACCAGCCGAAAATAACAGGCTGCCGTGATGTCCTTCATCCAGAAGTGAGCCAATAAAGGATTAAGGCAGAGAGCAAAAATGGCGCAAATGTAGAAGAACAGAAAGCGTCCTCTCTTCCCCCGGATGATCATCAGAGGGAACACCAGAAGGACAATAATGTCGCGAAAAAGCTCCTGCGGCCGCCCGACAACGTAGCGGATTCCCTCGATCCATGGGATCACCGCCGGGCCAAAGCCGTGCTTATCGATCGGCTGTGGGATAACGTTGAGCTTAAGTAGTAACAAGATGGATACCGGATACGCGAGCGGTATCGCGAGAGCCGTAGAGCGTCTGAAATGCGTCCAAAACGCCGTCATTTCCTTTTGTTCCGCCAATTGAATACCCAGCGCGGCCAAAGCGGAGCAACCGACGGTGGCTGGAATGAGATAGAGCGCACTGTTGCTAAGGCCAACGCCGCTTATCCCCAAAAGTGTCAACCAAACAATATTGCGACGATCACCGGTCGTCATGAAGCGATAAGTCAGGCTGAGAGCAACGGGCGGAAATAACACCCACACCATTGCCTTTCCCTGCCACATGCGGGCGAACGCTGTATTGCCAAACGAAGCCTGGCCGGGGCTGTCAATAAGCAAAAAGAGGAGCACACACGCGGCGCCAAGGGCAGCCGTCCAGCGGTTCACATTGAAACACCGGGCGCAAAAATAGAAAACAAAGGGCATCGAAAAAGCAGCCACGACATGCCCAACGATCTGGTAGAAGTAAAGTGGATCACCTCCCAGAAAATGCGCCAGGAATGCCATTAGCATTTCATGGCTGGTCGCCAGGTGCACGGGCGAGAAAGCCGCCGCGTCCACATCAACACTGGTCTGCCGCGTCAGGATCGGATCCGAAAGGTGCGAGAGCTGCGTCAGGGCTCGATGAAAGTAGACAATGTCATCCTGATTCGGACGCAGCACAAAGAGGACTGTGACCCCGGCGCCCACGCCCAGCGCGAGAAGCAGTAGATGAGACCAGTGGAATTCGTATCTCCATCTTGCGAGTGCCTTCGTCCAGCAAACATCTCCGATGAGCACCAGGATCGATGCGCCGAAAAAGAACGCGACTGAACTCCAGGCCGGTAAGCGCGTGACGAGAACCAACTGGTAAGCCAGTGTCCAAATGGCAGTCAGCGCGACTGGCAAGAGTAAGAGATCGCCGGCAGATGTGGTTCGATCCGGTTGATCGTGAGTGGTCAACCTCGGAACGGAAATGTTAGACAAGATAGTACTTGAGAAAAGTGTCCATGATATGGTTTACGAGTCGGCCCTGAACATGGCGCATATCCTCGAGCCATGCCGCGTCGCGTGCCGAGTTTAGAACCATCTCATAACTGGGGAAGTAATTCACATTGGGATGGGCGGCGGCCCATTCTTGCGCGGCGGTCCGGAGAAGCGATTTGGAGAACGTATTTGCGACCACTATGTCCTGTTGCGTAAAAGTGGCCATGAGCGGTACGGGCGAAACCGTAACGACGATCTGCGCGTCGGGATGGCCAAAGCGAGCGAGAAGTGCATGGATTTGTTCCAGGTTGGCCAGATTTTCGCTAAAATTGCTGACCCGAAATTCGTAACGCCCGGGGTAGCGGCTCATCGCTTCCGGCGGGGGCGTCGTATTGATGACAATGTCGGCTTCGATATCACGCCACACTTCAACCAATCCAAGCGTTATAATCATGACGCGACACGAAGCGACCCGGGCATTGACCTGAGTGACAATCGCGCGTCGGCGAAGCGTCTCGGTTCGATCAGCCATCGGCAACGTCTGGTTGATGTGTGGGTCAAAGCAGAGCCCATCGGCCAAATCAACGATGCTTTTCTCTGGAAATTTGCAGGAAGCATCCAGGGCCCAGCGCAGCTCATTGAGAATCGAAAAGGTATTGTACTTATTCGTAAACCCCAGCCCGGTCACCTCCGAGCTAATTGTCTCGAAGGTGGCAAATTCCGGCGCCGCACTGAGGACTGACATTTTGCGCGCCAGCAATGCTTTCTCAATCCCTCGAGCAAAGCATGAACCGATGGCAAAAAGTTGATCGCCGCGTTGAATTTCGAAGGTGGGCCAAATGTGCGGTGTAAAGAAGGGCTGTCGCAAGCGCTGAAAAGCAAACTCACCCTCTCGATCGTCGACGGGGGCGTCGCGTTGATGCCATCGGCCAAAGCGATTTTTCTGAAGGTTGCCGCGAGCTTCCGCCCCGGGAGCAACAAAAAGTGCCATGTGCGTAATGACTATCCGAGGTCGGAAAACTGTGGTGACGATGGCCGATCTCCCTGCGCGTCGGTATAGGCCCGGAGCAACTTCAGTTCAACACCCCGCTCCGCCAGCCTTCGGGTCAGCAAGGCGTCAGCTACCTGATGTAAACACATATCCAGCTCGTTATTCTCAAGCAGATATCGAGCGGTGCCATCTCCAAGTTCGCTCTTGAGCTGATCGAAGATGACGGCCTCGGAGAGACTGCCGCCCGCTGTCACATTACGATGGGCCGAAGGAAGGGTCAGGTTGGGAAAGGAAGCGGCCAGAACATTTTGGGCCAGGGCGATCCAATCGTTGTAGCGCGCGACAGTGCCGACAATGGAGATTGTATCCAGGTTACGGATTGCTTCGTCCAGCCTCTCGCGATTCGGAAAGCCCGCCGGGTTCGTCACATTGCGGGTGCAAAAATGAACCTGAAAATTGCAGAGCATGGCCGGCGACGTTTCCAGTCGCCACTCCACGTATTCTTTGAAGCTAAGGTCTTTGGCTTTGATCGCTCCGGGCGTCGACGCTTGCTGCGACCGTTCAAAGGAGTAGATCGACCGGATGCGGGCGATCGGGTCCCGGATGAGGATACTGGTCACAACCTCGCGTCCGCGAATCGTCGGCGCGGGAGGCGCAGCCTGATGGCTGGAGATGGCACTAATACCCAGATGGCGCTTTGAGAAGTCCACCAGGTCGCGATGTGAGATATAGCCGCGCGGTGAATCAGAATCGAAGGAACGATATCCGCGACCGAATGCTTGCTCCAGAGCCCACTCGAACGATGTCCCGGCGTTCTTAAAAATGTGATAGTGGATCAGAATTGGCGCCTTCTTTGCCACCCCGGGGCTCCGGGGGGAGGAGAGAGCCTCCCCCGGCGCAGGGCCACGCTAAATGCATCACGCGGCGATTCGACTCGAAAAAGAGCGCCTGCCACGGCCCGCGTCCCGGCCTGCCAATAGCTGGACGCATACCGGCCCAAGGTGGACAAATGCGTCAGGAACTGCGGCAGATGATGACGTAACATACGGACTTCGCGGCCATTGGGCGGCGCGCTCAAGCGCGAATGGCTCTCCCTTCATGCTCGAAACGCGCCCTTCCGTCAACTCATGCGTGGCACGCTCGCCTTGGCGCTCTCGTTTTCGTCTGGCAATAGCGGTCGCCAACTGCGATAACTGGGCTTGGCCCTGATCTCCGTGTCTGCTTCTGTTTTTGCGTCTGCTCGACCCGTCTTTATCGTCGGTTCGCCCCGCTCCGGAACCAGCATTCTGACCTGGTGCCTGGGACAGCATTCGAACATTCTCGCCCAGGAGGAATCCAGCTGGATTGGCCCGCTCACTTTCCAAATCGAAAATGCTTATCGGTTGGGAACGGCGCGTGGCGAACGTTCCCAGTTGAGTGCTCTGGGAGTGGGACGGCCCGAATTCTTTGCGGAATTTGGCGAAGCGATGAACCGGCTGATCCTCCGTCACCGCGAGAAGCTTGAAGAACGAGGCCGGGCCTGCAGCGAGGAGATGGTGACGGAGTCGCGCGTTCAGCCGGTCAAGGCGCCCGCCGCCTCGACCGCATTCAAAATTGCCCGCAAGGCATCGGATCCCAAGATGCGCTGGGTCGACGGGACTCCGGAATACTCCTTTCATATTCACGCTCTGCGCAAACTGTTCCCACAAGCTCGCTTCATTCACTTAGTGCGCGACGTATCCAACGTCGTTCGCTCGATGTTGACATTCGAACGCACTGGCGGACCGCCGCTGGTCCAGAGCGAACAAGAGGCATACGATTACTGGCTACGCACGGTCCGCGCCTGCCTCGCCGCGGAACGGGCCTACGGATCGGCAGTGATTTATCGTCTTCGCCACTCCGACCTGACCGAGCATTCTGAGGGCTCGATCAGGGAGGTGCTCAATTTTCTCGGCGAACCTTTCGAGACCGCCTGCCTGGAACCTTTAGGTGAACGGATCAACAGCTCGAAGGTGCCGGGGGACTACGACCCCTCCGATCCGAAGACAGATCCGGCTTTAGTCGAAACAGCCTGGCAGCTCAGTCTCGAAATGATGGAGGCCGCGGTGCGATTCGAGAGGGACGAGCAAGCGATCTCACAGCTCGAGAACGCCTTCCGGGAGAGAGCTGACGAACTCGCGCGGCGCCTTGCTCCACCGGCGAGGTAACTCAACCTCGCCAGAAAGCGAGTTCGGAATCCGGACCGACGACGCTCTTTCCAGTTTCAGGCATCCCGGCCCTCGTTGAGATGCGGGCGTCAGGGCTGTGACTTAAGCTTGATCTCAGAGGGTGGTGTCCGCGGCAGGACAGCCTTTTCCACAGCCAATTCCCGACGCCGGTAGTCGCCCCGGCTGAGATATTTTTCGAGCCAGACATAGAGACAGATAAAGAGGTAGCGGCTCCCCATCTCCTTGATTTTCAACTTGGCCTGCCCCGTGCGGCGATTGCGCCAGGTGATCGGGATAACGGTCCACGAGTAACCCCGAACGATTGCCTTCAAGGGGAGTTCGACCGTGATGTTAAAGTGCGGCGAAATGAGCGGTCGCATCCCGTCGATCACCGTCTTTCGGTAGGCTTTAAACGCATTGGTCGTGTCATTCAAACTGTGCCGAAAAAGGACGCGCAGAAAAAAATTGGCCAGGCGATTGAGCATCATCTTGAGCGGCGGATAATCGATCACCCCGCCCCCTTTGATGAATCGGCTCCCAAAGACGCAGTCGAACCCTTCGTTCAGCTTCTCCCAGTAGCGCACAACATCGCGGCAATCGTCGGATTCATCCGCCATCATGATCACAACAGCATCCCCGCTGGCTCCATCCAATCCCTGTTGAATGGCTCGGCCAAAGCCTTTTTGACTGTTGTTTTGCAGGGGCTTTAATTCGAGAATCGCCTCGCTTTGTTGCCGCAGAATCTCCCACGTGCGATCGCTGCTTCCGTCGTCGACCACCACAATTTCGTGCGGCACCCCGCGCAACTGGAGTTCGACGTGCAAATGCTGGACGGTTGACGCGATGCAGCCCTCCTCGTTCTGGGCCGGGATCACCACCGAGAGTAATTTGAGGGGCGTCGGCCTGACACTCATGGTTCAGAAAGCTCCAGCCAGGATTCATGGGCTTCTGCGTGACGAGCGATTTCTTCCAGGATGGAACTTAAACTGGTCTCAACTGTCCAGCCCCATGTTTTCCCGGCGAACGAGGAATCGAGCACCAACCAGGGCAGGTCGAATGGGCGTGGCGTCAAATCGACTCCGACCTCGCGCGGTCCAAAGCGCCCTTTACACCACCGGCTAAGTTGTGCGAGAGAAATGGAGTTACCGGCACCACCGCTCGCGTTCACCAATCGGGGTCGGTAAGAGTCGAGCGGTTCCTCCCACTGTTTCCGCAGTAACGGGACGAGATCACGCGGATGCAAACAGTCGCGGGTTTGAAAACCCTGGCCGCCAAACCCAATGTATTTGAGCGGCTGCCGACGCAACCAGGAGTTGATCCAGAAACTAAAAATTCCCTGGTCGCAACGGCCAAATTGACCGGCGCCCGCCAGAACCCCGCAACGATTGATCCAGACCGGAAATCGAAAGGTTCCGCCATATTCGAGCGCAAGTTGCTCCGAGGCCACCTTGGTACTGCCATAGAGCGAAGTGGGTGGCGTCGTGCTAAATCCTTCGCTCACTCCCTCGACGCCCAATCCCGCTGGGAGGGACGCTGAGTTATCCGGAGCAAAAGCCGAATCTCGTTCCACGACGGGAAGGCTCGCCAGCGGTGCGACAGAGTAAACCCGACTGGTGCTGAGGAGAGTAAAGGCGGCTCCGTGTCGACGGCAATATTCAAGGAGATTGACGGTTCCGATCAAATTATGCTCGACCACCTGCCGACTGCTGGACAAGCCATCAACGCCCGCGAGGACGCTCGGGTTTGCGGCGGCGTCGACCACCACGTCCGCCGGCGGAAGCGCATCGACATCAGCCGCGCTGCGGACATCTCCATGGCGGACAGCGATGCCCAACCGACGCAACGCGACGCGGTTTGTTTCGCTCCCCGACCGGACGAAATTATCGAAACCAGAGACATGGAGGTTACGGTCTCCCTCGAGCAAAGAGCGGGCGAGCGTGCTGCCGACAAAGCCGCAGATTCCGCTAATTAATATTCGCAATTTCGCTCCTTCTCGCTCATCTAGATTTTCTCTCAGCAGTTCACGTCATTCACTCAGCCTTAGCTCATGTCTCGCGAACTCCAACTGGAATATGCGTTGCGTTTCGAAGGAAACGCACCCTACCGGAAGGCGGTTTGGAAAATCCTGACTCGCGAATTTTTCTCGCGATGGATTCCTTCGAATAGCACCATCCTCGATCTGGGTTGCGGCTGGGGCGAATTCGTTAACCAGATCAGTGCTGCGCGTAAATATGGGATGGACCTCAATCCCGATTCTCCCGGGAAGCTGGCCACGGAGGTGACCTTCCTGGCCCAGGATTGCGCGCAACCATGGGCCTTGCCCGATGAATGCCTCGACGTCGTTTTCACCAGCAATTTTTTTGAACACCTGCCTTCCAAGGAAAGCTTATGCCGGACCCTTGACCAAGCCTTTCGCTGTCTCAAACCAGAGGGGCGAATTATCTGCCTGGGGCCAAACATCAAATTCTTGCCCGGCAGTTACTGGGACTTTTGGGATCATCACCTCGCCTTGACCGAGGCCTCACTTGGTGAGGGCTTGAGACTGGCTGGATTCACAATCGACCGGGCGATCGACAGATTCCTTCCCTACAGTATGTCGCAGGGGTTCGCGCCACCACTCATCCTCCTTCGAATCTACCTGCGCTGTCCGTTTCTTTGGCGCTTCTTCGGCCGGCAATTCCTTGTCATGGCTCGCAAGCCCGGGAAGGGTGAATTCGCGTTTTCGCCCGGCCTGGCGCCTACTTGACTCCGCAGACGCTGCTCCTAGTTTCAGTCACCCGCGCCTCCTGCGAGCGCCAAATCCTGTGACCAACATCGCCGCCTTTCATCGCTCATCCGTCGGACGGAAAATGATCGTGGCGGTGACCGGGATCGTCCTCATTCTCTTCGTCATCGGGCATCTCCTCGGCAATCTCCAGATCTTCCTCGGGCCGGAGTGGATCAATGGCTATGCCGAGCATCTGCGCGACCTCGGGCCGCTGCTCTGGGTGATCCGCGCCTTTCTCCTCGTCG
Organism: uncultured Verrucomicrobiae bacterium; assembly: GCA_963737995.1. Taxonomy (GTDB): domain Bacteria; phylum Verrucomicrobiota; class Verrucomicrobiia; order Chthoniobacterales; family UBA10450; genus Palsa-1392. Next base: position 12,952 of record CAVTUV010000015.1, read on the forward strand.
TCGTGCTCGCGCACATCTATTACACGATCCGGCTCGCGATCGAGAACCGGCGGGCCCGGCCCGAGCACTACCGGCGCAAGGACACGGTCAAAGCGACCCTCGCCTCGCGCAGCATGGTGCTGAGCGGGCTCATCCTCCTCGCCTTCATCATCTACCATCTCCTGCAATTCACCATCCGCACGACCGATCCGCGCTTTGCCACCCTTCCGCGCGGATCCGCTCGGCCACTACGACGTTTATTCCATGATGATCCTCGGCTTTCAGAGTCCGCTCGTCTCGGGGTTTTACATTCTCGCGATGTTCCTGCTCGCGCTCCATCTGAGCCACGGTTCCTCCAGTTTTTTCCAGTCGTTAGGCTTGAATAACCAGAAGCTCGCCCCGCGCCTCGCCCTCGGCGGCCGCGTTTTCGCCTGGCTCCTTTTCGTCGGTTACAGCTCCATCCCCGCCGCCGTCCTGCTCGGCTGGGTGAAATTGCGGACCCACCATGATCGGCACCCTCGATTCCAGGACGCCCGGACGGTCCGCTTGCCGGAAAAATGGCGGCGGCATCAGAACAATTCCAAGCTGGTCGCGCCTAACAATCGCCGGAAATTCGAGATCATCGTCGTCGGCACCGGACTGGCCGGCGGCTCGGCCGCCGCGACCCTCGCCGAGCAGGGCTACAACGTGAAATCGTTCTGTTACCAGGACAGCCCGCGCCGCGCCCACAGCATCGCCGCCCAGGGCGGGATCAACGCCGCGAAGAATTACCCGAACGACGGCGACAGCGTTTACCGGCTTTTCTACGACACGATCAAGGGCGGCGATTTCCGCTCCCGCGAAGCGAACGTTTATCGGCTCGCCGAAGTCGCCAATAACATCATCGACCAATGCGTCGAGCAGGGCGTGCCCTTCGCGCGCGAATACGGCGGGCTGCTCGCCAATCGCTCCTTCGGCGGCGCGCAGGTCTCGCGCACTTTCTACGCGCGCGGCCAGACCGGGCAGCAGCTCTTGTTAGGCGCCTACCAGGCGCTTTGCCGGCAGATCGCGGCCGGCACGGTCACGATGTTTCCGCAGACCGAAATGCTCGATCTCGTCGTCGTCGACGGCCACGCCAAGGGCATCATCACGCGCAACCTCATCACCGGCGAAATCGTCCGGCACGCCGGCGACGCGGTCGTCCTCGCGACCGGCGGCTACGGCAACGTCTTTTACCTCTCGACCAACGCCCGCGGCTGCAACGTCACCGCCACCTATCGCGCCTACAAGAAGGGCGCGCTCTTCGCCAACCCCTGCTACACCCAGATCCATCCGACCTGCATCCCGGTCAGCGGCGACTACCAGTCGAAGCTCACCCTCATGTCGGAGTCGCTCCGCAACGACGGCCGCGTCTGGGTGCCGAAGCGGAAAGAGGATTGCGCCAAGCCGCCTAACGACATCCCGGAAGCCGATCGCGATTATTATCTCGAGCGCAAATATCCGAGCTACGGCAACCTCGCCCCGCGCGACATCTCCTCCCGCAGCGCCAAGGAAGTCTGCGACGAAGGCCGCGGCGTCGGCCCGGGCGGGCGCGGCGTTTATCTCGATTTCAAGGACGCGATCGCGCGCCTCGGCGAAGACACGATCCGCGAGCGCTACGGCAACCTCTTCGACATCTACGAAAAAATCACCGGCGAGAACGCCTACCAGAGCGCCGATGCGCATTTACCCGGCGGTCCATTACACGATGGGCGGGCTCTGGGTGGACTACAACCTGATGAGCAACGTCCCCGGCCTGCACGTCATCGGCGAAGCGAATTTTTCCGACCACGGCGCCAATCGCCTCGGCGCCAGCGCCCTCATGCAGGGGCTGGCCGACGGCTATTTCGTCCTCCCCTACACTTTGCCTAACTATCTCGCCGGCCAGATCGGCAAACGTCCCTCGACCGATCATCCCGAATTCGTCAAGGCCGAGAACGACGTGCGCGACCGGACCAAGCGCATGCTCGATGTCGACGGCAAACGCTCGGTCGATTCCTTCCATCGCGAGCTCGGCCTCCTCCTCTGGGACAAATGCGGCATGGCCCGCAACGCCGCCGGCCTCAAGGAAGCGATCGCGCGCATCCCGCAACTGCGCGAAGAATTCTGGAACGACGTCACCGTCCCGGGCTACGGCGAAACCTTTAATCAATCGCTCGAGCGCGCCGGCCGGGTCGCGGATTTCCTCGAGTTCGGCGAATTGATGTGCCGCGACGCGCTCGCCCGCGACGAATCGTGCGGCGGCCATTTCCGCGAGGAACATCAGACCGCCGATGGCGAAGCGGTGCGCGACGACGAAAACTTTGCCGACGTTTTCGCCTGGGAATATCAGGGCGAACGGCGCGGAACCGAAGTTGCACCGCGAGCCGCTCGTCTTCGAGTCGGTCCATCTGGCGACCCGAAGCTACAAATGAGTGTAGCTTTAAGTGTTAAGTTTTAAGTAAGGCGCTCCAAATGTCGTGGTCTCTTAAACTTAACACTTAAAACTTAAAGCTCGGATGAACTTCAAGCTCAAGATCTGGCGCCAGCCTGCGCGCGAAGCTGAAGGCAAGCTGAAGAAATACGAGATCGAGGACATCTCGCCCGCCACCTCGTTTCTCGAGATGCTCGACATCCTCAACGAACAACTCACCCATCGCGGCGAAGAGCCGGTCGCGTTCGACTCCGATTGCCGCGAAGGGATCTGCGGCACCTGCAGCCTGACGATCAACGGCGAAGCGCACGGCCCCTCGCATCCCGCCGCCGCCTGCCAGCTTTACATGCGAGAGTTCAAGGATGGCGCGACGATCACGGTCGAGCCTTTCCGCGCCCGTTCTTTTCCGATCATCAAGGATCTCGTCATCGATCGCTCCGCGCTCGATCGCATCGTGCAGGCGGGCGGATTCGTCAGCGCGCGCACCGGCTCCGCGCCGGAAGCGAACTCGATTCCGATCCCGAAACACAACGCCGATCTCGCGATGGAAGCGGCCGCCTGCATCGGTTGCGGCGCTTGCGCGGCCGCCTGCCCGAACGCTTCCGCAATGCTCTTCACCTCGGCCAAAATTTCGCATCTCGCGCTTCTCCCGCAGGGTCAGCCGGAACGTTCCCGCCGTGTCCTGCGACATGGTCAGGCAGATGGACGCGGAAGGTTTCGGCAACTGCACCAACACCTACGAATGCGAAGCGGTCTGCCCGGCCGAAATCAGCGCCAGTTTCATCGCGAAAATGAATCGCGAATACGCCATCGCCAGTCTGCGCGAGCGACATCGGCGAATAATTCCCCGGTAGCCGGGATCGCTGATCCGGGCAGCCCCGCGCGCACAGTTTCACGAGGACCGGGATCAGCGATCCCGGCTACAACGCAGGCACGGCGCGATGCGCTTGCGCGCGCCAGCGAACGATCTCCACGCCGCTGATGCAGAAGAAGAGCCAGACAGCGCCTTCCATCATGGCCGCGAGCACGTCACTCAAGTAGTAGGCGCCGAGATAGAGACTGCTGAGGGCGATCACGAAAAGTACAAGGATCGCTAACAGGATGAGCAGCGCGCGGGTCCGCCAGCGCAGACCGCTGCGCACCAGGATGTAGGCCAGTGCCCCGTAGACCACCGTCGCGCTCAGCATATCCCCGTGCAGAAGCCCGCCCGCGCGGCCGACAAATTCATCGCCGAAACGCGGTCGCTCCCGGGCGAAAAGCTGCTTGAGCACAAAGTCGAGTCCAACGCCAACCGGTCCGGCCAGAAGCAATACGAGCAGTCGATATTTTTCGCGCTGCCAGATCAGGATCATCGCCGCGAGCAAAGCCAGCGCCGCCAGCCAGACCACCGAGCTGAGATGGACCATAACGAACATCACTCGACTGGCGGGCGCAGCGGCATGATTTTCAAACCAGCCCGTGACCTGCCGGTCCATGCTAACGAAAAGCTCGCGTGTCCCAATCGCCTGAATCGATCCGCCGAAGATCGCGGCCGCGGCCAGGAGGAGGAAAATCCCGATCGTTAGGTGAATTCCCAGATAGCCCTTCGGCGAAAGTCGCTGCTGCAACCAGTCGATGTGCCCGGCAAAGCGCTGCCGAAATTTCGTTACCTCGGGTCGCGCGCAAAATTGCTCCCACCAGCGCCTGATCTCCATTTCGCGACTCGCGATCCAGCGCCAGAGCCAAATCATGGCCAGGACCATGCCGGCGAGAATACCGATCACGACGCTGGCCCGCCCGATCCAGCGCTCCATCAGGTGCCAGTTTTGGCCGAAGAAATAGCCGACGAGCGAAAAGATGGTCGCCCAGAGAAAACATCCAGTCGCATTATAGGCCAGGAAGCGGAGATACGGCAGACGCGCCGCGCCGGCCAGGAACGGCATCAGAGCGCGACCGACATGAAGAAAGTGAGCGAAGAGCACACTGAGGCCGCCGTGTCTGGCGAAGAACGCGTCCATCTTATCGAGTCGTTCCGGCCGCAGCCAGAAGCTCGGGCCGTGGCGTCGTAGCCAATCGCGGCCCAGCCAACGGCCGAACTCATAGCCGATGCTGTCCCCCAGGATCGCCGCCAGCGCGACCACGATGATCAGCACCCGCACATCCAGCACTTCCTGTCCGGCGAGAAAACCGGCCACCATCACCATGCTCTCGCCCGGCATGAACAAACCGAGAAACGCCTGGCATTCCAGGAGCACGATCAGGAACACGATCACGTAACCCCAGTGTTCGAGCCCTTCGATCAAGTCGCTCAAATGGTTGATTAGTGTCGCGTTCAAGAGTGTGTTCAGGTCAATCGCCGGTGCAGTCCCGCCTGACGAAATGCAGCCGCGCCCACCTTCACGCAAAACTTGCTTCGTCTCGTTTAGAATCGTTCGCTGGCAGTAGAATTGCATCATCTGCCGCCGCCTCGCGCAAAAAATTTTGGCGCGCCGGACGTTGCTGGTTTAGATCAAGCGGATGTTTCAAACCGCGAAACGTGCCCGCAAATCCTCCGCGAACAAGGGCCCGCCGCACGAGCGCTACCTGGAGGCATTTCGCTGGATGCTGCAGACGCGAATTCTCGAGGAAAAACTGACCAGTCCTTTATCGCGGCGGCATGATCACCGGCGGCGTTTACGTCGGGCGCGGACAGGAAGCCGTCAGTGCGGCTTGCGGGATGTTTTTGAAAAAGGGCGACGTCTTTGGCCCGCTCATTCGCGACCAGGCGGGACGCGCGGCCGCGGGCGAGCCGCTGCTCAATGTCACCCGCACTTATCTCGGTTCGCGGCAAGGATCAATGCGCGGCCGCGACGGGAATATCCATCGTGGCTGGCCCGCGACCGGGCAGCTCGCCATGATCAGTCACCTCGGCTCCCTGATTCCCGTGGTCGTCGGCAAGCTGATGGCGAAACGGATGAAGGGCGAAAAGGGTTTCGTCGGCCTCACGACGATCGGCGAAGGCGGCATGCAGACCGGCGCGACCCACGAGGGAATGAACATCGCCGCGCGTCGAAAAAGTGCCGTTCGTTTTGGTGGCGTCGAATAACCATTTCGCCTATTCCACGCCTAACGATCGCGAATTTGCCTGCGCACATCTCGTCGATCGCGCGCAGCGCCTACGGCTACGAAGGCCACAAAGTCGACGGCACCGATCTTGCCGCCTGTCTCGACGTGATCGGCGGCGCGGTTGAGCAGCGCGCGCGCCGGAGGTCCGCCGCAATTGGTCGTCGCTTCGCTTCTGCGACTCGCCGGGCACGGCGAGCACGACGACGCCAGCTACGTTCCGTCGGAAATGAAGAAGGAACCGTGGGCGGCGGACTGCGTCCTGAAGACGGAGAAGTTGATCGCCGGGAACGGCTGGCTTGACAGCCGCGACGCTCAAAGAATGGCGCGCCGAGATTTCCGCCGAAGTGCAAGAAGCAGTCGAGACCGCGCAACGCGAAGCCGCGCCGGTCGGGAATGAAGAAGATTGGTGCGCGATCTCGACCCGCGAACTCCTGGATGCTTCCGGAGAATGACGAAATCCGAATGACGAAGCTCGAAGCAATGACGAATGACGAAATCCGAAACGGCTTAGGCGCGTTGTTCTTTCGCCATTCGTCATTGGTCATTTTTTCGGCATTTCGGATTTCGGATTTCGTCATTTTCCTCATGAGCGTCACCTACCTCGAAGCGATTCGCGAAGCCCAGGCGCATCTCCTGCGCGAGGACGAGCGCGTTTTCATCTACGGCCAGGATATTGCCGGTAAATTCGGCGGCGCGTTTAAAGCGACGAAGGGCCTGGCGGAGCAATTTCCCGGGCGCGTGCTGAACACGCCGATCAGCGAAGACGCGATGGTCGGCACCGCGATCGGCGCGGCCATGGAAGGGATGCGGCCGATTGTCGAGATGCAGTTCGCCGATTTCTCGAGCGTGGCGCTCAATCAGATTCTGAACAACGCCGGGCACGCAATACTGGCGGACGCAGCAGCCGTGCCCGATCACCGTGCGCCTGCCCTCCGGCGGAACCAAAGGCAGCGGCCCGTTCCACAGCCAAAGCATGGAAAGCTATTTATTCGCATTATCCCGGGCTGGTCGTGATGACGCCGGCGACGGTTGAAGATGCCTACACCATGTTGATCGATGCGGTCGCGATCGACGACCCGGTGATCTACTGCGAGCACAAGTATCTTTATTACCATCTCAAGGCCGACGCCTTGCCGAAGGAGGCTCTTCCGGTCGGCAAAGCTCGAATCGTTAGGCCGGGACGCGACCTGAGCATCGTGACGAACAGCGCGATGGTGCACGAAGCGCTCGCCGTGGCCAAGCAACTGAGCGGCGAAGGCATCGAAATCGAAGTGGTCGATCTGCGCACGGTCAAGCCGCTCGATACTGCCACCGTGCTCGCCTCCGTCGCGCGCACGGGCCGTTTGCTTTGCGTCGGTGAAACTTTTCCGTGGGGCGGCGTGACCGCCGAAGTGATCGCGCGCGTCACGACGGAAGGTTTTCACTTGCTCGATGCCGCGCCCGCGCGGCTCAACGCCAAGGACACGCCGATTCCGTATCATCCCAATCTCTGGGAAACGCATCGGCCCAACACCAAAACCATCGCCGCGAAGGCCCGCCAGATTTTAGCCGAATGATAATCATGCCCCACGAGGAACCGGAGCAGAGGCAGCCTGCCTGTGGGGTATGCAGGCGGCTCGCCTGCATCGGCGCTGAAGCAGGCGGGACGCCTGGTCTCCCCACAGGCAAGATGCCTGTGCTCCGACGCCAGCAACGCACATAACCTTTATGCCGAAAGTTCCAATCACCATGCCGCAGCTCGGCGAATCGATGGCCGAGGCCACGATCGTCGCGATCAAAGTCAAACCGGGAGAGAAAGTCGCAGTCGATCAGGAGGTCATCGAAGTCGAAACCGATAAGGCCGTGATGGGCGTGACGACACCCTGCGCAGGTGAGATCGCTGGGATTGAAGCGGAAGTGAAAAAGGTTTACGCGGTCGGCGCGGTGCTTGGTTACGTCGAGGCGAGCGAAGCCGACGCGGCGCGTTTCAAAAAGACGGCGCCAGAGCCGCCGGAGGGCGAACTGGCGGAAGAAATTCCCGGACGCGAAGACGAAGACGCAAAAGTCCAGGGCACGGACAACGGCTCGCATTTCCAAGTCGACGAAAAGGAGCTCGCGCCGGTGCCGACCGGTTCGCATTTCCAAGTCGATCAAACGGGCGTGCTGCCCGTCCCCGCGGGGGCGAAAGGCGCCGGCTATCTTTCACCGCGCGTCCGCGCCCGCATGGCCGAGCTCAGCCTAACGAATGCGGATCTGGCCGGCATCGCCGGCAGCGGCAAGGCCGGGCGGGTCACGATCAAGGATCTGGAAACGTTTCTCGGCGGCCTCGAAACGCAGACGGCGGAAACCGCCAGCGCGATGCGAACGGGCGTGGCGGACGCGATGCGGCGCAGTTGGTCGCGACCGCTTGCCACCGTGGGCTCGTCGGTTTGTCTCGATCCGGTGCTGCAAGATCGCAAGAAGCGCGATCCGAAACCGGGTCCCGCGCTCTACGCTTTGCGCGCGCTCGCGCTCGCGCTCGCGAAGAATCCCGCCGCGGCCGCAAAACTCGTCGGCAACCGCGTCGTGCAATCACCTTCCATCGATATCGGCGTCGCGGTCGAAGCGCAGGACGGCATCATGGTGCCGGTCATTCGTGACGCGGACAAGACATCGTTAGGCGAGCTGACCAAGAATTATGACGAGCTGGTCGCGCTCGCCCGGCAGCGTCGCATTTCGCCCGAGATGCAGGCGGGAGGTATCGCTTCGGTTTCGAATTTCGGCACCTTCGGGCTCGAATGGGGCACTCCCATTCCCCTCCCCGATCAGACCGTTTTGCTCGGACTTGGCGCTGGAAAAAAGACGCCGTTTTGGGACGAAGCGAAGGGCGAATTCGTCCCGCGGACCGAGGCTCAGATTACGCTGAGCTTCGACCATCGCAGCCTCGACGGCGGCGGCGCAGGACGTTTGCTCCAGCACATTGTCGAGTTACTCGGCTCGCCGCAAGAGCTGTAGCGCGAACATGCTCTCCATTGAATTGTCGCCGTGTCAAAAGGGGCTGGACCAAGGTAGCTAGCTTGTGAAACGCAATCGCTCCTGTCTCGTCGTCGCGTCGCTTCTTCTTCTCACTTGTCCGTTTGCTCTTGGAACGCAGGCCGATGACACGACGATTACCATCACGGGTCAAAATCCTGGAGCCACTCCTCTGATCCAACAGCTGGTTCTGCTGGCGAGCGACACGAGCGTGATCCGGAGTGTTGCGTTCACGATAGCCCCCAAGCCGGGGTCAGTCACTCGCCCGCTCTCCGGCACCTTTGCTGCGACCTATCTGATCGACCGGGGCGACCTCGACTCCGACACCGGCCAGATCTTTCTCCCGGTTTACGGTCTCTACGCTGGTTACGCCAACTCCGTTACCCTGACCTATCAGTTTCTCGATGGCTCTTCGAAGCAAGACAGCACCACCATCACGACCGACGCTTTTACGGATACCTGTGGCTACGATGCGCCCGTCGTTGTCCAACCCCGGACGGACGCGTCCGGCCTTAGTTATGACTATTTCATGGTCAAGAATTCCTGCAGCAGCTTTGCCCCAGGTATCATCGATACCGACGGCGCCTTGCGCTGGGTCGGCGCGGCAGGTGTTTCGAGCGCAACCTCGGTCTTTTTCGATAATGCGTTTTATCTGGCGACTGGCAGTCTCCTGCATCGCATCGAGCTCGACGGGACCGTAACTCTTCTGCGGAACTACGGCGATATCGGGATAATCGATTTCCATCATAATGCCGACCGCGGCAAAGTTGGTGTCCTTCTCGAGGCGGACACGGCCGCGCAGTCAGAGTCGACGATCCTCGAAGTCGATTCGGCGGGGACGGTTCTTAGAATCTGGGCCCTTTCTGAAATCGTTAGCGCGGCCATGATCGCGGGCGGCGATGATCCGAGTCAGTTCGTTTACCTGGACGGCATTGATTGGTTTCACAACAATTCGGTCACCTACAACCGTGCGGACGACTCTTTGCTCGTCTCTAGTCGGGAGAACTTTGTCATCTGCCTCGACTACGAGACCGGCACGATCAAATGGATCCTCGGCGATCCGACCAAGCATTGGCACGAATTTCCGTCACTTGCGCAGTATGCACTCAACACTGCACCGGATAGTCTGCCCCCGATCGGTCAGCATGCCGTTTCGATCTCTTACGATCAGGACCTGCTGCTATTTGACAATGGTTTTAACAGCATGGTCCAGATGCCACCGGGCCTGGATCGTGCCTATTCCAGTCCACGCAAATATCACATCGACACGGCCACAAGCCTTGCCACCGAAGTCTGGAACTATGAAATGGACCAAATCGTCGAGAGCCCAATCTGCGGTTCGGTTTACGAGGATGCACCGAACAATTATCTCGTCGATTATGCCTTTGAGAATGGGTTTGGCGCCGAGACGAACTATGCGCGCGTGCTCGGACTCAGCGCGACCGGCGAAAAGATCTTCGACTATCGCTATCCGACCAATTTTTGCGACGAGGTCTTCAATGCCGTGCCGCTGCACATGGAGTCCACCAGGTTCCCGAGGATTGGGCCGCAGGCTCTCAATCTTTCTACCCGCGCGTTCGTTGGCACCGGCGACGACTCGCTCATCGAAGGTTTTATTGTCACTGGCGATTTACCTAAAACGGTGGTCCTGCGCGCTATTGGCCCTTCGCTCGGTAATTTCGGCGTGCCTGGCGTGCTGCCTGATCCAGTCCTTACCGTGTTTAACTCCTCCGGCGCGCAGATCGGCTTGAACGACAACTGGGAGATGGATCCCGCCGCGGCGACCATCAGCGCCGAACATCTGGCGCCGGGAGATGCACTTGAGGCCGCCACCATGCTAACCCTGGAACCGGGAGCCTACACCGTCGTCGTTAGCGGCCAAAATGACTCGACTGGAATCGGTCTGGTGGAGACCTATGATCTGTCCCCGGCGAACGGCTCTATTCTCGCGAACCTAAGCGCTCGCGGATTCGTCGGCACAGGAGATGACGTGCTGATTGGCGGTTTCATTATCGGAGATGTGGCAAGCTCGACCGTTGTCGTGCGCGCGCTAGGTCCCTCCCTTTCCGCGGCCAACGTGAATCAGCCTCTCAGCGACCCGATGCTGACGATCCATGATGCCAACGGCCTGATGCTCGCGACCAACGACAATTGGCAGGATGGCGAAGAGGTTGGAGACATCCAACTCAACGGTCTCGCCCTGCCCAATCCGTCCGAATCGGCGCTCCTTCTTAACCTGCCGGCCGGTCCTTACTCGGCCGTCGTTCGCGGCGCAGGTGCTTCGACCGGGGTCGGTTTGGTCGAAGTATACGATCTGCGTTAACCGCCTTGAGCGGGCGCGTCGGCTTGCGGTTTCTGGCCTCGCCCGTAGGTTGCGGGTGCCATATGGACGCGGCCGCCGAAATCAATCCCCAAACAACAATGCGGGAGCTGCTGGAACACTATCCCGGTGCGCAACGGGCGTTGTTCCGCCGTTATCACATCGGAGGCTGCGCCAGTTGCGGCTTTAGCCCGGACGAAACTCTCGCCGGCGTCTGCGCGCGCAATGAGAAGCTCGATGTCGATGAAGTCACCGAGCACATCCTGGTCAGCGACGCGGCCGATCGCGCCATCCAGATCGAACCGTGCGAGTTAACGGATCGCCTCGCCGCCGGCGAAACAATTCATCTGCTCGACATCAGGACGCGCGAGGAATTCGACGCCGTTAAACTTCCCGGCGCGCAGCTTTTCACCCAGGAATTCATGCAGGAAATTCTCGCGCAATGGTCACGCACCGACCTGCTCGTGATCTACGATCATCAAGGGACGCGCAGCATGGACGCAGCGGCCTATTTTCAGGGGCACGGCTTTGAGAAGATCAAGAGCCTGCGCGGCGGGATCGACGCCTGGAGTGCCGAGATCGATCCGAAATTGGCCCGTTACCACCTCGAATAAACTGATGAACGACGACCTCGAAAAACGCATCGAAGCGGCGGTCAAGAATCCGCAGAACCTCGGCGAGATGGAAAACGCCGACGCCATCGGGACCGTCGGCAGCGCTGATTGCGGCGACATGTTGCGAATGTGGGTGAAGTTCAAGGAAGAAGGCGGGCGGAAGGTGATCGATCGCGCCACGTTTCAGACCTTCGGCTGTCAGACTGCCATCGCCGTGGCCAGCGTCGCGACCGAAATGCTGGCCGGGAAAACGATCGACGAAGCGATGTCGATGTCCGGCGAAGATCTCGCGGCGCCGCTGGGCGCCTTGCCGCCGGTGAAAATTCACTGCGCCCGGCTGGTTGAGGGCGCATTGCGTTCCGCCCTCACCGGAGAGGCGGCGCCCGCGCCCCAAGCGGCCAGGGCACCAAGCCTGATTGATTCATTTACGCCCCCAACAGCGGCGCAGAAAAAATTGAAAATCGTCCTCGATTCCTAGCCTAACGAACTTCCGCTATGCACGAAAACACTGAATTCACCACCTCCCGCGACGTCGAAGCGATTCAAATCCCGAGCGGGAATAAAACCAGCATTCCCGCGGGCACGCCTGGCGTCGTGACGCAGACCCTGGGCGGCAGTTACACCATCGCAACTTACCAGGGCCTTGCTCGTATCTCCGAAAATGACCTCGACGCGCTCGGTTTGGAAAAACCGCAAAGCGCAAACGGCGAGCAGCCAGCGGCGCAGGGCACTGGCGGGCCGGTCGACGAAAAAGCGGTCTGGGAGCAACTGCGCCAATGCTATGACCCGGAGATTCCGGTCAATATCGTGGATCTCGGCCTGGTCTACGACTGCAAGCTAATCGAGAACCCGGCAGGTGGCACCAAAGTCGAAGTGCAAATGACTCTGACCGCGCCCGGTTGCGGCATGGGTCCAGCGATTGCGAACGACGCCCAGAGCAAGATCCTGAGCATCGAAGGCGTCGACGAGGCCGACGTGCAGCTCGTCTGGGATCCACCATGGAACCAGGGCATGATCAGCGAAGCCGGCCGGATGAAGCTCGGGATGATCTAACCACCGCCAGTAATCGGCCGAGTAAAAAATGCCCATGAAGCGGCTTGTTCTGTTCACCCTCGTCGCTACTCTAACTTTCTTCTCCCGGGATGCGTTTGCGACGCAGGCGGACGACACCTCAATCACGATCACGGGACACATTTCGGGTCCGACACCGTTTATCAGTCAACTCACGCTGACCGCAAGCGATACGAGCGTGATCAAGAGCATTCAGTTCACCGTTACGCCAAAGACGGGCTCCGTCACCCGGCCCCTGTCAGGCACATACGCCCACGATTACCTCGTCATGCGCGGCTATCTGGTGCCGCCGAGCACCCAGATTTTTCTCCCCGTCTACGGACTCTACGACGGTTTCACCAACACCGTCACCCTCATCTATTCCTTTCTTGACGGTTCTTCCAAGACCGATAGCACGACGATCGCAACCGCAGCTTTCGCCGACCAAGGGTGCGGGTACCAGACGCCAATGGTGCTACAGCCTCGAACGGCGAGCACCGCATTGAGCTATGATTACATGCTGGTGAAAGGGGCTTGCAGTGACTCTTCGCCTGCGATCATCGATACCGATGGAGCGCTGCGATGGGTGGGTAGCGCTGGTATCATGAATTATAGCGCGACTTTCTTCGATAACGCTATCTATCTCGGCGGAGCTGGGGGGCTTTATCGGATCGACCTTGATGGCACTGTCACTTTCCTGGCAACCTACAGTGACCTGGGCATTACTTTTATTCATCATAATATTGATCGCGGCAAAGTGGGTGTCATTCTGGATGTCAACACCGGGCCGTGGCTGGAATGCGTGAACATTGAAGTGGACGCTTCTGGGAAGGTTATCAAGACTTGGAACCTGGCTGAGATTATCAGCGCAGCGATGATCGCCGGGGGCGACGATCCGAGTCAGTTCGTCTTCCCGTCACCCGACGACTGGTTTCATAACAACGCCGTCGCCTACAATCGGGCAGATGACTCTTTGCTTATCTCCAGCCGTGAAAATTTTCTCATTTGTATCGATTATGAAACCGGCGCGATCAAATGGATTCTGGGAGATACAACGAAGAAGTGGCACCAATTCCCATCGCTGGCGCAATACGCGCTTGCTCTGGCGCCGGGGAGTCTACCCCCGATCGGCCAGCATGCTGTCTCCGTTACCTACGATGAGAATGTTCTGGTCCTTGATAATGGGGAAAACAGCCGGTTTCAATTCCCGCAAGGAGACCGCCGTCTTTATGCCAGCCCGCGAAAGTATCAAATCGATCCGGAATCAAAGGTGGCGACGGAGGTTTGGAACTATGAGATGGACCAAAGTATTTTCAGCCCATTTTGCAGTAGCGTTTACGAGGATGCGCCGCTCAACTACCTTGTCGATTACGCGCTCGTCAATGGCGCTGGCCTTGAGATGTCGTACGCGCAACTCCTGGGTTTAGACGCGTCCGGCGAAAAGGTCTTTTGTTACCAATATTCCACTGATCGTTGTGAAATCGCTTTTAATTCCATCCCCCTCCACCTGGAGAATACCGCATTCCCGACCGCGGGACCGCAAGCGCTTAACCTCTCCACCCGCGGGATTGTCGGGGTGGCTGACAACGCTCTTATCGGCGGTTTCATCGTCGCCGGAAGCGAGCCAAAGTCGGTGGCGCTCCGAGCTTTGGGACCATCCCTGGAGGGCTCCGGTGTTTCCGGAGCATTGGGCGACCCGATCCTCACATTGTATGATGCCTCCGGCGCTGTCATCGCAACAAATGACGACTGGCAAACAGATTCGGGTGCGTCCCAAATTGCGGCCGCCGGCCTCGCCCCGATCGATCCGTCCGAATCCGCCATCCTGAAGACGCTGGCACCCGCTGCCTACACCGTAGTGGTTACAGGCAAGACTGCGACGCCTGGAATTGGCCTGGTCGAAGCCTACGACCTTTCCTCACAAACCGACTCCAGGTTGGCGAACATCAGCACCCGCGGTCTGGTCGGCGCGAACCAGGATGTTCTGATCAGTGGCTTTATTCTCGGCGACGTCGCCAACGCCACCACGGTCGTGCGAGCTCTGGGACCATCTCTCCCTTCTTTCGCCGTCAGGGAACCATTGAGCGATCCCGTGCTCACGATCTACGACGTAAACGGATCGGCCATCGCAAGCAATGACAATTGGCAGGACGATCTCAACGCGCCCGCTATCGAACAAAACGCGCTCGCGCCGACCGACAAGCTGGAATCGGCCACGGTGCTCAATTTGCCTGCAGGAGCCTACTCCGCCATCGTCGCAGGGGCCGGAGGAGCGACCGGCATTGCTTTGGTCGAAGTGTACGTGCTGGAGTAGTGCAAAGTCCGCCGCCGAAAAAGCTGTCGCGCTTTTGGCCAAAAAAAAATAACGCAGCACAGCGTTTTTTGCTGGGATTGCGCCTGCCCTCTCTGGCATGGTTCGCCTTTCGCAACAAAAATGAAGCCCCTGCAACAAAAATATACACTCCCATGAAAACATGTCCGTTAATCATCGTCGCCGCTGCCTTCACCGCGCTCTCGCATTTCGCCGCTGCGACCCAGGCAGATGACACCACCATCACCATTACGGCGCAAACGGCGGGTGCCACGCCGTTCCTTAGCCAGCTTACTTTGACCGCGAGCGATACGACGGTCATTAAGGCTATCCAGTTCACGATCACTCCAAGGCCACGGTCTGTCACACGCCCCTTGTCCGGCACCTATTCCCACGATTACCTTGTCAGCCGGGGCTATCTTCTGCCGCCATCTCCCGACATTTTTCTTCCGGTCTACGGCCTCTACGATGGCTATGCAAACACGGTTACGCTTACCTATCATTTTCTCGACGGATCATCCAAACAAGACAGCACCACCATCACCACGACCGTTTTCGACGACCAGGGCTGCGGCTACAAGAATCCGACCATCTTGCAGGCACGAATCCCGACAACCACCTTGAGCTACGACTATATTTTCCTCCGCTCCGGCTGCGGAGATTATTCCCCTGTTATTGTTGATACCGATAGATACTTGCGCTGGGTCAGCACGTTTGCCACACCGAATGCCCTTTTCGCCGCCTCTACTTTCTTCGATGGCGCCGCCTATGTGACGTTAAGCAGCGCGCTCTCACGCGTCGACCTTGATGGGACCGTCACCATGCTGGCAGATTACAGCAGTATCGGTGTCAACAACCTTCATCATAACATTGACACCGGAAAGACCGGGCTCATCATCGAAGCGGATACGGACGCTTATTACGAATCTGTCTTCATGGAAATCGACCCCAGGGACGGAACGGTCTTAAAGACCTGGAACATGGCCGAGATCATCAGCGCCGCCATGACAGCCGGGGGAGATGACCCGAGCCAGTTTGTATTCCCAACCCCGGATGACTGGTTCCATAACAATGCTGTTACCTACAACCGGGCCGACGACTCCCTGATCGTTTCAAGTCGGGAGAACTTTGTTATCTGTATCGATTACACAACCGGCGCGATCAAGTGGATCCTGGGAGACATAACGAAAAAGTGGTTTCAATTTCCCTCCCTCGCTAATTTTGCGCTCGCTCTGGCGCCAGGCACCCTGCCCCCCATCGGTCAGCATGCTACTTCCGTAACCTTCGATCAAAATCTGCTCCTGTTTGACGATGGATTTAATGGCCTATTCCACGATCCTCCAGGAGTTCTGCGTCCCTATGCTAGCCCGCGGAAGTACCAGCTCAACTTGGAGCCGGTCGGAGTTACCCCTGGTGGCCTCGGAACGGCCACCGAGGTTTGGAATTTTGAAATGAATCAATCTATCAATAGCCCTTTTTGCAGTAGCGTCTATGAAGATGCGCCTTTTAACTATCTCATCGATTATGCAATCGTCGGCGGTTTTGCGAAACCCGAACCCAACCGCCCAACTTCTGGGCTTGGATGGGGCCGGACAAACGATTTTCTATTATGAGTACCCAACCGTTGGCTGTAACACCGCTTATAACTCGATCCCGATTCACCTTGAGAATACCAAATTTCCTATTGTCGGACCGCAAGCGCTCAATCTTTCCGCCCGCGGGACTGTGGCCGGCGGCGAACGGGCCCTCATCGGAGGTTTTATTGTGACTGGAACCGAGGACAAAAAGGTGCTCCTGCGGGCGTTGGGACCATCGCTCAGCGCTTCTGGGATTTCTGGCGCGCTAGCTGATCCTGTGCTCACAGTGATTGATTCCTCTGGAAGCATTGTTGCGACGAATGATGGCTGGGAGTCGGACGCCAGCGCCGCGGAAATAACGGCTGCTGGCCTCGCGCCAACAGATCCGCTCGAAGCAGCGACGATTCAGACGTTCGCGCCCGGCGCTTACACGGTGGTTGCGACGGGCAAGGACGACACTTCGGGGATCAGCTTGCTCGAAGCTTACGATCTGTCAGCCGAATTGGACTCACAACTGGCGAATATCAGCGCTCGCGGTTTTGTGGGGACGGATCCTAATGTGCTCATCGCAGGTCTTATCGTCGGAGACGTTGCTAATGCGACAGTTGTGATTCGCGCCCTCGGCCCATCACTTGGTTCTAGAGTGAGCGAACCGTTGCATGACCCGACCATCTCGATTTTTGACAGCAATGGCGACGCTCTCGCGACCAATGATAATTGGCAGGACGATCCCAATTCATTGGACGATTATCGAAAACATCGGGCTCGCACCAACTCGAGGAAGCCGATCGGAATCTCGTTCTTTACCATCGCGGGGGCCTATCTCCGCAGTCATGAGGGATGCTAATGGCGGCTCCGGCGATTGGCTCGGCGGAAGTTTATGAACGACGGATAAACGGCCCGAACGGCCCGGTAACCCGACTTCGCGTTCAGCTTCCCGGGGGATCGATGGGGACGACAGCATCATTGTCGCGATCATGAGCGTCGGCCTTTTTCGGCCCGTCATGGGGGCGCGCGTTACATAGTCGCGATCCACCATATAGCCGTTTTCCCTCGCGCTCGACGCCGCGCGATAATTTCAGTTTCCAGACTCATCATGCCTTCCACTCAAATCATCCTGACTGAAAACGTGCCCGGCCTCGGCGCCGAGGCCGATGTGGTCAAAGTCCGCCGCGGCTATGCGCGCAATTTTCTCCTGCCGACCGGCAAAGCCCACGAAGTGACGCCGCGCGCGATGCGCCAGCTCGATGCCCTGAAAGCCAAACGCGCCGAGCGCGAAGCGCGCGAATTGAACGAGGCCGAGGAACTGGCCCGCCGCATCGGCAAGCTCAAGGTCACTTTCATTCTCCATACCGGCGAGACCGGCAAGGCTTTCGGCTCGATCACGGCGAACGATCTGGCGGAGCGTCTGCAACAGGAGCTCGGTCGCGAAGTCGATCGTCATCTCCTCGTCCTCGAGCATCCGATCAAGACGACCGGCGAACACGAGGTGCCGATCAAGTTGCACCACGACGTGATCGCAAAATTCAAATTCAACGTCAAGTCTTCCGAAGAACCAAAACCGGAAGCCGCTCCGCCGAAGAATCGGCCGAGACAGATCGCGCGGTCCTCGCAAACGAACAAAATAAATGCCGAGAAGTCCCCAAGGGAATAGACCCTGAGGGGCCTCGCAAGACAGCCGCGAACGGCGGCTGGCCGAGGCTCGGCCGCGCGGAACGGCGGAAAAGTTATTCGCGGCAGTCGTCTCGCAGGTTCTTCCGCAGATATTCACCGCGCCCTCCCCCACAGCGTCGAGGCCGAGCAGGGCGTGCTCGGTTCCATGCTCATCTCGCCCCGCGACGCCATCACCGCCGTGGTCGAGAAAAAGTTAACGAGAAATATTTCTACATCCCGGCGCACCAGACGATTTTCAGCGTCCTGGTCGATCTCTGGAACGACCGGCGACGGCATCGACCTGATCACCTTTACCCAGGTCCTGCGCGATCGGAACCTGCTCGAGACGGTCGGCGGCGCCTCCTTCGTGACCAGCCTTTTCACCTTCGTCCCGACCGCGGCCAACGTCGGTTACTACCTCGAGATCGTCCGCGACAAATACATTCTGCGCGAAATCATCAGCGCCTGCACGGAAGGGGCGCGCCGTTCCTACGAAGAGCAGGACGAAGTCGACAACCTGCTCGACGAAGTGGAGCAAAAAATCTTCGCGGTCGGCGAAGATCGTTTCAAGGACGAGGCCTTTTCCATGAAGGACCAGGTCATGGATGCGATCGAGGCGATCGAGAAACTTTACCAGCAGCAAGGCGGCATCACTGGCCTCGCCACCGGCTTCAAGGACTTCGATCGCCTGACGAGTGGGTTGCATCCCGCCGAGATGATCGTGATCGCGGCCCGCCCAAGCATGGGCAAGACCGCCCTCGCCATGAACATCGCCGAGCACGTTGCGGTCAACGAGGGACGGCCGGTCGCGGTTTTCAGCCTGGAGATGAGCGCGCAGCAACTCGTGCAGCGCCTCCTCTGCTCGCGCGCCGGGGTGAACTCGCAAAAGGTGCGCGACGGCACCTTCCTGGCCGAGCGCGATTTTCCCAAACTGACCGCCGCGGCCTCGAAGCTGGCCGAGGCAAAAATCTTCATCGACGACAGCCCGGGCTTGAACATTCTCGAATTGCGCGCCAAAGCGCGCCGGCTCAAAGCGCAGCACGAAATCGAGCTGATCGTGATCGATTACCTGCAGCTGCTCCGCTCCACTTCGCGACGCGGGCAGGAAAATCGGCAGATCGAAATCTCGGAAATCTCCGCCGGCATCAAGGGGCTGGCCAAGGAATTGAACATCCCGATCATCGTCGCCGCGCAGCTGAATCGAAATCCGGAAAACCGCACCGGCGACAGCAAAGGCCGACCCCGCCTGAGCGATCTGCGCGAATCGGGCAGCATCGAGCAGGATGCGGATGTCGTCGGCCTTCTCGTTAGGCAGGAATATTACGCCGACACCGAGGAGGAAAAAGACGAGACGGAAGGCAAAGCCGACCTCATCATCGCCAAGCAGCGCAACGGCCCGACCGGCGACGTTCCCCTCACTTTCCGCAAGGAATTCACCCGCTTCGAAGATCGCGCCCGGGAAGAGCGCGAGCCGCTCTAGCTGTCAGCGCACTGCTGAATCACCTTGCCCCCGCCGACTGCTCTTCAGTAGACTAGAGGCCTGTGAACTCCTTCCCGGAGTCGTCAGGGCACGGCGACGCCA
Organism: uncultured Verrucomicrobiae bacterium; assembly: GCA_963737995.1. Taxonomy (GTDB): domain Bacteria; phylum Verrucomicrobiota; class Verrucomicrobiia; order Chthoniobacterales; family UBA10450; genus Palsa-1392. Next base: position 32,544 of record CAVTUV010000015.1, read on the forward strand.
GTTTCCTGACGACGCATTGGAGCGTCGTGCTCACGGCCCAGGGCCGCACACCCGCCGCGCAGGAAGCGCTCAATCAGCTCTGCCGCAGCTATTGGCGCCCCCTCTACGCCTTCGTTAGGCGGGAAGGCCATGGGCCGGAGGAGGCGAAAGACCTAACCCAGGAATTTTTTGCGCGCTTCTTACAGCGCGGGGACTTCGATGCGGTCCGGCGCGAGAAAGGACGTCTGCGTTCCTATCTTCTCGTCTCCCTCAAGCATTTTCTGGCGAACGAACGCAACCGCGCGACGGCGGTCAAGCGTGGTCGCGGGCAGCCGCCGATTTCGCTCGACGAAATTTATGCCGACCATCGCTTTGATCTGGAACCGATAGAAAGCCTGACGGCCGAGCAGATTTACGAACGCCGCTGGGCGATGGCGGTCTTGGATCAGGTTCTGGCCCGTCTTGAAAAGGAGTATCGCACCGATGGGAGAGGGCAGCTATTTGATCAACTCAAAGCCTTGCTCGCCGATGAACCGGATCATCCTTCACAGGCACAGGTCGCCAAGGAGTTGAAGATGACGGAGAACGCGATCAAACAGGCGTTTCATCGCCTGCGCGTCCGGTATCGCGAACTTTTGCGCGAGCAGATCGCTCACACGGTGGCGACTCCCGACGAGATGGAGGATGAGCTGCGTCATCTGATCGCGGTTCTGCGCACGTAACCTTGCTCCAAATCTCGTGCATTACTCTATGGAGATGACAAAGGATCGCGCCGCCCGGGCGACGGACGGCGCCGGCAGACTTTGCCCCAGGTGTGGCGCGAAAGTCTTCGCCGACGCCAGTTCCCGATACTGCCCGGCCTGCCTGTTGGAGACGGGTTTGAATCTTCTCCAGGATGAACCTCAGCGCGAGCCGGTCCTGGCCCAGTTCGGTGACTATGAGTTGCTGGAGGAAATTGGGCGGGGCGGTCAGGGCGTCGTTTATCGGGCGCGCCAGAAGAGTCTGAACCGGACGGTTGCCCTGAAGGTGATCGCGCTCGGACATTGGGCGACCGAGACGCATTTGAAACGCTTTCGCCGCGAAGCCGAGGCGGCCGCCAGCCTGGAGCATCCGCGCATCGTCCCGATCTACGAAATCGGCGAGCGCGAGGGCGCGTGCTATTTCAGCATGAAGTTCGATGGAGGGCGGCCAGCTCGATCAGCTCGTCAGCGCGCGAAGCCGATTCCGCTGCGGCGCGCGGCGGAGATCATCGCGAGCCTCGCGCGCACCGTGCAGTACGCGCATGAGCGCGGCATCTTGCATCGCGACATCAAGCCGGGCAATGTTCTGCTCGACGCCGAGGGCGAGCCGCATCTGGCCGACTTCGGTCTGGCGCGTCTGGTCGAAACGGAGAGCACCGTGACGCGCACGATGCGAGGTCCTGGGCACGCCGAGTTACATCGCGCCGGAACAAGCCGCCGGGAGAAAGCGCGCAGCTCACGAGCGCGACCGACGTCTACGGGCTCGGCGCCGTTTTCTACCAACTGCTCACCGGTCATCCACCTTTCGCCGGTGGCACGACCTACGAAACGATCCGTCTGGTTCTGGAAACCGAACCGCGGCAATCCCCGCCTCTGGAATCCGAAAGTCGATCGGGACCTGACGACGATCTGTTTGAAGTGTCTTGAGAAAGATCCGCAGCGTCGTTATCCGTCGGCGCTCGCGCTGGCGGAAGATCTTGAACGCTGGTTGCGCCACGAGCCGATTCAGGCGCGTCGCACCGGGATCTTCACGCGCAGGCCGCAAATGGATTCGCCGCAATCCAACCATGGCGGTGCTGCTCCCGGTGTTGCTAGCTTTGTCAGCGGCCGTTGGGGCGTTGCTTTTGGAATCGCGCGCCGGAACTTCCGCCGGCGGGCATCGCGGTCCTGCCGTTTGAAAATCTCGACGGCGACAAGCAAGACACGATCTTTGCCGACGGCATTCAGGATGACATCCTGACGAAGCTAGCCAAGGTAGCAGATCTAAAAGTCATCAGCCGTCCCAGCGTGATGCCGTATCGTGGCGCGCGGAATAGCCGGCAAATCGGCGAAGCGCTGCATGTGTCGCATTTGCTCGAAGGCAGCGTGCGTCGGGAAGGCCGGCGGGTTCGACTAAACATCCTGCTCATCGATGCGCGCACTAACGAGCAGGTCTGGGCCGAGGAATATAACCGTGATCGGGATGACTCTCTGACAACGCAAAGCGAGATCGCGCAACAGGTCGCCGATGAGTTGCACGTCAAACTTTCGCCTAACGAAAAGGCGGCGCTCGCGGCGCGGCCGACGAAAGATTCCCAAGCCTACGATTTTTATGCTTGCGGCGCCGCTTTGCTCCCCCCTCCTCCATTCCCTGCGCAGCGGGACGGCGATGTGCTGCGCAGCATCGAGTTCTTCGAAAAGGCAATTGCGCGTGATCCCGATTTCCTGCTTGCCTATTGCAAGCTGGCGCAGGCGTACGACTTTCTTTATCTCGGAGCTCACACATCCGAGGATTTCGATCGGGCAAACTCCGCGGTAACTTCCGCGCTCCGCCTGGCGCCGGACTCAGGGGAAGCCCATCTCGCCTTGGCCTTGCATCTTTATTGGGCCAAATCGGATTACGAGCGCGCCCACGCCGAGCTTGAGGTCGCGGCGCGCACTTTGCCTAACGACGCTCGAATTGCCGCAGTCGCCGGCCTGATCGATCGACGACAGGGCCGTTGGGAAGAAGCCTTGCGCGAAATGAAACGCGCCTCTGAGCTCGATCCGCGAAATCCGTCTGAGCTTGCGACTCTGAGCTCGACTTATGCGGCGCTTCGCGACTACCCGGAGGCGGAGAAGGCGTATGATCGCGCCATCGCCGTCAAACCCAATGATATCAGAGCTCGACTCGACCGGGCCGCTCTCGATGTCGCTTGGCGAGCCGACTTCCGACCAATGAAGGCGATCGAGAAAGACATTCTGCGCAACAATCCCGCGCTCGCGGAAGAAAGGGCCAACATTGGCTTTTGCATCGGACTTTATCAGCGCGATCCGGAGGCGGCAGAGCAGGTGCTGGCGACGGTGGACGAAAATTGGGCTTTCAGCATGGGAGCCGCTACCCTGCGGCGTTCGTTTTACGCTGGTTTGATTGCGCGAATGAAGGGGGACTCAGCCGCAGCCCGCAATGATTTTACCAAAGCGCGCGCCGATCAGGAAAAAATTGTTCGCGACGAGCCGGAATTCGGGCCGGCCCTTTGCGCCTTGGGTCTGATCGACGCTCAGCTTGGTCGCAATCCAGACGCACTCCGGGAAGGCCGGCATGCGCTCGAGCTGATGCCGCTGGAAAAAAATGCGCTTGATGGTGCGGGCGTTCTTTATTGTTTTGCGATGATTTGCGCGTGGACCGGCCAACGCGATCTGGCCCTCGAACAAATTGAGAAGCTGGCGAAAATTCCCGCGGGTGCATCCTACGGCGACCTGCGCCTCGATCCCGCGTGGGATTCGCTCCGGGGCGATCCTCGTTTCGAAAAGATTGTCGCTTCCCTCGCCCCCAAGGAAATCAGTTCCAAGTAGCACCGCTTCCGCCGCCCGAGGCGTAACCCCGGAAGTTTTCGAAGGAGGAAGCCTTCATCGGCTGCGCCAATCTTTCCATGGCCAGTTGCGTAACCTTCGGCCGGAGTTCCTGCATTACTCAGTGACGGTAAAACAACAAAACTTAAAAACGAAAGGTCACTTATGAAAAACAACGTCTCACAATCTACTCACACGCGTTCAATCTTGTTAGCTGGAACGCTTCTGCTGGGCCTTTGCGTTTCCGCATGGGCGCAATCCAATGTCACGGTCTTTGCCACCGGGCTGCAGTTTCCACGCGGGCTTAAGTTCGGCCCGGACGGCAATCTCTATGTCGCCGAGGCTGGCGCGGGCGGCTCCATGTCCACTGACGGCATCTGTGACCAGGTGATTCCACCGGTCGGGCCGTATACAGGGGGTTTCACGGCACGGATCTCCAAGATCACGCCAGGTGGAATAGTCTCCACCGTGGCGGATAACCTGCCTTCGGGAGTCAATGCTCTGGGGGATGTCCTGGGTGTCGCCGATGTGGCATTCATTCGCAATCATCTCTACGCGCTCTCCGCAGGCGGTGGTTGCTCCCACGGATTCGCCAACAACCCCGCAGCTATCCTGCGCATTAATAAAGACGGCTCGTCCACTCAGGTCGCTGATCTTTCCGCCTTTCAACAAGCTCACCCGGTGGCCAATCCGAACCCGGCTGACTTCGAACCAGACGGCTCGTGGTACAGCATGCTCACGGTGGGCAACTTGATCTTCGCGGTGGAGCCAAACCATGGAGAGGTGGATCGCATTCACACCGACGGCAGGATTGGCCGCATTATGGATATCTCGGCAGCCTTCGGGCACATTGTCCCTACGGCACTGGCCACTAATGGGATTAATCTCTTCATCGGGAACCTCGGGCTTTTCCCGATCACGGACGGATCGGAGTTCATCTTCAAAGTCGATCCGCAAGGGCATTATGAGACGGTCGCGACCGGTTTCACTACGATCCTGGGCCTGGCCTTCGATAGTCAGAAACAACTCTATGTCCTGGAAAACACCACGGGCGGCAATCCCTTCCCGACGCCGGGGACGGGTAGGATCTCACGGGTCAATAGGAATGGCACGACCGACATCATCGCTACCGGCCTTAACTTGCCGACGGCTATGACCTTCGGCCCCGACGGCAACATCTATGTCTCCAGCTGGGGCTTTGGCCCTCCCGGGATGGGCGAGATCGACAAAGTCACGCTGCAGTAGAAGCAAGAGAGAGCAAGCAAGAGCGCCAGCGGCCAGGTGGATGAATCCACCTGGCCGCGATGCTTTCTCACGTTCAATCCCAGATTGGGGGCATGAGTCCGCGATTCCCAACGGCGCATCTTACGGCGACCTGCGCCTCGATCCGTCGTGGGATTCGCTCCGCGGCGATCCGCGGTTCGAAGAAATCGTCGCTTCGCTCGCTCCGAAGGAAGTAACCTCCAGGGCGCGACTCAGTTGTTCGAGACCTATGACCAATGGCACAGCGATGGCTTGGAATTTGAAGTCAATTCCATCGCCCCGGGCGCAGTCTGCCAGGGGACCTACAAAACGATGGGCAACGGCACCGTCCATCTCTATCACGTCATCTATACATACGACGGGAGCGGAGTGTTCAACGGGCGCATTCTGGAAACCGAAACCAATACCGTCGGCGCCGACGGCAAGACCTACCAGGGCACCTTCGACCAAAAGTTCTATGACTTGAGTGGGAACTTCCTGTTTGAGGCCACTGGCACCCTCACAGCCACCCGCATCACTCCGCGCAAGGCTGATCCCCGCCGAGCGCGACCAGTTACTCCGGCCGTCGAAGAGACCTGGAGCAACAGGCGAGAAGCCTGTGCTCCATCTAAACGGCTACCGGTCTACTGACGAACTACTGGCTTGTCTTGCCATCCGCCAGGCTTTGAGGCCGGCTGCGCCGGTCGCGAGCAGACCGAGGGAGCCGGACTTCTTCACGGCTTCGTTACTGCGCGGCCGCTTTCTGGCCCGTCTCGATCTTATCCCCGGGGTCGCCCCAGGCGTAATCGATGAGGATAAATTATATTCTTCCGCGCCGGTGGTCTTGATGCGGGCCCAGCCATATTGTTTCCCGGCGCCGGTGTTAAATTCAAAGCCGATGAATCCCCTCCCCGGCTACCTGAAGTGGACGCCCGTATAAGAGGCAAACCCGATGTAACCGCCAAAGCACTGACGACCGTCGAGTGGAGGTGGAGAAGCTAATACAACTGTGCCGAGCCGCTCCTGCGAACTTTCACGTGAGGGCCGAGTCGGTAGAGGTAGAACGGTGCGTTGCTGGTGATCTGGGGCAGTCGCCGGCGAATAACCCGACACTGTTAGAGCCCCCGTCGCCGATGCCGGCGTGCGCGACGCCTCTGCCGCCCCCGTCATCGCCGTGCCCGAGATCAAGCACGGCCCCGTTTCCCAAGGGAAAGGTATGGAACATCGTTCCTTTGAATTGAAACGCCTGCGTAGCCAGCGTGAAGCGGATCCCGACGATTGCGGTTGCTGAGAGCACATGGGCGTCTTTATTTTTGCTTTCCTGGCGTATCTGACTTTACTCTTTTTGGCTATGCAAGGGACGGCTGTGCCCGCCGCGGAGTCCGACAGGGCCCGTTACCTAACGACTCGCCGCGTCGATCACGTGCTGGGCGTCGATCCCCAGTTCTTTCATGACCTTCGTTGCCCGGGCGCGCTCATGCCGAAGCGATTGATGCCCACGATCTTTCCATCGAGCCCGACGTATTGCGACCAGATCTGCGGCACGCCCGCCTCGATCGCCACCCGCCTCCGGCACTCGTTAGGCAAGACTTCCGCGCGATAGCTCTCCGGCTGGCGCGCGAAACGTTCGAAGCATGGCATCGAGACGACCCGGGTGCCCTCGCCCAGCTCCTTCGCCGCCGCGAGCGCGTGCTGCAATTCGCTCCCGCAGGAGAGCAAAATGAGATCGAGTTTGGCCGTTTCCTTTTTCGCGATGTAGCCGCCGCGGAGCACGCCTTCGCGCCGCAGTTTCACATCGATCTCGTTCAGGAGCGGCACCGCCTGCCGGGTCAGGGCGAGGAAAGTCGGACCATCCGTCCGTTGCGCCGCGGCGACGAAAGCGCCGGCCGTTTCCTCCGGATCGGCGGGCCGTATGACATCGATCTGCGGCATGAGCCGGACGCTCGAGACCGTCTCGACCGGCTCGTGCGTTGGGCCGTCTTCCCCGACCGCGATCGAGTCATGGGTGAAGATGTAAATGTTCGGCAGACGCGAGAGCGCGGCGAGGCGGATGGAGGCGCGGCAGTAATCGGTGAAGACCAAAAAGGTCGCTCCCGAAGCGCGGAAGATTCCGTGATAAGCGACGCCGTTCATGATCGCGCACATGCCGTGTTCGCGAATGCCGAAGTGGATGTTGCGACCGGCCGGAGTGGTCGCGCGTGAAGTCGCCGCCGTCCTTGATGTAGTTGAGAGTGGAGCCGTGCAGATCGGCGCTGCCGCTGATCAGGAACGGCATCGCCTGCGCGAGCGGCTGAAGCACTTCGCTCCCGGCTTTGCGGGTGGCGAGTTTGGCGTCGTTAGGGAAATTCGGGATCTTGTGCGAACAGATCGGCCGGCACTTTCTTGTCGATCGCGTCGTCGAGCATCTGCGCCTTGTCGGCGTTCTTCTTCCGCCATGCCTGGTACGATTTCTCCCAGCGATCGTATTCGGCGGTGAGATGCTTTTTGTGCCCGGCAAAATATTCGCGCACGTCGTCGGAGACGAAATAATGCTCCTCCGGCAGCCCGAGCCCTTTGCGCGCGGCCTCGGCAAATTTGGCGCCGCCTTCGCCGTGCGCCTTCGATCGTGCCGGCCACTTCCGGGATGCCTTTCCCGATCAAGGTATGCGCGATGATCATCTTCGGTTTCCCGTTGTCGCGATTACTTTCGCGGTCTCGAGCGCGTCGAGAAACGCCTGCATGTCCTCGCCCTCGACTTCCTGCACGTCGAAGCCGTAGGCGCGAAAGCGCATCCCGGTATCCTCGCTCTGCGTCTCCTTCGCCATCGCGTCGAGGGTGACGGCGTTGGAGTCGTAGATCAGGATCAAATTATCGAGCCCGAAATGCCCGGCGAAAGCGCTCGCTTCCGCCGAGACGCCTTCCTGCAAACAACCGTCGCCGGCGAGGCAGAAGATATGTTGATCGAAAATCCTGTGCTCGTCGGTGTTGAAACGCGCCGCCGCCATCTTCGACGCCATCGCGATCCCGACGGCATTGGCGACGCCCTGGCCTAACGGACCGGTCGTGCATTCGACCCCGGGCGTTTCAAAAAACTCCGGGTGCCCCGGCGTCTTGCTGTGCAGTTGCCGGAAGCGTTCGATCTCCGACATCGGCAAATCGTAGCCGCTCAGATGCAGCCAGGCGTAGAGGAACATGCTGCCGTGTCCGGCGGAGAGAACGAAGTAATCGCGACTGATCCAGCGCGGTTGGTCGGGGTTGTGTTTGAGGGCGTAGCCGTAGAGGACCGCGCCCATTTCGGCGCAGCCTAACGGCAAGCCCAAGATGCCCCGATTGCGAGGCGTGGACGGCATCAATGCAAAGACCGCGGGCCTGATCGGCCGCGCGCGAAAGGACTTCGAAATTTAAGCTCATTCGGCCACTCTATATGCAAAAGAGGCGGAAGTGGAACCGCGAATCGGCGTGTTCTAGTGCACTGTAGCATTGAAAGCGGAACAAAGTTGTGTTTTTCCCTACTTGTCCTTGGAACGAGATTCCGCACTGAAAACTCGACCGCTTTAAGCGGTCGAGTTAATAAACGCCGTAGAAATTCAGACCCGATTTCAACGTTACAGTGCACTAGCCGGGGGCGCTGACCCCGGCTCCGTGAAAAGGTTACTGACAGACCGCCGAGGGAAAACTAGCTCTTCGGGGTCACCCGCGGGCTGGCGGCAGGCGCGTCTTTCGCTTTTATTCCAGACTCGCTCAAAGTGAAAGACCATTGCGCTTCGGCTTTTTTCCCGCCGATTTTTGCCTCGACGATGACGGAGCACTTATCGCCGTGCAGGGGCTGGGTCACCTGGTAGGAAATTATCTTGCTCGCCGCATCAAACTTCGCCGGGACAAGACCTAATCCGCTGACTCGCATCTTGACCGAGCCGGGTTCGATCCCGCCGATCGCGCCGAGGTCTGCTTTGATTAACGGTTTCGAACCGGCGGTTGTGCCGTCGGCCGGTTGCGGGTTAAGACTGTAGAGCGGTATTTCCGTGACCGGCGCGCTGCCGCCACTCGATGATCCGCCGAAGCTGATCGCGTCCTCGAAGACCTTGGGCTTGTTTCCCTCGATCATGTAACGCCCTAACGAATCGTTGGGCGATTTGTAGGTAATTTTTTGCCCGTAGACAGTGAAGACCGCTTCGAAGTGGGCGTCTTCCGTGGCCTTCTTGACCCGTTCGTTGTAATAACCGAAGGGCACGGCGAAACAGTTTACCTTGATGCCGAGCTTTTGCTCGAGCGTCGCCTTCGAGCCGGCGACTTCGGCATTGAGCCAGTCGGTGTATTCCTGTTCGTTCAGTTTGCGCTTCGTCACTTTGTCATACGGTTTGCGCAGATCCTGGTGAGTCGCGCTGTGCGCCTCGATGTCGACCCCGGCGTCGCGCATTTCCGCGAGCTGCTCCCAGCTCATGGCGGCGCCGCCGCCGTATTTCCCGCCTTTGATTCCCTCGGTGTAAATGAAGAGCGTGAACGGGTAGCCGAATTTCTTCAGAATCGGCCAGGCGACTTCGTAACCGGTCTTCCAACCGTCATCGATCGTAATAATAGCCGCGCGCGGCGGGATCGACTTTTCGCCCCGCTTCCAGGCGAGGAAATCCTGCATCCCGATCACTGCAATCCCTTTGTCCTTCAGCTCCTGCATCTGCGCCTCAAATGCTTCCGGCGTGATCTCGGTGTCGGGGCGCCGCACTTTGTTCTCGAAGCGGTGATAGCCAAAAACAACCACCTCCGAGGTTTGATCGATCGGCGTTGCGGTCGGGACGGGCGTCGGCGTCGCAACCGCGACCGCAGCAACCGATGCCGACGGGCTGGGCGTCGCGCTCGGGTTCGCCTTTGCGAAGAAACTCACCTTCTTGCAGCCGCCCAACGCGAGTCCGCAAAGCAGCAAAATAATTGTGAAACGTTGGCTCATGGTCGAGCCTAGCCCATTAAGTGTGAGCGGAAAAAAAACAAGCGTTTTCGCTGCACTTCCGGAAATTCTGCCCAGCACGACGGCTTTCCCTTTGCCCGGCATGCGAATCGCTTTATTGATTCTCATGCCTGGCCGAATGAGTTCTGTTGCCCCTTGCGCTTTGGCGACTGCTGCGCTCTGTCTGAGCGGTTGCGCCACGGTCGCGACGAACACCAGTCACAGCTTCAATACAGTCGTGGTCGATGCCGGCCACGGCGGCCATGACAGCGGCGCCTGGCGGCGCCACGGGCCACCCGAGAAAGCGGTCGCGCTCGATGTCGCCCTGCGGGTCGACCGCAAACTGCGCGAGTCGCAGCTTAAAACCGTTTTGACGCGGAGCAACGACACCTTCATCCCGCTCGATAACCGGGTCGCCCTCGGCAACGAGCAACCCAACTCGATCTTCGTCAGCATCCATTTCAACGACTCGCGCCGGCGCGGTGTGGAAGGTGTCGAAACCTATTATCATTCGCCCTACGCCTACGACCTCGCGGCGGCGATCGAGCGGAATCTTTGCACGCTGCCCCGGACAACGAACCGCGGGGTGCACACCGCCGGCTTCCGCGTCCTGCGCAACGCCTCCTATCCCTCCGTCCTGGTGGAATGCGGTTACCTGAGCAACCGCTCCGGGGCACGAGACGCCGCCAACGCCGCCTATCGGGAGAAACTAGCGGACAAGATCGCGGAAGCGATTGTCGATTATAGGTACGGCTCCGGAGCATATCGTCGCACGCCGGCCGTGATCGCGCGGGCCAGTGGCGGGACTGCTTCCTTCCTGCCCAGTTCGCACTAGAACTCCCTGCCTCTCTCCTCGCGCCCGCTGGCGGCGAGGAGAATGAGCACGAGAAAAACCGCCAGCGTCACGCAGGCCATGGTGAAGGCATAATCCGGCTGGCCGTTTGGCCTCACGAAATGCTCCGCCAATTTTGCCTGTAACATCGCGGCATTGGCGGAAAAGAAATTCCCGAGCTGATAAACCACCCCCGGGAAAGTGCCGCGCCAAGCCGGCGGCGAAAGCTCGTTCAAGTGCACCGGGACCACGCCCCAGGCGCCTTGCACCATAAACTGCATGAAAAAACCGCCCGCGACCAGAAGCGGCAGCGCCGGCGAGAAGATCCAGACCGGGATGAGCAGAATCCCGAGCACGGCCGCGATGATGATGGTGCGGCGGCGCCCCCAACTTTGTGAGAAATGACCGAGAAGCGTGCCTCCACAAATCGCTCCGAGATTATAAATGATCGCGATCGGCGCGATCTGGTTGACGGAAAACCCGCGCTGCTCTTGCAGAAAAGTCGGATAGAGATCCTGCGTGCCGTGCGACATGTAGTTGAAGGCGGTCATAAGGAGCACGGCGTAGATGAGGAGACGCCAATGCTCCTTCAGGAAGGGTAAAATGCCTAACGAGTCGGGGGCGGTCTCCCGCTGCCGCCGCCAGACGGCCGATTCCGGCACGTGCGCCCGGATATAAATGACAAGCAGGGCTGGGAGCGCGCCGACGACAAAGAGCGCGCGCCAGCCAAAATGCGGAAAGACGAACCAATACACCACTGCCGCGAGGAGAAAACCAAAGGAGTAGCCCTGCTGCAGAATCCCGGAGGCCAGTCCGCGCGCCCGGGCGGGCAGGCTTTCCATGGCGAGCGAAGCGCCGAGGCCCCATTCGCCGCCCATCCCGACCCCGTAAAGCGCGCGGAAAATCAAGAACACGGTGTAGTTCGGCGAAAAAGCGGTCAGCAACTCCATCAGCGAATAAAAAATGATGTCGATCATCAGCGGGATGCGCCGTCCGAAACGATCGCCGAGCAGCCCGAAAATGAGCGCGCCCAGCGGGCGCATCATGAGGGTGAGAGTGATGGCAAAGGTCACCTTCACGATCGAGACGGAAAACTCGGCCGCGACATCCTTGACCACGAAGGTAAGGAGGAAAAAATCGAGCGCGTCGAGCGTCCAGCCGAGGAAGCAGGCAAGAAAAGTCTTGCGCTGGGCGGTGTCGAGCGAGCGGTAAATGTGGAGCGCTTCCACAGCTGAATTTAGCTTTCCGCGCGGCGCGATAGAAAGCACGAATCCTCTTCTCTAGAATCAAGGACGCATCGACGCATCATGATACGTCAATTTGTTTCTTGAGAACGGCCCGGAAGCTGGTTTCTTTATCCTTCATGCCGGACGAACTTCATCCCTTCGAGGCTTTGCTGCGCGAGCGCATCGTCGTGCTCGATGGCGCGATGGGTACGACCCTTCAGCGCCTCCACCTGAGCGAGGCCGATTATCGCGGAGAACGTTTTCGCGACTGGAAAGGGAAAGATCTCAAGGGCGCGCACGAACTCCTCCTCCTTACCCGGCCCGACGCGGTCGAGCGCGTGCACGAGGAATATCTTCAAGTGGGCGCCGACGTGCTCGAGACCAATACCTTCAGCGCCACCACCATCGGATTGCACGAATTTCTCTTTGCCGAGACGGCCGCGAACGGACGGAAGGACCCCGAATTTTTTCAGCGGGTCGTCAATGATCCGGAGCTGCGTGCGATCGCGCACGAGATGAATGTCGCCGCGGCGCGGCTGGCTCGGCAGGCCATCGGGCGGGTCGATTCCGGCACTCCCCGCTTCGTCGCCGGCGCGCTCGGTCCCCTCCCCGTCACCGCCTCGCTTTCGCCGGACGTGAACGATCCCGGCTTTCGCGCCGTCACCTTCGATCAGATCAAACGCAGCTATCGCGACCAGGTCGACGGTCTGCTCGAGGGCGGCGTCGATCTCCTGCTCGTCGAGACCATCTTCGACACCTTGAATGCAAAGGCCGCGCTTTTCGCGATCGCGGACGCCTTCGAAGAGCGCGGACGGCGCGTGCCGCTCCTCGTCTCGGGCACCGTAACGGACCGCTCCGGTCGAACCTTGAGCGGGCAAACCGTGGAAGCGTTTCTCAACTCCACCGCTCACGCGCGCCCGCTCGTGGTCGGCTTGAACTGCGCGCTCGGGCCGGACGAGATGGCGCCGTTCCTCGAGGAGCTGGCGCACAACGCTTCCACTTACGTGAGCGCCTATCCGAATGCCGGATTGCCCGATCCTCTTTCCGAGACCGGCTTTCCCGAAACGCCGGAAACATTCGCGCCGAAAGTCGTCGCGTGGGCGCACAACGGCTGGCTCAACATCGTCGGCGGCTGCTGCGGGACCACCCCGGCGCACATTGCGAAATGGCGGCGGGAGTCCGCGAATTGCCGCCGCGGGAAATGTACGCCTGGCGCGCTGCCTCGGACGACAACGCTCCGTCTTTCCGGCCTCGAGCCGCTCAACGTCACGCCGGACTTCGGCTTCGTCATCGTCGGCGAGCGCACCAACATCACCGGCTCGCCGAAATTCTCGAAGCTCATCCTCGGCGGCGATTTCGACGGCGCGGTCGCGGTCGCGCGCCAGCAGGTCGCCAACGGCGCGAACATCATCGACATCAACATCGACGAAGGAATGATCGATTCCGAAGCGGCCATGACCCGCTTCCTCAACCTGATCGGGAGCGAGCCGGAGATCGCGCGCGTGCCCGTTCATGATCGACAGCTCGAAGTGGAGCGTGCTCGAAGCCGGCCTGAAATGCGTGCAGGGCAAGGGCGTGGTGAACTCCATCTCGCTCAAGGCGGGCGAGGAGGAATTTCTGCGCTCAGGCGCGACTCGTTAGGCGTTACGGCGCGGCGGCGATCGTGATGGCGTTCGACGAGAGCGGCCAGGCCGACACGCTCGCGCGGCGCATCGAAATTTGCCGGCGCGCCTACGAATCTGCTGACGGAACGCGCCGGATTTCCGGCGAGCGACATCATTTTCGATCCGAACGTTCTTACCGTCGCCACCGGGCTGGAGGAGCATCGCAATTACGCGGTCGATTTCATCGAAGCGACCCGCTGGATCAAGGCCAACCTGCCGGGCGCGCGGGTCAGCGGCGGCATCAGCAACGTTTCCTTTTCCTTCCGCGGAAACAACACCGTGCGCGAAGCGATGCACGCCGCCTTTCTTTATCACGCCATCCGCGCCGGGCTCGACATGGCGATCGTCAACGCCGGCCAGCTCGCGGTTTACGAAGAGATCGAACCCGACCTGCGCGAGCTGGTGGAAGACGTTTTGCTCAACCGGCGGCGACGACGCGACCGAGCGGCTGGTCGATTTCGCCGACAACGTGAAAGCGAAGGGACGCACGCCGGTGGAAGAAAAAGCCTGGCGCGCGGATCCGGTCGCGAAGCGCCTCGAGCACGCGCTCGTGCAAGGCATCATCGATTACATCGAGAAAGACACCGAGGAAGCGCGCCAGCAATTCGCGCGGCCGCTCGAAGTGATCGAGGGACCGCTCATGGCCGGGATGAGCGTGGTCGGCGATTTGTTCGGAGCTGGGAAAATGTTTTTGCCGCAGGTGGTGAAGTCGGCGCGCGTCATGAAAAAGGCGGTCGCCTACCTGATGCCGTTCATGGAAGCGGAGAAATCGGCCGACCCAAACCGCAGGCGCCGCATCGTCATGGCGACGGTGAAAGGCGACGTGCACGACATCGGCAAGAACATCGTCGGCGTCGTGCTGCAATGTAACAACTACGAAGTGATCGATCTCGGCGTGATGGTGCCGGCGGCGAAGATTCTGGAGACCGCGCGAGCGACGAAGGCGGACATCATCGGCCTGAGCGGCCTGATCACGCCGTCGCTCGACGAGATGGTGCACGTCGCGCAGGAGATGGAGCGGCAGCAATTTCATCTGCCGCTCCTGATCGGCGGCGCGACCACGAGCCGCGCCCACACCGCGGTCAAGATCGCGCAGCACTATCACGAAACCGTGGTGCACGTGCTCGACGCTTCGCGCGCCGTCGGCGTGGTCAGCGCGCTCCTCAACCCGGACGCGAAAGCAAAATTCGATGCGACCACGCGGGCGGATTACGAGCGCCTGCGCAGCGAGCATGCGGACCGCACGCGCGAGAAAAAGATGCTCACCCTGGCAGCAGGCGCAAGCCAATCGCCTAACGATCGATTGGAGCAGCTACGAACCGCCCGGTGCCGGAATTTCTCGGGTGCTGCGTGTCGCGGCGACGATCCGGGGAGCGCACGCGCCTCGCGTGCTGTTTCCGGCGCCTCGCCGGAAACATCTGCGGAGGATGACATGCATTACTCGAAACGCCGCCTTCCCCACTTTGAGCGGCCGTGGGGAAAATACGCCGTCGCATTTTCAACTGATCAACGACGATGTCCTCACGCCAGATGAACGCGACTTGATCATGCGAGTCGATCCTCACCGCGCAAGAACGCAATCAAATCGAACTCTACGCAGCCTGCGTCATGCCCGATCGCGTTCACATCCTCTTTGAGCCACAGATCAAGAAAACAGATGCCGGTGGTAACGCAAGGTCTTCTGGTCGCTGACCGAAATTCTCAAGGGAATCAAATCAACGACGGCTCACCGGATCAATAAGACCGCCAATCGCACTGGCCCAGTCTGGGAACGGAATCGTTCGACCGGCTGATTCGTTCGGAATCGGATTTGCAGGAAAAGTTTGATTACATCGCGAGAAATCCTTGGGATTCTGGCGTCGTTAGCGAGCACGAGCAGTATCCCTGGCTTTGGACGCCGGAGACTCCTCGGCGAGGCGCCGCGAAGAGCACGCGAGGCGCGTGCGCTCCCCAGACGACGCGCCACGCCGGTGAGGTGGCGATCACCGAAATTTCACTCGCGACCCTGGTTGAATACATCGATTGGTCGCCCTTTTTTCATACCTGGGAATTGCGCGGACGTTATCCGGCGATTTTTGAAGACGCGGTCGTCGGGGCGCAGGCGCGCGAGCTTTTTGCCGACGCCCAGAAGCTGCTCGATCGCATCGTGGCGGAAAACTTGCTCACCGCCCGGGGCGTTTTCGGTTTCTGGCCGGCCAACTCGTCAGGCGACGACGTCGAAATCTATCGCGATGAGTCGCGGGCGGAAGTGATCGCGCGCTTCCATTTTCTGCGGCAGCAAATGCAGAAGCCGACCGGACAGGCCAATTATTGCCTGGCGGATTTCGTCGCGCCGAAGGATTCGGGGCGCCGCGATTATCTTGGCGCTTTCGCAGTCACGGCGGGGATTGGCGCGGACGAGCTGGCAAAGAAGTTCCAGTCCGAGCACGACGATTACAACGCGATCATGACCAAGGCGCTGGCCGATCGACTGGCGGAAGCGTTTGCTGAATATCTGCACCGCGAAGCGCGCCTCGCCTGGGGCTTCGGCGCAGAAGAACGCCTCACGAAGCGAAGATCTGGTCCGGGAACGCTACCGCGGCATCCGTCCCGCCCCCGGTTATCCTGCTTCGCCCGATCATGTCGAGAAACGAACGCTTTTCGGTTTGTTAGCGGCGGAGAAGAATGCGGGGATTCATCTGACGGAATCGTTCGCCATGCATCCCGGAGCGAGCGTGAGCGGGCTTTATTTTTCACATCCCGACTCGCGTTATTTCGCGGTCGGAAAGATCGAGCGCGATCAGGCGACCGATTACGCCGCGCGCAAGAGCGAATCGTTAGGCGAGATCGAGAAATGGCTCTCGCCGAACCTGAATTACGAGCCGGACAATGTAGGAGGAGCCTTGGTGCCCCGCTGAGCTGGGCGACCACCACGGATCGGCACATGCGCCCGACTAGAACACGGACGGGACCCACCGAGCCGGACCGGCTTTGCCCGTCCCTCTTTCGTTAGGCAAAGAGAGCGAAACGCCTACAGGACCGAATTCGGATCGACGCTCGTGATCAGCATCGTGCCGGCTTCGTCGGCCGAGAGCTCGGCGCTCTCTGGCTCCGCCGCGACCGGTTCGGGCCAGACGACATTCCAGGCCAGATGCACCTTTTCCAGCGTCCAGATCGTGTAACGGGTGAGATCGAACTCCCACCACTTCAGGCCATGCGCCGCGCAACGGGGCTTGGCGTGATGGTTGTTGTGATAACCTTCGCCGAACGCGCCGAGGCCGACCCAGAAGTTGTTCTTGCTTTCATCCGACGTCTCGAAACTGCGGTAGCCAAACTGCTTCATGTGGCAGATCGAATTCACCGCCCAGGTGCAGTTATAGACAATCAATATCGGCACATAGAGACACCAGAGCATGCCGGCCAGTCCGAACGCGGCGTAAAGGATGCCCGCGACGGCCAGATGCGGCAGCACATAGAGGGCGGAGTTTTCCCACAGTTTGCAGTACCAAATCTTGCGCACATCGGCCGCATAACGGAGCGAGCGCTCCCGGAAAGAAGGCGGCTTGCGAATCAGCCACATCATGTGGGCATAGGGAAATCCGTGCCGCGGGCTGTGGATATCTTCATCGGTGTCGGATTTGAGATGATGAAAACGATGATCGCCAACCCACGTCACCGGGTCGCCGGACAAGCCGACCGCTGAGCCGGTGGCGAAAATAAATTTCAACCAACCTGGCATCTCAAATCCGCGATGAGTCAGGTAGCGATGCAGATAGAGCGTGGTGCTGAGTCCCATCCAAAGGTAGATGCCCGCCATGATCGGCAGATAGACCAGGTGAAAATGAGTCCAGACCGCCGCGACTCCGAGGAGTTGAAGCGCGACGAGGATCGAGAAAATGGCGAGGTTGAACTTTTCTTTTTTGAACATAACAGGGCTTAAGCAGATTGCCGGCCGTCAGGAGAGAAGGCCGGAGTGTCGTCGCGAAGCAGCTCAAGGGCAAGCGCTTTTTGCCCCGAGACACTCGCCGCGCTCCAAACCGGTGAGGAAAAAGAAGCAAGGCGCACGCTCTGAACCTCGTCTTCACCGTAGAACGAAAAATTTCCAGGTGCAGTCCGACAACGCACCTCTCAGACATCGCGCAGACTCCGCAACAACCTCCGGGGTGTCGCTTGGCCGGTAGAGCGGTCGCCGCGGCGACAGGTCGCTCCCCCCGCGCCAAAACTCGCATGCGCTCCGCCCTCTCCCGTGCTATGAGGCTTTCGTTTCCCGGGGTGTAGCTTAGCTTGGTAGAGCGGTCGCCGCGGCGACAGGTCGCTCCCCCCGCGCCAAAACTCGCATGCGCGCCGCCCTCTCCCGTGCTATGAGGCTTCCGTTTCCCGGGGTGTAGCTTAGCTTGGTAGAGCGGTCGCCGCGGCGACAGGTCGCTCCCCCCGCGCCAAAACTCGCATGCGCTCCGCCCTCTCCCGTGCTATGAGGCTTCCGTTTCCCGGGGTGTAGCTTAGCTTGGTAGAGCGCGTGGTTTGGGACCACGAGGTCGCAGGTTCAAATCCTGTCACCCCGATTTCCTTTCGAGTGCATGTTTTCGGTTTACGTTCTGAAAAGCAGCAAGACCGGCAGGCGATACGTCGGATCTTGTTCGGATCTTTCCGATCGTTTACGGCGACATGACGCCGGCGAATCTGTCGCAACGAAACATGGACTACCCTGGACTCTTATTTATGAGGAACAATTTCCAACGCGCTCGGAGGCGATGGCGCGAGAACGCTATTTTAAGACCGGCCGCGGACGTGATGAACTCGACCAACTTCGTCCTTAAGAGCGGTCGCCGCGGCGACAGGTCGCAGGTTCAAATCCTGTCACCCCGATTTCCTTTCGAGTGCATGTTTTCGGTTTACGTTCTGAAAAGCAGCAAGACCGGCAGGCGATACGTCGGATCTTGTTCGGATCTTTCCGATCGTTTACGGCGACATGACGCCGGCGAATCTGTCGCAACGAAACATGGACTACCCTGGACTCTTATTTATGAGGAACAATTTCCAACGCGCTCGGAGGCGATGGCGCGAGAACGCTATTTTAAGACCGGCCGCGGACGTGATGAACTCGACCAACTTCGTCCTTAAGAGCGGTCGCCGCGGCGACAGGTCGCAGGTTCAAATCCTGTCACCCGGGGGCAGAGCATGTCCGCGCATGCGATGAAATTTTTGCGACGTCTGATTGCCGGCCTCGCCATTGCCGGCGCGACCTGGGCCGGAGCGCAATCGTCGCCGGGCCCCGGTAACACTTCCGCCGAGGCGACCGGCGCCGGGACGACGGCTGCTCTGCCCGAGCCTTCCCCTTCCGCCACGATTGCGGTCGAACCGCCCTCGTTGATTCCGCCTAACATTCTCCCTGGGGCCGGCGCCGACGCCCTTCCCAAAATTCCCGCCGCGCCGGATTTGCCGACGCTGAACGCACTTTTCAAGCAATCGTCGTTAGGCAAAGCCGCCGATGAACATCGGCTGCACTTGCAGATGGCCGCGCTCGAAGTGCGCATTCGCAACGACGAGGATCTGCATGCGCTGCAGGCCTCCGCTAACAAGCAGCGCACCGATCTGGAAAGGCGGCATGTTCTCAAAGCCTATTACCAACTCTATTTCAAGAAGCTGCGCGCGCTCGCCTCGACGCCCGACTTGCAGGATTATCTTCGCGCCCAGGAAGCGGTGCACGAAGGACATCTCCTTCAACCGCGCGTCCGGCACGACCCGGATGAGACGGAGGCGGCCGCGCTGGCGCAGGTGGCCGGTGCAGTAAACTCCGCCAGGGCTCTCCCGACTCCCGTCCAGGCCCGCGCGGAAGAAGCGCTGCGCAATCCTTGAGCGATTGTTTTCCGTCCCTCGCGCTGGGTTGAATCGGAAGGTTGCCGCGCCGGAGGAGTGCAGCTAAAATGGCCGAGCGAAAACGGCGCATTCGTCTAGTGGTTAGGACACAGCCCTCTCAAGGCTGGTGCACGGGTTCGATCCCCGTATGCGCTGCCATTCGTTAGGCCGAAATCGGATCGTCAGGGAAGGACCCGGAGACCGAAGGGAACGAAGACCTGACGCCCGCCCACCTGCACCTGGGCAAAGAGCCGGGTGAAGCCCGCTTTGGTCGCGTAGATCCTGAACTCCAGATCCGGTCCGCCCCGCTCCCTCCGGTTGAGAATGGGCGCCCCCAGCGGATGCATGTGCAGAACGGTTTCCCCGTCCTCATTGAAACCAACAACGTGAGCGAAGGCGCCCATCACGGGTTCCAGCTGGTTGAATCCGCGGCCGTCCGGTGCAGTCACCCGCAGCTTCGCCAGGATCGATTTGCCCACTTTGACCTCGGGTTTCTCCAGGCTCAGTTCGAAATGCAGACCGCCCGAATCCCCCGAAAAGCGCGCTTCCTTGTCAGTCAGAGGATCTGCTTTCCCGGTACCGAAAATGATCGCCTTTTCGTACTCTTGCAGCCCGACCGGCGTCGGCCGCAGGTCAGCCCAGGCGAGATAGGAGCCGGGCTTTGTCGGGGTGAATTCGAAATAATAGTCGCCCGGAGTTCCAGTCCGGTCCGGATGCTCGTGATGGTAATCCGTCAGGCTCGCGTCCACCATCAGGAGATGAATCTTGCGCGTATGCGTTTCGATCAGGTCATTGAACGTGACCGGCTCGCCGTCGGTTCGGCGCAGATGGAGGACGGCCCGCGCCAGTTTGCCCGGTTCGAGCGGCGCGTCGGTGCTGATGGTTGCGCGCACGGTGTGCTGCGCGGGCAGGGAGCGCGCGCCGAAGCGAGAGGGCAACAGGACCAAGGGTTGGTCAAGTGGCATCCCGCACCTTGGACATTTGTCGTTTTTTGCCCCGACCACGTCCGGATGCATCGGGCAGGTAAAGCGTTCCGCGTACTGATGCGCTGCCTGCAAGACGGCGGGATCCGCGTTCCCCTGAAGTTTTTGAAACTCCCCCTCCAGGCGCGGCATCAGCGCCAGGCACGCCTCCGCCTCTCCGGCATCAGCCGCCGTGTGCAAGTTCGAGATGTCGCGGACGAATGCGATCCAATCCGAGCGCTGCGCGTCGCCCTTCGGCCTGGCCGATTCGGGGATTTGAGAAAGAAGCATCGAAACCACCGCGCCCGCGATCGGTTCCTCCGCGTCGACCAGAGCCAGTTCCCGCTTCGCCACGGCCGAGCGGAGCCGATCCATCACTTGAAAAAGCGTCGCCCACGCCTCCACGGCGGGCGCAGGAGTCGGCGTTGGCCCAGCGGGCAATGGCTCGGCGCTCCAACAGTTCGCCGCGGTCATAAGAAAAATCCCCAGCGCCAATCCCCAATGGACCATCTTGCAATGAGCCGGTTTGCAATTCATGGAAACGAGAGTTTTCGCGAGATTCTTGGCCAGGCAGTTCTAGCGCGTAGCGGGCGTGCCCAACTGAATCCCGCGTCGAGTCGTGAGATAAACAGCAAAGCTGCCTAACCAATGGCCGCCCTCATAATGTTCGCCCGTCACCGCCGCGAGCCCGGCTTGCGCGTGCGTCGCGGCGACCGCCGCGAGGGCGGCGCGCCGGGGGTCGTCCTCCGGCAGACCGGAGATGATTCCCTCCAGCATCCAGGCCCGGCTCAAATTCAATCCGTCCAGATGCGCCAGCTTGGGATCACTCGGATCGGGTGAAATCACGACCGGCAGCCAGTTGGCATCGGACCGGGCCGGAATTTGCGGCATGAACCTGGTCAGCCAGGCTGCGAATTCGTTAGGCCGGAGAATGCGCCGCATCACGTCCGCTTCGCCCAGACAGGGCGAAAGAAAATCTTCGCCCGACGGTTCGTAAGCCAGCGGGCAGTTCTGATCGGCCGCAAAGAACTTCTGTGCCGAATCAGTTGCCAGCCTGGCCAGGGCTTCGTTGCCCACGGCGTGCGCGTAATCCAATATCAGTCCGAGGGCAAAAGCGGTTTGATCATGTTCTCCGATGCGCACCGGATGGGAAAGCTTTGGCAGCCAGCTCGTGAGGCGCTCCACCGCCACTTCCTCCAGCGGTCGCAGATTGGCCGACATCGTCCGGGCCTGGGGATCATCCCATTCTTGCAGCTCGGCGCAGAGTTGCAGCAACCAGGCGAGCCCGTAAGGACGCTCGAAGCTGGCCCGGCCCTTCCCACCCAGGTAGACCGCCTCCGCCTTGATATTCGCACTCGTCAGGCTCCGCTCCAGCGCTGCCCGCGCCTGCTTCGCGAACACCGCCTCGGGAAAGGTCCGCGCCAGTCGGGCGAGCAGCCAGTGCCCGTGCACCGAGGAATGCCAGTCGTAGCAACCGCAAAAGGCGGGGGTCAGCTTGCAGGGCGGCGCCACGTCCGCCTCACTGTTGAGGACGTGACTGATCTTGTTGGGATACTGTTTGCCCACACAGGCGAGCGCGAGGCGCGCGAATCGCTCCGCGGCGTGAGCATCGAATTTCGGCGCGGGATTTTCAGCCGCCAGACTTCCCAATGGGAGCGACAAAAGCGCCGCGATAATCTTCTTCATTTTCGCCCATTGTAACATCACTCTTGCGAAACCTCCGCCGGCTTTGAGAATGAAACGCCATTGGCGCTGCCGCCTTCACGACATGTTCATTCGGCTTTGTTTGCTTGGCCTGCTCGCGTTTGGTTCCTGCCGGCCACTCTTTCAACGACAGGTGGCGGGGACGATCCTCTCGCTCGAAGGCGAGGCGCAGGGAACGCAGAACGGAAAATCCGTTGCCCTAACGAATCGCTCCTGGGTGCATCCGGGCGAGAGAATTACCACGGCGGCCGGCGCTCGCCTCGACTTATTGCTCCTCCCCGGCGTGCTCGTGTCCCTGGCCGGGCAGAGCGAAATCGAAATCGAACAACTGCGGCTGACGCGGGACGGCGATGAAACCATCCGTCCCATGACCTCACGGGAAGCGAAGCTGCGCCTGCTTCGCGGCACTCTCTTCGCTACCGTCGGTCAGGCGCAAAGACGCTCCAAAATGGTCATCCAAACGGCGGCCGGGTCACTGACCGCCTTTGATCTTCGCACTTTCAAGATAGAGGTCGATGGAAACCGGGCGCGGATCATGTCCGTCCGGGGAAAAGCGATTTTTGCAGCGGCGGATGGAAGCGGCGTCGTTACGATCGGACCCGGTTATTTCGCGGAATGGCCGGCGCATCTCGCGGTCCCGCAAGCGGCGCTATCCGATCTCGCGGCGCAGGCAGAGGTGACACAGATTTTGAGCACGGAAAAGCGCCTCCGCCACCTGCAAAAGGAATACGGCTTGGCGTATCTGCCGTGGCGTCAGTAAGACGGAACAGGCCTCGGATTTCACGATGTTGCAGAGAATCAGCTTGCGTTAACCGGGGCTGATCCTATAATCAGCGCGAATTTTGCCTAATATCTTGAAAAAACAATCCCCTCGGACATGGCTTTACACCGTCGCCATTGTCCTCGCCGCCGCGTTATTCGTTAGCGTTACCAGCTGGCTCCTCGCTTCGCCCGTTGAACAGATCACCACCGCCGTTTCGGCCAACGGAACGACCAGCGTCAAGCAAGCGCAGCCGGATGTTTTTCTCGATGCCTTCTCATCGGTCCTGGTCACGGTAAATCAGAAAGAGTCGGCTTCCTACGTCGCAGCCGCGGTCCAGTTGCGGCCGGATTTGAAAGATCAAATCGCGGCCGCGACCGCGGACGTGTACGGCGCGGACACCGACAGCGACGAAACCGACCGGCATCGCGTCTCGCGGCATCGCCGTAAAGTCGCGATCTGCTGCCACTGCCACACAATCTATCTCCCGCGGAGAGTGGCCCGGGAGTATCTCGAAAAACATCCGCAATGCACGCGCGGGGTTTGTGCCGCGAACTGCGGGCCGACGCCAACACCAACTCCAAAACCGACGCCAACGCCGACGCCGAAGCCAACACCGACTCCAACTCCGAAACCGACGCCAACCCCAACTCCAAAGCCAACACCGACCCCAACTCCGAAACCGACGCCAACCCCAACTCCAAAACCGACGCCAACTCCGACGCCGCATAAGGTCCCGATCTGCTGTAACTGTCACACGATCTACCTCTCGCCGGACGAGGTCGACAAATATCTCAAGGAGCATCCGGAGTGTAAGCGGGGCGCCTGTCATGAGGGCGACGGCGGCTGCGGGCCGGGCCACTGATCGATTCGCCGCCGGTTGTTCTCCCGCAATCGCTCCAGACGGTCGTAGGCACGTTCCATGCTCCTGCCCGCCAGGTCGCGTGTTACTGATGCTTGCAGATATTTAATTCTTCCCTGAGGACCGCTCATTCCCCATTCTTTCGACGATGGCATTTCCGGCTCGGGGCGACCGCAGGCTGACCGTTTCCAGACAAGGCTCGATCGGCCTCTTCGTCCGATTGATCACGCTCACTCTCGCAGGGTTCGTTTCCGTCAGCGCAACATTCGGGACTGAGAACCCAACCTCCAACGCCAGTTCCGTAGCGGCCAGTCCTTCCCCATCGCCGACGACAAATCTCCGAGGCGGCGCGGCGCCGGCCACGACGGAAAGTTCACCAAAGCAAGCCGCTTCGTCGATGGCGGCGAGGAACGAGACTCTTGCTTTTGCGGAAATCAGCCCGGAGGCGAACGGCAGCGTCAAGCACGACCTCGATCAGGGACAGGAGTCGGAATCGGAAGTTCCGCAACCGGCCCTTCCCGAGTCAGAGGTCCACGAACAGCCCGCAACTCCGCGTCGCGTCCATTATCACGTCGGGCTGACTCTCCGCCAGGTCTTTGACGACAACATCAATCTCAGCCAGACCGATCGAAAGGACGATCTCTACACAACGATCGAACCGACGATCAATGTCGGCATTGGCGACCCCGCGGCGGTGAGAATTTCCTCGCTCTCACTTATTCGCCAAACGCTTACCTCTTTGCCGACCACTCCGAGAACGATGCAGTCCAGCATATCATCAGCCTGACCGGTCAGTATCGTTTCCCGCGTCTCACCTTAAGCCTCTTGCAGGAGATCCAGATTCTCGACGGGACTGGCCTTTCCACGGCCACCGGCACCGGCACCAATTTCACCCGCACCAACCTCGACGTCGCCGGGCGCACCCGGCTGAACATTTACTCGCACCCGCTCGAACGCCAACTACTCGTTCACCGGCAAGACATTTCTCACCGGCGGCCTCAATTACAGTGTTTCTGACTACCCGAGCCTGATCAGCTCGTCGGTCCTCTCCGGCAACATCTATCTGAACTTCACTTACAGTCCCGAAGCTATCGATCGGGCCGGGTCTGGCGGGCGGATACGATCTGTCGATTCGCCGAGCCAGGATCAGACCTTCGAGCAGATCAACGTCCGCGCTTCCTACGAGTTGACCGGCAAGGTCAGCGCCACGCTTTCCGCCGGCGTCGAATTCCGGCAGGTGAGCGGAAGCGGAACGCGAGGACAATGCCTCGCCCGTGTTCGACGGCAGCCTTTTCTATCAACCTTTCGACGGCACGAGCCTGGCCCTCACGCTTTCGCGCCGCACGCAGAATTCGGCGACACTCGCTTCGCAGGATTACCATTCCACCGAGCGTGATCCTCTCGGCCGGCAGCGCTTTCTGCAACGGATCTTACTTCGGCCTCAGCGTCGGCTACAAAACTCATCCTATTTCAGCACTGTCATGGGATTGATTCCAACCGAAGCGACGATTACTATTTCATGCAGGCGTCGCTCGATTTTGAACATGACCCGGTTCTGGACGGTCGGGCATTTATCTACTTCTATCGAGAGAGCGACAGCTCCCTCGAAACCTATAGTTTTAATGACAACCAATTCGGAGTCCACACCTCATTCACGTTTTAGCTCGCGTTTTCCGCGTCGCCTGCCCCTTTTGGTCGCGGCCCTATCTGCGCTCCTCCTGCGGCGCGGCTCGTCTCGTTAGGCCAAACCACGTATTTTCGACGCCCCGCGCCCGCCCGCCGTCACCGTTCCCTCCGCCGCGCCCGTCGCCGCGCTCCGCGCAAACTCCAGCGCCCCAGCCACGGCCGAAGCGATCAGCGCCCCGAGCGGCTATCAGTCTCGAGCGCGAACGACCAGATCGCGGTCGAAGTCTTCGGCGAAGATGACTTGCGCACCAACGGACGACTCAATCCGAAGGCAATCTCAGCGTGCCCTTGCTCGGCTCGGTCCATCTCGGCGGTCTCACCCTCACCCAGGCCACGGCTCGCCTGACCGAACTTTACGGCCGCGATTATCTGGTCAACCCCAGGTCAATGTCTCGCTCGTCGGTTACGCCAAGCGCGATTTACCATGCTCGGTCAGGTCAATCGCCCGGGCAGCTATGAAATGCCGGAGGGCAGTCCGCGGAGGCATCGACTGCTCGAAGCGGTCGCCATGGCCGGCGGCTACACCCGCATCGCCGCGCCCGATCGCATCAGCGTGCGGCGCCAGCGCGACGCCGGCGCAGCGATCAGATCATGAAAGTCAATGCCAAGACGACTGGCCAATGGCGAAGGCGGCAAATTCCTCGTCCTCCCGGGCGACACCGTGACCGTGGGAGAAAGTATTTTCTGAGAATGGCGCGGGATCGGCTGATTCTCCTTCGGCAACAAACTTGCTCGAATGACTTTTGCACTGATCTCGCCTCTTCATCGTATGACCAACTCTCCTCCCCCGACATCGTTGTCACCCTCAGGACCTGCCATGGCGCACCATGGGATCCGGCGGGCGAAGGCGGAAGCGGTTTCGATTTCCGGCACTTCTGGCACTCCATCCTCGAACGCCTTTGGGTCGTCGTCCTCTGCGTCGTCGCGGGACTCTTTCTCTCCCTCGGCTATCTGGCGCGAGACCCCGAAACTCTATCAAAGCCATGCCGTCCTCGAGGTCGATTTCCAGGAACCGACCATGATCAGCGGAGAGGAAAGCAGCTCTCCCGCATGCGCTCCATGTTCCTCGCCAGCCAGGAAGCGCTCCGCACGATCGAGCAAAACCTGACCAACCGCAGCCTGATGGCGCGGGTCGTCCGCGCGGAAGGATCTCGCAGATGACGGCGGCCGCGCTCTGCTCGGCAAAAGCGTCACGGGAGAGTGCACCAGTTCGCCCACACCCGCCCCAGCCGAAAGCGACAGAGAAACAACCGATGACATGTCCGCGCGCGATCGCGCCTTTACCCCGCTCGAAGATGGCCTCGGCGGCGCACTCTCCTCCATGGTCAAGCCGGTCATCCGCCGCGGCACCCGGCTGATCGATCTCTACGTGACGAATCGCGATCCGGCCATGGCCCAGCGCCTCGCCGAAGCGGTCGGTCGCGAATACATCCGCATGTCGATCGAGCGCCGCGCGAATTTCAGCCAGGAAAGCTTGCGCTATCTCATGGAGGAAGAAGAGCGCCTCAAGGCCAACCTGCAGCGGAGCGAAGCGGCCGTCGCAGAATACAAAGCGAAAACGCCCGACGCCCTCCAGCTCGGCGGCGGCGCCGCGGCGACCGGCGGCGCAGACCGGGCTCGGAGCGCGGGCGGTCGAGGCGGGCTCGTCGAGGACAAGCTGCAGGAGTTGACCAGCAAAGTCACCTCCGCCAAGGGCGACCGGGTCCGGCTGGAGAGCGAGCTGAAACAGATCGACCAGGTCGGCGACAACGTGGACGCCCTCCTCGCCATCCCGAGCATCGCCAACGCCCCGGTCGTGAGTCGATCGCCGCCGCGATGTCGCGCAGTTGGAATCAGCCGTCGCCAGCCTGGCGCAACGTTACAAATCGAAGCATCCCGAAAATGATGGCCGCGCGGGCGGCCTTGAGGAAGCCCAGGAGGCATTGAAACGCGCAGTGCTTAATCAGCCCGCCGTCTTGCGCAACGTCCTCGCGCAGGCCGCGCGCGGCCGAAGAAAAGTCTCGGCTCCGCCGCCGCAGGATCAGGAGAAAGCCGCCCTCGCCCTGAACAAAGCGGCCATCGGTTACCAGGAACTGGCCCGCCAGGCGGAGACCGATCGCGCCCTTTACGAAAGCGTTCTTCGCCAAATCAAGGAGACCAATCTGACCAAGGACGTGAAGACCAATGCCGTCAGCATCGCCGAGCACGCCACCCTGCCCTACGCCCCGGCCAGCCCGCAAACCGTTCAAAGATATCCTTCTCGGGTTACTCGGCGGGCTGGCGGCCGGTCTCGGATTTGTTTACTGCGCGGACGTTCTCGATCGTTCCTTCAAGACCGTGGACCAGACGGAGTCCTATCTTGGTTTGCCGGTCCTCGCCGCCGTGCCGGAGACGAGTCAGCTGGGAAGAAGAAGACGGCGGAAAAGACGCGCCCGTGCAGACGGAACGATTGACCTACCGGCTGGTCGCGGAAGCACCGGAAGGCCCGGTCGCCGAATCGTTCCGCAATCTGCGCGCCTCCCTCTCCCTCCTCGGCCCGGAAGATCGAGCGCAAAGTTTTCCTCTTCACCAGCGCCCTGCCGAGCGAAGGCAAGAGTTTCACCAGCGCCAATTACGCCCTCGCCCTCGCCCAGCAGGGACACGAGGTTCTGCTCATCGATGGCGACCTGCGCCGTCCCAGCCTGCACAAAATTTTCCCGAGGAATTCAAAGACGTCGGCAACGGAAATGAAAACAGCAGCATCCCGGGCGTAGTCGATTACCTCGTCGGCGAAACGGAACTCGCGGAAGCCGCCCTGCGCATCGCCGCCCATGACGTCGACGTCGGCCGCGCCCGGCGAAGGCGAGAAGAAGTTCACCACCGCGACCGGCGGTCAGCTTTCCATCCTGGCCGGCGGCCGGCGCGCCCCCAACCCGGCCGAGCTTCTCAGCGGCCATTCCTTTGGCGAAATGATGGCCGAAGCCGCCCGGCTCTTCGACCGGGTGGTCATCGATAGCGCCCCGCTCCTGGCGGTGAGCGACACCCTGCTCATGATGCCCCACGTCCAGACCGTTACTTTAGTCGTTCGGGCGGCCAAGACACCGCGCAACGCCGTTCGCCGCGCCATCTCCCTCCTCGCCGCCGCCAGCGCCCGCCCGGCCGGAGTCATCCTCAATCGTCTCCCCCACCGGCGCGGCGCCGGTTACTACTACTATTACGCCTCCCACGGCTACGGCGCCGGCGAAGGATCATACGAGCCCAAAGAAGAGCCGGCCAGGGTGCACCGGCTGGGCTAGCTGCGCGATTTCGCGCAGCAGTTATCGGTTAGCGGTTACTAGTTATTTGGGAATGCGACGGCTCATGGCCGATAACTACTAACCAATAACAATTAACTCGCTGGCCATCGGCCAGCGCCCCAGCAAATCCCCAGATAAGTCGCCGCGTAGAGCTGGATCGAAGAGATCTGCAGCGGAAAATCCACCGCGGCATGCAGCGCGACTCCGCCCAGCGCCACGAAGGCCAGCGGCAAAAGGAACCGCTGCCGCGGCAACCACTCGAGGTCCTGCGCTTGTCCGCCAGAGCCTGTCGCAGGCGCCACGATCATCCCGCCGAAGAACACGCCGCCCCAGAGAAGCCCGCCGACCCATCCCCATTCCGCAGCGTCTGCAGATAGTCATCGTGCAGAAACAGCCAATCCCCCTGCGCTCGCGCTCCGGCGTGTTGAAGGGGGAAAGACCACACTGAAGGTCCCCGGACCAAATCCCAGCGCGCCCGCCTGCGGGCAGCGCGTTGAGCGCCGCCGGTCGACAACCCAGCGCGCGTCGCGCGTCCAGGTCGATTGAACTGCTCCCAGCGCCCTAACGACCGATCGAGATGACTCGTCTGCACGATCGCCCACGAACGCCATCGCCACGACCACGAGAGCGATCAGCGCCGTCCTCCATTCCATGTGACGAACCCTGCGAAAAACCTTGCCCGACCGATAGACAAGAAGAGTCAGCATCATCAGCACGGCGATGAATTGTCCCATCCGCGAAGTGTCCGAAGCCACCGCGACAATCATGATGACCGACAGAGTCAGCCAGAGCGCCCGGGCGAAGGGATTGGCCGGCCGGGTCATATAGCGAAAGGCAAGGCCGAGAACCGCCGGCAAGGCCAGATTGAGATAGGCCCCGGCGTTCCCGTGATAATAATAAGTCGCAAAAAAGGTGTGAGACCGGCGGCTCGCCGCGATCGAGCGTCTGCCAGAAAATCATCTCGCGCTCCGGTCGCTTTCTGCACCAGCCCAAGCAGCGCGATCGAGCCGCCGGCCAGCCCGATCGCCCACCAAATCCGGAGCAGCCATCGTCGTATCCTGGACGAGGTCTGCCACCACCCAGACACAGCCAAGCAGCGTCGTCACCCGCCACATCATGGCGACACTCAGGAAATAATCGACCGAGCCCGGCGCGTTCGGCAGCGGCGAAGTGAGCGGCAGAAAGATCGAATAATCCGCGTCCGAAATCCGCATGAGCATTCAGCGCCATCCCCCAGCCGAGGAGAAGCACAGACAGCAGCTGACCGCTGGCCAGACCCGAACGCGAGCGTGCGATGACCAACGAATCTGTGCTGGCGACCGTCGACCTCCAGCCACCTTCGCTGCCTTCTGCCTTCCGCCTTCATCTGCCTCTGATTCGCTCCGCGACCGAGCAGCCAAAGACGAAAAACATCGCGCCCAGAATCCAATCCAGATTCCGAATCGCGGAGGCGCCCGTCCCGCCATAATCCCAGGGCGAATAAAAAAGCGCCGCCACCAGCAGCCAGCCGGCCGCGTCGCGGCTGGCGCGACTGACGCGCCCGATGGATCGGCTTCTGCTCACTCGAAGAGTTCTACGCGCCCTTGCGTCGCCTTGCCAACCCAATCCTGCGAGCTGGGCGCGCGTTATTGGTTATCAGTTCTTCGTTATTGGTTAAGAGCAAAAAAGGCGAGCTCGAAGCTCGCCTTTTTGGTAATCGGTTATTAGTGATTGGTTACTGGATAGTTTTTCCCGGACGGTTCCGCCAACAAATGCTCAACAACGAATGATCATGAAACCGAAAGTCCAGAGTTTTGAAGATCTAGAATGCTGGAAACAGTGTCGGGAGCTCCGTCTGTTCGTTGCCCGGGAGGTGATCCCACATTTGCCAAGAGAAGAAAAATATCGACTGGGTGACCAAATCCTGCGAGCAGCGCGCTCCACGACTGCGAATATTGCCGAGGGATACGGACGATTTCATTATCTGGACAACGCGAAATTCTGCAGCAACGCGCGCGGATCGTGCAACGAGGTCCTCGATCACCTCATTACGGCATTGGATGAAGAACTCATCACCAATCAGATGTTGCAGCGCGGCCGAGATCTGACGGGAAGCGCAGTGCGTCTGCTCAACGGCTACATGAATTATCTAAAGCGGGCGAAGCCGAATGAGCCGGGTTAATGGTTAACGGTGAAGGTTTTTCCTGCGAATTCTCCCAAGAACAAATAACCGCGGCGCTCCGGCCGCACCCTTCAATAACAAATAACAAATAACCGCTGAGCTCCGCTCAGCCCCCCAATAACTAATACCAAATAACCAATAACCGATGCTCTTCAGCCGCGGCCGCCTATAGCGGCCGCGGCTGAAGAGCATCACATGCACCGTCTTGAGCGCGATCATGGCATCGAGCTTGAGCGAGTAGCGCCGGATATAATAGAGATCGTACTTCAGCTTCTCGATCGCGTCCTGTTCGCTCTCCCCGTAGGGATAATTCACCTGCGCCCAGCCCGTGATCCCCGGCTTCACCAGATGCCGGAAATGATAAAACGGGATCTGCGTCTCATAACGCTCCGCGCATTTCGTCCATTCCGCGCGCGGCCCGATCAGACTCATCTCGCCTGAGAAAACATTCCAAAGCTGCGGCAGCTCATCGAGCCGCAGCTTGCGCAGCCAGCGCCCCACCCGCGTGATCCGCGGATCGTTCTGCCGCGTGTAAATATCGTCTCGTCCGACTCCACTCGTCTCGTTATCATCGTGCGCAGCTTGAAGAGAGTGAACTCCTTCCCGCCCCGCCCCACCCGCGTCTGCCGATAAAGGATCGGGCGACCCGCTCTCCAGCCAGATCGAGCGCCGCGATGAACACCAATAACGGAGAAACAGATAACCAATAACACGCCCGCGAGCGACGAGATCGCAGAGCCGTTTGAGATAGTGATAGGGCGAGTTGCGCGCCAGCTGAAAACCGGTCTGCAACGGCCAGACCGGATCGATCGCATCCACCGGCACATAACGCCATTGCGACTCATAAAACGATTCGATCGTATAAACTCGCGTCTTCTGAAACTGCGTCCGGACCAGCCGCTCGACCAGCTCGGGCGGGATCCGGTCGACCCGATCGGCCAGAATGACCCCGCTGTAATTGCGGTCCGCAGCCGGCTCAGCTTCGTCTCGATATCGCCTCTCGATGAGCGGCGATCCCGGCCCGGCAATGTGGTCCCCAACTCGTTCCGGCCGCACATCGACAAACTCGAGCCGCTGATGATTGGGCGACTTCCGGTAGGCCTCGTAAAATCGCTGCGCCAGCTCCCCGCTCCCGATCACGAGAAAGGCGCGCTCCGCGATCGTCGCGATCACCCGGCCGCGCAGCCAGCGCCGGTATTCCAGCGAGACCGGCAGGAAAATGATGAAACTCACCAGCACGACGCTGCGGCTCGGCTTCATCGTCTGATCGTAGGTGGCCGCCGAATAGATCAGCGCCACGCTGATAACCGCCGCGACGATGATCGCGAGCAGATGCTCGGTCGCATAAACCAGGCTGCGCGTCTCCGTGCTCCGGTCGTAACCGCCGACCGTGAAGAGCGCCATCACGATCACGGTTGCCTGGAGCAGATCGATCACCAAGAAAGACAAAGGGCGAGGAATAATGCGACTGCGCCCCGGACAAGACTGGTAAAGCCGTAGATCAGCAAACCAGCCGACGACATCCAGCAGGAAAAGAAGCGCCGAGGCCGACCATTCCTGATCGGAAGCGCGCGCGATCAGGCCAGCGCTTGCGCTGTGGCCGTCGCCGCTGTGGGCGGTTACGCCGCCCGGCGTCGAAGACTCTGTTGCTGGATCGGCTTCCTCGAGCTTGATTGCAACCGTATCGCGAAACCGGAAAATCGGTCGCGGCGGAGGAGAAGTCTCATCATCAGTCATCGCGGAAGGTTGATGATGCGCTATTCACGTTGGCACGTGAAGCCTAATTCTGAACGTGGAATATTGTGGGGCCAGCACGTCGCTTGCCGTCTCCTCTATTTCAGCGTTTCAGTTGTCAGCTTTTCAGCTTTTTCTTCCAATCCCTCCGACTTCCGACTTCTGACTTCTCTCTTCAGCGTGTCAGCTTTTCAGCTTTTCAGTTTTCTCTTCAGCCCTCCGCCTTCTTCCTTCTGCAATTTCTACTCTTACTCCCCCTTCCGACCTCCGACTTCTGACTTCTGACTTCTGACTTCTGTCTTCAGCGTTTCAGCCTTTTCTTCCAATCCCTCCGCCGTCTGACTTTCTGAAATTGACCGCGGATTGACACCCTGGCGCCGTCCTGTTATGTAAAAGTCCTATGAATTCTACGTATTCGGTCACGGAGGCTCAGGCGAAGCTGCCGGCTCTCGTCAAACACGCGGAGAAGAATCTCGTAGCCATCACGCGGCGCGATAAGACGGTCGCTTACCTGCTTTCCGCTTCCCGGATGGAAGCAATCGCCGAGACCCTTGAAATCATGGCCGACCCCAAAGCGATGGCTGCGATTCGCAAGGCCGAGTCCGGCGCAGGAAAATATCATCCGCTTGGCGTTCTCGACGAGCCGGATGAAAATTGAACTCGAAGCGCAGGTCGTCACGTTTGTTCGTTCTCTCGCACCTGAGCCACGGAAGGCGGTTCGTCGCGCCTTGCTCCGATTGGAACAAGAACGGGGGAATATTCGGCCCTTGGAAGGCGAACTCCAGAACTACTATCGACTGCGAGTTCTGCGTTATCGGATTATCTTCCACTACGCAGTTGTTGGCCGCAAACGAACCATCCGTTGTGTCTACGCTGCTCCTCGCAATATTATCTACGAAGTCTTCGCGCAAAAAATCCGGGATTTGCTTGGCTGATCCGCACTCAAGGGCCTTGCTTTGCCCACCTCAATCCGTCCTGTCGTAATGCAATCCGCATACCAGGCATGGAAGTCAGAGATCGGAGGTCAGAAATCAGAGGTCGGAGGTGATCAGGAATGAGTGGGATTTCTCCATTTCAGCGTTTCAGTTGTCAGCT
>CAVTUV010000016.1:0-88156 GCA_963737995.1 uncultured Verrucomicrobiae bacterium
ATCCGAAGGCCCGATTGTCAGCCGATGAGATGCGGACTGAGTTTGTCTGAATGCGCCCCGTTAAATACGATTCGCCGTTCGACATAATGCTGGCGTAATCAGTTGGGTCGTGAGGTTATAACCGACGCCTCACCGGTAAATTTCATCCAATCGCCACACGAGTCGCAACGCTTCAGGCCATCCAGCGGACGCGAAGATGTCAAGAAGCTGCAGTAAATTCTGGAATGCCGTTTGATCGCGAAGCTCGCCGCGATGATCAGCTAAGATTCGCTCAGCAAGCTCGACAATTTCTTTGATAGCCAGCGAATCGAAAGGATATCGCCCTTTGACGCTCCCCTGCGCGAGTCCTGCTGCGAGACGCAAGACTTGATTGGGATCATACGCGACTGCGCCGCCAAGCAGTTGCATGAGATGATGCGCGGTGGAAGCCAACGCCCAGCCGTGCTCATTGTTCGCGAAGTTAACTAGTAAATCGAGCCAAGGCGTGTTTTGATGAAGAAGGCGTGCCGCTGCTCGTCCGACGGAACTATCTCGCCCCTTGATGCTCCGCTGCCATCAAAGTCGAATGCGAAATAGAGGCGCGCAACGACATGATCGATCATTCGATACAGAAGCTCCGCGGTCTTCCGAGCACCCTCTGTAATTTCTGACTCCGGCAACGCCTGCAAGCGCAGCAGCTCAGCCAACGAACTACGCATGAGCAGGTCTTCGAAAGAATAGCCTGCGTCTCTCAATTTCACTTGGACAGTCGGCGTAACATATGGATGAGTCGGGCTGAAGCTTCTGTCACGTATTCGGTATCGTTCGGCAGGTTGTTAATCCACGCTTCCAAGATATCTGAAGCCCACCGATCCTTATCTGAGACGGCTATATCAATAATCATCCCGACCACGTCCTCATGATAGTCATGACGCTCTGATTCGCCGTGAATCTTGGTATAAAGTTCACGGACGACCTGTCGCGATGAAGCCAGGTAAAGAGTGTTGTGCAGTGACATACAAAGACCGTGCAGGACAGTGACGTTCTGCTCCGCTGATGTTCTTTCGCTCAGAATCTCCGACATGAGTTCTGTATTGTAACGAGACGATGGAGTCTGAAGAGCTCCATTGCGATTAGGAACCGAACCGAAGGCACAGGATCACTGGAAAGCCGACGTACTGCTGCTTTGGCTTTTTCGTCGTCCGCGCGGAGTAATAACAGCCAGGCAACCCCTTGAGCTGCATCGTTGCGAGGCGCAGGTGACCACGATGCGTGTTCCCACTTAGAGTCGTGTTCTTCGTCAAAAGTCGGTTCGGTATCTTCGGACGCGCGCAGTAAGATCGCGCGAACGAACGCCGCTTGCTCTTCGCTAAGCTTCTGAAAGTTCCTTACTAATTGCACTGCGGCTGAACTTAGTTGCGTGAGCAGATTGGTCTTTACCTTCGGGTCTGCTTCAGGGTGTTGATTCAGCTGATCATCGGCCAAACGCATGAGATTAACGGCGTCAACGAAGCGTTCCGGCGACGGTTCCTTTTCTATAGTCGTCTTGATAGGTTCAAGCGTTCTCCGGCCGCGAGAAGCGCAGGTTTCCGAGGGCTGATCAACCGCCGTCCCCCGTTCGCGCAGAAATTCCTCAGTGGTGACGTCGTTCCACTCGGTCGTAAAGCTTATCAGGGGTTCATTCCGCGGCGGACGTTCTGAGTTTGCAAGCTGCTCTCGCAAGGCCTTGCCGGGCTCCGTCTGAAAGGAAGCGACAGGCAGGGACATCAGAAGTCTATTGCGAATATGCTCTAATGCGCTTTCGCTTTCCGTGTCGTTTGATGTCACAGTTAGTCCGA
This sequence comes from uncultured Verrucomicrobiae bacterium, assembly GCA_963737995.1. Taxonomy (GTDB): domain Bacteria; phylum Verrucomicrobiota; class Verrucomicrobiia; order Chthoniobacterales; family UBA10450; genus Palsa-1392. Next base: position 1,818 of record CAVTUV010000016.1, read on the forward strand.
GAATAGCCTTTTCAACGGCAAGTCGCCGCTCCTCGTCCCAGTAAGCTGTTGCCGCGCCTAGAAAACTGGCTAGAGCAAAAACAGTGGCTGGCCCTGTCATTACCGGACGAGCAATGCACATTGGGTAGAGCGGTCCGGCGAAGAACGCCGCTCCGTTCTGTCCCTACTTCCAAAAGTCTTTTCCAAAAGAAGGCCGGACCGGCGTGGCTAACGTACACACGGAGATCGCGGTTGAAGTGTTCCTGATTACCGGCCTCAGCTAATGCGGCGAAGTGACGTGTCATCGTATCCGCAATTCGGAGTTCCTGGTCCGGATAAGCTCCGCGGTCCCATATGTAACTAAGGTCGTGAGTGTACTCGCCCGCTGCCCTGCAAAGTCGAAGTGTTCTTCGAGTGTCTCCAAGGTGGCGCCGCGCTCTAAATTTGGCTGGATGTGCTCAGCCACAATTATGCCGGTGAGAGCGTCGATTCCAGCAGCAACAGCTTCTTCCGACGACCGAGCTAAGAATGCGTCGAATTTTTCGATCAGGTTGTAGTAACACATCTGGTAGTCTTGACGCCGATTACTCAACATCGGCAAAACAATGCCTCCCATTTGCGTCTGCTCTTCGCTGCTTTCCTGGTAACCGAAGACGCGCCGGTATACCTCAGCGGCGAACGGAGGATCTGCCGCTATGATTGACCGAACGTTGGAACACACGGCGTAAACGCAGTGGATCGGAAAGGCAGTGTGACCTATCAGATTCAGAACCTGTCGAAGCCGGCGACGCGCCGCTTCGGCTCGGCCGTGTATGATCGACAAAGCTGGGGTATAGCCCACGAGGAAAGATATCGATAGTTCCATGTCGCCATATCCTGACCATCTCTGAGCCAGGCCCAGTCAAACAGCGCCTGCGCTGTTGTGGCGCAAGCGCGCGCAATCTTTTGCTTATTAAGCTCGTTCGGCATACTGGAGTGCCTGTTCATTGATCCAGCCGACATCCCACGCGAACTTTTCTGCGAGATAAGGCGTGATCCAGTCAAGAGCTCAACCCACAAATCATACTTTCGCTGCTTCTCACTTTGGGCAAAATCCACCGCTCGGATCGCCTGAAGAATGTAGGCCAGTGCGGTCAATGTTTCACATATCTTCGTGCGCAGCTAAGGCATCAATCAGTTGTTGAAAATCGCTGATTAGTCTTGCCTCCGTAACCAGCACCGTTGGAATTATCACGCGGGTGACCGGCGTCATTGAAGGCTGTTGCGACGAACAGGCATCTTTGAAGTTCTGCCAGAAGCGTTCGTTTCTGCGGTGAAATTGGTCTTCAAAATGGTACACAAACTCCAGGCCGCAAAAATAGTGGACGCGCTGGGTCCTCGGCTAGAAACGCAGCTAAGTGAGCCGGCTCGTCTGGAATCAGCAGACGCGCTACGGCAAAGTCAAAAAGGATGTTGTGAGTGAATTTCACCCCGTTTTTTGTAGCTGGGTCTTCTTCCAACAAATTCGCGCTGAACATCCGGTCCCACGCGGCCTCTAACTGCGAATCAAAAACGTCTAGTCGTAAGCTCACCAGCTGTTTGCTTGCAACTTGCTCGGCGACAATTCGCCGTAATACAGTTTCGTTTTGGTCCCGCGAGCCTTCGTTGTAAACGCGGCACGACCAGAATAGGCCGAGAAGCTCCACCGCCGTAAATAAGGTCTGAGACGTTGGCGCCCGGCGCAGAGGTTGCGATTTGTTCGAGCAACCAAAGGTTGAACGGGACATGGAGAAGTTGCTGCAGTTCCATTGGGCAGCGGTTGAACACTGCGGAAAGGCGTGCGTCACCAGTTACCGCGATCATGATCTCGGAATCGCTTAGCCGCGGAATCGAAACGACGCGCGCACGCGGAGTCGAGCTTGAGCGGTCGGGAAAGAGCCGCATAAGCTCGTGCGACTTCTGCGCATCAAATGTACGGACGCTGACGACGACTCGCCAAACGTCGCTCAATTCGGCAATACAACGGCGAACTAGGCGCAGAAACAGATTCCGTTTCTTGTCGCTGCGGGCCGCGTCGAAGGCGTCAAATAATAGCAATCCCTTCGACGCAGGATTGGCGTTGGTGCGCCGAAAGTAATCGATCAGATCAGTGGATAGGCCGAGATACGCCATTAGTTCTTGCTCGTCTTCAGCATAGATCGAATCGATGGCGATGAGTTCAACTGCTATACCCTGCTCTCGGCCTAAGCGTTGCAATTCCCGCATCGTCCAAGATTTTCCCGTGCCCGGATCACCAATAATCAGCGTGTGATCGGCGCGGCAAAACTCGAAAATCTCGGTGATGACAACTGGGCGCGGTATATTCATGAGGGCGGTCCTAATAGCGCGCTTATTGTGCTGGTCGAAGGTCCTTCGCTTATCTCGGTTGCGCCCCATTGGCGAAGTACGTTCACTCAGCGCGGAGTGATTGTCATCGGTCACTTCATAGAAGATTGTTTGCACCCCAAGCCTGTTGCGCAAGTTGCGCGAGGCGCGTGTTGGGTCATCTCTAGTTTCAATCGAAACGCCACTCACGAAATAGTGAGTCGGAGTTGTCAGGTCCCAAAGATCGCCACCAACAAACTGCATAAGGGAGTAGATAAAAGGATCGGTCATACCAAAGCCGACAAACAGCAGGCGCTGCGTCGCCAGCAATGCCCAAAGCGTCTTACGTAGCAGTGTCCACGTCCCTTTGGATCCGCTTGACGGCGCAGCTTGCAATTCTGGTTGCGAAATCCCATACGCCGTCGCGTACTGATTTGCCGTCAGAATGATGTGAGTCGGCTCGTCGTGCACGCCGTGAATGTGTGCGACGGACAGATTCTGATCACGCCGGTGCAGCGAGTCAAAGAACTGCCGAACATGCCGCGCGTGATTGTTGTCGACTTGCAACCGCGGTGAAATGTTCTCCCGCATTGGTCGCATCTGATGAATCGCGCACTCAAAACATTCGTCGAAGTTTGGCGTAACGATCCCGCGGAATGGAATACTCAAAAGCTGCTTTTGCAAGTCGAGCTTTTGCCCCGGCTGAGGCTCAAAATTCCTGCAGAGAAATGCGTGATACTGCGGTAGTAGTCCGTTAACGGAAAAGCAGTCGTAGATTTGATTGGCCGCTGTTAACAGATCAGTCGACGTGATGGCCGAGATATCTATCTCCTGTTCACTCAGGAGATCTGTCATCTTCTTTATTAATTCACGCCACAGTGGATAACCGGCGGTTTTGCTCGTTCCCGCTCCGGCAAATAGAACGCAGCCATTGCGAATCGTGTCTCGCGCGGCGGCAATCGCGGCGGCGTTTTCCTCACCTTGGACTAGCCGATCAATCGTTTCGCGCTCGAGCGGCATGCGGAAATAGATGTCACTCCGTCACCTGACGAAGAGGTATTACGCTTTCGTGTAAACTTCAGCACCATGTCCTACAAATTCTTTCCGATCTGACAGTCAGGCCCAATTCCAAACTCACTCCCGTTCGAAGACCGTCGCCAAGCCTTGTCCTACCCCGACGCAGAGCGACGCGATGCCGCGCGAGGCGCCGGTGCGAGCCATCTGGTGGATCAGCGTCGTGGCCAGGCGGGCGCCGCTGCAACCAAGCGGGTGACCGATCGCAATCGCGCCGCCGTTGACGTTCAATTTTGCGTTGTCGATGCCCAGCTCGCGCTGGCAGGCGAGGGCCTGCGCGGCGAACGCCTCGTTCAACTCGAACAGGTCGATGCGGTGTCGTGAGCTTCACCGCTCATCACCCGCCTCGGGCGGGACCTCTGCTACACGCGCGAGGATGGCGTCCACTCTCGCCCAATCGACCCGAGCAGCGCGCTCGGAAATTGTAGGCCGATGGGGCGAGTGGTCGAGTGTCGCGACAAGCGAGGAGGCAATCAGAGCATCTACTGTCGTGTGCTCGCGCTCGGCAAGCTCGCGCGCTTGCGCGGCCAGTGATTCGGGAAGCTTGACGTGGAGCGTCATGACGTAACGAGCATGGCTGAAAACGCGCGCGGAGGCAACACTTCGACGCCGAGGGATCGGGCAGGCGCGAGGTCGCGCTCGTTGGGATCGGGTCGCCGTCGGGTCAGTCCTCATTTTGACACAAACGAGGCGGAAGCGACAAGCAGACCATCCGTCTGGGTGGCGGGCGTGCTTCCGGTTGCATGCGTGCCCATGGGCAGTTCGTGCGTATGTGCAGATTCTTCGACAGCCCGCCTGCGGCCGGCCACTGTCACGGCTGCAAGCTGCGGTATTCTCCGGCCCGCATGGCTTCGGCAGTCTGCTGGATGAGAGGAAAGTGCTCCTCCAGAGTCGGCCGATGATTGGTCCACAATTCCAGGATGGCAAGACGTCGCCCGGAAAGATTCTGTTGATGGCGCAAGTTCTTGTCGCAAATGATCAGCAACTCGAAACCTGCTTCCTCAGCGGCTCGGAGCAGAGCGCCGTTTTCGAGAGCGCCCCAACCCATCTTCACAGCCGTCAGAACCTCGTGCGCAGCCAAGGCGTGGCGCACCTGCACAGGCGTGCACACATCGAGGAGGACTTTCACTCCGCCAATTCCGCGGCAATGCGCTCGCCCCCGTGACGCAAGACTGCTTGCGCCTGCTCTCGACTAATCCCCTCGAAGGTTTCGAGAAAGTAATCGAGCGTGCGCCCGTCGGCCAGGTAGTCGAACAAGGTCTGCACCGGCAAGCGTGTATCGCGAAAGACCGGCGTGCCTCCCAAGATACCTGGGTTGGACATGACCAAACCGCCCGCGGCGGTTTTGACTTCTGCGGCCGCGCTCATGACTGGAACCTTAGGCCACGGAGAGGCGGTTTCAACTGCCGCACCGTGGCAACGCAGGAACGACGCGGGACCGTCGAAGCGTCACTGGCACCGCTTTCTAGGAGTCGGCTGCGTCGACGCGCCCATTTGCAGGAGTCCATGATCTCCACAGTCTGTTCCCCCTGGACGCCCGAATAAAAGACGTGTTTTAGTCTGTAGATCGACTAAAAACAGACATGTCTGCAACGCTGTCGATCAGCGAAGCGAAGCAACGGCTTGGGGAGATCGCCGACCGCGCGCTCGAAGGCGAGCAGATCGTCATCGTGCGCAAATCGAAGCTTCTCGTTCTAACGAAGCTCGAAATTCCCGAGCCGGTTCCTATGCGTCCGCACGGATATTTTGAGGATTGCTACGGGAAGCAAGAGACGAAGGAATCGAACAAGCTCGCCGCTCGCTCGGCGCGGAAGCTCGTGAAGTGAGGCAGTGGGAGATTTATCTCTTCCCGTTCGAGGAGGAGAAGCCGCATCCCGCCGTCATCATCTCCAATGATGAACGGTGTCTAAACAGTGATCTCGAGTACGTGAACGCTCTGATCTGCACGTCAGCGAAGGTCAATCGAGATGCAAAAAAGAACGAGGTTATCCTGAATGGCGCAGATGGGCTCGGCTGGAAAACAGCGGTTCGTTGCGATGTGATTTATCTGCTGCCGAAAGCCGAGTTCGAAGAGCGGCGCGGGAAGGTGACCGCGCCGCGGCGCATCGCGATCGGACGCAAGATCGCCGAAACTTTGCGGCTGCAAATGCAGTAAACGTGGCTCGGAGTCGCAGTTGAAAACCAACCTTACGAAGCGGCGTTTCAAAGCTCCAAAGCGAAGAGGCGCGAACGACGGACGTATGAAAAAACCAGGTAAGCAAATCGATCCCGACATCCAGCCGGAATACGATTTCGCCGACGGTACGCCTGGCAAATACGCTGGGCGTTATGCGCAAGGAACCAACGTTGTCGTGCTGGAACCCGACGTCGCCCGCGCCTTCCCGAGCGCCAAAGCGGTAAATGGGTCACTGCGAGCGCTGGCGAAGATCATCCGCGAGCAGAAATCTGCTGCCGGGAGATAGACGGTCTTCAGCGCTCGAACGATCTGACCGCCTGTCAGACTTCCAAACTCACTCCCGTTCGAAGACCGTCGCCAAGCCTTGTCCTACCCCGACGCAGAGCGACGCGATGCCGCGCGAGGCGCCGGTGCGAGCCATCTGGTGGATCAGCGTCGTGGCCAGGCGGGCGCCGCTGCAACCAAGCGGGTGACCGATCGCAATCGCGCCGCCGTTGACGTTCAATTTTGCGTTGTCGATGCCCAGCTCGCGCTGGCAGGCGAGGGCCTGCGCGGCGAACGCCTCGTTCAACTCGAACAGGTCGATGCGGTCGAGCGTCAGTTTCGCGCGCAGAAGCGCCTTGCGAATCGCGGGCACGGGTCCGAGCCCCATGAACGCGGGATCGACGCCGGCCGCGGCGCTCGGACCGATGAAGGCGATCGGCTGAAGACCCAGCGATTTGGCCAGCCCGGCTTCAACGATCAGCAATGCCGCCGCGCCGTCGTTGATACCCGACGAATTGCCCGCGGTCACCGTGCCTTGGTCGTCTTTGGAGAATGCGGGTTTCAGCTTGGCGAGTTTCTCCAGCGTCGTGTCCGGCCTCGGGTGCTCGTCCACGCTGACGAGGGTCGGAGCGCCCTTGCGCTGCGGAATCTCGACGGGCACGATCTCCTGGGCGAACAGCCCGCGTTGGTGCGCCGCCGACCACCGTTGCTGGCTCTGCAGCGCGAACTGATCCTGATCCGCCCGGCTGATCTTGTGCTTGCGGGCGACATTCTCGGCGGTCTCGCCCATGGAGAAGGGGTGATGCAGCGCCGCCATGCGAGGATTGACCAGGCGCCAGCCGATCGAAGTGTCGAAGATCTGCTGCGACCGGTCGAACGCGGATTCCGCCTTGCTCAGCACATAAGGTGCACGGCTCATCGACTCGACGCCGCCCGCGATGAACACATCGCCGTGACTCGCCTCGATCATGCGCGCCGCGATGTTGACGGCTTCCAGCCCCGACGCACAGAGGCGATTCACCGTCGAACCCGGCACGGACGCGGGGAGGCCCGCCAGCAGCGCGGCCATGCGCGCGACGTTGCGGTTGTCCTCGCCGGCCTGGTTGGTAGCGCCGAAGTAGACATCCTCGATCAATGCGGGGTCGATGCCGGATCGCGCCACGACGGCCTTGATGACGTGGGCGGCAAGATCGTCGGGGCGAACCGACGCCAATGCGCCCGCGTGCCGACCGACAGGTGTTCGGAGAGCCGTGATGATCGCCGCTCGCCTTTGCATCGAGATTTGATCGCGTCGCTGCACGAGCAATCTACTAGGGGAACTATCTGCCCAAGTCTAGGAGGCTGTTGAAATACTGGAGTGGTCCGCGCGTAGAAGCAGAAGGGGCGGATGGCAAGGAGCGAGTGAGGCGCATCCCCTTCACGGGGCTGTAACGAGCGAGCGACGCGGCCAGACGCCCCTTCTGCTTCGCGCCCGGAGGGTTGCGTCGATTTTGGCGCTGGCCAGCGTTGCTCGCTTGGCCGAGATCGCCGCGGATATCGGCGCTGTGCTCGCGCCTTGGCCAGCGCCAAAATCGACAGCAACGCGGGCCACTCCAGTATTTCAACAGTCTCCTAGGGGCGAAACTCAAGGCTGAAGTACCCGCTCCTATTTCGAGCCCGTCGCGACTTTTTCGCGGAGCGATTCGTCCTTGATCTGCATCAGGCTGGGAAAGAGCTCTGCGATTTCTTTCACGCCGTATTCTTTGCTTGGGTAGTTGTCATGTTCGTTATGCTTTTTTAAGTCGGTAAACGGGCGGCTTGGAGACGGTGCGCTCGATAATTTTGCGCGCTTCCAGGTCGAGCTTCACGGTTTCGCCATACCAATTGATGTTGCCGATAAACTTGTTCGTCAGGCTCTTGTTCACCTGTTCAAATAATTCGGTGTGGGTCAGCTCCTTCTTTCGCAGCGCGGCGCGGATCGCCTTCTGCATCAGGTCGTATTTTTCCTGGCTGATGTTCACCCCTTTCTTGCCTAACGGGTGCCGGGTGAGAATCTTTTTTTCCGCTGTCGGGCTTTTCATTGGCCCACGCTCTTTGCCGCCGGCCCGTCGTAGCCGTGCTTCACCGGGTCAATCCGCCGCATCGGTTTCTCGCGCGTCTGCTCCTCGGTGACGTGCGCCACCAGGCCGGGCGTGCGCGCGATCATGAAAATGCCGTTGAAGACCGCGGGGTTCATTCCGAGATGGGCCAGGATCGCACCGATCGCACCGTCGACATTGATCGGCAGCGCCTTTTTCGCCTCCGCGAAAGATTTCTCCACCGCCCGCGCCGCCTGCATGTGCGGGCCGTCGACACCGGCTTCCTGCGCCAGTTCGAAAGGTCGCGCCGTGCGCGGGTCCTTGGTGTGATAACGATGACCGAAACCGGGCATGCGCTGGCCCAATTCCTTCATCCCCGCGAGGGTCCGCGAGGCGGCTTCGTCCATGGAAATGGATTCGGTTGATGCGCGATCAGTGATCTTTTTCAGGTGCCGCGCGCAATCTTCGATCGCGCCGCCGTGATGGCGATTGATCGACATGATGCCGGCCGCGACCGATGCGCTGAGCGAAGCGCCGGTGGACGCGACGGTCCGTGCCGACAAAGCGCTCGGCGGCGTGGCGCCGTGATCGATCGATGAAACCAGAATGGCGTCGAGCAAGCGCCCGATCGCGGGTGACGGCAGTTCACCAGTCAAAATCAAATAGACCGCCGCGCCAAACGAAGCGCGCCCCATCAAAGTAGCGATGTCGTGTCCGCGCACTTCGTTAGGCGTTGGCGCTGCCTGCGTCCGGGCTGCCGAACTGGATGCCCTGCGCCAGTGGCAGCTCGGTCGAGTAGTTGATCGTGTTGGTCTGGCGCCGCATGTAGCTCTTCCAGGAATCGCTGCCGCTCTCGCGTCCGCCGCCGGTTTCTTTTTCGCCCCCGAAAGCGCCGCCGATCTCCGCGCCGCTCGTGCCGGTGTTGACGTTGGCGATGCCGCAATCGCTGCCGACCGCGCTGACGAATTTCTCCGCCTCGCGCACGTCGTTGGTGAAAATCGCCGAGGTCAAACCTTGCGGAACTCCGTTTTGAATCGCGATCGCTTCGTCGAAATCACTATAGGTCAGCAGATAGAGCAACGGCCCGAAGGTTTCTTCGTGGACGATCTCATAATCGGGCTTCGCATTCGCCAGGCACGGCGTCATGTAACAGCCGCTGGGAAATTCCGGCCCGTCGAGCGTCTCGCCACCGTAAAGAACTTCGCCGCCCTCCTTCTTCAGTTTCTCGATCGAGTGCAGCACAGCTGTCGACCGCACCCTTGATCGATCAGCGGACCCATGAGCGTTCTGCGGTCGAGCGGATTGCCGATCGGGACTCTTGTAGGCGGCGAGCAGTTTCTCGCGCACTTTGTCGCGACCGATTCGTGAACGATGACGCGCCGCGTGGTGGTGCAGCGTTGGCCGGCCGTGCCGACCGCGCCGAAGAAAATCGATTGCGCGGCCAGATCGAGATCGGCGCTCGGCGCGACAATGAGGGCGTTGTTGCCGCCGAGTTCCAGAATGCGTCTTGCCGAGGCGGCCGTGGACCGCTTTGGCGACGTTCGACACCCATCGCGGTCGAGCCGGTGGCGGAGACGAGCGGGATGCGGCGATCGTCGGCCAGTTTTTCGCCCACGGTGTGCCGATCGCCGATGAGCAGAGTGAAGATGGCCGGATCGGCACCGGTCTCGCGACAAACGCGCTCCGCGATTTTCGTGACCGCAATCGCGGTGAGCGGAGTTTTTTCCGATGGTTTCCAAACGGTGGCATCACCGCAAACCGCGGCCAGCGCCGCGTTCCACGACCAGACCGCGACCGGAAAATTGAAAGCGCTGAATGACGCCGACGACGCCGAGCGGATGCCATTGCTCCATCAGGCGATGATTGGGGCGTTCCGATTGAATCGTCAGGCCGTAAAGCATGCGCGACAGGCCGACGGCGAAGTCGCAGATGTCGATCATCTCCTGCACTTCGCCTTCGCCTTCGGCGATGATTTTGCCCGTTCTCGAGCGTGACGAGCGTGCCAGATCGTATTGGCTTCGCGCAGGGCGTTGCCGAGTTGGCGGACGGTTTCGCCGCGCACCGGGCCGGGTGTGACGCGCCATTTGAAGAACGCTTCGTGCGCGCGCGTAATCGCTTTTTCGTATTCCTCCGCCGAAGCGGTGCGGAAGCTGGCCGATTTACTTGCCGTCGATGGGCGAGATCTTGTCGATCTTCGCGCCGCTGCCACACCATTCCCCGAAGAAAACGCCCGGGTTATCTTCTGCGAGACCGAGTTTTTTAAGGACGTCGTGCATAATTTTCAAATGAGGCGAGCTTCTGGCTCGCATAGCGATCAAACGCGAGTCGCGAGCCGATCTTGCGATGCTATTTCCGCATCCGCCGGCATTCGTCGCGGATCAGGTCGATCGCTTCATCGGCCACTTCCTTCGTGATATCGAGCGCCGGGCGGAACCGAATCGCGCGTTCACCCGATTTCAAAGCGAGGACGCCCTCATCGAACAAGCCCTTCCAGAAAGCATCCCGCGTCGCCGGGTCGGGCAAGATCAAAGGCGATGAACAGACCGCGTCCGCGCACTGCGGTCACGATCGGCTCTTCCTTTTGCAGTTCGAGGAGCGTGCTTGAGGAAGTGCTCGCCGACGATCCGCGCGTTCTCGACCAGCTTTTCCTCCTCAATGATTTGCAGGAAGTGGGTCGAGCGGACCATGTCGGTGAAGTTGCCGCCCCAGGTGGAATTGATCCGGCCCGGAAGTCGGAAGCAATTGTCATTCACTTCATCGAGTCGCGGACCCGCCATCACGCCGCAGACTTGCGATCTTCTTTCCAAAAGCCATCAGATCGGGCAGCACGCCAAAATATTCGCAGCACCAATTGCGGCCGGTGATGCCCCTTCCGCATTGCACTTCGTCGAAAATGAGAAGCATCTCGTTCTCGTCGCAAATGCGCCGGAGCGTCTGCAGCCATTCACCCCGGAAATGGTTATCGCCGCCCTCGCCTTGAATCGGCTCGATGATGATCGCCGCAATATCGACGCCACGCTCGGCAATGAACTTCATGATCTCCTGCTCGGATTTCTTTTCTCGCGCGATGACGTCGGCTTCTCGCTCCGTTTCCGGCAGGGAAAAATCGATGTTCGGAGTAGAAACGCGCGGCCAGTTGAATTTTGCGAACAAGTCCGTCTTGACCGGATCGGTGTTCGTCAGGCTCATGGTGTAGCCGCTGCGACCATGAAAAGCGTGGCGGAAATGCAAAATCTCCGTTCCGCGTTCGCCGCGGCCCGCTGCCAGGTTTTTGCGCACCTTCCAATCCATCGCGGCCTTGAGCGTGTTCTCGATCGCGAGTGCGCCGCCTTCGATGAAGAGCATGCGTTCGAGCGGCGCGTAGCCCGACGACCCGCCAGAGCGTCTCGACGAAGCGCGCGTAGGCTTCTGAGTAGACGTCGGAATTCGCGATCTTGATCTTGGCCGCCCGAAGCAAGTCCTCTTTCACCTCCGGCTGGTCGAAGTGCGGGTGATTAAAGCCGACCGGATTGGAGCCGAAGAATCCGTAAAGATCGATCAAACGTCGATTGTGCGCCGCGTCGTAGAGAGACGAGCCTTTGCTCTTTTCGAGATCAATCACGATCCGAAAACCGTCGAGCAACACGTGCTCGGCGATCTGCCGGAGGATCGGTGATTTCGGACCCGTTTTCGCTGTTTCGCTCGCACTGACGCGGCCGCTTGAAGGAGTGCGGGTCGCCTCGGTGAGCATGGATGGCATACTCATCCGCAGAGACGTGAGTGGCGGGGGAACGGAAGATGGATTGGTCAACCGAGGTGGGTCCGCGCCGGTAACAACGGCGCCGGAGATCGCGTCGGTGATGGCTGACCGAGGCGACTTCCCACAGACGATCCCTTTGCGCAGGTCCGCGTGTTTGCCCGCCAGCAGCTCCTGGGTGAGATCGTAGCCGGCGCGATCGGCGTTTTCGGAAGTGCCGACAAAATGGTGATCGATTCGCATCTTGGCCGAGCGACAGAAATAGGTCGCGACCGACAAAATCTCCGCGGCCGGTTGGCCGCTTCCGATCTTGTGCTGGGCGAAGGCGCAGGTCGCGCTCATGGCAAAGAGCTCGGTCGCAATGCCGACAAAACGCGCCAGCAGCAACTGCTCGCGATCGAGCTTCGGACCAAAACGCGTCATGGCGTGAAAGAGCCCGCGGGCCAGCCGCTTGCTCGCTCCCGCCGCGTAGCGCACATGCGGGCGCAAATCGGCGTGCAGCTTTTCCAGATCGCCCGCGTTGCCGCCCGTCCATTGTTTCGGATACCAGCTCGCGTAAAACTTGCCCGACTTGAAAACCGCCTTGGCGCGCTCTGAGGTCGGCAACTGGGTGTTGAAAATTGCGCCGCCGACCTTGAGATGGGGATCGAGCGCTTCGCGCGCAATGAACAAGCGCATGATTTCGCTCGAGCCTTCAAAGATCATGTTGATGCGGCAATCGCGCAGGAAACGCTCGACCGGGATGCCTTCCTCGCCACGCCCTTCGAGTGATTGCGCGGTCTCGTAGCCGCGCCCGCCGCGCACTTGCATCGCTTCATCGGCCATCCGCCAGGTCGCTTCCGTTGCCCACATTTTGCACATCGCCGTCTCGATCCGCAGATCGCCCGCTTTGCGATCGACCAGCGCGCTGGTCAGGAACGTCATCGCTTCCATCGCGAAAACGTTCCCCGCCATTTCCGCGATCTTGCCCGCGATCGCGTAATGCTGGCCGATCGGCACACCCCATTGCACGCGTTCGCTCGCCCATTTGCGGCAGATTTCGAGAAGACGCTTGGTCAATCCGACACAGGCCGCGGGAATCGTCAGGCGACCGGTGTTCAGAGTCGTTAGGGCGACCTTCAACCCCTGCCCTTCCTTCGCGATCATATTCTCGCGCGGGACGCGGACGTTGGTGAACTTGACGATCCCGTTGTAAAGCGCGCGCAGCCCCATGAAGTGGCAGCGGTAAGTGATCTCGAGCCCGGGCGTGTCGACATCGACGATGAAGGCGGTGATTTGCTTGCGCTCTTTGCCTTTCACCATTTTCGGAGGCGTCTTCGCCATGACCACGAGCACACCAGCCTTGATCAAGTTGGTGCACCAAAGTTTCTCGCCGTTCATGATGAAGGCGGAGCCATCCTCGGTCGGATCGGCGCGCAGGCTCATGTTGGCGGGATCCGAGCCGGCATCGGTTTCCGTGAGAGCGAACGCGGAGATCTCCTTGCGCGCGACGCGCGGGAGATATTTTTTCTTTTGTTCTTCGGTCCCGAAAAGGAGGAGCGGCTGCGGCACACCGATCGATTGATGAGCGGAAACGAGCGCCGTCAGGTTCGCGTCCCAACTGCCGAGGAGCATCGCGGCGCGTCCGTAATTCAGTTGCGACAAGCCGAGACCGCCGTACTCGGTTGGGATTTTCACCCCGAAGGCACCCATCGCGAAGAGGTCATCGATGTTCTTCTGCGGGATCTCGCCGGTGCGATCGATCTCGTCGGCGTCGACGTTCGCCTCGAGATATTGGCGCAGCTCGGTCAGGAACGGATCGCCCTTGGCGCGATCCTCCGCCGACTGCGCAGGGTAAGGAAAGATGCGATCGAAATCGTAGCGGCCGATAAACAAGTTGCTCGCGAAGCTGCCACGTTCATCGAGCGGATCGCGCGAGCTTTCGGCGAGATCGAGCGCGGCGGCCTTGCCGGCCGACATCTTGGAAGTGTCGATGACGGATTGCGTCTCCGCGTTGGCGGGTTTCGCGGCGGTTTCCGCGGTCCCGCGGCTGCGGGATTTGTCAGGCGCTTCGAGCGGTGTCTTCATAAAATTTTGCGCCCTTCACGGCGTGCTGCCGGAGGAGGTCGCAGGGCTGGAACTTTCCGCCGAGCTTTTCGCCCAGGCTAACCAACTTCGCGGCACCGAAGTGATCGGCAAAGCGCAGTGGCCCTCCGCGCAAGGGAGCAAAGCCGGTGCCAAGGATCATACCGTAATCGGCGTCCTCCGGCGCGGCCACGACCTTTTCTTCAAGGCAACGCGCGGCTTCATTCACCATCAGGTAAACGAGCCGCAAGGCAAGGTCTTCGCCGCTCAACTTCTGCGGATTCGCGGAATCGCGCCATTGCGCGACCGCTTCGTTAGGCGAGTGCTGCTGGCCTTCGTATTTGTAAAAGCCGCTCCCGGTCTTGCGGCCGAGCATCTTTGCTTCCTGCATCTTCCGCAGAATCGCCGGGGTTCGCGCCCGCGCGCCGAACGCTTTTTCAAGCGTCGCCGCGATGTCGACCGTAATATCGACTCCGACTTCGTCGATCAAACGCAGCGGACCCATCGGCATCCCCCACTCCACCAGCGCGCTATCGATCTTCTTCGCATCGACGCTCTGTTCGAAGAGTTCCGCGGCGTCGAGCAGATAGGGAAAGAGCACGCGGTTGACCAGAAACCCGGGACTGTCCCTGACCACGACCGGCAGCTTCCCGATCTGCCGGGCGAAGACGAGCACGCGTTCCTTCGTCTCGTCTGAGGTTTGTTGTCCGATCACGACCTCGATCAATTTCATCCGGCTGACGGGATTGAAAAAATGCATTCCGATGACGCGCTGCGGATGCATTGTCTGCGCTGCGAGGTCACTGATGGAGAGCGCGGAGGTGTTGGTCGCGAGAATGTCGGTGTCGTCGATCTTTGAATCGAGATCGTGAAAGATCTGCCTTTTGACTTCGAGTTTCTCAGAGGCCGCTTCGATCACGATCTGGACCTCGCGAAGCGGGCCGGGATTCGCGGAGGCGACGATGCGGGACCGGCCTTCCTTCGCTTTTTCTTCGCTCATCAGGCCCCGCTTGACCGCTTCGCCGTAGATTCTTTCGATGTTGGCCAGTCCGCGGTCGAGCTAGTTCCACGCTGACGTCGCGCAGGATGACGGCCACGCCGCGCGAGCTGAGCCACTGCGCGATCCCCGAACCCATCACGCCGGCGCCGATGACTGCGGCGTGCACGACTTTTTCGCCCGGCGCTTTGCTCGCCCCTTTCCGGTAGCGATCGGCGAGGAAGAAATTACGAATCAGGTTGCGGGTCGATTCCGTTTCGCCCAGCTCGACGATGGCATCGAGCTCGCGCGCGAGCGATTCGTCCACCGAACTCGTCAGGCTGCGATTGATGATTTCGGCGGCCCGGGCGGGCGCCGGGTTCTGCGAGCGGGGCGCTTCGACTGGACGAGCGGCCTCTGGCTCTGTAGAGCCGACGGCTCGGAGAGAAGCTCGTCCCTCCGGTGGGACTCGCTTTTGCGAGTCCAGTTTCTTGCGCGCTGCCTTCGAGAGCTTTTCCTGCGGCACCACTTCGTCGATGAGTCCGAGATTTAAGGCTTCCGATGCCGGATAAAGCTTGCCTTTCAAGATCACCTCGGCGGCCGCTTCCGGACCGATCAAGCGCGGCAGGCGGGTCGCTCCGCCCCAGGCCGGCACGAGGCCGAGGGTCGTCTCTGGCAGGCCGATCCGCGTGACGGGCGCATCCGAGGCGACGCGATAATCGCAGGCCAGCGTGATCTCATAACCGCCGCCGGCACAGGCGCCGTGGATCGCCGCCACGGTAGGAACCTTGAGCGCGGCGAGTCGGTTGAAAATCCGCTGACCTTCCGCGATGAAGGCGCGCATCTCGCCGGTCTGCGCCTGGCGCAACAGCGTCTGCAAATCCGCACCGGCGATGAAGATCGACTTCTTGGCCGAGCTCACGATAACGCCTTCGAGCGACGCTTCTTTCTCAAGGAAATCGAGATGCCCGCTTAGATCGTGCAGGGTCGCGGCGTCAAAGATATTGGCGCCAGATTCCGGCCGGTCGAAAATCAGAGTGCAAACGCCATCCTGGCCGATTTCGCGCCGGATCGTCGGCGCCGCAGGAGAAGAAGTCATCGGCTTAAGTTTGGCCGGTTTCGCCGAAAATCCAAGCGTGGTTCAGGCGATGAGGGTTAAAGCGTTGAAGCGTTGCACCGGCTGGGCTAAACAGCGCTTGGCTCCGCTCCACTTCGCTTCAACGCTTCAACGCTTCAACAAATGGTCGGCAAGATTCTAATACCCGAAATCCAGAGCATGATCGACGGCGCGGAATTTCACCGCGCTGCGCGAGCTCTTTTCGGAGATGCCGCCCGCAGACGTGGCCGAGATTATTCTCGATCTGCCGGCCGACGAACAGGTCATTATTTTCCGCATCCTGCCGCACGCGCTGGCGGCGGATGTTTTCGAGTATCTCGACGTGGATGTCGAGGCGCAGCAGCAACTCCTCCGCGGCATGGCGCAGGAACAGGTCGTCTCGATCCTGAACGAGATGTCGCCGGACGATCGCACCGCGCTGCTCGAGGAGCTCCCGAGCGCGGCGGCGCGGCAGCTCATCCGGCTCCTCACGCCGGAGGAGCGACGCATCGCGCAGGCGTTGCTCGGTTATCCGGAAGGAAGTGTCGGGCGTTTGATGACGCCCGATCTGATCTCGGTGGATGCCGGACTGGACCGTCAAGGAAGTGCTCGATTACATCCGCGAAAACGGCCAGGATTCCGAGACGATGAACGTCATCTACGTGGTCGACGATCGCGGCAAACTGGTCGACGACATCCGAATTCGCGAGTTTCTCCTCAAGCCGCTCGCAGACCAAGGTGAGCGACTTGATGGATGAAAATTTCATCGCGCTCAACGTAACGGATTCGCAGGAGGAAGCGGTCAACGTTTTCCGCAAATATGACCGGACCGCGCTGCCGGTGGTCGATTCCAACGGCGTGCTCGTCGGCCTGGTAACGATCGACGACATGCTCGACGTCGCGGAAGAGGAAGCGACCGAGGATATCCAGAAATTCGGCGGCATGGAGGCGATGGAGGAGCCTTACATGCGCATTCCCGCTCTGGCGGATGGTGCGCAAACGCGCCACCTGGCTGGTCGTCCTGTTCGTCGGCGAAATGCTGACCGCCTCTGCCATGGGCTATTACGAAGGAGCCATCGCGAAGGCAGTCGTGCTCGCGCTTTTTCTGCCGATGATCATCTCGAGCGGCGGCAATTCGGGATCGCAAGCGTCGATGTTGATCATCCGCGCGATGGCGCTGGGCGAAGTGACGCTGGGCGATTGGTGGCGGGTGATGCGCAAGGAAGTGATCGCCGGCTTGCTGCTCGGCTGCGTGCTCGGCACAATTGGATTCCTGCGCGTGGCGGTCTGGGCGCAATTTTCCAACGTCTACGGACCGCACTGGATGCTGATCGCGATCACGGTCGGCGTTGCGCTCATCGGGGTCGTGCTCTGGGGATCGCTTTCCGGCTCGATGTTGCCCTTTCTCTTGCGCCGGGTCGGGGCGGACCCGGCGACTTCTTCGGCGCCTTTCGTTGCGACGCTGGTCGATGTGACCGGATTGATAATCTATTTCACCATCGCACTCCTGATATTGCGTGGGGCGATGCTGTAGTGGAGTCGGCTCCGGAGGGCGGGGGCGCTCCTTGGCAGATCCCGCCTGGCGCGCCCGGAATTCGTCAGGTAGGACGGCGACGACTTCGATCCGACCCACTCGCCGCACACCCGGGAATCGGCCACCGCCTGCACGACCCGCATGTAGCGCACGCCATCCTCGAAGGTCGGATGCGGCTGGATGCGGCCGCGCGATTTGACCGCCG
Source organism: uncultured Verrucomicrobiae bacterium (assembly GCA_963737995.1). Lineage (GTDB taxonomy): Bacteria > Verrucomicrobiota > Verrucomicrobiia > Chthoniobacterales > UBA10450 > Palsa-1392. Next base: position 19,322 of record CAVTUV010000016.1, read on the forward strand.
CGATGAAGTCGTCTTCCACATGCCAGTCGGTTTCCAGATCGCGGGTCAACTCCGCCACATGCAAGGCACGATCGCCGATCTGCCCGGCATGGACCAGATCCGCCCCGAAATCATAGGTGAGCGTGCCAAGATCGCCGTAAACCTCCAGTCGATCCGCCGGCGCCAGGGCATCGACCCCGCTGAATTCGAGAACGCCTTCCATCCCGTTGGCGAAAGTGCAGAGAACCGTCAGCCTGTCGGGAATGATCACTTCATATCCCTGACGGATCGGCTGGATGATTTTGCCCCGGGCAAAAACGCCGGTGATGTCACCGAACCAATGTTGCAACACTTCCGCATAAATCCCGAGCGTGAGCGTGTTCAGACCGCTGATTTCAAGCCGTTGCCGCCAATGCGCGGGCGCGTCGGGATCGAGAAAGGCGCTGTTCAGGCTTTGCAGGCGCAGGTGGTGCGGCCGGCCGAGCGACTTTTTCGGCGAGCAGTTTTTGCACGAGCAGATCGCCCCGCATGCCGTGCGGCGGCGGGCAAAGCATAGTGACCAGCTCGGGAAAGCGGTGCGAGGCCGCAAGCATTTCTTCCGCCTCGGCCAGGTCCATCGCCATCCGCGCCTGGCAAAAAACATGTTTCCCCGCCTCGAGGGCCGAGACGGTGATGGCGGAGTGCATGTAGGGCGGCGTGCCGATCCAGACGATATCGAGATCGGCCATGCCGAACAATTCCGCCCAGTTCTGCATCGGGGTGGCATGGGGCGCGTTTTCCCGGCAGAATTTGTCCGCGCTCGTCGTAGGTCGAATTGCAGATCGCGACCACCTCGACATCGGGATGGCGCTGGAGTGCGGGCAAGTGGCGCCGGCGCACGATTTCGCCCGCCCCGACAATTCCGATCCGCAATTTGTGGTTGGTTTTTGTGGCTCATGGAAGTGCGCGTCTGGCGCCGAGATTGGCGCGAAGTTCATTTGACCACGGTTCGCCACCGCTGTTCAACTCCGAAAGGATTCTGGAGGGCGACGCTCTGTCGTCGCCGTGTTTGGTTTGAGGCGCCGCGCGGTGAGACGCCGGCGCGGTCAGCGATCCCGGCGACACGGTCGAAACACGGCAACGACGGGGCGTTGCCCTCCAGCGAACGGCGAGAAACGCGCAAGGAATTCCTTGACCACTCCCGCGACCGACGGCAGCTTACGCCCCTCGCAAAACCGGCTTATGTCAAAAGTTTGCAGCATCACTGGGTCGAAACCTTCCCGCGGCAGCGTGATTCACCGTCGCGGTATGGCGAAGAAAAAGGGCGGCGTCGGTCGTCACGTGACCAAAAACGTGCCCCGCACTTTCAATCCCAATCTGCACGAACACCGCATCTGGGTGGCGGAGTTGAAAAAATTTGTCCGCGTCAAAGTAACGGCGCGCGGCTTGAAGACGATCAATAAAAACGGCGCCTACGCGACGTTGAAAAAAGCCGGCCTGATCGCGGCTTAAGTCCGCGACTGGTTTCGTCGTCGGACGGATTTTCGGCCGGGCTGACCGGCGGGATCGGCGCAGCGGAGCTCTCCACGCAAGCCGCAGCCTCGATCGGGACATGAGGCGGCACGACCTGCGCCAGCGATTCGTGCAGTTCCGCGGGCGGCCCAGAGACTTCATCCTGGGCACTGACATTCTGTGCACTGGCATTCACCGAACTCTCCGGAGGGCAGGGCGCGGAAACGGTTTCGGGCCGAGGCACTTTTCTGATTCGTCCGGCGCGATCAGCCTCCCCTGGCTCCCGTTCGGGCGCGCTCAAGCCTGGCGGCGGGCGTTTTCTCCGCGCCAGATCGAGCGCGCCGTCGTTGAATTCGATCACGTGACCTTCGCTGATCAGCCAATGAAGATCGGAGGCGAGCGCGAGCTTCTTTTTCTCGCGCCGTCGGGTTCTGCTTCGTCCTCGATGGGGCAATTTTTCCAGCAACTGTTTGCGGTTGATGCCCGGGATTTTCAGTCAGTGCCTGCGAGGATGGCGCCGACGGCTGGGGAGACCGAGGTGCTGTCATGGTTGAAAGGCCGCGCCCGCACCGGCGAGACAAAGAGCATCACCTTTGCGATGCCGGAAAAGATGAAGCGTCGCCTGCCGAAAAGCGCCGATCAACTCCTGCATCATTTTCGAAGGCGAACGATATTCCTGCGCCCAGGCGTCCTCGATCACCCGGCCTAACGACCGATCCGGCAGCCGGCGACTGACGACCCCGTCGAGAGTCAATTCCGCGCTTGCTGCGGAGCAACCCCGGAAGATAGGTCTGGCGAAAATGGCGCTCGGTTTCGGCCGCGCTGTTGAAGGTGAGCGGCGGCTCTTCCTGCAGCGTCACGTAGGTGGTGACGCTGCGCGCTTCTTCCTTCCAGCGCTCGACCGCCTCGGGATCGGTCACGATTTCGATCTGGCGCTGGTAATCGGGAAAACTCATCCGCCGGCTGAAGCGCTGCTCGTAGAGACCGCGCAGTTGCGGCTGATAGGCATGATGATTGGTCGGGCCTAACAACATCCCGCTCAGGCGGCAGCGCGCGACCGATGTGAAATTGCCTTTGATCGGCTCCGATTGCGTGACCTCGCTGCGATAAAAATTGTCCTTCTCGCTCAGGAAAGCGCCGTTCTCGAGGACGCGCTGCGTCGCTCGCAACCGGGCCGTTCTCGCCCAGTTGGAAAAGCGCGCCCGCCTCCGCCTTGAGACGCACATCGTAGCGCTCCGGCTTATCGAGAAACATCCGCGCGAGCGAAAAAACCGAGTAGGCAAGATGCCCGGCTTTGATCTGCGCCAGGACGCTCTCCAGCACGCGCGCCGCGGGGACAAAGCGCACCTCGACGCGCCGGGTGCCGGCGCGGCGGGCTCCTCCCGTCGCCGCGGCTCTGGCGGGCGCTGCGCTGCGGGCCGTCGGTTGCGCTCGCCGCGGTCGCTCCCGCCGCTCTCTTTCCCGCGCGGCGGGCGCGGCCCGCGCTCGCGCCGGTCGCCGCCCGTCGATCACGGCTGCGGCGGTCGCGTTGCCCCGGTAGCGCGTCCTCTTCGCCTGCGAAATCGGCGTAGCGATTTTCGTTCGGCGATTCCTTCACCCAGGCAGGCAGGAACTTCAGATCGAAAAGATCCGGCGCTGCTTTCTCCTCGGACATGAGAGTCTGTACTCGAAGGCGCGCAGATGTAAAATCGCGCGCTGCGATTGCGCTGGCCACCGGGTCGCGCGCGAGCGCAAAATAAATTGACAACGCAATCCAATTAATTTAGTTGCCAACGGGTCGCGGCGCCTTTAAGCCGTCACCCACAGCAAGCCAACCAAGGAGAATAATTTGTATGTCGGATAAACCGATCGAAGAAAAAGTGAAGGAGATCATCGTCGAGCAACTGGGCGTGAATCCGGAGCAGGTGACCCCGACCGCCTCGTTCATCGAAGATCTCGGGAGCGGATTCGCTCGACATCGTCGAGCTGGTGATGGCCTTTGAAGAAGAATTTTCGGTGGAAGTGCCGGACGAAGATGCCGAGAAACTGCAGACTGTCGGCGACGTCGTGAAGTACATCGAGGACAAAGCCGCAACAAGGAGTAATCGGCCCCGCCACTGCCGGCAGGCGTTTCGTTAGTGACAACTCAAGACACGGCTTCGGCCGTGTTTTTTGTTTCGCCGTTTTGCAGGCGGACGCCGTCGCGCTTCCCGGTTGAGAGTTCGCCGCGCGTGAATCTCCTCTGGTTAAGCGCGCCGATCTTCGATCTCGCCGGCCATCACATCTCCATCCTCGGGCGTCGCCGCCTTCGTCGGGCTGATGGTCCTCGGGCTTGATCGTCGCCAAGTTTGTCCAGAGCGGACCGTTAGGCGGCTTCCTCAGCCGCTTCAAGCTCGACGCGAATTTCGTCGCGATCATCACGACGATCCTGAGCGTCGTTGCGCTCGTTTTCTTCACCGTCAGCGCGATCAATGGCCTCGGCATTCCCCTCGCCTGGAGCGCGCCGCTCCCCGGCGTGCCGATCAGCCTCCTCCAGATTTTCCTGCTCGTCGGCCTGCTCTTTCTCGTCTTCTGGATTTCCTCGCGCACGAAACGCTTCCTCTTTAACCGCTTCCTCGTCCACAGCGGCCTCGATCGCTCGCTCCAGTACGCGATCTCGCAGATCGCCTCCAACGTCGTCCTCGTCGTCGGCATTTTCATCGTCCTGCAAAACACCGGCATCCATCTCGAGGCCCTGACCGTTTTCGCTGGCGCGGTCGGTGTCGGCATCGGCTTCGGGTCTGCAGAACATCACGAGCAATTTCATCAGCGGCCTCGTCATCCTGGCGGAGCGGCCGATCACGATCGGCGACCGGGTCGAAGTCGCGGGCGTGACCGGTCAGGTGCAGAAAATTCGGGCGCGCAGCACCGTCATCGTGACGAACGACAACATCACCACGATCGTGCCTAACCAGAAGTTCATCGACTCGCCGGTGACGAACTGGACTTACGGCGATCCGCGGGTGCGTTTCCGGATTCCGGTCGGGGTGGCCTACGGGAGCGATATCGGAATTGGTGCGCAAGAAGCTGATCGAGGCGGCGGAGGAAGATCCTCACACCCTGGAGGATCCGGCGCCGAGCGTGTTCTTCGTCGAGTTCGGCGACAGCTCGCTCAATTTCGAGCTGGTCGCCTGGAGCGACGAGATGAGCCATCGGCCGCCGGCGTTACCGAAGCGATCTGAATTTCGCGATCGACAAGAAATTCCGCGAAGCCGGGATCGAGATCCCCTTCCCGCAGCGCGACTCAATATCCGCACGCGGAATCTTGCGCGTCGACGTCCACCGCGGGCGACGACCAGCCCACGAGCGACGAACTCCTCGCGCCCAGCGGCACGCCTACGCGCGCTTGAAAAAAGCGGCCGCTCCGGCTACTGAGTAGCCATTCCCAGCTGCGCCCTTCTTCCTACTCCAACGCGCATCCTGCGTCGGCCGTCCGGCCATTCCTGTCCGGATTCCGGGACGGCTTTGCCACGATCGTCACCCTGGCGCAACTCGCGGACTGCCCGGCCTGGCACGAGGCCTTTCGCGACAAGTGCAAGGACCACCGTTTCTATGAGCTGATCGGCGCGACCCTGACCGAGAACGATTTTGATATATTTTTTCCTCGTCCTGGAAGACGACGGATCGGCGAGGTCCGCGCGATCCAGCCGCTCTTTTTCGTTAGGCAAAATCTGACCGAAGGGCGTGGCCGGTCCGCTGCGCGCATGCGATCGATCGGATTCGCGAAAGAATTTCCCGCGCTTTCTCACCATGAAAACGCTCATGGTCGGCTGCGCCGCGGGCGAAGGGCCATCTCGGCGTCTGCCAGCCCGGAAGACACGGCCTGGGTGGCCGAAGCGCTCCATTCCTGCCTGAAGGATTTTGCCCGGCAATCGCGCGCCCCGCTCATCGTCTTGAAGGATTTTTCGGCGCACTATCGGGAGGCGCTGAGCAGCTTTTCCCGCAACGGCTACACCCGCATCGCGAGCATGCCGATGACGCGGCTCTCCCTGCGATTATCGTCGACTTCGAGGAATACCTGGCGTCGTTAGGCAAAGCGACCCGCAAGAATTTGCGGCGCAAGTTTCGCCAGACCGCGCAGAGCGCTCCGATCCAGTGCGAAGTGCTGACCGATGTCAGCGCGGTGATCGACGAGCTTTACCCGCTCTACCTCCAGGTGCATGCCCGCTCGAAGATGCACTTTGAGAAGTTGACCCCGGCATATTTCTGCCGGCTCGGCCGGGAGATGCCGGACCGGACGCGCTTCTTCGTCTGGCGGCAGGAGGGCAAGGCGATCGCTTTCAGTCTTTGCCTGGTGCACGACGGGACGATTTACGACGACTATCTCGGGCTCGATTATCGGGTCGCGTTCGATCTTAATCTCTACTTCTACACCCTGCGCGACATCATCAGCTGGGCGCTCGGCGCAGGGTCTGCATTCCTATTGCAGCAGCCCGCTGAACTACGATCCCAAACTCCATCTCGGCTGCGAGCTGGTCCCGCTCGATCTTTACGTCATGCACACTGGGCGCTGGCTCAATCCGATCTTCCGCCACGCTCTCCGCTTCCTCCAGCCGACCCGGCACGATCCTGTTCTGCGGCAATTCCCCAACGCGCACGAATTGTAGATGGTGCGGCCGCGGCATTTCGCTGCGCAGTCGTGATCGGCTCGGCCCGGCGCTGGTTCGTCAATCCCTGGGTGCAGTTGGCGATCTGCGTCCTCCTCGCCACGGCCGCGGAGATTTTCCTCAAGCTCGGCGCGCGAGGAGACCGCCGACCCGAGCAACGCCTGGTCGTGGACCGGTCTAACCGGACTGCGCTCGGCCTGGGTCTGGTGGGGAATTCTCGCTTCCGTCATCAGCCTTTTTAACTGGCTCGCCACCCTGCGAAAACTTCCCCTAACGATTGCTTTTCCGGTCGGCAAGGCCGTGCACATCCTCGTCCCGCTGAGTTGCTGGATTTTTCTCGGGGAGAGATATTTTGCCCGAAGCGCTGGCTCGGCATCGCCCTCGTCCTCGTCGGGCTCATGATCGTGGCGAAACCGGCCGCCAAACTGGAGGAGACGACTGTGACGCTTTTCGCCGGCCTCCTGATTTTCGTGACGGTGAGTTGCTTCGTCGCCGGACAGATTCTGCTCAAGCACGCGATGGATATCACCGCGCGCAAACGGTATTCTCGCGGCCTCGCGCGACGCTGGTTTTCGCGGCGGCGATCGGCGCTTTTGCGGCGAATTTCTTCATCAATATCGGGCTGCTCCAGCGCTTCGATCTCAGCTACTTTTTCCCCTTCCAGGGGCTGAGCGTGATCCTGATCGCGCTCGCCGGCGCGTTTATTCTGAAGGAAAAACTGAGTCTGCGCCTAACGATCGGCTCGATCGTGATCGCCCTCGGGGTCGTGCTGGTGTCGATGAGCTAATAAATGCGGGATGAGACTGGAGGGCAACGCTCCGTCGTTGCCGAGGTCGGCTCAGGAAACACGGCGATGACAGAGCATCGCCCTCCAGCTCGCAGAGCGAAGCCTCTAGAGGTAAACGGCGAGCAATCGCTCCAGAGAGCGCAGATTTGTCTGCCTGACCATGGCCGGATCGCGCGCGCGGCAACTTCGGGATGATCCATTTCCGCGGCGAAACGCTGTTTCCGCCTCGCATAAACGCGGCGGCGACCACGCCCCGCAAATATCTCCCGCTCCGATCCGACTCCCCGAGCAGCTCAAGCGCCCAGGCCACATCCTCGACACGTAAAGCGGCCGCTTTCCCAATTGGTCACCGCTTCCTCCGCGCGCAGACAATCGAGATCGATCGTCACATAAACCTGCAGTGGCGCCAAGTCGCCTAACGAACCCGGCAAATTTCTCCCGCCAATCCGTCCCGCAAAATCGCGCCGCGCCGTTCGCGTTCCTTTCCGCGGCGATCGTCCGCCCAGGGATGCACCTCCAGCCGGCCGGCGCGCTCCGCCCGTTTGTTCCCGAAAATTCTGCGCCGGCCACCAGCACTCGAAATTGCCGCAGCCCCAGACGCTCACCTTCTCGATCTGCGGCAATTCTAGCGCGCGATTGACCCAGCCGCCGCAGCCCCAGCGCGGCGGCCGGATGTCCCAGTCGGGATGATTATCGAACGAAACCACCGTCGTTAGGCGAGTCTGCCGGCGGACCCAAAGCGCGGTGAGATGATGGAAATCGCCCGAGCCGTAAACGACAGAAAGGCGGCAGCTGTTCCCCCACTTCCTCGATCGAAAGCGCGCGATCTCGCGCGACCGGCGCGGAAAAGCGCAGGCGCGGTCCCCAGGCCCGCGCAGATCGCGCGTCGCCAGCCGAGAGCGGCCGGCCAGGCATCATCGAGGTTGAGATGCAAAAGGTCTGGCGACGGCAGAATCATGAGAGAAAATAGACCGCAGGCGCGCAGCCGCCACGTCCTCACGCGATGCCATCAGTTGCCATGGCGAACACAATCCAAGACCGGAAACAAGAAGGCGAAAGGATCCGAGCGCGATTTCTTCTGCCGCATCCAGGACGCTTTCCGCGTCGCCGCGCGCAAAACCTCCGCGGTCCTCGGGACGGCCTGGGCTTTCATGGCGCGGTCTCGGTCATCGTCATCTGGGGATTAACCGGCCACATTTTTCATTACTCCGACACGTGGCAACTGATCATTAACACCGGCACGACCATCGTCACCTTCCTGATGGTCTTTCTCATTCAAAACACCCAGAACCGCGACTCGCAAGCGCGATTCAGTCTCAAGCTCGACGAGCTGATTCGCAGCATGGCCGGCGCGCGCAACAAGCTGATGGATCTGGAGGCGTTAGCGGACGAGGATCTGGACGAATTCCAGAAGGAATTCGAGCGCCTACGCAAGCGATCCGAGCAAACCGCCGACGAACGTCTCCAAGATCAGCAAGACGAGCAACTCACGCTGAAGCGCGCGCCTCGCCGCGAGCGGATGAATTTCGGGCCGGAAGGACAAAGCCGGAGCAACTCGCAGTTCGTGCAATCCGGTTTGCGCGCAAAGCAGCGGCGCCGGCCGTGCCAGATGAGCCAGTGACTCCAGTTCGTCCAATCTCTTTCGCGGCATCAGTTTCATCAGCTCCTGCTCGATTTTCACCGGGTCTGTTTGTTTCGTTAGGCCAAGCCGCTGCCGAAAGCCGCGCCACGTGCGTGTCGACCACGATGCCTTCGTCTTTGTGAAAGGCGTTGCCCGAGAACCACGTTGGCGGTCTTGCGCCCGACTCCGGGCAGCGCGTGCAGTTCCGCCATCGTTTGCGGCACTTTGCCGCCGTGCTCTTTGCACGATCGCGGCCGCGGCCGCGCGAATGCTTTTGGCCTTGTTGCGAAAGAAGCCGGTCGACTGGATTGCCTTTCTCCAATTGCGCTGGCTGTGCGGCAGCGAAATCCGCCGCGGTCCGGTAGCGTTTCGAAAAGATCTGGCGTGACCATGTTGACCCGCTTGTCGGTGCATTGCGCGGAGAGAATGGTCGCGACCAGAAATTGCAGCGGCGTTTTGAAATCCAGCTCGCAATGCGCGTCTGGATAAACCTTGGGCAGCGCTTTGACCAGCGCTTTCGCCCGTTCAGATCGCGTCATTGCTAACCCATCTCCAATATCACTTCACCCTTGGTTAGGCGGCAGGCCGATTGGCAGCGGGCGCCGGATCCAGGAAAGGCGCGAGCTTCTGTTCCAACTGCGGCGGGACGTGCGCGACCAATTCGACAAATTCTCCCTCGTAACGCAACTCGAGCACGTGCCCGACGCGATGCGCTTCCGCGAGCAGGGCCGATTCGCTTTGCGGCACGCGATAACGGCATCGCAGCCGCCAGGAACTCAGAGTATTTTGCAGGGCGGGGACCAGATCTTCCACGCCTTCGCCGGTCCGCGCGGAAATGGCCACGCTGCCCGGAAACTTTTCCAGGTAAAACTTCGCCAGATCCCGATCGGCGAGGGCATCGATCTTGTTAAAAACAATCAGAGTTTGCTTGCCGTAAGCGCCGATTTCCTTGATCACGGCATCGACCGCTTCCATGTGCTCGTCGAGCCGCGGATGACTCAGATCAACCACGTGAATGAGCAGGTCCGCCTCGACCACTTCTTCGAGCGTGGCTTTGAAAGATTCGATCAGGGTGTGCGGCAGATTTCGCAGAAAGCCGACCGTGTCGGTGAGCAGGACGCGCTGTTTGTTAGGCAAAGTCAGGCTGCGCGTCGTCGGATCGAGCGTGGCGAAGAGCCGGTCCTCCGCCAGCACGCCCGCGCCCGTGAGAAGATTGAGCAGGGTCGATTTGCCCGCGTTAGTGTAGCCGACCACAGCAGCCACCGGCCATTGATGGCGTTTGCGACCCTGGCGTTGCACCGCGCGATGTTTGCGCACTTCCTGCAAATCCCGCTCCAGCCGCGCGATCCGTTCCTGCACCCGGCGACGATCGACTTCGAGCTGGGTTTCACCCGGACCCCGCGTGCCGATACCGCCGGACTGCCGGGAAAGGTGCGTCCACATTCTCGTTAGGCGCGGAAGAAGGTATTGCAATTGTGCCAGTTCGATCTGCAATCGGCCTTCGCGGCTCCGGGCGCGCTGCGCAAAGATGTCGAGGATGAGCTGGGTGCGGTCGAGGACCTTGCGCGAGAAAAGGGTTTCCAGGTTCCGGCCCTGCGCGGGTGAGAGTTCGTTGTCGAAAATGACCGAGGTGACCTGCTGGTCCTGGAACGATTCCCGGATCAGTTCGGCTTTACCTTTGCCGATATAGTAGGGCGCGGTCGGCTTCGGATAGTTTTTGCGTCACGGTGTCGACTACGTGTGCGCCGGCGGAACTGGCCAGCTCGCGCAATTCCTCGAGCGAATCGCGCAAATCCCATTTCGAGATGCCTTCTTTTTCGAGTCCGATCAGGAGCGCGCGCTCCTGTTTCCGGTGCGGTTGAATATCAATCATTCAAGGGGACGCAAAAGAGAGAACCTTTTGCAGGATCCAATCGACGGCGGCTGGGTGATCCTTCAGGAGTGACAAATTCAGTGCTTCAAGGTTAGTTTGCCGCCGAAACCAGGTCAACTGTCTTTTGGCATAGCGTCGCGTCGCCTGCTGGATGCCCGCGATGCAGTCGGACTGAGCTGATCTTTCCTCCAAGCATTTGCCGGACCTGATGCAGGCCGATGGTTTTTTCGGCCGTCCTGCTCAGCTCGCCGATCGAGGCAACTTCTCCCGCCACGCCATCGCGAAACATCGCTTCGACCCGGCGGTCGATGCGCGCGTAAAGCTCGGCGCGTTCGCGAAAAACGAAAACGCCGCGCACCTCCGCCGACTCGTCAGTCCATTCCGGCCGCTGGGCAGAAGCGGGCGAGTTGGTTTGCGAAAAAATCTCCAGCGCCCTGACAACGCGCCGCTTGTTTTGCCAATCGATCTTCTCCGCACCGGACGGATCGACCTTCGCGAGTCGCGCATTCAGATCGTCGAGCGAGAGAGCATTTAATTCCGCACGCAACTTCACGTCCACCGCCGGCAGCGGGGCCAGACCGTGCGTGAGCGCCTTGAGATAAAGGCCGCTCCCGCCGACGATGAGCGCGAGTTTTCCGCGTCGATTGATTTCCCCAATCGCCGCCACCGCCAGGGCGCGAAATTTCTCCGCGCTCATCTCCTCCGTGGCCGGCACGGAGTTGATCAGATGATGCGGAACTTTCCGCAACGTCGCCTCAGCCGGTTGCGCGGTCAGAATGGGCAACCCGCGATAAAGCTGGAACGCATCAGCGCTGACAACCTCTGCGTGACACTGCGCCGCCACATCGGCGGCGAGCTCGGACTTACCGCTCGCCGTCGGGCCGGCAATGAAGAAGACGCCTTTCAATGAATCAGAAAACCCGGAGAGGAGAAAAAGAGGTCGGGATTTTTCCTGGCCTCACGCCACGGCGCATCTGCGACCTGGTTTCCAGATTCCTACCTGCCTTCCTGCTTTCCTGATTCATCACTCTGTCCTCGCTCCGGTAAAAAAAAGACCGGGAGACCGGCAACACGATCGCCACCTGGTCTCCCGGTCACAAAGGACGTCCGTTAATCGCGCGAATGACTATCCGATTTCGCGCCGCTCACGACCAGCTTGCGGCCCAGGAATTCCTTGTCGTGCAATTCCGCGACGGCTCGTTTCGCTTCCTCGACCGATTGCATCTGGACGAACGCGAAACCTTTCGAACGTTCATTATGCTTGTAGGTCACCACTTCGGCGTTCTGCACCTGGCCGACGCCGTTGAAAAGCTCGAACAAGTCGCTCTCCGTCGCTTCGAAGGACAAATTGCCAACGTAGAGGCGCGGTGTCGTCACTTCGACCGACTCCGGTTTACGCGCCACACGCTCAGATCGGGGCGCATCATTGCGCACCTTCGGTGCACCGTTCCGCGAAGAGGCGGCCGGCTTTACCGAACTATCGGCGCTCGCAAAGAAGGCCGTTACTTTTTGCCAAAAGCTCTTTTTTGCGGGAGCCTTCGATGCCGCGCGATCGTCGCGCGTATCGAACCGCCGGCGGGATCCCCCACGACGCGGGCGCCGTGAGTTTCTCCCGGGGGATTGAGATTTCATAATAATCCTCGGTTTTGAACCAGTTATCTTGTGGGCGGAGCGCATCAAGCGATGCACGGTCCACGGCGCGCGAACCTAGGAAGGTCCAGTCAAGCAGCTCGAGAGCAGTTTGCGCAGCCGGAGGGAACTCCGCCTCGTCGGGCCGGGAAACGGGCAAAAGCCTGTCGGTGTGCGATCTCCGAGGCGGCAAGCTGGTCGGGATGGACGAGATTGCCGTCTTCATAATTCCAAAAACCGGACGATCGCGGGAAGCAGACATACGCCTGGCTCCCCGGCAACGGCGCATACTATTCCCGAGCCGGGCGTTATTGCAAGACGGAAATCGGACTCAAGCGCGCCCGTCCACTTCCGGCGCGGGCAGACCCTCGATTCCCTCCTCGCGATCCCATCGGGGCCACCATCGTTGGTCTTCGCCGCACCGATGGCGCGCTGGCCTGCTGGCGCGGCCCTCCGACGCCGCCCGGGCGTTGACGCCTTACCATCGCTCGCCCACCGCGATGGCAGGTCGGGGAGCGGTTGGAGCGCCCAAATGATCGACTATTGGAGACGAGAACGACCCGCCTCGGCTGGACGAACTCAACAAACTGCCCGATGGGCGCCGGGTAGTAATCTGGCGCACCGACCACAGGCACTTGATCCACCGCCGCGTAATACGGCGAGGTGTCAGCACCGAAATCCTCGGCGTAATCCGAGCTGGCATAAGGTTCCGTAGCTGTCTCCTGAACATACTCCGGCACAGTTCGAGTCAGTTCCTCGACCGCCTGCACCGACCTCCCGCGGTCGACCAGGTCATTGGTCGAGTAGACATTGGGGGTCCTCGACCGAAGAACTGGGGCAACGGCGCCGAATGACCCGTCCGTGCGCACGCTCTCCTCCGCGGTCGGAAGCGACCGGACAACCGGGACACGAGCAATCGCCATCCAAGCCAGGAGAGCGATCAGAATACCCAGCTCGATCGCGATCACATTTGCCACCTTGGTGTTCATTTCGTCAGGCTCCTTCCCGCGCGCCGGAGATGTACCCGGAAACGCTGCGCCCAATTTGGGAGCTGCGCAAGCGTCGTCCGCCTCTACTTTTCGCCTCATCTCTGGCGCTCCTTGGTCCGGCGGCAAATTGAGTTTCCGGCACGGCTGACTTTGCCGCCGTCCCCGCCCAACCGCACGCGGCGCGATTGACATCCTGCCGCGCCACGAGCATTTCATTTCATCGACAAAATTTCGCATCACATCCAATCGACCGCCGCGCGTTCCTTCCCTGCATGCCAGTTGTCCGTTGGGCAGCTCCTTCCGCTTTTTCTTCTCCTGGCTAGCCCGGCCCGCGCCGGATTCGTCGAAACCTTTGACAACGGCAGGATCGATGGCAACTGGCACCTGACGATAACGCGCGATTCTCCAGGTTTCTCCGCCAGTCTTAGACTTACAGGTGGCAACTCCCATTCCTACCGGGGAAGCCCCGAGTCACCTCACCGCGACTCCGACTGCCAGGGCTAGCACTACTAACGCACGGCTCCTCTCCGGCGCAGCAGCATTTCCGATCATCTCCAAATAAAATCCGCGCCCTTACGACTATCATGTGTTTCCCTGGCTCCACCCTTCGGTTGTTCCCTCGAATGCTTGGCGATCACGCTTCCAGATGGATTCTGCCCGCGCCCATCATGAGTCGATTTCTACAATTCTGTGCGCTTGGCGCGACCCTGGCCGCCTTGGCCGGCTGCGACACCCTCAGCGAGATGGTCACGTCGAATCTGCCGGAAACCCATTCCGGTCGGGCATCAATTGTGGTGGACCTGGGGGAACAGGAGGCCTATCTCTACCGCGGAGGACATCTCATCGCGTCGTCCCGTATCTCCAGCGGTCGAGAGGGATATCGAACTCCGGTTGGTCACTTTCGGGTCATGCGCAAAGACGAAGATCATCGCTCCAGTCTCTATGGCGACTATGTCGACGATTCGGGCGAAATCATGAAAGCTAATGTCGATAGCAGGCGCGATCGGAAACCGCCGCGCTCGCACTTTGTCGGTGCCCCGATGCCCTACTTCCTCGAATTCTCGCCCGGCTATGGATTGCACCAGGGCTACCTGCCCGGCGAACCCGCATCGCACGGCTGTATCAGGATGCCTTATTGGAAAGCGCGTCAGTTCTATAACGCCGCCCATATCGGCACATCGGTGCGGGTAAGGCCGTAGCGACGCTTTTGCATCCCCACCCCAAAATCGCACAAGCAGGCGCTCGCTTGGGACGCGAGGTTTGGCAAAACGCCGGCCGTTCACAGATGTGGCCCAGGAGATCGATCCACGGCTGCAGCAATGAAGCTCATGATTCGAATCTGCCTTTTGCCCTCCGAACTCTGATTCGCCCACTCTCTAATTTCTCCGTCACAGCTCCTTTTACCTTGACTGTGCGCCTCCGTTGCCCGTATGCCGGACCCTTCGCAAAGAAAGTTTGTATGGCAATTTGTTTTCGAGTGTCAAAGGCCGGGTTCTCCGCCGGTTTGGTTTCATTGTTCAGCATGGCTATCGCTTCGGGCCAGACCATGGGCCACAAGCCTCTTCCACAGGAGGGACTCGAGAAATACGACAACCAGCCCGCCCTCCTCTGGCGAACGGGCCTTTCCCCACGCATGATCTCGCAACACGACGCTTTCACCAGTATTCAGGTCAACGTCGCCGCAAATGGGCAAAACATCACCGGCGATGCCGCGAACGAACCGTCCATCTGCGTCGATCCGACGAACGGCAACAGGATGATCGATCGGCTGGCGGCAGTTCAACAGCGTCGCCTCGAACTTCCGCCAGGCCGGCTGGGGATACACAAGCAATGGCGGCACGACCTGGACTTTCCCGGGCGTGCTCGAGAACAATGTCTTTCGCAGCGACCCGGTGCTGGATGCCGACGCCACCGGGAGCTTTTTCTATCTCAGCCTGCTCGAGACATTCTTTGACAACATGTGGCGCTCGCTCGATGGCGGCATGTCCTGGACGAACATCGCGCCCGCCAACGGCGGCGATAAGCAATGGTTCACGATCGATAGCACAACCAGCACCGGTCACGGCTTCCAATATCAAGCCTGGAGCACCAGCGGGAATAACTACGGCGGCCGGCAATTCAGCCGTTCGACCGATGGCGGGGTCACCTGGATTAACCCGGTCAACATTCCTAACTCTCCCGCCTGGGGCACGCTCGATGTGGATACGACCGGCAACCTTTTCATCGGCGGAGTCAATCTCGACCACGGGTCAAGATCTGGTGCGAGCGCTCGACCAATGCCAGAAATGGGGCCGTAACTCCCAGCTTCGACCAAAGCACAGCGGTCAATCTGGGCGGCGACATATCGGTTCAGCGAGCCGATCAATCCGGAAGGACTGGTCGGGCAGGTTTTCCTGGCGGTGGACCGGTCGGGCACAGCAACAAATAACAATGTTTACATGCTGGCGAGCGTGCAACCAACGGGCTTCAACACTGGCAGCGACGTGATGTTTGTCGCGCAGCACCGATGCGGGACAAACCTTTAGCGCGCCCGATGCGGGTCAACGACGACCCGATGAATCACAATAAATGGCATTGGTTCGGCACCCTCTCGGTCGCGCCTAATGGCCGGATCGATTCTGTCTGGCTGGACACGCGCAACGCCGCCAACAACACCGATTCGCAGCTCTTCTATTCCTACAGCACCGACGGCGGCATTACCTGGGCGCCCAACGTCGCCGTGAGTAACTCGTTCGATCCCTTCCTCGGTTATCCCAACCAGAACAAGATGGGTGATTACATCACGATTGTTTCGGACAACACCGGCGGCAACGTCGCCTACACCGCGACCTTCAATGGCGAAGAGGACGTCTATTACGTCCGCGTCGCTCCTCCCGCAGTTGCGAGCCAGCTCCTGAGCGCAGCCTCACGCCTGACTCATGGCGCTGCCGGGACTTTCGACGTAGCGATGCCGCTGACCGGAACTTCCGGCGTGGAGGACCGCACTGCCAGCAGTTACAACGCCGTCTTCACCTTCGCTGCGCCAGTCATCTCTGGAGAGGTTCAGGTTGTCAGCGGCACGGCTGCGGTCGGGCCGATCTCCTTCAATGGCAATAGCCTCATGGTGCAGCTTACTGGCGTCACCAGCGCGGGGAATGTTGTTCTGCGAGTGCAGAACGTCAATGGCGACGGTCTGCAAGATGGCGACGTCACCTTTGGCTTCCTCATCGGTGACAGCAACGCTGATGGCTCCGTCAATTCCGCCGATGTCGGTCAGGCGAAATCCCAATCAGGGAATCTCGTTACTGGTTCCAACTTCCGTGAAGACGTTAACATCGACGGCGACCTCAACAGCGGCGATGTCGGCCTCGTGAAGTCCAAATCCGGCACCTCCTTGCCTTAGCGTCTTTTTCTGAAACCTCTGCAGCGTCCGGAACTGCATTCGCACTGGCCTAACCGGCGTGGGATGCACAGAGCGTTCGACCCCGCGCATCCCGTCACCCAATTTGTGCGCGCGTCTGTTGCGCGCGTTACGTGCTTCTACTCACCGTCTGGCTTCTTGTGCTTCTTTTTGCCTTCCTGCGGGGCCTGCCCAGCGGGGCCGTGACCACGCGGCGCGGGGCCTGCCTGTCGGGATTTCGTTGGCTGAGGGGCTCGTACTGCCTGTGGTCGATGCGGGGCTGACTGGACGTGTCGTGTAGCCTTGGGGGCGCTGGACACTTTGCGGGCCTCGCCATTGTGTTTCATCTGCTCGGGCTTATGCGCACGCGGCGAGGACCTCTCGGCGGAGCGATTGGCTTTCGCCGCCGGATGTTCATTTGAAGTGGCAGTTCTGCCCTTTGTCTTTACGCCAGCGGCACGATTCTCGCCGGCCTGCCTGGCCGCGCCGGTGCGATTCTCGTTGCCATTCTGCCTGGTCGCATCACCGCGATTCTTGTTTCCCGCTCCCGCCGTCTGCTGACCGGTCTTGCGGTCGAGACCCCGGATCGCTTCGGCTGTTGGCTTTCCCTTATTGTTCTTAACATGCAAGGCGGGATCATTTTTCGCCGCCTCGGCACGCGAGCGCTGGGTGGAGGTTGGCGCGACGTGTTCTGCCTTCGCCGCGGCTGTTTCCCGCGCGGTCGGTTTGGTTTTGGCTCCGCCCGGTCCATTAAAGCCGGCGCGGCTGCCGGTGCTGGCCTTAAGGGCCGATCTGTCGACGTAGGTGTTCTTAACGACGTTGGTGTTCACCCGCGACACAGCGGTGTTATAGCGGAACGTATTGCCGTCCCATCGGCCGCCGTAGTAGCCATGCCCGCCGTAGCCGTAACCGTAATTGATCCCGCCGTAGAACCCGACGGTCGGGCCCCAGTAGCCTTGGTTGAAGACGTAGAGGCCATTGTTGTAGCCCCAATAACCGGGCGTCCACAGGAATCCGACGCGCGGCGCCACCACCCAGACGCCCGGCACCCAGAAGTAACTGTAACCGTCCCAGTCCCAGTAGCCCGGGGTCCAAATGTAACCGGGGCCGGGGCAGTAGGGCTGCGTGTAAACGGGGATCACCGGTGGAGCGATCGCCACCGAGATGCCGACATATGCGTTTGCAGAAGCCAGCGGAAGCCCTGCGAAGAGCAGCGCCGCCAGCACAAGGGTAGGAAGTTTCATTTTCATCGTAGGTTTTCTGTGATGCTTTAACGAGAGACGTGCCCGCCGCGCAAAATATTCAGACGAAATCCATCCGGGCTTCGGCAGGCACGGCCCTACTACATAATCGGTTCAACCACAGAAACGAGCGTATTTTTTCGCTGCAATTTGAGGCGCTTGCCGGGCGAAAGGCGCGGGTGCGCAGCTCGCCGGTCGGTCACGTATGGTCGCGCGTCTGATGGAACCAGTCGATGAAACGAGGCAGGCCAACGCGTAACGGCGTGGCCGGTTGGTAACGGAGGAGTCGCCGCGCCTTCGCAATATCTGCGCAGGTGAGGGGCACGTCCCCGGGCTGCTCCGGGAGCCGGTTGATCTTGGCCTTGCGCCCGAGCGCGTTTTCGATCGCTGCGATCAGATCCTTTAGTTGGATTGTCTCGCTTTCGCCCAGATTAAAGATATCGAAAAGCGGACCGTCGTAGCCTAACGAAGCCATGACTCCCTGAATAATATCGTCGATGTAGGTGTAATCACGGCGCGTCGTGCCGTCGCCAAATTGGTCGATCGGCTAGACCGTGCCAGATCCGCCGCGTGAACTGGTGGATCGCCAGGTCCGGCCGCTGGCGCGGTCCGTAGACGGTGAAAAAGCGCAGCGCGACGATCCGCATGCGGTAAAGATGCGAGTAGGTGGAGCAGAGAAATTCGCCCGCGATTTTCGTCGCGGCGTAGGGACTGATGGTCTGGGTGAGGTGCAGGTCCTCCGAGAACGGCACGGTCTTGGCCAGGCCATAAACCGAAGAGCTCGAGGCAAAGATGAAGCGCTCGATCCCGACCGCGCGCGCCGCTTCGAGCAAGATGCAGCGTGCCGCCGACGTTGCGTGTCGTAATAGAGTTGCGGGTGACCGATCGACGGCCGCACCCCGGCGCGCGCCGCCAAATGAATGATGATGTCGAATTTCCCGCGATGGAAAACTTCGTTCACCGCGCGCGCATCGCGCAGATCGGCTTGGTGGACCGTGATCTTCATCCGCCACGGCCGCGATATTGGCGCGTTTGATTTGCGGGTCGTAAAAATCGTTGAAGTCGTCCAGGATCGAGACTTCGTGCCCATCCGCGAGCAGCTTCTCGACCAGGTGCGAGCCGATGAATCCGGCGCCGCCCGTGACGAGAATTTTCATTGCGCGAGCGTAAGGAGGAAGCGATGGGCGGGCAAGAGGAGAACGAAGGCGTGGAGTAATGCGATGATAGCCCTGCACGATCACTTCATCGCTCCATTTACTCCACCTGCTGATGAACGAGAGAACAGCAAATCGAGACAAGCTGGCTGTGGCTAATCTTTGCCGTCGTGTTTCTGCTCGCGCTCGTGGCCGACCTCGCCTTGCGCCTCGGTCCGGAGCTGCCCGTCGGCGCAAATTTCGATCCGGCGCTCGGAGACGTTTCGCCGATCGACCTCGCTTCGCTCTGCCCACCGCGACGCGCTTCGATTTTCCGCTCGGCAACGAGCACGGCGCGATGGCTTACAACGCGCAGCCTTTTACTGAAAACATGCATCTCGGCGACGACCTCAATGGCATCGGCGGCGAAAACAGCGATCTCGGCGATCCGGTCTTTGCCGTCGCCGATGGCCAGGTGATGGCTGCGCGCGAAGGCGGTCCCGGTTGGGGCAACGTGATCATCGTCCTCCATGCCTATCGCGAAAACGGCGCACGCAAATACGTCCAGTCATTCTACGGCCACGTGCAGACGATCCTCGTCGCCCCGCACGAAAAAGTCCGCCGCGGCCAGCAGATCGCGACCGTCGGCACCGGCGGCGGAAAATATCTGGCGCATCTGCATTTCGAGATGCGCGAGTTCATCACGCCTTTTATCGGCGCCGGTTACCGCAAAGACACGCGCGGCTGGCTGAATCCGAGCGCGTTCATTCAAGCGCACCGCGGCGCGCCTGACGAAGACGTGGGCCGGTCCACCCCATGATAGTCAGGCTCGACCGGCCGGGACCTTCTCCGGCGCATCGAGCGCGCGCCAGAAATACCACGCGGCGACGGAGCGATAAGGACGCCATTTTTCGCCGATGGCATGCAGCTCCTTCGGTTTCGGGAGTTCCTTCTTGCGAAAGGTTTTCGCGTAACCTTTGCGCACTCCGTAGTCATCCACCGGCCAGACATCGAGCCGGCCAAGGTCGAAGAGCAACAGCATCTCCACCGTCCAGCGTCCGATCCCACGCACTTCGTGAGGCGGGCGATGATCTCTTCGTCGCTCATGCGGTCGAGCGCGGCTCGCGTCGGCACGGTGCCGTCGAGCGTTTTCGCGGCGAGATCCTTGATCGCCGCCGTTTTGCTCCGGGAGAGGCCAGCCGCGCGAAAGGTTTCATCCGCCGTGGCAAGGATCGAGTTCGGGCAAAAAACATTTCCGGCGCGGATAAAGAGCGCGCACCCGGCCAAAGATGGTCGCGGCCGCTTTCCCGCTCAGTTGCTGATAGGCGATCGATTCCGCCAGGGCGTCGAATGGCCTAACGATCGTTTGCTCCGGTTTCACGTCGAAGGGCCGCGACGCGCGCGATCAGCGCGGCGAATCTCCGGTCGGTCGCGGCCAGGTGCTGTTCCGGACTCAACCCCGCGGCTTTCATCGGACGCGACGACTTCCACCATCGCTCCCGGCGACACGAAATCCGCCGGATCGTCCGATGCGGTGCACGTCATCCTCCGAGTGCCTCGGAAAATCGCCATTCACGACCCGCGTTTACCATCCATATCAGGGATCTTACCCGCAGGTCATTTTGCGGCAATGGAACGCCTCCGCGTATTTGGACGCACATTCGATTCCGCGCAGACGCATCAGAGCAAAAAAAGTATCTGTGGAAAACCAATGCTTGTTGCTCTGCGTCTGGAAAATCCGGCGTAAGTAGTCTGTCTTTTGCTGGCAGATAACCTTGTCCAGCGGGATGAATAAATTCGGAATTCCGAGGTCACCGTCGTACTTGGGAACTTCGTATTCCAAAATCAGGTGGTCGCGAAACGTGTTCCAAGCCAGGTCCGAGAGAAGACGATGGTCTTGATGACGATCCTCACGGTAATGGGTGAAAACGATGTCTGGTTCGAATGAACTCTTCAGCGATTCGAAAAAGCTTTTGATCGGTTCGAGTTGCGCCGGGAAAAAACTGTTCTTGAACTGCTTCACCACCACCTTCGATCGCTCCACGCCTTCCAGGAACAATCGTGCGCTTGCGCGTGCTTCCGCCCGCCGACTGCCCTCGGCACTGAAAACCACCCAGAGAATATTCAGGTCCGGCCGGTCCTGCGCCAGAGTTAGGATTGTTCCGCCGCACCCGATCTCGATGTCGTCGGCATGCGCACCGAGAAGGAGAAGACTACGAGCCTTTTTCAAATCACACTTCAGCATACTTTATCCTTCGCTCCCGCCGGCCTTTTTCGAATCCCAAACCTGCCAGGGGGCGCGACCGGTGGCATGCAGCTCATCCAAATGTTGTTTCTCCTTGAATGTATCCATGCAGGCCCAAAAGCCGGTATATGGATAGGCGATCAGCTCCTTTTCGGCAATGAGACGACGGAACGGCTCCTCTACCAGATCCTCTCCCTCTTTGACGTAATCAAAAATCTCACGTCGGAAGACAAAGAATCCGCCGTTGATCAAACTGCCGGAGCGGGCAATGTGCGCGATCTCCCGCACCACTCCATCCGGCTCCACGGTGACGCGGTGGAAGCTGGCTGTCGGCGTGACGCCGACGAAACAAGCGATCTTTTGGCTGGCCTCAAAATAATCGATGAGAGCCGGCAAAGGCAGATCGGTCAGTGCGTCAGAATAGTTGGCCAGGAAGGCTTTGTCATCGCCGACGAATTTCCGCGCCTGTAACAGCCGCTGACCCACATTCGCATTCTGACCTGTATCAACGAAAGTAATCCGCCAGTCTTGGATATCCTTGCGCAACAGCTCGACCTTCTTGCCGCCGCCGGACAGGACAAAGTCGTTCGAGACACATTCATTGTAGTTAAGGAAAGCCTCCTTAATCACGTTGGCGCCATGACCCAGACAAAGGACGAACTCATGATGGCCGTAATGCGAATAATACTTCATCAAGTGCCAGAGCAGCGGACGGTAACCGATCACAGTCATGGGCTTGGGCACCGCTTGCGGCCTGTCACGCAAACGCAACCCCTCACCGCCGCAGAAAAGAACGACTTTCATTATAGCTCAACCGGCTGACATTTCCCGATCAGGCACCCGCGTCGTGACCCCTGTGCGTAGCTCAGGGACCTGCTGCGCAACCTCTTGCCCAATTTGCAGAGACGCCGTCGCCGCGGGCGAGGGGGCGTTGCAAACATGAATCGAATTGGCGCCGCGGACGATGAGAAAATCGTCCACCAATTTCCCTTCGGGCGTCACGGCCTGGGCCCGGATCCCGGACGGCGCTGGGATCAAGTCGCGTTCCGTAATTTCGGGAATGAGTCCTTGCAGGCTCTTCAAAAAGCTTCTTTTGCTAATTGACCGCCAGATCTCTTCTAGTCCCGCTTTGTAATGTCGGCGCGCGATCTTCCAAAAACCTGGATAGGTTAATGTTTCAAAGAGATCAGCCAGACCAAGATCGGTCTTCCGGTAGCCCTCCCGATGGAGGGCGAGGACCGCGTTCGGACCGGCATGAACGGAGCCATCGATCATCCTGGTGAAGTGAACACCAAGAAAGGGAAACACCGGATCCGGGACTGGATAAATGAGTGCTTTGACCAGATCACGCTTTTCCGGGACCAGTTCGTAGTATTCTCCTCGGAACGGGACGATCTTGACTTGGGCATTTTGCCCCGCCTGCTTCGCTATTCGATCGCTCTGCAGACCTCCGCAATTGATCAGAAACCTACTTTGGATCTCGTCGCTTCTGGTCCTGAGGTGATGAAAGCTGTCGCTCCGAGTTATCCGGTGCACCTGAGCACCGGTCTGCACGACCCCGCCGTCTCTGCGAATCAGCTCCGCATACTTCGCACATACGGCACGAAAACTCACAATTCCTGTCGAGCGCACCTTAATTCCTCGCAGGCATCGAACATGTGGCTCAATCTCCCCTACTTCCTCACCGGAAAGCCCGATGACATCGAGCCCGTTCTCGACTCCGCGATGGTAAAGGTTATCGAGCAAAGGCAGTTCCTTCTCTTTTGTCGCAACGATGACTTTTCCGCATACCTCATGAGCAATCCCGTGTTCCCTGCAGAAATCGACCATGGAGCGGTTTCCTTCCCGTGCGAAACGCGCTTTGAGGCTGCCGGGTTTGTAATAAATGCCGGAATGTATTACACCACTGTTCCGTCCGGATTGGTGCAAAGCCAGCTCAGGTTCTTTCTCGAGCACAACGAGCTTCAGCCCCGGCTGCCGCCTGAGCAGAGTCATGCCGATACTCAATCCGACAACACCGCCACCCACAATTACGCAATCAACCTTCATTCGAGCCTATTGTTTTCTTCGCCCGTCTCAGAGCGGCTACCCACTTTAGCTGTTGTCATTCTTCCAGAAGAAGTCCTGATCGATCTGCTGGGTGCGCAAGAGATACTCAAGTTGTTTCAAGCGGGTGAAGCTGCGGTCGTTAAAAATGTCGGACGTCATTTGCACCTGCTGAAAGACGTCGTGGAGCTGCTGCGCGCCCCGGCGGGCATTCCAATCGCATTTGAAATCCGGTAGTGTCGTTCTGATCTTCTCGAAGGAGACCCGGTAACTGCGATTGTCCGCGCCCTGCTGACCAAACGTCAGACTGCAGCCAGGGAAGATCTCCGCCACAATCTCAGCGATCTCCCTGATGGTATAATTATGAGCCGTATCTCCGACGTTAAAGATCTGGTTGTGGATCACGTCTCGCGGCGCTCCCAAGACACAGCAAATCGCCTTTGCAATATCAAGGGCGTGCACGAGCGGGCGCCAGGGGGTCCCGTCACTCACCATTTTGATCTCCTTTGTCGTCCAGGCGAGGCCGGCCAGGTTATTCAAGACGATATCAAATCGCATCCGCGGCGATGCCCCGTAAGCCGTCGCGTTGCGCATGAAAGTGGGAGAGAAGTGGTGATCCGCCATCGACTTGAGATCGCGTTCGACCAGGGTCTTGCAGGCCGCGTAGGACGTCTGCGGATTGACAGGCGATTCTTCCGTCAGGAACCCCTCTCCTGCCAAACCATAAACGCTGCACGATGACATGTAGACGAAACGTTCCACGCCCCGGCGTCGAGCCATCTCGGCGAGACGAACCGAGCCTTTGTGATTGATCTCATAAGTGATATCCGGAGCGAGTTCCCCGGTCGGATCATTCGAGAGTTCGGCCATATGCACAATCGCATTGATGCCCTCCAGGTCTTCCGGCTGGATCTGGCGAATGTCCTTGATCAGCGTGCGCGGCGTGAGAGAAAGACCATGATAGAGCCAGCCCGACTTATAGAAGCCGGTGTCGACGGCGAGAATGTCGTGGCCCTGTCTGGCCAGAATTGGGGCCAGGAGCGACCCAAGATAACCTTCCGTTCCAGTGATGAGAATTTTCATAGCTTCAGGGAATGTCGAACATGGTCAGGCCTGCATCATCAAACGCATCATTACGTGGGCAACCGCGGTGCTACGGGGCAGGACAAGCAAGGCTGCGACTATGGCGATCGCGTCCGTCGCGATAACCGCCGCGCCGTGACCCAAGGTATCCATTCATTGAAGCGGAACCAGAGAAAATCCTCATAACTCAGGATCTGCGACCTTTGCTGGCCAAACGGACTCGGCGCACAGTCCGATAGATCGGTGCTCCCACCGCAGCGGGAAGCTGCGCGCAGAAGCCCTGCAGTAATCCGCCCAAGGAATCGTGGAGGGCGGAGTTGCCCCCATTCTTATCCCCAGATGCCGAACCCGACATTGGACCTGCATTGCTTCCCGGCACGCCGCCCGCCTCTGTAGTTCGGCGCGGATAGTATTTGTTTCGAAGCAATGTGCGCGCCTTTTCCATGTCACCTCGTTGCAGGCAACGGCTGACTGCATTCACAACCATCGGCGCCAGAAACTGACGTTTGTAGAACTCGATTTCAGGTCTCACCTGATAGGGAGTCAAGCACTCCACCAATTGTTCGCTCCACAGGCCCCCGGCCGTCTCGGAACCGAAATGCACACGATATTCCATCAGGTAATCGGGCACAAAGCAGAGGGCCGCTCCCTCCTGTGCCAGTCGAATGAAAAATTCGGCATCCGGCGTATTCAGATCCTCGCGGAAGCGGAGCCTGCGCAGATCGGCCGTGCGCAACAAGGTGGCCGATATCGGGATTGACAATTGCCAGGCGGCCGCATCGGTGTTCACCAACACACCAGCGGGGAGTCTGTCTCGCCCATAACGCCGCGAGTGCGCTTCAGTTCGCTCGTCGAGACGCCGGCCGCTGCTGTCAATCAGATATTGGTTGGAGAAAGCACCCCGCACCCCTGGCTCCATCACCGCCACGAGCCGAGCAACAAACTCCGGCAGCAGGCGATCGTCGTCTCCGATCGCCACCACGAATTCGCCTCGGGCGGCGTCCGCCAGGGCGTTGAAATTAGCCGACATTCCCAGGTTCCGCTTGTTCCGCTGAAATCGGAACCGGGCATCCCGCCGCGTCGCTTGCTCGGCCACCTGCAAGGTCGCATCCATCGTTCCGTTATCGAAAACGAGGACTTCGAGGTTGTGATAGGTCTGCGCCAGGGCAGTGTCGATCGCCTCACGCAAATACTGAGGTCGCCCGAAAGTCGGGATGATGATGCTGACAAGAGGGCTCATGCGACTAGACCACCAGGAGCAATCAGCATTTTGAAGGCCCGATCAGTCACCCTTCTCAAGAAACTGGCTGCGCCATCAGCCGTGCAACGTTTTCTGTATCTACCACAAAATGAGCGTCGCGACAGTCGGCACACCGCGCGGGTGCGAAAATGCGCGACCACAAATGGGTTTCCCACACTGGCGCGAGCGAACGGTTCTAATATACCTTGGGGACATGAATGCTTCCCACCGATCTGCGATCAAAACCTTTCGCGAACTCCATGCCGCCGGCTGTTTCGTGCTCCCCAATCCGTGGGACGCGGGCACGGCCATCTACTTGCAGCACCTTGGATTTAAGGCGATCGCCACAACCTCGGCGGGATATGCCTTTAGTTGTGGCAGACCCGACGGCGCCGTGCCGCGGGATGAAATGCTTCGGCATATTAGCCACGTTGTCGCCGCCACGCCGCTGCCCGTCAACGCTGATTTCCTCGCGGGCTTTGCTGACGCACCCGAAAAAGTCGCTGCCAACGTGGCGCGCTGCATCGCCACGGGAGTGGCCGGACTCTCGATCGAAGATTCGACTGGGACCAATCCCCCACACCTCTACGATGAACCGCTCGCCGTCGCCCGCCTCAAAGCCGCCCGCCAAGCCATTGACCAATCTAGCGCCGGGGTTGTCCTGACCGGAAGGTGCGAAGCGTTTCTTGTCGGGAGTCCGGAGCCACTCCGCACGTCGCTTACGCGCCTCACCGCCTACGCTGACGCGGGAGCAGACTGCCTCTACGCTCCGGGTGTGAGCGATCCGGCGGATATTGCCGCACTCGTCAAAGCCGTCGCGCCAAAACCACTCAACCTTCTCGTTTCAGGTTTCAATTCACACCTTTCTCTGCCCGCGCTCGCTGAGCTGGGAGTCCGCCGCATCTCCGTCGGCTCCGGCCTCGCGCTTGTCGCCTGGGGGGCCTTCGCTGGCGCGGCGCGGGACATTGCCGCGAGCGGCCGCTTTGAAACCCTTGCCGGCGGCGCTGCTTTCGCCGAATTGAATCAGCTTTTCGAGTCGCCCGACAGAAACGCGAATCGAGCTGAAGACAGGTAGAGATATCCTGGATACGGCGCGCGCCTGGCTGGCGACCCCCAACCGCGGTCTCGACAATGCTCGCAACTCAGAGAACGATGTGATCAGGAATTCGCAAAATGTTTACTCCCGCCGACTACGTTCTTCGCCCGCTGACCGCTCATGATGAAACGATTCTGTGGGACATGCTCTACCAAGCTCTCAGCTCGGAGGGCGAAGAGCCGCCGCCCCGGGAAATTGTGCATCGGGCGGAATACAGCCGCTTCGTCCTGGGCTGGGGTCGTCCCGGGGATCGTGGATTTGTTGCATTCGACAAAGCCGAAGAAGCGATGCTTGGAGCCGTCTGGCTGCGGGCGTCTTTGGAGATCGAGCCGGTAGATGCGCCACCTGAACTGGCCTTCGTCGTCCGGCCCGGGCATCGCCAGCGCGGCATCGGCGCCTCACTTCTGACTCAATTCGTCCGAGCCAATCCGAGTTTGGACGCGATCGCCCTCCGCGTCGGGGCCAACAGCCCGGCGGTCCGTCTCCTGGAGAGATTCGGATTTGAGATTGCGAGCCAGACCGATAACGCCGTCGGAATGCGTCGCCAGGTCTGAACCGCATCCCTTTTTTCATGAATCAACTCTCTGATCGCGCCCTAACGATTCTACATGAATGGGTGCAAGCGGAAAGTCTGCGCAAACACTGTTATGCGGTGTCCGACTCGATGCGGCATTTCGCCCGGCTGAGCGGTGCAGACGCGGACCTTTGGCAAGCCGTCGGTTTGTTGCACGACATGGATTATGAGCGACATCCAAACTTGGAGCAGAGCGCGGCCGGCGGTCATCCTTTCGTCGCTGCGACCTGGTTGCGCGAGCAAGGCTGGAGCGAAGAAGTTTGCCGGGCGATACTTTCGCATGCCGATTACTCCGGCGTGGAGCGCCGTTCACCATTGGAGAAAACGCTTTACGCCGTCGACGAGCTGAGCGGCTTTGTCATCGCGGTCGCGCGTGTGCGTCCGAGCAAGAGCATCGACGAAGTCGACGTCGCGGCGGTGAAGAAAAAGATGAAAGACAAAGCCTTCGCCCGCGCCGTCAATCGGCAGGACATCGTGCACGGCGCAGCGGAACTGGATTTGCCGTTGGAAAACGTGATCGCGGAAGTCATCATCGCGCTCAAGACCGACGCCGCACGGCTTGGGGTCGCTGGCACGGCGTGAGAAATCTCGCGTCGTGCCGGTACGGACAAGCGGCCTCTTCTCTCTCGATTTTTTGCGCTGCTTGGATCCCCGGGAGGAACCACTCCGCCCCCTCCTGATACGGCGCGATCTGTAACCGCGCGAGAGCGGGTGCGAAAAGTTGTCAGCTCGTAGGCACGGAACGCCGGCCTAGGCCGCAACCCGATCCAACGTCTTGCGTAGTGCTTTGACGCTGAATGGCTTATCGATCATGGCATCCACCGCCATTGCCTCGTAGGCAGCGCGCACTTCCGTCGAAAGGTGCGCGGACAAGATCAGGATCTTGCCTGTGAAATTTCGTTCGCGCAGCTGGCGGACAAATTGAATTCCGGAAACGCCCGGCATGTTGTTATCAGTGATGATCACGTCGAAGGAGTTTGGATCGGTCGTCAATCGGGCCAGGGCCGCCTCCCCATCCTGGGCGCTGGCCAGCTCGTAGAGGGGCCGCTCAAAGATAAAGCGCATCGACAGAGCGATGGACGGCTCGTCGTCAACTGCCAAAATTTTGAGCGGACTTCCCATGACTTGATAACTATCTTATGATCAAGCATGCGGCATGCCGTGGCGATGCCGATAGGGCCGCCGGGGCAGGCTTTAAACGCTGGACCGCTCGGCGAACATCGGCACTTCCTTCGCCAGGACGTCAATCGCGTCACGCAATTCGTCAACGTCAAAAGGCTTCGACAACATCAAGTCCACGCTCAGCGCTTTGTAGGCCTGGATGTTCTCGTCGGTGAGATGAGCCGAGAGGACCGCGATCTTACCGCCGAAATCGCGCGCGCGAAGTTCTCGCACCAGTTTCAACCCCGTCATTTGCGGCATGCAGTGATCGGTAATTACGATATCAAAAGGCCGGGCACTAGCGGCCATTTTCGCGAGCGCTTCTTCGCCGTTACAGGCGGTCGTTACTTTGGAGGTCGGCCCGCACAGGATCAGCGCCAGCAATTGGGCCACAGCGGTCTCATCCTCCACTGCCAGGATCCGCAAATGGTTGTTCATGTCGCGTTGAACCAGGTAGCAAGAGTCAGGCCGCCGAGGACGGGCTGGGCGCGCTCTGGCGCTGGGCGCATCTCCCGATGGCACACGAGCCGGGATGGATCATCCCGGCAGGTCGTCGGCCTGTTGCGATTGTCGCCGGGATGACCGATCCCGCCTCCTGCCCGGTCGCGTTAGGGGGTGAGAAAGATTTTTCCCGTGAACGGGTCCAGAACCTCGGTCGAACTCGGGAAGGCACGCACGTCGACGAAGCCTTGAGTTGGCGCGTAGGGGCTCGTGACAAATCCGGGCTTATTTGGCACCGCTACCCCGAATGGCACATCACGCCGCCCCCGGGGATCCGGGGCTGCCGTGGCCGCCGGGCGAATGTCGACCGGCGTCGGCGCCGGCAGTGCGGCAGCCGTGGTCGATCGCGCTTGCGGGGATTTCTCCGGCGTCTTGCCGGGCGAAGAGTCCTCCTCAGCGGCGCTCTTTCGCGTAGCGTGCTGCGCTGGGCCACTGTGCCCCAGATGCGAAACGGAGCGTCCGATTTTCTTGAAAAAATCCCCCACCGGATTCGCAACCGCATCAGGACCGCCTAAGGCCATTGCAAACAAGGTCGAGATCAGTGCGAACTTCGTCAGCGGGCGCGCCATTGGGAAGGCATTGTGCACGTAATCAGACTGGGCTCAATGAAAAAGCCGGCCTGCCCGTCCGGGGACGCCGCCGAAGCCAGCTCGCAGTTGCAATCAGCGCTATCTTTTACCTAAGAAGACGCAGTTTCCCGATGGAATGTTCCTCCTGCGGCGGATCGGGATGAAGATGTTCGCGACGCGATGACGTCTACTTCGTCTGCGACGCCTCTCGGAGCCTGCGGCGGCGCAATTCCATCGCGACCAAAGCGACAATCGTCAGAACATCACTCGTCAGGTGAGTCACCCTTACGCTCTGCCAGGTAGCAGGCGTCAGTGTCGGTTCGAGCAGGTCGCGCACGGGCTTGGGATTGATTGTCGCCCCGCCATTGGCATCGAATTGTTTGATCGCTGCGAGCGCGGCAAAACGCTGGGCGGTGCAATCTTTCATCGCACCCAGATTCTCGTAGGCAAAAAGCGCGAAGAGGAGGCAGACAAGCAGCGTCGTGATCGCCGCCGGCTGCTTGCGCAACGAAGAGAAAGCCAGGATCCCGCCCACGATGAGGACGTAAAGGTTCCAGTAATTTTGCATCGCGTTCCCGCGCTCGAAGTAAAGCCGGATCAGTTCGTTGTAGTTCATAGCAGGGACCGATCATCGGCTGTCACGCCGTTACCAAGCGAGAGCAAATTTTCCCCTGATCAATCCCATGCATCCTGCCGCCAGGGCAAAGCCGCCGAGGATATCGATGACGTGATGCTGGTGCGTCAGGAGCGGCGAAAGCGCGATCAACACGAACCAGAGCAGCAAGACGATTCGCGCGAAGCCGCGAAGGTTTCGGGCATAAGCGTCGAGTAGGAAAAGCAACAGCGCCGCGTGGAGCGAAGGAAACAGATTGAAGGGCGCATCCATCGCGCGAAACCAGTCAAAGAGCGCGCCCAGCCATCCGACTGCGTGCGGCCGGGGAAAGGCAAAGCGGAGCGGAATTGCGAGGAAGAAAATTCCTGCGACAACAATCGCGATACCCACTCGCGCCACGAAGATCTTCAGGTCGCGCTCGGTCGAGAACAGAAAAGGTGCCGCGACAAAAAAGAGGTCGATCGACATGTAGGGTAGGATCATGAAGGGGACGAAGGGAATCGCCCGTTCCCAGCCAAAATAGAAGACTCCGACATCGTGCCGCCGCGCCGTGATCCAGAGGCAACCGCCGTAAACGATCAGGAAGAGGAGCGACAACCCAGCGGATGCGCTCAGGGCCTTGGCCCGTGAAACTGAAATGTTTGTTTTCAGGAGTGGATCCGCCGCGCGACCGCCACGCTGAACATTCCCCATCGGTCGATTTCCATCGCGCATTTCTCGAAACCCGCGCTCTGCACCAGTTCGTCAATCTCCGCCGTGCTCCGCCGGCGCATGATCCATCTTTTCCCTTCGCGATTGCGCAGGACGCGAGCGATGAACTCGAGTTGAGGATGCCAGGGCTGATTGGTGTAAATCAAATAGCCGCCGGGTTCGACTGCAGCGGCCAAACCGCCTAACGACTCCAGAACCGCCCTATTCGACGGAAACAATTCGTAGAGTCCCGAAACAATCCCAATCGTGGCCCGCGGAATGAGCACAGTCAGCGCCACGCGATCGAAGGCGTCTCCCACCTCGATGGTGACGTTCCCAAGCCCGAACTCCTCCGCCAGGGCCCGGGCGGCATCGACATTTTCCAGTTGGTTGTCGCGCAACGTCGCGCTGATTGGAATGTGGGGGAGGACCCGCATCGCCGCCAGAACATAACGACCCGCGCCGGCCGCGATGTCGAGGATCCGGACTGGCTGCCCTTCGGCGTGCAGCGTCTCGATCACTTCCCGCAGCGTTTTTTCAAGATTCGCTCTGCGTTGCCGAATGCCGCGCCAGCCAATGCTGTTGAGATAATTGGCATCGATGACCCTTCCGAGCCGCGACCAACCCTGCGGCTGATTCTCGTAGACGTAATCGAGCGAGCGGCCGGAGTCGAAACCGCTCTCCCAGCCAAGATTGATTCCTTGGCTCAGATGTCCGGCGAGGTGCAACACCGCTCGGGCGGCCAGGAATTGCGGAGCGCCGCGCAGCTTCAGCCTTTCATACTCCTCCCAGGTGTGGCCATATTGATCGGCTGCCTGGAGCGAAACAACCGACGGCGGCTGCGCGAAACGCTCCAGGACAAATGCCCGCGTTCGCTCGACCACCTGAGCGCGATCCTGCTCATGAAAAATGGCGTGATACATCGCGGGAAAAACGTGCATCCGTTTGACCGGCGAGGAGAGCCGATCGAAGAACTGCCGTTGCGCCTTCAGGCTCACGACCCAGTCCCGGCCCGCGGCCAGCACAAGCGTCGGAAGGTTTATCGCGCCCGCGTCAGCCAACAGACGCTGCGCCGTGTCATGCAGGTCGAGCAACAGATTGATCGCGATCTGTCGAAAGATGAGCGGATCCGATTCGTAGCGGGCGACTTCGACCGGATCGTGGGTCAACATCGTTGCCCGTACATAACTTGTCACCCTGCCCGATCCGATGGCCTTCTGTTGTAAGCGCAGCGCTGGGATGGCGAGCGGGAAATAGAGCCGCACCTCGAAGGCCGCCGTCGCCAGGATGAGAGCGCGAATCGGCGGCGCGTAATCGTGCACCCACGCGCACACCGTGACCGCGGCCAGGCTGTGCGCCAAAAGAATCATGTTCTCGAGCAAGAGATCATGGCGCTCCCCCACCTGCCTGACGAAGGCGTCCACATCCTTGATCACATCAGTCAGATCGCGCGCCACGCCGCGTTCCCCAGACGAGCGTCCGTGCCCGCGCGCGTCCCAGGCAAAGAAAGCCACATCATCGAGCCCGAGCGCATCAACCGTTTCCTGCCAGCGGCCGGAGTGTTCGTGACCACGATGAAACAAGAGCAACGCCTTCTGCGCTTTTTTTCCTTCCGGCAACCAGGCGCGATAGAACAGCTCCGTGCCGTCCCAGCTCGTCATCGTTTTCTCAGCAGTGTCCATCGGGCTGTCCCAATTCTCTGACCGCACCTTCCAGCTCCGCGGCAATCGCGCACAGGTCGCTTCGTTCCGCGCCGCGCGCGGCATAATTACGCGGCGCTCCGATGATCAGCCGCACTTTCCGCGGCCGGGGCAACCGCCGGCCCTTCGGCCAGGCCCGAAACGCGCCTTGCACGTAACAGGGCAGAACGCTCACCTCACGTCCCGCCAGCAATGCGCCCACGCCCGCTTTAAAAGGCTGCGTCTCGCCGGTCTGCGATCTCGTCCCTTCCGGAAAGATGATGAGCACGTTGCCGGGCTGCGCGAGAAGCTCGGAGCAAATCGAAAGACTCTCCCGTACCCGCATCTGTCGCGCGAAGGGCAGCGCGTTCATGACCACCGCCGCGAACCAGGTCCGTGGCAGGCTGCAAAAAAAATAATCTTCTGCCGCCACCGGAAAAGCGCGATGCAGACGGCGCAAGGGGAGTGCCGCGAGCAGGCAGAGCGTATCGAGATGGCTGGAATGATTTGCCACCAGGACGAATGACTCTTCGTTAGGCAAATTATGCCCGCCGATAATTTCGAAACGCAGATAAAGGCGGAGCAATCCGCGAATAATAAGCGCGATCGCCGATCGAAAACTGTCAACCACCATATCCGGCTCGCGCGGAAAGCGGCGCAGTCGATCGACCGCTTTCCGTTCGAGCGCGAGGACCGATCCGTGGGCCAGTTTCGTCATCGCAATGGATAGTAATATCCCGTCATCTGCATGAACAGCGGCGCGACGAAGATTAGACTGTCGATCCGATCGAGCACGCCACCGTGGCCGGGGATGGCCGCGCCCCAGTCCTTCACCCCGAGATCTCTTTTCATGACGCTGAGCGAGAGATCGCCGAGCGGTCCGCCGACGCCCACAATCAAGCCGGCGAGAATCAACTGCCCGGTCCCGAAAAACGGAAATGAAAATCGCAATAGCCAGGGCAAGGCCAGCGCGACCGCGAGCGCGCCGAGCGCTCCTTCCCAGGTCTTGCGTGGGCTGATCTCGCTCCGCAACGGATGCCGGCCGAAGATTCTTCCAAACCCGAAAGCGGAGACATCGGTCAGCTCGGTCGCGAAGATCACGAAACAGAGATAGCCATAGGCATTCGGACTGCTCGCGAAAAATCCGAGATGGCCAAACATCCAGCCGAGATAAATGAAAATGATCATGCCTAACGACAAGTGTTTTAGCTGGTTGTTGTCGCCGGGATCGCCCATCCGGGCGACAACCGAGGCGCGATTGCGCAGGATCGGCACCAACGCAAGGAGCAGAAAGGCGCTGAGCAGCGCGAACCCGAAACCGCGGTCAAGCAGCGCGGCGATCCCAACCGCGACGATCCCGGCAGAGGCCGCAGCGCTCATCCACCGGTCGCGCGCGAGACCGGAGATGAGCGCGAATTCCCGGCTGGCCAGGAGAGAAATCACCGCCACACCGAGGATGAACGGGACGCGACCAGCAAAGATCGCGAGCGCAACGAGCGGCGCCATCACCAGCCATGAGCGATAGGTTTTCCAAACGCTTCCGAGTTTCATCCGGAAGACGAACTGCAAGAGCGCGAGCAGGATTCCCGCGCCCGCCAGCACGCCGAGCACCATCGCGACGTAGGCGCGGAAAACAGGATCGTGCAACGCCACGGACGGAGACATCAGGCGTCTCCATTCTTCGCCTTCAGAGCGCGCAAGATGAGACCGAGCCGCCGCGCACTCGTTTGCAAACAACCTGCGATCACGATCAGGCAGGTCCACTCCAGCGCGCTCAAATTGGCGATCTTCGTGTCGCCGTTATTCCAGCGGAAAAGCGCATAGGTGACCCACGCGCCGAGATGGAGCAGGACCATCCGCCACGGCTTTGACATAAGCCCGCCAAACTCCCGCTTTACCCCAACCGCCTGCCCGAGCGTCCCAACGTAGGCCGTGCCTAACGAGAAGAGGGCAGCCCAATATCCGAAGAGCGGATGCATCCAGCCGCTGTGCGCCGCGCCGACAAAGATCAGCACATCGGAGATGCGGTCGGGCAGATCATTGACTATTTCGCCGCGCGCGCTGGCCGCGCCGGACGCCAGCGCGACCATGCCATCGAGCATGTTGCACCAGAGGCGCAGATAACAAGGGAGCGGCGCAACCACGAGGAACACTGGATGATGGCTCGATTGCCAAAAACAAATCGCCGCCGCCGCCGCAAACACGACCGAGAGATAGGAAATCGCATCGGCCGGCACGCCCGCGCGCACGCAAAAACCCGTCGCCCCGCGCGCCGTCAGACGAAACACGTCCGCGATTGGCCGGCGCGAAGTCGGTTGATATTCGACCATGGATCTACGCTTGCCGATTTCACAGACGAATGTCCACGCGGATCAAACCGGTCGTGCCTTCGCGCGTCATGAAACCGCTCGCCCAATCGTCGTAGAAGTATTGTTCGTAACGCCAGACCATTTCGAGCCGGCCACCATTCGGTTTCTCCCAAACGAGGCGATAATAAAGATGCCGTTTCCAGGAGGGCGAGCGGCCGGTCATGAAATTCATTTCCAGCGCCGTCGGCCAGCTCAGCAGGCTGCGCTCAATTTGGAACCGGGCCTTGTCGCCAGGGCCGGGCTTGATTTCGAGTCCGCCACGGTTGCCTGCCGACTCCTCGACTTCTCCCAGCAGGATAGCATGGCCTTCGCTCTGGATGACGAATTGCCGTGCCGGATCCACCTTCATTTCCATCGGGAACGCACGGAAGTCCGGCCCGCTATTACTCATCGGCAGATCGTTGATCCGCAGCACGCCACGATCTGCATCCTCGACCCCGAGTTGCGCGACGGTCTGTGAATCGAGCGGGACCGTATGCCACCGGTCAAGCAGCAGAGAAAACGGCCGCGCGCCAGCCACCCAGACGATGAGGAGCGTGCCGAGGCCTGCAAGCCCAAGTGCGCTCCGGAGCAAAAAACGACGCATAGTGACACAGCTATATGTTCTGCAACGCTCTCCGTCGAGATCCCGCCGGGAGCACACTTGTAACCAAACTCCCTCTTCCTCTGTCATACTCCTCGAACCGCTCAACCCTGCTTTGACCTGATCATGCTGACCCCGCTGCCGGCCGCGCGTTGGAATCTCGAAACCGCGGCGCATCTCTTGAATCGCGCCGGTTTCGGCGGAGTGCCCGGGGAGATCGAAGCCACCCGTCAGGCCGGATTGGAACCGACTCTCCATCGGTTGCTTCATCCGCCCAGCGAACCGGAGGAAGTTCCCACCGGTCCCTGGACCGAGCCGACCAATCTGCGGAGCAAATTGCAGGAAGTGCGCAGGCTCAAGGGGAACCCGCAA
Source organism: uncultured Verrucomicrobiae bacterium (assembly GCA_963737995.1). GTDB lineage: Bacteria > Verrucomicrobiota > Verrucomicrobiia > Chthoniobacterales > UBA10450 > Palsa-1392. The sequence goes on from CAVTUV010000016.1 coordinate 54,890, forward strand.
GAGAGAAAGCAGAAAGTCCGCGAGATGCGGCTCGAACAACTCCACGAGTTGCGCGACCTGCGGGCCTGGTGGCTCGGCCGCATGAAAGAGACGCGCGCGCCACTCCTCGAGAAGATGACCCTCTTTTGGCACGGCCACTTCGCCACTGGCGCGCAAAAAGTCAGGAGCGCCTACTGGATGTGGCGGCAGAACGAGACCTTTCGGCGCAACGCGCTGGGCAATTTCAAAACCCTCCTGCGCGAGATCTCGCGCGATCCTGCGATGCTGATCTATCTCGATCTCGCGCAGAGCAAACAGGAGCACCCTAACGAAAACTGGGCGCGCGAAGTGATGGAATTGTTCACCCTCGGCATCGGGCATTACAGCGAGGCCGACATCCGCGAATCGGCCCGCGCTTTCACCGGTTACCGGATCGACCTGACGAACCAGCAGTTTCGTTTCAACGCGGCCGAGCACGACAACGGCCGCAAGAATTTCATGGGACAGAGCGGCGATTTTTCCGGCGACGATATTCTCGACTTGATCGCGCAACAGCCCGCCTGCCCGGAATGGATCGGCCGAAAGCTTTGCCGCTTTTTCGTTGCGGACGAACCTTCGCCGCAGTTGACCCGCGCCGTCGCCGATTCCTTGCGCCGAAATGCCTTCGAGCTGCGTCCGGTCCTACAGGAGATTTTCAGTTCGGCCGACTTTTATTCCGCGTCGGTCATCCGCTCCCAGATCAAGAGCCCGGTGCAATTCCTTGTTCAAAGTTGCAAGCTGCTCGAGACGGAGTTGCCGTCGCACGGCGTCATGCAGGGCGCTCTTGCCCAGATGGGCCAACTGCTCCTGGCGCCTCCGAACGTGAAAGGCTGGGACGGCGGGAAATCGTGGATCAGCACTTCCACTCTGCTCTTTCGTTACAACTTCGCCGGCTACCTCCTCAACGGTACCGCCCAGCAACCCGACGCGCCGGCCGCCTTGCAACGAGCGCCGGTGGATCTGGCCGGGATCATTCCCTCCGATCTGCGCGACAAACCGGAACCGTTGCTCGAGCATCTGGCGCGGCGGCTTTACCAGTCTCTGCCTAACGAGAAGCAAACCGCAACATTTCTTGCCTACCTCAAGGCGAACGAACCCGATCGGAGCGACAAAACCATGCGCCATTTGCTCCACCTCATGATGAGCACTCCGCAGTATCAACTCACCTGAAATGAAAGATCCTCGTGCGGCGGAGCCAAGAGCCTGGAACGCGCGGAAGCGCGTCCGCCCGGAGGGACCTGCTTCCGCAGGTCCGTCGCGCCCAACTCCCGTTGCCTAACGCCTAACGAACAATGAACAACTCGACCCTGCACACCCGCCGGCGTTTCCTCCGCACCTCATTGCTCGGCGCGGCCGCTTCCTGGACGCTGCCGGTTTTCCTCGCGAAAACTTTCGGTACCCTCGACGCCATGGCGGCCGACTCGCTCATCCAAACCACCACCGGCAAGGACGGCACCATCCTTGTGGTCATCCAGTTGGCAGGCGGCAACGACGGCCTCAACATGGTCGTGCCCCTCGCCGACGACGCTTATCATCGCGCCCGGCCCCGGCTCGCCTTGCCGGCCGAAAAGATCCTCCGGCTCAATTCCTACGCTGGCCTCAATCCGAATCTGACCGGCCTCAAATCGCTCTTCGACGACGGCCATCTCGCCATCATCCAGGGCGTGGGCTATCCCAATCCGAACCGGTCGCATTTTCGCTCGACCGAAATCTGGCAGACGGCGTCCGACGCCGATCGCACCGAGCGCGAAGGCTGGCTCGGCCGCTACTTCGACAGCTGTTGCGCAGGCTCCGATCCGACCGTCGGCGTAGCCATTGGCAATGAGATGCCGCAATCCTTTACCGCGCGGACACCGACCGGCGTCGTCTTCTCCCGCCCGCAGCAATTTCGTTTCAAGGGCGGCGAGAAAAGCGGCGGCCGGTTGAGCGCGGAGGAAACATTCTACCGGCAACTCAACCAGCCCGAAGACGCCGGCCTTGCTGCGCCGGAGGGCGGCTCGATTGGCGCCATCGCAGGTGGCACGTCGTCCGACTTGAGTGCGGCCGACTTCCTGCAACGCACCGCCCTCGACGCGCAAATCAGCTCCGACAAGATTCTCGCCATCGCGCGCAAATCCAAATCGACCGTGCCCTATCCTGCCGGGCCGGCTCGCCAACAGCCTGAGCCTGATCGCGCGCATGATCAGCGGTGGCCTAACGACACGGGTTTACTACGCCAGCCAGGGCGGATTCGACACCCACGCCGGTCAGCTCAATGCGCACGATCGCCTCATGACGGAACTGAACGACGCCCTCGCCGCCTTCATCGCAGATCTGAAACAGCAGGGAAATTTCGAGCGCGTTCTGCTCCTCACCTTCAGCGAGTTCGGACGCCGCGTGGCGGAGAACGCCAACGGCGGGACCGACCACGGCGCAGCAGCGCCCATGTTCGTTCTCGGCGGCCGGGTCAAGCCGGGTCTCTTCGGGAAATACCCCAGCCTGACGGATTTGGACAACGGCGACTTGAAGTTCAACACCGACTTTCGCAGCGTCTACGGCAGTGTGCTGGAGAACTGGCTGGTCGCACCGAGCGAAAAAGTTCTGGGCCGAAAGTTCCCGACGCTGCCGATCGTTTAAGGACGCCGCGCGTCCAGAAGAGCTTTGTCATCCCGAGTCGGCGTAGCGCGGCGAGGGACCTCGCAATTGCAATGGACGCTTTCTTGCGACGGGAACGCGCCGGATACACTTGTGAAGTTCTTCGCCGCGCTGCGCCGGCTCAGGATGACAAGCATGAGGGTGGGCTATCGTTCTATTCGTTAGGCTTCGTCGCCTGTCCCCTCGCCTTTGGTCGCCTTCTGCCCGCGCAGTTTCGCCTGAATGAAAAGATCGATGTCGCCATCCATCACCGCCTGCACGTTGCTCGTCTCGGCGCCGGTACGGTGATCCTTCACCATCTGATAAGGCTGGAAGACATAGGATCGAATCTGGCTCCCCCAAGCCACGTCGCCCTTCTCGCCGTACTGCCGGTCGATCTCGGCGCGCTTTTTGTCCTGCTCGATTTCGTAGAGTTTCGCTTTCAACATTTTCATCGCCAGTTCGCGATTGCGGCCCTGGCTGCGCTCCGCCTGGCAGGCGACAACGATGCCGCTCGGTTTGTGCACAATGCGCACCGCCGTTTCCACTTTGTTCACGTTCTGCCCGCCTTTGCCGCCGGCGCGGAAAGTATCGATCTCGATGTCGGGCGGGTTCACTTCGATTGGCGCGGAGTCCGTAATTTCCGGCACGACATCGACGCTCGCAAAGGAAGTGTGACGCCGCTTGTTCGCGTCAAAGGGCGAGATGCGCACGAGGCGATGCACGCCGCGTTCCGGGTTGAGATAGCCGTAGGCGTATTCGCCGCTCACGAGCAGCGTGACCGATTTGATCCCGACTTCTTCGCCCTGCTGAATATCGATCGTTTGGGCGCTGAAACCGCTCCGCTCGATCCAGCGCTGATACATGCGCAGGAGCATGTCGGCCCAGTCGCACGACTCCGTTCCACCCGCGCCGGAGTGAATCGTGACGAACGCATTGGAGCGATCGTTCTCGCCGGAGAGAAATTGCCGCAGCTCGAACTCCGACAATTTGTGTGCGAGGCGCTCGTGCTCGCGCACCACTTCGCGCTCCGCCTCGGCCCGCGCGCCGGCCTCGGTTTCCTCCTCCGCCAATTGCTGCAGCGCGTCGAAATCCGTGATCTCGCGCTCCAGCTCGCGAAACGGAATGAGGAGCGATTTCACCCGGGACACTTCCTCCACGTCGACCTGGGCGCGCTCGCGATTATTCCAAAAATCGCCCGCACTCATCCGCTCTTCGAGCGCGGCTAATTGTGACTCGAGTTTCGGGACGTCAAAGAAACCTCCGCAGTTCGTCGGCGCGTTTCTTCAAATCCTCGGCGCTGATTTTCTCGAGTTCGACTGCCATGGCTGCAAGATAATCAGGACGGGCACGGTGCCAAGGCGCGCTCACTGCGCGAAGAGTTCCGCTCCATCCGAGAGTCGACAAACAAAGATACGCGAGTTGATTCCGGAACGCTCGGCATAGGTTCGCGCCAGTTCGTCTGCGATCTGCGGAGCGACCGCATTTTCGCAGAGCGTCACCGTCGCGCCGCCAAAGCCGCCGCCCGTCAGACGCGCGCCGAACACACCCGGCAGCTCACACGCAATCTCGACCAGCAGGTCAAGTTCCGTCGTGCTATTCTCGAAATTCCGGCGCGAACTTTCGTGCGATTCATTCATCAGCCGGCCGAAGCCGGGCCCGTCGTTTTGCCCAAGGAGGACGAGGGCGCGCGCGACACGATCATTCTCGCCTGCGATATGATTAGCGCGTCGGCGCAGGAGCGGCGGCAGATCGCGTTTTGCCAGTTCGTTAGGCGAAATGTCCCGCAGCGCGGCCAGGCCGAGCGCTTCCGCGGCGGCCTGCGTCTGCGCCCGCCGCTGATTGTAGAGTCCCGCAGCCAACTCGCGCTTGGTCCCCGATTCCGCGATGATCAGAGCCAGCCCCGCCGGAAATGGGATTGCGCGCACCTCTTCATTCCGCGCGTCAAAGAAAACGGCGTGGTCGGCGCGGCCAAAAATGGAGGTGACCTGATCGAGCAACCCGGATTGCACACCGACAAAGCGATGCTCGGCGCGCTGGCAAAGTTTCGCAATTTGCATGGGCGCCAGCTCCGCCTCGAAAAGTTGCAAGAGAAAGAAAGCGGTCGCGACCTCGAGGGCGGCCGAACTGGAAAGGCCGCAACCGGGCGGCAGATCACCGTCGATCTCGGCCGAGAACCCTTCGACTGGAATTCCCGCGTCGACCAGTTCCCTCACGACACCGAGCGGATAGTTCACCCAGGCCGGTTGCCGTTGCGCGCGAAGATCTTCACCACCGATCGCAAATTCGCCTAGCGACGAGGAGCGCAGCGAGATACGCCCGTCATCCCGCCGCTCGCCGCTTACCCGCAGGCCCCGATCAATGGCCGCTGCCAGCACCACGCCTTGGTTGTAATCAGTGTGGTTGCCGAGCAGTTCCACTCGTCCCGGCGCGAAAGCCACGGCGCGCATCAGGAGTGCGAATAGACGAAGCGCGCGATCGATTCGACGATGCGGCGATCGACCTCTTCCTGGGTTTCATTCGCTGCCTTCAATTCCCGCTTCATCACGCCTAACGAGTGATCGCCGCCCTCCACGACATGCAAATGGTTGGGTGCCTCCATTGCGGCGCGCACGGTCTCGAGCAGGTCGAGCGGGCAAAGGGCGTCGCGTGTTCCCTGCAGGAAAAGAATCGGAGCCGTTAGGGCGAGCAAAATCTGATCGCGCAACTTGCTCCGGTCCCCCATCGCGCAGAGCGGATAGCCGAGGCAGATCACGCCGTTCACCTTGTTGTCGAGCGCAACGTGACAGCCGATCCGGCCACCCATACTTTTGCCGATCAAAAATGTCGGCGCTTCGGAGCCGAATTTCTCGCGCGTCTCTGCCAAGGCGGCGCGATGCGCCGCGATCAGCTGCGGCGGACGATCCGGGCGTTTCCGCCCTTCGCGCATGTAATCGTAATCAAACGTCTCGACTGCGCCGAACTCTTGCAGCCGCGTTTTCCATCGTTGCATCCAGGGATGCGACGACGGCGCGCCGGCCCCGGGCGCAAAGAGAAAAAGCGGACTGGAGTTTTCGTTAGGCTGGACGAACACAAATGAAATGGTCCACAGATTTCACCGATTTACACAGATCTTAATTTCTGGTGAGGCCAGTTCCTCATTTCCAATCTGCGTAAATCTGCGAAATCTGTGGACAAAATCTCATGACCACGACCCTGCCGCCTGTTCGTCCGATTGCGCTCGCAGAAATTCGCGCCGCGTGCGGCCGGATTGCCGGCACGATCGTGCGCACACCGTTGATTCGGCTCGAGCTCGGTCCGGATTTTCCCGACATCCGCCTCAAACTGGAAAATCTACAACCGATCAACGCCTACAAACTGCGCGGCGCGGCCAACGCGGTCGCGATGTTGCCGGCGGCTGAGCGGCAACGTGGCGTCTGGACGATCAGTGCCGGGAATGCCGGGCAAGGCGTGGCCTACGCGGCTAGACAGGCCGGTGTGCCGTGCAGCGTGGTCGTGGTCGAGACGGCGCCCAAGTCGAAGGTCGAACGAATGCGGGCGCTCGGAGCAAGATTGCTCCCGGTCTCCTACGCGGTCGCGTGGAAGGCGCTCGATAATCGTTCCTACCCCGGGACGGAAGGCACGTTCATTCACCCGTTCGACGACGACAATTTCATCGCCGGCCACGGCACCATGGGGCTGGAGATTTTGGAGGACGAACCCGAGACCGCGGCGGTCATCGCGGGCGTCGGCGGCGGCGGGCTCATCACCGGAGTGGGCAGCGCGATCAAGGCACTGCGGCCCGAGATCCGAATCATCGGCGTCGAACCGGAGACTGCCGCGCCTCTCTCTTTGTCGCTCGCGGCGGGTTCTCCGCAGGCGTTCAAGGATTGGAAACCCTCCTTCGTTGACGGAGCGGGCGGCCAGAGCGTCTTCCCGCGGATGTGGGAACGAATGAAGGCGGTGGTGGACGATTCGTTCGTCGTTAGTCTGGAAGAAACGCGCCGGGCGATGAAGATGATGGCGGAGAAAGCGCGCATTATTTCCGAGGGCGCCGGCGCCCTCCCCCTGGCCGCGGCCTTGAACGGCCAGTGCGGGCCAGGCCCGCTCGTCTGCGTCGTCTCCGGCGGCAATGTGGACCTGAAGAAGTTTAGCGAATTGATCGATCTGTAGCGGCGTTCTGGGAAATGTTGACGGAGCATCGCCCTCCAGCATGCAAGCCTGACGAAATGTTTCTCGACGAAGAACGCGTTCGTTCGCTCCTGCGCATGGAAGACCTTATTCCGGCGATGGCGGGCGCGATGCGGGATCTCTCCGCCGGAAAAGTCGAACAACCGCTGCGCCTGATCCTGCCGGTAAAGGAACACGGAGGCTTCTTCGGCGTCATGCCCGCTTATGGCGGCGCGCTCGGCGCCAAGCTGGTGACTTTTTACCCTGACAATCAGGGCCTGCCGACCCATCACGCTATGATCGTGCTCTTTCGCTCGGAAACCGGCGAACCGCTTGTGACCATGGATGGCCGTCTCATCACTGAGATGCGCACCGCCGCCGTCTCCGCGGTCGCGACGGACTTGCTCGCGCGCAAGGAGGCTGGTGTGCTCGGTATCCTGGGCGCAGGCGTGCAGGCCCAGAGCCATCTGGAAGCGTTGCGGCTCGTTAGGCAGTTTCGCGAAGTGCGGGTCTGGAGTCCGCGCCACGCGCGCGATTTCGCGAGGAAATTTGGCGTCAGCCCGGCCGATTCGGCCGAGGAAGCGGTGCGTGGCGCGGATGTGATCGTGGTCGCTACGTCGGCAACCACGCCGATTCTGCAGGGCGCATGGCTGGCGCCCGGCGTGCACATCAACGCAGTTGGCGCAACGCGCCCGAACTGGCGCGAATTGGATGACGAGGTTCTGCGCCGGTCGCGCATCTATGTGGAGTCCCGGGAAGCGGCGGGCAAGGAATCCGGCGACATCATCGCCGCGCGTGGAATCGTAGCTGAGCTCGGTGAAATTATCGCCGGCTCGAAACCCGGTCGTCAATCGAATGAGGAAATCACTCTCTACAAGTCGGTTGGCGTCGCGGTGGAGGATATCGTGGCAGCAAATCTGGTCTACAACCGCGCGTGCGAAGGCAGATCCATAGCTTGAGACGCACCTCCTTTCGCTGCCGAGTAGTGACGATCCTGCCGCGCCACTGTGCCCCGCCCTATCAACCAAGAGCACCGGCGGGAATCACGGGCTATCGTCAATGTTCCAGCGCGTCATGGAAAAGGCAGGAGTCCGCAGCGATCGGGGCGTTGAGAAGAGCGGGAATCCAGACGTTCGCGTGCGGAGGCAATTCGCGCATATGCAACGGCAGCGACGCGGCGGGCTGTAGAGCGTACCAGACAGGTTTCTGGATAGGCTGTCACGAGGCTGGGCTCGGCACGTATCGAACCGGTTACAGCAACCGATCCCAGTTTTTGACGAAGTGGATCATAAGTTGTTGGAGCAACTTCGATACGACGACCGTGGTCGCCCAAAGCCCATCCCCATTGATTAAGGCGGAAAGCCTGTCGTTGACGAGTCGCTTCTATTCCCGGGAATTGCACCCCAATCTCTGAACCATGAGCGCTTCTCGCTCTATAGGTTTGTCTATCGTTTCGGAGCTCCGTATAGGCCGGTTAATCCTTTTGGATTCTATAGCCGCGAGGCTCGGGGTAAGTCCGATCAGGCGTGACGGGGAGGCCCCGCCCACAAGGCGGAGCTGATTCGCTAAGGCACCACGGCCAAAGTGAGATCGTTTCCGTCGCCGCCTTCGTAATTCACCTGATATTTATTCCGGCCTGAAATGAACGTTGAGCCGTCGGTCAGGTTGGCAAAGTTGCCGGTGATTGCATTCGCCGCGGTGTTATTGATCGCTGTAAACACAGTCCCGTTGGCTAGCCTTTTGTTTGCTACCGGCTGGAAATCAAACTGCGCTCCAGCCTCGATTGTTACCCCTGTGGCAATAGCCTGATCGGCACGGGCGTTATTCGTGTTGAGTTTGTAAGTGTAGGTAGAGTCCGCCTTACAGGTCAGCGCCTTTTTCATGGTAAGAGTCGCCGGTTGATTGGAACCAACACTTGGCGCAAGAAAAGCGCCGCTGCCACTGCCTGTGCCGACAATCACTGCACCGGTGATAATGCCTTTTCCGCCCAAGGTGCCGGCTTTGACATTCACTTTGCCGGTGCCAGTCGCCGAGCCGTTTCTATTACTGGCGATAAGCACACCGGCGTTGATCGTTGTGCCGCCACTCTGGGTATTAGCTCCCGTGAGAGTGAGCGTGCCGGTGCCGGCTTTAATGAGAGTACCGCCTTCCTGGATGGAGCCGGAGATGGTCGTACTCAGATTGTTGCTGCCAACACTCAAATTATGGCCATCGAGTAGCACCAAACCACTGCCCGCGAGCGAGCCGATGGTAATTGTGTTAGCGGTGAGATTGGTGAGATCGAGCGTACCGTTACCGAAGACCCGGGTACTCAGGCACGGGAGCGTCATCTGTGTCTTCGAGGAGGATTGTGCCACCCAAGCCGCCATTAGTTCCCCCTTTGGCGATCACTACAGTACCGCTTGAGAGAGGTAGGTGGAAGACATCGATCAGACCGCCTTGCGCGTTTGTCCCGTTGCCGCCGTTGGCAGTGAAAGTAGCAAGCCCCAACCGAGTTTCATGTTCAGCTCCATAGGCATAGATTTGGCCCGGCTGACAATCGGCTATGGTGGCCCCATTGGCGATGAAGCGGGTGCCAGCGCAAGTGCCTACGTCCATCTCCACCCAGCCGCCTTCCGCTCCCGGAACGGTAGCGGGATTGGCAATAAATGTTGAAGTGCCAAGATTGCCTCCCGGCAAGAATGTCTGGATTAGGGTGTGTCCGGCCGCGGCGCCGGAAACCGTGCCTGGATTGTTGATGAAGGTAGCGTCCTCGGCGCCGGAGTAGTTGTAAAAATTGGTAAATCCACCGTAGGTGGTTCCGCTGGCTGTGCTTCCTTCGTTGATAAAAGTAGCTTTGCCGGCGCTAGCAGAACCACTCCATCCGATAGCCGTCAGAGCGCCATACCTGGAATCACCATCCGCTGAAGCGCCCCCTTGGTTGGTGATTACCACATTGTCGCCGATCCTCGCGTCGTTACTGATCGTTAACCACGCCGAGCGCCGAGAATCTCCGGAAGCAGCCACTACGATGTTCTGCACCAAGCCAGAATTGTTAATCACACCTTCTCCAACGATATCGAGATAAGCGCCGAGGTAGGTTACATCGGGAACCACTTTGATGGTGTAGGAGCTGGCGCCTTCCTCAAAGACGAGCTTGTCAACGGTCGTAATCAGACCACCTGCCCCATATTCGTTGATCAGGATCGTGGTAGTATTCGAAACCCCGAAGCTCGCCGTGTCCAATTCGTCATTGGGTACGGTTGCTGGTGTCCAGTTGCCAGCCGTGTGCCAAAGGTCGTCAGTGGGATTAAGGTTCCACGTAGCACTGCCAGCCTGCACGGTGCAGATGCTGACGAAAAATGCTGTAGCGGCTCCCAATTGTTTGGCGTATGCGCCTATCATATTATTCATCTACAATACTGTGTCATAGACCTGCCTGGTCTTTCAGGTAGTTGATAACATCCCGCTTCACAGTATGCGGTGGATCAAGCTCGTCGGAATTATTCCAATACTGGAAGGCATGATCGGTTCCAGGAATCGTCAGATATTTATAATCCGTGCCGAGCGTAAGGTCGTTGTCCTCAAGCACGCAGATCATCCGCACCAGCTGATGATAGGCCGTTGGGTTATCGTAGTAACTGTTGATCATGAATATGGGTTTAAAACCATACGACGCCGCAGCCGGAACAAGATTCACCGGATTTAACGGCAAATTCGCCAGCTCGCTCCGAACAAGTGTCTGGGCGTAATTATTCATGCCGTAATGCACGAACTTCGCATCAGGATATAAAAGCCCCGTAGTCGGCGTCCAATCCGCGAAATCGTAGATCGCAGAAAGCATAACGGCGCAATTGGGGCGGGTATCCCCGTTTTCGCCCATCCAGTTTGGCCATTCTTCGCCGTCGCTTCCGGAAGCGTTGGTATCGAGAGCGACGGTGATTGCGTGACTTGCGCCGGCAGACCCTCCGACAACACCGACCCAGCCGTTACAGCGCGGATCGGCTCGCATCGCGTTAATGTAGTTTTTGATATCGTTCGTCTGCTGTATCATGCGCCAACCTGCAATGTTGTCCGGATTATCGTCTTCATGGCACGGCTGGCCCGGGATGTAACCTGCCCCAGGAACGGGTGCGGGGCTGGCAGCAATGTCTGCATTCGGAGCCAATTCATACCAAACGGCGGCGGCAAAGAAACCTGCCTCCGAGAGATCCTCTGCCTCCCCTGCGACCTGTCCCGCATATCCTGCATTCCAGTTGGTTGGATGAATAACGATTACGCCGGGCTTCTTGTGAAATTCGTCTACCCCGCCATACTGAATCCACGCCATCACTGCCCCATTCGGATTCTGGAAGTTTTGGGGCAGTTTTTCGAGCTCCGGGTGCGTCGGTGTCGGATATGGCGTCGGCGTTGGAGTGCAGTTGTTGGGCGGCAGTGGAGTGCCGTCCACTATCGGTGTCGGCGTGGGCGTGGCCGCGATCGCGCAGTTGACGGGGAAGGTGTCTGCCTTTGCCGAGGGCATGAGAGACCCAGGGAAATGCATTCCGAACGAAACGACGAGCGCAACGGCGCAGAGAGTAGCAAACGATGCGGCGATGTTTTTGAACGAACTCCAACGATTCTTTTTGTTTTTCATACTAGCACCTCAGGTTGTGCGAAGTTTTACCTTCGCAAGTTTCCCTACGGGAAGAGGGTGAGGTGGAAAAGCGAACGTAGGTCCTGTCTCGACCCATAAAAGACATTCAAAACCGTGCATGGACATCAATACCGTGTTATGACTTTTGACGTATTTTGTTATGACTTCGTTAGGCGATTTTGTCATAACATACTGGACATCAGGGAGATATGGCTGGGGAGGGAATTGAACCCCCGACACGAGGATTTTCAGTCCTCTGCTCTACCAACTGAGCTACCCAGCCGGGCTGCGACTAAATCCGAAATCCGAATCTCGAAATTCGAAAATGTTTCTGACGCCGGGTGGTCACTATGGCGGATTCTCCCGCGCAGGCAAGCGGGCTCAATCGCGGACGAAGGTTCGGGGCAAATCGATCGCCGCGTCCAGCAAGTGCAAATAAAGATGTCGCGGAATTTCGCGCGCGCCGAATTGCTCCAGATGCGGCGTGAGCCATTGCGTGTCGAGCAGGGTAAAGCGGCGCTCGCGCAGACGTTCGACCAGCGCCCAGAGCGCGATCTTTGACGCCCCCGTCGTACGGTGAAACATCGACTCACCGAAAAACGCGCCTCCGATTGCGACCCCGTAAAGGCCGCCCACGAGTTCGTTTGCCGACCAGGCCTCGACCGAGTGCGCAGAGCCGAGTTTGTGCAGGCGGGTATAGCTCTCGATGATCTCGTCGTTGATCCAGGTGTCGGCGCGCGCGGCGCAGCCCCGCATCACTTCGACGAAACGGGTGTTGATCCGGATCTCGATCGCTTGCCGGCGACGTTCGCGCTTCAGGCCATGCGGCGCATGAAAAGCGTCAAGCGGCAGAATCGTGCGCGGCTCGGGCGAGAACCAGCGGATCTCGCCCTCGTCCATCGCCATCGGGAAGACGCCGAGCCGATAGGCTTCCAAGAGGAGTTCGGAATCGATCATCGGGCGTTCGTATCGCTCTGATTCGAAAGGAAATCACCTGCCGCGCTCGTCATTCTCTTGCAAAGCAACCGCGACCTCATAACATTTCCAGATGAAACCCCTGTTGACCGTGACCGTCGCCATTTTCCTGGTCGGTTGCGCGGCCGACACCCCGTCGGCGCAAGAAGTTCACGACCAATTTGAACGCGGTTTGTCTGGCCACGGTCAAATCGTTCCCCTCGATCAACCGGAAACCCCGAGCATCGAAGAACCTGTTCCCCGTTAACCTGTGAAGACGCCGGCGCATTCCCGCATTCTCATTCTCGATTTCGGTTCGCAATACACGCAGGTGATCGCGCGGCGGGTGCGCGAATGCCAGGTCTATTCCGAGATCGCGCGCTGCGATATCGCGGCGGCGGAAGTCGAGCGTCTCGCCCCGAAAGGAATCATTCTCTCGGGCGGGCCGGCGAGCGTTTACGAGAAGAGCGCGCCGCAGATTGATCTCCAGATTTTCTCGTTAGGCATCCCTGTCCTCGGCATCTGCTATGGGATGCAGTTGATCGCCCGCCATCTCGGCGGCGAGGTCGAATTCAGCGGGCGTCGCGAGTACGGCGCGGGGCTCTTGCAGATCGACAAACGCACTCCGCTCTTCGACGGGCTCGGCGAACACCTCGACATCTGGAGCAGCCACGGCGACAAGCTGACCGCTTTGCCGGAGGGTTTCCGCACCGTCGCCCATACGGAAAATTCCCCCTTCGCCGCGATTGAAAATGGCGCCAGCCAGATCTACGCGCTGCAATTTCATCCTGAAGTTTCCCACACCCCGCGCGGCAAGGAGATCATTGAGAATTTTCTCTTCCGCATCTGCCACTGCACGATGGATTGGACGATGGGTTCGTTCATCGACGAAGCCTGCGCGCGCGTCCGCCAGCAGGTCGGCGATCAGAAAGTCGTGCTCGGTCTGAGCGGTGGAGTCGATTCTTCCGTCGCGGCCGCGCTTCTGCACAAGGCGATCGGCGACCAGCTCACCTGCATCTTCGTTAACAACGGGCTCCTGCGCGAAAACGAAGCCGAGATTGTGCAGCGCGTTTTCGGCGAGAATTTCCAGATCAAACTCAAATATGTCGACGCCTCGGAAAGTTTCCTCCGCCTGCTCGCGGGCGTGACCGACCCGGAGACAAAACGAAAAGTGATCGGCGGCGAGTTCGTGCGGGTATTTGAACAGGCGACGGAGGAATTGATGGCGCAGGATCGCGCCGATCAGCGGCCGCATGCCGGCTATCACTTTCTCGCCCAGGGCACGCTCTATCCCGATGTGATCGAGAGCGTCGCGATCGGCGGCAATCCCGCTTCACTCATCAAGAGTCATCACAACGTCGGCGGGCTCCCGGAGAAGATGAATTTCGAGCTGGTCGAACCACTCCGGCAACTCTTCAAGGACGAAGTCCGGCAGGCGGGCTTGCAGCTCGGTTTGCCTAACGAGATCGTGCATCGTCAGCCCTTTCCCGGGCCCGGCCTCGCCGTCCGGATCCTGGGCGAAGTCACGCCCGAACGCCTCCGCATTTTGCGCGACGCCGACACCATCGTGGTGAGCGAAATGAAGGCGAGCGATTGGTATTACCGCGTCTGGCAATCTTTCGCCGTCCTCCTCCCGGTGCGTTCCGTCGGAGTAATGGGCGACCAGCGCACCTACGAAAACACCATCTCCCTCCGCATCGTCGAAAGTCAGGACGGAATGACCGCCGACTGGGTGCGGATGCCCTACGAAGTCCTCGGCCGCATCTCGAGCCGGATCGTGAACGAGGTCAAGGGCGTCAACCGCGTCTGCTACGACATCTCGACCAAACCCCCGAGCACGATCGAGTGGGAATGAAGATGAGCTCGGCATCCGGCAACCGCAGTTGATCAATTGTGGAGAAAGAAGTTGTCTCGATTCTGCAGCGCGCTTCGGAACGCGGACTGCCTAGTTTGCTCATCGGAGCGAACGCCGTGATCGCGTTCGGCTACATTCGGAACACTGTGGATCTCGATCTGCTCGTGCCCGAACAAGCTCGTTCGGGTTGGCTGGACCTCCTGCGCGAGCTCGGCTACCGCTTTTTTCATGGGGTCGAGGCCTTCGCGCAATTCGATGCGCCGGATCGGGCCGGGCCGCCCGTCGACCTCATGTTTGTCGAGCAGGCGACCTGGGAAAAATTGATCGAGGGCGCCACGGAAATGAACCTGGCCGGTGCCCCTGCCCTCCGGCCGCGCCCGGAATACCTCGTCGCGCTCAAACTGCACGCCGCTTCGAGCCCGACGCGGAGCAAAGCGGAAGTTGATTGGGAAGATATCCGGCAAATTGTCCTGCTCTGCGCGCTCGATCCCGCAAAGGAATCTTTTCGGGCGCTGATTCTGCGTTACGGTGGAGAAGATGCGCTCCGCAGAATCCAAAACTTCCGGGCCAGGTGATGGGCCCCTCGCGCTCGATCTGAATCTGCCAGTCTGCCCGCGGCCCTTGGCCGAGCATTGGCCTTTGCCGATGTCCTGGTCGGAGGCAATGCGCCATTTTGCGTCCGCGCGCGAAAGTTACATGCGCGATTTCGATTCGCCCGAGAAGCGACTGCGCGACAAGAATCCAAAACGTTTCGAGCTGCCGTAGCAAAGACTCTGTCGCGCTCTGCCGCCGGGAGAAAAACTTGCCTAACGATGATTCACGTTCTCGATACGCTGCACCTCAGACGGTCTGGCATCATCGCCGCAACCGCGCTCGAAACGAGCGATGGGATCGCGCTTTTCGACACCGGGGCGGACTCGACCTTTGCGACGATCGAGAAAGAGATGCGCACGGCGGGGTTTTCGCCTAACGACGTTCGCCATGTTTTCCTCAGCCATATCCACCTCGATCACGCGGGCGCGGCCTGGCGCTTCGCCGAGGCAGGCGCGACGATCCATGTCCATGCGCGGGGCGCGCGCCATTTGCTCGATCCTTCGCGGCTGATGGAATCGGCCACCCGCATCTTCGGCGCGGAAATGCAAAGGCTCTGGGGCGAGATGCGGCCGATTCCCGAAGGCCAAGTGCGAGTCACAGATGATCGCACTGTGATCCATGTCGGCCAGTTTGCGGTGCGGTCGCTCGCCACACCGGGACACGCCTCGCACCACAATATCTATCGTTGGGACGATAATTTATTCGGCGGGGACGTCGCGGGCGTGCGCCTCGATAACGGGCCGCCCGTTCCGCCGTTTGTCCCGCCGGAGTTGCAAGTGGAATCGTGGCTGGAATCGATCCAGCAAATGCGCGCGCTCGGAGCAACGCGCCTTTATCTCCCGCATTTCGGACTGGTGGCAGGCGACCTGAGCGCGCACTTCGATGCGCTCGCCGAGCGCGTGCAGCGCTGGGCGACCTGGTTTCGTGACGAATTGCGCAGAGGTCGAGGCGAATCGGAGCTCATCCCCGACTTCGCCCGCTACGAAGCAAACGACATCATCGAATCCGGCGCGGCGGCCGCACGCGTCGCGGATTACGAGCTGGCCGATCCAAGCTTCATGGCCGTCACGGCATCGATTCGCTATTGGCAAAAGTATCACCCGGAAGCGTTGTAGCCGGGGGCGTTGACCCCGGCTGGTCTGGCGCGTGGTCAAGTCTTCCCGCGCCGGGGTCAACGCCCCCGGCTACAGCAGCAGCGTCTGGAAGCGTGGATCGTCCCGCAGGCTGTCCCATTGCGGCTCGATCCGGAGCATGCCCGGAGTCGGACCGCCAATTTGCCTAACGAGTCCTGCGAGATCCCGCAGGGCCTCGTCCCGTTGGCCGACGAGCGCGCGGACGGCCGCCAGATTCGTCGCGACGAGCGGACCATCGAGCGCGTCCGCCGCAATCGGGAGCAGCTGCACGGCGCGTTCCCCGAACGCAATTGCTTCCGCCGTCCGGCCGAGCACGGCTTCGATCAACGCGCGCATGATGAGAATCTTGGCGTCGTTAGGCGAAGCCGTCGCCTCGGCCTCGACCGTGATCGCCTCCCGCGCCGCGACAAAGGCGCGCTGGGCGTCCGCTTCTTTTCCGCGACCGTGCGCGATCAGGCCGACGTACCATTCCCGCGGCACGGTGTAGTCATCGAGCGCCCCGACCAGTCCGCACAAACCGACATCGTTATATTTGCATTCCGAACAGGTGCCCACTTGGCGTTCGGCCTCGTCATAATCGCGTTCCATCAGGGCGAGTCGCACCGCGATCGTGGTCACCGCGCCACCCGGGTCAAATTCTTCCGGCACCCGCCCCAAGGCCGCGCGCAGTGGAGCCGTGTCCCCCTGTTCGCGCAGGGCCAGTTCCGCGCGTGCGATCGGAATCATGTGCGCATCCGGCGAAATCGCGGCGGCCTCCGCCAGCACGCCGTCCGCTTCCGCATAACGTCGCAAAAAGGTCAGCGTCTCGGAAAGATTCCAAAGCGCGGAAATGTTGCGCGGATCCAACTGCCGGGCGCGCTCCAGGTGCATGACCGATTCCTCCCAGCGTCCGCGGCGGCGCTCGATCATGCCGAGTGCGCTGGCCACATCGGATTCGTTAGGCAAAGCGCGTTGCGCGAGAGTCAGCTCGCGAATGGCCGACTCGTAGTCGCGCGCGGAATAGTAATGATAAAAGGCGAGCGCCAGATGCCCCTCCCCCATGTCGGGACGCAGACGGAGCGCGCTTTGCGCCGCGGCTTTCGACTGCGCGAGGCGGGCCGGGCGTTTGTCATAGCCGAACCAGAAGAGCTCACCGTGAATGCGCGAGGCGAGATAATGGGCGAGCGCAAACTGCGGATCGCGCGCCAGGGCCTGTTCGAGCAAGGGGAGCGCTTTCTCGCCGTTCTCCTGCGGATCGCCGATGCCGGTCCAGCGGAAAAGATCGCGCGCGCGCACATAGAGATCGTAAGCCTCGACACTCTTTGTCGGCTGCTCTCGCAGTCCCGCCATTTCGGTCGGCGAGAGATTAGCCTGCAATGCCCTAACGATGCGCTCGGCCAGCTCGCTTTGGATGGCAAACAGATCGGTCAGCTCGCGATCGAACGTCTCCGCCCAGACGTGGGTGTCGGCCCGCGCGTCGATGAGCTGCGCGTTCACCCGCACCCGGTTGCCCGCGCGACGCACCGTGCCCTCGAGAACATGGGCGACACCGAGTGCTTCACCGATCTCGCGCAGGTTGCGCGCGCCCGTCCGGTATTGCTGCACCGAGGTGCGGCTGATCACTTTCAAGTCGGCGATCCGGGCGAGGCTGGAGAGAATGTCGTCGTGCACGCCATCGGCGAAGAAAGTGTTTTCGCGATCGTCGCTCAGATTTTCGAAGGGAAGAACTGCGACGCTTTTCTCCGGCACAACGGTGGTAGCCCGGAAAGCATGCGGCGCCGTCCCCAGCGCATCGGGTGACGCGTCCTCGGTTCGCCTGATCCCCGCTGGAGTGATGTCGTAAATCCAGGCGAGAATCACCGCGAGCGGGAACCCGAGCGCCAGTCCAATCACCACCATCCGTATGGCCCAGTTCGAGACCTCGAAAAAAGGAAAGACCTGAGTCGCTACCTGCACCAGGACCCAGGCCACCACCACGTAAGCGACCGCGACGCGATAAACTTTGCGACGTTTCAGCTCGACAAAGAAATGCTTCAGCGCCGCGCCTCGGGAAACGGCGCGGTCGGCATTCGGATCGGAGAGAGCCACGTTATGGTTATGCCGCGAGATGCGAGGAGCGGCAAGTTGTAGCCGGGGTCGCTGACCCGGTCGCTCTGGCGCGTGGTCACGCTTCCCCTCACCGGGGTCAGCGACCCCGGCTACAATACTCACCGACCCGCGCTAAACGCCGCGCGCGGAAACGGGAAATCGTGGCGTAAAGCCCATGACTCATGGCATATTCGCGGAGCAGATGTAAATAGCTCGTCGGTGACGCGGGCCGGATTTTAGGGCGCGAGCAACTCCTCCAGGTCGGCCGTCGTTAGGCCGGTCATGAGCGGCTCTTCCGTTTCGAGCATCGCGCTGGATAACTCGCGTTTTCGTTTTTGCAGGTTGAGGATTTTTTCCTCGACCGTGTCGCGCGCGATCAGTTTGTAGGAGGTGACGACTCGTTTCTGGCCGATGCGATGGGCGCGGTCGGTCGCCTGCGCTTCGACCGCCGCGTTCCACCATGGATCGAAATGGATCACGGTGTCGGCGGCGGAGAGGTTGAGGCCAACGCCGCCCGCTTTCAGACTGATAAGGAAAACCGGGATGGCCTCATCGTTCTGAAAGCGATCGACTTCCGACTGCCGATTCTTCGTCAGGCCGGCGAGATAACAGTGCGCGATTTCCCTCGCTGCCAGCCGCTCTCGCACCAGGTCGAGCATCTTCACGAACTGGCTGAAGATGAGAACACGATGTCCGCCATCGACGATTTCCTCGAGCAATTCGTCGAGGAGATCGAGCTTGGCGGATGAGTTGCTCTTCACGGCTTGGGGAGCGCGGGCGACCTCGCCCGCTGTTTTTGGCGACTCGCCAAAAACCCCGGAGGTGTCCCGCGGGTCGCGTGACACAGCAGGCGAGTCGCCTGCGCTCTCCGGACCCAGACCGAGCAACCGCAGGTCGCAACATGTCTGGCGGAGGCGGAGCAGCCCGGTCAGCATCTTCATGCGCGCGGCGCCATCGAGCGCGCCGCTCGTGCCGAGCCCTTGTTGGATTTCGCGCAGGAGCGCGTTGTAAGTCGCGCGCTGCGCCGGGCCCAGCTCGCAGGGTACGACCTGCTCAATCTTCTCCGGCAGCTCGCGCGCGACATCCGCCTTGCGACGCCGAAGGAGAAAGGGACGGAGCCGCCGAGCAAGGCGACGCTGCAAGCCTGAATCTGGACTCGCCGCGGCGAGTCCCTCCGATAGCGGCTTTTCATAGCGCTCGCGAAAATCGGCCCGGCTTCCGAGGTAGCCGGGCGCGACAAAGTTCATCAATGACCAAAGATCGCGCACCGAGTTTTCCAGCGGCGTGCCGGTGAGGACGAACCGCTGGCGGGCCCGGAGGCTGAAAGCGGCCTGCGCATTTTGGGTATCGGGATTCTTGATGTGCTGCGCTTCGTCGAGCACCACCGTGCCCAACGGGAGCCCCGCA
This sequence comes from uncultured Verrucomicrobiae bacterium, assembly GCA_963737995.1. GTDB lineage: Bacteria > Verrucomicrobiota > Verrucomicrobiia > Chthoniobacterales > UBA10450 > Palsa-1392. The sequence goes on from CAVTUV010000016.1 coordinate 74,295, forward strand.
TAAAACTCGACGTCGCGCCGGAGCAATCCATAACTCGTTAGGCCAAGATCGTGCTGGGGGAATCGCGCAATTTTTTCCGCCCGCTCTGCGCCGTCGATCCGCAGCACCTTCAACTCCGGAGTGAAGCGGGCCGCTTCCCTCTCCCAATTGGAAAGGAGCGAGGTCGGACAAACGACCAGGGCGGGGCCCTGCCCGCGATCGAGCTGGAGGAAGGCGAGGGTCTGGACGGTTTTCCCGAGGCCCATCTCGTCCGCCAGGATGCCGCCAAGATTTTGCGCGGCGTGCGCGGCCAGCCACTGCACGCCGGTGCGCTGATAATCGCGCAGCTGGGTGACGAGCGGGCCTAACGATTTAAGCGAGGGCTGGACACGGAAGAATTGCGAGGCGCCAGTCAGGCGAGCGCCGATTTCCTCCGCCGTATTCGCCAGGTAAGCGGCCTGAATGTTTTTCAGCCGATAAACCCCGGGCTGACTTTGCTGCGGATCAGCGTCGCGCAGGACCTGCTCGAAATCGTCGAGCGCGTCGGGATCAAGGACTGCGATTTTGCCGTTCGTTAGGCGAGTCTGACTCTGGCCGGAGCGGAGGAGGCGTTGCAACTCGGCGGGCGGAATCCCCTCACCCGCTCCGGTCGCGACCGAATATTTGAGTTCGAACCAATCTTCTCCCGAGCGCACGATCTCGATCCTGGGCGCAACTGGCTCCAAGTCGCTGCTCGCTTTCTCGAGGCGCGGCGAAAGAGAAATGTCCCACTCCGAGGGCAAGGCCGGGAAATCGAACGCGAAGAAGCGTACGATGCGGTTGGGATCGCGCATTTCCCAACCGCCGCTGGGGCGGGCAAAGCCAGCACGCTCCAGACGGGCGAGCGCCTCGCCCTCTGCCGCCAGATTGCGCACGAACAGGCATTCGCCTTTCGTGGCCTCGCGAAAAACAAAGCTCTCTTCCGGATTGGTCAGGGGCGGAAACGCGGGATGCTCGCCATAGTGGCAACGGAGCCTGGCGCGCAAATGTTGCATCGAACCTTCGATCTGCAGGCGGAACATCGGCCGCGCTTCTTCGACCACGGGAATTGGCACTCCCGCCGGCAGCTCCACCTCCGCGACCTCGCGCCAGAGCGGGAGTTCGAGGGCGAAAAACTCGTCCGCGTGTTCGCTCCTCACACGCAACGGCTCACGCAATACGCTCGTTAGGCGGGAGGGCACGGTGCTTCCGATCTCGAGGAAGTCGCCATCGCGCAGCAGCCACGCCTCGGCGTCAGCGAGCAACGGCGATTCGTTCTCGGCCAGCTTCGCAGTCACTTCATAGTCATCGCCGATCCGGCGCACTCGAATCGCAGGCCGGTAGATCTCTCCCACAACCCGCGCCCGCTTCGCCTTCCCAAAACCAAGTCGATGGTGGCCACGGAGCCCAGGCAGCCAGCGCAGAAAAGCTGCCTGGGAAAGCATGTTCACGCTCGCCACTTCCCAGCCTAACGAATTAAGCGCGACGAGATCGGATTCATCGCAGGCGAACCGCTCTGCGCGCGGGAGCGCGTCAAGCATCAATCGCCGTCCTTCGGTCTCGGCTTCGACGCAGATCATCACCTGCCCCTTCGTCCAGGCGGATTGAAAGTTTGGCGGCAAAATCCAATGCAACGTGATGGGACGGACAGCGGTCTCGCCTAACGAAACAAAGCGCGAAATTTCGGGGCGCGACAGCTCCTCCGGCGCGCGCGGCGGTGCAAGGTAAGCGAGGCCGACGGCGAGCGAATGCGCGCAGATCTTCCCCCACTCGCGCGATTCACGGCAGGTGCAGATGTTCTCGAGATCGCTGGTCACTGCGCACGCGCAACCCGGCGCGATAGTTCTTCGCGCCCTCGCGCACCTCTCCCACAAGCAACGGCCCTTCGTAGGTCGCCGCGCTCACGCGATCTGCTTTGACCAGCTCGCGCGCCGCCTTCATCGCCTGCCAGCCGCCGGCGCCGGAAAGCAGTTTCTCGGTGATCGCTATCACCGCGCAGCGTCCACGCGCAGGCCGGCTCGCGCAATCGTGAGGCGTTTGCCCGCGCTCACATTCCGTGAAATAGGAGCCGCGCGATGAAGACCACGCGCCGCCCGCACGAAACCTCCGCGCTCATCGCGGGCGTGGCCGCGTTCATGACCTGGGGCCTGGTCCCGGTCTATTGGAAGCTACTCCGCTTCATCCCCGCGACGGAAATTCTCGCGCACCGCTTTGTTTGGACCAGCGCTTTCATGGTCATCTTGTTGAGCTGGCAACAGCGCTGGCCGGAGGTCCTCGGCAACCTGCGTTCGCGCCGCACCACGCTCTTTTGCGCCGCCAGCGGGATCGCGATCGCGACCAACTGGTTCGTCTTCATCTGGGCGGTCAACGCCGGGCGCGTGCTCGAGACGAGCCTCGGTTATTTCATGTCGCCACTGGTCAACGTGCTCCTCGGCGCGATCTTCCTGCGGGAGCGGCTGACGCGCGCCCAGCTCGCTTCGGTCCTGCTCGCGAGCAGCGCGGTCTGTTATCTTACGTTCGGATTTGGTCGGCTGCCCTGGGTCGCTCTCACTCTCTGCTTCTCGTTTGGGGTCTACGGGCTCCTGCGCAAAATCTCGGGCGCGGCCTCCATCCCGGGGCTCTTCATCGAGACGACCGTCATCCTGCCGCTCGCGCTCGTCTATTTGTTCCATCTGCAACGGACCGACACGCTGCATTTCGGACTCTCCACCCCGGGTTTGTCGCTCCTCCTGATCAGCACCGGCATCGTGACCAGCCTGCCGTTGCTTTGGTTCGCCCACGCCGCCCGCCATCTTCGCCTAACGACGATCGGTTTCCTGCAATATCTCTCGCCGAGCTGCACCTTCTTCCTCGGCGTTTTCGCTTATCACGAGCCGTTTCGCCGCGCGCAGATGCTGACCTTCGGGCTGATTTGGATCGCGCTCGCCATCTTCACCGCGGACGCCGTCACGCGCTGGAGCGCGAGCAAGGCGCCCGGCGTGCGCCTGGCGCGATAGCGGGCGACTCATCGCCCTGTAGACGTTTCGCTCTCTCCGAGCCGTACGCTCTTCCGAGCCGGAGGCTGCGAAACGCGGGGGCGAGCGGCAACGTCTACAGGGCCATCCTGTGGTATGGTCGTCGCACCATGTGGAGCGAAGATAACTTTCAATATGCGATCGAGAACACCGAGGTGATCCTCGCGCCAGAAGGTAAGATCGCGACTTTCGGCCACACCAGTTTCCGCTTCTATCTCATCAGCGAGCTGATGGATCAGGTAAACGAAGTGCGGGTGCGCGACGGACGAATTCATGCTGAGCGACCGCAGATTCTGACGGCGGACCATTACTCGCGGCTTTTGCTCGAGGGTTTCGGCGACAAAGCGCAGCGTTACATCGAGCAACTGCGTGAGCACGCACAGAAGTTCGCCGTGGTTCGCTACGGATTCCAATTCCGCAAGACCGACGTGATGGAAAAGACAGTCCGCGCTTCGATGGCGTCGGTCATCGAACAAACGAAGGCGCAAGTGGAACGGTTGGATGAACCCCTCAGCGCGGTGATTCAAGGCGTCGACGACGCCTGGGAAGTCTGCCTGCTCAAGTTCACGATCGACCTGATCGAGCGCTCGTCCGGCGGAAATCTGGGCGATCTGCGCCGGCGCGGTTTGCTCTAGCTTTCGGCACGAAGCGGGGCCGGCGTCACTGAGCTCTTGGCTACGAGACGCACCACGGCATCCGCGATTCAACCCGGGTTTGTTTGCCTGAAAACGATCTCCTTCAATGCCATCCTCAGGAACAAGCTACCGGCGACTCGACCAGACTCGCCGCAACCAAGGAGGAAAACAATGCGACGCGGAACTTAACGGACAGTGAGGAGGGCGTTGTTGCTGGTTACGCTGCCGAGATTGTTAGTCACAATGACGGAATACAGGGCGCCGTTGTCGTCGTGAGTCACAGGAGGCGTCGTATATTTCCGTTTCGTCTCTCCAACGATGTCGGTGCCATTCTTCCGCCATTGGCAACGCAAGGGTGGAGCGCCAGTGGCCGCGACCCGGAACGTGGCGCGCCGGTCCACTCTCAGACTGACGTTAGCGGGTTGTTGCGTAATCTGAGGAAATCCGTCGGGCGTAGGAGTCGGTGTGGCCGTCGGTGTCGGACTAGGTGTGGGGGTCGGAGTCGGAGTCGGCGTTGGGCTTGGAGTTGGTGTGGGCGTTGGGGTCGGCTTTGGCGTTGGCGTTGGGGTTGAGGTTGGGGTTGGGGTCGGCGTTGGGCTTGGAGTCGGTGTGGCCGTCGGTGTCGGACTAGGTGTGGGGGTCGGGGTCGGAGTCGGGCGGGGGTTGGGCGGTTGGACTCGGCGTGGGCGTGGGAGTTGGGCTGGGAGATCTAATAACTACGTGGTAGGAGTCCGTCGTGGAAAGGATCAGGGGGTCGATCGCGCCCGAGGCGCTCAAGGGAGAGAGGTCGAGCGTAGAACTGACTGCCGTGTACTGGATGGAGGTATTTGCCACCTGCGCTGGAATGGTCGCGCTGTAGCTCGTGTCCGAACCCGTCGCAGCCACGAGCTGGGAGGTGACGTAGGAATCGGCGGTCCAGCGAAGAAAGATTCGCTCCTCGGCAGACTTCGGCTGGCTGGTGGAAATGCTCACCACAACGGGTTCGCCGGGCAAGGGTGAGCTTGGGTTTTGCCCGGTACAGCTCAGGCTGATCGGCGGCGCGGACGTCTTTAAAATCGCCAGCTTGAGGTCCCCGTGCAGCTGAATCATCGGGTCGAGAACCCGAAAGGAATAGTAAAAACCATGATCGAGCGCGATGGCGCTGGTTGGCCCAAGGGAAGTGCCTGAATAGGTACGAAAGCGAATTGACAGCGTCTGCGGTGATGGCGCCGCCGCCCCATTGGTTTGCGTAGCTCTTGCCGCCGATGAGGGTGAACGCATGTGTCCCTGCGACCGTGTCCCCGCCGCTCGCCGCGACTCGGATCGTACCGACATACCAGTTGATCGCGTCCGGCGTCCCGTTCGTCCCCGGAGCACTTATCCAGCTCAATCCCCAGGGAGGATTGACGTCTGTTATCTGAAATCCGTTCCAATCGCCCGCGAGAGTAATGGTGTCAGGAGACCCGATCAGGAATGGGCTGTTGAACTGGAAGAAGGGCGCGACCATATCCAAGTTCCAGTTCGCGTACAACTGGGTCAGATCGGCGACGTCGGCCGGCTGAGTCGTGGCAAGATCCTGGGTTTCGTCAAGGTCATTCTCCAGATCGTAAAGCGCCGGCGGCAAAGAAGAGGCCGCGGCTGCGACGACCAGTTTGAGGGGTCCCTTTCGCACCGCCATGAGAGTGTTCGCAGAACCCGTCGGACCGGTTGGTCCGAGGCCAAACCATCTCCAGAAGAGGGAGCGATCGGGAGCGGTTTCTTCGCCCTTAAAATACGGAATGAGATTAAGTCCGTCGTAAGTTCGATCAATGGGCAGAGGCACCTCGGCCGCAGCCGCGACAGTCGCGACAATATCGAGGGCTGAAACCGGCGCGTCGTAAAGCAGGCCGGGCGCAAACTGAGCATCCCAACGGACGAGAAACGGCACGTGTATCCCTCCCTCGAGCTGATCGAACTTGTAGCCGCGATAAGGAAGATTGCGGGTGTAGGTTTGATTCGGGGCGCCGTTGTCGCTGAGGAAGAAGATCAACGTATTGTCCATCAGGTTATGATTTGCCAACGCAGCCAGGACGCGTCCGACGCCGTCATCCAGAGCGATAATCATGGCCGCGTGGATGCGGCGGTTAGGATCCGCGATATCCGGCACCCGGTCGAGGTAGGCCTGACTAGCTTCGTTAGGCGAATGGGGAGCGTTATAGGAGAGGTAGAGGAAGAAGGGCTCGGCCGCGTGACGATCGATGAAAGATTCGGCTTCGCGGGAGAAGCCGTCGGTCAAATACTCCGTCTCGACCACCGGGGTGTAATCGCGCAGGACGGTGGCGTCAAAATAACCCGACGAGCCGCCGAGAAATCCATAAAATTCGTCAAAGCCACGCGCGATGGGGTGAAACGGAGCCGAGGCGCCGAGGTGCCATTTGCCGATGATGCCGGAAACGTATCCGGCAGACTTGAGCAGCTGCGGCAGCAGGATCTCCTGCACGGGAAGACCCAGACGATTGTTCGTCGAGTCAACGGTGGGATTATTTTCATAACCAAACCGCTGCTGGTAGCGACCGGTGAGCAAGGCCGCCCGCGACGGACTACAGAAAGGGTGCGTGACATAACCGTTGGCACAGCAAACTCCGGTCGTGATGAGCGAATTAATATTCGGGGTCGTGAAATCCGGACAGCCCGTATACCCAAGATCCCCGAAACCGAGATCATCGGCCAGGATCACGACAATGTTTGGCTTCGGCGGCGACTGCGCTAATAACGGCGCCGCGGCCACGGCCGCGATGATCGGAAGGCAGGACAGAAGCCGAGCCAGGTACGAGTTGGGGTGGACCCAAAACGGCGCGGCCTTCCGCACCGAGGCAACTGGGGAGCAGCTATCGCTAGGCCTGAAGGGGTACATGCTAGGGGATGCGTGTTTCGTGCATTTTTCCGGCTCGGCGCGAGAGGGGTCAAGAACAAAATCGATCTCGATTTCCGCGGGCCGCCATTCATTTGGCTTACAACGGCTGCGGTTTTGGGCTACAACCAAACCATGCTTCGCTTCCGGCGCAGAGGCGGGACAATGCCCCGGGAATGGTTCTGACGGTGCCGCCTTAGGCGGAATGATCCATCGCCTTTAGTGTAACCTCCTAAGGCGGAGACGACCCTTTCTCATAGCGCCGCATCAATTGGAAAAAACGGATCGTGTCGCGCAACGGGTGGATGCTGCTGACCTCATCGGAGTAAATGGTGCTGATCGGCACGGAGGCGATGCGGAAACCGGCGCGGCTGGCGACGATCAACATCTCGGTTTCGTAATCAAAGCGGCTCGTGCCGGCGAGGAGATGGGGGACGAGGTCGCGCTGGATCATGCGATAGCCGCATTGGGTATCGGGGACGTCCTGGCCGCAGAGCCGGCTGATGCGACGACTCATGTAGCGATTGACCGTCCGCCTAACGAACGGCATTTCGCGCACGTCGTTCATGCGGGTGCCGATGAAAAGGCCGGCTTCGGTCGCGGCCGCGGCGTTGAAAAAGCGAGAGATTTCCTCCGGCAAATGCTGGCCGTCGGAGTCGAGCAGGACGATGAATTCAATCTCGGGACGCTCCAGCCAATGGCGCAGGCCGGTCTTGATCGCCTCCCCTTTCCCGCGGTTTTCCGGATGGACGATGACTTCGGCGCCGCCTTCGCGGGCGCGGGCCGCGGTCGCGTCGGTCGAGCCGTCGTCGATCACGAGGACGTGATCGAGTTGCGCACGGACGCGCTCGGCGACGCCGCCGACGTGGACTTCCTCTTGATAAGCGGGAATGACGGCGGCGACGTTGGTGCGATTGAGCGGCCGAGCCTGGTTGCGGGGCCGCCGGCTCCATCGTTAATGGAAAATGTCGCGACCGGGGACAGCGTCCCCGGCTACAGGGGAACTGCGGACGACGGGATGGAAATCCGCCGCGTGATAGGAGCTGCGGACGAGCGGACCGGAGGCGACGTGGGCGAAACCTTTGCCGCGCGCGATTTCGCCATAGAGATCGAACTGCTCAGGCGTGATGTACTCGACGACCGGCAGATGTTGCGGCGTCGGGCGGAGATACTGGCCTAAGGTCAGGACCTGGCAGCCGACTTCGCGCAGGTCGTCCATGGTCTGGAAAAGCTCCGGCTCGGTTTCGCCCAGGCCGAGCATGACGCCGCTCTTCGTGACGACGTCCGGCGAAAGTTCCTTGGCCCGGCGCAAGACCTGGAGCGAGGTGCGATATTTCGCCCGCGAACGGACCGACGGGCGTGAGGCGTTCCACGGTCTCGAGGTTGTGATTGAAAATCTCCGGCGCAGCGTCGAGCACGAGCTGGATGCACCAATCCTGCGCGTGGAAATCGGGCACGAGCACTTCGATGATGATTGAGGGATCCATCTCGCGGATCGCGCGAATGGTGCGCGCAAAATGTTCCGCGCCGCCATCCTTCAAATCGTCGCGCGCGACGGCGGTAATGACGACGTGTTTGAGCTTCAGTCGTCGCACGGCTTCGGCGACGCGCTGCGGTTCGTCTTCCTCGAGCGCGAAAGGTTTCGCGGTGCTGACCGCGCAAAAGCCGCAGGCCCGGGTGCAGCGTTCGCCCGCGATCATCATCGTCGCGGTGCCCTGGCTCCAGCATTCCCAGCGATTCGGGCATTGCGCGCTTTCGCAGACGGTGTGCAGCCGCAAATCGGAGATGAGCGCCTTGGTCGAAAAGAAGACCGGATTCGAGGGCAGCCGCACTTTGATCCAGGGCGGCTTTTGCGCCTGGTGCAAGCGCGGGATCGATTTTGGCGCAGGACATTTTTCGAGCTTTAAGTGGCTTAAGATTTAAGTTTTAAGTGGGGAACTGCGCAAATTTTCTTAACACTCAAAACTTAAGGCCTAAAGCTGGCGACGGCAGACAAATGATTGCTTCCGACGCCCGAAATTGTGTAACCTGTTCGCGACAGGCGCAGCACGCGTTTGTCCTTTTACCAAAAGGAGGATTCAAAAAATGAACTCGCAGGAAGATCAGCAGATGTCTCAAAACCGGGATAACGGCACCATCGATGAGAGCGGTAATGTCGATCGCATTCGCAACATCCTTTTCGGATCGCAAATGCGCGATTACGATGGCCGTTTTCAAAAACTCGAGGAGCGGCTGGCGCGCGAGGCCGGGGAGTTGCGCGGCGATCTGCACCGGCAGTTGCAGGCCCTCGAGACATTTATGAAGGGCGAGGTCGAATCGATGGCCAACCGGGTCAGGACCGAGCAATCCGAGCGCGCGCAAGCGATCCAGCAGCTCGCGCAGGAGATGGGAGAAACGGTCAAGGGCCTGGAGCTGAAGATCAGCAATCTCGACAGCCAGGCGGCGAAAGACATTCGCGATCTGCGCGCGCAATTGCTCGAGCAATCCAAAGCCCTCGGCGAGGAAATGAAGGAAAAGCACGACCAGATCAAGGGACAGCTCGAGCACGAGGCCGGGCAAATCCGCGACGCGATGACCGGGCGGGAAGCGCTCGCCGAGATGCTGACCGAAGTCGCGATGCGCTTGAAAAAGGAATTTCGCGTGCCGGGCGCGTCCTAGCTTCTGCCTCGGATGCGCTCCTCGCCGCGAGAGCCGGTGGACGACCTGGCCGAACTGCGCCGGCTGATCAACCAGCCGGAGCGAGACGAACTCCAGGAGCTGCACGATCGCCTCGACGACAAGGAGCAGCGCGCGCACGAGATCGCGTCGGTCCTGCCGGAAGCGCTCACCCTCAGTCGCGATCGCAGTGCGGAATTAACCCGCGCCATCAAACCGGCGGTCGAAGGATCGGTGCGCGATTCGATCAAGGATCACCCCGATGTTTTTGTCGAGTCGCTCAGTCCGATCATCGGTCCGCTCGTTAGGCGATCGATCCGGGAAAGCCTCAGCACGCTTCTCCAGTCGCTCAACCAAACGCTCGAGCAGAGCTTTTCCTGGCAGGGATTAAAATGGCGCTTCGAGGCCTGGCGCACCGGTCGGAGTTTCGCGGAGGTTGTCATGCTCCGCAGCCTCGTCTACCGGGTGGAGCAGATTTTTCTCATTCACCGTGAGACCAGCCTTTCCCTCCTGCACGTCAGCACGGATGCGGGGACAACGCAGGATTCCGATATGGTGGCGGGAATGCTGAGCGCGATTCAGGATTTTGCCCGCGACTCATTCAAAACCGGTCGCGATGAGGGGTTGGAGGAGTTTCGAATCGGCGAGTTGCAGGTCTGGATCGCGCCGGGCGCCAAAGCCTATCTCGCCGCGGTCATTCGCGGCAACCCGCCACGCGAACTGCACGTCGCAATGGAAGACGCGATCGAGAGCGTCCATGTCCTGAAAGGTTCCGCGCTGGCGAAATTTGAGGGCGACGCGACGGAGTTTGAATCGCTCCGGCCGGAATTGGAAGCGTGCCTGCGTTCGCAATACGCGCCCAAGAAAACGTCGGTCGGAAACCGGACCGCCTGGATCACGCTGGCGGCCGGCGCGGGGTTGGTCGCGGCGGCTCTGATCGTCGGCTGGCAAAGCGAACGACGCTGGCAGGATTTCGTCAGGCGATTGAATGCCGCGCCGGGCATTGCCGTCACCCAGGCAGAAAAAGGCTGGATCTTTCGTTCGCGCGTGGCGGGCCTGCGTGACCCCGCGGTGGCGGACCCGTCCGCGCTGGCCCGCGCCGCCGGGGTCAACCCGGAAAGGCTGCGGTTCGAGTGGAAAGATTACCTCGCGCTCGACGACCCCAGTGTGCTGCGACGTTTCGAGAAGCGCTTTGGCAAACCGACCGGAACTCAACTTAGCCTAACGAACGGAATGCTCGCGATCAGCGGTTCGGTTCCCTACGAATGGCTCCAGCGCGTGCGCGCGGACGGCCTGCAGTCGCCCGGTGTGACCTCGATCACGGAAAACGACGTGCGCGTGACCTACGATCCCGGCCTGGCGCTGGGCCGATTTCGGCGCGCCTTTCCGCTCCCGCCGGGCGCGACCGCGCAGGTGTCGAATGGAACGCTCCAGTTGGCCGGCGCCGCTCCTTACGAGTGGCTCGCGCCGGTGCGCGAGGGCGCGACCAAACTTCCAGGGATCGAAAAAATTTCCGAGGAACATCTGCAGGTCATCTACGACAGCAAATTTGTCCTCCAGCGTTTCATCGATCGCTTCAATCTGCCCGACACCGTCAACGCGAAGATGGACAAAAACATTCTCGTTCTGGCCGGAGAAGCACCCCACGCCTGGCTGACGCGGGTGCGACGCGACGCAACCTCCGTCCCTGGCATCGGCACGCTCGACGAACATAATCTGGTCGATCTCGATCAACGCGCCTACCAGCAATCGAAGTCCGTGATTGAAAGCGCATTTGTCTATTTTCTCGTCAACAAGGACAACTTCGCCACCGAAGGCTTCACTGCGCTCTCGCGTCTGCCGGAAGAAATCAGGCGCTGCCTCGCGGCGGCGGGCCGGCTCGGTCTGGAAGTGGAGATCGAGGTGCACGGCTACGCCGATTCGGTGGGAAGCGAGGGCAAAAATCTCGACCTCAGTCAGCGCCGGGCCAATGCGGTGCGCGATTTCCTCGTGAAGTGCGATTTCGAACCGTCACTCTTCAAGGCGACGGGGATGGGCGCGCCGCCGGTCACCGGCCAGCCGACGCCGGAGCAATCCGACCGGCGGGTGGCGTTGAAGGTGGTGCCCAAGTCATGATCCAGAAAAAAGTCTGTCTGCTTGGAACTTCGGGGGTTGGCAAAACGAGCCTCGTGGCGCGTTTCGTCCACAGTATGTTCTCGGACAAATATCTCACCACCGTGGGAGTGAAGATCGACAAGAAGACGGTGCCGGTAGACGGGAACGAGGTCATGCTCATGATCTGGGACCTGGCGGGCGACGACGATTTTCAGCGGCTGCAAGCGTCCTACTTGCGCGGGACGAGCGGTTATCTGCTGGTGGCGGATGGGACGCGACGGGTCACGCTCGATCTCGCGCTTGAGCTACAAAAACGCGTCGCCGCCAGTCTCGGCGCGGCGCCTTTCATCCTCGCACTGAATAAGGCCGACCTCGCTCCGCAATGGGAAGTGGACGAAGCGCGCATCGCCACGCTGAGGGCGGAAAATTTCACCGTCATCAAAACCAGCGCGAAGGAAGGCGCCGGCGGTGGAGGAAGCGTTCGCCGATCTCGCGCGCCGCATGACCCAGCCCGCCTAACGAAATGCCGGCTGCCGATTCTCCCGCTCGAAGCGGTGCTCAGCGCCCTCGGGCTGGTGCTTTTCACGCGCGAACCCTCGGGCGCGCTGCGTTTATCAGGCAAGGCACCCACCTGGCTCGGCGATCTCTGGTCCGCCCTGCGCGAGAGCGGCGAGATCTTGCCCATCGCCGACGCCTCGCCTTTTCTCGAAAACTTCCTGATCGACGCCGAGGAATGCTGGACGTAACGCCGACACCGGGCAGGTGAAGTCGGGACCGTGGGTCGAAAGCGGGAGCGGCGAGTGAGATCCAGCTCGAAGCCACCGCCCTGACGGCGAATGGCCAATCGCTTCTCCTCCTGGAACGCCTCGGGGAAGCGTTTGAGGCGAAAAAGTCCGTCCTGCAACACGCCCGCGAAACCGTCATCGCGCACCAACGCTTGAATTCCGAAATTCAGAAAAAGGAAATCCTCCTCCATTGCGTGGCGGATGAGATGACGGCCGCGATTGCCAACGCCATCACTTCGCTGCGCTTGATCGAGTGGAAAGATAACGGGCCGCGGACCAAGCTCCTCCCTCGGCCTCGCCACCCGGGCGACACAGGAACAGCAGAGTCTCATTCACCACATCCTGAGCGTTTTCTCGGACGAGCTGCGTAACGCCTACGGCCAGTCCGGCCTGACGACCACCAACGCGCGATGGGACGAGGTCTTGCCGCGGGCCCTGGAAACGGCGACCCCGCTCTTCGCCGAAAAAAGGGTTAGTCTTAGTGCCGGCGCCGCCAGCAGGAGCGCGTTCCGAATTGCGGCCGATGCCGCAAATCTGGAGCGGGTCATCGGAAACCTGCTCGAAAACGCACTCGACCGCACTCCGGCCGGCGGCGCAGTGATCGTGCAAACGGAAGACGAACCCGAGACGCTCTGTCTGCGAGTGGACGACAACGGGACGGTCATCGCGCCGGAAATTTGCCAAAATTTTTTCGGCAAACTGCCGGCAAATGCGGCCGGGCTGCGCCTGCATTTTTGTCGGATCGTGGTGGAGAACTGCGGCGGCGAAATCGGTTGCGCGCCGCTTTCCGGCGGCGGCAGTCGTTTTTGGGTTCGCCTAACGAAAGCAACCGCGGCATGAAGTCCCTCGTTCTCCGGACAAGCCCAGCAACTGCCCGAGGATGGCACCAGGTGCAGCGGTGAAGACGATTGCTATGCCAATCCGGCAGCATTTCGGCCATCGAGCCAACGAAATTCATGGCTGGCCATTCCGAAATACGCTGTGTGCCGACAGTGCTTTGCGACATGACGGCGATAAAAATATTCGATGTGGCCGCCAGCCAGATCAACGGATGCCGAGATGGTCTCTCCCTAGCTGGCGATGGCGCGTAGGGCACCTGCATCGCCGCCGCCCCAACCAGCCCAGGCCGGCACGCCATCGACCAACAAACCGCCCGATAGCCATAAAAAAAGGCCCTAGCGTGAGAGCGGCCCATCGCTGCGGGAGGCCTGATGAGAACGGAAATTCCATATACCGGTCAACAGCGGATACCGCGGCATGACGTGTCGTCCGCGGCTGTCGATCTCCATCGGTTTGCCGGTCCGTTTCATTTTCTCTATGGCTCGCGTGACTTCAGCCTCCTGCTCCTCCTCACGGAACATATCTCCCGATAGCGGCGTCACAACCGGCCGCTCACCCGGATGCGCGGGCGTGGGTCCAGGCCGGGCATCTCGGCCTCGTGCAAAAAGAACTGATGGCTTCGAAATCGCCTTCGGCGGGGATGGCACCACGTCTTTGCGCCGCAGTCCGGGCAGGCGATTTGTTGACTGACTCGCTTCTCCGTCGCGTACATCAAAGTGCCGCATTTGCGACATTTCACCGCGACGTATTTGGGCTGAGCCGCGATCAGTTCGCTTGAAAGCGGCTGGGAGTCCACGTTCCGACAACTCGTATTGCTCGCCTTCGAGTCGGCGGCGGGCATGTTTTTGGGTTTCAGTTTGGGTGGCGGCGGAACAATGCTCAGGCTGCCGCAATCGGGACATTTAACCTTTTTGCCTACCTGATCGGGCCGGCCATACAGCCGTGTACCGCAACGCGGCATTCAACGCCGTAA